>NZ_JBQFVZ010000001.1:0-1615900 GCF_056540025.1 Ruegeria sp. AP12
CGGCTCTGGCCGCGATGGAAGGCAACAACCCGGAAATCGGCGAAGAGAAAATCAAGGAACTGATGGCGGCTGTTGATGACTACATCGACACCCCTGAGCGCGCCGTTGACCAGCCGTTCCTGATGCCGATCGAAGACGTGTTCTCGATCTCGGGCCGTGGTACCGTTGTTACGGGGCGTGTCGAGCGTGGCGTGATCAACGTTGGTGACGAGATCGAAATCGTCGGCATCCGCGACACCGCGAAAACCACCTGCACCGGCGTTGAAATGTTCCGCAAGCTGCTGGACCGCGGTGAAGCCGGCGACAACATCGGCGCCCTGCTGCGTGGTGTGGACCGTGACGGCGTTGAGCGTGGCCAGGTTCTGTGTAAGCCGGGTTCGGTTACACCGCACACCAAGTTCGAAGCCGAAGCCTACATCCTGACCAAGGAAGAAGGCGGCCGTCACACTCCGTTCTTCGCGAACTACCGTCCGCAGTTCTACTTCCGTACAACTGACGTGACCGGCACCGTGACCCTGGCCGAAGGCACCGAGATGGTCATGCCCGGCGACAACGTATCGTTCGGCGTTGAGCTGATCGCACCGATCGCGATGGAAAACGGCCTGCGCTTCGCCATCCGCGAAGGCGGCCGCACCGTCGGTGCGGGTGTCGTTTCCAAAATTATTGAATAATTCGCACTTGCGAATGATCAAACGGAAAGGGCGTCCCTCGGGACGCCCTTTTTGTTTGAACGCAATGATCCCGAGACACACCAAATGTAGTGTGTCGAAGATCATCGAGTAATCGGTAGGCCAGGCTTCAGCCCGGCTCGTCGTTGAGATTGAGAAGGCCGCTCCCTAAGGGGCGGCCTTTTTTGTGGCGAGCCCTTCGCTGCGAAAGTCATCGCCGAACATTTGGCGTTAGCGCATAGTACTCAATAATACGACCGGGTTCCGCGATTCCGTAGAAAGACTGAACAGTTGATTTCGTCTTACAAAATAGATGTAATTTCATAATCTATTACTTTTCACGATTTTTGTGGGGGATTTCCCATGCCTTTGTCAAAAAATGAAATGCAGGAACTAAGACATCCTACTGAGACTCCACGCTTTTACATAACCTTGTTTGTTTTGATTCCGTTTGGTTTCGTAACGGCGCTGCTAACAGTCGCAACTTTTGGAACCATTCTTTTGCTGGTTCCGATCATCCTTTTCTCGCTGTGGTTTAGCCTTAGGTTGGCTGTCGCGCATTGGATGAACAATTTTGTCCAGGTTTCAGCGGCGTCTTTCCCTGAAGCCAACGATGCGATCAAAGAAGCGAAGGAGCTTTTTGGTTACAACCGAACGGTCGAGGCATATGTTCATGAGGATGGATCTTACAATGCATCAATCCTGTCGCTTCTCAACACCAAGATATTGCTTCTGAATTCCGAGCTTCTGAGGAACGAAAACACTAAGGACGAACTGCGATTTATTGTGGGGCGATTTGTGGGCGCATTGGCAGCTAAACATTTCCGGTTTGGCTGGTTGCAATTCTTCATTAACAGTGTGGAGAAGCTATTGATCTTCAATATTTTGCTTTTCCCCTACGAACGCGCAACCAAACTATCAGGCGACAGAATGGGATTGCGCATGATTGATGGCAACACTCGGGTCGCTGTGAGGTCCATGATGAAAATGGCTGTAGGCTCCGAGATTGCTGACCGTGTCAACATTCGCGCGTATGTCGCACAGGGAAGAAAATACAATGGGAGTTTCTTTGGCTGGTTGGCCCGTGCTTTTTCGTCTTTCCCACACCACTGCACACGTGTGTCAGAGCTTATCGTCTTCGCGAAACAAAAATACCCGAGAAGCGTTTCCGCTTCCCGTGGCCGGGCCCGAAAACGCCGTGTCAGCGGCGCACGAATGGCTACATAGCGACTGACTTTGTGACCCGGGATCCATTCGGCACAGACCCAGTCAGCCGCCGCCATAAGCTGCTGAATTAGGACAACCCACCCTCAGCCGCCGCGCGAACGGCCCGGATGTTCTCACCATAAACCTCAGGCTGATCCACTGATCCACCCTTGAACACAGCCGACCCGGCCACCAGCACATCCGCGCCAGCCGCCGCAACCAGTGGTGCGGTCTTGGGATCAACGCCACCGTCAATCTCGATATGCACAGGGCGGTCGCCGATCATCTGGCGCAGTTTGCGGACCTTGGCGGTCATGTCGATGAACTTCTGGCCACCGAACCCGGGGTTCACGGTCATGACGCAGATCAGATCGGTCAGGTCCAGAAGATGCTCGACCGCCTCGGCTGGGGTGCCGGGGTTCAGGGCGACGCCAGCCTTCATACCTGCGGCGCGGATGGCCTGCAGGGTGCGGTGGGTGTGCGGGCCGGCCTCGACGTGGGCAGTCAGGATGTCGGCACCCGCATCGGCGTAGGCCTGAATATAGGGGTCAACCGGTGTGATCATCAGATGCACGTCCATCACGGTTTTCACATGTGGGCGGAACGCCTTCACCGCCGGGGGGCCGAAGGTGAGGTTCGGCACGAAATGGCCGTCCATCACGTCGACATGTACCCAATCTGCGCCTTGGGCTTCGATGGCCTGAATCTCGGCCCCGAAATTGGCGAAATCGGCGGACAGGATCGACGGGGCGATCTTGATGGTGCGGTCAAAGCTCATGGCGGCCTCGTGTCAGCAAAAGAGTCGCGGTCGCGTATACCCGCGCCTTGCCCCGATGGGTAGCCCTAGTGGGACGTGCGGCGTTACAAAACTTTCACCGCAGTGACACATATCCGTTTACTGGCATCTGTAGCTGACCGCCAACACGAATTGGGGGTGGCACGTGCTGCGGATCGAGAAACTGACCAAGCGCTTTGGCGAGAATACAGCCGTGGACGCGGCAACGCTGGATGTGGACAAGCCGTGCATGATTGGCATCATCGGGCGTTCGGGCGCGGGCAAGTCGACCCTGTTGCGGATGATCAACCGTCTGACGGATTCGACTGAGGGTCAGATCCTGTTCAAAGGTCGCGATGTAACGCAGCTGAAAGGCCGTGAGAAACGCGCCTGGCAGGCGGATTGCGCGATGATCTTTCAGCAGTTCAACCTGGTGCCACGCATGGATGTCGTTTCCAACGTTCTGCACGGCACGTTGAACCGCCACTCGACGCTGGCGACGATGTTCAATCTGTATCCAATGGCCGAAATTCACCGCGCCATCGATATTCTGGACCGTCTGGGCATCGCCGAACATGCGCCCAAACGAGCCGAGGCGCTGTCGGGTGGACAGCAGCAGCGTGTGGCCATTGCCCGCGCCCTGATGCAGGACCCCAAGATCATTCTGGCGGATGAGCCCATCGCCTCGCTCGACCCGATGAACGCGCAGGTGGTGATGCAGGCGCTGCGCCGTATCCACGAGGAAGATGGCCGCACCGTCATCGCCAACCTGCACACGCTGGACACGGCGCGCCGCTATTGCGACCGCGTCGTGGGAATGCGTGACGGTCGCATCGTGTTCGACGGCCTGCCCGAGCAACTGACCACCGGTGTCGCCCGCGAAATCTATGGCGCTGATGCCAGCTTCTCGGAAGAGGCGACCTCGACCGAGATCGACACTCTGGACGCCACCCAGAAGGCCCTGATGGAAGCAGAAGCCACCATCTAAGCCACCCGACCCCTTTCATCGACCGGCCGATGAAAGGCCGGCACAAAAACCTGGAGAGAGACAGATGAAAAAACTGATTGCTGCCCTTGCTGCAACCACCGCCTTGGCCGCGCCGGTCCTGGCTGACGACATCAGCGAGTTCCGCATTGGTATTCTGGGCGGTGAGAACGCTCAGGACCGCTTGAACAACAACGAATGCCTGCGTGAATACACCGAAGAAACACTGGGCGTTGAAACCAAGCTGTTCGCGCCTGCCGACTATGATGGCGTGATTCAGGGCCTGCTGGGCGGCACCATCGACATGGCGTGGCTGGGCGCATCGGGTTACGCAAAAACCTATCTGAGCGACCCCGAAGCGGTCGAGCCGGTTCTGGTCAAGGTCAACACCGATGGCGGATACGGCTACTACTCGATCGGGTTTGCCCGCAAGGACAGCGGCATCACCTCGCTGGAAGACATGAAGGATAAGACCTTTGGCTTCGGCGATCCGAACTCGACCTCGGGTTACCTGATCCCGTCCATCGAAATCCCTCAGGCCACTGGTTCGACCATGGAATCGGGCGACTACTTTGGTGAAGTGAAGTTTACCGGCGGTCATGAGCAGACCATCGTGGCGGTGAACAATGGTGACGTGGACGGCGGTGTGACCTGGGCCGACGGTCTGGGTGACTGGGAAGACGGTTTCAACTCGGGTGCGCTGCGCCGCGCGGTTGATGCGGGTCTGATCGACATGAACGACATGGTCATGATCTGGCAGTCCAAGCCGATCCCGGAAGGCCCGGTTGTTCTGCGTACCGCTCTGCCTGCGGATGTGAAGGAAAAGATGACTGCGCTGATGGCGGGTCTGGCCGAAAAGGACCGTGAATGCTTCTACGGCGTTGCCGCTGGTGAGGCCAAAGCGTTCGAACCGATCACCCATGACGCTTACGAAATCATCATCGAAGCACGCAAGCTGAAGTCGAACTAAGCCTGCATCCTCCAAGATCGGGGTCCGGTACCTGCCGGGCCCCGTTTTTCCACTCAGGAGCATTCCATGACAGACCTGTCCGCAGGGCCCCCCAGCGTCGCCCAAATCCGGGCCGACTATTCCGAGATGACACGGCGCAAGCGGGTCTATGGTGGTATCCTTCTGATCCTGTTTGTGGCGCTGATGGTCGCCGGCTTTCGCACCGCGGACAGCCGCAATGCGGGCAGCTTTATCGACGGCTGGCACCGCATCTTCGATTACCCGTCCGAGGTTCTGGCCGAGGCGTGGGAGAAGATCGGGGCGATGCCCGAGAATCTGGTCACGTTCTTCCCGGCCCTGATCGAGACCATCAATATCGCCGCAGCATCGACCCTGATCGGGACCATCGCAGGAACGTTTCTGGCCCTGATGTCGACGCGGGGCATGGCGCTTTGGCCTTCGCTGATCCCGCTGTTCCGCCGCATTGCCGACATTTGTCGGGCGATACCGGAGATCGTGATCGCACTGGTCCTGATCTTTGTTCTGGGCGGTGGTCCGGTTCCGGCGATGATCGCGATTGCCATTCATACGGCTGGGGCCTTGGGCAAGCTGTTCTCGGAAGTGAATGAAAACGCCTCGCTGAAACCGGTCGAGGGGCTGCATTCGGTCGGTGCGAACTGGTCACAGCGGATGTATCTGGGTGTGATCCCGCAGGTCGGGCCGAACTATGTCAGCTATGCCCTGCTGCGGTTCGAGATCAACATCCGCGCCTCGGCCATCCTCGGCTTCGTCGGGGCCGGTGGTCTGGGCTATGAGCTGCGCAACTCGATGTCCTGGGGGCAGGGGCGCTATGACGAGGCCGCCGCCATCTTCCTTCTTCTCATTGTCACTATTGTCGTCGTGGACCAGATCTCGGGTGTGCTGCGCGACCGCTTGACCCACGGGTCGGAAAAAGGAGCTTCGGTATGAGCACCTTCGCAACCGATCTGACCGTTGTTGAACTGAAGGCCGAAGCGGACCGTCTGTTCAGCCGAAAACGTCTGGTGAATTTCGGCTTTCCGGCTTTGGTGCTGGTCTATCTTGTCTATGTGTTCTTCGCCTTCGACGTGCCGGGTTTGGCAGGGCGGGCGAACCTGGAAAACGGCAGAACTCTGGTCGCCGACAGTTATAGTTACAAAACCCATATCGAGCGGGACAATCGCACAGGTGAGGTCTCAGCCGCCATCGAAGGAGAACGCAAGGGCGCCTACCCTGATGGCGACGCGCCGGAGTGGGTGACACTGGGCGAAACGACGGTGATCGATCTGGAAGACGGTCATGTCGTGCGTTTTGGTTCGGAGACCATCGAATATGACATTCCCGGCTACGGCACCGTGCGCGCCACGCCGACCCGATCCGCCGGGGTGCAGGCCGAACTGCCGCCGGGTGATGTGCCCGACTGGATCAATGTTTCAAAGAACCGGATGGCGATCACCACGGATGCCGGTCGCCTGACCGTGACCCGGAACCGGGCCGAGGTGTTTCGGTATTTCACCGGGTGGGAGCTGTTTTGGTTCACTTTGGACAGTCCCTATTATGGCCAGTCATTCTCCGATCTCGCCGGGCGCGCTGCATCCGGCGAAGCCGGGGCGATCTTCAACGATTTCTGGACCAACAAGATGTGGCGGCACCAGGACGTGGCCTGGGCCATATTCGAAACGATCCTGATGGCGTTTCTGGGCACGTTCGGCGCGGCCATCGTGGCCCTGCCACTGGCGTTTCTGGCCACGCGCAACTTCAACCCGCTGAAATCCGTTCGGTTCGCCACACGACGTATCTTTGACTTTGTGCGCGGCGTGGACGCCTTGATCTGGACGGTTGTTCTGGCCCGCGCCTTTGGGCCCGGCCCGTTGACCGGCGCTTTGGCCATGCTGGTGACGGATACCGGCACCTTCGGCAAGATATTCTCGGAAGCGCTGGAGAATGTGGACCAGAAACAGATTGAGGGCGTGCAATCAACCGGTGCAAACGCGCCGCAGCGCTATCGCTTTGGGGTTATCCCGCAGATCACCCCTGTTTTGTTGAGCCAGCTTCTCTATTTCCTCGAATCCAACACCCGCAGCGCCACCGTGATCGGTGCGATCACGGGCGGCGGTATCGGCCTGTTGCTGACCCAAGCGATCATCACGCAGAAAGACTGGGAAGAGGTCGCCTATTACATCGTCCTGATCATCCTGATGGTGATGCTGATGGATTGGTTCTCGGGCTGGTTGCGGCGTCGCCTGATCCAGGGTGAGACTGGGAAGGCACGCAAACCGCGCAATCCCAAGCGCAAACCCTTCCTGCTGCCCTGATCTGACAACGGACGAGACAATGCCACGACTGCGCGCGGATCAGCCGTTCATCCATCCCGATTGCCAGATCAGTAACAGCCAGTTCGGGGAATATGTCGAAATCGGCGCAGGCAGCCGCCTCGCCAATACGGTCTGGGGTGACTATTCCTATTGCGACCGGACCTGTGACATTGCCAATGCCGAGATCGGAAAATTCGCCAATATCGCCAGCTTCACCCGGATCGGGGCAACGGATCACCCGATGGAGAAAGCCTCGCTGCACCATTTCCTGTACCGGTCGGCAGACTATTGGGACGGCGAAGAGGACGATGCCGAATGGTTTGCCCACCGCTCCAGCCGGACGGCGCGGATCGGCCACGACACCTGGATCGGTCATGCGGCGATCATCAAGCCCGAGGTTTCCATCGGGCATGGGGCGATCGTCGCCTCTGGTGCCGTTGTGACCAAGGATGTCGCGCCTTACACCATCGTTGGTGGCGTCACAGCGGCCCAGATACGCCGTCGGTTCTCTGACATGGTGTCCGAACGGATGCTGGCCCTGTCCTGGTGGGATTGGGACAATGCCCGTTTGCGGGCGGCCCTTCCGGACTTCCGCGCCCTGAGCGCCGAAGCCTTCCTGGAGAAGTACGAATAGGAAAAAGGCAAACTCTCCCGCGCCCGCTGGTGCATCGGCTGCGCCGATCCCCCTTGGCGGCCTTGGGCCCGGCGCCGCGCTGCGCGCGGCGCTACGCCCAACGGGATGAGGCCTCCGGCAGGAGGTCGAAGACGGGCGGGAGCCCCTTGGGTTCAATCCTCATTCAGGGTCAATGTCACACGCTCGCCGGCGAAAACGGTTCGGCCATATTCCACAGGATTGCCGTCCGGGTCGGCGTTTATGCCGATGGAAAACAAGACTGGAGCCCCTTCTGCCATACGCAAATGAAGCGCCTGTGTTGCGGTCGCCGCCCGCGCTGTCAGCCGGGTCGAAATTCGGGTGTAATCGGAAATGCCACAGGTTTGCAGGGCTTTGGTAACGGACTGCGTGTCCGAGAGGGCCTTGAGCAGATCGGGAAACCGCTCAGCCGGAAACACACTTTGAAACAGGCCGATGGGTTGCCCGTCCGCCAAAGACAACCCGTCATAGACGTGAACCGAGGCACCTTGTTCAAGCTGTAAAGCCTCGGCTTCTGCCTTATCCGCCGCACGGGTGGTCAGCGCGAGAATTTTCTTGCCGGGGATCTTGCCGCCGGCTGAGATATTCTTGTGGTAACGCACCCGCTTGCCAATGGGATAATCTGTGGGCCGCGCTGCCACAAACACGCCCGCTCCGCGCCGTGCGTGGACCAGCCCCTGATCGGCCATATCCGCCAGGGCACGCCGCACCGTATGGCGGTTGACCCCATGGGTTGCCGCCAGCTGCGCCTCGGTCGGCAGGCGATCGCCGGTTTGATACCGCCCTTCGGCGATATCCGACGTCAGGCTCAGGGCGATGCTTTTCCAGATCGGCGTTTTGCTCATGTCACCAAATATTCACAGAGTTCCGATTGCACGGCGGGCGCGCGCACGTTAATATTTGTCTAGTTGTATAGTATAGATAGACAACCCAGCCAAGAGGCTTTGATGACACATCAAACAGAAATCGCGACGGCTGCCCGGCAAGAGTGGATGGGCCTTTTGGCGCGCGCTCCGGAAGATGCGATGTTGACGCTTTGGAAGGATCTTGCGGACCGTCCCCCTTTTGAGTGGCTGCGTCGGCCCGAAACCGGCGGCGTGATGGTGCGCGGACGCGCGGGTGGAACCGGTGCGCCGTTCAACCTGGGTGAAATGACGGTGACGCGTTGCTCGGTCGTTCTGAAGGACGGCACGGTTGGGCATGGCTACGTTCAGGGACGCTCGAAACCCAAGGCCGAGGCGGCGGCGGTGATCGATGCGATGATGCAGACGGCGGCGGCGCCAACCCTGCGGTCCGAACTCCTTGATCCGCTGAAACAGCAGATGCAGGCGGCCAAGGACACGCGGGTTGCCAAAGCAGCCGCAACCAAGGTCGAGTTTTTCACGATGGTCCGGGGGGAAGATTGATGTCGGCGCAAACGCAATTCTCGGGCGGCTTCGACAACGCACCGATTCAGGCCGCCCATGCCTTTCGCGCTGCCATGACGGTGATGGCGCGCCCTGGCGAAATCCGTCCGCTGACCGGTGTCGTGCCACCCAGCCCGCTGTCCGTGGCCGCCGGAACCTTGCTTCTGACGCTATGTGACCCGGAAACCAAGCTGCATCTGGCCGGGGCTGTTGACACCGATGCTGTCCGCAACTGGCTGACTTTTCACACCGGCGCACCGCTGGTACCCGCGCCCGAGGCCGACTTTGCGGTTGGGGCGTGGGATGCGTTGGCCCCGCTTGATGTCTATCGTATCGGAACGCCGGAATACCCCGATCGCTCGGCCACTCTGATTGTCGAATGCGAGGCTCTGGAACAGGTGGGCGCCACCTTGTCCGGTCCCGGCATCAAGGATGTGGCGCATCTGTCTGTGCCCGACATCGCTGCGTTTCAGGCGAATTCGAAACTCTACCCGTTGGGGTGCGATTTCTTTCTGACCTGCGGCGAACAGGTCGCTGCCGTGCCCCGCAGTACGCAGATCAGGGCGGAGGGCTAGGTCATGTATGTCGCTGTCAAAGGGGGCGAAAAAGCCATTGAGAACGCCCATAGCTGGCTTGCCGAGGAACGGCGCGGCGCGACCGATGTGGCGGAACTCAGCCTCGACCAGATCCGGGAACAGCTGAGCCTTGCGGTCAATCGGGTCATGGCCGAAGGGTCCCTGTACGATCCTGATCTCGCCGCTTTGGCGATCAAACAGGCGCGCGGGGATCTGATCGAGGCGATCTTTCTGATCCGCGCCTATCGTACGACCTTGCCACGTTTTGGCTATTCGAACCCCGTCGATACGGGCGCGATGGCCTGCGACCGGCGTATCTCGGCCACGTTCAAGGACGCGCCGGGTGGGCAGGTTCTGGGGCCGACCTTCGACTACACTCACCGTTTGCTGGATTTCAAACTGGCTGCTGACGGCGAAGTGCCAGCCGCGCCCGAAGGCGCCGCTCGCACCCAACCAACGCCGCATATCACTGAGTTCCTTAAAGGTGAGGGGATCATTCAAGACGAACCCCTTAGCGACGAAACCCCCGGCGATCTGACACGCGAGCCGATGGAGTTTCCGTCAAACCGCCCGCTGCGTCTGCAATCCCTGACGCGCGGGGATGAAGGGTTTGTGCTGGGCATGGCCTACTCGACCCAGCGCGGTTACGCGCGCAACCACGCCTTTGTCGGCGAGTTGCGGATCGGCAAGGTCGCGGTAGAAATGGACATCCCCGAACTGGGCTTTGCCATCAACATTGGCGAGGTCGAGCTGACCGAATGCGAGACGGTCAACCAGTTCAAAGGCTCAAAAACCGAACCGCCGCAATTCACGCGCGGTTATGGGCTGGTCTTTGGTCAATCCGAGCGCAAATCGATCTCGATGGCTCTGGTCGACCGGGCGCTGCGGTGGGAGGAGTTGGGAGAGGACAATCTGGGTGCCCCCGCGCAGGACGAAGAATTTGTTCTGAGCCATGCAGACAACATTCAGGCCACAGGGTTCCTCGAACACATCAAGTTGCCGCATTACGTGGATTTTCAGTCCGAACTGGAACTGGTGCGCAAACTGCGCCGCGAGGCGGAAGAACGCATTACACCCAAGGAGGCTGCGGAATGAGATCAGTCGCCGCCACCGCCGCCGTCGCACCCACCGGCATCAAAGCCGCTACCGCCGCTCCATCCGTCAGCGCCGTGATGCCCGTGAGTTTGACCAGAATGGTGACGTTTTCGCGTGGGCAGTCGGATTTTGTAAATCACAAAGGCCAGCGCACCGAGGATAAGCACGACCTGCGCGAAAGAAATATCCAACAAAATCAATTCTCCGTTCGAAAAGCCATGAGGACTGCATCATGAGCGAATACAACTTTGCATATCTGGACGAGCAGACCAAGCGGATGATCCGCCGTGCGATCCTGAAAGGTTTGGCCGTTCCGGGCTATCAGGTGCCCTTTGCCAGCCGCGAGATGCCGATGCCCTATGGCTGGGGCACGGGCGGGGTGCAGGTCTCGGCCGCGACGCTGACGCCGGATGATACGTTCAAAGTGATTGATCAGGGGGCGGATGACACCACCAATGCCGTCTCGATCCGAAAGTTCTTTGAGAACACGGCAGGTGTTGAAACCACGGAAGAGACGGAAAAGGCGACGGTCATCCAGACCCGCCACCGCATCCCCGAGGCCAAGCTGACCGAGGATCAAATACTGGTCTATCAGGTGCCGATCCCGGAACCCTTGCGCTTTCTGGAGCCGCGAGAGACCGAAACGCGGAAGATGCACAGCCTTGAAGAATACGGGCTGATGCATGTGAAACTGTATGAAGACATCAGCCAGCACGGGGCGATTTCGACCTCATACGCTTATCCGGTGAAAGTATCCGACCGCTATGTGATGGACCCGTCGCCGATCCCGAAATTCGACAACCCCAAGCTGGAAATGGACGCGATCCAATTGTTCGGGGCCGGGCGGGAGCAGCGGATTTACGCAGTGCCGCCGCACACCAAGGTCGTCAGCCTCGATTTCGAGGATTATCCGTTTGAGGCCACCAAGGCCGATCACGCCTGCGATCTGTGCGGGGCCGAAGACAGCTATCTGGATGAGGTTATCATTGATGATGCGGGCAACCGGATGTTCGTATGCTCGGATACCGATTACTGCCACTCGCGCCGCGCGGCGGGCCGTTTGGGCCGATTGGGCGAAACACAGCCAGAATTGCAAGGAGAGATGAGATGACAGGAAGGCCTTCGATTGTTCCCTATTTCAGCTATGTCGATGCAAAGGCTGCGGTTGAGTTTTTGCAGCGTGCGTTTGGGTTGGAGGTTGTTCAGGCCTTTGATGGCGAGGACGGTCGGCTGATGCATGGCGAGATGCGATATGGCAACGGCATCATCATGATGGGCACGGTCGACGATGCCGTGCAGGTGCAGAGCCCCGGCGTTTATCTGGTCGTCGAGGATGTGGACGCCCATTTCGAAACCGCAAAGGCGGCTGGCGCCGAAATTGTTTACCCGCCCGAGGATACTGAATTCGGAACGCGCCGTTATCGGGCGCGCGATTCAGAAGGGCATGAGTGGTCGTTTGGCAGCTATCAGCCTCAGACGGTTGCTCCGGATTGGGGCGCGGAATGATGGGGCAAAACGTGCCATTGTTGAGCGTCAAGGGCATCGAGAAACGCTATGGCACGCGGATCGGCTGTGCAGATGTCAGCTTCGATCTCTACCCCGGCGAGGTGATGGGGATTGTTGGCGAGAGCGGGTCGGGGAAATCCACGCTGCTGAACTGTCTGGCCGGGCATCTGGTGCCGGATACGGGGCAGGTGATCTTTGACACCCGTGCAGATGGACCGGTGGACACAGTCACCATGTCGGATCCCGCGCGCCGGATGCTGGGTCGCACTGATTGGGCCTTTGTGCACCAGCACGCGCGCGACGGGTTGCGCATGTCGGTCAGTGCCGGGGGCAACATTGGTGAACGGCTGATGGCCGTAGGCGACCGGCACTATGGCGATATCCGGGACAAGGCGATTGACTGGCTGGGCAGGGTCGAGATCGCTGCATCTCGGGTCGATGACCGCCCGACCGCGTTTTCCGGCGGCATGCAGCAGCGGTTGCAGATTGCGCGCAATCTGGTGACGGGGCCACGGCTGGTGTTCATGGATGAGCCGACCGGGGGGCTGGACGTCTCGGTTCAGGCGCGTCTGCTGGACCTGCTGCGCGGGTTGGTCCGCGAGATGGGCCTGAGCGCGATCATCGTCACCCATGATCTGGCCGTGGTGCGCCTGCTGGCGGATCGATTGATAGTGATGAAGGACGGGCATGTGGTCGAGGCCGGGTTGACCGATCAGGTGCTGGACGATCCGCAACATGCCTATACGCAGTTGCTTGTGTCCAGCGTCCTGCAGGTTTGAGTATTTGGGAAAAGATGAAGTGATGATTGAGCTGAAGGACGTCAGCAAGAGCTTTACCCTGCACAACCAGGGCAGCGCGGTCATTCCGGTGATGGAAGGGGCTTCGCTGAAGGTGGCGCCGGGCGAATGTGTTGCCCTGACCGGGGCGTCCGGTGCTGGGAAGTCCACCTTGATGCGGGTGATCTATGGCAACTATCTGGCCGCGTCCGGTTCGGTTCTGGTTGCTGGGTTGGATGTTGCGCAGGCCGAACCGCGCGAGATTCTGGCTCTGCGGCGGGACACGCTTGGCTATGTCAGCCAGTTTCTGCGGGTTGTGCCTAGGGTACCGACGCTGGAGGTAGTGGCCGAGCCGTTATTGGCAGTTGGGTGCGATCGGCAGATGGCGTTGGACAAGGCGGCGGGATTGTTGGCGCGGCTGAACATACCGGAACGGCTATGGTCCCTGAGCCCGACGACCTTTTCCGGGGGTGAGCAGCAACGTGTGAATATCGCGCGCGGCTTCGCGCATGAGTATCCGGCGATGTTGTTGGACGAACCGACCGCCAGTCTGGATGCACAGAACCGGGAAACCGTTCTGTCCTTGATCGATGAGGCCAAGGCGCGTGGCGCGGCGATTGTTGGGATATTCCACGACGTTGATGCGCGTGATCGGGTCTGCGACCGCGCGGTGGATGTGTCCACATTCACGCCCGGACAGGCGGCATGACACTCGCCCCGGTCATAGCGGTTGTGGGTCCATCAGGCGTTGGCAAGGACAGCGTCATGGTGGCGCTGGAGGCGCGCGCGCCGGGTATTCAGCGATTGCGGCGGGTGATCACCCGGCCCGAAGGGGAAGAGGGCGAGGAGTTCGACCGTGTCTCGGTCGAGGTGTTCAAGCAGATGGTGCTGGACGGTGCCTTTGCCATGCATTGGCCGGCGCATGGGCTGCTGTATGGCGTACCAGCCGGGATCGCCGAACAGCGACAGAGTTGTCAGGCGGTGCTGGTCAATTTCTCGCGCGCTGTGCTGGTGCAGGCGCAGAAGGTGTTTGGCGATCTGATCGTGATTTCTCTGACCGCTGATGCCGAGGTGCTTGCACAGCGTCTGGCCGCGCGGGGGCGCGAAAGCGCGGCGGATCAGGCCAAGCGTCTGGGCCGGGCCAAAACGTCCCTGCCGGACGGGCTGAACCGGGTGATCGAGATCGACAACTCGGGCGCTTTGGATGACACGGTCAGCGAAATCCTTGCGCGGCTTCAGCCGGAAAGGGCGTAGCGATGGATCAGGTGAAACCGACCGTCCTGAGCCTCGCCCATCAGGGCCAGATCGTTGATCTGGAAGGGCGACGGCAGCAGCGGGGCCAGATGAACGGCCAGTGCGCTTTCGACGTCTGTCAGCGTGGCTTTGTCCAATCGCCCGCTGAGCGTGATGTGGAACCGGAACGCGTCCAGCACATAGGGATAGCCCCACTGAACAAGATTGACGTCCTGTTCCGGGGTCAGCTTTGCCGCCCGGCGGCGGGTCAGTTCCGCCTCGGACGCGGGCGCGCGAAACGTATCCAGATCCTGCACGCAGCCAGCGGCCAGAGCGTTCAGGGCATCGGTGTTCCCAACGGGGCGCAAGGCCAGAAACCGGCCCAGACGCGCGATCTCGAGCCCGTCCAGCGTGACCGGCGCGTGACGCGCGGCCAGCGCTGCGCAGGAATCGTGCAACGCGTCAACGGTTTGGCCGTCCCGCAAGCGAAAGGGCGGCTTCATCGTTGCGTGCAGCCCGTATTTGCGCGGAACCTCGGTGACGGTGGCCACGTCGATGCCGTCGACAACCGGGTGCGTAACCTGCGTTCCGGCCTCCATGTCCCAGCCCAGCCAACGGGTGGCAAATCTCGTCCATTCCGCGTCAGCGGGCGGGGCAAAATAGATTGCGTATCGCGTGAATGTCACATTGGCCTCCTAGCTACGTGGCCGTTCAATATCTCAAACTGCGTGAAGTTCAGATGACAGAAGAAATGATCCTTGCCAATGCCACGCTTGTGTTGCCCGAAGAGACCGTTACCGGCAGCGTTCGGATCGTCGGTGACACCATTGCGGAGATGGATAGGGGTACTTCGGTTCCGACGGGGGCGATCGATTGCGGCGGCGACTATGTCTGCCCCGGATTGGTGGAGTTGCACACGGACAATCTGGAACGCCATATTCAGCCGCGCCCCCGGGTGGACTGGCCGCATGCCGCCGCGATCCTTGCCCACGATGCCGAGTTGGCCAGCACCGGGATCACCACTGTCTTCGATGCCATGCGCGTGGGCTCGATCCCGTCAGGGGCCGCGCGATACGGGAAATACGCCCGTGGGCTGTCCCAAGAATTATGGGACCTGCGGGAACAGGATGCGCTGAAGATCAGCCATTTCCTGCATCTGCGGGCCGAGGTGTGCTCGGAAACGCTGGTCGAGGAACTGGATGAGTTCGGCCCCGAGGATCGGGTTGGGCTGGTGTCGATCATGGACCATACGCCGGGCCAGCGGCAGTTTCGCGATCTGTCAAAGTTCGAAGCCTATATGAAGGGCAAATACGCGATGGACGACGATACGTTTTTGCAGCATGTGGCGCAGTTGAAGGGCCTGCGCGACCAGCACGGTGACACGCACGAGGTCGAAACCGTGAAGGCCGCCCAAAGGTTCGGGGCGGTGATCGCCAGCCATGATGACACGACCGAAGATCAGGTGAAGGTTTCTGCAGGCCACGGCATTCGTCTGGCCGAATTCCCGACAACGGTCGAGGCCGCGCGCGCCTGTCATGACCACGGCATCAAGGTGATGATGGGGGCGCCGAACATCATACGTGGCGGCTCTCATTCCGGGAATGTGGCGGCCGAGGAACTGGCCCGGCTGGGTCATCTGGACATCATGTCGTCGGACTATGTGCCGTCGGCCCTGTTGCTGTCGGCAGTGCGTCTGGGTGAGATGTGGGGCGACATGGCACGCGGTCTCAGGACCGTCACTTTGGCCCCGGCGCAAGCCGCAGGGTTGCACGACCGGGGAGAACTGCGCAGCGGCGCGCGTGCCGACCTGATCCGGTTTCAGATGCGGGGCGATGTTCCGGCCTTGAAGGCGGTCTGGTCGCGTGGGCAACGCGTGGCCTGATCAGGCCAGATAGAACAGGTACCGGTCCGGTGCAATGGTTTCGGGCCCTTCGATCTGATCGAAGCCCACCAGTGGCTGGCCCGAGATCAGCAACCCTCCGGGCTGCATCACCTGCGCGATCAACGGGCTGAGGCGGGCAGCTTCGGCCACGTCCTCTTCCTTGATCCCACGTCCGAAATCATAATGCGCCATGGCCATCTTGTGGCCTTCACGGGCCAGCCTTTCCAGCATCGGCTCGGCCTCGCCTTGCAGGAAATCCTGTTCGGGCGGGGTGCTGTCGGGGTGGCATTGCAAAACCCGGTCCATCACCCAGATGCGCCGGTTGGGCAGGATCTCTCGCAGGTGGTCATAGGTGCGCCCGTTGCCCAGGCCCATGTCCAGCACATCGCCGTCCTTATCCGCGATCCGGGATGCAGCCCAGTTCAGCCCGTCGCGCTGGGCTGTCAGGCGACGCAGCATGGAATCCAATCGGCTCATCAGGGGAACTCCGTTCTTCAGGTCTTGGGGGCGGTCCACGCCTGTGCGGGGCCGTCCAGTAGTTTCGTCAGCAGGGCCTCGGTGAAGGCCCAGATGTTCGGGTCGTGGACAAGGTGGTGGGTCAGCACTCCGAACGGTTCAGCATTGTCTGCCCGTCCATTGCGGCGATCCTTGAGAAAGTCCACGACCTGCAAGATCAAAACATCCGGAGCAACCAGCCCGCGTGTTCCACGCCAGTCAATGGGATCGAGATGAGTGTTGATCTGCTCCAGCCCCGGGGCGGCCATCGCAGCCCTGCGCGGCGTTGCCGTGGACAGGATGCGAAAGCCAAGCGCGGGCAGTTGCGCAACGGTTTCATCGCCGATCCTGTTCCAAGGGGGGACAAACATCGGTCGCAGCCGATCACCGAACATCTCTGTCATACGGGTAAGCCCCGCTTTTGCATCGGCGACAACCGCATCCAATGGTCGATGTGCCCTAAACTCGGACTTCTTTTCCCCCTCGGGCGCGTGGTTCTGATGCGCCCATCCGTGGACAACGGGGATCAATGCCGGATGCTGTTCGACATATCCCGCAAGTTTTGCATCCGCATCCCGGGGGATCACAGCCAGATGGACAGTCAAGCCCAACCGCTGGGACAGGTCGGTTAGCCTGTCCAATTGCGGTGTAAGCGTCGTCGCATCATCGTCCCGCCACCACAGGGGCAGGGTCAGGTCGCCCTCGCGCCACAGGGCCAGTTCGGCGTCCAGCGGGCTCCAGTCGGGGTTCATGGCCGTTGCTCCCACAAGTGTTTGGCGATCTTGACGCTGCGCTGTGCGCCGTCAAACCCTGCGCGTTCGGGCTTTCGCCGCCCGTCGGAAATCACGCGTTCAACCCGCTGGGCCAACGCAGACCCGGTCAGGTCCTGACTGTGCAGCAGCTCGATCGCGGGCAAACCCGAGAGACTCTGACCGCGCAGCCCCTGTTCGACTTCCTTGCCATCGTCAAAGGGCACAAACACCGCAGGCGTACCACATTGCAGGATATCCAAAGCGGTGTTGTAGCCGCACATGCTGACCGAGGCCGCGGCATGGGGCAGCATTTGTCGGAAATCCGGGCGCACGGGTTCCAGTGTCACCGGTGCCCCATCAACGTACCCGGACAGCTCGGCAATGCGGTCCTTTGCGTCCCGCCCGCCCACCAACAGGCGCCAGCGCCTGTTGGGCATCTTTCGGGCGGCCTCGATGGCCGCGCGAAAGATCGGCTCGCCGACAGATCCGCCGCCTGTGCTGACTAAAACTTCGTCCCGTCCCACGGCGTCTGGATGCGGGCTTGGAGCTTCTGGTGCGACAAACCCCGTATAATGCAGCCGTTTTGCAAGGTGCTCCGACACCGGCCAACTGACCGAAAGCGGGGTGATGTTTTCATCAGAATGCACCAGCACACCGTCATAATAACGTTGCACAATCTCATCGGCGCGTTCGGCCTTCGCGGGTTTCGAGGGCGGTGCCAGAATGTCCCGGATCGAACAAAGAATGATGGGCCGCGATTCCAGTGCGTGTGCGGCTTCCAGACCCGCTTCAAACTCGGCGGCCAGCACACGGCGGCCAAAGGGGAAAAGCTCGGTGATCAGAACCTGGGGCTGAAAGCTGTGTATCGCCTGAACCAAACCGGTGCTCCGCGCAGTCAGATACCCTGCATCGGCGACCTCGCCGGTCTCTGTCAGAAGGCGCGTGAAATTTGTCCCGTCCGAGCGCAACGGCGGCAGGCCAAGCAGGGTCATGCCGTCCGTGTTCAATTGCGGCGCGGGCATACCGCCCGACACAACCAGCACCTGCTGCCCATCGTCCACAAAGGCGCGGCCCAATGTCAGCGCGCGGCTCAGATGACCTGTGCCCAGCAGATGGGTGACGACGATCATCACTCTCATTGCGTCACTCCGCGAAGGATCAGGCGCACAGGGTCAGGTTCGGCGGTCAGGTCAGGCATCTCAACGATATAAAGCCGATTGCGTTTGATCTTGAAAGGCGCGGGGCCTTCAAAATTCCAACCCCAGGCGCGGGCGAGGATCACCCGCATGATGCCGATATGGCAGACCGCGACCGTGTCCCGCTGCAACCCAGACAGCCATGGTTGCAAGCGACGCCAGACCTCGGCGGGGCTTTCGCCATTGGGCGGGCGGTAGTCCCAGCCCCAGTCTTCGATATGGCGATAGCCGCTTTTGGGGTCTTCAATCAGATCGACGCCGCGCAGCCCCTCCCATTCGCCCCAGTTCATCTCGGTCAGGGCCGGAGATGTATGCGGAATGCGACCCGATACCAACTGCGCCGTCTCGTGGGCGCGGGTCAATGGGCTGGACCAGATGTCAGCCTGCTGCCAGCCCGACGGAAGATCGTAGCCCGCCAATTCAGCCCGCGCGTCATCATCAAGGGAAATATCGCTGCGCCCTTGTATCTGCCCGGCGCGGTTCCAGCTTGTGTGTCCGTGTCGCAAGAGGGCCAGTCTGGTCATGCCGATGCCTCCACCAACGGGCGCACCGTTGACCAGAATATTTCGGTCGCGCGCGGCATCAGGTGATGCGCCGCCACATGCGCCCGCGCGTCGGCACCAAGGGTTCGGCGTCTGGCGGGGTCATCCAGCAGCGCCTGAAGATTCATGGCAAATCCCGGTACCCCGGCGTCCACGGATGGGTAATCCGACGGACAGAGAACATCCCGAACCCCCGGCCGATCCTGCGCCACAACGGGCAGGCCGGCTGCCTGCGCTTCGAGGTAGACCATCCCATAGGCCTCATTCACGCCGGGCCAGACGAACAGGCTGGCGGCTTGGTAGGCGGTTTGCAGAGCGTCCCGATCCAGTTGACCCAAGAAGGTGACGCGATCCGCAAAGGGTGCCATCAGGGTCTCGACCTCGGGGCGGGCGGGGCCGTCCCCTGCGATGTTGAGGTGCCATTCGCCGGTCAGATGCGCCAAGGCTTCGGCGAGAATGGTGTACGAGGCCAGCTTGTCCCCGTGGCGCATCATCCCGACGCTCAGCATCGGGCCGTCCGCGGTGCCGCTTGGCGGCAGGTCGGAGATCGGCAAAAAGGGTGGCAACTCAACCAAAGCCTGATTGTTGCAGCGGTCGCGCTGCAGGGTGATCAGGTCATTTGCCGTGTGATAGAAAATCACCTGCGCCCCATCGCAGGCCGCGTGCGCCGCCCGGGCGAAGCCCGACCAGGGACCGGTCAGGCGGCTGGAGGCGCGGGTGCTTTCCAACTGAACATAAGGAATGCCGCGCGCCTTTGATACGGCAGGGCCCAACAGATCGGGGGCCTTGTAGTAGTTGTGATAGGTCACCCAAAGATCGACGTCCGACGGCAACCGGGAAATCAACCGCTGCGCCTCGGCCTCAGACGCCAAACGCAGCGATTGCTGATGTGCCGCGTCTCCGGTTTTGTCATAGATGCGCAGGTCCGAGATCAGATCGACCCGGTCCCCTTGCGCCGAAATGGCCTGCATCAGGTTGCGGGCCATTTCCCGGTCGCCCGAAGGTTTTGGGCTGTCGGGGGACTTCATCGGCGCATAGAACGCGACGCGCGCCATCAGGCGGCATCCGTGCACAAAGCGCTCAGCCGTTCCGACAATCGAGCGATGCCCGGGTCCATCCGAAACTCGGCAAGCAAACGATCATAAGCGGCTTGGGCCATCTGGGCAGTTGTCGCTGGCTGCGCCGCCATCTGGGCCATCGCCTCGGCCAAAGCCGCCGGGTCGTCCTGGGACAGAACGCCATGCGTTCCGGTTTCGATAAACTCGGGAATCGCGGAAACGGGCGTCGAAAGAATCGGCAGTTTTTGCGAGGCCGCTTCCATCAGGACATTCGGCAACCCGTCCCGGTCTCCGTCATCGGCAATTCGGCTGGGCAGCACGAACAGGTCCGCATCCCGCATCGCCGCAATCACCTCGGGCTGATCACATGCGCCTTTCCAGGTGATGCGGTGCGCAACACCCGCAGCCTTTGCCTGTTCCTGCAGCGCCTGCCCCATACCACCGCCGCCGATATGTGTCCAATGCCAGTCCAGTGTCTTGGGCAGCAGGGCGAAGGCCGCGATCAGACGGTCAAAGCCCTTTTTCTCGACCAGCCGCCCGACCGAGATCATGTGAAACGGCCCATTCGCATCGCGCAACGCGCGCTCGGGCGGGGATGGAAAGCGGCCGAGGTCCAGCCCGTGGTAAATCAGATCGACCCGATCCGGGGTATCCGCCAAACCGCGCAGGTGTTGCGCCCCGATGTCGGTGCAGGTGGCCCCGAAGGCTGCGCCATGGGTCGCTGCCTGCAGCTTTTCGCGTTTCTCCCAGTCCGGCGAGGTCCAGATATCCTTGGCGTGGGCAGAAAAGCTCCATGGAACGCCGCGCATGATGGACGCGTAGCGCGCGACCGATGACGGAGTGTGCATGAAATGCGCATAAAGCGCCCGTGTGTCGCCGGGCAGTTCCGCAGCCAGAACGCAGGCCTGCCCAAAGCGGCGGATGCGGTTGTGGGTGGGATCACGACGCAGGTCTTGCCGCCATACCCGGTATGCCTCGGCATAGCCCGGAAGGCTTTGTGCAATCGCGCGTGCGGACCAGACCCGCTGGGGTTCCTGATACAGATATTCGGGCAGGTAGTGCACGCGACCGGTAAAGCGGTCATGCAGCGGATGGCGTTTGGTGTCCGTCGGGTGGCGCAGTGACCAGATGTCAAACGTGTGGCCCGCGTCCTGAAGGGCGACCAGTTCCTGCGCGATGAACGTCTCGGACAGGCGCGGCCAGCCTTTGACCAGCACCGCCAGCTTCGGCGTATTTGCACTCATCCGGTGGCCCGTTCCTGTTCGCCGGTCAGCAGGGTTTCGATCCGGTCGGTCACGTAATCCAGACCGTCAAGCAGGCCAGCCTGGATCGTCTCAGACGGCAACGGCTGTTGCGGCAGTGCACGAATGGCCTGAATCATTGCATCAGGCGTCAGGCCATCGCGGGTTTCGTCCAGCATTCGGACAAGACCCAACCCCTCGGCCTGCGAGGCGCGGATCCACTGTTCCAGACGCGGTGTGGTACGCGGAACAATGACGGCGCGCTTGTCGAAGGACAGAACCTCGCAAAAGGTGTTGTAGCCCCCCATGCAGACCACACCGGCAGCACCGGCAAACAGGGTTTCGATCTGGGATTCGAAACCCACAGCCGTCACCCGACCATTCAGCGCCGCCACGCGGGCTTCAAAATCCTCGCGCAGTTCGCCGGACAGGAATGGCCCATAGACCAGAACGGCACGGGGCGACAGATTGGGGTCTTGTTCGTAGGCAGACAGAACCAGATTGACCATGGCCTTGCCATCGCCGCCCCCACCGGGGGTGATCAGGATATAGGGCTGTTCAGGCGGTTCACCGACAGGGCCAAGGTCACGCCGCAGATAGCCGGTCCAATGAATGCGGGACTGCGTTGCAGGGTTCAGAGGCAACCCAGCGGTCGGGTCGTAGATCGAGCGCAGGCCATAAACCCAGATCTCGTCATAAAACCGCTCGGTCGCGGTAACGGCGTCTTTCCGGTCCCATTCGGCGGCCAGCACCTCGGGCTCGTCCAGCACATCGCGCAGACCAAGGACCAGCTTGGTGCCGCAGTTGTTTTCCAGATATTCCAGCGTCGGCAACAATTCGCCGCGAAACCCGGTGGGTTCCTTATCGACGATCAGCATGTCCGGATCGAATTGCTGCACGGCTGTCTGGATCAGACCCGCGCGCAGCTCGGTCACTTCATCGATTCCCATGCCGATAGTGCGCGCGGCATAAGATCCGTCGGCGCGCTTGGTCACGCCGGGCAGGCGCACATGGTCGACGCGGCGGGGAAAAGTGAACCGCCCGGCCACGGGCGAGCCGGTCAGGATCAGCGCCGATGCGGTTGGGTCTGCCTGCGTTGCCGCCGCCGCCAATGCGCGCGAGCGTCGCAGATGACCCAAACCAAAGGTATCATGGCTGTAAAACAGGATGCGCGGCGCGCGACCGGATTTAAGAGTGTTTGTGCCGAGGCTCATATTGGTGCCTGTTTTTCTGGTCTTGGTGCAGGATCCGCGCGTTCGCACCAGTTATCTTATATTGTTAAGCCTTGCTTGCCAAAGGCGGAAAGGCCCAATCGCAAATGCGCGAGGCATTGCGAATTGGCAACAGAAGAATGTTGTATCGCGGGCATATTTCTCCGGGGTTTGGCATTGTTAGCGGAATGGTCGAAAAAACGGCCAGTTGGGCAGCGCCTGAGCGCAATACAGGTCATATTCAATTTTTGCGAAGTTGAAAATACCCGCAGTGACCCATTGCGCCAGGACCACGCCCCGGCACGATATTGAGTTCGATGGCCGTGATGGTTTGAACAGAGCGTAAGGGTTCTGTATTCTGAGCGGCATCTTGAGTTTAGGATGCAAGACCCTATGAAACCTAACTTTCTGGCTGGATTGATCCTGGCGTTGCTGACCGTTCTTCTGGTCTTGCCCGTTGGCGTTTCTGCGCAAACCTCTCTGATCCCCGGTTATCCGACAGGATCAACTGACGAGACCGAGACAGCCAGCGAAGGCGATCTGGCCGCCGCGATCCGCGCCGCCAGCGAGGCTGGCGCCAGCGTCATCGTGATCGACAGTGCGGGGCAGGTTGTGACCTCGACCTCTGGCGGAGGGGCTGCGTCCGAGGACTCGGCAGAAAACCCAATGGCCGACGGATCGCAACTGATGCGGGCGCAAGAGCGGTTTTCGAAGTTCCGCGAGTCGGTCGCCTCGCGCCTGGAAGCCTTGCCCTATTCGGTATTCGAGGTTCAGTACGTCCTGCGCCAAACCAGCCCCGATGGGCGCATTCAGACCTATGTCGAGGTTCTGGTCTGGAACGTCCTGTTCCTTTTGTTGGGCCGATGGCTGTCGACGGAAATCTACGGCAAACGCTTTGCCAAACGCTGGGTCGTGGCCCGAAGCAAAGAAAACCCCCAGGGCTATCGCGAAAAAATGCCGTTCCTTGTGTTCCGCTTCCTGATGGGAATCGGCGGAACCATATTTGCGATGCTGATGGCCCTGATCGTCGGGTATCTGTTTTTTGGCGAGGCCGAGGATATCTCGATCCAATTCACGGTAACGGCCATCTTCACAGCCTTTTTCCTGTCACGCACGGTGTCCGACCTGTGGCGGATGGTGCTGTCGCCGTATCTGAGCCAATATCGCCTGCCGCCCTTTTCCGACCGCAACGCGAAGCGGCTGTATATCTGGGCGTCGGCACTGGCCACCTATGACATCTCGGTCGTCATGTTCTCGACCTGGGTGGCGGATTTCGGGCTGAACTACAATGTCTATGCCATGGTCTATGGTGGTCTGACCATGGTGGGGGCCTTGGGCAATATCCTGATGATCCTGTTCAATGCAGGTGCCATTTCCAATGCGATCCGGGGTGGGCGCGCGCCCGGTCAGGTGTCGTGGATCTTGCGGTTCATCTCATTCGCTTGGGCCCCGGTGCTGATCATTTACATGGTATTCAGCTGGTTCAAGCTGGCAGTGGATCTGGTTCTGGAGAATGAAAACTCGGTCCCGATTGTGGCCAGCAGCTACGCGATCTTCATGTCCGTCGTCGTGGCCTATGGTGCGATGAACTATCTGCTGGAACGCTATTTCAACCGCAGCCGCCAGATCGAAGAAAAGAATGCCACGGCGGACGAACCTCTGGAGGGCGAACTCGTTTCGGACACGCCAGAGGCCACGCAACGAAAGCACACGATCCTGACCTACGAGGATCTGGCCCGCCGTGTGGCCGGTATTCTGGCCTTTGTGGTCGGTATGTACGCGCTGGTCGTGATCTGGAACCCCGAGGCCAGTTGGAGCGAGGACCTGCCCGTCGGGCGCGCGTTGGATGTCATGGTGATCCTGTTCATCGGCTACATCCTGTTCAACTTCTTCCGCATCTGGATCGACAGTAAAATCGCCGAAGAATCCGATGACGGGACCGAGGCCGAACTGGGCGATGAAGGTGGCGAAGGCGGTCAAAGTCGGTTGGCGACTCTGTTACCGCTGTTCCGGGGGGCGATTCTGGCCGTTGTCGTGGTCACGATTGTGCTGATCGTGCTGATGGAACTGGGCATCAATGTCAGCCCGCTGTTCGCCGGTGCTGGTGTGGTTGGTCTGGCCGTTGGGTTCGGCTCGCAAACACTGGTCCGCGACATATTCTCGGGCGCGTTCTTCCTGCTGGATGATGCGTTCCGCAAGGGCGAGTATATCGACATTGGGGATGTGAAAGGGACGGTCGAAAAGATCTCGGTCCGGTCGTTCCAGTTGCGCCACCATCTGGGCGCGCTGAACACCATTCCCTTTGGTGAGATCAAGGTTCTGACCAACTATTCCCGCGATTGGGTAATCATGAAGCTGCCCCTGCGAGTGACATATGACACCGATGTGGAAAAGGTGCGCAAACTGATCAAGAAGCTGGGCCAGCAATTGCTGAGCGATCCGGTGATCGGCGAGAACTTTATCCAGCCGCTGAAATCGCAGGGCGTGATCGAGATGCAGGATTCCGCGATGATCATCCGGGTCAAGTTCATGACCAAACCGGGCGATCAGTGGCTGGTGCGCAAGAAGGTCTATCAGGAAATACGCGAATTGTTTGCGCGGGAAGGTATCCGTTTTGCCCACCGCGAGGTCACTGTGCGGCTGGCAGATGACAAGAACGCCGAAGACCTGACACCAAAGCAGCGCGAGGCGGTAACCGGCGCTGTTCAGGCCGCGATTGACGAGGATTATCTGGACGATATCGGCCCCGGCGGCGACGACCGCTAGGTGCTCTCCCGCCCCTTTGGTCTGCGTCTCTGACGAGACGCCACCCAAAGCGTTGGGCCGGGCCGCGCGTGCCGCGCGGCGGGTGTGTCAGGGGGGCGGCGTCGGCCAGACGGGATCGGACGTGCCCAGTTTGTTGGCGGGACGGGGCCAGCGCAGTTCGGTCCCGCCCACGATAAGGGGCGGTTTCAGCCGGTATCCGGGCCCCCAGCCTGAATTTTCCATGGTTTTGGAATAGTCGCTTTTTGTGACTTCCCCGATTTCGTCCGCTGCTTCGGTCTTGCCCAAAACGGCAAGAAGCTCGGCCGTGCGGGCAAGGGACAGTTGCGCATGCATGACCGAGTTGCTTTGCGCCGCCTCGGCCAGTGCAGACAGGACAGCGGCTGCCATCAGGTATCCGGTTGCATGATCCAATGCCTGAACCGGCAACGGGGTTGGTTTGTCCGCCTGCGCCCAGCCCATACCTGTATGCGCAATTCCGGCGCTCATCTGCACCAGACTGTCGAACCCGCGCCGCCCGGCCCAGGGGCCTTGCCAGCCATAGGCATCCAACGTGACCTCGACTCGGTTCGGGGCCAGTTCGTCCCGCTTGGATTTGGTCAGGCCCAAGGCGTCCAAAGCACCGGGACGGTAGCCATGGACAAAGACATCCGCCTCGGCCAGCAGAGCCTGCAGTTGCGCCAGCCCATCAGGTGATTTCAGGTCCAGATAAGCGCAGTGCTTGCCCAGAGAAATATCGGGGATCACGCCGGGTTCATCCCAATCCGGTGGATCAATGCGCAACACGTCGGCCCCAAGCCCGGCGAGCGTACGGGTCGAGACCGGACCCGCCAGAACCCGCGTCAGGTCCAGCACGCGCAACCCTGCCAGCGGGCGTTCAGCGGTGGCCTGGGGCCGATCACGCAGCGTGATATGTCTGGGGCTGTGCCATCCGATCAGCAGGTCTCGGGCGACTGCACGACCTTGGGGGTGGTCCTGCCACTCGACCCGGCTGCGCATTGCAGCGGCAACGCCGCCTTCCGCGACGATGGCGTTTTCCAGATCACCAATGGACCACGACCTGAGGGCCTGCGTGACCGCATCCCGGTCGGCCTCGGTGCCCAGGACCTTCAGCGCGGCGGCCCGGTGGTGCGGCAAGTTGGTGTGCAGCCGAATCCAGCCATCTGCGGCGCGGTAATCCCCTGCGATGGCGTCCCACAGGCTGGGCATTTGCCACCCATCGGGCTTGAAGGAATAGCGAAACCAGAGCGAGGCCAGACGCTGGTTGACCTCGATGTCTGGCGCTGTCGGCGTCAGGTTCAGCGCCACCATCAGGCGCGATACCTCCTGACCCACGGCGGCAAGGCTGGCAGTTGCAAGCTCAGAGACCGCGAAGGCGCTGGGCAAAACCCCGGACCCGGTGGTGCGATAGCCGTCGGACGCCGGTAAGGAGGCAAGCAGGCTCATTGCTGATAGGGATCAAGGCTGTCGCGCAATCCGTCCCCGAGGAAGTTGAAGGCCAGAACAACGACGATGATTGGCAGCATCGGGATGGCGGTCCACGGATAGATCTCGATCGAGGCTAGGTTCTGCGCATCGTTCAGCATCACCCCCCAACTGACCGCCGGTGCGCGCAGGCCGAGGCCCAGGAAGGATAGTGCCGTTTCCCCAAGGATCATCGCCGGGATCGACAGGGTGGCCGAGGCGATCAGGTGAGACATGAAATTGGGCAGCAGGTGCTTGCGGATCACTCGCCCCGAACTGGCCCCCATCATCTCGGCTGCGCGGACATATTCCTCTTCCCGCAGGGACAGGAATTTGGCGCGCACGGATCGGGCGAGGCCGGGCCAGTCGAGGATGCCAAGAATGATCGAGATGATGAAGAACACCGCAACCGGGCTCCAGTTCGATGGCACGGCGGCGGACAGGGCCAGCCACAGGGGAAGCTCGGGCAGAGAGCGCAGGACCTCGATGACCCGGTTGATGGTCCAGTCGATGCGCCCGCCGAAATACCCGGCCATGGACCCGAACAGGATACCAAGAAAAAATGAGACCGAGATGCCGATCAGGCCCACGGTCAGGGACAGTTGCGCGCCGTAAAGGATGCGGCTGAACACATCACGGCCCAGCCGATCCGAACCCCACAGGAACAGGGTTGCGCCGTCCGGGGCGCAGAACAGGTGGGTGTCGGATTTGATCAGGCCGGCCAGCCGGTATTCAGACCCCTCGCAAAAGAACCGAATCGGGCGCGGGTCTTCGGTATCGGGAACGAATTTCCACTGGAACGTCTCCAGATCCGCCTCGGCCACGATGGGATAGATGAACGGGCCTTTGAATTCCCCTTCGTGGAACCAGTTGATCGACTGAGGCGGAGCATAAAGGTGTTCGCCGTTCCGGTCATTTGGGCCATAGGGCGCGATGAACCCGGCGAAGGGCAGCATCAGGTAACACAGCAACAGGAAGATGCCCGAAATCAGGCCCAGCTTATGTGTTCTGAACTTGCGCCAGACCAGCACCCAGTTTGGCGCGTCCAGATCTGCACGTTCCAGCTGCTGGACCGAGGCTTGAGGGTCGAACGGGGCGTCATCGACAAAGCGATCATCGGGGCGGTCGGTCATGCTTCGCGCCCCTCATACCGAATGCGTGGATCGAGCATCACCAGCAGAATGTCGGATATCATGGTGCCGATCAGCGTCAGCAAGGCCACGAACATCAGGATGAAGGCCGACAGGAACTGATCTTGCGTCTTGAGCGCCGTCAGCAGGGTCGGGCCGATGGTCTGCAGGCCCAGAACGACCGAGACCAGAACCGAGCCCGACACCATCGAGGGTAGCAGGTTGCCGATATCGGCCACGAAGGGGTTAAAGGCCACGCGCAGGGGGTATTTGGTCAGCATTCGGGACGGGGCCATACCCTTGGCGATGGCTGTTTCCACATAAGGTTTGCCCAACTCGTCCAGCATATTCGCCCGCAGGCGTTGCATCATGGCCGAGGCTCCGGATGTGCCGATGACGAAAGTTGGCACGATCAGGTGGATCAGGATGGATTTGAGTTTATCCCAGCTCATCGGCTGGCCTTCGAATTTGGGGTCCATAAGCCCACCGATGGGCAAGTTGAAATACTGATGCCCGTAGTAAAACAGGATCAGCGCAAGCAGGAAGTTCGGCGTCGCCAGACCCAGATAGCCCACAAAGGCCGAGGTATAGTCGATCCATGTCCGCGACCGCGCGGCGGCAATCACGCCAAGGGGCAGGGCGACTGCATAGACAAACAGGATCGCGGCAAGGTTCACGACAACGGTCAGCCACAGCGTATCGCCAACGATCTCGGACACCGGGCGGTCGAATTCAAAGGACCAGCCCCAGTTGCCCTGCAACATGCCCGAAAAGCCGTGCGGGCCGGGCCAGAACCCCATCCAGATCAGGTATTGCTCCCACATCGGGCGGTCCAGCGCGTATTCCGTGCGCAGGAACTCGGCCTTGGCCACGCCTGCCGATTGGCCCGAGGCCTGAAGTTCGGCGATCTGATTGCTCAGATAGTCGCCGGGCGGCAGGTTGATGATCACGAAAATCAGGACCGAGACCACCAACAGGGTCAGCAGCATCGTGAAAAAGCGATACACCGCATAGCGCAGCATGACCATTTAGCTGCTCCTGTCAGTCGGCGAAGAAGAACTCATCCGGGCGGTGAACGCCGAAATGCGCGCCGGGCTCCCACGCCCACATGGCCTGTTCCGGAACATTGCGCAAACGGTTCGAGACGACGATAGGCTGCGGTGCGCCGTTCAGGATGCCAATGGCATAAAGCTGATCGGCGTGGATATTCAGCATTTCGGTCCAGGCGGCCTCACGCTCTTCATCCGTGGTGGCGATCTCCCATTCATGGGCCAGTTCCATCAGGCGCTCGGCCTCTGGCATATCGGGGGCTTCGCCAACCTCGCCACCGGTCTGATAATACTGGCCCCATTTCGGCCAGGCCAAAAAGACCTGATCGGTCGGTGCCAGATAAGACGGCGACGTATGGGCCTGCGGCAACCCGTCATCCCACCCGAACCAGACCGAGGCCATGGTGTTCCCGGCAAAGACACGGTTGCGCAGGATGTCGCGGTCCAGCGGGCGCATCACCAGTTTGACGCCAATCTCGCGCCACGTGTCGGTGACGATTTGCAGGGCGTTTTCAACCTCTTGTCGCTCACCGGCGGTTTCGATCACCAGTTCCATGGGGCGGCCATCGGGCAGCAGGCGGATGCCATTCTTGTCGCGCTGATCCAGCCCGGCCTCGTCCAGCAGGGCATTTGCCTGATCGACATCGAAGTCGGCCCAGGCCTTGGCGTTTTCCTCACTGTAGAAGGGTGAGGCGGGCAGGACCGACATCGCCATCGGCTTTGCCAGCTTGAAGTAAAGCGCCTGATTGATCGTGTTGCGATCAATTGCCAGCGACAGTGCACGGCGTACACGCACGTCGCGCAGCACATTGCGCCAAGCTTCGTCCGAGTAGTTCAGGTTGGGATAGATCGCGATCTGCGAGGCTACGCCGGTTTTCCACAGCAATGTCTTGTAGTTGCCAACCTCTTCCCCCTTTTTCAGGATCGAGGCATCGCGGAACGCCAGACCACGGCCTTGCAAATCGCTTTCCCCTGCGTTGGTCTTGGCTGCAACCAGTCCGGGGGCAACAATCTCCATCTCGACCACGTCGATATAGGGCAGTTGCACACCGTTCGAGTCGACGCGGTGGTAATAGGGGTTGCGGATAAAGCTGTGCCGGATCTTCTTGCCCGAACTGGCATTCAACCAGGGCTGCAAGGTAGGCAACTCACTATTGTCGAATTTATACAGGTTATCCAGCTTGTTATGCAGCGCCGCCCAGCTTTTGACGCGGGCATCTTCGACCTGAAAGGCCAGTTCTTCCGGGTCCGCGAATTTCTCGTGATATTGTTTCAGAAACGCAGCGGGCCGGTAGATGAACGGCGGACGGGCCTGCGCCAGCGATTGCAGGAAGTCCGGGTTGGGGTCATCCCATTCGAAGATCACGGTGGTCTCATCCGGGAATGAAACAGTGGGTGTTTTGCCTTCGACGATCAGAAAGTCCGGCGGGCCCGAGGGGCTGAGCAATTCGTTATTGGCAACATCTTCCCACCAATAGCGAAAATCCTCGGAAGTGAAGGGCGAGCCGTCCGACCACTTGTGCCCTTCGCGCAGGTTCAGGGTGAACTTGCGGTTGCCTTCGTTTTCGAACGAGGCCAGCAGGTCGGGGACAATCTCGTAATTCTCGTCAAAGCCGACCAGACGGGCATATCCGTAAACGACCATCTGGCGGATATCCTTGGACCGGGTCACCATGGTGCGCAGGGTCCCGCCGGGCGTTCCGAACTCGCGCCCTTTGGCGGCCAGATCGACGACCAAAGGCTCTTTTGGCAAGCGTTCGGTAACCGGTGGCAAGTCTCCGGCATCAACCTTTGCGGCCCAGTATTCGGCCTCTTGCGGGGTTGGTGTTTCCGCTGCGGCGGCCAAGGTCGAAGAAAAGGCCAGCGATGCGGCAAAAAACAAATGGCGAGTGGTCTTAAACATGACAACGTACCTTATGGCCCGGCTCCAATTCCACAAGTGAAGGTATCACGGTGTCAGAGAAACGAAAGGCTTCATCCCAACTGTCCGGCGCGCCGGCGCCCAATGAGACCATTTTCAGGTCGATCGGGCGGTTGATGTCGGGTTCTGGTTGAGCGGCAATCAACGCCTTGGTGTAGGGGTGGCGCGGATTGTAGAAAAGGGTTTCGGGTGGGGCTTGTTCAACGATCAACCCCCGGCGCATCACAGCGACCTCATCGGCAATGCGCGCCACGACCGCAAGGTCGTGAGAGATGAAGAAGTAGGACAGGTTCAGACTGTCCTGCAGGTTCTCAAGCAGTGTCAGGATTTGTTCCTGCACCGACACGTCCAGCGCCGAGGTCGGCTCGTCACACACAATCAGTTGCGGGTCCAGCATCATGGCGCGGGCGATGGACAGGCGCTGGCGCTGTCCGCCGGAAAAGGCGTGCGGGTAGCGTTTCAGCATGTCGGCGTTCAGACCAACGCGTTGCAACATCTCAGCGGCCTTGTCCCGCTGTTCCGAAGTCGAGCCGATCCGGTGAATCTCCAACGGCTCAGTCATCGCATCCTGAATCCGCATGCGGGGGCTGAGCGAGCTATAGGGGTCCTGAAACACCATCTGCGCCTTGCGCTGAAAGGCGGTGCGCTGGGCGCGGCTCATTTTGTGAACAGGGATCGGGTCTTCGGTTGCGGAGGTGCGGAACAGCACCTCTCCGCCCGGATCGGGCAGTTCCGCACCAAGGGCGATCCGGGCCGCGGTGGTCTTGCCCGAGCCGCTTTCACCTACGATGGCCAGCGTCTTGCCGCGCGCAAGTTTCAGATCGACGCCGCGACAGGCATGAATTTCCTTATCTGCCTGCCAGCCCTTGCTGGCCCGCATTGTGTAGGTCTTGGAAACCCCTTTCATCTGCAGGATCAGGTCTTCGTCGGGCATCGGTATTCCGACTGCATCCTGATCCGGAATCTCGGGCGCCGCATCGAACAATTGTTTGGTATAAGGATGCGCCGGCGCGGTCAGAATAGGCGCGGCGGGGCCGGCCTCCATCACGCGTCCCTTGTGCATGACCACGACTTGCTCGGCCATGTTGGCAACCACGCCAAGGTCATGAGTCACAAGGATCAGGGCCATCCCGGTTTCGCGTTGCAATTCCTTGATCAGCCCAAGCACCTGCGCCTGTGTTGTCACGTCCAGCGCGGTTGTCGGCTCATCCGCGATCAGCAGTTCAGGCTTGGCCACCATCGCCATCGCGATCATCGCGCGTTGACGCATACCGCCGGACAGTTCGAACGGGTACGAGTCATAGGCGCGCTGAGGATCGGGGAAACCGACACGTTCGAACTGCGTCAGCACCTCTTTGCGGGCCTGCGCCTCGGACGCGCCGCGATGCAGCCAGAGAACCTCGCTCACCTGATTGCCGATCTTGTGCAGCGGCGACAGCGAGCGCATGGGCTCCTGAAAAATCATCGAAATCCGATTGCCGCGAATGCCGCGCATCTCACGCTCGCCGATCTTTACAAGATCAGCGGTGCCCTTGGAATCGTTCAGAATGATCGAGCCGCTGCGAATCTGTGCGGTTCGGGGAAGGATGCGCAGCGCTGCCCGGCAGGAAATAGTCTTGCCCGACCCGGACTCGCCCACAAGGGCAAGCGTCTGCCCGGCATCGACGTCGAAATTCACGTCTGTGACCACAGGATCACCCACGCCAAAACCAATGCTGAGGTCTTTGACGGACAACAACGCGCTCATTCGGGTTTTCCACCCCGTTGGCCGTACGGTAGCATCGGCTGTATCAACTCCCCGTGATTTTTTAGTCAGTGTCGCGCGGTTCCGCCCGTCTAGTCAAACCCGTTCTTAGACTGAAATGTCTCGGGAATATGAAAGTTATGTCTTCGCTGCTACACAAACTCTTGAGTTTTTGTCATCTAGTGCACAGCCGCCTGCGTCTATGCTGGTGAGCGGTATCAAGGAGAGATTTCCCCGTGTCCGAGAATCAAAGCCGTCTGGATCTGTTCATCGACCGCATGGTGTCGCAGCGCGCCTGTCTGGATTTTGCGATAGCGCAGACCGCAGGGATGGAGGGGCCGGTATTCGAACTGGGTTTGGGTAATGGCCGGACTTATCATCACATGATCCGGCACATTCAGGACCGCCCGGTTTACGTGTTCGAGCGCGCGGTGGCCTCGCACCCGGACAGCACCCCGCCCGAGGATCGGGTCATTCTGGGCGATGTGCGCGAGACGCTGCCCGCCTCGGTCGCGCGTTTCGGCGCGTCTGCCAGCCTGATCCACGCGGATCTTGGCGGGCATAATCGCGAGAAGAACGATGCCTTTGCGCGCCTTGTTTCCCCGCTGATCGAGCCGCTGCTGGCCGAGGGCGGGCTGATGGTGTCGAGTGACCGAATGTATTTCGAAACGCTGACTGAACTGCCTTTGCCCGAAGGGGCCGTTGAGAGGCGCTGTTTCGTCTATCGCCGATGATCCGAAAAGGACCCAACCGATGATCTTCTATGATTGTTCAACCGCGCCAAACCCGCGCCGGGCCCGCATGTTTATCGCCGAAAAGGGGATCGACATCGAAACGCGCGAGGTCTCGATTGCCAAGGGCGAGCAACTGGAGGATGCGTTTCTGGCGGTGAACCCGCGCGCGACCCTGCCGGTTCTGGTGACGGACGAAGGCGCGGTCCTGACGGAAAACCTGGGAATCGCGGCCTATCTTGAGGCGCGCTTTCCCGAACCGCCCTTGATGGGGCGTACACCTGACGAAAAAGGCCAGGTGTTAATGTGGCACGCCCTTGTCGAACAACAGGGCGGTGCCCCGATTGCCGATGCGCTGCGGAACGCGCATCCGGCCTTCAAGGATCGCGCCATTCCCGGTCCGGTCGATTACGCCCAGATCCCTCAACTGGCGGAACGTGGTGCGGCACGTGTCGGGGCGTTTTTTGACTTGCTTGAGGGCAGATTGGCCGAGAGCCCCTTTGTCGCCGGGGATACCTTCAGCCTCGCCGATATCTCGACCTTCGTTTTCGTCGATTTCGCGCGCGTGATCAAAATGCGGATACCCGAGGGCAATACCGCCACGCAAACGTGGTTTCACACGGTTCAATCCAGGCCCAGCGCCAGTCTTTGAAAGCAGCCAAAACAGGCGGGTGTCTGATTGGGTCGATTACTGTACAGAAATGTCTAGACAGAAGTGAACAGTGCCACTAGCGTCTTTCCAGGTTCTGATTAGGGGAGGTCGGGATGAAATCCCAATACCGTGTCGTGGTCATCGGGGGCGGCGTTGTTGGCGCCTCGGTTCTGTATCATCTGGCCAAATTCGGCTGGTCGGATGTTGTGATGCTGGAACGGCGGCGGCTCGCCTCGGGCTCGTCCTGGCACGCGGCGGGTGGCATCCATGCGCTGAACGCGGATCCGAATATGGCCTCGCTACAGGCCTATACCATCGACCTGCTCAGCGAGATTGAAAAGGAATCGGGCCAGAATATCGGGTTGCACATGACCGGCGGCCTGACGCTGGCTGGCACGCCCGAACGGTGGGAGTGGTTGCAGGCCAATTACCGTATCTTCCAGTCTATCGGGATCGATGACTGCGAGTTGCTGACCCCGCAAGAGGCACAGAAACGCTGCCCGATCATGTCCACCGAAGGCGTTCTGGGCGCGATGTGGGCGGATCGCGAGGGGTATATCGACACCACCGGCACCGTTCAGGCTTATGCGACGGCTGCCAAGAAACGCGGGGCCGAATACTACGAAGAAACCAAGGTCGAACGCCTGACGCAGACGGCCGATGGCTGGGAAGTGGTGACCGACAAGGGCACGATTACCTGCGAACACGTGGTCAACGCCGCCGGTCTCTGGGCCAAGCAGGTGGGCCGCATGGCGGGCGTGGAACTGCCGGTTTCGCCGCTCAAACACCACTATCTGATCACCGACACGGTGCCCGAGGTCGCGCAGGCCGATTTCGAGATGCCGATGACCGTGGACCTCGAAGGGTTCACCTATATGCGGCAGGACCAGAAGGGCGTTCTGGTCGGTATCTATGAGGTCGATCACGAACACTGGGCAATGGACGGCGCGCCGTGGAATTATGGCGAAGAGCTGTTTCAGGAACAACTCGACCGGATCGAGAACGAGTTGACGCTGGGTTTTGAGCGCTATCCTTCGATCCAGAACGTGGGCATCAAGACATGGGTAAACGGCGCGTTTACCTTCTCGCCCGATGGCAACCCTCTTGTCGGGCCGGTGCCGGGCAAGCGGGGCTATTGGTCGGCCTGCGCGGTGATGGCCGGGTTCCTTCAGGGTGGCGGCGTTGGCAAGACGCTGGCCGAGTGGATGATCCATGGTGAGCCCGAAGCCGACGCATGGCCGATGGACGTGGCCCGTTACGGAGACTTTGCGCAGAACAAGCGCTACATCCGCGAGACGACAGGCCAGTTCTATTCCCGTCGCTTTGTGATGACCTATCCGAATGAACAGCTTCCCGCAGGCCGTCCGTTGAAAATGACCCCGGCCCATGATGCGATGACCGAGGCGGGCTGCAAATGGGGCGTCAGCTGGGACCTTGAGGTGCCGCTGTATTTTGCGCCGAAAGGGTTCGAAGAGACGCCGACGCTGAAACGCTCGAACGCGCATGACATCGTGGCCGAGGAATGCAGGGTGATCCGCGACGGCGTTGGGCTGCTGGATATTTCAGGCTTTTCCCGGTTCGAGGTCACAGGGCCGAATGCCGAGATCTGGCTGGACAAGATCATGGCCTCGAAACTGCCCGCGCCGGGTCGGGCCAAGCTGGCCCCGATGCTGGGCGAGAACGGGCGCCTCAAAGGTGATCTGACCGTCCTGAACTGGGGTGATGGCACCTGGTGGATCATGGGCAGCTACTATCTGCGCGCCTGGCACATGCGCTGGTTCGACGATCACATGATCGACGGGGTCGAGGTCCGCGATCTGGGCGAAGAATACTGCGGGTTCGCCGTGGTTGGCCCGAAATCGCACGCAGTGGTCGAGAAACTGGCCGAACAGGATATCTCGGGCCTGAAATTTATGGGCTGCGGAGATTTCGACATTGGTTTGGTCCGCGCCCGCGTGGCCCGCATGTCGGTGACGGGCGAGAAGGGGTACGAGATCAACTGCCGCTATGGCGATCACATCAAACTGCGGCGCATGCTATTGGAGGCCGGGGCCGAGGATGGCATTCGCGAGTGCGGTTTCAACGCAATGCTGTCGACTCGGCTTGAGAAAAGCTTTGGCATTTGGTCCGCCGAGTTCACCCAGGCCTATACCCCCGGCATGACCGGTATGGATCGCTGGATCGACTGGGATAAGAACTTTGTCGGCAAAGACGCTGCCTTGGCCGAGCGCGGTGGCAACGGCCCGGCGCAGGTGCAGGTAACGCTTGAGGTGGACGCGCTGGATGCCGATGCCAGCGGCTATGAACCCATCTGGTCGGGCGAGGACCGCGTTGGTTTCGTCACCTCGGGCGGTTATGGCCATTACACGGGCAAGTCGCTGGCCATGGCTTTGGTCAACCGCGACAAGGCCGCGCCGGGTACGGAACTGACCGTGCATGTGGTGGGGGTCGAACGACCCGCATGGGTGATCGCCCCATCGCCATATGATCCGCAGGGCAAGGCGATGAGGGGCTGAGGATGATCTCGCAAACCCCTGAGCGTGGCAGGCGACGGCGCGGACGCGGGGCCGAGGCCGCGCCCGCACCCAGCCGCGACGTAAATTACCGCCAATTGCGGAACCCGTTCCCGCAAATGGAGGTGTTCCCCGCCGATCAGATCGCCGATATGCACGAAACGGCCTTGCGCACCCTTCAGGAACTGGGGGTCAAAGTCCTGTTGCCCGAGGCCCGACGCCTGTTTGCGGCAGGTGGCGCAAAGGTGGATGACGACAGCGAAATGGTCTTTATCGGGCGCGATATGGTCGAGGCAGCTGTGGCCTCGGCCCCCAAATCGATCGCGTGCCGCGCCGGGGCACGGCGCAGGGATTTTACTTTGGATCTGGGTTCGCTGGTGTTTCAGCCCGGTGCTGGCGCACCCAACGCCACCGATCTGGAACGCGGGCGACGCCCCGCGACCGGGCAAGACTATCTGGAGTTCCTGAAACTCACCCATCATTTCGATGTTTTCCAGATGATCTCGCCCCAGGTCGAGCCGCAGGACGTGCCGACCCATCTGCGGCACTATTTCACCACGCAGGCGCAGATGGAACTGACGGACAAGTTCCCCTTTTTCTATTCGCGCGGCACGCCGCAGGTGATGGACAATTTCCAGATGCTCGCCATGGCACGCGGTCTGACGGATGAGGAGTTCCGCGCCAACCCGCACTGCTACACGATTATCAACACCAACAGTCCCCGCACGCTGGATATTCCAATGGCGCAAGGCCTGATCGACTTTGCGCGGCATGGGCAGATGTCGATCATCACCCCGTTCACACTGATGGGCGCAATGGCCCCGATCACCGTGGCAGGCGCAATCACGCTGTCCCATGCCGAGGCACTGGCGGCGCTGACCCTGACCCAACTGGCGGGTCCCGGCGCGCCGGTTTGTTACGGCACCTTCACCAGCAATGTGGACATGAAATCGGGTGCGCCCGCCTTTGGCACGCCTTCGCACTTCCAAGCCTCGCTTGCGGCAGGGCAACTGGCGCGGCATCTGGGTCTGCCATGGCGGTCGGCGGCGGGGTCGGCATCGAATATCAACGATGTGCAGGCCGCCAATGAAAATCAGTTTGGCCTCTGGGGTTGTCTGATGGCCGGGGCCACGGTGATCATCCATTCGGCAGGCTGGCTTGAGGGCGGTCTGACGGTATCTTTTGAGAAGATGATCTGCGACGCCGAGGTGCTGAACATGGTCGCGGAGCTTTGCGCCGGTGCGCAGGCCGGGACCGCCGAGATCGGCTTTGACACGGCGCTGGCCGAGGTCGAACCCAGCGGCCACTTCTTCGCCTCCAGCCAAACGATGGAGCGCTACAACACCGAGTTCTACCAGCCCCACGTCCACGACTACGCCAATTTCGGCACCTGGACCGAGCGGGGGGCCGCTGATGCCAACCATCGCGCGACCGGTGTCTGGAAGGCAATCCTGAACGATTTCAAGGCCCCTGCTGGCGACAGCGACCGGCTGGGTGCCTTACATGATTTCATCGCGCGCCGGACCGCCGAGGGCGGCGCACCGCCGGAGAGTTGAATGAACACCAAACCAATTCTGCATCGGGATGATCCACTGGCTGAACCCTTGGTCGGCAACATCAAGGTCACGCGCGACGACTGGCTGAATGTGGCCATGGACGTGCTGATCTCGGACGGTGTGGACCAGATCAAGGTCCTGAACCTGGCCGAGCGCATGGCAGTCTCGCGCTCGTCCTTCTATTGGTATTTCAAATCCCGGCAGGAGCTTCTGGACGCGCTGCTGTCGCGCTGGCAGGCCACCAATACGGCTGCGTTGGTCGCGCAGGCAGAGGCACCGGCCAGGACGATCACGGCAGCGGTCTGTAACGTGCATCGATGTGTGGTGAACACCGACCTGTTCGATACGGCGCTGGACTTTGCGGTGCGCGACTGGGCGCGCAAATCCGGCAAGGTGCGCCGGGCATTGGATCAATCGGATGCCCGACGATTGCAGGCGCTTCACGCCATGTTCGCGCGTTTTGGCTATTCCGAGATCGAATCCGAGACCCGCGCCCGCGTGCTGTATTACATGCAGATCGGATACGATCTGGCGCAGCTGAACGAGCCGATGGAGACGCGGCTGTCGATGGTTTCGCATTACCTGTACGTATTCACGGGTGTCGAGCCGCGCCCCGAAGAAGTGGAAGAATTCAGCGCCTATTCCAAGCGCTATTGGGAAGGAGACACAGAATGAGCCAACCGGATGCAATCATCATAGGGACCGGAGTGATCGGCGCCGCCATCGCGTTTGAGATGGCCAAGGCTGGATGGAAGACTCTGTCGCTGGATCGCAATGCGCAGGTCGGGCACGGCTCGACCGCAGGGTCTTGTGCAATCATTCGGATGCATTATTCGACCTTCGATGGCACGGCCTTTGCGTGGGAGGGTTATCACTACTGGCGCGATTGGGCCGAATATCTGGGCCTGCCATCGGATGCCAATCTGGCGCAGTTCCGTGAAACGGGCTGTCTGGTGATGAAAACCGATGCCAATGGCATGCTGGAAAAGCACATGAAGAACAGCGCCGATCTGGATTGCCCGTTCGAGGAATGGTCGCCCGACAAGGTTGTTGAACGCTTGCCGGTCTATTCGCTGGATAGTTTCGCGCCCGCGCGCCGCATGGATGATCCGGAGTTCGGCCAACCCAATGGCCGCAAGATGCAGGGCGGTGTTTACTGGCCACAAGCGGGGTACGTGACCGACCCGGCGCTGTCGGCGCAGAACCTGATGGACGCGGCCAAACAACACGGGGCCGAGGTTCGCACCGGGGCCGAGGTGGTCGAGATCCTGACCGACGGCGGTCGTGTGGCCGGGGTCAAGCTGGCCTCGGGCGAGGAAATCCACGCCAAAGTGGTGGTGAACGTGGCGGGGCCGGGATCGGCCATCATCAACAAACTGGCGAATGTGCTGGACGATATGACCATCGAAACCCGCCCCCTGCGGCAAGAGGTGGTGCATGTGCCCGCCCCCGAGGGGTTTGATTTCGAAAACGACGGCACCATCGTCTCGGACAGCGACATCGCTTGTTATTGCCGCCCCGAGCATGGCAATCACATCCTTGTGGGCTCAGAAGACCCGGAATGCGACCCGCATCAGTGGTGCGAGGATGACATCCACTACAACCGCGATTTCACCGACCAGTGGACCACGCAGGCCATGCGCTACGCTCAGCGTGTGCCCAGCCTTGGCATTCCGTCCAAGACCCGCGGGGTGGTTGACTTGTATGACGCCTCGACCGACTGGATTCCGATCTATGACAAATCCAGTCTGCCGGGGTTTTACATGGCCTGCGGCACCAGCGGGAACCAGTACAAGAACGCTCCGATCGCCGGGAAGTTGATGACTGCCCTGATCAATTATTGCGAGGGCGGAGCGGATCACGACGCCGAACCGCTTCAGTTTGAACTGCCCTACATCAAACGCATGATCGATGTCGGCTTTTATTCGCGCAAACGCCCGATCAACGAGGAAAGCAGTTTTTCGGTTTTGGGGTAGTCGAAAGGCGACCAAACGTTCTGAATGACTGGAGGCCCAAATTCTAGCGGGTCACACCTTGGTCAATATGCTGGTCATTGCCGCGCGACGGAAACACGACGCGGTCCCCGTCAGTTTGCGAAAGTAACCCAGGCCCAGGCCATGGCGATGTAGGTCAGATTGTGCATCAACTGGTCCAGACCTGCCGCGCGCCAGAATGCGGGCTGGTTGGGCTCCAGCCGTTTTTTGTCGGAATAGCTGGCTTTGGCGTAGTCGATATTGAAGTGAATGAACCACTCAAGCGCGCCGATGATCAGGATAAAGGCCAACGGCGTGCCAAAAATCAGAAAGACAATGATCGAGCCAACAACATGCACAGCGGCATGCTGCGCACGGCCCATGTGAAGATATTCACCCCGACCGGACAACATTTTCGGTGTTTGTAAGTAATAGTCAGCGAACATATGTTTGATCTGCAACAAGCAGAGCATGACAAACACTGCGCCAAAACTGGCAGTCAAAAGTTCCCTCCCGAAATCGTCCTTCAGCGGATACTAGGCGTGAATGCGTCAATTGGTAAATGAAGTAGTTCACATTTGGCAAAGAAATCTGAGGCTCGAAAACGTGTTTGCGAAATTTTGCTGGGATTGTGTAGATTTATACTGTTCAGTTTTCCGGCATATCGCCAACCATGAGTTTTGAGTACAAGCAGGGGCAGGTTCCATAGAGCGCACGATCTTTCGTTTTATCTGGAAGTATTCCAAACGCGACCAGCTGATCCTGCTGGCCGTGACCTCGACGCTGTTTCCCTTGCTGTACCTGACGTTGGAGTTGCCCAAACGCATCATCAACGATGCGATCGGTGCCAGCAGCGATATTGTGGATGTCTGGGGATACAGCCTGCCGCAGACCAATTTCCTGATCATCCTGTGTTTTGCCTTTCTTGCGGCAGTTCTGGCCCATGGCCTGATGAAAATGCGCATCAACACCATGAAAGGGGTGCTGAGCGAACGGATGCTGCGGCGCTTTCGCTATCAGTTGATCAGCCGTGCCCTGCGTTTCCCGCAGCCCTATTTCGAGCGGGTCAGTCAGGGCGAGATGGTGTCGATGATCACCGCCGAAAGCGAGCCGATGGGCGGGCTGATGGGGGATGCGATCAGCCAGCCGGTTCTGCAGGCCGGGCAAATGATTACAATCCTGTCCTTCCTGTTCCTGCAAAGCGTCTGGTTCGGTCTGGCGGCGGTGGCTCTGATCCCCTTGCAGGCCTGGTTGATTCCGAAATTGCAGCGCCAGATCAACCTGTTGAACAAGAAACGCATACAAGAGGTGCGCGTGCTGGCCGCCCAGATCGGCGAGAACGCCGCCGGTGCCTCGACCCTGCGCGCCAATGGTGGCTGGCGCTATCGTCGCGCAATGATCTCGGATCAGTTGGGGCGGTTGTTCGGGATCCGGTTCGAGATCTATCAGAAGAAGTTCTTTATGAAGTTTATAAACAACTTCATCTCGCAACTGACCCCGTTCATGTTCTATCTGGTTGGCGGCTTGCTGGTGCTGCAGGGTTCGGTCTCGCTGGGGGCACTTGTGGCGGCTTTGGCAGCGTATAAGGACCTGAGCTCGCCGTGGAAGGAACTGCTGACCTATTACAACCAGACGCAGGATATGTCGCTGCGCTGGGACGTTGTGATCGAACGCTTCGCGCCTTCGGGAATGCAGGACGAGAGACTATTCGAGGGTGAGCCACAGGCACGCCCGCATCTGAACGGCGACATCGTTCTGGATCACGTCTCGGTCCGCGATATGGACGGCAATCAGGTGCTGGACGATCTGAACCTGACGTTCCCGGGCGGCAAGATCATCGGCATCGCGGCCCCAAGCGAAGAAGATCGGCGCGCCGTAAGCGAATTGCTGACGCGCGAGATTCTGCCAAGCGCGGGCAAGGTGGCAATCGGTGAACATAATCTGTCCGAGCTTCATCAGGGTGTGGTGGCGGCGCGGATCGGCTATGCCTCGTCCCGGCCAGTCATGTTTCAGGGCACGCTGGGTGACAATGTCATGATGCCGATGCGGTTCAAGCCCTTGTCCGATCAGACGGATGATCCGGATTTTGCCGAAACCTTGCGGGCGGGCAACAGCGACGATCCGTTCCAGACCGAATGGCTGGACCCGTCCCTTGCCGGTTTGCAGGACGCCAGCGAGTTGCGGGACTGGTGGTTGAAGCTGATCGATGGAATGGGATCGGGTGCCGCCTTGTTCCAACGCGGGGCCGAGCAGGTCTTTGATCCGGACACCCATCCGGAGCTTGCACGCAAATTGATCGATCTTCGCCCAAAGGTTCAGGAGGCTGTTCAAAAAGCGGGCCTGACGCAGCAGGCGCTGATCTTTGATCGCCAAAGCTATAACCCCGCGTTGCCGGTGGCCGAAAACCTGTTGTTCGCCACCCCACGCGTTCCGGTGACGCAGGATTTGCTGGCCAAACAGACCGTCTTCCTGGGCCAGTTGCGAGAGTTGGGTCTGGATGAGACGCTGATCGCCTTGACGCGCGACGTGATCGATATGTTGCGGCAGATCTTTGGTCTTGATGGCACCGATCACCCGCTGTTCCGCAAACTGGGGCTTGAGGCCGCAACCTACGAGACTGCTGTCGAACTGGTTGAGCGGACACGGAAAGAGGGTGCCTCGGGTCTGGACGACGAGCAATTGGCCAACCTGCTGGCCGTGCCATTGGTGATTTCCGCGGAACAAATCGGCCCGGCCTTCACGGATGAGCTGAAGAACCGCATTCTCGAACTGCGGCACAGCCATTCCGACAAGCTTTTAGCGCGGTTGCAAGATGTATTCGTTTCACTGGACCCGGATCAGTTCGCCCCCGGTCTGACGGTGATGGAGAACGCGCTGTTCGGCAAAGTCAGCCAGATCGGTGGCGCGCGATCCGATGAGGCCCGCAAGCTGATCGTCGATGTGCTGGCCGAAAACGGCGCGCGGCTTTTGGTTGTCGAGTTGATCTATGACGTTCCGGTTGCGCTGGGCGGTCAGAACCTGCCCGCCGTGTTTGCCGAGCCGCTGGCCTTCACCCGCGCGACGATCAAGAAACCCGACATCCTGATTCTGGAAAACGCGCTGGCCAGCTATGACATGCAGACGCAGGTAGCGGTCTACAAAAACCTGCGCGAACTGATGCCGGACACCACGGTCGTCTATTTGAACGATCAGTTCGAGAATCCGGACGTATTCGACATGTATGTCGAAATCCGGCAAGGTCGTGTGGTCACGGACGAAGGACCTGCGGACGTGGAAGAAGACAGCGCCGCCTCGGCTGACCTTGCGCGCAAGCTGCGCGCCCTGGAACAAACACCTCTGTTTTCCGGCCTGGATCGCAGACAATTGCGTCTGCTGGCCTTTGGTGCGCGTTGGTTCGAGGCGATCCCGGGGCAGGTCGTGTTCCTGAAGGACGATCAGCCGACCGATGGGGCCTATGTGGTTCTGGAAGGTGAGGCGGGCCTGTTCCTTCCGCAACCGGACGGCCCCGATCAACTGATTACCAAGGTGGGACCGGGTGAGCTGGTGGGCGAGTTGGGCCTGATCCGCAAGGAACCCCGCGCGCTGAGCATGGTGGCCGAGACCAAGATGTCCTGCCTGCGCATTGGTGAGGAGGAATTCCTGGCTGTGGTCGAAAACGACGCTGCGACCGCCTTCAAGCTGATGCAGGTGATTGCCGGTTACGTATCGAACTGACCGCTAACCGTCGGGCTTGCAGAAGAGTTCGTACAGCAACCCGATCACCTGCCGTGTGTTCCCATCTGCCAGCGAATAATAGATGGTCTTGCCATCGCGGCGGGTGGACACCAGATTTTCCTCGCGCAGCCGCGCCAGCATCTGGCTGACGGCCGCCTGCCGGATTTGCAGCAGGTCTTCCAACTGCCCAACCGATTTTTCCCCGTCGCCCAAATGGCACAGGATCATTAGACGCCCTTCATGGGCCAGTGTCTTGAGATAGGCCGCGGCGCTTGCCGCGTTTTCTTTCATATTTGCCGACGTATCAGGGGTTTCGTCGGTTAGTTCATTCAGGGTCACGGGTAGGCCACTTGTCCGATTGGGGTTGGCGCAATATGCCCCAACCCATACGGGCTTGTCACCCCTCGGTGGCGGGGGCTCCGCCCTGAAAGGCGTTGCCGTTGGCATAATCGCAGGGGTCTTCCTGCATTTGCAGGTGCAACCCGTCCCCGGTGTACGGGTGCGCGCGGGCCAGATCTTCGTTGACTTCGATCCCCAGACCGGGCGCGCTTGGTGGCGTGACAAAGCCGTCTTCGACCCGGATTGCGCCATTGATCAACTGATCATGGAACGGTGTTTCGATGGTTTCCAGCAACAGAAGATTCGGAATTGATGCGGCCAGATGCGTATTCGCGGCCCACTCCACCGGACCGGCATAAAGATGCGGGGCCATCTGCGCGTTGAAGACCTCGGCCATGGCGGCGACCTTCTTCATCTCCCATATCCCGCCAGCGCGGCCCAGGGCGGGTTGCAGAATCTCGGCGGCACCGGCGCGCAAAACTGCACCGAATTCGGCCTTGGTGGTCATGCGCTCGCCGGTTGCGACCGGGATGCGCACGTTGCGGGCGACGCGGGCCATATCCTCGATATTGTCCGGCGGGGTGGGTTCTTCGAACCACAGCGGCGAACAGGGTTCCAACGCCTGCCCCAACCGGATTGCGCCCGCCGTGTTGAACTGACCATGGGTGCCGAACAACAGGTCGGCTTTGTCTCCAACCGCTTCACGGATCGCTTTGCAGAACGCCACGGACATCGAGATGTCGGACATCGCGGGCATATGCCCACCCCGGATCGTATAAGGGCCAGCCGGGTCGAACTTGACCGCGGTATAGCCGCGCCGGACCATTTCAGCGGCGCATTCCCCGGCCTGATCCGGAGCGGTCCAGAAATCATTCAGGTTATGCTGGGGCAGGGGATACAAGTAGGTGTAAGAGCGGATGCGTTCGTTCATCAGCCCGCCCAGCAAGGCATAGACAGGCCGGTCCCGATCCTTGCCCAGAATGTCCCAGCAGGCGATTTCGAGCCCCGAGAACGCGCCCATGACGGTCAGGTCCGGGCGTTGGGTGAAACCGCTGGAATAGGCGCGGCGGAACATCAACTCGATATTCTCGGGGTTTTCGCCCAGCATGTGCCGTTCGAACACATCGCAGATCACGTGGCGCATGGCCTCGGGACCGATGGATGAGGCATAGCATTCGCCCCAACCGGTAATGCCTGTGTCGGTGGTCACTTTGACCAGTATCCAATAACGCCCGCCCCAGCCCGGTGCGGGTGGCGCTGTGATGATGATATCGAGGTCCTGCAGTTTCATCCCGTGCCCTCCGGCCCTGTGGGTTTGACGTGTCGACGCGTGCGATGCGCCGGACTGTTTCAGCCACGGTGGCGCGGGAAGATGCAGGCCGCAAGGCGGAAATCGTCAGTTTGATGTCGCTGTTACGCCCTGGATTGGGCGGGCACGCAAAAACAGCACACACCCTGCCAGCATCAGAACCAGCGCCAATAGGAACGGCGCGCCGGGCAGGTAGACAATTGTGTCCGGTCTGATGAACTGCGCGAAGATGCTGGTCATCAGCAGGGGTGAGATGACCATCGACAAGGCATGCAGCGATGTCAGGACGCCCTGCAATTCCCCCTGTTGCGAATCCGGTGTGGCGCGCGACATCATTGCCTGCAGTGCAGGAGTAATGACGGCGCCGATGGCGGTGATCGGGATCAGCATCAGGGCGATCAGGCCGTTGGTCAGAAAACCCAGAATACCAAAGCTGACGATTTCGAAAACCATCCCGTATATGATTGTCACCCGTTCACCCAGATAGCGGGTGGCAGGGCGGATCAACCCGCCCTGAACGGCTGCCATAGCAAGGCCGTACACGCCCAATGACACGCCGATCATCTGCGGGGACCATCCGAACCGCTCGGTCGTGAAATAGGCCCAGATGGCCGGATAGACATAGATCGACACCGAGTAGAGGAAATAGACCCACAGCAAGGGGCGAATGCCGGGCAGGGCGGCAATAGCCTTCAACGAATTGATCGGGTTCGCGCGCCTCAGACTGAAGGCCCGGCGGGTCTTGTCCGTCACCGTTTCCGGCATCACGAACATGCCAATGGCAAAGGTCAGTGCAGACAGGCCCGCAGCCGCCCAAAAAGGCGCGCGGGTGCCGTATTCGCTCAGCAATCCGCCCACGACAGGGCCCAACACAAAACCGACGCCAAAAGCCGCCCCCAACAGCCCGAAATTCGCCGCCTTGTCCTGCGGTTTCGAGACGTCGGCCATGAAGGCGGCCGCCGTTGAATGCGTGGCCGCCGTGATGCCGCCGACGATACGACCCGCCAGAAGCAGCCAGATACTGCCCGCCAGCGCCATGACCACATAGTCCAACGCCATGACAAACAGGGATACCAGCAGAACGGATCGGCGTCCGTAAGCATCGGACAAGTTACCCAGAATCGGCCCGAACACGAACTGCATCGCGGCGAAAGCGGTGCTGAGGATGCCACCCCACACCGCCGCATTGGCCAGCGTACCGCCCTGAACCTCGACAATCAGTTGGGGCATGATCGGCATGACCAACCCGATGCCCATTGCGTCGATCATGACGATGGAAAGAACAAAGACAAAAGGCAGGCGCATCAGAACCGTCACGTCGTTTCAACCCTCGCACCCTAGGCGGGGTTACTACGTTAGGAAAGAGTTGCCCGAGGTCATCTATGTTTGGTGATGCGACAATTGCTGTTTCAGATCAGACAGGATGTTGGCCAGTTGATCCGGGTGCGAAAAGAAGGCCGAATGCCCCGAGTGGATGGTGCGTCGGAACGCGGACGGGATGCCCTCGCTCATCTTGCACTGATACTCGAACGGTACTGTGTGGTCATCGCTGGTGGCGATATAGGCGCGCGGGACCTTTTGGTAGCGCGCGCCAAGATGCAAGGGTGTATCTTGCGGACGAATGGCCTGAGGACACAAGCGTCCAAAGGCGTAGGGCGTGATGTCCGGGTCGCAGTCGTGGTAGAACAGCTCTCTCACGCAGTCCGGACGGACGGTATAGGACAGCCCGTCGGCGGATTTTTCCACCGCGTCGGCAATCGTCTGGCTGGGTCCGCGGCGGCGCATCTCGACCATCGACAGACCATCCTGCGGGACATAGGCGCTGAGGTAGATCAGCGCGCGCATGGCATCCGGCTGCGCCTCGGCCGCGGCACTGATGGGATACCCGCCCCACGAATGACCCACGATGATCGTTTCCGGGGTTGTCGCCGACAGGATAGAATCCCTGCACCCATCCAGCGTGACATCTGCAATGGGGGTTGGATCAGCGCCATGGCTGGGCATGTCGATGGCGCGGACCGAGTGGCCGAGGGATTCCAGCACAGGAATCAGGTCGCGCCAACACCACGCGCCGTGGCAGGACCCGTGGACCAAAAGGAAATCAGCCATGTATTGGCTCCTTCAAATATGCCCGATACCGGTCAAGAATTCGTTCAGCAAAGCTGCGTAGTCTTCAGGTTTTTCCACGCAGGGCAGATGGCCCGCCCTGCGCATCAGTTTAAAATCTGCGCCCGGGATCAACTCGACCGTCTCGCGCACCAAATCCGGTGGGGTCGAGCCGTCCTCGCTGCCGGCGATGCCTAAGGTGGGCAGCCGCAAGCCGCTGGTGGGCGTATAAAAATCCGTGCCCGCAATGGCCGCGCAGCATCCAAGATAGCCTTCGACCGGCTGCCCAACCATCATATCTCGCCACGGCAGATGTTTCTGCGCTGCCCGGAAATCCCGGGAAAACCAGCGCTCCATCGTGGCATCGGCCAATGCTTCGATACCGCCCTGTTGCACGGCCTGTATCCGATCCTGCCAAATCGGCGGGTTGCCGATCTTGGCTGCGGTGTTCGACAAGACCAGCGCGCGGACCTGATCCATGCGTTTGACGGCCAGACCTTGCGCAATCATACCACCGATGGACAGACCGACAAAGACACAGTCGCGCACCTCAAGGTGATCCAGCAACCGTTCGACATCCCGAATCAGAGCACCCATGGAATAAGGGCCACGCGGGACTGAGGATTGCCCATGCCCGCGTTTGTCATACCGGATGATCCGCAGCCCGGCGGGCAGATGGGGCAGAATTGCGTCCCAAAGATGCAGATCGGTGCCCAGCGAATTGGCAAAGACAATAGGGGCGCCATCCGGGGCGCCATCGATCCGGTAATGCAGCTTTACATCGCCAAAATCCGCGCAGGTCATGCGTTTGATCCTTCTGTCCGTGTCGATGTTTTGCACAGAACTGTGGCGATTGTCAGGTCAGGAATTCCAACGCCTTTGCAAATACTTCCGGGTCGGCGTTTCCGCCGGATGCCACCACGATCACGGCGTCACCTTCGATCTCGTCTGTCCGGAACAGGGCCGAAGCCAGCGCCACGGCCCCGCCTGGTTCCAGCACGACTTTCAGGCGTAGGAAGGCCAAGGCCATGGCACGCAGCGCCTCGTCCTCGGTGATCGACAGGCCGGGGCCGCAAAGGCGTTTGAGAATCGGGAAGGTGATTTCACCCGGCTGCGGGGTCAGAATCGCATCGCAAATATTGCCCGAGGTCGCCGCGTTCTTCTGGATCTGCCCCGTTGCCAAAGAGCGTTTTATGTCATCGAACCCCTCGGGCTCACACGGGCGGGGGCGCAGGTCGGGGGCGTGTTTCTCCAGCGCCAGCGCGATGCCCGAGGTCAGACCGCCACCGCCGCAACATACCAGCACATCGGCCTGAGTAACGCCCAACGCTTTGGCCTGACGTGCGATCTCAAGGCCCACCGTGCCTTGCCCGGCGATGACCTGAGGTTCGTCATAGGGGCGGATCAGGGTCAGCCCGCGATCCGAGGCCAAAGCCTCGCCAATCTCTTCACGGCTATCGCTCGCGCGGTCATACAGCACCACTTCACCGCCCAAAGCGCGTGTGTTGTCGATCTTCAACTGCGGCGCGTCCGAGGGCATGACGATCACCGACGCCACGCCATGTTTCGACGCCGCCATGGCAATGCCCTGCGCGTGATTGCCCGAGGAATAAGCGATCACCCCGCGCTGCCGTTGATCCGGTTCCAGCGCCGAGATGGCCGACCACGCGCCGCGAAATTTGAAGCTGCCGGTGTGTTGCAGGCACTCGGGTTTTATCAGAACACGTCGACCTGCGATCTGGTCCAGAAAGGGCGAGGTCAGAATCGGGGTTTCCCGAGCATGTCCATGCAGCCGTTCAGCGGCGGCTTCGATCAGTTCAATCGTACTCATGTCACACTCAGGACCCTGCGAATGATGTCTAAGGATTCGGGTTCATCCAGAAACGGGACATGCCCGCGATTCGGAACCTCGGCCAAAATCAAGCCGGGGTGGCGGTTGTGCATCTCGGTCAGCGTCTCGGCACCCAGAACATCCGAATTTGCGCCCCTCAGCACGCCTGTTGGAATGTCGCGCAGGGCGTCGAAGAACATCCACATATCCGGGATCGCGCCGGTAGCCGCCTGTTCCAGCAAAGCCGTGCGCAAGGCAGGATCGTAGCGCAGGCTCAGGCCGTCAGAGGTTGCCGCGTACTGGATCTCGGCCTGCGCACGCCAGCGTTCGTATGGAACGCCCGGGAATTGCGGCTCCATCACGGATTGCAGGGACTTGGCGGCTTCGTCATAGGTTTTCGAAACCGGGGTCTTGCCGACGTAATCCATGATCTTGGCGATGCCCGCAGGTTCGATCACGGGGCCCACATCGTTCAGGATCACATGCGTCAAGCGTTCAGGGTGGCTGGCGGCAAGGGCCATGGCGATCAATCCACCGCGTGACGTGCCCAGAATCGCAGCTTTCGGCACATCCAGATGATCCAGCAATTCGATCGCGTCGTGGGAATCGCGAAAGATGTTGTAGTTCATGAAATCCGGATCGTAATCGGACTGCCCGCGCCCTCGGTAGTCCATCATGATCAGACGTTTGTCGCCAAGGTGCGGCTGCACGAACAAGAAATCGCGGCTGTTTCGCGTCAAACCCGCCAGACACAGCACCGGTTGGCCAGAGCCTGTATCCTCAAAATGAAGCCGTATGCCGTCGGAGGTTGTGAAGTCAGGCATCAAAGCCCCGCCAGTTCAGGGATCGAGGTCAGGTCGGACAGCACATGCGCGGGTGTCCAGGGCAACCGGTCCATCGGTTCACCGGCGCGATTGACCCATGCGGTGACAAAGCCGTATCCGCTTGCCCCGGCAGCGTCCCAGCCGTTCGAACTGACGAACAAGACCTCGTCACGGGCGCAGCCGAACCTGTCCTGAACCAGATCGTAGACCCGGACATGCGGCTTGAAGACACCAACACTTTCGACCGAAAGCACATCGTCCAGAACGTCCTCGATCCCTGCCGATTTCACCGCGCCTTCCAACATCGGGGGCGAGCCGTTGGACAAGATCGCCGTTTGCAGGCCGCCATCCTTGAGCGCCTTCAGCATGGCCGGAACTTCGGGGTAGGCTTGCAGTTCCCAGTACAGGTCCAGCAGGCGCTGCCGCAGTTTGGCATCGCCTTGCAGCCCTGCGGCTTCCAGCGCCCAGTCCAGACCGTCCTGCGTCACATCCCAGAAATCGGCATGGGCATCGGCGACGGCCCGCAACCACGTGTATTGCAACTGTTTCAGACGCCAATGCCCAGCAACCTCGGGCCAGGTGTCGCGCAATGCCTCAAAGCCGGGCTCGGATGCGGCCTGACGGGCGGCTGCGGCCACGTCGAACAACGTGCCATAGGCATCGAAAATACAGGTTGTGATTGCCATCTGCTCCCCTCCACATTCGCGCGCAGGTTGGCACACAAGGGCAGCGCGTTAAAGGGCGAAGGGTTTACATCATTGTGTAAGACCCTAGGGTTGGCCGCTCATTTCCCAAACGGTCCGGAGGCCCCAATGACCGACATCAAACAAGGCGACACGGTTCGCATCCACTACACCGGGACGCTGCTGGACGGTAACGTCTTTGACAGCTCGGACGGGCGCGATCCGCTGGAGTTTGTCGTGGGCTCGGGTCAGATCATCCCCGGTCTGGACGGCGCCATGCCGGGGCTGGCGGTCGGGGACAAAAAGCGGGTCGAGATTGCCTGCGTTGACGCTTATGGCCCGATCAACCCGGCGATGCGGCAGGTTATTCCTCGGGAAGGCATTCCGGATGACATTCCGCTTGAACCCGGTACGCAGTTGCAGATGCAAACCCCGGACGGTCAGGCGCTGCCGGTTATGGTGGTCGAGGCGAATGAGGCGACCGTGACGCTGGATGCCAACCATCCATTGGCCGGGCAGGACCTGATTTTCGAGATCGAGGTCGTCTCGGTCAACTGATCGTGGGGCTATCCCAGTAGGGCTTCGATCGCGCCGCGCACCTGCGGCTGCGTAAAGAACACGAACAGCACCAGCAGAGTGGTCAGGGTCAGCAACAGCACGCGGGCGCGTTGGCTCAGGAAGCCCGATTTGCGTCGGGCCGTCCGGGCATTGCTTGCGATGATCTGGTCAAATTTGCTCATGCTGCAATCCCTGCCGCTGAAAGATGGTTAAATCTTGGCGGCGGCAGGGAAAGATATGGTCACATGAAATCGGGCTGTGGCATTCCGAGCACGTGAAAACCGCCATCGACGCGGATAATCTCGCCCGATGTGCAGGCACCGGCGTCAGATGTCAGGTAAACCGCTGTCCCGCCAACAGCCTCCAGCGTGGCGTTCGAACGCATCGGTGCGTTCTGGTCGCAGAATTTGTAGGTCTTGCGCGCGCCGCCGATGGCCGCGCCCGCCAGCGTTTTCATCGGGCCGGGTGAAATGGCGTTCACGCGGATGCCTTCGGGGCCCAGATCATTGGCCAGGTAGCGCGTTGCCGACTCCAGCGCGGCCTTGGCGACGCCCATGACGTTGTAGTTTGGAACAACGCGGTTCGACCCCTGATAAGTCAGTGTCAGCAGCGAGCCGCCATTGTCCTTCATCATTGGATAGGCGCGGCGTGCGACTTCGACAAAGGAATAGGCCGAAACGTCCATCGAGTGCTTGAAGTTCGCCCGTGTCGTGTCCAGGAACCGACCCGCCAGTTCCGACTTGTCGGAATAGGCAATTGCGTGAACCAGAAAATCAATCGTGGGCCAACGCGCGGCCAATTCTGCGAAGGCACGATCCAGCGAGGCGTCATCGGTGACATCCGCATCCACCATGAAATCGCTGCCAAGACTTTCGGCCAGCGGCGCCAACCGCTTGCCGAATGCCTCGCCCTGATAGGTGAATGCCAGCTCTGCACCGGCTTCGTGCATGGCCTTGGCGATGCCCCACGCAATCGAGCGGTCATTGGCGACGCCCATGATCAGGCCGCGCTTACCCTTTAGAAGTTCCGACATCACATTCACCCGTTATACTTTGACAGAATCATGGATCCGTTGGTGCCGCCAAAGCCGAAGCTGTTGGTCATGACACTGTCCAGTCCTGCGTTTTCAACTGTTTTCGTTGCAATTTCACCGGGCAGGATGCCTTCGGCAAGTGTGTCGACATTGATCGACGGAGTAATAAAGTCGTTGTCCAGCATCAGCAGGCAGAAGATCGCCTCAAGCGCGCCAGCCGCGCCCTGCGCGTGGCCGGTCATCGACTTGGTCGAGGAAATCGGCGGCACGTTGCCTTCGCCGAAGATGCGGCGGACGGCTTCGACCTCACCCACGTCACCGACCGGGGTCGAGGTGCCGTGCGCGTTGATGTAGCCCACCTTACGGCCTTCGGGCAGCGTATCCAGCGCCAGTCGCATGGCGCGTTCACCGCCTTCACCGGATGGGGCCACCATGTCGTGACCGTCCGAGGTGGCGGCATAGCCCGTGACCTCGGCATAGATCTTGGCACCGCGCGCCAGCGCATGTTCCAGCTCTTCCAGCACGACGATGCCGCCGCCGCCCGAGATCACGAATCCGTCGCGGCGTTCATCAAACGCGCGTGAGGCTTTTTCGGGCGTGTCATTGTATTTCGACGACATTGCGCCCATCGCGTCGAACAGGCAGGACAGGGTCCAGTCCAGTTCTTCGCCACCGCCTGCGAACATCACGTCCTGCTTGCCCAGCATGATCTGTTCCGCCGCGTTGCCGATGCAGTGCAGCGACGTCGAGCAGGCCGAGGTGATCGAGTAGTTGATACCCTTGATCTTGAATGCGGTCGCGAGGTTGGCGGAAATTGTCGAACACATGCATTTGGGAACCGCAAAGGGTCCGATCCGCTTGGTTGCGCCAGTTTTCAGCACCGTCTGATGCGCCGTCAGCATGGCGCTTGTGGATGGCCCGCCGGAACCGGCCACCAGACCGGTGCGCGGGTTGACCACCTGGTCTTCGCCCAACCCGGAATCGGCAATCGCCTGGCTCATGGCGATATGGGCATAGGCTGCGCCGGGGCCCATGAACCGCAGGGTGCGCTTGTCCACATGCTCGGCCACGTCGATCTTCAGCGTTCCGGCGATCTGGCTGCGAAAGCCATGTTCGACCATCTGTTCGTTGGCTTCGATGCCGGATTTGCCAGCTTTCAGCGAGGCCAGAACCTCTTGGGCATTGTTGCCGATAGAGGAGACGATCCCCAGACCGGTGACAACTACTCGACGCATGTGCGTGCTCCTTACATTCGGGCCGGTCAGGCTCAGGCTTCGGACAGAACGACTTTCATGTCTTTGACGTCGTAAATCATTTCACCGTCCGCTTCGACGATACCATCCGCGACGCCCATGGTCAGGCGGCGGGTCTGGATCGCCTTTTTGAAATCAATTTTATACGTCAGCATCTTGCGGTCCGGGCGCACCATTCCGGTCAGCTTGACCTCGCCCACGCCGACCGCCATGCCGCGCCCCTGCCAGCCGCGCCAGCCCAGGTTGAAGCCGGTCAGCTGCCACAGGCCGTCCAGACCAAGGCAGCCGGGCATGATCGGGTTGCCGGGGAAGTGACAGTCAAAGAACCAAAGATCGGGCGTAATGTCGAACTCTGCCAGAACATGGCCTTTGCCATGCGCACCCCCGTCTGCCGAAATATCGGTGATCCGGTCCATCATCAGCATCGGCGGGGCGGGCAATTGCGCGTTGCCGGGGCCAAAAAGCTCGCCTCGGGCGCATTTCAGCAGATCGTCTTTGTCAAAGCTGCTCGGGAATTGGGCCATTCTTGCCGCCTCTCCTGCCAGGGGTCAGTTCGTTAAATCTGGCCTCGTCTAACACCCGTATGCAAGGTCCTGCAAGAGCGGCAGGCCACGTCATGGTGTTCCAGCGACACTCTTTTCCCTGCACCCGCAAGGTTTTTGCGAATGAATTTCATTTGAAATTCCCGACCAAGCGACCCTATATATATAACCAGCAAGAACGGGTATCGGATTTATGACACCTCAGAGCCGGAACATAGCGACAAATTGGTTGGAAGGCGCGGGTTTGCGCCCGACGCGTCAGCGTGTGGCATTGGCCGAATTGCTGGTTGGGGACGGGCGTCATCGTCACGTGACAGCCGAAAGCCTGTTTGACTCGGCCAAGTCCAATGGCGACGCAGTGTCGCTGGCGACGGTCTACAACACCCTGCGTGCTTTTTGCGACGCCGGTGTTTTGCAGGAAATCACGGTGGACGGATCGAAAAGCTATTTCGACACCAACACGCATGACCACCCGCATTTCTTCTGGGAAGACGAGGGCCGCCTGAGCGATGCGCCATCAGAGCAACTGGTCATTCAACGCCTTCCCGAAGCCCCGGAAGGGGTCGAGATCGCCTCGGTCGACGTGGTTATCCGCCTGCGCAAAAAGCAGTAACCTAAAACGCCGTTAGTCTGTCCAGCAGGGTTTGCTCGGCCAGAGCGACTGTTGCATCGACCGGTCCTGTCCCGTGCCGGGCCAATACGACAGCCTCGGGCGCGTCTTTGTCTGTAATCGGAAGGCTGACCAAGGGCTTGGCGTCGTAGCTAAGCGCATTCGAAGGGCTGGCATAGCTGATCGCGATCCCCTCGCCATGTGCGGCAAGGCTGCGTTGAATCTCGAGCGTTGCGGCCCTGTGCGCGACCGTTGGGTGCAGCCCGTTTTGCCGGAACAGGGTCAGCACATGCTGCGCGGACAGGCCTTCCTTGGACAGAATAAGGGGGTCATTTGCTAACCTTGCCAGCGAAACAGTTCCAGCCGACGCCAGGGGATGATCTGGGGGGACAAGGGCGCAAGGCACAGAGTCGAACAGCTTTTGCCGGACAAAACCCGCATCCATGCCCAGATCATAGGTGATGGCAATGTCGATCTGTCCGTCGATGAGGCAGTCCTGCAATCCCTCGAAGCTTTCAACCCGGTAGGACACAGCAACATCCGGCATGACCGCCTTCAGGGCCTGCAACGCCGAGGCCAGATGGAAGGGTGCCAGATCGACGAAACAGCCCAACCTCAACTGGGATGATCCCTGTGACACGGGCGAGGGGCCTTCGGTCGCCGCCGCCGCGCTTACCAACCCTTGTGCCTGTTCGATGAACCGGCGGCCCTGCGGCGTCAAAGCCATGGCCGCCCCGCGCCTGCGGGTGAACAGAGGATAGCCAAGATGCGATTCGACCCGCGTCAGCGCAGTGGACAGCGCCGGTTGCGAGACATTGAGGGCCTGAGCCGCCGCAGACAGGCTGCCATGACGCCCGATGGCGCAGACATATTCATACTGGCGCAGGGAAATATATAACATCAGGTTATTTATAACTTCCAAAGATATGATTTGAACAGAAGACATGGTTGGCATTTAACCGATGCAAACATCAAGGAGGTCGCCATGCCACATCCCCTCGTATCCAAAGAGATGATCGACACTTACCAGACCGACGGCGTTGTCCTGATAAAAGGGCTGTTTGCCGATCACGTGGATCAATTGCGCGACGGCGTGGCGGCGAACATGGCAGAGCCTGGGCCCTATGCCTCGGAGAACAGAAAAGAGGGTCAGACCGGCCTGTTCTTTGACGATTACTGCAACTGGACCCGAATTCCGCAGTTTCGCGAGGTGATTGAGAATTCTCCAGCGGCCGAAGTGGCGGCTGATCTGATGCAGTCGAACAGCGTGCAGATGTTCCACGATCATGTGCTGGTCAAAGAACCCGGCACCTCGATGGCGACGCCCTGGCATCAGGACGGGCCGTATTACTTTGTCGAAGGGCAGCAGACCATCAGCTTCTGGTCACCGCTGGACCCGGTGAAACAGGCCACATTGCGTTGCGTTGCCGGATCGCATCGCTGGGAGAAAGAAGTTCTGCCGACCCGCTGGGTCAGTGAAGAGGGGTTCTTTCCGGATGAAGGCCAGTACATTCCCGTTCCCGATCCGGATGCCGAGGGCATGAAGGTTGTTGAGTTTGAGATGGAGCCGGGCGACGCCGTGGCCTTCAACTACCGCACGCTGCACGGTGCGCGTGGCAATCATTCGGACAGCCGCCGCAGGGCGTTCTCATTGCGGTTGGTTGGGGATGACGCGCGGTATGTGGACCGTCCGGGCCGGACCTCACCGCCATTTCCGGGGCATGACATGGTTCCGGGTCAGCGCCTGCGCGAGGATTGGTTCCCGGTCTTGCTGCAACGCTGATAGGGGGCTCTGCCCCCGCCGCGGCAAGCCGCGGCTCCCCCGGGATATTTTTGGCCAGATGAAGAGCGGATCAGAACCACTGGCCGGGCTCCATCAGACCCAGCTCCATCAACTGATCTGACCGCCATTGGAACGGAACCGAGTTGCGCCAGCGGAAGCTGGGGATGTCGAAGGTGGAGCCCGCATTGCTTTTCAGGGCTTTTGCAGCGCGGAACGAGCAGATCGCAGTCGTCAGGTTGTGATGCCAGGGGCAGGAATAGGTGTTGTATTCGGGCTGGTTGAATGTGTGGTCCGGTTGAAGCGTTAGCTCTTTTTCGGTCTTGAACAGGGCGATTCTGTCGATGCGGCGTCGTTCATAGGGGATATGGTCCTCGAACCGCCAACGCAGACCGCCGGACATGTCGAGTTGACGGTCGAGCGGTTGCCCCGTGGCGTCGTGGCGGGTGTGGGCATAGTAACCGGTGCTGTCGAGCATGGCGCTGTTCGGGGCGACGCCATTGGGGAATTGCGTCAGATCATCCGCGTACAGGTCGATCACATGGCATAGCATCGACGCGCGGCGTTCCTCGGTATGGAAGGCCAGCATCTCGCCCACGCTGCGCGTTTCGCAGAACGGGTAGAACAGGTACTCGGCATTGTAGCAGTAATACAGCCAGATACCCGGCGCGGCCTTTGTGATGCGGTTGACTGTGTCGAAGACAACGGACCCCGGGGCGCATTTCAATGTCACGCGATGCACTTGTTCGCTGATGGCCGCGCTCAGATCGAACTCGGCGGGCATGAAGGCGATCACGGATTTGAACCCGAGGCTCAGGTGGTGGTGCAGCGTGCTTTCGACCTCGACCTCATCCTCGGCAAAGACAAGCGCGACGGGACCTTTGCGCAGAGCGGTCTGACCCGATTTCAGGAAGGTATCGAGGGATTCGTACTGCATCGCCTGTTTTCGTTCGCGCCTTGCTGGAAAGTTCCGCCAAATTCGGGTAATTGCGCCCGCATTGCAAGCGGCGTTCGAAGCATATAGATGACGCCGATCCAGCGACTGCAAAGGCCCGATCCATGTCCGAACCGAAAAAGCTGTTTATCAAGACCTATGGCTGTCAGATGAACGTCTATGACAGCGAGCGCATGGCCGAGACGCTGGGCGGGCAGGGTTATGTCGAGACCAAGTCGGCGGACGATGCGGATATGATTCTGCTGAACACCTGTCACATCCGGGAAAAGGCGGCCGAGAAGGTGTATTCCGAACTGGGTCGGTTCAAGGGGCTGAAGGCCGAGAAACCCGATCTGAAAATTGGCGTTGCCGGGTGCGTGGCGCAGGCCGAGGGCGAAGAGATCATACGCCGTCAACCGTTGGTCGATCTGGTGGTTGGCCCGCAAAGCTATCACCGCTTGCCCGAGATGGAGGCCAAGACGCGTACCGGGGCCAAGGCGCTGGACACGGATTTCCCCGAAGAGGACAAGTTCGAGAAGCTGAAGAACCGCCCCAAGGCCAAGCGCGGCCCGACGGCGTTTTTGACAGTGCAGGAAGGCTGCGACAAGTTCTGTGCCTTTTGCGTCGTGCCCTATACCCGCGGGGCCGAGGTCAGCCGCCCGGCGGATCGTATCATCCGCGAAGCGCAGGATCTGGTGGAACGTGGGGTCCGCGAAATCACCCTGCTGGGTCAAAACGTCAACGCCTATCACGGGGCGGGCCAAAATGGCGACATGACGCTGGCCGGTCTGATCTGGGCGTTGAACAAGGTTGATGGGCTGGAGCGTATCCGCTTTACCACCTCGCACCCCAATGACATGGCGGATGATCTGATCGAGGCGCATGGCACCTGCGAGAAACTGATGCCGTATCTGCATTTGCCGGTTCAGTCGGGCTCGGACCGGATATTGAAACGGATGAACCGCAGCCACACGGCCGAAAGCTATCTGCGCCTGATCGAGCGTATCCGGGCGGCGCGTCCCGATATCGTTATGTCGGGTGACTTCATCGTCGGATTCCCGGAAGAAACCGAAGAGGATTTTCAGGCGACGCTGGATTTGGTTGAGCAGGTCAAATACGGCTATGCCTATTCGTTCAAATACTCGACCCGACCGGGTACTCCGGCGGCAGAGCGGGCGCAGGTGGATCCGGATGCGGCCGATGATCGTTTACAGCGCTTGCAGGCCTTGATCACGCGCCATCAACGCGAAATTCAGGATGCGATGGTGGGCCGGACGGTGCGTGTCCTGTTCGAAAAATCCGGGCGTCTTGACGGGCAGATGGTGGGTAAATCCGAGTATCTGCATTCGGTTCACGTCAAGGGCCCTGAAATAGCGGTTGGAGATCTGCGCGACGTTCGCATCACCGAATCGGGGGCAAATTCGCTGGCGGGTGAACTGCTTTAGGTTGACGATTATCCGTCGATGAATGGCCAATTGTGGTGTTTGTTTCCAAAATTTACCCTTGATTTATTGCTTGGAACTATGTTCCGACGAAGGTCAGATTTTTGACAGACGAATATGGAAGCGTCTTTCAATTGTCGTTGGGCGTCGAATCACAGGCCTTGTCGACGTGTGATGGAGGGTACGAGTGGAAGTTCTTAGGGCATTGAAAATACCGGGTCCCTGGCGTGTTTTGCCGGTGGCCTCGGTCGTGACCATTCTGGCCAGTGCGACCATGGCGGGGGATGTGATCGGGGATATCACCGAACCGGATGTGGTCAGCCCGTTGCGTTACAGCAGCGATGTCCAAGCGTTCTACCTTGGATTGGGGGCAGGTTACGGATCGGGCGGCGATGATCGCTTTGGCCTGAGGACCAGTACCGATGTTTTTGCGATTGGCGAACAGGACGTTAGCGGATCTTACGGTGAAATCCGCGGCGGTTGGCGGGGCGTTGTCCCGACAAGCCTGGGTCGAGACTATGTCTACGGGTTCGAGGTTGGCTACAATTTCGGCTCGTTGGACGACACTGTCTCAACGCAAATCGGCAGCGATACCGTGCGCGGCGGAACCGAGATTTCGAATGTGCTGTCCGTGCGCCTGCGAAATGGCCTGACCAACAAAAGCGGGCGCATCCTGTATTTCGTGAGCGTTGGATATGTCTGGGGCGATATTGAAACCACCAGCAGTATCTCGTCCGAATTCGCCAGCCAGTCGTTTGAAGACTCGGACCGCCGTGGAGGATTCTCGGCCAGTATCGGGGCCGAGCATAAGTTGAACGACAATTGGTCGATCACCGGAGAGTATGAATATATCCGCTTCGACTCGCGCGATGTGGACCTCGGTTCCGACTTTTCGACCAAATCCACGCCCGGATATCAGGGGCTGAAATTCGGCCTCAACTACACGTTCTGACACGGGTCCTTGATGTGTCGCCGCCCCGGTCGGTTGGCGGTTTTGTCATCTGCTGCGGAATTTTTGAATCTGTGGCTTGCGCCCACCAAGATTTGTTGTCTACGCTTGGGGTGAAACGCCAAGACAGGAGAACGGATTGGCCATCGGTGCCCTGACCCCACCGCAAGATGAAATGCCCCAGCGCGAGGCGTTTGTAGAGTTTCCCGATAACCGTTTGTTGATTGATCTTTGCGGCGAATATGACCGCAATCTGACCGACATCGAACACAAGCTGTCCGTGCAGATCGTGCGCCGTGGCAACCAGTTGGTTGTGATGGGCGAAGAGGATGCTCAGAAACAGGCGATTGAGGTTTTGCAGTCGCTTTATGCCCGTCTTGAGGGTGGCCGCGACGTCGAAGCCGCCGATGTGGACCGCGAATTGCGCATGGGCAATTCCGAGCAGGGCACGGGCAGTCGCGACGGCGATCAGCTTGAGATGTTCAAGGGCGGCGCGGTTGAGATCAAGACGCGCAAGAAACTGGTCGAGCCGCGCACGGATGCGCAGAAAGCCTACGTGCAATCGCTGTTCAACAACGAATTGGCCTTTGGCATCGGGCCGGCGGGGACCGGCAAGACCTATCTGGCCGTGGCCGTTGGCGTGTCGATGTTCCTTGGAGGGCATGTGGATCGCATCATCCTCAGCCGCCCTGCCGTCGAGGCGGGCGAAAAGCTGGGCTATCTGCCCGGCGACATGAAGGACAAGGTCGATCCCTATATGCAGCCGCTTTATGACGCGCTGAACGACTTCCTGCCGGGCAAGCAGCTGGCAAAACTGATCGAGGAAAAGCGAATCGAGATCGCTCCGCTGGCGTTCATGCGCGGTCGCACGCTGGCCAATGCCTTTGTGGTGCTGGATGAGGCGCAGAACGCCACGACCATGCAGATGAAGATGTTCCTGACGCGATTGGGCGAGGGCAGCCGCATGGTCATCACCGGTGACCGGTCGCAGGTCGATCTGCCGCGCGGCGTGCAATCGGGGCTGGCGGATGCCGAGCGTCTGCTGAAGACCATTCCAAATATCAGTTTCAACTACTTCACGTCCAAGGATGTGGTGCGCCACCCGCTTGTCGCCGCCATTATCGAAGCGTATGAGGCCGATGCGGGCCGTGAGACAGGTTGATCCATGGCTCCGAGACGGGGCTTTGGGCTGACAATATGAACCTGGAAATAACAATCGAAGACCCGCGTTGGCAGGGGCTGGAGGCGTTGACCAAGCCAGCCATTGCGGCGGTTCTGGAGTATTGCGCGTTGGACGCCGAAATCTGCGCGATCAGCGTTCTGGGCTGCGATGACGACCGCATCGCCCAGCTCAACGCTGAGTTCCGGGGCAAGCCCGCGCCCACGAATGTGCTCAGCTGGCCTGCCGAGGATCTTGCCGCCGAGGAGCCGGGCGGCAAACCCGACCGACCCGAGCCGGATTTCACTGGCGAAATTGCGTTGGGTGACATCGCGATCTCACATGACACCTGCGCGCGCGAGGCTGCCGAGGCGGGGAAATCCACAGATGATCACGTGACACATCTGATCATTCACGGAATGTTGCATTTGCTGGGCTATGATCACATTCGTGACCCGGATGCCACCTTGATGGAGGCTGTTGAGGTCGAGATACTTGGCAAACTGGGTATCGATAACCCATATAATGGATGAAGCGGGTACTTTCACCCGGACAATTGGAACAGGAAAATGGGCGACACAGACGGCAGTTCTAGGGCGGCGCACAGCGCGCAACCACAGGACAGCACCACGGAAATAGCTGAGAGAAGCGGTTTCTTTTCTCGGATTTTTGACGCGTTTACCGGTCAGGACGAAGATCAGGAAAGTTCTGTCAACGGCCAGCAGGTCGCGGCCCATCAGCCCCGAGGCATGATCAACCTGCGCCGGATGCGGGTCGAAGACGTTGCGATCCCCACGGCCGAGATCATCTCGGTTCCCTCGACAACCACCAAGGACGAGTTGGCGCAGCTGTTCCGCGAAAGCGGCCTGTCACGCATACCGGTCTATGAAGGGACGTTGGACACGCCGCTTGGGTTTGTTCACCTCAAGGATTTCGCGCTGACGCATGGGTTCAACGGCGGATCGGCCGAGTTCGATCTGGTGTCAATGCTGCGCACCTTGCTTTTTGTGCCGCCGTCGATGCCGATCGGTGTGCTGATGACCAAGATGCAAACCGAACGCCGCCACATGGCGCTTGTGATCGATGAATATGGCGGCGTCGATGGTCTGGTCACCATCGAGGATCTGATCGAACAGGTCGTGGGTGAGATCGCCGACGAGCATGACGCCGACGAAGATCAGCTATGGGTTCAGGAAAAGCCTGGCTGCTACATCGTTCAGGCCCGCGTGCCGCTTGAGGATTTCGAGGCCGAGATCGGCCGGTCCCTGACCAGCCACGAGGATGTGGACGAGGAAGAAATCGACACTTTGGGCGGTCTTGTGTTCCTGCTGTCGGGTCGCGTGCCTGCGCGGGGCGAGGTCGTCCTGCACCCAGAAGGCCCCGAGTTCGAGGTTCTGGACGCCGATCCCCGGCGCATCAAACGCCTGCGTGTCATGCTGCCGGACGTGACTGCATGACCCCTGTCCGGGGCTGGCCCTTCAGCCTGAGATTTGTTGCAGCCGCCGCGTTGGGGGCGCTGGGCGCATTTGGTCTGGCCCCTTTCGGGTACTGGGTCGCCACTCTGCTGGCTTTTGTGCTGATAGCTCCGCTGTTCCTGTCATCTGAAACCCGTGCTCGTGCGGCTTGGTTGGGCTGGGCTTTTGCGACCGGATATTTCGCCCATGCTCTAAGCTGGATTATCGAGCCGTTTCAGGTAGATGCAGAACGCCACGCCTGGATGGCCCCTTTCGCCCTTGTCTTCATGGCGGGTGGGTTGGCGCTGTTTTGGGCGGCGGCGTTCTGGGTCTCGCACGGGCGCGGGACCGCAATGCGACAGGCCCTGTTTTTGGCTTTGGCCCTATCGCTTGCCGAGTTTGCGCGGGGATATGTGCTGACCGGATTTCCTTGGGCTGGACTGGCTCAGGTCTGGATCGATACGCCTGCAGCGCAGCTTTTGTCCTTGATTGGGCCTTACGGTCTGGGGGCGCTGATGCTGATGGTGACGCTTCCTGTTGGTGCGGCGCTGACGGGCCAGCGAACCGGGCGTGGGTTTCTTGTACCCGCCGTTTTTGTTGTGGCAAGCGTTGCGTTGACACTGGGCTATGCCGGTTCAAGGCCATCTGTTCTGAACACCGAAAACACAGTGCGGCTGGTCCAGCCAAACGCGCCTCAGCACCAGAAATGGGACCCGGCCTATGCGCCCTTGTTCTTCATGCGGCAGATCGAGTTCACCGCGGCCGAGCCGCGGCCCGATCTGATCGTTTGGCCGGAAACCGCGGTTCCCGCATGGCTCAGCAGCGCCGATCCATATCTCGAAGCCATTGCCGATGCGGCGCAGGGCACGCCCGTCGTGCTGGGCATTCAGCGCGGCGACGGCCCGCGGATCTATAACTCGATGATCTATCTGGATGAGGTTGGCGCGCGGACAGGGCTCTATGACAAGCACCATCTTGCCCCGTTTGGGGAATACATCCCGTTTGGCGATCTGCTCGGCCAGTTCGGCATTCACGGTCTGGCTGCAACGACGGGCCACGGCTTCAGCGCGGGTCCGGGGCCAGAGCTGTTGGACATTGGCGCCTTGGGCCGTGCCGTGCCGCTGATCTGTTACGAGGCCGTGTTCCCGCAGGACGTCAACGACGCGCCGGGGCGGGCGGATTTCCTGTTGCAGATCACCAATGATGCGTGGTTCGGCACCCGGTCCGGCCCCTACCAGCATTTGGTGCAGGCTCGTATGCGCGCGATTGAACAAGGCCTGCCCCTGATGCGCGCCGCCAATACCGGAGTGTCGGCGATGATCGACCCGCTGGGTCGGGTTACCGCGTCCTTGCCCTTGGGTGAGGCGGGCTATGTCGATGCCGTTTTGCCACAACCGCAGGCTCAGACCATTTATTCCCAAATCGGGGATAAAGCTGTCTTTGTCGCGCTATTGTTGCTTTTTTCCGGTGTCTTGGCCTTTGCCCGCAGGGGGCGATCTGAATTACCGATTGACCCGGTTTAACAAGGCGCGTATCCCCGCAAAAGCCTGTCACAACGGCTTCCTGGCGTGACAGAGAAATCTTAATGGAGCACTTTTATGTCCAGACAGAACTATACATTTACTTCGGAATCGGTTTCCGAAGGGCACCCGGATAAGGTTTGCGACCGGATCTCGGATGCCGTCCTTGACGCATTTCTGAATGAAGAACCCGAAGCACGCGTGGCGTGCGAAACCTTTGCGACCACGGATCGTGTCGTGATTGGTGGCGAAGTAGGTCTGTCTGATCAGGAAAAGCTGCACGACTATATGGGCCGCATCGACGAGATCGCACGCGCCTGTATCAAGGATATCGGCTACGAGCAGGACAAGTTCCACCACGAAACGGTCGAGGTGACGAACCTGCTGCACGAACAATCGGCCCATATCGCGCAGGGCGTGGATGCCTCGGGCGATAAGGACGAAGGTGCTGGTGATCAGGGCATCATGTTCGGTTACGCAACGACCGAAACGCCCGCGCTGATGCCCGCGCCGATCCAGTATTCACATGCGATCCTGCGGCGTCTGGCCGAGGTGCGTAAAAACGGGTCCGAGCCTGCGCTGGGTCCGGACGCCAAATCGCAGCTGTCGGTTGTGTATCGCGACGGTAAACCGGTTGGCGTCAGCTCGATCGTGCTGTCGACCCAGCATCTGGACGAGGCGCTAAGCTCTGCCGACATCCGCGCCATTGTTGAGCCTTACATTCGTGAAACTCTGCCCGAAGGGTGGTTGAACAACGAAACCGAATGGCACGTGAACCCCACGGGTAAGTTCGTGATCGGCGGCCCCGATGGCGATGCCGGTCTGACCGGGCGCAAGATCATCGTGGATACCTATGGCGGCGCGGCCCCGCATGGCGGCGGCGCGTTCTCGGGCAAAGACCCGACCAAAGTGGACCGCTCGGCTGCATATGCGGCCCGTTATCTGGCGAAGAACGTGGTTGCCGCGGGTATGGCCGAACGCTGCACTATTCAGCTCAGCTATGCGATTGGCGTTTCCAAGCCGTTGTCGATCTACGCGGACACGCATGGTACAGGGGAAATCTCGGATGCCGAGATCGAGCAGGCCGTTGGGCAGGTCATGGACCTGACCCCACGCGGTATTCGCCAGCATCTGCAACTGAACAAGCCGATCTACCAGCGTACCGCAGCCTATGGCCATTTCGGGCGCACACCTGATGCTGATGGCGGTTTCAGCTGGGAACGGACCGACCTGACGGATGCGTTGAAAGCGGCGGTCTGACTTTCTGCTATCAAAAGGTGCGCCCTGACGGGCGCGCTCTTCTTTTTTTGAAATATCTCGGCGGTCGCTATCGGTTGCGCCATTGGTCCGAGAAACCAAGGGCGACGGGCTTGCCCCCACCTCTGCCTCTTGCCACTCGTGAGTTGTCACAGTATGGCGACCGCCATGAGCACCGAGACCCCCCAACGCCCCCGCAGAAACTTCTATGGCCGCTTCAAGGGGAAGACCCTGAAGCAGAGCCAGAAGACGTATCTGAACGAAGACCTCGACGCCCTGTCGCCCGGCGCGGTGGATTGGGAAAGCAATCCTGAACGCCACCCTCTGGACCTGAATACCCTGTTCGGTGGCAAGGATGTCTGGCTTGAGGTCGGCTTTGGCGGCGGTGAGCATCTGGTGCATCAGGCCGCGAGCAATCCGGATATCGGGATCATCGGGGCCGAACCCTATATCAACGGCGTCGCCATGTTGCTGGGCAAGATCCGTAAGGCCGGGGTTGAAAACCTGGCCGTACATCCCGGCGATGCCCGCGACCTGTTCGACGTTTTGCCTGAGGCGAGTATCTCACGCGCCTTCCTGCTGTATCCCGACCCCTGGCCCAAAACCCGGCATCACCGCCGCCGCTTTGTCACGCCCGAGCATCTGGAACCTCTGGCCCGCGCCCTGAAGCCGGGGTCGATCTTCCGGGTTGCGACCGACATTCCCGACTATGTTCGCCAGACGCTTGAGGAAGTCCCCCGCGCAGGGTTCGAATGGCTGGCCGAGCGCCCCTCGGACTGGCGCGAGCCGTGGGACGACTGGATTTCCACCCGGTACGAACAGAAGGCGCTGCGCGAAGGGCGTACGCCCCACTATCTGACGTTCCGTCGACTGGGTTAGCTGTCGTTCAGCGCAGGGAATGCACGCCCTTTGGCAAACCATGCGATCCCAAAGGCCCATAAGGCGATGGCCTCGACAATGAAGGTCAGGTTCAGGCTGTTCCACCATTTAAGGAAACCCGGCCCGCCGATTTCGCCTTTGATCGCCAGCACCGCGACGCAGGCCAGAATGGTCAATCCGCAAATGCTGTAAAGCTTGTTGCGCCGCCGCTTGCTGTCGATCATCACGCCGTCCTTCTCGTGCCGTTGCGGGATGACCCGTTTCAGCACGATCAGGCAGTAGAGACCCAGATAGACGAACAGAATGCCTGCGGCGATCATGTGCCAGTTGCTGGCGGTGCTGAACAGGTTGAAAAAGCCTTGATCCGGTGCCTGTCCGACCTTGATGGGCGGGGCGTTCTTAACCTCGACAAAGACGCGCGACAGGAATGTCTGATGGCTTTCGCAGCCGCTGTCTAATGTGGGGACTGAGGCAACGATAAAAGCGCCGAACCCGGCGACGCTGCTCAGCGTGTCCTCAAAGAATGTATCACCTGTATAGGCGATCAGGAATCCACCAACGAAATAAAGCAACCCGACAAAGATCGCCCCCAGAAACTGGGCATAGTAAAAATGGCTGATACTGTCGCGAAAGCAGCTGCCGCCAAAGACTGCCCCGCCAGCCAGAATCAACGGCAGGCCGAAGGCAACGAGGCCGACAAGGAAAGCCAGCCTTTGTTCAATCTTGCTTTCAGGGCGCAGTGGATCTTTGGGGTGAAACAGGTCTCGGGGCCCTCGGGCCATCAGGGGTAAGGCGTCGGCCATGGCGTGTTCCTTCAATGTCAGGTTCAAAAATCAATCAAATCGAATGGCGGTATTGTAGCACCGAAGCGGCGTTTCTCACAGAATTAGCCGTTCGCCGGACCAAAGCGGCGTTTTGCGGGACCTTTGACGCTGGACCAACCGGTCCCAATTCGCTAAGCGGCTTGGGCACTGATAGCGCAAAAGGAGCCCCCATGTCCGGACACGGTACGCCCATTCCGATGACTTCGCATCCCTGCGGTCCGCTGACCGGTACTGCCGAAGTCCCCGGCGACAAGTCGATCTCGCACCGGTCCTTGATTTTGGGCGCGATGGCGGTTGGTGAGACAAAGATCTCGGGCCTTCTGGAGGGTGAGGACGTTCTGGACACCGCCAAGGCCATGCGCGCCTTCGGGGCCGAGGTGACGGATCATGGCGGTGGCGAATGGACCGTTCATGGCGTGGGCGTCGGCGGTTTTGCTGAACCCGATCAGGTGATCGACTGCGGCAACTCGGGCACCGGCGTGCGGCTGATCATGGGCGCGATGGCAACCTGTCCGATCACGGCGACATTCACCGGCGATGCCAGCCTGAATAAACGCCCGATGGCGCGGGTTACGGATCCTCTGGCGCTGTTCGGGGCGCAATCGGTGGGCCGCTCGGGTGGGCGTTTGCCGATGACTATTGTGGGTGCGGCAGAGCCTGTGCCGGTGCGCTATGAGGTTCCCGTGCCTTCGGCGCAGGTGAAGTCAGCTGTTCTGTTGGCCGGTCTGAACGCGCCCGGCAAGACCGTGGTGATCGAGCAAGAGGCCACGCGCGACCATTCCGAACGGATGCTGGCGGGCTTCGGGGCCGAAATCACGGTTGAGGACACCGATGAGGGGCGGGTCATCACCCTGACCGGTCGTCCCGAGTTGAAACCGCAAGTCATTGCCGTGCCGCGTGATCCCTCCAGCGCGGCATTCCCGGTCTGCGCGGCGCTGATCACGCCCGGCTCGGACGTGCTGGTTCCGGGCATCGGCCTGAACCCGACCCGCGCGGGCCTGTTTACCACGCTGCGCGAAATGGGCGCGGACCTGACCTATGAGAATGAGCGTGAAGAGGGCGGCGAACCGGTTGCCGATCTGCGCGCGAAATACTCTCCGAATATGCAGGGGATTGAAGTTCCGCCCGAGCGCGCGGCGTCGATGATCGACGAATACCCGGTGCTGTCCGTCGTTGCGGCCAACGCTACCGGCACCACCATGATGGGCGGCGTGAAAGAGCTGCGCGTCAAGGAAAGTGATCGGATCGACGCGATGGCGCGCGGCTTGCGGGCCAACGGCGTCACGGTGAACGAAGGCGACGACTGGTGGTCGGTTGAGGGGCTGGGCATTGGCAACACCCCCGGCGGCGGCACCTGTGAAAGCTTTCTGGATCACCGCATTGCAATGTCCTTCATGATCCTTGGGATGGGCGCCAAGAGCCCTGTGACGGTGGATGATGCGGGCCCGATTGCGACCTCGTTCCCGATCTTCGAGCCTTTGATGGCGCGCCTTGGGGCGCAGCTTGTCAGAAACAATCGGTAAGTCGGACAATGACACACAGTTTCACCGTTGCGATTGACGGTCCGGCTGCGGCGGGCAAGGGCACAGTATCAAAGGCCGTCGCGGCGCATTTCGGGTTTGCGCATCTGGATACGGGGCTTCTGTACCGCGCGGTTGGCCGCCGTACGCTGCAAGGTGTGGAGGCTGTGGAAGCGGCGCAGTCCCTGACGGCAGAAGAACTGGATCAGGGCGATCTGCGCACGGCAGAAATCGCTCAGGCCGCGTCCAAAGTGGCTGTGATCCCCGAGGTACGAGCCGCATTGGTTGATTTCCAGCGCGCCTTTGCCCGGCGGGCAGGGGGTGCGGTTCTGGACGGGCGTGACATTGGTACCGTGATTTGCCCACAGGCCGAGGTGAAACTGTTCATCACTGCCAGCCCCGAGGTGCGGGCGGAACGGCGGTTTCTGGAACTTCACGCCAAAGGGGCCGACGTGACGCGGGCACAGGTGCTTGAGGATGTGCGCGAGCGCGATGCCCGCGACGCCGAACGCAGCACAGCCCCGATGAAAGCGGCGGATGATGCCGTTCTTCTGGATACGTCCGACCTGAGCATCGACGAAGCCCTGGCCGAGGCGCTTGCGGTGATAACACAGAAACTGCCCGCGACACGGTAGCGACGCGGGCAGATCGGTGAGATTACAATTCGCCAACGGCGATGCTTTGAATCTTTGACCACTGATCGTCAGCAGTTTTCGCCGTTCCAGCAACATCTTTCAGGAAGGCGGCGCGGGTTTCGGCGTTCAGGAACAGATACAGCTTGCCATCTGCGACCAGATATTGATCCGGGTCGCCGTCGAACTTCTTGCCGACCGAAACACCAAACGAGCAAAAGCCACCATGTTGCGGCAGGTAAGCGGCTGGGTTGGCCTCGAACGCTTCGCGGTTTGCGGCGGTGGTAAAGTAGTAGGACGCCCCGTCATAGGTGGCGGAATGGGTCGCAAAACCTTCGACCGGGTTACCGTCATTGACCAGCGCAACAAGATCGACGCCGTGGGCGGCCAATGGCGCTCCGGCAGCGGAGATGCCGTTGGACACATTGATTTCATCTGCCGCAAAAGCGGGTGCGGCGGCCAGCGGCAGGGTTGCGATCAGAGAGGCCAAAACAAGTTTCTTCATGGTCTAGTCCTTTTCATTTTCTGTTTCGGGCCGAACCGGGTGTCGGCCTGTGAAACAGACATAGAGGCGGGGTTTTGAACGCGTTATCGCAGAAAGGCCCGCGTTTCTTGCAGATCGTTCAAACCTACGGGCCTTGCATAAAATCCTGTTCACTAAGCTTTGTTTGGTCAGGGGCCATGGCAGCGCCTATGGTTGGCTGGACACTTGCAGGAGATTGATCATGATCCGCCTCGCCCTTGCGCTGATGTTACTGGCCGGAAGTCTTGCCGCCCAAGAGGCTGAGCCTCCGATGGATTATGAAAGGCTGGGCAAGATCCTGTTTGCCCTGGACCCCGAGGCGCAGCCGATTGGGCCGGGGTTTCAGCTTACGATCTCGGACGTGCCGGTTCTGGTTGTCACAGATGTCAGCACCAACCGGATGCGCGCGATGGTGGCGGTTCGCAGTGCCGATGAGCTGACGAAAGCGGAACTTCACCGCATGATGCAGGCCAATTTCGACACCGCCCTTGATGCCCGTTACGCGATTGCCAACGGAACCGTTTGGGCGACGTTCATCCACCCGCTTGCATCCTTGCAAAAGGACCAGCTGATCTCGGGTCTGGCGCAGACGGTGAATATCGCCGCGACCTATGGCACATCCTACACCGGCGGCGCGATTCAATTCGGTGGCGGCGACAGCGATGAGTTGCAGCGGCAGCTGATCGAGGATCTGCTGAAGAAGGGCGAGGAAATCTAGGGGTTTACGTTGAACTTGATGCTTGTCGCTTGCAGCGTTCACAGGTCCGGGCAGTGTGGGAACCCCCAACAAAATATAGCGTCATAGACCCTAGCTGGACACAAGAAAGATGCTATAGTCTCCCATAGCAAAAAGGGACAGCTGCAACAAAAAACCCAAACAATAAAGGGAAGCAGCCATAAAATCCCCCAAGCCAACAGGGACAGAAATACATGAACAATCGTTTGCGCAAAATCACCATCGTGGGTGGCGGCACGGCGGGATGGATGACCGCGCTTATCCTCGAAATGGTGCTTTCCCGCACATCCGCTCCCAAAGACCGCCCGCGCATCTGCCTGATCGAAAGCCCCAACATCTCGACCGTGGGGGTGGGCGAGGCGACGGTTCCACGCATGCCGGTCACACTGCGTCAGGCGGGCATTTCCGAGCGCGACTTTTTCCGTGAAACCAATGCTTCGTTCAAGCTGGGCGTGAAGTTCTGCAACTGGAACAAAGACGCCAAGGGCAATCGGATCGACTACGTAAACCCCTTTGCCCATGGGCAGTTGCTTGAGGGGTTGGAGGCCGCCGAGTATTTCCTGCGTTTTGGCAATGGGGATCGGGACTTTACGCAATCGATCTCACCGCACGACGATCTGGCCCGTCTGTGCAAGGGCGGGCGGGCCTTGGGCCAGCCGGAATTCGAACAACGCTTTGGCTATGCCTATCATCTGGATGCCGTGAAATTTGCAGGCATGCTGACCAAGGTCTGCACCAAGCGCGGCGTCGAACATATTCAGGATGAGGTGCAAGCGGTCGAGCTGGACGAGCAGGGCAATGTCAATCACCTGATGCTGGAACGCAAGGGCCGCCATGACGTCGAGATGGTCATAGATTGCACCGGCTTCCGCGGATTGATCATCAATCAGGCCCTTGGCGAGCCGTTCAAGGACTATTCCGAATACCTGCCGAATGACCGCGCCATGGCGTTGCAGGTCGAACATCCCGATCCGGAAAAGATCGAAAGCGTTACGCGGTCGACTGCATTGGGTGCGGGCTGGACGTGGCGGGTGCCGCTCTATAACCGTGTGGGCACCGGATATGTGTATTCGTCGGCGCATCGGACCGATGATCAGGCGGCGGATGAATACCTTGAATGGCTGGGCGACAGCGGCAAAGGTCTGACGCCGCGCGTCATCCCGATGCGCGTCGGGCGCGTGCGCAATGCCTGGGTCAAGAACTGCGTCGCTATCGGCCTGTCCGGCGGCTTCATCGAGCCGCTGGAAAGCACCGCGATCCACATGATCGACCACGCCGTCCGCTGGTTTGCCGAGCATCTGCCCACGCGGGACATCGAGCCGCAGTTGCGCGACAGATACAATCGGCAGGTGAACAAGCTGTATGACGAGGTTCTGGATTTTATCTGTCTGCACTACCGGTTGGGCAACCGCACGGATGACCAATACTGGATCGACGCGCGTACCGAGATGAAAATCCCGGATCGACTGGCCGAGAATCTGGAATTGTGGCAGCACCGCCTGCCGATGGAACACGATATCGAGTTCGCAACGCTGTTCAATTTCCGTGTCTATCAGACGGTGCTTTTGGGCAAACAGGTCTATGACACGGGATATGGCACCGGCATTCGGGATCGTATTCGTCCGTTGAAAAAGCCGATCTGGTTCCAGTGGTGGAAAGGCGCAAAGGTGGACCTTGCGCAGATCCTCAAGACGATGCCGGACCACAAGACGCTGCTGCGTGATATCCGGGGTGAGTTGAAGCGACCTGCCTTTGACAAGGCCGTAGCGGCGAAACCAACGGTGGCGATGCCCGGCACGGCTCCGGCACCGCTGGTGGTTCAGAACATGCCGAACCTTGCCGAGATTCAACGCGGCGAGAAGGACTTGCAATTGTTCTAGCAAGCCCTTCGGGTGCGCGAAAAACCAAGATGATGGCGGTTTACGCCGGTACAGGCACCGGCGTCCGCTCACCCAGCAGATAGCGGATCACATCGACGTAGTCGAAAGCCAGCGAGATCACGATTGTCAGCAGGGCAAAGCGGATGATCCATCTGGGCGGTGTCGGCATATCCGCGCGGGCCTGTTGGAACCACAGGTAAATGGCCAGCGGCGTCCAGAACGGGATATGGCCCAGCCCCATCAGCCGCACATAGCCCATCTGAGTGAAGATAAACTTGACCCCCAGCGCCGCCAGCACGGTGCCGACGACCGTGACAACCGCAACAAGGCGCGATTGCCGCCAGATCAGCAGCGCAAAGGGCAGGATAAAGGCCCCGAGGGCCAGGACTTTCATCCAGATCTGGATCCACTGGGGCTGCTGTGAAACGATAAGGTCGAACTCTCCCATGGGGCGACGGCTCCTTGTCTTGTTGTGATTGACCGTCAGGTGCCGTGTCCCGCCAGCAGGGGCAACCGGCCAGGCGCGGCATCAAGCAATTGTGAAACCGGCGGGTTCGGGCATGTCTTCGGGCGCGGATGGCTTTCGACTTGCGGGACCGGACCCAACCCGCTATAGAGCACCCGTCTTAACACGGGCGGTCAACGTCCGGATGACGTATCTGAGCAGGGCCGGGTCACCTCGGCCCTTTGTGTTTGTGTAATCGGATGCGCCCCGGATCACGCCTGAAGGCACCATGAAACAAGACCGGCGGAGACAACCGCTCGGCCAGCAAAAACGTATGTAAAGGAAAACAACGCCACATGGCTAACGCATCCATGGAGGAATTCGAAGCCCTCCTGAATGAAAGCTTCGAAATGGACACACCCGAAGAGGGTTCTGTTGTCAAAGGCAAGGTTCTGGCGATCGAAGCTGGCCAAGCCATCATCGACGTCGGCTACAAAATGGAAGGCCGCGTTGATCTGAAAGAATTCGCAAATCCCGGCGAAGCCCCTGAAATCGCTGTAGGTGACGAGGTCGAAGTTTACCTGCGCGCCGCAGAAAACGCCCGTGGCGAAGCCGTCATCTCGCGCGAGATGGCCCGCCGTGAAGAGGCATGGGATCGTCTGGAAAAAGCATATGCCGACGACCAGCGCGTCGAAGGTGCAATCTTTGGTCGCGTCAAAGGTGGCTTCACCGTCGATCTGGGTGGCGCAGTTGCGTTCCTGCCCGGCTCGCAGGTTGACGTTCGCCCCGTGCGCGACGCTGGCCCGCTGATGGGTCTGAAGCAGCCGTTCCAGATTCTGAAAATGGACCGCCGCCGTGGCAATATCGTTGTGTCGCGCCGCGCAATCCTGGAAGAATCGCGTGCCGAACAGCGTGCCGAAGTCATCGGCAACCTGTCCGAAGGTCAGACCGTCGAGGGTGTCGTCAAGAACATCACTGAATACGGTGCATTTGTTGATCTGGGCGGCGTTGACGGCCTGCTGCACGTCACCGACATGGCATGGCGTCGTGTCAACCACCCGTCCGAGATCCTGACGATCGGCGAAACCATCAAGGTTCAGGTCATCAAGATCAACAAAGAGACCCACCGCATCAGCCTGGGCATGAAGCAGCTTCAGGAAGATCCGTGGGATCTGGTTGCTGCGAAATACCCGCTGGGCTCGGTCCATCAGGGTCGCGTCACCAACATCACCGACTACGGCGCGTTCGTCGAGCTGGAAGCTGGTGTCGAAGGTCTGGTGCACGTGTCCGAGATGTCCTGGACCAAGAAAAACGTCCACCCCGGCAAGATCGTTTCGACCAGCCAGGAAGTCGACGTCATGGTTCTGGAAATCGACGGCGCCAAGCGTCGCGTGTCTCTGGGCCTGAAGCAGACCATGCGCAACCCGTGGGAAGTGTTTGCAGAAACGCACCCCGAGGGCACCGAGGTCGAAGGCGAAGTCAAGAACATCACCGAATTCGGTCTGTTCATTGGCCTCGAAGGCGACATCGACGGCATGGTTCACCTGTCGGACCTGTCCTGGGACGAGCGTGGCGAGGATGCGATCCAGAACTACCGCAAAGGCGACGTCGTTCAGGCGGTTGTCTCGGAAGTGGACGTCGAGAAAGAGCGTATCTCGCTGTCGATCAAAGCCCTGGGCGGTGACAAGTTCGCCGAAGCCGTGGGCGGCGTGAAGCGTGGCTCGGTCATCACTGTCGAAGTGACTGCTATCGAAGATGGCGGCATCGAGGTCGAGTACGAAGGCATGAAGTCCTTCATCCGTCGTTCCGACCTGTCGCGCGACCGTGCCGAACAGCGCCCCGAGCGTTTCTCGGTCGGTGACAAGGTCGACGTCCGCGTGACCAACGTTGACAGCAAGACCCGCCGTCTGGGCCTGTCGATCAAGGCACGCGAGATCGCCGAAGAGAAAGAGGCCGTGGAACAGTACGGTTCTTCCGACTCGGGCGCATCGCTGGGCGATATCCTGGGTGCAGCGCTGAAATCGGGCGACTAAGTCCGGGCGCAGTCCCAAACATGAATTACGGCCTCGCGCACCCGCGCGGGGCCGTTTTTGTTGCGAATCAATATGTTCCGATTCATCGGCTTATTCGGGGTATCGCTCGCGCATTAAGTGTGGAAAACGGGAAAACTGGCAAAAAATCGCGTGAGTCCGCGCCAAATTCCCATGCCTTCGCCCATAGTTTGCTTTCCCCTGATCCGGCTTTTTCCCTATACTGTCAGAACAGTAGACCTGTCACACCGGCCGCCTGGGAGGGGTAGTACGAATGATCCGTTCAGAATTGATTCAGAAGATTGCCGACGAAAATCCACATCTTTATCAGCGTGACGTCGAGCGGATCGTGAACACCGTATTTGAGGAAGTGACAGATGCCATGGCCCGCGGCGACCGGGTCGAGCTGCGCGGATTTGGTGCATTTTCTGTGAAAAAGCGCGATGCCCGTGTCGGGCGAAACCCTCGCACCGGTGAGACCGTTCAGGTCGAAGAAAAATGTGTACCATTTTTCAAGACGGGTAAGTTGCTAAGGGACCGATTGAACGGTAAAGCCTGACCCCATGATGCGCTACCTTCGATATGCTTTTCTCGGGACCCTTGGGATCATCCTGATTTCGGTGTCTCTGGCCAATGTTCAATCGGTTGAACTCAAGCTGATGCCTGACGCTCTGGCCGAGTTGCTGGGGTTCAATCTGACCACCACTTTGCCCTTGTTTCTGGTGGTGCTGGGTGGAGTTGTGGCCGGTCTGGTCATCGGGTTCCTGTGGGAATGGCTGCGTGAGCACAAGCATCGCAAGGACGCGACCGTGAAAAAAGGCGAAGTCCGCAAGCTTGAGCGTGAAGTCAAGAAGCTGAAGAAAAAGCAGAACGAAGGCAAAGACGAAGTTTTGGCCATTCTGGACGAAGCCAGCTAAGGCGCACCCAATGTCCGATGTAAGGTTCAAGATCTGCGGCTTGTCCGTCCCTGATCATGTGCGCGCTGCGGTCGAGGCCGGGGCGGGCTATGTTGGGTTTGTGTTCTTTCCCAAATCGCCCCGTAATGTGACGGCAGCAGACGCGGCCGAATTGGCGCATCTGGTTCCGGCAGGTGTTGCAAAAGTGGCTTTGGTCGTCAACGCGACGGATGAGGAATTGGACGCCATTACCTCAACCGTCGCGCTGGACATGTTGCAACTGCATGGCAAGGAAAGCCCCGACCGTGTGGCGCAAGTGCGGGCACGCTACGGCCTGCCCGTGATGAAAGCCATTGGCGTGGCCGAGGCCGAAGATCTGGCCGCGATTGACCTATATTCAGATGTGGCCGACCAACTGCTGATCGATGCCAAGCCACCCCGCAATGCAGAGCTTCCCGGCGGCAACGGGTTGGCCTTTGACTGGCGCTTGCTGGCCGGTCGCAAATACTGGCGGCGTCCCTGGATGCTGGCCGGCGGCCTGACGCCTGAAAACGTGGCTGAAGCGGTGCGCATGACCGGTGCGCAGCAGGTCGATGTTTCATCTGGCGTTGAATCGGCCCCGGGCGAAAAGGACGCGGCCCTGATCAAAGCCTTCGCAGCCGCGCTGGGGTGATCTGATCCGCGCCTTGTTTCGTATCTCCTGCAAGGGGAGATGGAACATGCTGGCAGCCATTGGCGGTATTTCGTTGAAACATTGGTATAACGCGCCCGAGTTCTTCTGGCGCACGCGACAGGCGTTGCATCAGGCCAAGGGCGACCCGCTATGCGTCCATGCGGACGTGTTCCATCAGGCGGGCCTCTATTTCTCGCTCAGCGTCTGGCAGGATATCGAGGCGATGCTGACCTTCGCGCAATCCGGCCCGCATCGCCGCGTGATGCTGGCGGCTGACCGGCTGGCAAATGTGAACCGGTTTTATCACTTTCCTTGCATTGGCGTACCGACGCCCCAGCAGGCCGTGGACGTTTGGCAGCAGTACACAGATCGCGCGTCATGATGCGTTTTGCCCATGGCAAATCCCGCCGCCACCTCCTATGAACAACGGGTACGACGAGTGGAGACACCCATGGCCAACGATCTTTTCAACTCTTTCATGTCCGGCCCCGATGAACAGGGGCGTTTCGGTATCTTCGGCGGACGGTTCGTCAGTGAAACGCTGATGCCCCTGATCCTGTCGCTGGAAGAGGAATACAACAAGGCCAAGGATGATCCGACCTTCTGGGCCGAGATGGATGATCTGTGGGCCAATTATGTGGGCCGCCCCTCGCCGCTGTATTACGCCGAACGCCTGACCGAGCATCTGGGCGGCGCGAAGATCTACCTGAAACGTGATGAGCTGAACCACACCGGCGCGCACAAGATCAACAACGTGTTGGGCCAGATCATTCTGGCACGCCGCATGGGCAAGACCCGGATCATCGCCGAAACCGGGGCAGGGCAGCACGGCGTGGCCACCGCCACCGTCTGCGCCAAGTTCGGCCTGAAATGCATCGTCTACATGGGTGCCCACGACGTACAGCGTCAGGCCCCGAACGTGTTCCGCATGCGTCTGCTGGGGGCCGAGGTGATCCCGGTAACAAGCGGCAGAGGCACGCTGAAAGATGCGATGAACGACGCGTTGCGGGATTGGGTAACCAATGTGCGCGACACATTCTACTGCATCGGCACCGTCGCTGGCCCTCACCCCTATCCGGCAATGGTCCGCGACTTCCAGTCGATCATCGGCAAGGAAGCCAAAGAGCAAATGATGAAGGCCGAGGGCCGTCTGCCTGACACGATCATCGCAGCCATTGGCGGTGGTTCGAACGCGATGGGCCTGTTCTATCCGTTCCTCGACGACAAAGAGGTCAACATCATCGGCGTCGAGGCCGGCGGTAAGGGCGTGAACGAGAAGATGGAACACTGCGCCTCTCTGACCGGTGGTCGCCCCGGTGTGCTGCATGGCAACCGCACCTATCTGTTGCAGGATGACGATGGCCAGATCCTCGAAGGCTATTCGATCTCTGCCGGGCTGGATTACCCGGGTATCGGACCGGAGCACTCATGGCTGAATGATATTGGCCGCGCAAACTATGTCGCAATCACCGACAAAGAAGCGCTGGAGGCGTTCCAGCTGTGCTGCGCTACCGAAGGTATCATTCCGGCGCTGGAGCCCAGCCATGCGCTGGCCCACGTGATGAAAATCGCGCCGGAACTGCCCGAAGATCACCTGATCTGCATGAACATGTGCGGTCGCGGGGACAAGGATGTGCAGACCGTGGCGAAATACCTGAACTTCGACATGTCAGACACCGAAGGCCGCACAGCGGACTAAGCGCTAAAGCCTTTGAACGGATGGAACCGGCCCCACATGCATGGGGGGCCGGTTTTTCTTTGTCCTACGTGCAGAACGGTTTCGAACCCTTCGAACTACGCGGTGCCAAACGGACCTAAAAACGGTTCATTGCAATAAAGTTCAGGTGCTCCCTCGTGCACTCTCGAGGACGCGTTGGCCAATCGGGCCTTGGCGGGCTGTGGTCTTTGATGCCGAATTTAAGGCGGCGTCAGTTGGTTTTGGTGGAGTGTTGACGCAATATGTCCAGCGGCACAATCTCCAGCGCCCGCTGATGCGTGGCCTCAAGATGCACCTGCGGGGCGCAGCCTTCGTCATGGGCTTGCAGGAACCGGCCCGCACACAGGCACCAGCTATCGCCGGGTTTGAGGCCGGGAAAATCGAATTCGGGACGTGGGGTGCTTAAGTCGTTTCCGACATATTTCGAATAGGCCAGAAACTCGGCGGTCATCACAGCGCAGACCGTATGGCTGCCCTGATCCTCGGGACAGGTGTTGCAGGCCCCATCGCGGAAGAACCCGGTCAGGGGATCGCGCGAGCAGGGGGCGAGAACGCCCCCCAACACATTGATGCTGTCCTGCTTTTGCATGGACCTACCTTACAGGCTTTCGGCAATCTTGCGAAACATTCCCAAATTCACATCGTTCATGCCCGGTTCACGGAACTTACGATCCGCAGCCGTCGAGACGATCAGAACACCGCGCGCCCGGTCGATATAGATGTGCTGTCCATAGACACCACGGGCCATAAATTCACCTTCATGCGCGCCGGGCGGGATCCACCATTGATAGCCGTAGCCGTATTCATCGGGCGCTGTCGGGGCGCTGGGCGCAACGGCTTCGGCGATCCATTCAGCCGAAACGATCTGCTTTCCGTTGTATTCGCCCTCTTGCAGGATCATCTGACCGAACCGGGCGAAGTCTCGGGTGGTGAAGTTCAGACCGCCCAACACAAACGCAACCCCGTCACCATCGGTGATGTAGAAGCCATCTTGTTCCAGACCCAGCGGCTGTATGACCTTTTCCGTCAACAGGTCTGTCACGCTGCGCCCGGTCGCACCACGGATCACCATGCCGATGACATGGGTGTCGATCGATACATATTGCCAATCCTCGCCCGGGGTTACGAACGTGTCCTGCAACGAGGCCGCGAAATCGTCCAACTCACCGCCCAAAGCAATAACGCGGCCCATCCGGTTAATGTCCGAGTCGTAGTCCAGATAGTCTTCGTCGAAGGTGACGCCGCTGGCCATGTTCAACACATTGCGGATCGTCGCGCCGTCATAAGCTGTGCCCTTCAGGCTTGGCGCGTATTTCACCACCGGATCATCCAGCGAGTCGATAGCCCCCTCGGCCATCACGATACCGAACAAGGTGGCAAGATAGCTTTTGGCGACCGACCAGGAGATTCGCCGATCCTCGGGCGTGGTGCCCTGATAATAGTCTTCGAACAGAATCTGCCCGTCCTTGATCACCAGCAAGGATGTCAGCGACCGTTCCTCAAACCATTGGTCGGTTCCGTCAGGCAGCTCGATACCAGCGCCATAAGGAAGTTCGGACACCGGCCCGTCACCGCGCGGCAGGTTCGCCGTTAGGAATGCCTCATCCATATGAGAGAAATTGTAGACAATTTTCTCCTCCGAAAACAGAGAGTTCACGGCCATCAGGCGCTTGATCTCTTCGCGCTTCCAGAATCCGACAACCGCCGCTGCAAGCACCAGAATGAGCAGGATGCGCAGCACCCACTTCAACAATTTTCTCATAGATCTCCTCCAATTTGCGGATTGTTGTAGAACGCGGTTCGTTCAATTCGCAATTGGGACGTGGCGGCACTGCACGCGGATTCTACTTGAACTTATCCAGCAGTTTTTGCATCGCCGAACGACCGTCCGGCTGGGTCTCTGGTTCGGCTTTGATTGCAGGCGCGGCCGGTTTTGAGGCGGGCTTTGACGATCGCGGTGGTGCGGTGCGCAGGGCGACCGCATTCATGAACTTGCCGCCATCGCCATCGGCCAGGTGCCCGGCACCATCCGAGACACCGCGCAGCACATCCTCAAGCCAATCGCCATCGGCTTTGGCAAAGTCGCCCAGCACAAAGGGCGACACCATTTCCTTGCGCCCCGGATGCCCGATGCCCAGCCGAACCCGGTCGTAGGCAGGGCTGATATGTTCGTGGATCGAGCGCAAACCGTTATGCCCGGCATGCCCGCCGCCCGCTTTGACGCGCACTTTGCCGGGGGCCAGATCCAATTCGTCGTGAAACACGGTCACGTCGGTCGAGTCCAGCTTGTAGAACCGCATCGCCTCGCCCACGGATTGGCCCGAGCGGTTCATGAAGGTCTGCGGTTTGATCAGCAGCACTTTTTCGCCGCCAAGACGCCCTTCGGCGATCTCGGCCTGAAATTTGGACTTCCAGGGGCTAAACCCGTGATCCTCGGCAATCCGGTCCACGGCCATGAAGCCGATATTGTGCCGGTTGCGGGCGTATTTCGAACCCGGGTTCCCCAATCCGACAAACAGTTTCATCGTCTCGCCCTTCGTGCAGTGCAGGGGGTTGATGGCACGGAATACCACCCGATTCCAGCCCTACCAAAAGAAAACGGGGCCCGAAATGAGCCCCGTTTCAAAATCCAAACCGTTGGGTCCGGATTTATTCTTCTGCAGCTTCCTGGCCGACGACTTCTACTTCGTCCGCGGCCACTTCTTCGCCTTCTTCATCGTCGCTGGTCGACAGACCGGTCGGCGCCGAGATGTTGGCGATCACGAAGTCACGGTCGATGGTCGGCTTGGTGCCAGCAGGCAGATCAACCGACGAGATGGTGACAACGTCGTTGATGTTCAGGCCGGTCAGATCAACGGTGATCTTCTCGGGAATGTCACCGGCGGTGCACATCAGTTCGACTTCCGGGCGAACAACAGTCAGAACGCCGCCCTTCTTGATACCGGGTGCTGCTTCTTCGTTGATGAACTCAACGGGGATGTACAGCGCGATCTTGGTGGTCCGACGCAGGCGCATCAGGTCCAGGTGGGTCGGCAGGTCTTTGACGACATCACGCTGAACGTCGCGGCAGATGACGCGAACGTCTTCGTGGCCTTCAACCTTCAGGTTCCACAGGGTCGACTTGAACCGACCTGCTTTCAGGCGCTTGAACAGAACGTTGAACGGGATCTGAATTGGCAGCGGCTCTTTATCGCCACCAAATACAATGCCCGGAACCATGCCGTCGCGGCGTGCTTGACGAGCGGCGCCCTTGCCTGTCCCCGTCCGTTCCAGAGCTACGAGATCAGGAATCTCTCCAGCCATGATAATTCTCCAATGTTAGGGCGGGCATCCTCCAAGGCTGTATGCCCGCGTGAAGTCGCGTCCTTAGCTTGATTCATTGGGTTTGGAAAGGGGTTTTTGGCGGTTTTCCTTTTTGCGAGGCTCTGCCTCGCGCTCCGGGATATTTATAGCCAGATGAATAAAGGATCCATGCTTCATCTGGCCACAAATATCCCGGGGGAGTCGCCCGGAGGGCGGCGGGGGCAGAGCCCCCTACACACGCCCATCAGCTTTGCCAACGCCCGCCGAAATCTTCTGGGACCAACAGGTTGTGACGACCCAGATCGGTCACTTTGCGTTCTCCGCAAAGCGCCATAGTGGTGTCGAGCTCTTTTTGGATCACCTCAAGGGCGGTGGTCACACCGGTTTGTCCCATCGCACCCAAGCCATAGACGAAGGCGCGACCGATATAGGTGCCTTTCGCACCAAGCGCCAAAGCTTTCAGAACGTCCTGCCCCGACCGGATGCCGCTGTCCAGATGCACTTCGGTATCTCCGCCAACCGCATCCATGATTTCCGGTAACACCCGGATCGAACTGAGCGCGCCGTCCAGTTGGCGACCGCCGTGATTTGACACAATAATAGCGTCTGCCCCCAGTTTGGCCGCCATTTTTGCGTCGTCGGCGTCCAATATACCCTTCAGGATCACCTTACCGCCCCATTGCTCCATCAGCTTTTCGACCTTCGTCCAGTCCAGGCTTGGATCGAACTGTTCCGCGGTCCATGCGCCCAGCGAGGACGCATCCGAAATGCCCTCGACATGGCCAACGATATTCCCGAACTCTCGCCGTTTGGCGCGCAGCATTTCGATGCCCCAAGACCATTTGGTCATCAGGTTCGCGATGGTTTTCGGGGTCAGCTTTGGCGGTGCGGACAGGCCGTTTTTCAGATCCTTGTGCCGCTGGCCCAGGATTTGCAGATCCAGCGTTATGACCAGAGCGGAACAATTTGCATCTTTCGCGCGCTGGATCAGTCGGCTGACATAATCTGTATCCTTCATTGTATAAAGCTGAAACCAGAACGGATTGGTTGTGTGCTCGGCCACATCCTCGATCGAGTTGATGGACATGGTGGACAAGGTGAACGGCACGCCGAATTCCTCGGCGGCCTTGGCGGCTTTCATTTCCCCATCCGCATGTTGCATTCCGGTCAGTCCGACAGGTGCAAGCGCAACAGGCATCGCTACATCCTGTCCGATCATTTGCGACGCTGTCGAACGCCCGGCCATGTCCACCGCGACCCGCTGGCGCAGTCGGATTTGTTCGAAGTCCGAGCTGTTTTCGTGAAAGGTCTGCTCGGTCCAGCTGCCGCTTTCCGCATAGTCGTAGAACATGCGTGGTACGCGGCGTTCATAGATGCGTTTGAGGTCTTCGATATTGGTAATCACGGGCATGAAGCAGACCTTTTAGGTTTTGGTTAGAATTTCTTACCAAGTTTTGAAGATCCTCACTACGCCTTTCGTGATTGCCTTTTCCGTGTTCACTCCCCGGCAAAACAAAAGCCGCAGCGGGGTGACCCGGCTGCGGCTTGATTCAAGTAGTTTATGATGTGTTTATTCAGACGGAATGTGCCCCGTCGGACAGGGATTTGACAAAATCCAGCACCTCGGCAACCGGCTTGCCTGCGCCGATCTGGCTGACAATGGCCGAACCGACGACCGCGCCGTCTGCAACAGTTGCAATCGCGCGCGATTTTTCAGGTGTGTTGATGCCAAAGCCGACGATGACGGGCAGATCGGTTGCGGATTTGATCCGTGCGACCTCGGGTCCGACATTGGTGGCTTCGGCCTCTGCCGCGCCGGTGATGCCCGTGATCGAGACATAGTAGACAAAGCCCGAGGTGTTCTGCAGGACGCGCGGCAGGCGTTTGTCGTCGGTTGTAGGCGTGGCCAGGCGAATGAAATTCAGGCCCGCCGCCTGAGCGGGCAGGCAAAGCTCTTCATCTTCTTCCGGCGGCAGGTCAACAACGATCAGGCCATCGATTCCCGCAGCCTTGGCATCCGCCAGAAACGCGTCCACACCCCGGCTGTAGATCGGGTTGTAGTAGCCCATCAGCACAATTGGCGTCGTGTCGTCGCTTTCACGGAAAGCGCGCGCCAGATCCAGTGTCCGCTGCAAGGTCATGCCGCCGTCCAGCGCGCGTTGACCTGCGGCCTGAATGGTGGGGCCGTCGGCCATCGGGTCGGTAAAGGGTAAACCCAGTTCGATCACGTCCACGCCTGCGCCCGGCAACCCTTTGACCACCTCCAGCGAGGTGTCATAATCGGGGTCGCCCGCCATGACATAGGCAACAAATGCTTTCTTGCCTTCAGCTTTCAGGGCGGCAAACTTGGCGTCGATACGGGTCATCGGATGTCCTTGCAATCAGGTTTGGACCTGATGTGCAGAAAGTTTCACCGAAAATCAATCCCGCCCGGACCAGAACGGATCAGAAGCCCAGATGATACCGCAAGAGAAGGGTGTTCACGCCCGGGTTCGGGTCCTGCGTGCTGGCGTTCGACTTGTGGGTGATCGCAACCGAGATTTTGTCGCCGCCATTCAGCGTATAGCCGAGGCCCAGAAGGCTGCGGATCTGGAAACTGCCGCCCAGATCGTTTTCATCGCTGCCTTCATTGTAGTATCCCGGCATCACGCTGCCTTCGACAAACCAGCGGTCGTTGAGGCTGTATACCCCGATCAGACCGGCCCCGAGATGGGCGCCGCCATCGGCGTCAACTGACAGGGCCGCACCCCAACCGGCGCTGAACCGGGTCGCCTGGTGAAAGGGTTGATGCTGGTATTCCAGCGAAACAAGTGCCTGATCATCGGCGGCATCATCGGAAAAATCCGCGTATCCGGCACCAAAAATCAAGGATTGAGCCTGGGCTGCTGCAGGAAGGGCAAGCGCCAAAGCAGAGGCGAAAAGAAACTTCTTCATAACCGTATTTCTAAGGCTGTTACATCGTTACGCGCTAAGTGGTTATCGTAAGATGTAAATTTCAATTCGCGCAAGAACACGATTTAGGAACAGTTTCGTGATGTGGCCATTTGGGCTCGGTCCGTTTCGCGTCACGCTACTGCTTGCGCATTCCACCGCAGGTGCATAGAAGACGCCGTCACATCGCTTTCAGGAGGCCGCAATGGGCTTTAAAATGGGAATCGTGGGTCTGCCGAATGTGGGCAAGTCGACCCTCTTCAACGCGCTGACCAAGACCGCGGCCGCGCAGGCGGCGAATTTCCCGTTCTGCACCATTGAACCCAATGTGGGGGATGTGGCGGTTCCTGACGACCGGCTGGACAAGCTGGCGGCGATTGCCTCATCGAAGCAGATCATCCCGACCCGGATGACGTTCGTGGATATCGCTGGTCTGGTCAAAGGGGCTTCAAAGGGCGAGGGGCTGGGCAACCAGTTTTTGGCCAACATTCGCGAGACGGACGCCATCGCCCATGTGCTGCGTTGTTTCGAAGATGGCGACGTGACCCATGTGGATGGTCGCGTCGATCCGGTGGCCGATGCCGACACCATCGAGACCGAGCTTATGCTGGCCGATCTGGAAAGCATCGAAAAGCGTCGCGCCAATCTGGTGCGCAAGCTGAAGGGCAACGACAAAGAAGCGCAGCAGCAGGAGCGTCTGCTGGCCGAGGCGCAGGCCATGCTGGAAAACGGCAAACCCGCGCGTCTTGTCGAAGTGTCGGATGAGGACGCCAAGGCGTGGAAGATGCTGCAACTGCTGACCACCAAGCCGGTGCTCTATGTCTGCAACGTATCTGAGGAAGAAGCCGCCGAGGGCAATGAATATTCGGCCCGCGTGGCCGAAATGGCCGCAGCGCAGGGCAATTCTCACGTCATCATCAGCGCCAAGATCGAAGAAGAGATCAGCCTGCTGGAACAGGACGAAGCGCAGATGTTCCTGGAAGAGATGGGCCTGGAAGAACCCGGCCTCGACCGTCTGATCCGGGCCGGTTACGACCTGCTGAAGCTGGAAACCTATTTCACCGTCGGCCCGAAAGAGGCCCGCGCCTGGACCATCCGCACCGGCACCGCCGCGCCGCAGGCCGCTGGCGTGATCCACGGGGACTTTGAAAAGGGCTTCATCCGTGCAGAAACCATCGCCTATGACGACTACATCGCCGCCAATGGTGAGCAAGGGGCCAAAGAGGCGGGCAAGATGCGGGCAGAGGGCAAGGGCTACATCGTCAAGGATGGCGATGTGATGCACTTTTTGTTCAACACCTGAGGTTGTGTTGACCCTGCGCGTTGCGGATCGGTCGGATGCGTCCAACATCGCCGCGATCTCGATCGAGGTCTGGATCGGCACCTATCTCAAACGCGGGGTCAGCGGCTTTTTTGCGGACTATGCACTGGCCGAGTTCACGCCCTCGCGGATCGCGGAGCTGATCTGCGATCCCGAGGAATTCATTCTGGTATCGGACAATGCTGAGGGGATCGACGGGTTCATCCGTTTGTCCCCAGCACGCGATGCGCCGGTTGCAGGGTGGTCTGGCACAGAGATTTCCACCTTTTACGTTCAGCCGCGTCATCACGGTAAGGGTGTTGGTACGCGCCTGTTGAATGCGGCGCTGGCGCATTGTCGGGAACAGCAGGCCGGGACGGTCTGGCTGACGACCAATGCCGAAAACGATCCCGCCATCGCCTTTTATCTTGCGCAGGGGTTTGAGCAGATCGGCGAAACCCAATTCCGTATCGGGGATCAGGGTTTTCTGAACAATGTCTATGCATTGCGCCTGACCTGACTCTTTTCCCTGCTGCAAAAGCAGCTAGTCTGAGCCTCTGACCTAAACTTGGGAAACCGGTGCATGATCGAAATCCGCGACCTCCAACTGCTCAGCGCCCTCGCGCGGCATCGTCATTTTGCCAAGGCGGCCGAGGAATGTGGAATCTCGCAGCCTGCCTTCTCAATGCGTATCCGCAACCTTGAGGATCGGTTGGGCGTTTCCATCGTCCGCCGTGCCAACCGGTTTCAGGGCCTGACCGAAGAGGGCGAGATGATTGTCCAGCGGGCGCGGCGCATTCTGGACGACACCAAGGCATTGGAACAGCAGGTGCTAGCCGCCAAGGGTGAGATCACCGGGACGCTGATCCTCGGCGTGATTCCCACCGCGATTGCTTTCACCGGGCGTCTGGTCAAGCGGTTGCGGGACGCTCATCCCCGTATCGTCACGCGGATCGAGACCATGTCCGCGACCGCGATCCAGCACCGGCTGGACGAGGGCAGTTTGGATGCGGGCATCACCTATGGCGACAGCATCGGCACCGATCTGCGGCAGGTGCAGCCCTTGTATGAAGAGACCTATGTTTTGCTGGTCCCGTCTCACATGACGGATGAAACCGGCCCGATCCCATGGGCGCAGGTGGCCGAATTCCCGCTCAGCTTGTTGGAGCCGCAGATGCAGAACCGGCGCATTCTGGATCGGATTTTCGCCGAACAGGGCCTGCACCCGGATGTGGTGGCCGAGACCAGCGGCTTCACCGCCTCGATGGTGATGGCGCGTGAGGGGTTGGCGGCCACCGTTGTCCCCCGCGTTTTGGTGCGGGCGCTGGGCGATCTGAGGGGGACGCGCGTGTTGCCTCTGGTCGATCCCGTAGTCAGCAAACCGATTTGTCTGGCGACCCTGACCCGCGACCCGGAACTGCCCACGGTCGAGGCCCTGCGCGCTGTGGTGACGTCTTTACGGTGATAAGCTGTCGTTATCGTGCGATTGCGACAAGCGATTTGACGATATGCTAGTCTGATGAGACACGAGCCTTAATCGGAGGGCATCATGGCACCATTAGACACCAAGCCATCAGGCGCACCCAAGGGCGTCTGGAAGTCAGGTAAAGGCAAGGGGCGGCACACGCCCAAAGGCCGTCAGTTCACGGATGAGGCACAGGCGGAAATCACACGCCTGCTGGGCGACCGCCCACGCCGTCGCGACCTGCTGATCGAGTTCCTGCATCTGATACAGGATGCGCACGGCCATATCAGCGCCGACCATATCGCCGCGCTGGCGGTTGAGATGCGGATCGGACAGGCCGAGATTTATGAGACCGCTACATTCTACGCCCATTTCGACGTGGTAAAAGAGGGCGAGACGCCCCCGCCCGCGCTGACCATCCGCGTCTGCGATTCTCTGTCCTGCGAAATGGCCGGTGCCCAGCAGTTGCAGAAGGCGCTGGAAGACGGCTTGGACGCGTCGCAGGTCCGCGTGGTGCGCGCGCCCTGCATGGGCCGCTGCGACACGGCTCCGGTGCTTGAGATCGGTCATAACCACATCGACCGCGCCACCCCCGAAAAGGTGCAGGCGGCGATTGCGGCAGGTGACACCCACGCTCATCTGCCCGACTACGAAACCTTTGCCGCCTACGCCGAAAATGGCGGCTATGCCAAGCTGAAAGACCTGCGCGACAGCGGCGATTGGGAGAAGGTGCAAGAGGACGTTCTGGCCTCGGGCCTGCGTGGTCTGGGCGGCGCTGGCTTCCCGTCCGGCAAGAAATGGGGTTTCGTGCGCATGAACGAAGGCCCGCGCTATCTGGCCGTGAACGGGGACGAGGGCGAGCCGGGCACGTTCAAGGACCGTTACTATCTGGAACGTACGCCGCATGTCTTCCTCGAAGGCATGTTGATCGCCGCTTGGGCGGTCGAGGCCGAGACCTGCTTTATCTACATGCGCGACGAATATCCGGCGGTGCTGGAGATCCTGCGCCGCGAAATCGCCGCGCTGGAAGATGCGGGGATTGTCGAGAAAGGCTATATCGATCTGCGCCGCGGTGCCGGTGCCTATATCTGCGGTGAAGAATCCGCGATGATCGAGTCGATCGAGGGCAAAAAGGGTCTGCCGCGTCACCGTCCTCCGTTCGTGGCGCAGGTTGGGGTCTTTAACCGTCCGACCTTGGTGCACAACGTTGAGACGCTGTATTGGGTCACCAAAGTCTGCCGCGAAGGTCCGAAATGCCTGAGCAGCACAGAAAAGAATGGTCGTAAGGGCCTGCGCAGCTATTCGGTCTCGGGCCGGGTGGCGCAGCCGGGGGTCTACCTGCTGCCTGCGGGCTCGACCATTCTGGACGTGATCGAGGCTGCCGGTGGCATGGCCGAAGGGCAGACCTTCAAGGCGTATCAGCCGGGTGGGCCGTCCTCGGGCCTGTTGCCCGCATCGATGGATGATATCCCGCTGGATTTCGACACGCTGCAACCGCATGGCACCTTTATCGGGTCGGCCGCCGTGGTGGTCCTGTCCGATCAGGACACCGCCCGCGATGCGGCGCTGAACATGCTGCGGTTCTTCGAGGATGAAAGCTGCGGCCAGTGCACGCCCTGCCGGGCGGGCTGTGAAAAGGCGGTGAAGCTGATGCAGGCCGAAAAGTGGGATCAGGACCTGCTGGAAGATCTGTGTCAGGTCATGGGCGATGCGTCCATCTGCGGTCTGGGGCAGGCGGCCCCGAACCCGATCCGCCTTGTCATGAAACATTTCGCTGATGAAATCTGAGGGGAGACAGAGCCATGCTTGATGCAAGCCCAAACAAGACCGTCACCTTCAACCTGAACGGCGAAGACGTCACCGTGCCCGAAGGCTGGACCATCTGGGAAGCCGCCAAGGGGCAGGGGTTCACTATTCCGCACCTGTGCCACAAGCCGCAGCCGGGCTATCGGCCTGACGGCAATTGCCGCGCCTGTATGGTCGAGGTGGAAGGCGAGCGTACGTTGGTCGCCTCGTGCATCCGTCCGGCGGCGGACGGCATGGTGGTCAAGACCGACAGCGACCGCGCCGAGAAATCGCGGGCCATGGTCATGGAACTGCTGGTCGCCGACCAGCCCGAAGAGGCGCATGACACCTCAAGCCATTTCTGGGATATGGCCAAGCTGAACGATGTTTCAGACAGCCGTTTCCCGGCAAAAGAGGCCGAGAAAATCCCGCTGCTGGATGACAGCCACGTCGCGATGCGCGTCAATCTGGATGCCTGCATCAACTGCAACCTCTGCGTTCGCGCGTGTCGTGAAGTGCAGGTGAATGACGTGATCGGCATGGCCGGTCGCGGGCATACCGCGCAGGTGGTGTTCGACCAGAACGATCCTATGGGCGATTCAACTTGCGTGGCCTGTGGCGAATGCGTTCAGGCCTGCCCGACCGGTGCCCTGATGCCTGCCACCGTGCTGGATGACCAGCAAAAGGGCGACAGCAAGGATTTCGATAGCGAAACCGAAAGCGTCTGCCCGTTCTGCGGTGTCGGCTGCAAGGTTTCGCTGAAGGTCAAGGACGGTAAGGTCAAATATGTCGAAGGCATTAACGGCCCCGCCAACGAAGGCCGCCTGTGTGTCAAAGGTCGGTTTGGTTTCGACTATATCCACCACCCACACCGCCTGACCACGCCGCTGATCCGTCGTGAAGACGCGCCTGAAAAGGGCTTGAACGTCGATCCCGGCAATCTGGACACCCATTTCCGCGAAGCGACCTGGGAAGAGGCGATGGATCTGGCGGCCTCGAAGCTGAAAGCCCTGCGTAACGAAGACCCGCGCAGCGTTGCGGGCTTTGGTTCGGCCAAATGCACCAATGAAGAGGCGTATCTGTTCCAGAAGTTCATCCGTCAGGGTTTTAAGCACAACAATGTCGACCACTGCACGCGTCTGTGCCACGCGTCGTCTGTTGCGGCTCTGATCGAGAACGTGGGTTCCGGCGCTGTGACTGCGACCTTCAATGAGATCGAAAACGCGGATGTGGCGATCATCATCGGGGCGAACCCGATTGAAAACCACCCCGTCGCCGCGACCTATTTCAAGCAGTTCACCAAGCGCGGTGGCAAGCTGATCGTGATGGACCCGCGCGGTGTTGGTATGCGCAAGTTCGCTGATGAAATGCTGCAATTCCGTCCGGGGGCGGATGTCTCGATGCTGAACGCGATCATGAACGTGATCGTCGAGGAAGAGCTGTATGACAGCCAGTACATCCACCGCTGGACCGAGAACTGGGAGGCCGAGAAAGAGCATCTGCGCGCCTTCACGCCCGAGGCGATGGCCCCGATCTGCGGTATCGAACCGGATCAGTTGCGCCGCGTGGCGCGGACCTTTGCGCAGGCCAAGGCCGGTCTGATCTTCTGGGGCATGGGCGTCAGCCAGCACATTCACGGCACCGACAACTCGCGCTGTCTGATCAGCCTTGCGCTGATGACCGGCAATGTCGGCAAACCCGGCGCGGGTCTGCATCCGCTGCGGGGGCAGAACAACGTGCAGGGGGCCTCGGACGCAGGTCTGATCCCGATGTTCTTGCCGGATTACCAGTCGGTCATGGACGATGGTATTCGCGCCAAGTTCAACAACGTCTGGAACTCGGACGACTTTTCGAACGAGAAGGGCCTGACCGTTACCGAGATCATTGATCAAGCCTATGCGGGCAACATCAAGGGCATGTACATCATGGGCGAAAACCCGGCCATGTCCGACCCGGATGTGAACCACGCGCGCGATGCACTGGCCAAACTGGATCTGATGATCGTGCAGGACATTTTCCTGACCGAAACGGCGAACTATGCCGACATCATCCTGCCAGCTTCGGCGCTGTATGAGAAAAACGGCACGGTATCGAATACCAACCGTCAGGTACAGCGGGTGCGGCCCGCCGTGACCCCTCCGGGTGAGGCGCGCGAGGATTGGAAGATCACGGTCGAACTGGCGCAACGGATCGGGCTGAACTGGGATTATACCGACGTGTCTCAGGTCTTTGCTGAGATGAAGCTGACCATGGCCTCGCTGGACAACATCACGTGGGAACGGCTTGAGACCGAAACCATCACCTACCCGTCGCTGTCCGAGACCGACCCGGGGCAGGCGATTGTGTTTGGCGATGGCTTCCCCCGCGCGGATGGCAAGGCGCGCTTCACCCCGGCCAGTGTCATCCCGCCGGATGAAGCGCCGGATGACGAATACCCGATGATCGCCACCACGGGCCGTCAGTTGGAGCATTGGCACACAGGGTCGATGACCCGCCGTGCCACCGTTCTGGACGCCGTGGAACCGGAAGCGAACTGTTCGATGAACCCGCGTCAGCTAAAACTGATGGGGATCGAGCCGGGCGAAACGATCCGCCTGACCACGCGCCGCGGCTCGATTGAGATCATGGTACGGGCCGACCGGGCGATTGCCGAAGATATGGTGTTCATCCCGTTTGCCTATGTCGAGGCGGCGGCGAATATCCTGACCAACTCGGCCATCGACCCCTACGGCAAAATCCCCGAGTTCAAGTTCTCGGCCATTCGCGTCGAAAAGATCGAAGACGCTATCGCGGCGGAATAGGCAGGAAAGCCATCTGAAACGACCAAGGTCGGCCCAAGCAAGAGCCGACCTTGGTTGCACTGTTTCTTTTCCCAAGACCGGAAAGAATTAGCCCGAGACCAGAACCTTGCCTTTCTGGGGTTTTGGCATCTTGCCTTTTGCCTGCTGCACGACATGGGTGATTTCATGGGCAATCAGCTTATTGTTCTTTGAATCCGCACCCTTGCCAAAGTAGATGTCGTTTCCGTTGGTGAAGGCCTTAGCCTTTAGCTCTTTGCAGATATCGGCGGCATTCCCGCCGATGTGAACGCGGACCTTGGACAGGTCGGCACCCAACGCGCCTTCCAACCCGTCGCGCAGTTTCTTCTCCAGCTTGGTTGCCTTGGTCCCGGACACTTCGGTTCCGATCGCCTTTACTTTCGCCTTTTTGTTTTTCAATGCCCCGACGATTTTCTCGGCTTCTTCCGCTTTCATAAATGGCTCTCCGTATTGATTTCGAAGCCTTTTTTGCGCCGACCCGGTTCTGGGTTCAGTGACACGTTTCACATATAGAAATCAGATTTTTTCTTTTTTTTGAGAAAGGATTGGATTTTACCCGACGTAGGTAGCGCAGCGTTGTGGTCACACACTTCCATACTGGACAGACGGGAAGTTTATCGGCCTCATATTCTGACCCAGCGGAGACGACTTCAGATGACCAATAGCCCCCTGTCCGGATATGACGGACCTTACCCGGCCCCTGTGGAAATCCGGGGCTTTGACGTGAAACCGGAATGGATCGACTATAACGGCCATATGAATGTGGGCTATTACGGCGTCGCCTTCGATAATGCCTTCGAGGTTCTGCTGGTCGAGCATCTGGGGCTTGGTGAACCTCAGGTACAGGCCTACGGGCAGGGGCCGTACATTCTGCAGGCCCATCTGCATTTTTTGCGTGAGGTGATCGCTGGCGCGCCGTTCTACTTTCGGTTCCGATTGCTGGACGCTGATCACAAGCGCGGCCACTATTTCGCTCAGATGATCTCAGAGGAAGACGACGCCGTCTGCGCGACGCAAGAGGCGCTGTTCATGAATGTCAGCCAGCAGACCGGGCGGTCGGTTGCTTATCCGGATTGGGCCATTGCGCGCCTGGCGCGGATGGTGGAGGACCACAAAACCTTGCAGAGCGCCCCTCAGATCGATCACCCAATCGGTATTCGCCGTTAGTAATCGCGTTCGAAGAACAGGCCTATGCCGGTTTCGCCCCGGCCATCGACCGTGCCCCGGACCGTAAAGTTATCGTTCACGTCCAGGTTCAGGTTCACCTCGGTATCGCCCTCGGTGTTGACGGTGAAGTCCGTGTAGAGATTGTCGCTGAGATACGCGCCCGCGCCCAGGCGACCTGCGCCGCCCTCGGTCGCGCCGATATCGATGGTGTCGACGCCGGTAGAGTCGCGCAGCCCTTTGGTGGCGTCGCCGCCCGCACCGCTGAGCTGCGCCAGCGACGCGGCCATTTGCGCGATGATAAACGGCGAGAGTTCCGAGAACCGGTTGCCGAACAACAACATGGCCAGCGCCTCTTCGGCGGGGCGTTCGGGGTCCGAGAATACATCGACTTCCGGGGAATCCAGCGGTCCGGCGATTTCAATCGTGGCGGTTCCATCCGAGGTGCTGGCAGACGATTCGAACTCGATATACGGGGTCAGATCGCCTTGCAGTGTCACGATCCCCTTGGTCAGAGCCAGCCTGCGGCCCAGAATATCGAAATTACCCCGGATCAATTCAATCTGGCCCGAGGGGACAACGGATCGTGTCGTGCCTCCGATGAAAATCCGCCCACCCAGTTCCGCGTTCACGCCGCGCCCGCGCACAAAGACGGCTTTGGGGGCCAGCAGACTGATATCCAGCGCAATGCGCGAGTCGCTTTGGGCGGCTTCCTCTTTCACCACCAATTGCGCCCGTTCGCGGGTGACATATTGCGCGCGGCTTTCGCCGATATGCGTAATCTCGGGGATCGGTGCCGCGCCCACGGCACCCGAGGCGGCGGCGAGGTTGATATTGGTTTCCTCAAACGTGATCTGACCTGACAGGGAACTGTTTCCGGCCAAAGCCCCCGCAATGACAATCTGACCGTTGAGCGTGGTCTCATACAGCAGTTGATCGGTCAGCACGAGGCTATTCAATGCGGTGGTGATCTGGGCGTTGAACGGCGGCGTCAGATCGACCGGGCCAGACACGGTAAACCCGCCACCGGCGCGCATGCCGCCATTCATTGAGATGGTAGCGCGGCTTTGCGCCAGATCAACCGACCCACTGATCCCTGTCACCGTCTGTCCCGCAGTTGGAATCGCAAAGGACGTTCCGGATGTGGTGATAGACCCGCTTAGGGACTCAAGCGCCGGTGCGCCCTTCAGCGTCAGATCGAACCGGGCCGCGCCTTCGATCTTGTTCGGTGTGATGAAGATATTGGCGATGCCAAGGTTGACGCCGCCCTGTGCCCTCAGATCAGCCGTGCCAGCGGTTTCGTCGAACGTCCCCGCCACGGTGCTGTTGATCCCGGCAGGTCCTTCAGCCTTGGCGTCGATGGTCCAGACCCCGTCTGACCGCTTTGCATTGCCGGTTGCCGCGACGGTGCCGGGGAAATCCGGCACAAACCGCTCGATCCGGTTGAGCCTGGCGTCAAAGTCCAGATCGGCAGAGCCATCGGTATCGACCGTTCCGACAAGGCTGGCGTAAGAGCTGTCGGGCCCCTGCAGATTGGCCGTGCCTTCCAGCCCCGATCCGGTTGGCGCAACATTGCCGTCCAGTTTCAGGGGGCCGGTGAGTGTTTCCGACAACCGCCCCAAGTCGTCGAGGGCGGCGGTAAAGTTCAGCCCCCCGGTCTCGCGGCTCAACTGACCCGAAGCATTGGCGGAAAGGGCCGTTCCTTTCAGGCGGAAGGTGCGGATGTTCAACCCGTTCTCATCGTTCAGGGCATCCACGGTCAGGGTCGTGCGCCCCTGCAGCAGCGCATCCACCTGCTCGATCCCCGCGCGGATGTCATCTGCCTTGACGCTGCCGTTCACATCGAAGGCCTTGCTGCCCACTGCGCCCTTGCCTTGAAGCTGCGCCTCGACCGATCCCGCCAGATCGCGGTTTGCAAGGCCCGAGAACAAGGACAGGTTTGGAACATCCACACTGGCCGTACCATCGACCGCAATATCTCCGGTGGGATCGTCAATCGTGGCCGCAACCTGGGCTGTCACGGCGTTTCCGTTGACCTTGGCCTCGCGGATCGTAATCTGATCCTCAGACACGGCCCCGTCAAACTCGACCGAAGTTTGCCCTGTCAGAAGCGGATCGATATCCGCCATCCCGGTTTTGATGTCCCGGCTTGTCATGCTGGCCTTACCATCAAACCGAGGCGTTTTAACGGCCCCGCTCCCTTGGACGCTGGCGTTGACCGACCCCGCCAGATCGCGGCCCGCAAGGCCCGAGAACAGCGTCAGGTCGGGAATAGACGCACTGGTCGCGCCATCGAAAGCAATGTCGCCGGTTGGATCGTCAATCGTCGCCGCGACTTGGGCCGTTACGGCATTCCCGTTGACCGTTGCCTCGCGGATCGTGATCTGATCTTGCGACAGCGCCCCGTCGAATTCGACAATGGTTTCGCCTTTCAGAAGGGGGTCAATCTCGGCCATCCCGGTTTTGATGTCGCGTGCCGTAACGCTGGCTGTGCCGTCGAATTCAAGGGTTTGAACCGTTCCGGCCCCTTGCAGGCTGGCCTGAACCGAGCCGCCAAGTTCGCGTTTCGCCAGACCGGAAAAGACTGACAGATCGCGCGCGGATAGTTTGGCCTGACCGTCAATTGACAGGTTGCCATCAGGGGTTGTGACCGTCCCGCTTGCCTGCGCCCGTGCCGCATCCGCAATCAAGGTAAAGTCGCGCAGGGTGATTCCATCGGCTCCGCGTTTGGCATCGACTGTGATGGTTGTCTCGCCCCGGATCACCGGATCGATGTCGTCGCGCCCGGTGGACAGATCGCTGCCCTTGACCTCTAGCTTGACGTCAAAGCTGCCCTCCAGCGGTGAGCCTTTGCCCACCAGCCGGGCTGATGCCTGCCCGCCCAGCTGCAACTGCGCGAGATCAGAGAACCGGGACAGATCCGTTGCGTCCAGCGAGGCCGAGCCATCCACGGCCAGCCCGCTGGTCAAACCGCTGATCAGCGCATCGACGCCCAGCGTATAGTCCGAGCCCACCAGCTCGAACCCCGACAGGTCAAGCGACTGATCGCTGCCATAGTCGAACGCCCCGTCCAGCGTGATCCGGTCCCCCAGCGCGGTGTTCATCGCAGGGTCTGCCAGATCAAGCCCGTCCAGCGCCGCCTGCACGTCGCCATCGACGTTGACGATGTCGCCCTGTTCCAGCGTGCCCTGCGCGGTGATCTGCGCCCGGTCCAGACTGATCTGAGGCGATTTGAACGCGTTGGCCGTCAGACTCAGGTCCCACAGATTGCCATTCGCCTGATCGAACAGGGCCGAGATTTGAGCGGCTTCAATCGATGTCTCACCGCCCGAGGCTGGCAAGACAACAGTTTCCCCATTGGGCGGCGAGATGCGCCCTTGCAACGCTGCCAGTTGCAAGGTCCCACCCGCCGCCAATTGCAACTCGCCTTCCAGATTCAGGGCTTGGGACGTGAAATCCAGATCGCTGATCTGCAACGCGCCTTCGGGCTGTGTCTTGCCGTCGACAAACAGGCGTGTGTCCTGACCAAAGAATACGTCCATGTCGTCGGCGACAAAGGGGGTCAGATCACCGCTTAGGTCCGCAGTGAAGGCAATCCCGTCTTCGGCCGTTTCATCCTCGGCCGTTGCCGAACGCAACCTGACCTGACCGGCCACCCGTTGCTGGTTGTCGCTGCTCAGTCCGATATCGGCGGTGAAATCGGTCAGCGGCCCTGATCCCTTGGCGGTCAGTCCAATGGGCGGGCTATCGGGGATTTTCAACGCCGTCGAGATCAACCCGCCCGAAGCTTCGGTCACGTTCAGATCCAGATCGATCTGACTGTTCGAGTTCTGGAACCCTGCCGCCAGCGTGATCTCATCCCCTGCACGGTCCAGCCTTGTAATGTCGAGATTTGTGTCCAGCGTACCGTCCGCCAATGAAAGGTCGCCAGTGACGGTCAGTTCTGCGGCCACGCCGATCAAGGGCTCACCCAAGGCCAATTCATCGATCCGGATCTCGCCGATTTCGATTGAGACCGGCAATTCCGGCAATTGAAACGGCTGGGTTTCTGCTGACGGGGGTGGGGCCTCGGTCGTTGTAGTGCCCGGAGCGCGGGCCACGTCGATCTCTTGCGCGGTCAGGGCGTTGACCGAAAACCGGCCCCGGATCAGGGCAAGACGGTTCCAGTCCAGTTCCGCCCCTTTGATCGTCAGCCAGACGCCTTCGTCATCGGCCACCGTGATCTCTTCTATCGTTGCGCGTGAGCTCAGCGCGCCTTCCAAGCCTTTTACAGTTACGTTCTGATCGTCTCCCGACAGCGTGTCCTGCAGGAACCGCTCGATCATGCTGCCGCCTTCGTCCTGTGCGTATGCCGAAACCGGCGCGCAGGTCAGTGTGACGACCAGAACGGGGTATGAAAGACGCTGTATCAAAAGGCCTGTCCGATCCCGATGTAGAACTGCAACCCGTCGCCCGTGTCGCCCTGAACGGGCACGGCAAGGTCAAAGCGCAGCGGGCCAAAACCGCCCAGATCATATCTGACCCCAAGCCCAGCCCCGGCATGATCCTCGGCCCCGGTGCCGACGAATGAGGACGTGTCTACAATACCGTAGTCATAAAACCCAACCAGCGACAGGGTGTCGGTGATCTTGCCGCGCACCTCGCCAGAAAAGCCCAGGAACGATTTGCCGCCCGCAACGCCGGTGCCTACCGGAATGCCAAGGCTTTCAAACGGTTGCCCACGCACCGTCCCGGCCCCGCCCGAGAAGAACAGAAAGTCCGGCGTCACCCCATCCGGTGGTGGCCCGATGACCGAGCCCAGCTGGACCCGCCCCGCCAGAACAAGCCGGCCGCCGGTTCCAAGGCTGGTATAGGCGCGACCGTCAAAGAACAGCCGGATGCCGGTATCCGTACCCGAAAGCCCAACAAACGGCATGACCTGCGAATCCAGATAAAACCCTTTTGTCGCACTGACCTTGCTGTCGCGCTGATCCCATTCGGATCGGAATGGCAGGATAAAATACCGGAACTTGCGCCCGTCACCATAGGCATCATCTGCGTTCGACCACTGAAAGCCCGCCGACGCCTCGGCGTATAGCTGATCCGAAAAGGTGCGCCGTGCACCATAAGCCAGCGAGGCGACGGTCACGTTGTAATTGTCGGTGTTTCGACGCTCCAGCAGCGCGCTCCAGAAGGTGTTGTCGTCGGGGCCCAGCCGGTCGGGTTGATCCAGTCGCAGGCCAATGCGTCCATCCAGATCCTCGGCCCCGCCGATATTGCGCAGGGCGGCTTCGAACCGCAGACGTTCGGCCCGGCGAAAGACATTGCGGTGGGTCCAGGTGGCGGTGACGTCGACACCATCGCGGGATGCAAGCTCGACACCAAAGGTCAGACGGCGTTTGGGCAGATCTTCGAAGGTTGCGTCGAAATCCAGCGTCCCATCGGGGTTTGGCGTCTCACGCTCTTGCAGGGACACCACGTTGAACGTCCCGGTGCGGCGCAAGCGGGTGCCGACTTTCTGGATTTTGGCGGGCGAATAAACCTCGCCGCTGGGAAAGCCAGCGATCTTTTCAATCGACCGGTGACGAACATCGGTGTCGCCCTTGATGAACATCTGGCCAAAAGTCAGTCGCCTGTCCGGGTCCAGATCAATCTCGGCGTCCAGCCGCGCCTGGGCATGGCGCGCGATCACCCGTTGCCCGGCCACACTTGCCTTGGCGTGGCCCGCATCGCGCCACGCCTGAACACCGGCCGAGGCCGCCTGTTGGATCGCGCCCGTGGTGGCCAGCTTGCTGGTGGCGAATTCCTCGGGCAGCACCGTGTCAGGGGCCAGAGGTTGCACAACTGCCGTGCCGAATTTGAAGGTCGGGCCGGTTTCCACTGTGATAACCGCGCGGTTGATCTGATTGGGAACGGTGAGCGAGCTCATCTCGGCCGCTTCCTGCCCGTCCAGTTTGATACTAACGACCGGGCTGAAATACCCCTCGTCATACAGGATCTGTACCAGCGTCCGGTAATCCGACAGGGCGGCAGACAGAATTTCCAGCGGCGTGTCCAGCCCGCGATCTTCGGCGGTGGCGACGGAAGAGGTTTCTTTCAGGCGCTCGACAACTTCCTTGGGGGCTCCGGGGGCGGTCAGTGTGGTTTCCAACGCAACCAGCGTTGTTGGCGCAAGGGCGGTGACAGCGCCCAATAGCCAGCATCTCAGACCGCGTCGCGGCTTGCTTCCCTGCATCAGTTGGCTCCAACTGCCCCCGAGTCGAAATCTCTTGTGCCGTGTTTCTGCACGGCTCTTTGAATTCAAGTTAGAGCATCTGAAACCGTTTGGGGGAAGGGGTTAATCGCGCGATGCGCCGAATTGCCGTGATCCGTGACCGCGTTACAGCCCGGCGTTGCGGACCCATCGGATGATGGCATCGCGATCTTCTGGTTCCATAAAGGTCACATTGGCCGGCGGCATCGCATGGGTCACACCGGCCTGCAGGTAGATCTGCTGCGCGTTGCGGGCAATATCCGCCTCGGTTTCCAGCAAAACGCCTTTGGGGGCCCAAAGGATGCCCTCCCAAACCGGCTCACGTGCATGACACATCGAACAGCGCCCCAGAACGATATCATGTGCCTGCTCAAACCCCTCGGCAGCCGCGAATTTCTGTTCATAGGGCGTCAATGGCTGCGCCTCGGCCTCTTCAATCGGTTCATACATCGGTGCGGTCGACAGCCACATGATGGCGATGAACAGCAAGGCGGTTGCCAGCCAGGTCCAGGTGGGGTTGCCTGCACGCGCGTGGCGGGTGTTGAAATAGTGCCGGATGGTGACGCCCATCAGGAACACCAGCGCGGCAATGATCCAGTTGTACTGGGTCGCGAATGCCAGCGGGTAGTGGTTGGACAACATCAGGAACAGAACCGGCAGGGTCAGATAGTTGTTGTGGGTCGAGCGCAGCTTGGCGATCTTGCCTAATTTCGGGTCGGGCGTGCGGCCATTCTTCAGATCATCCACAACGATGCGCTGGTTCGGCATGATGATGAAGAACACGTTGGCCGTCATGATCGTGGCGGTAAACGCCCCAAGATGCAGCATCATCGCGCGCCCGGTGAAAATCTGGTTGTAACCCCAGCCCATAGCCACCAGCAGGACGAACAGCAGTACCATCAACAGGGTTGGACGCTCGCCCAGACCGGATTTGCACAGAAAGTCATAGACCAGCCATCCGATAGTCAGGGACGCTGCCGAGATCAGAATGCCTTGCCACAGTGCCAGATCGGCCTTTTCGGCGTCGATCAGGTATAGTTCTCCGCCGACCCAGTAGACGATCATCAATAGCGCCGCACCGCTGAGCCAGGTCGAATAGCTTTCCCATTTGAACCAGGTCAGGTGGTCGGGCATCCGCTCGGGCGCGACCAGATATTTCTGAATGTGGTAGAAGCCGCCGCCATGCACCTGCCATTCCTCGCCATCCGCAGGGCCGGGGATATTGCGGTTCAGGCCCAGATCCAGCGCGATGAAGTAGAAGGACGATCCGATCCACGCCATGGCCGTGATCACATGCAGCCAGCGCACGGCAAATGCCATCCAGTCCCAGAACACGGCAAAGTCGTACATGAATGAGGTCTCCGATTGGTTGCCGCCACACTAGGCAAACGGGCTTTTCTTCGGTATTCCCGTATATTGTCAAACTGTATCAAAAAAAACGATAAGATGTCCTATCTCGACAATATCCGCACCTTCGTCAGGGTTTATGATCTGGGCAGCATGTCCGCCGCCGGGCGCGATTTGCGGATTTCACCCGCCGTGACCTCGGCCCGGATTTCTCAGCTTGAGGATCATCTAGGCGTGCGTCTGTTTCAACGCACGACGCGGAACCTGTCACCGACCGAGCAGGGCAAGGCGTTTTACCCCGGCGCGGTGGCGGTGCTGGATGCGGTGGATGAGGCCGAAGCGCAGGTGACGCATCTGACCGAAGCCCCGCGTGGGTCTCTGTTCGTGGCGGCTCCGCTGGGGGTGGGGCGGCGGTTGCTGGCCCCGCATGTGCCTGATTTTCTGGCGGAATATCCCGAAATCGATGTGCGTTTGCGCCTGACGGATCGATCCGTTGACCTTACGACCGAGGGGTTGGATCTGGCCTTTTTCATCGGTCAGCCCGAGGACAGCACCTTGCGCATCCGCAAAATCGCCGATTGCCAGCGCGTGCTGTGCGCCGCCCCTGACTATGTCACGCGGCGGGGGATGCCTGCGACGGGGGCTGATCTGGTGAAGGACAAACACGAATGCCTGAACCTGCGCTTTCCCGGCGCGACCGAGTTTCAGTGGATGCTGGAAACCGCCGACGGCCCGAAACGCTATGCGGTGTCAGGCCGGTTCGAATGTGACGACGGAGACGTCCTGACAGATTGGGCGCTGTCCGGGCAGGGCATTGCCATGAAGCCGGTGTTTGAAGTGGCCGATCACCTAAGCGCGGGTCGTCTGGTGGCCGTCGCGCAGGATACGCCGCCCGTGCCGGTGCAGATGGCGTGCCTTTATACACACCGCCGCCATCAGGACCCCAAGGCGCGCCTGTTCATGGATTTCATGATCGAGCGGATCGGAAAAGTCGTCCGAAACTCGGAATTGCCAGCCGGGTAGCGCTCCTGCCCCTGTTTGTGCCGTTCCGGCACCGCACAGCGTTGGGCCGGGCGCCGCAGCTGTGCTGCGGCGCGGGTGCGACGGGATCGGGTGTGGCGTTGCCATTGATAAAAGCGCAACCGCGCCGGGCCCGCAGGGCGCGGCGCTGGGCCCAACGGGAAGGGACCCTGAAAGGGTCTCTGACCGGCGGGAGGGTTAGCTGCCGCGATAGGTCGAGTAGCCGTAAGGGGAAAGCAGCAGGGGCACGTGGTAATGTGCGTCGGGGTCGGACATACCAAACCGGATCGGCACCTGATCCAGAAACAAAGGGTCATCCCCGTCTTGTCCTGTCGCGCGCAGGTAATCGCCGGCGAAGAAGATCAGCTCGTATGTGCCCGTCTTGAATGTCTCCTGCGGCAGGATCGGGCTGTTCGTGCGACCATCGGCATTGGTTTCCATCTCGACCAGCTTGCGATGGGAATTGCCGGACACGCTGTACAACGCGATTTTCAACCCGGCGGCGGGGCAGCCCCGGGCGGTGTCCAGAACATGAGTTGTCAGATAGCCTGCCACGAAAGCCTCCCTCAGATACGTCACTTTGCTGTGACACAGTGTGGCGCAAAGATCAAAACAGGGGAAATGCCGAAAGAACCGGAAACAGCGTTCGGATTGATTTGATAATCATTGGCGAATTTCTAGGATAAGCCTGTCGAAACATCCAAAACCGGAAGACGCCATGCAACCGCCTCGATACCCCCGCGACATGATTGGATACGGTGCCAACCCGCCAGCGGCGCAATGGCCGGGCGGGGCCAAGCTGGCCGTCCAGATCGTACTGAATTACGAAGAGGGTGGCGAGACCTGCGTTCTGCACGGTGATGCCGCGTCCGAGGCGTTTCTGTCCGAGATCGTCGGCGCGGCGCAATGGCCGGGGCAGCGTCATTGGAACATGGAATCGATCTATGAATACGGCGCGCGGGCCGGGTTCTGGCGGCTGCATCGCTTGATGCAGGACCTGCCGATCACGGTTTACGGCGTGGCATCGGCTTTGGCGCGGTCGCCGGATCAGGTGGCCGCGATGAAAGACGCCGGTTGGGAGATTGCCAGCCATGGGCTGAAATGGGTGGAACACAAAGACATGCCCGAGACGCAGGAGCGCGCCGAAATTGCCGAGGCGATCCGGCTTCACACCGAGGTCGTCGGTGAGCGCCCGCGCGGCTGGTACACCGGGCGCTGTTCCGAGAACACGGTGCGTCTGGTGTCCGAAGAGGGCGGGTTCGATTATGTCGCCGACACCTATGACGACGATCTGCCCTATTGGGCACAGATCGACGGTCGGGATCAGCTAATCGTGCCCTACACGCTGGATTGCAACGATATGCGCTTTGCCACGCCGCAAGGGTTCAATGCGGGCGATCAGTTCTTTTCCTATCTCAAGGACAGTTTCGACGCATTGTATGAGGAAGGGCAGGCGGGGGCGCCCAAGATGCTATCCATCGGGTTGCATTGTCGTTTGATTGGGCGACCGGGCCGCGTCATGGCGTTGAAACGTTTTCTGGAATACGCGCGCAGCTTCTCGGATGTGTGGTTTGCCACCCGGTTGCAGATTGCTGAACACTGGGCACAGACCCACCCGCCGCAATCCCATCCGAAGCCGTCGCAGATGGGACGGGACGCGTTTGTCGAAGCCTATGGGGGCATTTTCGAACACTCGGCCTGGATTGCCGAGCGGGCCTATGATCTGGAACTTGGGCCTGCGCATGACACCGCAGGCGGGTTGCACAACGCCTTGGCGCGGATGTTCAGGTCGGCCTCTGAGCCCGAGCGGTTGGGGGTTCTGACAGCGCATCCTGATCTGGCGGGCAAGCTGGCGCAGGCCAAGCGGTTGACGCAGGAAAGCACGTCCGAGCAGGCCTCGGCCGGTTTGGACGCGCTGACGGATGAGGAGCGCGTGGCCTTTACCGAATTGAATACGCGGTACACTGAAACGTTCGGATTTCCGTTCATCATTGCGGTGCGGGATCATGACAAGGCTTCAATCCTTGCGGCCTTTCAGCGGCGGATTGAACAGGATCGCGATACCGAGTTTGCCGAGGCCTGCCGTCAGGTTGAACGCATCGCCGAATTCCGGCTGCGGGACGTGTTGCCCTCATGAGCCGCCGGATCGTTGCCGAGCCGCTGACCGCTGAGCAATTTGCGCCTTTTGGTGATGTAATCGAAGGGTCCGGCGATGCCGACAAGATCATCAATCAGGGGCAGTGTGGCCGGTATCATGATCGGGCGCTGCTGGATTTCTCTGACGGGCGCGCCGGGATCAGCCTGTTCAACGCCAACCCGCGCGCGCTGCCATATGCGCTGGATATGGTCGAGCGGCACCCGGAGGGCAGTCAGGCCTTTATCCCGATGACCCATCAGCCGTTTCTGGTTGTCGTAGCACCCGATGAGGGAGGGCAGCCTGGGCGGCCCAGGGCCTTCATGACACGGGCCGGGCAGGCCGTGAACTATCACCGCGCTACGTGGCATGGGGTGCTGACGCCTTTGCATGGTCCGGGCCTGTTTGCCGTGGTGGATCGCATCGGTGAGGGTGCGAATCTCGAGGAATTCTGGTTCGACACCCCCTATGAGGTGATCGCGGGCTGACCCCGGAAGGCTCCCGCCCGGTCAGAACGCATCGAAGATGCGCGCTGACCCGTTGGGCCCGGCAGCGCGCGGGCAGGCCCGCCCGCTGCGGTCAGTCCGGATCAACCCGTCGCCATCAAACGGGCCACGTCCAGCATGCGGGCGGAAAAGCCCCATTCATTGTCATACCAGCCGAAGACACGGACCTGATTGTTGCCGACCATTCGGGTCTCGGGGCCTGCGATAACCAGCGATTCGGGGCGGGATCGCAGATCGGACGAGACCAGAGGCAGATCGGTCCAGCCAAGAACCGCCGAAGCATCGACCGCTTCGCGAAACGCGGTGTCGAAAGCCTGTTCGCTCATGCCGCGCCCGAGCGTTACCACAAGGTCCACCGCCGAAACGCTGGCGGTTGGAACCCGCACCGCTGCGCCCGAAATCCGTCCGGCCAGATGCGGGAGAACAACGTCGATCAGGTGGGTCGCGCTGGACGTGGTCGGCACCATCGACAGCGCCCCTGCGCGCGAACGCGCAAGATCGCCGCGCGGCGCGTCGACCATCGGCTGGCTGTTGGTGTAACAGTGGATAGTGGTCATATGGCCCGAGACGATGCCGCCGATCTGATCCAGTGCCCGAACCAGCGGCGCGAGGCCATTGGTGGTGCAGGATGCGTTCGAGACGATGCTGGCATCACCCAACTGATCCTCATTGGCACCCAAAACCACCGTCAGTTCAGCCGCAGGCGAAGGGCCCGAGATCAGCACCTTGCGCGCGCCAGCCGTCAGCCCCCGGCCGGCGACATCGGATGAGCGTGCAATGCCGGTGCAATCCAGCAGGACGTCAACGCCTGACAGATCGATATTCGCCAGATCGGAACTGTGCGTCATCGGCACCGTGCGCCCGTCAATGATCAGGGCTTCGTCACCAGCGGACACGTCCCCCGCATAGGGGCCAAAGGTGCTGTCGTATTTGAACAGATAGGCACAGGTGTCCAGCGGTGCGATATCGTTGATCAGCACCAGCTCGATATCTGATCCTTGCGGCTGGGTCAGAACCTGCCGCAGGATCGTGCGGCCGATGCGGCCGAATCCGTTGATCGCGAGTTTCATGCGCAAGCTATGGCAGGCAGATCAGGCGATCTCAACGAAAGTATTGTACCAATTTCAACCGCAACTGACCTGCGAGAAGAACTGCCCCGAGATGTTCTGATACATGCTGGCCACGATCGGTTTGCATCCGGTTGCCTGCTGGATCGCCGCGATGGCCTGCAGGGTGCGCAGGCGTGGTGGCGGGCCGAACGGGTTGAGGTTGTTGTTGTCGCGGGTGGCGCGGTAGATGACCGGCTCGTCCGAGACTTTGGTCACGGCCCACGTCCGGCTCATGACAAAGACCGATTTGGTCTCATCCTTGGCAGCGACCGGCGTGGACAAGGTTGCGGCCACGATGGCGCATGCGGCCAGAGCCATCAGGGGGGTACGCAGTTTCATCAGCCAGTCTCCAATACTCAAACAATGGAATTTGCTGGGATTTCAGCAAATTCCGGGGCCGCTGTGAACCCCTGCAGGGGTAAAAGGCGATGAAACCGGGTTTAGCGGGGCAAGGATAACGGCATATGCCGGTTCACGTCCTTGTACAGAAGATACCGGAATCGCCCCGGCCCACCCGCGTAACAGGCCTGCGGGCAAAAGGCGCGTAGCCACATGTAATCGCCCGCCTCGACCTCCACCCAGTCCTGATTGAGCCGGTAGACGGCCTTGCCTTCCAGCACGTAAAGCCCGTGCTCCATCACATGGGTTTCAGCAAAGGGGATCACGCCGCCGGGTTCGAAATTGACGATGTTGACATGCATGTCGTGACGCAAGTCCTGCGGGTCGGCAAAGCGGGTCGTGGACCAGCGCCCTTCGGTTCCGGGCATTTCAATCGGGGCCACGTCGCGTTCATTGGTGATGATCGGATCGGGGACGGGCAGGCCGGGCACGGCCTCATAGGCCTTGCGGACCCAGTGAAACCGTGCCACGGCGTCAGATCGGTTGTGCAACGTCCAGTCCGCGCCGGGTGGGATATAGGCGTACCCCCCTGTATCCAAATTATATTCCGTTCCGTTCAGCGTCAGATGCACGGCCCCCTCGACCACAAACAGAACGGCCTGAGCGCGCGGGTCTGTTTCCGGCTGATCGCTGCCACCGCCGGGCTGAACCTCCATGATGTATTGCGAAAACGTCTCGGCAAAGCCGCTGAGCGGGCGCGACAGGACCCACAGGCGCGTGCCCTCCCAAAATGGCAGATAGCTGGTCACGATGTCGCGCATCGTACCCTTGGGAATGACCGCATAGGCATCGGTGAACACGGCCCGGTCGGTCAAAAGCTGGTCCTGGCCGGGGTGCCCGCCGAGGGGCGAAAAATAGGTTGGTTGTGTCATCATGTGCCTCGGGTTCGTTTGCGGGACACTATGCGGGCAAACCGGGTGCGGCCTCTAGCGCTGGGCTTGCGATAGGTTTGTTCGGGATAATTTGAAGGTCGCCGCCGTAGGGGTTGGCCACGCCCCCGCGCAGGTATATCCTTGAAGTCAAAATTGATTTCAGTTCAGCGAGGCAGAAATGAAAGCCCGGGTCTTTTTCGCATTGGCACTACTTAGCATGGCAGGCGTTACGACGACCGCCTCGGCCAAACCCTTGTCCCGAATCATCGCCGAAATGGGGCTTTCGCCTGCGGATTTCGAAGTGGCAAACAAAGCGTCACGCAGCTTGCTGACCGACGGCACGCCCAGCGTCGGCAAGGAGATCGGGTGGAGCAATGGCGAAACCGGATCAAAGGGGACAATCCGGATTGATGCGGTCGAGGGCAATTGCGTCCGGCTGCAACACGACATTCAGCCCGAAGGCAAAGAGGCCTCGCGCGGGGTCAGAACCCGTCAATGCAAGGATGCGGGCGGCAACTGGGTGATGGCGCCCTGATTGCGCTAGTAACCGCGCGCCCGGTCGACCTCATTCAGCAGCGGCGCGCCGGTTGTCAGCCGCTGGAAGTTTTCTGCCACATCCGACAGCGCATCGCCCAGATGCCAACCGGACACATGGGGCGTGATTGTAACGCTTGGGTGCTGCCAAAGCGGGTTGTCGGCTGGCAGCGGCTCGTGACTTGTCACATCCAGAATCGCATGGCCGGGCGTGCCCTGATCCAGCGCGGCAATCAGCGCACCCTCGTCAATCAGATCGCCGCGACCGGCGTTCAATAGCTGGCTGCCGGGTTTCATCGCCGCCAGCATCTGCGCGTCGAACAGACCCACCGTTTGCGGGGTCGAGGGCAAGATGGCGCAGACATGATCGCACTGCCCCAGCAGACCGGGCAAGGCATCGTCGCCATGCAGGCAGGTGACGCCCTCGATCTGCTTTGGCGACCGGCTCCAGCCCAGGACCTTAAACCCAACGGCGCGCAGCATCCGCGCGGTGCGGTCCCCGATATGACCCAGACCCAGAACGCCGACGGTTGTGTGGGGCGTGAAGGTTGGTTCCTTAGGCAGCCATTCTGCGCGGGCCTGCGCGGCTTCGTGAAATGCCATATGACGCTGGGCGCGCAGGATGTAGGCGACGAACCATTCGGCAATGCCCTGTGCCGGTGCATCCGGTTTCAGGCGCGCAACCCGCATGTGGTCGGGCAGGTTGGGATTTCCGACAATCGTTTCGACACCCGCCCCAAGCTTTTGCACCAGTTTCAGGTTTGGCAGCTGGTGCAGGTGGTCGTCTTTCAGGCCCACGACCGCAACCATCGTAATCTCATCGGCGTTGCCGATTGCGTCCGGCGTGCGAATATCGGCACCGGGGATCGCGGACCGGATGTCATTGGCGATGTCCGCATCGCTGATCCAGTTGGTCAGGCCGGTGTCTATCAACAGCGCCATGGGCGGTTCCTTCTCTTGAAATTGAACGTGGTGACGTTCCGTCACGCAACTGGACAGAGTCGCAACAGTTAAGCCATCCTCGGTCCGTAAGGTACAGCCCGGATTTCACCCGGCAGGAGGGAATTTCATGAATATGTCATTTGGTTTGCGCGAGGAAAACCGCGCCCTTTTGCAACGTGTCGCCGACATGGTCCGGGATGAGATCATGCCGCTGGAAGAAGAATACCAGGCCGAGATCAACAAGGACGACCGCTGGCAATATACCGAACGCCAGGCCGAAATCCTTGAGGGGCTGAAAGCCAAAGCCAAGGCCGCCGGTCTGTGGAATTTCTGGCTGACCGACAGCAACAAAGGGTTCGGGCTGACCACGGTTGAATATGCTTATTTCGCCGAAGAGATGGGCAAGACCCCCCTTGGGGCCGAGGTGTTCAACTGTTCCGCCCCCGACACCGGCAATATGGAAGTGTTCGAGCGTTACGGCACCGAGGCGATGAAACAACAGTGGTTGAAGCCACTGCTCGACGGCCAGATCCGCTCGGCCTATCTGATGACCGAACCGGATGTGGCTTCATCCGATGCGACCAATGTGTCGATGTCCTGCGTGCGGGACGGCGATGACTATGTCCTGAATGGCGAGAAATGGTGGTCATCCGGCGCGGGCGATCCGCGCTGCAAGGTCTATATCGTGATGGTCAAAACCGGCGGCGAGGATCAGCCCAAGCACAAGCGCCAGTCGATGATCGTGGTGCCCGCCGATACGCCCGGGATCGAGGTTCTGCGACCCATGCAGGTCTACGGCCACGACGACGCGCCGCACGGCCATATGCATATTCGGTTTACCGACGTGCGCGTGCCCGCAGAGAATATCCTCTTGGGCGAAGGCCGCGGGTTCGAGATTGCGCAGGGCCGCTTGGGGCCGGGGCGCATTCACCATTGCATGCGCGCAATCGGTCAGGCGGAAAGCGCACTGGAGCAGATGTGCAAGCGTTCCATGCAGCGTGAGGCGTTCGGCAAGAAGCTGGCGCAGCTGGGTGCCAATTACGACATCATCGCCGAATGCCGGATGGAGATCGAGATGGCCCGCCTGCTGTGTCTGAAAGCGGCGTGGTACATGGATCAGGGCGATGCGCGGGCCGCGGCCCCGTGGATCAGCCAGATCAAGGTGGTTGCGCCTCGGGTCGCGCTGAAGGTGATCGACGAGGCGGTGCAGATGTTCGGCGGGCAAGGGGTCAGTCAGGACACACCACTGGCCACCGCCTGGACTCATGTGCGAACCCTGCGACTGGCCGACGGACCAGACGCGGTTCACCGCCGTCAGGTCGCGCGGGCCGAATTGAAGAAACACACGCAGGAAAAGGTCTGACGCACCGCATGACCAGGTACGAATTCGACAACGTCGCCTATTTTCATCAGCGAGAAGATGGGGCTTTTGTCGGCAACGACCCGGCGCGCGGCCCCTGGTCAGCCGATCATTGTCACGCGGGGCCCGTCAGCGGCCTGATCGTGCGCGCTGCTGAAACCGAGGTTGGGCCCGAGAAGATGCTGACCCGTCTGACGGTTGATCTGCTGCGCCCTCTGCCCCTGTCGGGCTTGCGGGTGGCGGCAGAGACTACACGGCACACCAAAACGCTAGCCACCACGCGGGTGACGGTGCACGATCTGGACGACACCCTGTGCGCTACGGCGACAACCATGCATCTGGCGCGTCGTGATCTGGGCACAGTGCCCAATGTCCACGTCACTCAGCTGCGGTTCGAAGATGCGGTTGATGGGCCTTTCCCGATCGGTGAACTGCGCCACGACCTTCCGGGATTTGCCCATTACAGCGACATCAGATACCCGGCAGGGGGCAAACAGGGGGCCGGGCCGAAAGCCATCTGGATGCGCACGCCGAACCTGTTGGGGGGTGAGGTGCAATCGCCGATCCAGTCGCTTTGCCCGCTGGCCGATTGCGGCAACGGTATCTCGTGGAATGCGCCAACGGCGGAAATGGGGTTCATGAACACCGATCTGACGGTGAACATCCATCGCGAGCCGGTCTCGGACTGGTTGGCAGCCGACTCGATCTCGCACTGGCAACCTTCGGGCGTCGGCATGTCGCAATCGGTTCTGTATGATGCCGAAGGGCCAGTGGGGACAGCGCTGCAAACGTTGGTTCTGTTCCCACCCACATGATGCGCTCGGCCGGTTTCTGCGGTGAAGCCGGGAAACGCATTGCCGCTGCGGTGTTGCCGCCCTATCTTGCCGGCATGCGTTGGCTGATACCCATTCTGACTTGCTGCCTGCCGATCCCCGCGCTGGCCCACCCGCATGTCTTCATTGACACCGGGCTGGAGTTCATCGTGGACGAAGCAGGCAACCTGACCCATGTGCGCGTGACCTGGGCGTATGACGAATTCTACTCGCTGCTGGTTCTGGAGGATTTGAAGCTGGATCAGGACGCAGATGGCGTTCTGACAGAAAGCGAAGAGGCGTATCTGACCGGGTTCGACGCGCAATGGGTCGAAGGCTACAACGGTGATCTGGTCGTGACTGCCGGTGGTGCGCCGGTCAAGCTGTCCGGTCCGCTGGAACCCCACGCGACAGCCGAGAACGGGCGCGTCGTGACCACGCATCTGCGCGAGGTCGAAGGGGGTGCCGTGCCAGCTTACGCCTTGTCGGCCAAACCGTTTGATGAGACCTACTATACCGCATACGAAGTCAACCGGCCCGTGACCGTGTCCGGCCCGTCCACATGTTTTATCGAGCGTGTCGATCCCGATATCGATGGCCAATTGGCGCAGATGCGGGCGTTTCTGCTGACATTGGATGCGGATTACGATCTGGAGGAAAACGACATCCCTCTGGTGGGCGAGAACTTCGCGACTGAGATCCTCGTGTCATGTCCAAATACCTGATCGTTCCGGTTGCCATCGCCTTTGGCCTGTTGGCCTGGTTCTGGGGAAGCGGTGGCTTTGACAGCCTCGCCGCCTGGGCCGCGGGTGAGCAGCGCGAGTTTCAGAACCAGATCGCACGGGCCTTGCGGGCAGCGCGGGCCGAGCAGCCGCAAGCCGTGGCAACGCTACTGACCGTTTGTTTCGCCTACGGGTTCTTTCACGCGATCGGTCCCGGTCACGGCAAGGTCCTGATCGGAGGGTACGGTCTGGGCCGCCGCGTCGCGTTCTGGCGCTTGTCCGCGATCAGTGTGCTGTCCAGCCTTGGGCAGGCGGTGACGGCGGTTGTTCTGGTCTATGCCGGAGTGCTGGTTTTTCAGCTGTCGCGCGAGACCTTGGTAGGAACGACCGAGCAGGTGATGGCCCCCATCAGCTACGCGGCGATTGCAGCGATTGGCCTGTGGCTGGTTTTTCGGGGGGTGCGTAGCTTTGTCAGGCGGTCCCGTAACGATGCCAAGCCTTCCCATGCCCATGATCACGACCATGACCATCACCACCAACACGATCACGATCACGATCACCACCACCATCATCACCACGAGGGCGAGGTCTGTTCGGATTGCGGCCACCGCCACGGCCCCAGCGCGGAAGAAGTCGCCAATGTCGGCAGCCTGCGCGAGGCGATCATCCTTATCGCAGGCATAGCCGCGCGCCCCTGTACCGGGGCGTTGTTCGTTCTGATTCTGACCTGGCAGATGGGTATCGCAATGGTCGGTATCGCCGGAGCCTTCTCGATGGCGCTGGGCACGGCACTGGTTACCACCTTGGTCGGCTGGACGTCATTTGGGCTGCGCGGCGGGCTGCTTGCTTCGGCCTCGGCCACCCGGTTTGCATCCGTTCTGGCCCCGACCATCGAATTGGTGGCGGGGCTGGTGATCGCGGTTATAGCCGGTGGTCTGCTGTTGCGCGCGATCTAGGTCAGTCGAAAACCGGCTCGGGGTAACCGACCCGCGCCAGATACAGCCCTTGCGGCGGGCATACCGGCCCACAGGCCGCGCGGTCGGTGGCCTGCAACGCGTCGCGCACGTCCTCGGGTGACCACGAGCCCGCGCCAACGCGTTCCAGCGTGCCGACGAAACTGCGCACCTGATTGTGCAGGAAGGACCGGGCGCGGACGTGGAAATGAACCTCGGGGCCGGAAAAGCCCTGAACCCGCTCGACCCGCAACTCATCCAGAGTTTTGACCGGGCTGGCCGCCTGACAGATCGACGAGCGGAACGTGGTAAAGTCATGCCGCCCGATCAGCATGTCGGCGCCCTTCTGCATGGCATCGACATCCAGTTGATGGTTGACGCGCCAGACCTGCCCCTTGTCATGGGTCGCAGGCGCACGGCGCATTAGGATGCGGAACAGGTATTGGCGTTCGACCGCCGTGAACCGCGCATGCCAGTCGTCCGCAACCTGCGCGGCCTGCACAATGGCCACCGGTTGCGGCTTGAGGTGATAGTTCAGCGCCTCGGACAGGCGGAACGGGTCCCAGTCCTTGACCAGATCGCAATGGGCCACTTGCCCCAACGCGTGCACACCCGCATCGGTACGCCCGGCGGCGGCAATGGTGTGATCGCCCGGTAGAATGCGGGACAAGGCGTGCTCGATGGCACCTTGCACCGACGGCAAGTCCTTCTGCCGCTGCCAACCGGCAAACGGTTCCCCTTGGTATTCGACTTTCAACGCATATCTGGGCATGCGCCGCTGGTAACGCGCGGCGCGCAAACGGGCAAGGGGGCGAAAGCACTGGCATGTCCGAAGGCGGCTACCTATCTTGGGCAAAACGATAATTGCGGGGCGACAGTTTGGTCATCTCATCCCTGGCAGACAGTCTGGTGCGCGGCGTCGAAACCATTGGCGACAGCGTGTCCGAGACGTTTTTCGAGCCGGTCATCCGTCTGGGCGTCACCGGTCTGGCGCGATCTGGCAAGACGGTTTTCATCACCTCGCTGGTGGCAAACCTGCTTGATCGGGGCCGCATGAGCGGCCTTGTCGCGCAGCAGGAAGGCCGGATCAACGCCGCATATTTGCAACCGCAACCGGACGATACCTTGCCCCGGTTCGACTATGAATCGCACCTGTCCGACCTGACTGGCCCTCAACCACACTGGCCCGACAGCACCCGCGCCGTGTCCGAGCTGCGTCTGTCGTTCAAAGCCCGCCCTGCCGGGTTGCTGGCCGGTCTACAGGGGCCGCGCACCGTGCACCTGGACATTGTGGACTATCCGGGTGAATGGCTACTGGACCTCGCGCTGTTGGACAAATCCTATGAGGATTGGTCGCAGGAGACGCTCTCGCGCATCGAAAACCGACCTGACGCGGCAGAGTTTCTGAAACAAGCCCGCGCAACCGATCTGACGGGCGTTCATGACGAACCGACTGCACAATCCCTGGCTGCCGCCTTCACGACTTACTTGAACCAAGCACGGGACGCCGGGTTCTACGACTGTACGCCGGGGCGGTTCCTGTTGCCGGGCGATCTGGCAGGCTCTCCGGTTCTGACCTTTGCGCCATTGCCGGTTTCCGAACCCTCGCGCCGCCGTACCCTCCAGCGCGAGATGGAGCGGCGGTATGAGGCCTACAAGGCGCAGGTGGTAAAGCCGTTTTTCCGCGACCACTTCTCGCGCATTGATCGGCAGGTGGTTCTGGTCGATGCGCTGGGCGCGATCCACAAAGGCCCGCAAGCGGTCGAGGATATGCGCCGGGCCATGGGCGATATCCTGTCGGCTTTCCGTCCGGGTCGTAACGCGTGGCTCAGCCAGTTGCTGCTGGGCAAACGGGTCGAACGTATCCTGTTCGCCGCTACCAAGGCCGACCACCTGCACCACACGCAGCACCCCCGTCTGACCGCGATCATGGAGGCGCTGACACGTGAGGCGCGCGACCGGGCAAGCTTTGCGGGGGCCGAAACAGCGGCGCTGTCGCTGGCCTCGCTGCGGGCCACAACCGAAGAGATGCGCAGCCATGACGGGGTCGAATTGCCCTGCGTGCGTGGCACGTTGCAGGACAGTGGCAAGCAGGCGGCGTTTTACCCCGGTGAACTGCCGGACGATCCGGCCCACTTGCTCGGCCCGGCCCGGAACGGGGCCGAGACTTGGCTGGGCGATGATTTTGGTTTCATGAGGTTTGCCCCGGCGCATCTGACCCTGCGCCCCGGCGATGGCCCACCGCATATCCGGCTGGACCGGGCCGCGCAGTTCCTGATCGGAGACCGGTTGTGATCGTAACTTTGCGCCCGGCCCGCAGCACCGATGCCGGAACGACCGGGGAAATCCTGCACGGGTTTGCCCGCGAAAACGACTGGATGCCGGAATTGCACAGCTGTGCCGAAACCATCGCCTTTTGCGGTCGCATGATTGATCAGGGCTGGGTCACGGTGGCTGAAACCTCGGATGGGGTGGTTGGGTTTCTGGCGTTGAACGGGTCGGATATTCATTCGCTGTACCTGACGGCCGCTGCGCGCGGGCAGGGGATCGGGGCGCAGTTGCTCGACCATGCCAAGGCGCGACATCCGCAACTCAGCCTCTTTGCCTTTCAGGCCAATACCGACGCGTGCAGGTTCTACGAACGTCATGGCTTTGCCGAGATTGCCCGCAGCGACGGGGCCGACAATGATGAAAACCTGCCGGACATCAAATATGTCTGGCGTACCGAAAGGGCAGCACATGGCTAAAGGCCCGGTTCTGATCGATCTCGAGGAAGATGCGCCCGCCGCTGACGTGGCCATGGCCCCGCCGGTTCCGGACCTCGCGCAGCCTCAGGGTCAGGCGATGCAAAGCGCGGCCCGTTTTGCTGCCCGCAAGCCCTCGGCCCTGTCGCGGTGGTTCTGGAGCTTGGCGCTGGCGGTTGTCGGCGCTGCGATCTCGGTCGCCGCGTGGGACTTCGCCACCTCGCTGGTCGCCCGCGCGCCTGTGCTGGGGTGGATCGTCACCGGATTGATCGCGGCGCTGGTTTTTGTTGCTCTGATCATCGCAATCCGTGAACTTGCAGCGATTGGCCGCCTGTCCCGCGTCGACGGGCTGCGCCGCGCTGCGGATGAGGCGCTGGCCGACGCCGATCTGGCCAAGGCCCGTGCCGTTACGACTCGCCTGATCGCCTTCTACAAAGGTCGGGATGAGACCCAATGGGGCCGCAACCGCTTGTCCGAACGAATGCCCGAGCAATTTGACGCCTCAGGTCTGCTGGCTTTAGCCGAAGATGAACTGCTGGCCCCTCTGGACGCTGCCGCCAGCCGCGAGGTTGAAGCGGCAGCCCGGCAGGTGGCAACGGTAACCGCTTTGGTGCCGCTGGCGCTGGCGGATGTGGTGACGGCTTTGGCCGCCTCGCTGCGGATGATACGGCGGATAGCGGAAATCTATGGCGGACGGGCCGGGTTTCTGGGCAGTTGGCGTCTGACCCGCGCCGTTTTTGTACATCTGGTCGCAACCGGCGCAGTCGCGGTGGGCGACGATTTGCTAGAGCCGGTTTTGGGCGGCTCGGTTCTCAGCAAACTGTCCCGCCGGTTTGGCGAGGGGCTGGTGAACGGCGCACTCAGCGCCCGGGTTGGCGTTGCCGCGATGGAGGTGTGCAGACCCTTGCCGTTCTCGGATCGTCACAAACCGTCGACCGGCGCTGTGATCAAACGCGCCTTGAAGGGGCTGTTTTCCAAGGGTTGATCTGACGCAAAGCGCATCTGCCAGCCATTCGTCACACTGAATGTGACGGAGGGCCAGCCATGACAGATCACGGTCACAGCCAGCAGGAGATCGCCCAGCGGATCAATGCCCCGCCCGGTCGCGGCGTTCTGCGCGATGTGGTCTATGGCGGTATCGACGGTTCGGTCACCACCTTCGCCATCGTGGCAGGTGTCGCCGGGGCAGGGTTGTCGTCCTTTGTCATCGTGGCGCTGGGGTTGGCGAACGTTCTGGCCGATGGATTCTCGATGGCGGCGGGCAACTACTCGGGCACCAAGGCGGAACTGGACAACATCAAGCGGATTCGCGCCATCGAGGAACGCCACATCGCCCTTTACCCACAAGGCGAACGCGACGAGGTGCGCGCGATTCTGGCGCAGAAGGGTCTGTCGGGACCCGTGCTGGAGGATGCGACTGCGGCCATAACCTCGAACCACGAAAGCTGGATAGACCTGATGATCGAAGGCGAATATGGGCTGGGCAGTGTCGATCCGCACCCGATGAAGGCCGCTCTTGCCACGTTCTTTGCCTTTCTGGTGGCCGGGATGATCCCTTTGTTGCCGTTTCTGGTGTCGCTGAACAACGCCTTCGCTGTTTCGGCGTGGATGACGATGGGTGTCTTTTTCGCCATCGGAGCGCTGAAAAGCCGCTGGTCGCTGGCCCCGTGGTGGCGTTCGGGTCTGGAGACGCTGCTGATCGGCGGTGTCGCGGCGCTGATTGCCTATCTGGTGGGGTCGCTGTTTCACCCCTGACCCTGCGGTTTTGTCGCAGATCGCCTGACACGTCTGGCGCGTTCCCATGTTTCCGTTAGGCTGAGGCAAAACGGATTTGACAGCCAATGCATTCTGACGATCTGCGCGGGAAAAACATACTGGTTCTGGGCGCTTACGGGTTTATCGGTGCCGCTGTTGCGCGCGCATTGACGGCTGAAGGTGCAAGCGTGCGCGGGCTGGTGCGCAGCTTGCCGATGGGGAACAAGGTTCTTCCGGGGACACAACTCATACAGGGCGATCTGTGCAATCTGAACCGACCGAAGGACTGGCAGGACCTGCTGCAGTCGGTCGATATCGTGGTCAATTGCGCAGGTGCCCTGCAGGATGGCGGGCAGGACGATCTTGAAGTGGTCCACCACACTGCAATCGCGGCCTTGGGTCAGGCTTGCGCTGCACGGGACATCGCGGTGATCCAAATCTCGGCCATTGGGGCAGAGCCGGATGCGCCGACGCCATTCCTGAACACCAAGGCCGCCGGGGACGCCGCTTTGCGGTCCTCGGGCGCGCGCCTTTGGGTGCTGAAGCCAGGGCTGGTGATTGGGCAGAGCGACTACGGTGGCACCGCGCTGTTGCGCATGCTGGCCGCGATCCCGTGGGTACAGCCGCTGGCTTATCCGGACACCCCTGTGCAGTGCATCGGAATGCCGGATCTGTGTCGCGTCGTTCTGTCCGCCGCCATGGATCGGCTACCACAAGGCACTTATGATCTGGTCGAGGACACACCCCATCCGCTGGCAGAGGTGGTTGCGGCCACGCGCCGTTGGCTTGGGTTTCGCCCAGCCTCGGCCCATTTGAGGATTCCGTCCGCATTGATCAAACCCATCGCTGCCGGGGCTGATCTGCTGGGTCGGTTGGGGTGGCGATCCCCGCTGCGCAGCACGGCAATGACGGTCATGGCGCAAGGCGTGATCGGTGATCCTGCACCATTTCGGCAGGCCCCGGGGCAGGCGCTGGCGTCCTTGCCGCAGATCTACGCCGGATTGCCCTGCGGTCGCGAACACAGGCTGACCGCGCGCATGACCCTTCTGATGCCACTGGTCGTTGGGGTGCTGAGCCTGTTTTGGCTGCTCTCGGGTCTTTTCGGGCTTTTGGGGCTGTCCAATGCGGCGCAGGTCCTGATCGGGGCAGGGTGGGCGGTGCCCGTCGCGATGCTTGGCGTGGCGTTCTGGTCGATGGTCGACATTGCGCTTGGGCTGGCCATTCTGTGGCGACCCTGGGCCACCCGCGCATGTCTTGCGCAGATCGGGGTGGCGCTGATTTACCTGATTTCCGCCTCGGTTCTGGTGCCCGGCTTGTGGGCCGATCCACTGGGTCCGTTGGTCAAAGTGCTTCCTGCAATGACCTTGTCCCTGATTGCCATTCCGATGTTGGAGAGCCGCTGATGGACCCCGATCTGATCCTGCGCTGGCTGCATGTCATCGGCGCCTGCGTGTTGTTGGGAACCGGCGCTGGCATCGCGTTTTTCATGCTGATGGCCCACCGTAGCCGGGACGCACATCTGATTGCGCATACCGCAGGCATCGTGGTGCTGGCTGATCTGATCTTCACAACAACCGCCGTCATCCTGCAGCCGATCACCGGGACCGCGCTGGCCTGGCGGTTGGGCTGGTCGCTGAGCGAGGGTTGGATCGCCTTGTCGCTGGTGCTGTATGTGCTGACCGGGTTGTTCTGGTTGCCGGTGGTGTGGATACAGATCAGGCTGCGGGCCTATGCGCGGGTTGCTGCGGATGCAGGAAGCCCAATGCCCGCAAACTACACCCGCCTGTTCCGTATCTGGTTCATATGCGGAATTCCGGCGTTTCTGTCGGTGCTGTTGATCCTTTGGCTCATGATCGCGCGCCCGGCGATCTCGGTCCTTTAGCGTGTTTCCCGCAACAGCGCGCCTTTACCGGGATTTCCGTACTGTCGCCCGATCGCTCGCGCGGTATAGCTTGCCCGAACGATATTGAACGGAGCCTGAATTGGAATCGCTGCTTGTTCTTCTTGGCCTGATTGTACTGGCCATTCCGGTAACGATTGTCGTGCTTTTGGTTGGCCAAGCGCGCTTGCGCCGCCGGGTTGAGCACCTTGAGCGGCAAGTACAGGCGCTGTCGCCGGGTCAGGCTGAGGTCGAACTGCCAGAGGCCGTGGCATCGGCGCCAGAGCCAAAAGCCGAGGTGGATTTGCCCGCATCAGAGGCCGCGCCCGGCCCATGGTCGCCACCTGAACAAAAGCAGGATCCTCCGGCTGCCGACGAGACCGAGCCATCAGGGGCCGTTGTTTTCCGGCAGGATCGCTTTGCGGCCCTCGGGCTGTGGCTGCGCGAGAACTGGTTTTATGCGGTTTCGGCCCTGTCTTTGGCCTTGGCCGGTATCTTTCTGGTTCAGTACGGGGTTGAAAATGGGCTGCTGCCCCCGGCGGCGCGGGTCGCTGCGGCTTTGGCCTTTGGGGTCGCGCTGATCGTGGTGGGCGAAGTCATTCGCCGCAGGTTCGGCGATGACGATACAGCCTCGACCGCGTATCTGCCATCGGTCTTTTCCGGCGCGGGCTTGGTGACATTGTTCGGCGGCATTCTGGCCGCCCGGCAACTCTATGACCTGATCTCTCCCGAAACGGCGCTGGCCGGCATGGTTCTGGTCGCGCTGGTGGGTCTGGTGCTGGGCTGGTTCCACGGGCCGCTGCTGGCTGCTGTGGGACTGATCGGAGCCTTCTCGGCCCCCTTTATGGTCGGCGGCTCATCCGATGATCCGACCTGGCTCTATGGCTACTTTGTCATCCTGACCTTGCTGGGTCTGGGTATCGATACGGTGCGGCGCTGGGCGTGGATTACGGTGCTGACGCTCTTTGCCGCCTATATTGCCTGCCTGCTGCTGGTTCTGTCTTCCCCGTTGACCGAGCCCGGTTATCTGACCAGCGTCACCGTGCTGGCACTTCTGGCCATTGCAATTCCCAACCGGCGCATCTGGCCCGATCACGCGGGCCCCATGGTGGCCGAGATCATCCGGCGCAAGAAGGGTGATCCGTGGCCCGCCTTCCCAACCCGCGTGGCATTTTCCGCAGTGGCCGTCAGCTCGGCCATCCTGTCCCTGCACTGGGCGGATTCGGCGGGTGAGTTCTGGCTGACCACATGCTTGCTGCTCGGGTTGGCTTTGGCACTGCTTTTGTGGGCCAAGGACGCACCTGCCTTGCAGGATGTCACGGTGTTCCCGGCTGTTGGTCTGATCGGTTTTGTCGTCGCGCATGGCCTCGAAAACGGCACCGTCGCGCGCACCTTCGCGGCCACTTATGCCGAGACGCCCGAAGCAGATGCCCCGCTGGTCGTCACGATACTGGCCGCGTTGGGCGTGCTGGTGTCAGTTCTCGCGGCTTGGCGATCCTTCAACGCGAACCGATACGCCGCCATCTGGGCCGGGGCCGCCGCCGTATTCGCGCCCGCCATGGCCATCGCGCTGGAGGTCGGCTGGCATCCGGCCAAGGTGATCGGCCCGTACCCTTGGGCGCTGCACGCCATCGTTTTGGGTGCGGTGATGGTTGGTATGGCGGAACGCTTCGCCCGCGTTGATGGCGAGAACCGGATGCGGCCCGCGCTGGCCACGCTCTCAGCGCTGTCCTGTCTGGCCTTTGCCTGCGTGATCGTCCTCAGCTCAGCTGCCCTGACGATTGCGCTGGTCGTGACCATCGTGGTCGCCGCTGCGCTGGACCGACGGTTCACCTTGCCGCCGCTGAGTTGGTTCATCTGGGCAGGTGTGTTCACAGTAACCGTACGGTTGGTTCTGGACCCCGGCCTGCGCTGGGCCGAAAGCGCACCACTTGCCGAGATGGCGCTGGTCTACGCTTCGGCGACGCTTGGGTTCTTTGTCGGCTGGGTGCTGATCAAACCGTTGGACCGTCCGATCGCCAAGCTGCTGCTCGAAAGCGCGGCCTGGGCGACCGGAGGCATCTTGCTATCGCTGCTTCTGCTGCGCTGGCTGGAGGCGTTTGGTGAGGGCGGGGCCGAGAACAGCCATTGGGGTCTGGGCCTGCTGTCCGTCATCTGGCTGCTGCTGGCCTATGCGCAGGTGCAACGCTTCGAACTGGGCGGCAAGCTGACCTATGCGCGCTATGCTCTGGCGATTTTCTTCGCCGGTCACGGGGTGCTGCGTCTGGTCGAAGCTCTGGTAGATCGCAATCCGCTGTTGAACCCCTTGGCCGAGCCGGTTCTGGGCCCTCCGCTGTTGAACACACTGGCGGTGGCCTATCTGATCCCCGCGCTGGCCATCGGGTTTTCGGCCTGGCGGATTACGTCCATGCCCAAGCATTTGCGGCAGGTCAGCTACGGTGCAGCTTCGGGTTTGGCGACCGTCTGGCTGGGCCTGACCATCCGCCATGTCTGGCAGGGTGCCGAGGGCATGTACGAGGGCAACGGTGTGACACAGCCCGAGCTTTACACCTATACGCTGACCCTTTTGATTGTCGGTGCGGCGTTGTTCTACCAATCGCTCGCGCGGCGGTCCGACCTGATGCGCAAGGCGGGGCTGGCGGTGATCGGACTGGCGGTGGCCAAGGTGTTCCTGATCGACATCGCGGGCCTTGGCGGTCTGATCCGCGTCTTCTCGCTGCTGGCGCTGGGCCTCGCGCTGGCGGGGCTTGCATGGCTCAATCGTTGGGCCAAGCTGCGCCATTTGCCGCAAGGCTCGGAACCTCTGGACCATTGAGAGCGGGCGTCATATAAGCGCGGCCATGTTTGACCGTTTGGCCATCATTATTCGAATTATATCCCCGGCGCTCTGATCCTCGAGACGCCGGGCAAAGGTGTTTGAGACTTCGCACCGACCGCTTCGATCCTAGTACGACCAGATCACCCAAAGGACGCCCCCAATGTGCGCCGACACGACCCAAACACCTGACTACAAAGACACGCTGAACCTGCCCAAAACCGATTTCCCCATGCGCGCCGGCCTGCCCAAGCGCGAACCCGCATGGCTGGACCGTTGGGCAAAGATCGGCGTCTATGACCGCCTGCGCGAGAAAGAGGGCCGCACGCCCTTTACCCTGCATGACGGCCCACCCTACGCGAACGGCCATTTGCATATCGGCCACGCGCTGAACAAGACCATCAAGGACATGATCGTGCGGTCCCATCAGATGATGGGGTTTGACGCGCGCTATGTGCCCGGCTGGGATTGCCACGGCCTGCCGATCGAGTGGAAGATCGAGGAACAGTACCGCAAGAAAGGCAAGAACAAGGACGAGGTGAACGTCGTCGACTTCCGTCAGGAGTGCCGCAAGTTCGCCGAGGGCTGGATCGACATCCAGCGCGAAGAGTTCAAGCGTCTGGGCATCACGGGCAACTGGGCCGATCCCTATATCACCATGGACTATCACGCCGAGGCGGTGATCGCCGACGAGTTCATGAAGTTCCTGATGAACGGCACGCTCTATCAGGGTTCGAAACCCGTTATGTGGTCGCCTGTTGAAAAGACCGCGCTGGCCGAGGCCGAGGTCGAGTACCACGACAAGGAGAGCTTCACGATTTGGGTGAAGTTTCGAGTTGAGAAGACTAGCGTTCCTCAGTCAGGCGTCTTTCTCTCGGAGCAACTGGAAGAGGCAACTGCACTACGTGAGAAGCAAGTTGCAAAAGCTAAAGAACTACTCGGTGCTTACGTTGTAATTTGGACCACAACACCGTGGACCATGCCCTCGAACAAAGCAGTCGTGTACGGCAAGGATATTTCCTACGGCCTGTACGAAGTCACCGACACGCCGGAGGAATGCTGGGCCAGTGTTGGCGACAAGTTCCTGCTGGCTGACAATCTGGCCGCCGACGTGCTGGGCCGTGCGCGTCTGAACGACGATCAGTGGACCCGCGTCCGTGACGTGACCGCGGATGAGCTGGAAGGCGTTCAACTGACCCACCCACTGGCCGGGGCCGAGGGCGGCAATGGCGAATGGGACGGCATCCGCGACTTCCGCGCCGCTGAGTTCGTGACCGACACCGAAGGCACCGGTTTCGTCCACTGTGCGCCGTCGCACGGGATGGAAGAATTCGAACTCTATCGTGATCTGGGCATGCTTGAGCAGGTCATCACCTATAACGTGATGGACGATGGCAGCTTCCGCGCTGACCTGCCGTTCTTTGGCGGCAAATACATCCTGTCCCGCAAGGGCGGTGAAGGTGACGCGAACAAAGCTGTCATCGACAAGCTGGCCGAGGTTGGCGGGCTGCTGGCCCGTGGCAAGATCAAGCACAGCTATCCGCATTCGTGGCGCTCGAAGGCTCCGATCATCTACCGCAACACGCCGCAGTGGTTTGCATCTGTTGATCGCAAGCTAGACGACGGCATGGGTGAGATGGGCGACACCATCCGCGAACGCGCCCTGCGGTCCATCGACGAGCTGGTGAAATGGACGCCGCAGACCGGCCGCAACCGCCTGTATTCCATGATCGAGACCCGCCCGGACTGGGTTCTGTCGCGCCAGCGCGCCTGGGGCGTGCCGCTGACCTGCTTCACCAAGAAGGGGGCGCTGCCCACCGACGCGGATTACCTGCTGCGCAACGAGGAACTCAACGCCCGCATCAAGGCTGCGTTCGAGAAAGACGGTGCAGACGTCTGGTACACCGACGGCTTCAAAGAGAAAATCCTCGACGGCATTGCCAACCCGGATGACTACGATCAAGTGTTTGACGTGCTGGACGTTTGGTTCGACTCGGGCTCGACCCACGCATTCGTTCTGCGTGACCGTGAGGACGGGACCGAAGACGGCATCGCCGACGTCTATATGGAGGGCACCGACCAGCACCGGGGATGGTTCCATTCGTCGATGCTGCAGGCCTGTGGCACTAAGGGCCGTGCGCCGTACCGGAACGTGGTGACCCATGGCTTCACGCTCGATGCCAAGGGCAACAAGATGTCCAAGTCGCTGGGCAACACCATTGTCCCGGAGGAGATCGTGAAGCAATACGGCGCGGATATCCTGCGCCTGTGGGTTGCTCAAACCGACTATACCGCTGACCAGCGGATCGGACCGGAAATCCTGAAGGGCACCGCTGACAGCTATCGCCGTTTGCGCAACACGATGCGGTTCATGCTGGGTTCTTTGGCCGACTTCACCGAAGCTGACCGGGTCGATCCGCAGGACATGCCGCGTCTGGAACGCTGGGTGCTCAGCCGTTTGGCGGAACTGGATGAACAGGTGCGCAAGGGCTATGCGTCCTTCGACTTCCAAGGTGTGTTCAGCGCCGTGTTTACCTTTGCCACGGTCGATCTGTCGTCTTTCTATTTCGACGTCCGCAAAGATGCTCTCTATTGCGACGGTGATACCCTGCGCCGCCGATCAGCCCGTACGGTGCTGGACATCCTGTTCCACCGCCTGACCACATGGCTGGCCCCTGTACTGGTTTTCACCATGGAAGAGGTTTGGCTGGAGCGGTTCCCGGGCGACGACAGCTCGGTCCATCTGGTGGATTTCCCCGAAACGCCCGCCGATTGGCGCGACGTCGAGTTGGAAACCAACATGGCCAAGGTTCGCCGCGTGCGACGTGCCGTGACCGCCGCACTTGAGGTGCAGCGCCAGGACAAGGTGATCGGATCGAGCCTTGAGGCCGCGCCGATTGTAAATGTCGAGGATGGCGAAACCCGCGACTTGCTGGCGACGTTTGACGTGGATGACATGTGCATCACCTCCGGCCTGACCGTCACGGGCGATCCGGCCCCGGCCGAGGCGTTCCGCGTACCGGAAATCGAAGGTGTTGCGGTGATTTTCGAGAAAGCCGAGGGCAAAAAATGCCAGCGCTGCTGGAAGATCCTGCCGGATGTCGGGCTGCACGCGCATGAAGGCGTATGTGGACGCTGCAACGAAGCACTGGGCTAAAGCGAACCGCCCCCTCGGGTATCTGAGGGGGCGATTTCAGTTCAGGGCTGCTTGGTCTGAGGTGTCGGGTTGAACAGGTCGAACCCGATTTTCGGGTCCGTCAAAGCTTTCCAGACCTCATAATCGGTAAAGTACCCGGAATGCCCTCCGGGATTGACCGGTATGTTGCGATCCGAGAATATCAGACCGCTTTCGATTTCAGTGCCGACGAAATCATCCTGCCGGAAGATGTTGAACCACGCGGCATTCAGTTTTCCGGCAACGACCGTAAACATCTCGGGGAAATAGCGCTGGTAGATATGCGTGACCGGGCAGCCCATCGTGATCAATGTCAGGTTCCGCCCGTTTATCAGCCGTTGCACCCGCGGATCGGCCAACATCTGGGTCGCAATCACAGTGCCCTGAGAATGCGAGATCACGGTGATATGGTCCGCCGGAAAGATGTCCAGTACATAGTGCATTGTGCGATAGAACCGCTCGTCAATGGCGGTACGGTCCGGGTAGTTGTGGATTCTGCTGTTCAGATCTGCGCTGATGAAACATCTGTCGCGAATGGCATAAGTCACAATGTCCCGCGCCACGCCCAGCCCGGCAGCAACAAAATCTGAAAACCGGTACATCAAAGCCGTCGCGCCCAGCACGATCAGGCCGATCTCACCGTGAAAACAAGCAAGCCGATCCAAAGCCCAGGCAATGACGTAAGCGTCGTTCAGGGTGGTTTTGCAGACAGAGCCATGGTGCGGGTTCGTGACAATCTCGCGGATCGTCACCAGAACCAGCACAATCGCCCCAAACAAAAAGACCCATTGCGCAAACCGATTGACAATCGCGCGGCTGATCAGCCCGTTGCGGGCATGCAGGTTCGCCTTGAATTTCCGACGACCGGCAAACAGCCCGCCACCGACCAAAAGCAACAGAACGATGGCGATGAACACGGCGCTTAGCGTTTCGATCGAGTCGCGGAGGTTGGCGTCGAACAAGGTCTGGAGCTGACCGTCCGACAAGAAATCAACGGTTTTCAACATCTGTTCGATGGTTAACCACAGGCCCGAAATGAAGAACATCCAGAAGATCATCATGCCGGCGCAAATGCTTGGATAAAGCCGCCTGTGTTCTGTCAGATTGTCGTTGATCTGAATGGGGGCGGCGGACATCAAATACAGAAGTAGTGTCAGGAAGATCAGCGTGGCCCAGAAGACCGACAATATGTAGATCTGAAAGCCAACAAAGGGTTCCAGGATCAAAGGACAGAACGTTGTCTCTGACGGGATGCAGTTGCGAAATTCAGCGCCAACCGGCCCGAGGGCCAGGCCAAGCGCCAGAACGACGCCCATCCCGAACATGCCGCGCCAAAACACCCGTCGCAGATAGGTCGGGGCGGAAAAACCACGCAGCAGACCAACAACAGCTCCGCCCGCGTAAAGCGCGAGAAGCAGCCAGAACAGCAATGTCGGGCTTTGAAAAAATCCGACCGGGATTCTGTCGATCATTATCACCGCCGCGCCCAGCAACAGGTAGGCGTTCAGGGTCGCGACCGCGCCAAAAAAGATCCAGGTGAACAGATGAACCAACTGTGCGGCGAAGGTGTTCCTGCCGTTGGGGGCGTCCGGGGCGATATTCTTGCGCTGATGGGTCTGTTCGACATTGTCCATCGCCAGATAGCCCAGCGCCAGAACCACCCAGATCAGATCCAGTATTGTCTTGATGGCCCCTTTTGGCGCGGGCGAACGATCTGCCCAATAAACCTCGGCAAACAGGGCCTCGTCGCTGGGGACCGAGGGTTTGGTTACTTTCCGCAGGTTAACCTTATAGAGCTTGGCATTGCGCGGGGTGCCGTTGAACGTTGTCTCGGCCAGCTCGATCATGCCGCGTTCGACCTCGATCGGGGGTTTGGGTCGCCCGTCCAGCCAGGTCGTGGCCGCGCCAACGACCTGATCTACCGTTTCACCGGGTTTCTGTTCGCCGATACCATGAACTGTGAGGACAAGATGCCGTCCCATTCCCCCAAAACTCCAACGCATAAAACAATGCCATCAGCATAGCACGGGCCGAGGGTTTTCCCAAAAGGACGCGCTTATCTGGCGATTTGTCTAAATTTGCGACGCGGGAATTGGCCAACTGGGCCCGGCCAAGACCAACTGCGCCCGCGCTGTTTCAGCAGGCGGGTGCAGGATGAACTTGGACCTCTGCGGCGTTGTCAGGCGGACGGTCAGCCTTCCTCTTCCTCGGGATCGAAATTCGCGATCACAAGGTTTTCGAGGAATGCGATCAACTCGTCCTGCTGTTCCTCGGGCAGCGCAATGAACGCGTTCTTGCTAAGCTCCGCCGCGCCGCCATGGGCCATAATCGCCTCTCGCAATGTGGTGGCATGGCCGTGGTGCAGCCACGGTCCCGTCGAACCGACACCTGCCAGCGACCGCGTGGGCCAAACCGAGGCACCGAAGCCATAAGCGTCAATCGGATCGGCAAGCTTGGGACCCATGTCGTGACGGCGGAAATCGGTGTACCAGAACACGGTTGCGCCGGTCTCGCCCTTGCTTGGGAACGCGCCCAAATGGACCTCGCTGCCATCGGCCATTGCGATCCGGTTGTTGGGCTGATCTTTGGTCAGGTCAAACCACATGGGGTTTTTCCCGTCCAAACCCAGTTTGGCAGCGATTGCGCCGCTGGGCAGTTCTTCCTCGCTATATCCCGGCACGGCGCTGGGTTCGGAAAACACTGCATTGTTCAGATCGACGCTTGGCACGTGGCAGGACGTGCACCCGGCATCCACCAGCCGCTGTTCGCCGCGCAACAGCTTGTATTTCTCATCCTGGGTCAACTCGACCAAACCCAGTTCCGCAAGTTCCAGCTTGGAGGTTGGCCGCTCTAACGCAGCCATATAGAGCGTGACAGCGGTGACGTCTCCGACTGTCAGTTCGCCGGTCACACCATCAAAATCTCCGTCCTCGTTTCCGACCAATTCGACCGCCTGCATCCCCATCTCGTTATGGGCCGCACTTCTGGCAAAGCTGCGCAGGGTCGCGTGCAAGCCTTTCCAACCGAAAGGACGCACGATCAGGTCCTCATCGATTCCGTAGACCTCATCGTAGTTAATGTTGGCCTTGCAGGTTGTTCCGTCCACCTCGGCCGAGGCTGTAAGCGCGCCAAAGGAAATTCCCTTTGAGACGAGGTAATGCTTGATCGGGAAGCTTTCGTTACAGGTTTCCTTGGCCAGCGCGGCTTCCTGTTGCTTCAGGTCTTGGGTGATTTCCTCGGCGACCCGCTGCACTGCTCCAAGGCCGAACAGATGCAGGGTGTTGCGTTCCAGAAAGCTGGATGGATCACCCGAATGCGTCGGGTCGATCACAACGTTCATCGCCATCGGTCCCGCCCCGTTGGCCAGCGGGGCAGAGTGGCAGGAAATGCACGAATGCGCCTGTGGGCCGCCTTCGCGGGCGGGAAAATGTTCGGCCCAATCCCCGGCGCTGGCCAGATCGGCGCGTGGCAGGCGCGAGAAATACTGGCCATCTGAGACACGTGCACCAACCCCGCGCTCCATCGTATAGTCCGCTTCGGTTATTTCGTCGCCGGCCTCAAAGGCATAGACGAAAGCCTTGAGCCGGTCCTTGCCCAACCGCGACATCAGGTCTTTCTGATCGACCGGCGGAGGCGTTTCGGCCAAAGCAACTGAAGCTGATAAAACAAGCGAACCTACAACAATAACGCGAATCTGATTTCGCATCCCATCCCCCATTGGCGTTGATTTCAGCTGCCCTCACGTTAGGGATAACAATTCATCACGACAACGTTTTATGTGAATGCGTGTTTGTTTAAGTGGATGAGCGCCGAGCCTTGCGAAACTGAGCCCGCTCTGACAGCATCGCGACATGCCGATGATTGCCGTTGAAACGCGTTTTGGATGCCTTGGGGTGGAAGAGCAGGACGGCTTTGTCAGGCGTCTTGTTTGGCATGGTGCAGACGAAGGTGAACCGACGGCTCTGCTGCACGAGGCCGCGGCCCAGTTGCGGGCCTATGATGCGGGTCAGCTTGACCGTTTCGACCTGCCGTACCGTGTCGAAGGGTCCGCGTTTCAAAAGCAGGTTTGTGATCTGATGTACGCGATCCCATTGGGTGAGACACGCACATACGGGGACATCGCAAAAGAGCTGGGCCAACCTGCGCAGCCGGTGGGGCAAGCCTGCGGGGCAAACCCGATCCCGGTCATTATTCCCTGTCATCGGGTGCTGGCCGCCAACGGTCTGGGCGGGTTTTCCGGTGATGGCGGGATCGAGACGAAGGTGGCCCTTTTGCGTCATGAAAAGGCAGCGGGCCTGTTGATCTGAGTGACGGAAATCAGTTGCAATCCGAAATCCGGATGCTCAACTTATATTTGATGCTGATTTTGAAGGATCCTATTGCATGATGACCGACGCAGACCGTGCCGCCCGCAAGAAGGCCATTATTGACAAGCTGATGTCGTTAGAGGCGCAGGAACTGGCGACCGCTCAGGCGCATTACGATGCCTTTCTGAAAGACGCTCAGCTGGATGACCGCGAGGGCCACGACAAGGACGATATTGCCGCCTCGCGTGAGAATGCCGATCTGGCGGCCGCTTTTGACGCCCCGGTCCATGCGCATCACGCCAAGATCGACGTCATTGAAAACACCGATTTCGGCCTGACCGATACGGTGCAGCCGGGTGCGATCATCAAGTTCAACAACCGCCGCTTTGTTGTCTGCGTTTCCACGACGCGGTTTGACGTGGACGGCAAGACCTATATGGGCATTTCAACGCAAAGCCCGATCTATCTGGCCATGGTTGGGCTACAGGCCGGAGATGTCTTTACCCATAACGGCACCGAGTTCGAGGTTCAGGACGTCCTGTAACCCCCTCTAGGTATTGCGCTGCGGTATGATCTGCTGCGCGATACCGGCAAAGGTCAGATACAGGCTGGTGACAACCAGCCCCCAATGCGCCCAGCTTTCAGGGTGGAAATCGACCCAGGCTGCCCAGCCCGCAAAGAAGGTCCAGGCCAGGGCCATCGGCAAGGTCAGGCTGCGCCAGCGTTCGGTCCGTACGGGATGGACGAATTTCAGCGGCAGGAACATTGCAATCGACAGCAACGTCACCAGCACCAGGCTGAACCAGAAGTTGGGTTCAAGCGCGAAAATCACGATAACCACCATATTCCAGCATCCAGGGAAGCCGGAAAACGAGTTGTCCTTGGTTTTCATGCGCGTATCGGCAAAATACATCGCGCTTGCAAAGGTGATGACAATGATTGCAAACCATCCGGTCCAGCCATCCATCAACCCGGATTTGAACAGGGCATAGGCCGGAATGAACACGTAGGTCAGGTAATCGATGATCAGGTCCAGCAGGACGCCATCGAATTCAGGCGCGTTTTTCTTGACGTGATAGTGTCGGGCCAAAGGACCGTCGATGCCATCGACTATGAAGGAAACGACAAGCCAGAGATACATCAGGCTCCACTTTTCCTCGACGGCGGCCAGCATGGCCAGCATGGCGAAAACGGCGCCCGTTGCGGTGAAAAGATGGACGGCTAATGCTTTGAATCTAAGTGTCATGCGGCTGTCATGTACGATGCGTTGGCGAGATGCAAATCAAAAGCCCGCTTAAGTTGCAGAAGTCTTCAGGACGCAGCGTTCCAGGCGTCACGCTTTGGGATGCGCACGGTTGTAAACCTCCATCAACCGCGCGGTATCGACGGCAGTGTAAGCCTGAGTGGTCGATAATGAGGCGTGGCCCAGCAGTTCCTGAATTGCACGCAAATCCCCCCCGGCCGTAAGCAGGTGGGTGGCAAAGCTGTGTCGCATGGCATGAGGTGTGGCCGTTGACGGCAGGCCCAGTTGCATCCGCGCCTTGGCCATCGCGCCCTGAATGGCCCGCGGGTTCAGCCGCCCGCCGCGCACGCCGCGAAACAAGGGCGCATCGTCGGCCTGAGGGTGCGGGCAGAGTTTCAGGTATCGGGTCACGGCCTCACGGGCGGCGGGTATGACCGGAACAATGCGTTCTTTCCCGCCTTTGCCCATGATGCGCAGGGTTGCAGGCAGCGGGGCGTCGGCTCCGGTCAGGGACAAGGCTTCGGATATCCGCAAACCGCAACCGTAAAGCAGAGTGACCACCGCCACATCGCGGGCAGAAACCCAGTCCGAGGTCGATTGCAGCTCGACCGTGTCGATCATCGCGCGGGCGGCGTCTTCTGCAAGGGGGCGGGGTAGTTTCTTTGTGAACTTGGGCGCGCGGGTGGACAGGACGGCGGTGGGTTCAAAGCCTTCACGTTCGGCCAGCCAGCGGTAGAAGCTTTTGACAGCGGAGAGTTTACGCGCCAGCGACCGCGCGCCGACGCCCGATCCGCGCTGATCCGCCATCCAGGCCCGCATGTCCGATACGGTAATGCGTTCCAAAGCGGCCAAACCCTGACGATCCCCGTGGTGCGGGGTCATGAAGGACAGGAAATCGGTGACGTCACCGCGATAGGCGGTTTGTGTGTTGTCCGATCGCCCGGCCAGCGCGCTGAGGCTCTCCAACCAGTGTTGGAGGGCGTCCCGGCAGGCCGGGGAGATCAGGCTCACGACAGCCAGTGACGCATCGACCGTTCGAAAACGCCTGCAAAAAAGGCCAGAAGATCAGTGCCAAGCTGCGGGGTAAAGTGGCGCGGATCCGACGCGCCCATCACGATCATGCCGGGCAAACGGCCCGCGCCCAGATCCAGCTTAAGGCAGGCCTCGGACCGCAGATGGGTTGCTCCGGTTCCATAGACGCGCGGGTTTGCGCGTTGAATTTCGCGCAACGTGACCTCGCGGGCCGGGCCGCCGCGGTCATAGGTCAGGTAGGTATCGACAAAACCGGGCTCGACGACGGTCAGAACACCGCCCAGCTTGTCGATGGCCGGATCGTCCTGCACCACCGTGGTTTCCAGAACCAGCGTGACGCGGTCGACCCGCAGGATCTCGGCCACGTCATTGCCCAGAACCTTCAGGAAGTCCTCGAACTCGACCGGTTCCAGCAGCCGCAGAATGGCGCGGTGCACTTGATTGGTGCCCGCCAGATTCTCGTAAGCGGCGGCGATGACCGAGCGGTGCGTGTCTTCCAGCCGGTCCAGCCGCGCCTCGAGCCGTTGCATGGCGATACCGCGCAGGTCGATCACATTGTCTCCGCGCGCCTGTTCATTGGCGGCCACAAGCGCCTGCATCAGATCCTTGTCGTCCAGCAACGCGTCGGGCTTGGCCAGAATCGCGGCGCGGAGGTTATCCTCGAGTTTTGGGTTGCTGCTCATGTCCCGTCCGGTCGGTTTTTTGTTTTGGCGGCTTATACCATGACAGGTCGGGATTGCCTTGGAAAAAATGCACGTATGGGTGGATTTTGGTGCGATCTGTGCTCGAACGGCTCCCGCCTGCAACATCCTGATCCGGGGATCAGGCGTTTGCAGTTGGGCCGGGCGCGGCACCTGTCGGTGCCGCGCGGGCGCTAAGGCTTTGAGGTCAGAGGATCTTCTGACCGGTTTTGGCCCAGTCGGCCAGGAAGGTTTCAAGGCCCTTGTCGGTCAGCGGGTGATCGGCCAGTTTCTTGATAACGGCAGGCGGTGCGGTAATCACGTCTGCACCGATGCGGGCGCTGTCGGTCACATGGTTCACGGTACGGATCGAGGCGGCCAGGATTTCGGTCTCGAACCCGTAATTGTCATAGACCTGACGGATATCGGCGATCAGGTCCATTCCATCGAGGTTGATGTCGTCCAGACGACCAATGAAAGGAGAGATGAAGGTCGCGCCCGCTTTGGCGGCCAGAATCGCCTGATTGGTCGAGAAGCACAGCGTGACGTTGACCATCTGGCCTTCGTCGCTGAGCGTTTTGCAGGTTTTCAGGCCCGCCCAGGTCAGCGGCACTTTGACCGCGATGTTCGGCGCGATCTTGGCCAGCTTGCGGCCTTCGGCGATCATGTCCTCGGCCTCGGTCGCGACCACCTCGGCGGACACGGGGCCGTCGACCAGATCACAGATTTCCTTGGTCACTTCCAGAATGTCGCGGCCCGATTTCAGGATCAGCGAGGGGTTGGTGGTCACACCGTCCACCATGCCCAGATCGTTCAGTTCGGCGATGGCGTCGATCTCGGCTGTGTCTACGAAGAATTTCATGAGGGCAGTCCTTTGATGGGTTGGCCTTGGTCGCGGATGGCTTTACCTCAAAGAAACCCCTGCTGGAACCCCCTGCATAGGATATGCCGTGAGCGCTAACGGATTTTTCGACGAAGGAGAGCTGGTAGCGGTGCTGACAACGCAGCCGCTGGACCGGACGCTGGATTACAAGGCGCCCGAGGGTGGGTGCTTTCTGGGCGCGTTTGTCGAGGTGCCGCTGGGGCCGCGCAAGGTGTTGGGCGTGGTTTGGGGGCCGGGGCAGGGTGGTTTTGACCTTGCCAAGGCGCGGTCGGTGATCCGCGTTCTGGACGTTGCGCCAATGCGGGAAGAGATGCGTCTGTTTCTGGGCAAGGTGGCCGATTACACGTTGACACCCATGCCCGCGATGCTGCGTCTGGCGACGCGCGCGCCGGGGTTGGGTGATCCGCCATCGATGCGCAAGATTTACCGGCTGGGCGACCGTGAACCGGACCGGATGACCGATGCCCGGACGCGGGTGCTGGAGGTGTTGCGCGATTATGGCGGGCTGGCGTTCACGCTGAAGGAACTGGCCGAGCAGGCGGGTGTGACCTCGTCTGTTGTCAAAGGGTTGGTCAAGCAGGGCGCGGTGCGCGAAGAGGACAGCCCCCGCGATCTGCCCTATCCGCATCTGGACCCGGATTTGCCCGGCAAAGACCTGAGCGAGGATCAGGCCGCAGCCGTGGCGCGGTTGCAGGCCGGGCAGCGGACCGGGGATTATGGCACCACGCTGCTGAAAGGCGTGACGGGGTCTGGCAAGACCGAGGTCTATCTTGAGGCCGTGGCCGAGGCGCTGCGGCAGGGGCGGCAGGCGTTGGTCTTGTTGCCTGAGATCGCTCTTACCGCCGAGTTCCTGACCCGGGTTGAGGCGCGGTTTGGTGCCCGTCCGGCGGAATGGCATTCGGGCGCGACGATGACCGAGCGTCGCCGGGTCTGGCGCATGGTCGGGCAGGGGGATGCGCAACTGGTGGTAGGCGCGCGCTCAGCTTTGTTTCTGCCGTTCCGCAATCTGGGGCTGGTCGTTGTCGATGAGGAACACGACACCTCGTACAAACAGGAAGACGGCGTGCATTACAGCGCCCGTGACATGGCGGTTTTGCGGTCGGCCATCTGTGGCGCGCGGGTGATTCTTGCCAGCGCGACGCCGTCGCTGGAAAGCTGGGCCAATGCCGAGGCGGGGAAATATGATCGGCTCGACCTGACCTCTCGGTTCGGAGCGGCGGTTCTGCCCGAGATGAAGCCCCTCGAAATGCGGGCCGAGCAGATGCAGCCGGGGACGTGGATTTCTCCGTCGCTGCGGCAGGCGGTGCGGCAGCGGATCGAGAGGGGCGAACAGTCGTTGCTGTTCATCAACCGTCGCGGCTATGCCCCCGTGACGCTGTGCCGGGCCTGTGGGGAACAGATCGCCTGCGACCATTGCGACGCGCGGATGGTCGAGCATCGGTTCCTGAAACGCCTGATGTGCCACCAATGTGGTGAAACCAAGCCGATGCCCGAGACCTGCCCGTCCTGCGGGGTCGAGGGTAAGCTTGCCCCGGTAGGGCCGGGGATCGAGAGGCTGGCGGAAGAGGCCGAAGCGACATTCCCCGAGGCGAAGATTGCGATGCTCAGTTCCGACTTGTTCGGCTCGGCCCGGGCGCTGAAGGCCAAGATCGAAGAAATTGCCGAGGGGGATGCGGATATCGTCATCGGCACGCAACTGGTGGCCAAGGGGCACAATTTCCCCAAGCTGACGCTGGTGGGCGTGATTGACGCCGACCTCAGCCTGCATGGCGCCGATCTGCGGGCGGCGGAGCGGACGTTCCAGTTGATGCGGCAGGTGGCCGGGCGCGCAGGGCGGGCGGACAAGCCGGGGCAGGCGCTGTTGCAGACCTTTCAGCCGGAACATCCGGTGATCCGGGCGATCTTATCGGGGGATGAAGAGGGGTTCTGGAAGGCCGAGGCCGCCGGGCGGCAGGCCGCCGGGGTGCCTCCTTACGGGCGCATGGCGGGGATCGTCCTGTCGGGGCCCGAAGTTGGGCCGGTTTTCGACATCGGCAACGCCATGGCCCGCAACGATGCGCCTTTGCGCCAGATCGGCGCGCAGGTGTTTGGCCCCGCGCCTGCGCCGATTGCGCGTATTCGGGGCCGCCACCGCGTGCGTTTGCTGGTCAAGGCCCCCAAGGGTGCTCCTATTCAGGACGCCATCGCCCGCTGGATCGCGCCTTTGCGTCTGAAAGGCGATATTCGCCTGACCGTGGATATCGATCCGCAGAGTTTCTACTGACCTCTGCATCTGCGCAGGGCGGCTGTGCAGCATACCCCTCGCCAAGCTGCGAAAATGGGCGTAGAGGGGTCTCATGCTGAAACCCATGCCGCTATCCGAGGCGCAAAGCCTGCCGTTCTGGCGTCGCCCCATCACGCTGTTGTTCGTGATGGCGATGACCATGCCGATTGCCTTCAACGGGTGGAGCGCGCTGCTGAACAACTTCGTTATCGAGGTGGCGAATTTCGACGGCGCGGATATCGGCCTGCTGCATACGGTGCGCGAGATCCCCGGCTTTCTGGCGGTCGGCGTCATCGCGGTGATCATCTTTATCCGAGAGCAGGTTCTGGCGATGATCTCGCTGATCATGCTGGGCGTGGCGACGGCTGTCACGGCGTGGTTTCCCAGCCTTGGCGGGCTGCTGTTCGTGACGCTGTTCAGCTCGATCGGGTTTCACTATTACGAGACGGTCAATCAGTCGCTGCAACTGCAATGGCTGCCCAAGGACCGCGCACCGCAGGTGCTGGGCTGGCTGGTGGCGATGGGCTCGGCAGCGACGATGGTGGTCTATGGGCTGATCGTGCTGACCTGGGACCGGTTCGATCTGTCCTATAACTTCGTCTTCATGGCGGCGGGCGGCGTGACTGTCCTGCTGGCGCTGTTCAGCCTGATTGCCTATCCGCAATTCGACGCGCCGACGCCGCAGACCAAAAAGATCATACTGCGTCGCCGCTACTGGCTGTACTACGCGCTGCAATTCATGGCTGGCGCGCGGCGGCAGATCTTTGTCGTGTTCGCGGGCTTCATGATGGTCGAGAAATTCGGGTTCGAAGTGCACGAACTGACCAGCCTGTATCTGATCAACCTGATGATCAATATGATGGCCGCGCCGCTGCTGGGCAAGGCGGTGGCCAGGTTCGGCGAACGCCGCACGCTGATTTTCGAATATGCCGGACTGGCGATTGTGTTTGCAGCCTATGGCGGCATCTACTGGTTCGGCTGGGGCGTGCTGCTGGCGGCGATCCTCTATGTGATCGACCATGTGCTGTTTGCGCTGGCGCTGGCCCTGAAAACCTATTTCCAGAAAATCGCCGACCCGGCGGATATCGCGCCCACGGCGGCGGTGGCCTTTACCATCAACCACATTGCGGCGGTGTTCCTGCCTGCGCTTCTGGGCTTGCTGTGGGTCGTCTCACCCGGTGCGGTGTTCGGGCTGGCCGCGGCGATGGCGCTGATCTCGTTGGCGCTGTCGCTGCTGATCCCGCGCCACCCGGAACCGGGCAATGAAACAATCCTGGCGAAATACGCCCCGGCCCCCGCTGAATAAGCACCAGTGCTTGACCTTGGCGGGCCCGCGCCATAGGCGCTGTTTCAACTGAGACAGGAGGCCCCCATGCCCACATTCACCGCGCTTACCACTGTGACCGGCAAGACCGCCGCCGAAGGTCTGGGCGAAGCGATGGAGCGTCTGGACCCGGAACCAACCGGTGTCGGCGTGTTCGAGGTCGAAGACGGCTCGGGCCTGTGGGAGGTTGGCGGCTATTTCACCGAAGCGCCGGATGAGACCGCGCTGGCCGTGCTTGCGGCTGCGTTTGACGCCAAGCCCTTTGTCGTCTCGGAACTGCCCGAAACCGATTGGGTCGCCCATGTGCGCCGTGAACTGGCCCCGGTCGAGGCGGGGCGGTTTTTCGTCTATGGCAGCCATGATGCCGACAAACTGCCCGAAGGCCGCATTCCGCTGCTGATCGAGGCGGCGATGGCCTTTGGCACCGGACATCACGGCACGACTCTGGGCTGTCTGAAAGCGTTGGATCATTTGCTGGATCAAGGCTTCACCGCCTCGAAAGTGGCCGATATCGGCTGCGGAACCGCCGTTCTGGCCATGGCCGCCGCGCGCGTTTGGGATGGCGACATCATCGCCAGCGACATCGATCAGGTTGCCGTCGATGTAGCCGAAGCAAACCTGACCGCCAATGGCATGTCCGGTGCCGTGCGCTGTGTCGAGGCGGCGGGATTTGACCATTCCGAGTTGCAGGCCCTGGCACCTTACGACCTGATCTTCGCCAATATCCTCAAAGGTCCGCTGGTGGCCCTGTCTCCGGAAATCGCCGCGAATCTGCGGCCCGAAGGCTATGCCATTCTGTCGGGAATCCTGAATGAGCAGGCCGATGATGTTGTAACCGTTTATTCCCAAAATGGATTTAATCTGGCAAATCGAGCCGAGATTGGTGAATGGACGACGCTAATCTTAAGCAAACAGGGCTGAATTTAGGCCATTTACAGGAGTTTTGTGGATTTTCGCCACGCTTTTGTCGCAATCTCTACTTACCGTTTTCCAATCAAGTCGAGGGGGGCGGTTTTGAGGAGGCTGCCATGACGGTAAAGCAACTGGATTTCGATCAGCGCGTTCATCGCCTGAACAAGAAACATCAAAAGATGAGCCGGGGCTACCGCGCCACGATGCGCAAAGACGGCCTGGTTGTCATGAAACCACAGCGGGTCCGATCTGCGGTGCCCGCAAAGGTGCTGCTGTTCTGTCTGCTCGGGTTCTTCGGGTTCAAGGCGTTCCTGCTCTCCAGCCTCGGACCAACGGGGTACCAGTTCCGGATCGACAGCCTGAACGAAGGAACCTCGGTCGAGAAAGCGGGTGCCTGGGTCATGCAGATTGACCCTCTGTCCGAGACTCTCGCGGTCCAACTGAACAAAATTCTCTACTAAACGAACCTCCTGAAGAAAAAAACACCGCATGCTGAATGGCACGCGGTGTTCTTTTTTGCCCCTCAGGGAGGAGGAAGGGGCCTATACGCGGTCGCCGCTTTTAGCGACGACGCTGGATGATGTCGTCGATATCGCCACGGCACAGGCCGATATCGCTCAGTTCACGATCCGTCAGGCCAGCCAGCGCCTTGCGGGTTGCGCGGGCGTCGTTCCATTCTGCAGCGACGTTGAACGCCGATACGAAAAACGCGCCGATACGGCCAGCGAGGCCGAACGAGCCAGTGGTGGCGATGCGGGTGGTGTCCAGTGCAGCCATATCCTGTTTCCTTCTGGTTTGTGTTTACGTTTGATCAGTCGATCTGAGCGGCATCTAGTGTTGTCATATAACCTTCACAAGATCATTTTTTGCATGTGTCCTATGCATTTTTTGCAAGGCTTCACGAGGCTGTAATCCCCTTAAATATTTGGTGAATTTACCTTCATCCGGGTGCCGCTTTCAGACCCGTTTCAGGTCGCAAATACACCTTTGGGTCGCGGGTGGGATACTGGTGTCGCTTTCAGACTTCCGGTCAATTCGCTTGGAAAATGTTCACGCTTCGTGCTAGGCGTTGAAAAAACATCACATAACCCGAGCAGGCCGAGGCACAACATGCGAATTCTGGGCATTGATCCGGGGCTGAGAACCCTGGGATGGGGCGTCATCGAATCAAATGGCAGCCGCCTGAGCCACGTTGCCAATGGCTTGTGTAAGTCGGATGGGGATGATCTGGGTGAACGGCTGCTGTCCCTGCACAATCAGATTGTCGAGGTTATCGCGGATCATCAGCCGGATCAGGCCGCAATCGAACAGACATTCGTGAACAAGGACGGGGCAGGGACCCTGAAACTGGGTCAGGCGCGAGGGGTTGCCCTGCTGACACTGGCGCAGGCCGGTCTGCCGGTGGGGGAATATGCACCCAACCGGGTCAAAAAGACCGTGGTCGGCGTCGGCCATGCCGAGAAAGAACAGGTTCTTCACATGGTCAAACTGCAGCTGCCCGGCTGTGCGCCGAAAGGCGCGGACGCGGCGGATGCGCTGGCGATTGCGATCTGTCATGCGTATTACGGCAAGACGCAGCAATCGCGGGTGAAAGAGGTACGGGCATGATCGGAAAGCTGACGGGGCGTTTGGACTATCGCGCGGCGGATCACATTCTGATCGACGTGCGCGGGGTTGGGTACATCGTCTATTGCTCGGACCGGACAATGGCGGCGTTGCCCGGCGTAGGCGAGGCGGTCTCGATCTATACCGACATGGTCGTGCGCGAAGATCTGATGCAGCTTTACGGATTCCTGTCGCTGGTCGAGAAGGAGTGGCATCGGCTGCTTTGCTCGGTTCAGGGTGTGGGGGCTAAGGTCTCGCTGGCCATTCTGTCGGCGTTGGGGCCGGATGGCGTGAGCCGTGCGATTGCGCTGGGTGATTGGGCTGCCGTCAAGGCGGCCAAGGGCGTGGGCCCTAAAACGGCGCAGCGGATCGTGTTGGACCTGAAAGACAAGGCGCCGGGTGTGATGGCCATGGGCGGCACTGTGACCGAGGCTTTGGATGGTCCCGCGCTGGACGTGGTTGAGCGGTCCGAACCTGCGCCTGCACCAAGGCGGGCGGCAAAAGCGGCCTCGGGCTCGGCGGCGGCTTCGGCGGGCGCTTTGTCTGCGCTGTCCAATCTTGGATACGGCCCGTCCGAGGCGGCCTCGGCCGTGGCAGAGGCGGCGGCCAACCTGCCGGAGGCGGGTGAGGCGGACCTAATCCGCGCTGCGCTGAAACTGCTGGCACCGAAAGGGTGAGTGAATGGTAGACGCTGATCCCACCCTACGCCCCGATCCGTTGCCCGAGGATAACGACCGCGCCCTGCGCCCGCAGGGTCTGGATGAGTTCATTGGTCAGGCAGAGGCGCGGGCCAACCTGCGCATTTTCATCCAATCGGCCAAACAACGCGGCGAGGCGATGGATCACACGCTGTTCCATGGCCCTCCGGGGCTTGGGAAAACGACTCTGGCGCAGATCATGGCGCGCGAGTTGGGGGTGAATTTTCGCATGACATCCGGCCCGGTTTTGGCCAAGGCGGGCGATCTGGCGGCGATCCTGACCAATCTCGAAGCGCGCGATGTGCTGTTTATCGATGAGATTCACCGCCTGAACCCGGCGGTGGAAGAGGTGCTCTATCCCGCGATGGAGGATTTTGAGCTGGATCTGGTGATCGGCGAAGGCCCCGCTGCGCGGACGGTTCGGATCGAGTTGCAGCCGTTTACGTTGGTGGGGGCGACCACCAGGATGGGGCTGCTTACGACGCCACTGCGGGACCGGTTCGGAATCCCGACGCGGTTGCAGTTCTATACGGTGGATGAGTTGCACGAGATCGTCACGCGAAACGCCCGCAAGCTGGGCGCGCCCGCTGATGATGATGGCGCGCGCGAAATTGCGCGGCGATCACGTGGGACGCCTCGGATCGCGGGGCGGTTGCTGCGGCGGGTGGTGGATTTTGCCATTGTTGAAGGCGACGGGCGCATTACCCGCGAACTGGCTGACGGGGCCTTGACGCGGCTGGGCGTGGATCATCTGGGGCTGGACGGTGCGGACCGGCGGTATCTGAAGCTGATCGCCGAGAATTACGGCGGTGGGCCAGTGGGGATTGAGACAATGTCAGCGGCTTTGTCGGAAAGTCGGGATTCGCTGGAAGAGGTGATCGAGCCCTATCTGTTGCAGCAGGGTCTGATCCAGCGCACGCCACGCGGGCGGATGTTGGCGCAGAAGGCCTGGACGCATTTGGGTATGGCCGCGCCACGGGGTCAGAACGATCTGTTTGGTTGAAGTGCTTGCCTTTAGATTTTATGCCTCCGGCGGGAGTATTTTTGAAAAGATGAAGGGCCTGGCGTGACACCCGATCAGATTGAGGCACTGTTTACGCGTGAAAGCGGTGAGTTCCTGTTTGCGCGTTGGGGGCGGCCCATCGTGCCGATTGTCTTTGGTGTCGAGGACGAGACGCTGGCGACTGTCAAAGGCGCGTTCGAGGCGGTCGTGACGCTGGCCGGGCACAAGATGGCCGAGACCGACCCTGAATTGGGTGCCAACTGCATGGTGTTCTTCTTTCGCGATTGGCAGGAACTGCTGGAGGTGCCGGATCTGGATCGTCTTGTTCCCGACCTTAGCCCTTTGGTCGAGCGATTGTTGGCAGTGGATGCCAATCAATACCGGATTTTCAGGTTTGAAGAGGATGGCGCGATCCGGGCGGCCTTTGTGTTCCTGCGAATGGACAAGGAATTGTCCAAGGTGCCCGCGGAAACCCTTGCGCTGAGTCAGGTGGTGCAGACCATCTTGTTGTGGTCCGACACCGCGTTTCGCGCGCAGTCGCCCTTGGCTGTGGCGGGCGGGGCGACGATCCTGCGGCCTGACATTGCCGGGCTGATCCGGGCTGCTTATGATCCTGTTTTGCCGGGGGCGGCGCAGGATGTGTCACATGCGCTCAGGCTGTTTGCCCGGTTGGAGCCGTCGCAATGAAACACATCTACCCGGTGCGCGTTTTTTATGAAGACACCGACATGGGCGGCGTCGTCTATCACGCGAATTACCTGCGGTTTATCGAGCGCGCGCGTTCGGATTGGGTACGCAATCTTGGCAACGACCAGAACGCCATGCGCGAGGAAGGCATTGTCTGGGTCGTGCGCCGGGTCGAGGCCGATTACCTTTCGCCTGCGAAGTTTGATGACGAGTTGATTGTCGAAACCGAAGTGACCGACATATCGGGCGTGCGCCTGACCATGGCGCAGCTTGTGCGGCGGGGTGAGACCGAGATATTCCGCGCCTCGGTCACCGCTGTGTGCATCAACAAGGACGGCAAGCCGATCCGCCTTCCGGCAGAGATTCGCGCATTGATGTAACAATTTGTAGGGCAAGGGTGGTTCTGTTGGCTTTTCAGCCCCAACTGCGTTAGCGTTTGGCAAAACAAGGCCAAACGAACGGCCGTCAGGCAAAAACAAAGAGCAGGTTCATGGAAGCTGAAACGCTGGCGCTGGCGCAGGAGATCGACTTCTCCATGTGGGGGCTGTATGCCCGCGCGACCTTTATCGTCAAACTGGTGATGTTGATGCTGGTTGGGGCGTCCATCTGGTCCTGGGCGATCATCATTCAGAAACTGATCAACTACCGGGCCGCTCGACGCGAGGCGCAGGTGTTTGATGAAAGCTTCTGGTCCGGGAACCCTCTGGACGAGCTGTTCGAACAGATCGGCACGCAGCCCGGTGGCAGTTCGGAAAAGATTTTTGCCGCTGGCATGATCGAATGGCGCAGGTCGCATCGTACCGATGGCGGGCTGATTGCCGGGGCGACGGCGCGGATTGATCGGTCGATGGATGTGGCCATCGCGAAAGAGGCTGAGACCTTGCAAAAAGGCTTGCCCATTCTGGCCACCGTCGGTTCGACCGCTCCGTTTATCGGCCTGTTCGGAACCGTTTGGGGCATTATGAATGCCTTTATCGAGATTGCCGAGCAGCAGAACACCAACCTCGCCGTGGTTGCTCCGGGGATTGCCGAGGCGCTGTTGGCCACTGGTTTGGGCCTTCTGGCTGCGATCCCGGCGGTGATTTTCTACAACAAGCTGAGCGCGGATAGTGACCGGATTGTAGGCGGTTACGAAGCCTTTGCCGATGAATTCGCGACGATCCTGTCGCGTCAGTTGGATAGCTGAGACATGGGGGCGGCGGTTCAGCAACCTGCGGGCGGGAACGGGCGCCGACGCGGACGGCGGCGTGGGCGCGCGCAGCCTATGGCCGAGATTAACGTGACGCCTTTTGTCGATGTCATGCTGGTTTTGCTGATCATCTTCATGGTGGCGGCGCCGTTGCTGACGGTCGGTGTGCCGGTTGATCTGCCCAAAACCGCCGCAAGTGCATTGCCGGGCGACAGTGAAGAGCCGCTGACCGTCACCCTGACAGCCGATGGGCGCGTTCAGATCCAGACCACGGATGTGTTGCGGGAAGAACTGGTCGGACGGTTGCGCGCCATCGCGGCGGAACGCAGCAGCGACCGCGTATTCCTGCGGGCAGACGGGGCGATCCCCTACGCGCAGGTCATGCAGGTTATGGGCGCGCTGAATGCGGGCGGGTTTTCGAATGTGGGTCTGGTGACGGATACCGGCGGGCCGACGCTGGACGATGGGTAAAGGTGGGGTTGCGCGGTGGATACCGGCACCAAAATCTCGGCGATTGCGCATGTCGGCCTGATCGGCTGGGCCTTGTTCGGCGGCACCTTCCGGTCCGAGCCGTTGCCGATGGCTGTGCAGGATGTTTCCGTGATTTCGTCTGAGCAGTTTGCGGCGCTTCAGGCGCAGACGGACGCGCCCGAGGTGCCGGAACAGCCCGGCACCCTGGAACAACCTCCGGAGCCCGAGATTGAGGCCAGCACGCCCGAGGCAACGCCGGAAGAACAGCCGCGCCCCGGACCCGTGGCCCCGCCAGAACCGGAACCTGAGACGATCCCGGAAACGGTTGAAATACCACCAGAACCCGAGTTGCCGGAAGAACCTCCGACTCTGACGGAACCGGAAACAGCAGCCTTGCCCCTGCCGCCGGGCCCCGAGGCGCAACCCAGCCCGTCCGAGCGGGTCGCGCCCGAAGCCATCGCGCCACCGCCGCCCGAAGCCAAGCCGGACGAGGTGGAAACGCCGCCTGTGCCCTTAGACGAGGGCGCCGAGACGCAGCAGGAACAGCAGGATCAGACCGCCCCAGAAGAGGCCGCGCCCGAGATCGTGACAGAGGCCGAGGAAACCGAGGAGCAATCGCCGCTGACCTCGCCGCGTCCACGTGTGCGTCCCAACCGCCCGGCACCTGCGCCGGAGCCAGAGGTGGCCGAAACCCCGAATCCCGAGCCGGAAGCGCCGGCGCAAACCAATGACGATGCCATCAATGACGCCTTGGCCGAAGCCTTGGGCGGAGGCAGCGAACCGTCCGGCCCGCCGCTGACCAGTGGCGAGAAAGACGCCATGCGCGTGGCGGTGTCCCAGTGCTGGAATGTCGGGTCGTTGTCGACCGACGCGCTGAATGTGGTTGTGGTCGTCGGCTTTTCGCTCAACCCTGATGGAACGGTTATTGGGGGCAGCGTTCGGCTGCTGGACAGCTCTGGCGGGTCTGCGGGTGCTGAAAATCAGGCTTATCAGGCGGCAAGGCGTGCAATTTTGCGCTGTGGCGCGCGTGGATACGATCTGCCTGCTGACAAATACGATCAGTGGCAGGATATTGAGATTACATTCAATCCCGAGAGGATGCGGATCAAATGATGAAACTTCTGACCAGCCTCTTCCTTGGTCTGACCCTGATGTCGGCCCCGGTATACGCGCAAAGCGGGCCGTTGCGTCTGGAAATTGACGAAGGGATCATCGAACCCTTGCCCTTTGCGGTTCCGAATTTCGTGCCCGACGGGCCTTCGGCGTCGCAATATGCAATTGATATTTCGCGGGTCGTCGCGGCTGATCTGACTGGAACGGGGCTGTTCCGTGAAATCTCTTCGGACGCGTTCATCAGCCGTGTCAGCAGCTTTGATGCGCCGGTCCAGTTCGTGGACTGGAAAGCGATCAACGCGCAGGCGCTGGTGACCGGGGCGGTGAATGTCTCGGGCAAGCGTCTGACGGTCCGGTTCCGGGTGTGGGATGTGTTCTCGGGGCAGGAGTTGGGCAACGGTCTGCAACTGGCCGGAACCACCGACGGGTGGCGGCGGATGGCGCATAAGGTGGCCGATCAGGTCTACAGCCGGATTACCGGCGAGGGCGGGTATTTCGACAGCCGTGTTGCGTTTGTGTCGGAAAGCGGCCCCAAGGATCAGCGCCTCAAGCGGTTGGCGATCATGGATTACGACGGGGCGAATGTTCAGTACCTGACCGACAGTTCCGCCATCGTTCTCGCCCCGCGCTTTTCGCCGACCGGGGACCGGCTGCTTTATACCAGTTACGAAACCGGCAGCCCGCGCATTTACGTGCTGGACGTGGGCAGCGTTCGGCGGCAGGAGTTGAACACGCAGGGCGGCACCATGAGCTTCTCGCCCCGCTTCTCGCCGGATGGGCGGTCGATTGTCTATTCGCTGATCCAAGGCGGGAATACTGACTTGTGGAAAATGGATCTGGCCTCGGGCCAAAGCACACGCCTGACCAACACACCTGCCATTGAAACTGCCCCCAGTTATTCGCCGGACGGCAGCCAGATCGTTTTTGAAAGCGACCGTTCGGGCACGCCTCAGCTGTATGTCATGCCCGCTAATGGCGGTGAGGCGACGCGGATCAGCTTTGGTCAGGGCCGCTATGGCACGCCCGTCTGGTCTCCGCGCGGTGACCTGATTGCGTTCACCAAGCAAAACAAAGGCCGGTTCCATATCGGTGTGATGCGCACCAATGGAGATGAGGAACGGCTATTGACCTCTTCCTTCCTGGATGAAGGGCCAACATGGTCGCCGAACGGGCGCGTCATCATGTTTACCCGCGAAACGCAGGGTGCCAGCGGTCGGGCGACACTGTATTCGGTGGATATATCAGGTCGAAACCTGCGCCCGGTGCGCACGCCGGACGGGGGCAGCGACCCGTCCTGGGGACCGTTGCAAAATTGATCACCGCAAAAGCGCGGCAAAGTTCACAAGAAACCGTCTCTGTGATAGACAGGCGGCAATAAACAAAACGACGAGGCACATGAGATGAACGTATTGGGCAAAATCCTGGCCGTGGGCGCGCTGAGCGTTGTTGCGGCCTGCACCAGCAATGATCCTTCGGATTTGGGGGGCTTCGGCTCGGGCGGTGCTGGTGGCGCGCTTGTACCGGGTTCGCCAAGTGATCCACGCTCACCCGCGTATTTCCAGCAGACGGTTGGGGATCGGGTGTTGTTTGCGGTGGATCAGTCGACCCTGTCGCCACAGGCGCAAACGGTACTGCAAGGGCAGGCGGATTGGCTGCTGGCCAACCCGGACTACGTGGCCACAATCGAAGGGCACGCGGACGAGCAGGGAACGCGCGAATACAACCTGGCACTGGGCGCACGGCGCGCGAATGCAGCGCGCGAGTTTCTGATTTCGCGCGGGGTGGCGGGCAACCGTCTGACCACTGTCAGCTACGGCAAAGAACGCCCGATCGAGATTTGCAGCACCGAGGATTGCTATTCCAAAAACCGCCGCGCGGTGACGGTGCTGACCGGTTCAACCTTGGGGTAAGACGATGAGACTTGCAGGATGGGTTTTGGCCGCAGTTGTTGCAACGGCGGGCGTGGCACAAGCGCAGGATCAGCAGACGCTGGCGGATATCCGGCAGGAACTGACGGTGCTGCATGTGGAAATACAGCGCCTGAAGCGCGAGTTTTCGACCACCGGCTCGCCCGCGCCAAACCTGTCCGGCAGTTCGGTCCTTGAGCGCGTAGACGCGATTGAGGCCGAGTTGCAGCGGCTGACACGCCAGACCGAGCAGTTGAACCAGCGGGTGCAGAATATCGTGACCGATGGAACCAACCGGATCGGGGATCTTGAGTTCCGATTGGTCGAACTGGAAGGTGGCGATCTGTCCACTTTGGGAGAGACGTCAACGCTGGGCGGAGAAACTGAGACGACCGCCGCGATCACCCCTGCGCCCACGCAGCCCAGTACCTCGGACCAAGGTGAACTGGCGGTGGGTGAGCGGGCCGATTTCGACGATGCCTCGCAAGCGCTGGCCGATGGCGATTTCCAGACCGCCGCGACGATGTTTGCACAGTTTGATACCTCGTACCCCGGTAGTCCTTTGGCCCCCGAAGCGCATCTAAAACGTGGACAGGCGCTTGAAGGTCTAGGTGACACGCGCGAGGCGGCGCGGGCGTTTCTGGCCAGCTTCACCGGGGATTCCGAGGGGGCCGTTGCGCCCGATGCTCTGTTCGAACTTGGCGCGGCGCTTGGCCGTTTGGGCCAGACCGAACAGGCTTGCATAACACTCAGCGAGGTCGGAGTGCGCTTCCCCTCCTCTGGCCCGGCGGCAAGCGCCACGCAGGAAATGGCCACCTTGGGGTGTTCTTGAACAAGACCCCCACCAGCCTGACATCCGAGATTCGCGCGCGGCTGCCTGAACGGTTGCCGCAACGGCTGGGCATTGCCGTCTCGGGCGGGGGTGACTCGGTGGCGTTGATGCATCTGCTGGCTGAGATTGCGGCGAACGACGGTGTTAACCTACGCATCGCAACAGTGGATCACGGCCTGCGCCCAGAAGCCGCGCAGGAGGCCCGGCTGGTTGCAGGGCAGGCGGCTGAACTTGGCCTTCGACACGACGTTCTGAAATGGCAAGGTTGGGACGGCAAGGGCAATCTGCAGGATCAGGCGCGTCAGGCGCGCTATGCCCTGCTGACGGACTGGGCGCGGCAGAATGAGATTCCGATGATTGCCTTGGGTCACACGGCGGATGATCAGGCGGAAACGGTGCTGATGCGACTGGGTCGCGCCGCTGGTGTCACCGGTTTGGCAGCGATGCCCGTCTCGCATCATCGGGACGCCATCGAAATGATCCGGCCCATGCTGGGGATCACGCGTCAACGCCTGCGTGACCACCTGACCCAAACGGGCGTCACATGGGTCGAGGACCCATCGAATCAGGACAAAAGGTTCGACCGGATCAAGGCGCGCGAGGCTTTGGCCGGGCTAGAACCTTTGGGCGTAACTGCAGAATCCCTTTCGCGTGTGGCAAAAAATCTTGCACAAGCGCGTGAGGCACTGGCGCTTTATGCGCAGGATTCCGCACGCAAGACCACCACAGTTGTGGACGGGGACGTGTGTCTTGATCGGTCGGCGTTTGCCGCGCTGCCCGCTGAAATCCAGCGGCGCGTATTGATTGGCATAGTCGCCTGGATTTCCGGACCCGGTTACCCACCGCGCCAAACGGCCGTGGATCAGGCCATTGATGCCCTGCAAAGCGGGCAGGCCGGGTCGTTGAACGGCTGCCTGCTGGTGCCAAGGGGCGGGAATACTTGGATTTGCAGAGAGTTTCAGGCCGTCTGCAACCTCTCATCAACCCCGTCGGACAGTTGGGACGGTCGCTGGGTCCTGACCGGTCCTGCACCCCAAGGCGTAGAAATTCGCGCATTAGGTGAGGTCGGTCTGGCGTTGCTGCCGGATTGGCGCGCGACCGGTCGCCCGCGCCTTGCGTTGCAGTCCTCGCCAGCGGTCTGGCGCGGGGATGACCTGTGCGCGGCACCTCTGGCAGGTTTCCCGAATGGGTGGACCGCAGAGCCCGCGCCGAACCGGCCCGAGCTCTACGCTTCGTTTTTATCGCATTGAACCTGCCACAATCCTCTCTATTTTAAGAGACAACACGGCAGATCCCCATCTGCTGATATCTTTTGGGAGAATTTCCTTGGGCAACGCTCGCAATATCGCCTTCTGGGTCGTTCTGTTCTTGCTGATCCTTGCACTGTTCAATCTGTTCAGCGGACCAGGCGGAACACTTCAGAGCAATGAACGAACCTATTCCGACTTTGTCAGCGCCGTGCAGAACGGTGAGGTCAAGAATGTGACGCTGGATGGCGAACAGATTCGCTATACCACAGAAACCGGCGGGACCTTCGTGACCATCAAACCCGGCGATGCCGAAGTCACCAAACTGCTGATCGACGAAAACATCCCCGTGCGCGCTGAGAAACAGCAGCAATCGGGTTTCCAGTCGTTCCTGATCACGCTGCTGCCCTTCCTGCTGCTGATCGGTGTCTGGGTCTATTTCATGAACCGGATGCAGGGCGGCGGCAAAGGCGGTGCGATGGGCTTTGGCAAGTCCAAGGCCAAGATGCTGACCGAAAAGCATGGCCGTGTGACCTTTGACGACGTGGCAGGCATCGACGAGGCCAAGGAAGAGCTGGAAGAAATCGTTGAATTCCTGCGCAACCCGCAAAAATTCTCGCGTCTGGGCGGCAAGATCCCCAAGGGCGCGCTGCTGGTTGGCCCTCCGGGTACCGGTAAGACGCTGCTGGCCCGTGCCATTGCGGGTGAGGCGGGCGTGCCGTTCTTTACCATTTCGGGCTCGGATTTCGTTGAAATGTTTGTGGGTGTCGGTGCCTCGCGCGTGCGTGATATGTTCGAGCAGGCCAAGAAGAACGCGCCTTGTATCGTGTTCATCGACGAGATCGACGCCGTTGGTCGCCATCGCGGTGCTGGCTATGGCGGCGGGAACGACGAACGCGAACAAACCCTCAACCAGTTGCTGGTCGAGATGGACGGGTTCGAAGCCAATGAGGGTGTGATCATCCTGGCCGCGACTAACCGTAAAGACGTGTTGGACCCCGCGCTGCTGCGTCCGGGCCGGTTTGACCGGAATGTGACCGTTGGCAACCCAGATATCAAAGGTCGAGAGAAGATTTTGGGCGTGCACGCGCGCAAGACCCCATTGGGCCCCGATGTCGATCTGCGCATCATCGCGCGCGGGACGCCGGGCTTCTCGGGTGCCGATCTGGCAAACCTCGTGAACGAGGCCGCCCTGATGGCTGCCCGTGTGGGTCGTCGCTTTGTCACCATGGAAGATTTCGAGAATGCCAAGGACAAGGTGATGATGGGGGCTGAGCGCCGCTCGATGGTGCTGACCCAGGACCAGAAGGAAAAGACGGCCTATCACGAGGCTGGTCACGCTGTGGTCGGTCTGGAATTGCCGCTGTGCGATCCGGTCTATAAGGCGACGATCATTCCGCGCGGTGGCGCGCTGGGTATGGTTGTGTCGCTACCGGAAATGGACCGCCTGAACTATCACCGCGATGAGTGTGAGCAGAAGCTGGCGATGACCATGGCCGGTAAGGCTGCCGAGGTCATCAAATACGGTGAAGATCACGTCTCGAACGGTCCGGCTGGCGACATCATGCAGGCCAGCCAGTTGGCCCGCGCGATGGTGATGCGCTGGGGCATGTCGGACAAGGTCGGCAATATCGACTATGCCGAAGCGCATGAAGGCTATCAGGGCAACACCGCCGGTTTCTCGGTTTCAGCGCACACCAAAGAGCTGATCGAGGAAGAGGTGAAGCGCCTGATCCAGCAAGGCTATGAGCGCGCGCATAAAATCCTGACCGACAAGAACGAGGCTTGGGAACGTCTGGCGCAGGGGCTGCTGGAATACGAAACCCTGACCGGCGATGAGATCAAGCGCGTCATGAATGGCGAGTCGCCCACCGAAGGCGACGACGAAGGCGACAAGCCGGATGAGGGCAGCGCGCCCAGCGTCACGGCCATTCCCAAGACCAAACCCAAGAAAACCCCGCCCGAAGGTGGGATGGAACCTGAGCCAACCGCATAAACAAAAAAATCCCGGAGCCAGCCTCCGGGTTTTCTCTTTTCATCAGGTCGGTGCCGGGCATTATGCGCGCAAGGACGCTGATAAGAAGGGAAGGCCTATGCCGTTTTTGCGCGAAACCGAGTTCACTGGCGAAGTGATCTGGCTGGGCCATGTACCGGCAGGGCAGTCGTTGCGGGCTGAGCCGGTTGATACCTTGCAGCTAGATTTCGACGGTGTGCGCGGCGAACGGCATGAAGGGCTTAACCGGGCGTCCTGCGTGCGCGTCAAGAACCTGTATCCGCAGGGCACCGAGATCAGGAACGTCAGGCAGCTGTCGGTCCTGTCGGCCGAGGAATTGGCCGGGATATCGGCCGAGATGGGGTTGGATGATCTTGATCCGTCGTACCTTGGGGCGTCGATTGTCGTGAAGGGTATTCCCGATTTTTCGCATGTTCCGCCATCCTCGCGCTTGCAGGCCGACAACGGTGCGACGATCACCGTGGATATGGAAAACGCCCCCTGCGTTCTGCCGGGGCGTGAGATTGAACAGGATCACAGCGGTCACGGTGCCGCCTTCAAACCCGCAGCCAAAGGGCGGCGCGGGGTGACGGGTTGGGTCGAACGACCCGGTTCCCTGCGAATTGGCGGCAAAATGCGATTGTTTGTCCCTGATCAGCCAATCTGGCAGCCATAAGGCCCATTCGTTTCCGATTTGAAACTCACGATATCCGGCGACGCCGTTTCGCGGCATGAATATGTCGGAATCCATAGCCATCGGAATTGTGTACGACTGTATGGGTTGCACAGCGCCGACGCGCTGCGTCGGTTTTGCAAGGCATTCAATCAGGGACCCTGGCCAATGAGCTACAAATCCGACATCGAAATCGCCCGCGAAGCGAACAAGAAGCCGATTCAGGAAATCGGCGCCAAGATCGGCATCGATTCCGCCGATCTGCTGCCCTATGGCCACGACAAGGCGAAAGTCAGCCAGGACTTCATCAACTCGGTGCAGGACCGTGAAGACGGCAAGCTGATCCTTGTAACCGCGATCAACCCAACCCCGGCAGGTGAGGGTAAGACCACGACCACTGTGGGGCTGGGTGACGGTCTGAACCGCATCGGCAAGAACGCGATGATCTGTATCCGTGAGGCCTCGCTCGGCCCGAACTTCGGCATGAAGGGCGGCGCTGCAGGTGGCGGGTATGCGCAGGTTGTTCCGATGGAGGAAATGAACCTGCACTTCACCGGCGACTTCCACGCGATCACCAGCGCGCACAGCCTGCTGTCGGCGATGATCGACAACCACATCTATTGGGGTAACGAGGCCGAGATCGACACCCGTCGCGTTGCATGGCGTCGCGTGGTCGACATGAACGACCGTGCCCTGCGTCAGATCACGGCGTCTCTGGGCGGCGTCAGCAACGGTTTCCCGCGTGAGGCCGGTTTTGATATTACCGTGGCCTCTGAGGTTATGGCGATCCTGTGTCTGGCGAACGACCTGAAGGATCTGGAAAAGCGTCTGGGTGACATCATCGTCGCCTACCGCCGCGACAAGACCCCGGTCTACTGCCGCGATATCAAGGCCGAGGGCGCAATGACCGTGCTGCTGAAGGACGCAATGCAGCCGAACCTGGTGCAGACGCTGGAAAACAACCCGGCCTTTGTCCACGGTGGCCCGTTCGCGAACATCGCACACGGCTGTAACTCGGTCATCGCGACCAAGACCGCTCTGAAAGTCGCAGACTATGTCGTGACCGAAGCGGGTTTCGGGGCCGATCTGGGTGCCGAGAAGTTCATGAACATCAAGTGCCGCAAAGCGGGCATCGCTCCGTCGGCTGTGGTGCTGGTTGCCACCGTGCGCGCGATGAAGATGAACGGCGGCGTGGCCAAGGCTGATCTGGGTGCCGAGAATGTTGATGCCGTGAAATCGGGCTGCGCCAACCTGGGCCGTCACATCGAAAACGTGAAATCGTTCGGTGTTCCGGTTGTGGTCGCCATCAACCACTTTGTCACCGACACCGATGCCGAAGTAAAGGCCGTGAAAGACTATTGCGGCGATCACGGGGTCGAGGCGGTTCTGTCACGTCACTGGGAACTGGGGTCCGAAGGCTCGGCTCCGCTGGCCGAGAAAGTGGTCGAAATCGTCGAGGGCGGCACCGCGAACTTCGCGCCGATCTATCCTGACGAGATGCCGCTGTTCGAAAAGATCGAAACCATCGCCAAGCGCATCTACCGCGCTGACGAGGTTCTGGCCGACAACAAGATCCGCAATCAGCTGCGCGAATGGGAAGACGCGGGCTATGGCAACCTCCCGGTCTGCATGGCGAAAACCCAGTATTCGTTCTCGACCGACCCGACCCTGCGGGGCGCGCCTACCGGCCACTCGGTTCCGGTGCGCGAGGTGCGGCTAAGCGCCGGTGCGGGCTTCATCGTGGTTGTCTGCGGTGAGATCATGACCATGCCCGGCCTGCCCCGCAAACCCGCGGCTGAGACGATTCGCCTCAACGACGAAGGCCAGATCGAGGGCTTGTTCTAAGCGCCTGAATGATACATCTCGTGGTTCGGGGGTATCCCCGGACCACAGGAGATTAAAATGTCCATTCTGACACTGCCGCAAGACTGTCACTCGATGCCGGAGTTGCGGGTTCAGATCGACAAGCTGGATCGCCAACTGATCGAATTGCTGGTGACGCGCGCGGGCTATATCGACCGCGCATCCCAGTTGAAACCGGCCGAGGGCCTGCCGGCCCGTATCCCGGATCGTGTTGAAGAGGTGGTGCAGCGCGTGCGCGCAAGCTCTGACGAATTGGGCATGGACCCGGATTTGGCCGAAAAGCTGTGGCGCATTTTGATTGACTGGTCGATCGCGCGGGAAGAGCGCGTGCTCGGCCCTGACTGAGAAACCGGGCGCTTCCTGCGCCCGATCCGTTTTGAAAGAAGGGATCACAGGATGGTAGCCCAGGTTATCGACGGGAAGGCTTTTGCCGCCAAGGTGCGCGCTCAGGTCGCCGATCAGGTCGCAAAGCTGAAAGAAGAAAACGGCATCACGCCCGGTCTGGCGGTGGTGTTGGTGGGCGAGGACCCGGCCAGCCAGGTCTATGTGCGGTCCAAGGGCAAGATGACTGTCGAGGTCGGCATGAACTCGTACGAGCACAAGCTGGAGGCCGACACTTCGGAGGAGGATCTGCTGGCGCTGATCGACAGGCTGAACAATGATCCGGCGGTTCACGGCATTCTGGTGCAACTGCCGCTGCCGGGGCATCTGAACGAAGACCTGGTGATCAACTCGATCGATCCGGCCAAAGATGTGGATGGCTTCCACATCTCGAATGTGGGCCTACTGGGGACCGGTCAGAAGTCGATGGTGCCTTGCACGCCACTGGGCTGTCTGATGATGCTGCGCGACCACCATGGCTCGCTGTCCGGGATGGATGCGGTTGTGATCGGGCGGTCGAACATCGTGGGCAAACCGATGGCGCAACTGCTGCTGGGCGACAGCTGCACCGTGACCATCGCGCATTCGCGCACCAAGGACCTGCCGGATGTGGTCCGCCGCGCCGATATCGTCGTGGCCGCCGTGGGCCGCCCCGAGATGGTGCCGGGCGACTGGATCAAGGAAGGGGCCACCGTGATCGACGTGGGCATTAACCGCATCGAACGTGACGGCAAGAACAAGCTGGTGGGCGACGTGGATTATGCCAGCGCGGCAGAGCGCGCAGGCGCGATCACTCCGGTTCCGGGGGGCGTCGGTCCGATGACCATTGCCTGCCTCCTGGCCAACACACTGACCGCGTGCTGTCGTGCCAACGGTCTGCCGGAACCCGAAGGTCTGACCGCCTGACCCTGCTGGCGCGGGTGCATCCCGTGCTATAACCCGGAATACTCAAGATGCCCTGTCCCCTATATCCGGGGGCAGGGCATTTCTTTGAATGGGTTTGCTTGTATTCGATTTCGTGATATGTCCGATATTCCAAGTGGTTACTAAGTAAGATCGTAGTTTTCCGGGCAAGTGTTTGTGTGACGCGGGAAATTGCGCTCGGAATACGTATGAATATCGAAGTCAGTGAGATCAGAACTGTTCTAAGCCCTCAGCGCATCGTCGCGGCGCTCGTTTTTCTACCATTGCTGGCTTATGTGTTTCCGCCCTTCATGGACGGGGAATTGCCGTTCGGTCTGCGCCTTGTGTTCTGGGTCGGTGTGATGATCATCGCACTCAGCGCGACATGGACTGCCCGGAAACTGCTGCGTGACAAATTGGTGCTGGTCAAACTGCCGTGGCGTGATCTTGCTTTTGCCACCGTGATGCTGGCTTTGCTGACGCCGATGTTGTGGTTGCTGGCCTGGGTGTGTTTCACCTGTATCGGCAAGATGGCGCCCGAGGCGCATGCGGTCGCCGTCTACGGCATCCTGTTCGCCGCAGGTCTTGTGCTGGTCCGCCGCGGTGATCTGCATACTCGGGAGGCCGAAGAGAAACCTGTCCAGCCGCGACTTGTCCGACGTTTGCCCGCCGGGTTCGAAGGAAAGATTTTCCGCCTGACCGTGAAGGACCACAACGTGGATGTCGTCACCTCTGAGGGGACGTTCACAATTCGGTCCCGACTGACAGACGCCATCGATGAAATGGAGCCTGTACCGGGCCATTGCTCGCATCGCTCGCATTGGGTCACGGACGCGTCGATCATGGGCGTCGAGAAGGCCGAGGGCAAAACCTTCCTGCGACTGGTCAATGGCGATCTCGTGCCCGTCAGCCGCAAGTACAAGCCCATGCTGGAAGAGGACGGGCTGATCTGAGCCTAACGTGGCATCGGCACCATCTGAGGGGTTGGGCCGGTCAGAATGGCCTTGGCCCGAGGTCCCAATAGCGTCGTCAGAACATGATCTGTGCTGCGCAGCCCGCCGGTATAGGTGCCGTAGGCTGGCAGGATCAGCCGGGCGTGGTCCAACAGGAAGGCAGGCCGGGAAATCGACCTGCCCCTGAGCGTCAAACGCGCTTTGGGGTGAAAATGCCCTGAAACCTCGCCTGTTGCGTCGGGTTGTGCGATGTGGCGAAAGACAAGCGGCCCGCAGGTCCATTCAGACAGATGTGCGCCGCCCAGCTCGATCGGTCCCGGATCGTGATTGCCTTCGATCCAAATCCAACGTCGACCAGCTTGCAGCGCCGCTATTCGCAGCTTTTCATCCGCTGCCAAAGCGCTGGAAGCGTCCAGATCGTCAAAGCTGTCGCCCAGACAAACCACGACCTCACCCCCTGTCCGGTCAAGGTCCGCCGACAACCGATCCAGCGTTTCACGGCTGTCATAAGGCGGAAGGGTCAATCCACTGCGCCGCGCCATCCTTTCGGACTTGCCCAGATGCAGGTCCGAGACACAGAGCATGCTCTGCCCCGGCCACCAAAGCGCGCCGGAGGGCAGGGCAAAAAGATCCGCACCGCAAAAGGAAAATCCCAATTTGTTCATGGTAGGTTCATTATATGTTTCAGCGTTGCGCGCAAGGTATTTTATAGATTGTCCAGCCCGGCGGCTTCCAGCAGGCGGGCACTTTCCTCTGCCAGCAAGCGTTCCTCGGCCGCGCCTTTGACCGGGATTTTACCGACTTCCAGAAACAGCGGTGCCGCCAGCGGTGAAACCCGATCAAGGCGCATCAGATCAATCCGGTCGCCGATACGCGCGATCATCGCTTCGATGCGGCCAAAATCGACCAGACCGCGCATGGCTTCTTCGCGGGTGATTTGCATCAAAAGGTGGTCCGGGTCGTATTTCAGCAGCGTGTCATACAGGATGTCCGATGAAAACGTCGCCTGCCGCCCGCTTTTGCGTTGCCCGCCCGTGTTGCGCTCGATCAGACCAGCTATTGTGGCCGAGGCGCGGAAGGTTCGTTTCATGACGGCATTTCCCGCCAGCCATGTGTCCAACCCCTGCCGCAGCGCGTCCAGACGGAACAGCGGGCTGGGGTCCGTGACCGCATCCAGACCCCAGATCAGGGTGGCATAATCCGTGGCGACAAAGCCAAGGGGGGCCAGACCCGTCTCCTCCATCCGTTTGGTCAACAGCAGGCCGAGCGTCTGCTGCGCATTGCGCCCGGCAAAGCCGTAGACGCACAGATGCTCGCGCCCGTCGCTGGGGAAGCTTTCGATCAGCAGGCGGTCGCGCTGGGGCAGGCGGGACATGTCCCGTTGCAGGGCCAGCCAGTCGGCGGTGTGGCGGGGCAGTTGCGGCCAGTCGAGTTGGGCGAACATGCGCAGAATACGGTCGCTCAGCTGGGTCGAGGTGGCGAATTTCGTCCCCATGAAGGTGGCGATCTTGGGCTTTTTATCGGCGCGGCGGCTGACCTCGACCACCATCTCGCGCAGGCCTTCATAGCGCACGATCTGACCACCGATCAGGAAGGTATCTCCGGGTGTAAGCGAGGCGGCAAAGCCTTCCTCGACCTCGCCCAATGGCTTGCCGCCGCGGTTGCGTTTCAGGCGCACCTTCAGGGTGTCGGTGTCCTGTATGGTCCCAAGGTTCATGCGGATGCGCGCGGCGGCACGGGGGTCGCGCAACTGCCACAGCCCATCGGGGCGCTGCAGCAGCCGCTGCCAGCGGTCATAAGCGCGCAGGGCATAGCCACCGGTTGCGCAAAACTCCAGACATGCGTCGAATTCCAGACGGGTCAGATCGGCAAATGGCCCGGCTGAGGTCATTTCCGTGAACAGTGCGTCAGCCTCGAACGGCCCCGCCGTCGCAGCAATCAGGATATGCTGGCAGAGCACATCGCGGGGGCCTGCGCCGCGTGGCTCGCCGTCCAGTTCATGCGCTTTTGCAGCCTCTAGCGCGGCGACGCATTCCACCACTTCAAACCGGTTGGCAGGCACCAAAAGGGCCCTGGACGGCGCGTTGTAGCGGTGGTTCGCCCGCCCGATCCGCTGCACCAATCGCTTCACGTTCTTGGGCGCACCGATCTGGATGACCAGATCGACATCCCCCCAGTCGATCCCCAGATCCAGAGAGCCGGTGCAGACGATGGCCCGCAGATCACCACGCACCATGGCGGCCTCGACCCGTTCACGCTGTTGACGGTCCAGACTGCCGTGATGGATACCGATGGGCAGGCCATCATCATTCGCAAGCCACAGATTGTGAAAGAAAATCTCGGCCTGCGCGCGGGTGTTGTGGAAGATCAGCGTGGTCTTGTGCTGCCGGACCTGCTCCAGCACTGCCGGGATCGCATAAGCCGCACCGCCGCCGGACCACGGGGGCATTTCTTCGGTTGTCAGCATCGCGATGTCGGGGTTAGGGCCGGGATCGGCCTGAATGATCCGGCACGGGTCCGGGTGCCGCGCCAGAAAGCGGGCGATCCCTTCGGGGTCTTCGACCGTCGCCGAAAGACCCACGCGGCGCAGATCGGGGCAGAGGGTTTGCAACCGTGCCAGCGCCAGCATCAACTGATCCCCACGTTTGCTTTCGGCAAGGGCATGGATTTCATCCACGATCACCCTCTGCACCCCATCAAACATGCGCGGGGCGTCCTCGTAAGAGGTCAGCAGGGCCAGACTTTCAGGTGTTGTCAGCAGGATATGCGGGGGGTCCGCCCGCTGACGTTTCTTTTGCGTCGCGGATGTATCGCCGGTGCGGTCTTCGATGCGGATGGGCAGGCCAATCTCATCCACCGGCGTGCGAACGTTGCGTTTGATATCCGCCGCCAAGGCTTTCAGCGGTGAGACATAGATCGTGTGCAACCCGCTATGTGCGCCCTCGGCCAGTTCAGCCAGAGACGGCAGAAACCCGGCCATTGTCTTGCCGCCCCCGGTGGGGGCGATCAGCAGCGTGGCCGGATCACGCGCCCGGTCGAACATGTCTTGCTGATGGGGGTGGATGGACCAGCCTTTGGCCGAAAACCAATCGGTGATCCGGGCGGGAATCTGCGTCATGGGCGCAGATTAACCGCCCTCGTGCCGGAATGGCACGGCGTTATTTGACGATTTTCTCGTCCTTGACGAACATGTTGGCCCAGGCGCGGTCAATCAGGTCGGGGCTCATCTGATAAGGGATGCCCTCAAACTCGCAGATCGAGATCATCTGATCGATCAGGAAGATCGGCTGATAGTTCGCATAGATATTGTCGATGGTCGGGTATTTGACCTTCAGCAGGTGGACCAGAGCGGCCTCATCCAGCGGCATGCCGCGTTTGCGGGCCACCATGGCGAAGATCTTCAAGAAGTTCTCCTGATTGGGGCCGTCGATCTTGATCTTGAAAAAGATCCGGCGCAGGGCCGCTTGGTCGAAAATCTCGTTCGGGTGGAAGTTGGTCGAGAAGATGACCAGCGTATCAAACGGCACCTCGAACTTTTCACCCGATTGCAGGCCGAGGATATCCTTGTTCTCTTCCAGCGGAACAATCCAGCGGTTGACCAGCGCCTGCGGCGGTTCGGCCTGTCGCCCAAGGTCATCCACGATGAAGATGCCGCCGGTCGATTTCAACTGCAACGGGGCCTGATAGGTCCGCGCGGTGGGGTTGTAGACCAGATCCAGCATGGACAGCGACAGTTCACCACCCGTTACAACGGTGGGGCGTTCGCATTGCACATAGCGCGAGTCGAACCGTTTGCGGCGGCGCAGGCTGTTGGGGTCGTCGGCTTCCTGCTCGATCGCGGTGTGCACGATCGGGTCATAGACGGTGATTACCTGACCGGCATATTCGATAGCATAGGGCACATAAACATTGTCGCCCAAAGCATCGCGGATACCGTTCGAGATCGAGGATTTACCATTGCCCGGAGGGCCATACATCAGGATCGAGCGGCCCGCACTGACCGCCGGACCAAGATGGTCCAACAGGCTGTCGGGCAGGACCAGATGGCCCATGGCACCGACCAATTGCTCACGCGTGACCTGAATGTTACGGATCGACTGGCGCTTGACCTGCTCGCGATAAACGTCCAGCGGCACCGGCATCGCGCCGAAATATTCAGACTGGCTCAGCGCGTCCAATGCGCGGGCCTTGCCTGCATCGGTCAGCTGATAGCCCATCTCATTGCCGCTATTGGCGTTCAGGGTGCCTGTCGCTTCGATCAGTTTCTGTTCGCGCGCGATGTCGATCAGTTCCTGCGTGACCGAACCGGGCAGGCAGACCGCCTCGGCAACTTCGGACACAGTACTGGCGTTCTTACGGAAGATCGTTTTCAGCAGAATGTCCCGCATCATCACCAGCGGAAGCTGCATCTCCCCCAAACCTTTGGGGGCGGGAGGGGCCATAACAGAGGAAGCTTGCATATTCATGAGCGACGCTCGTCCATCCAAAAAATCACACAAATGCCCGCAAACGGGCGACTTGTGGGAAATCTGGCCCAGCTTTATGGCGGGACCAAGGCAGCGGCATGGCGCGGTGATGATAGTTTACGAACCGTAAACAGTGCCCAAAATCAAATACATCGCCAAAGCCCCGGCAAGGGCAAGGCCCATCGGGAACTTTTTGCCCCGGTCCCAGCTTTCCCAATGCGGCGCGATTGCGCGCAAGCGGGTGTGGCGGGCCAGCCGATGCGTGACTACGGCACCCAAAACGGTTGCCATCAAAATCGCAAGCACGACACCCAAGTCCTGAACCCAGACAAACGGTGCAGCCGCCGCCAGAAACTTGGCATCACCCGCGCCGACAGCGCCGATGGCATTCAGGACCATACCGGCGATCAGGATCACGGGAAGATGCAGCAATTGCCAGACATAAGGCGGAAAGGCGACGGGGAATGGCCCCAGCTTTCCGCTGAGTGTGCTGGTCGACCACGGGGGCAGGGCGATCAGCCCGACAACCACATAGACCAGCGCCAAAGCCACAACGGCGTGGTTCTTGATCCGCATCTCACGCATATCGGTGAAGGCGACGTAGAAACAGATCGGCAGAATGAACGGCAGAAACCACACCGCCGCCCGAACAGGGATGTCCATTTAGGTGGATTCCTCAAGCGCACGCAGCGAACGGACGGCTTCGTCGAAATGCTGCGGATGGGTCGAGATCGCCTCGCGGAACAGGTTCTTGGCTGTGGTTACGTCGCCCTGTTTCACAGCCGAGATCCCCATGGTGTTCAGCAGGCGCGCCCGTTCGATCTGTGACATGGGAACAACCGGCAGGCTGTAATTTCCCTGTGCAGAGCGGGCCAGAACCAGATTGTTCTTTGCGGTAAACAGCGAACTGTCCTGCCGGATTGCATCGGTGAACAAACGCTCTGCCTCGGCGTATTGCCCGCGTGAGAGTTTTGAGAACCCCCAGTTGTTCATCACGCTGCCCGGGCGCGTGGTCAGGCCAACCGCAGTTTCATAGAAATGGTCTGCGCGTTTCCATTCTTTTCTGGAATCGGCCACGACCGCCTCGAGCCGGTAACGTTTGAACGTCTCATAGGTTGGCGGAACCGTGTCCAGAACCGATTTGGCCTGCGCCCAATCACCATTTCTGACCAGAGCATCCGCGTACTCGACCTTGTCCGAGCTGTTGGCCCCTTTCATTGTCGTCACGCGTTTCCAGGCCGATACCGCTTCGGTCGTGCGTTTGGCGCGCCCAAGTGAAATGGCCAGACCGCGTTGAAGGTCGATCCGGTTGGGGCTTTTGCTGGCTGCGTTGTGGAAATATGTCACCGCCTCATTCGGGTCCGCCGCGTTCAGCAGAACATCGTTCAGGTTGGTTTCGTCGATGACGTTCACTTCCTGAAACGTGCGTTCAACCTTTTCTTCGGCGGTTTCCTTTTCGCAAGCGGCTAGAATGAGCCCACTGAGAATGAGGGATGGAATCAAGAATTGGTGGCGCATTTTTGCGTCCTTTACTGCTCTTGCCTCGATTACTGGATTTTGCGTAGCGTAAATTGCCCGTCGCCAAGCTGCTCCAGCGTATATTCTTGTTCTTGGGGGGTATTATTAACAGGATTTTCCATTTTTGCGAGTGCTAAGCGCAGATTGTCGCGAATTGCGTCACTTTCGCCATTGTCCAGCGCAAAGGCCCGTTGAAAGACCTGAGCGGCTTCGGGGTATTCCTGCAATTCCATCAGCAGAACACCCAGATTATTCCAGGCGATGGGCCAGTCCGTATCATCCTCGACCGCCTGCCGCAGCAGGGGTTCCGCCTGACCCAATCGACGCAGCCCAACATTGGCGGTTCCCATCGAGGTCAGGACCTCCGGGGTCATCCCCTGATCCAATGCGGCGCGGGTAAAGCTTTCCAACGCAAGTTCGTATTCACCCGCCGCCATCAACCGGTTGCCAACGGTGATGTGGTCGACCGACTTGCCTTTGGGATCGACGCCCGGCGCATCCAGCCCATTGGACAGACCGCCTTCTGTGCAAGAAGCCACCGTGGCGATCACCACAGTGGCTTGAAGCAATCGGCGTAGCCGGGACCGGACGCACCTGAGTTTTGTTTTCATAAGCGATCCATCAGCGACCAAAGCTCGAAATCACGTTTGCCGAGGGGCCGACCAGAATGATCAACAGCGGCGGCACCGTCAGCATCATTGTGACCAGAGTCATTTTCGTAGGCAACTTGTTTGCGGCTTCTTCTGCCCGCATGACCCGTTTGTCACGCATTTCACCGGCATAAACCCGCAGAGCTTCGGCAATCGATGTACCAAATGTCGCCGATTGGATCATCACGGTCACAAATGAACTGACATCCTGCACCCCGCAGCGGGTTCCAAAGTCCCGCAAAACGGTGTCCTTGTCCTTACCGGCCTTCATCTCATAGGCGACGACCTCAAATTCCTGAGCGATGTCGGGGTAGGAGGATTTCATTTCACTTGCGACGCGCACGATGGCCTGATCAAGGGACTGCCCTGCTTCGACACAGACCAGCATAAGGTCGAGAGTATCAGGAAACCCGGACGTGATTGCCTCTTGCCGTTCGGCGACCCGGCGCGTGATCCAGTATTTCGGGATCATGTATCCCACGCCGCCCGGCAACAGCACCCGGATGACCATTTGCTGAGTGGTGAATTCCTGGTCACCGGAAAACACGGTTATCAACAGAACGCCCAGAACAATACCAATGATCCCCAGGGCGAACTGCGCAAAGTGGAAAAACCGAACCGCGTCCTTGGACTGATAACCTGCTTGTCTCAGTTTCAGCTGGACGGCCGAGTATTCTTCCTGGTCCTTCGGCTCAAGGAAAGTTGCGAATTTCTCAAGCTGCTCATTCTGGCTGCCGTGCCGCAGCTTGTCTTTCTTGTCCTTCTTGGTCGCCTTTGGTGCCGCATTGGCGCGCTGAAGCTTTTTGAGCGGATCCTCGGGCTGGCTCATCATCAGCGAGACAGCAACACCGATCAGGACAAGGCCAAGAATTCCAACCACGATCAGAGGGCCAAACTCTCCCAAGTTCTCCGTAAGCAAATCATTGATTTTTGTCAGAAACTCCATGGGATCGCCCTCAGACCTTGATGTTTGTGATGATCTTCATGACGATCAGGTTCAGCGTCAGCATGATACCAACGATGAAACAGGCCGGGATGAACCACTGGTGGTCCAGAACCTCGTCGTAGTATCCGGGATCTTTTACCAAAACGAAAACCAGACAGAAGATTGGGAAGCCGGACAGGAATTTGCCGGACCATTGCGCTTCGGCCGTGATCGCCTTGACGCGGCGGAATAGGCGGAACCGGGCGCGAATGACTTGGGCCAGGCCTGCCAAAATCTCAGCAAGGTTGCCACCGGATTGCTGTTGGATACCCACGGCAACCGCTAGGAACCGCAAGTCCTGCATATCCAGACGTTCGGCCATATCCTTCAGCGCTTCGCCCACGTCGCGACCATAGGCGCATTCATCCGCGATGACACCAAATTCGGTGCCTAGCGGGTCCTGCACTTCGTTCGCAACCACCTGAATAGTCGACACAAACGGGTTACCAACCCGCAGCGAGCGTACCATCAGTTCAACAGCGTCAGGCAATTGCTCTTCGATCATTCCCATGCGCTTTTTGGCCTTGTGGTTGACCCAGGCGTAGACGCCACCAACGCCAATCGCGATCGAGATGGCGACGCGCAGAACCATCTCAGTGGCGGTTCCGATGCTCAGCCCCATGAATGCCACAACTGACACAAGGCACATGATCATGATCAGTTGGCGGGGCGAGAACGCGATGGCCGCCTTCTGCGCCTTGTCTGCCAGCAATGAATACAGAGGGATGCTCTGCGATTTCATATGCTGTTGCATTTCCTTGCGCAGCTGTTCCAGCACCTGCTCGCGCCCGGCGCCTTTTTCCAGCATGTCGAGGCGACGGTTGACGCGGCTGTTCAGGCTGATCGACTTGCCGAAGGCGACAAGATAGATGCCTTCGACCAAGGCGAGAACCCCCACAAAGATGGCGACATAGATGATCGCCTCCATAGGCACTTGCATGTAAGTTTCTCCTACATTGTGGTTGGGTCGTAGATCGACGCCGGTAGATCAAAGCCCCACAGACGGAAGCGTTCGGAATAGTGGCTGCGCACACCCGTGGCGGTGAAATGCCCGATGATTTTGTTGTCGGGTGTCAGGCCAACACGTTGAAACCTAAAGATTTCCTGCATCGAGATCACGTCGCCTTCCATCCCCGTGATTTCGGTGATCGAAGTCATGCGACGCGAACCGTCCTGAAGACGGCTGGCTTGCACGATCAGGTTCACAGCGGATGAGATCTGGCTGCGTACGGCCTTGATCGGCATTTCAATCCCGGCCATCGCGATCATGTTTTCCAGACGCGAGATACCATCGCGGGCCGAGTTGGCGTGGATCGTGGTCATTGATCCGTCGTGACCGGTGTTCATGGCCTGCAGCATGTCGATCACCTCGGCGCCACGCGTCTCGCCCACGATGATGCGGTCGGGGCGCATACGCAGGGCGTTTTTCAGACAGTCGCGCGGGCTGACCTCACCTTTGCCTTCCACGTTGGGCGGGCGGCTTTCCATCCGGCCTACATGTGTCTGTTGCAGCTGAAGTTCCGCCGTATCCTCGATGGTCAGGATGCGCTCGGCGTCATCAATAAAGCTGGACAGCGCGTTCAGCGTTGTCGTTTTACCCGAACCCGTACCGCCCGAGACGATGATGTTCAGACGGGTCGATACCGCAGCTTGCAGATAGGCGGCCATTTCCTCGGTGAACGCGCCGAAATTGACCAGATCGTCAATGCCCAGCTTGTCTTTCTTGAACTTACGAATGGAAACCAGCGAACCATCGACGGCAATCGGCGGCACCATCGCGTTGAAACGCGAGCCATCGGCCAGACGGGCGTCAACATAAGGGTTTGATTCATCAACACGACGGCCCACGGCGGACACGATTTTGTCGATGATCCGCATCAGGTGCTTTTCATCCTTGAACGTGATGTCGCTGAGTTCCAGCTTACCGGCGCGTTCCACAAAGATCTGCTGCGGACCATTGACCAGAATATCGTTGACCGTGTCGTCCTGCAGAAGCGTTTCCAGCGGGCCAAGGCCGGTGACTTCGTCGTAGAGCTCTTTGTTCAGCTGGGTTCGGTCGTCGCGGTTCAGAACAATGTTCTTGGCTTCCAGCACTTCGCTGGCGATTGCGCTGATTTCCGCGCGCAGTTCCGCTTCACCTGCGTTCTCCAACGCTGCGAGGTTCAGGTTTTCCAGCAGTTCGCGATGCAGTTCGATCTTAATCTCGCCCAGACGCTCTTTGCGTTTTCGGTCGCGGTCCGAACCCATCGCCTCGGCCGATTTCTTTTGCAGTGGTTTGCGGGCCACGGCGTTTGGGGTAGGGGCCGCTGCCGGTGCAGCCGCTTCAGACGCTTTCGTCGGCGCTTGTACTGGCTGCGCTTCGGGCTGTTTCTTGTATCTTGAAAACACGGCTTATCCCCCCTTGGGATGGTTTTACGCGGCCTCGGCGCTGCTGCTGCCCAGGCTGTGAAGTGATTTCGCAAGTTTTGCGAATTCGCGGCGCAATGGGTTCTTTGCCGCAGAACTTGCCAAGGGCAGACCGTGATCGCCGCTTTGCATCACGGGTTTACCGCCATCCGGCAGTTGCAGATCGATCGAAATCCCAAGGCTTTCGCCCATACGTTTGACCCGGCCTTTTCCATTCAGGTCGGTGAATTTGGGTGCACGGTTCAGGGCAAAGCGCAGCTTGTTGAAGGGCAGTTCTTCGGCCTGCAAGGCGCGTTTCAGGCGCAGCGCGTTCTGGGCCGACCGCATGTCCAGCTCGATCATGGCAAAATAAACATGCGCCGCCTGCAAAACGGTTTCAGACCAAAGAACCAGCGTTTTGGGCATGTCCACGATGACATAGTCAAAATGCTTGCGCGCCATGTCGATGACGCGCTGAATGTCTTCCGGCGTGATCAGGTCTAGCGGCACCATATCGGAGGGCGCTGTCAGCACCTGCAGCTTTTCTTCATAACTTTGAAGCGCTTGCGAGAAGACCTCATCATCCATATTGGCCGTATCCGACAGCATTTCGAACACAGTTTCCCGACGCGGCAGATCCAGATATGTGGAAACGGTGCCGTACTGAAGATCCAGATCGATCAGGCAAACAGTCGGTGCGTCCTTGTCGGAAACACAGGCAAGCTCCCACGCAAGGTTCACCGCCATTGTGGTCGATCCGACACCACCGGCCAGACCATGCACAACGAATAGGGCACCTTCCTTGGCATCTCCGCCCGCCAGCGGCACCGCAGCCGCTTGCGCAACGGCAACCGGGTCAGGTTGGTTCATCCGCTCGATGGCTTCCTGCAATTCGCCTTCGGGCAGAGGGTAGGGGACAAACTCGTCCGCGCCCTTGCGCAGCAATTGGTGAAGAGCAGCAGGTGTGACGTCCTCGGCGATCAGGACCACTTTGATTTTTTTGTCTTTTGCCTGGGTGATGATCTCGCCCATCAAAGACAGGTTGTCCTCATCCTCGCCATCTATGGCCAGCGCAACAAACTGCAGTGATTCGGCTTCGGGCTGGCTGAAAAAGGCCAGCGCTTCGGCAAAGCCCAGATCACCCCATCGTTCGCCCAGCGCGGCTTCCATGTCTTCGATGAGCAGGTCGAAGTTCTGGACATCCCGGCTGATCGTGCAAGCCAAGATACCGGTGTTGTCATCTTGCGGCGTCGCGCTGGTCATAAACAATATCCTCGTTGAGAGAGGCCAGCTTCTCTTGCGGACGGATATCGTGCCGGTTGATTTGCTGTCGCCCCTATGCGGTCAATTCAGGCCGCAGGTCACCCAATTGTTGACAATGTCGCTGTGAAGTTGGGCGAGAATTTGGCGCAAAAGAACCAATTGTAGGGAAATGGGCGACGATGTCGCCCATTTCTGTCGTATTATCCACCGCTCCCCGAGTCGGCTACATTGGAAGAATCTTCAATGTAACTCGGTCGCGTCGCGCTTTCGACGTATTCGCGGTAAATGACCTGGGCGTATTTTCCGTCCAGCGTCTGCGGGCCACCGTCCACAAAGCCTGACACTTCGGTCACTGTGCGGCGATTGCGGCGGTCGCGATTCGAAGTAGCAACCAGGGGCTGGGTTTTGCCGAAGGATACGACGGCTTCCAATCTGGACCGGGAAATACCCTGTTGGACCAGGAAATTCACCGCTGCCTGCGCCCGGCGCAAACCCAGGCTCTGGTTGTAACTGTTTGAACCGACGGCATCTGTGTGCCCATAGACCCGGAACCGTGCCTCGGGGAATTGTTTGATCCAGTCTGCCTGCTGCAACAGAATGCTTTGGGCGGATGCATCCAGTTGCGAACTGTCGAAGGCAAAGTTGATCTGGCTGGGCACATCAGCCGCAAAGCGACGGCTCAGGATCTCAGCATAAGACAGTTCACCATTCATAACCTGAACGTTGTTGAGCGTCGCGTTGCCAAAGGCCCCTTGGTCGGCTTCGTAACCGGCCTCACGAGTACAGGCCGAGACGGCGACCGTAAGACCCAGTGTGATGATCCACTTGTTCATTGGTCTATCCTCCTCATCAATCCAGGACGTAGCCGTATGAGCTGCCGAAATCCTGTTTGGCGACTTCAGAAGCGGCACCTACACCTGCGCGGGTCGTGCGTGCTGTCTTACCGTTAATAAACAGGTCGAACTCACTGGGTGGCTTGACACGGTCGGTTGGCAGAGCAAGCGCCTCGCCGCGTATCGGTGATACCAGATGTGCGGTGACGATGATAACGAGTTCGCTCTGATCCCGCTGGAAATCGGCGCTGCGGAACAGGGCGCCAAGGACGGGAACATCGCCCAGCCAGGGAACTTGGCTGGCTTGATCGACAAAGTTGTCCTGAAGAAGCCCGGCGATGGCAAAGCTCTCACCGTCGCGCAGTTCCACGGTGGTCTTTGCTTGACGCACGATAAAGCTGGGAACGTTGTCCCCGTTGATCGTGAAGCTTGAGCTGGTGTCGATGCTCGATACCGACGTGCCCATTTCAAGATTAATCAGATCGCCGTCCACAACCCGTGGCGTGAACAGCATTTCGACACCGAAGGGTTTGAATTCGATGGCCACGACACCATCGTCCTGAGGAACCGGGATTGGAACCTCGCCGCCCGCAAGGAAGGACGCTTCCTGACCGGACAGAGCTGACAGATTCGGCTCAGCAAGGTTGCGGACAAGGCCCTTGGTTTCCAAGGCTTGCAACAGCAGATTGACCTGTGCCGACCCGACCCCGAAGCCAAACAGCAGCACACCGTTTTCAACAGTGACAGGCGGCACGAGGTTTTGCGGGTTGAAACCACCAACAAAGTCATCGGTTGCAATGGAAAGCGTTGAAGAGAGCTCTTTCGCGACAGAGCGGTTCATTTCCGCAAACCGTACTTTCAACATGACCTGCTGGACGCCGCCAACAGACATCAGGTTCGAAACGCGTTCAGGCGCATAACGTTCCGCCAGTTCCAGTGCGCGGGCCAGTTTGGCTGCGCTTGAAACCGTACCGGATAGAACGATGCCGTCATTCGCTGTGCGAACCTCAATCGGTTCGGCGGGCAGGATCTGACGCAAACGCTCTTTGAACTCGGTCACATCCGGGGCAACCCGGACCCGAACGTTGGCCAACAACATACCGGCGCCGTCAAACAGCGTCAGCGTCGTCAGACCGGGTGCTTTACCCAAAACATAGATGGTACGATCGGAAAGCGACGAAATGTCAGCAATGCCCGCGTTGGCAATGCTGAGTTCTGCAAAAGGTTGCTCGCTTTCAACAACGATCGCGCGGTTCATTGGAACTTCCAGTGTTTCCACTGTGCCCTTTTTGACCACGCGAAGGGTTTCAGCCCAGGCGGCATCGCCGACCGGGCCCACAACAAGCGTCAACCCCAGCAGGGTTGCGCTGATCCAGGAACGTATTGTCATGTGACCTGCCTCTCCGATCACGCCTCGTTTTTGGGTCTTATGCCCTATGGTTCAAAAGACTGCGCGAATTCCGAATTTATTGCAATAATCAATGGTTTCTGGAATTTTGTTTATGTGGACAATAGGCAACAATAACAAAAAAATGAGCCGCGCGAATGGCGCGGCTCTTAACCTGTAACGCTCTGAATTGACGTCAGTTTGTGCAGGGGATCTGGGTTTCGAACGTATCGCCGCCGCGGCGGATGCGCGTGGTGCAAATCTCTTCCTTGGCGACTTCCGGTGCAGGCGCCGTCTCTTCGATGCCCAAGAGCTTTCGCTGGTCGACTTCGATCGCAGTTGCAACCGATTCATCGCTAACCCCTACAAGGGCAAGAGAAAGCCGGCCCGTGTTTTGTGCCTGAGCCAATGCAGCGACCTGTTCCGGTGTGGCTGCAACGGTTACAGTTCGTGCAATCGTTGTCCCTGTCACATCTGAACCTGTGCTTTGGTCCACGGCAACAAGCTGAATGTTCGTCTGAATCAAGCGCGTGATCCCGCCGGTGTTCCCTTCGGTCGTACCGCTGGAGCCGGTCCAGTAAATGTCCACGTTGTCGCCAGGGCGCAGAAAACCCGAAACGCCGGATGCCACATCAACGCTGATGGCAAAAGCGCGCATTCCTTTTTCAAGGCGAGACGTCAGTCCGGCCTTCTCACCAGGTTCGGTGACCTTAACGGCCAGAATGGCCTCGTCCTTTTCCATGGTTCTCAGAATAAAGCGCTCTTGCGGGCCGGTCTCTGGGAACAGGGCCACAATTTCAGTGAACGTGCCTTCCGGGATCGCGTTTTCGGGCCAGTCGACGGCACGCACATCTTCCTGTGTCAGGCGCTCACCATATTTCAGAGGTCGATTCGAAACGTATACCGTCACCGTTGGAACAACTTCGACCTGAGCATTCGCCAGCGCTTCGGCCGCTGCCTGCTTCTGGCGGGCGAGTTCATTCTGGTACTCGGCAATATAGTTGCGCGCCATGTAAACCGCGCCCCCGGCCAAAGCCACCCCGACAATCAGAACAAGTCCGAATACCGCTCGCATGTATGCACCTCATAATTTCGTCGGTCAAAAAGTTAGCGACAGTATCGCGACTTTTGAACAGCATTATTCCTAAACTGCAATTGTGTCGAAATGTGGGACAAAATTGCCAGCAACAGCGGATTTTTACTATTCGTCTACAGGATTGCAGCCGAACCTAGGAGGAAGAGCAGTCGCAACTTCGGTTGGCGGGGTGCGCGAAAAACGACCGTCAAAGCCACGCTATCAACGGTCGTGTCAACACGTTCATTTTTTGGGAAGTTGCGTCTGGCCTTAGCCGTCGCCACCCACTGTTCCGCCACCTGAAGACGATCCTCCGCTGGAACTGCTGCCAGAAGAAGACCCTCCGCTGGAGCTACCACCAGATGATCCGGACCCTGAGCCTCCGCCAGCGGTGCCAGCAACGGTGATACCGCCGGCATTGTCGTTGTCACCAGTGCTAATGGTTGCGCTTGTCAGGGCTGTGTTCACATTTCCGCCGAAGTCGTCCGTCGCGGTGGAGATAGCGAAAAACAATGCCGAGCCCAGCCCAATGATCATGGCGGTCAACACAACCCAATCAACGGTGATGGCACCTTCTTCTTCTCTCGAAAATCGGTTAACGAACCTAAGCATGTTTCCTCTCCGCCCTCTCAGTTCCCGAGAGCCCAATAGCCCTATTTCCGGGTGCAAGTTTTCTGGGTTCATTTTAGCGTGATGTCAGTGGCGGAAATGCGGCCAAAGATTGAATTTCACGCCTTAGTCCAAGGATTGCCGGATATTTCACTCTGGGCGGTCAGAGAAAGAGACTCATGTGTGTAAAGCCCGGCATGCAGTTTTTGATGTTTATGTCCCAAACGAAAAAACCGCGCCAAACTGGCGCGGTTTGTGTTTTATGCGAAGCGCTGGCTTAGTTTCCGCCGGCGACGGTGATACCGCCTTCTGCGCCGGTGTTGTCGCCGGTCGAGATGGTCGCTGCGTTCAGAGCGGTGTTCACGTCAGTCGCCAGGCCGGTCGCGCCGCCTTCGATCTGGTTGTATGCAACGGCTGCCAGGCCGATGACTGCTGCGGTCAGAACAACCCAGTCAACTGTTACTGCGCCGTCTTCGTCTTTGCGGAAGTTCTTGAAGAACTTGATCATGTTACGTCCCTCCTAAAGGATCAAAATAAGTCTGTTAAACCTTGGCGTGTTTCAGAGCTTTCTCTCTCAGTCCGCTCCAGTCCGTCTCGGTATGCATCTATGTTTGCCCGTTGCGCGTGGCAGGAATTGGGCCAAACGCATATTTTTTTTCGTCAACCTTAACTTTTTAGATACGATTTGCGTAAAGCATTGAAATACAAGAGATAAAAATACAAACAATCGATGTGATACAGGGGTGGGCGGTGCAAAATTGCGCCAAATGAGGCGAAATTGCCCCAATTCGCTTTGTTTTTCTGGCCTTGCGGGACGTTTTGAGGTTCAAATCACCTAAAAAGAGAACATGAGGCAGGCAAATGAATCTCCGGGACGCACTTACATGCGCCGGTGCACTGGTGTTTCTGGCATCTGGTGTTGCGCCCGCGGTCGCGACCGAGCCCGAACCCCGTGGCGTATACAAAAGGATCAAGGCACCGCAGCCGGGCGAGCGTCGGCGCGTGACCGTGCAGATTTCACCTGAAGAACACGCAGCACGGCCCTCTGCGCCCAGCACCGGCACCGAGCTTGTGGTGCCAGAAATCATCAAACGCGCCAAAGTTCCGCCCGCCACCGCGCCTGACGCAGGCGTCAAAAGCAATCCCAAAGGGTCCTATAAGGCGTTCTGGGATCGCGTATCGCCCGAGATGGCGCAGGCTGGGGCGGGGCGTCTGGATGATGCGATCAACGCGCTGGCCGCGACCAGCGTCAGGTCCCCCCGTTTGCAGACATTGCAGAACATCGCGCAAGAGCAGGGGATCGAGATTTTGCGCTCGACCGTCGGGACCAATGTTTCGCCTGCTTTGGTTCTAGCCGTGATCGCTGTCGAATCCGCCGGGCGCGCCGATGCCGTAAGTTCCGCAGGTGCGCAGGGATTGATGCAGTTGATGCCCGCAACGGCGGCTCGGTTCGGCGTCAGCGACAGCTTCCAGCCCGGTCAGAACATTTCCGGGGGGGTGAAATACCTGAACTGGCTGATGGAAGAGTTCGGGAACGACCCGATTCTGGTTCTGGCTGGCTATAACGCGGGCGAAGGCGCGGTGCGCAAGCATAGCGGTGTGCCGCCCTATGCGGAAACGCGGGACTATGTGCCCAAAGTTCTGGCGGCGTTTCAGATCGCGCGGGCTTTGTGCACCACACCGCCCGATCTGATCTCGGACGGGTGCGTGTTTCAGACCAGCAGATAGAAAAAGCCCGCCCTGAATGGCGGGCTTTCTTTTTTAGTCTGGTTCAGTTGACCAATTGCGCTTCGGTTGCGGCGCGGATTTCGTCTTCGGTCACGCCCTCGGCCAATTCGATGATCTTCAGACCGCCCTCGACCACATCCAGAACGCCCAGATTGGTGATGATGCGGTCCACCACCTTCTTGCCGGTCAGCGGCAGGGTGCATTTTTTCAGCAGCTTGGATTTGCCGTGTTTGTTGGTGTGATCCATCACAACGATCACACGGCCCACACCGGCCACCAGGTCCATTGCGCCGCCCATACCCTTGACCAGCACGCCGGGGATCATCCAGTTGGCCAGATCGCCTTCTTCGTCGACCTCCATCGCGCCCAGCACCGCCGCAGCAATCTTGCCGCCCCGGATCATAGCAAAGGACGTGGCGCTGTCGAAATACGAGGTGCGGGACAATTCGGTGATCGTCTGCTTGCCTGCGTTGATCAGGTCGGGATCCTCTTCCCCCTCAATGGGGAAAGGGCCCATGCCCAGCATACCGTTCTCGGATTGCAGGGTGATGTCCTTGTCGCCCACATAGTTTGCCACCAGCGTCGGAATGCCGATGCCGAGGTTCACATACATGCCGTCTTCAAGCTCTTGCGCCGCGCGGGCGGCCATCTGATTGCGGTCCCAGGGCATTATGCGTCCTCCTTCTTGCGGGTGGTGCGCTGTTCGATGCGCTTTTCATGATCGCCCTGAATGATGCGGTGCACGTAGATGCCGGGCAGGTGGATCTGGTCAGGGTCCAACGAGCCGCGCGGCACGATCTCTTCCACCTCGGCCACGCAGATCTTGCCGCAGGTCGCAGCAGGGACGTTGAAGTTACGAGCGGTCTTGCGGAAAATCAGGTTGCCCGTGTCATCCGCTTTCCACGCCTTCACAATGGCCAGATCGGCAAAAATACCTTCTTCCATGATGTAGGTTTCGCCGTTGAAGTCTTTGTGCTCTTTGCCGTCGGCGATCACGGTGCCGACGCCGGTCTTGGTGTAGAACCCGGGGATGCCCGCGCCGCCAGCCCGCATCCGTTCAGCCAAAGTGCCTTGCGGATTGAACTCCAACTCCAGCTCGCCGCTCAGATATTGACGCATGAATTCTGCGTTCTCACCGACATACGAGCTGATCATCTTTTTGACCTGCTTAGTCTGCAGCAGAATACCGATGCCGAAATCGTCGACGCCCGCGTTGTTAGACGCGAAAGTCAGGTTTTGCACGCCGGATTGTTTGATCGCATCCAGCAGCAGTTCGGGAATACCGCACAGGCCGAACCCGCCAGCCGCAATCAGCATGCCGTCCGACAGCACTCCGTCGAGTGCCTCAGAGGCATTGGCATAGATTTTCTTCATGGAAAACTCCCCCAATGACACGGTGATGCCGCAGGTTGTGCCGCCACGTCATTGGGAAGTCAATGAAACCAAAGCGCGTAGGTATTTCTACCCGGTCGGCAAAGCATCTGCGCTGTATTGTTCCGCAAAGGCGGCAGAGGGCGGGATCGGGGTGATGACGTCAATCAGTACCCCGTTGGGGTCAGCAGCGATAAAGTGCCGTTGACCGAAATCTTCATCGCAGAGCGGTTTCAGAATTCGCAGACCAGCGAGTGTCAGACGCTTGTACTCAGCTGCTGCGTCGGCGACTTCAAAATTCAGGATCAGCCCGGCGGCACAGCCACGCCCAGCGGCTGGAATAGTGTCGTGATGGGCATCCAGAATCGCCAGATTGACGCTGGGGTCCGTGTCAGATTGCAGGTGAACGTACCAGTCGGCGGCAAAGGCAGGGCTGAACCCAAAGTGAGTTTGATAGAATTCGGCAGTGCCTTGCACATCGTTTGTTTGGATGACGGGGTAATATTGTGTGGTCTTCATGTTGCGCTCCTTCAAATTTACGTACAATCTGTATGTATGTTGAAATAAACATACAGGCTGTTTGTATGCAAGAAAAAACTACGACACCCGTCCCGAATGCAGATCGTCGCGCAGCGATGCGTGCCCGTCTGATTTCACACGCCCGCGCGCTGTTTGTTGAAAAAGGGTATGCGGACACGTCGACACCCGAGATCGTGCGCGCCGCAAATGTCACGCGTGGCGCGCTGTATCATCACTTTACGGACAAGCAGGACCTCTTCCGCGCTGTTGTCAGGGCCGAGGCTGAAGCCTTGGCGCAAGCGATCGACAAAAGCGCACAGTCCACGAGCGAGGCGCCGATGACTGCAGGCAGCATGGCGTTCTTTCAGGCCATGCGTGTATCCGGACGGGCTCGTTTGTTACTGATCGACGGCCCCGCCGTGCTGGGACACGCGGAAATGGTGGCCATCGATGCGGGCGGCGGACGCCGAAGCCTGCACGAGGGGCTTGCGGCCGCGTTGCCGCAAGCTGATTCCGCTGAACTTGAGGCGCTCTCCGACGTCTTGTCGGCCGCTTACGACCGCGCGGCATTGGCCATTGCCCAAGGGCAACCGCAAAAGCCTTATGTTCAGGTCATGACCCGACTGATCGAGGCCGCAACGCGCAGTTAAGAGCTTTTGGCCGCTGTCTTCTTGGCTGCCGTCTTCTTGGTCGCCGTCTTTTTGGCTGCGGCTTTCTTCTTTGGGGCCGCCTTTTTCTTGGTGCCCTTCTTCGCCGCCCGCTCGTTGACCAGTTCGATGGCCATCTCTTGCGTTACGTCTTCGGGCTTGATGTCCTTGGGAATGGTGGCGTTCACCTTCTCCCATTTCACATAGGGCCCATAACGTCCGTCCAGGACCTGCATCGCGCCACCATCGGGGTGCTCGCCCAGCTCTTTCAAAGGTTTGGCCGCAGCCCGACGGCCGCGCCCCGGATTGGCGCGTTTTTCGGCCAGTAGCTCAACGGCGCGGTTCATGCCGATCTCGAACACGTCGTTGGGGTCTTTGAGATTGGCGTAAACCGGCTTTGCCTCGTCGGCCAGCTGATGCATGAGGTAAGGCCCAAACCGCCCAAAGTTCGAGGTGATCATGCCGCCCTCGGGGTGTTCGCCGATCTGGCGGGGCAGGGACAGCAGGGTCAACGCCTTGTCCAGATCCATGTCATCCCTGCTCCACCCGCGGGGTAGCGAGGCGCGCGGAGGTTTCTTGTTCTCGGGCGTCGGTTCGCCGCGCTGAACATATGGACCGAACCGTCCGGATTTCAGCCAGATCTCGTCCCCCGCATCTTCGCCCAGCAGACGTTCCTCGCCCTCGGCCCCTTCACCTGCGATGGGACGGGTATAGTTGCATTCGGGGTAGTTGCCGCAACCGACAAAACCGCCGGTGCGTGAGGTTTTCAGGTGCAACTGGCCCACACCGCATTTCGGGCAGACACGCGGATCGGACCCGTCCTCGCGCGGCGGATACAGCTGAGGCGCAAGCGCTTCGTCCAACCTGTCCAACACTTCTGAAATGCGCAGTTCCGACGTCTCACCAATCGCAGCCGAGAAGTCGCGCCAGAACTTGCCCAGAAGGTCTTTATAGTCGCGGTCACCGGCGCTGACGTCGTCCAGTTCTTCTTCCAGATTGGCCGTGAATTCATAGCCCACATACTGACGGAAGAAATTCAGCAGGAAGATCGTGACGATCCGGCCCTTTTCCTCGGGGATCAGCCGGTTCTTGTCCTTGCGCACATATTCGCGGTCCTGAATCGTTGTCACGATTGAGGCGTAGGTCGAAGGGCGACCGATCCCCAATTCCTCCATCCGCTTGACCAGCGTGGCCTCGGTATAGCGCGGGGGGGGCTGGGTGTGATGTTGCAGCGCTAGCACGGCTTCGTTGTCGGATAGAATGGCGGCTTTATCTTCGGCTTTTGCGAACTGATCACGCAGCGACACCTTGGCGAACCGCGCCGGATCGCCCTGCATGATCTGCGGCAGGCGCTTTTCGTCATCGTCGGCCACATCGTCGCGGCCTTCTTCGTAGACGCGCATGAACCCGTCGAACAGCACCACCTGACCGGTAGCGCGCAGGCCGACCTGACCGTCATCGCTGCCGATCTCGACAGTTGTGCGTTCCAGCCGTGCAGCGGCCATCTGACAGGCAATGGTGCGTTTCCAGATCAGATCGTAGAGTTTGCGCTGATCTTCGTCGGTGACCTTCAGCGCCTTGGCGTCGCGCGACATATCCGTCGGGCGGATACATTCGTGGGCTTCCTGCGCGTTCTTGGCCTTGTTCTTATACATGCGCGGGCTGTCTGGCACATATTCAGCGCCATAGCGATCCGCGATTGTCTCACGCGTGGCGGCCACCGCCTCGGGTGCCATGTCGATGCCGTCGGTTCGCATATAAGTGATATAGCCGGCCTCATACAACCGCTGCGCCACCTGCATCGCGTGACGTGCGCCCATCCCGAACTTGCGGCTGGCCTCCTGCTGCAGGGTTGAGGTCATGAAGGGCGCGCTGGGGTTGCGGGCAGCCGGTTTCGCCTCGACCGAGGTCACGCTCAGTGCGCGGCTGGTGATCGCCTGAACCGCCAGTTCCGCCTGTGTCGCGTTGGCCAGATCGTGCTTATCCAGTTTCTTGCCGGCCAGAGTCACCAGACGCGCCTCATAGGTCTGGCCACGCGGCGTTTCGAACAGCGCGCGCACGGACCAGTATTCAACCGGTTTGAACGCCTCGATCTCCATCTCGCGCTCGACGATCAGGCGCAGGCAGACCGATTGCACCCGGCCCGCCGACCGGGCGCCCGGCAGTTTGCGCCACAGAACCGGAGAGAGGTTGAAGCCCACCAGATAGTCCAGCGCGCGACGGGCCAGATATGCCTCGACCAGCGGCATGTCGACCTGACGCGGGTTCTGCATCGCCTCGGTCACCGCCTCTTTGGTGATGGCGTTGAAAGTGACGCGGCTGACGGGCGTGTCCTTCTTGATCGAGCGGCGCTTGGTCAGCGCCTCTTGCAGGTGCCAGCTGATCGCCTCGCCCTCGCGATCGGGGTCGGTGGCGAGGATCAGCGCGTTGTCTTCCTTCAGCGCGTCGGCGATGGCTTTGACATGCTTGCGGCTGTCATTTCCAACCTCCCATTTCATCGAAAATTCATGGTCGGGATCGACAGATCCGTCCTTGGGCGGCAGGTCGCGAACATGACCGTATGAGGCCAGAACCGTGTAGTCGGGGCCAAGATACTTGTTGATCGTTTTTGCTTTGGCCGGAGATTCTACAACAACTACGGGCATTTAAGAGGAATCCTCGCTCGACGGGCTTTGCGCTTTGTATGGCCGTGCAAAATGTGTGCGGCAAGATCGAATTGTCAATGCGTTCCTTTGGTCACCAATGGGGGCGCGTCGATTTGGTGCGTCTTCCGGTGGGCTAATGGCCCGTTTTGTCGCCACTTTGGCGTCAACCGGCCAAGGACAGAAGACCGCCGGGTTGGCGTTGAATCCGCCCATCCAGTTCCAGATCGACCAGTATGGGGCCGATTTCCCCTGCGGTTGCGGCGATGTCGCGGATCAGCTGGTCCTCGGCAATGGGTGAGGGGCCAAGCCGCATCAGAATTTCGTTATGCAGCGCAGCGGAATTGGAGGTTGGCTTTGGGTTTGGCACAACTGCGGAGGGCGGTTTCCTGAACATCTCGGCTTGTTCAGGTGGCAAGGCGTCAATCACATCCTCCGCCGAGCGCACTAAAGTCGCCCCGTCGCGGATCAGCAGATTGCACCCCGCGGCGCGTGCATCGAACGGATGTCCCGGAACCGCCAGAACCTCGCGCCCCTGATCCAAAGCGTCGCGGGCCGTGATCAGGCTGCCGGATTTGGCGGCGGCTTCAACCACCACAACCGCTTGCGCCAGGCCTGAAATGATCCGGTTGCGGCGCGGAAAATGCCGCGCCTGCGGGGTCACGCCGATGGGTTGTTCGGACAGGCGCAGGCCGGTTTCGGCAATGTCCCGTGCAAGATCCGTATTCTCAGCCGGGTAGATCACATCCACACCACCGGCCATAACCGCAATCGTCCCGGTATCGACCGAGGCCAAATGTGCGGACGTATCGATCCCTCGGGCCAGCCCCGAGACGATGACGAACCCTTTCTCACCAAGCTCTTTCGCCAGCCCGCGCGCCATGCGGGCCCCCAGGGACGAGCAATTGCGCGCGCCGACCATCGCAATCGACCGCCGTTTCAGGACGGACGTATCCCCAATCGCCCACAGCAACGGCGGGGCGTCGGACAGGTCCATCAAGGCATCTGGGAAATCGGCGGCCCCAAGGCACAAAAGCCGCGCTTTGGCGGCTTTTGCGGCCTTGAGCTCCGCCTCAATCACGCCGGGGGGGCAAATTTCATACCCTTCTATTCCGGCAGCGCGTGCCATTTCCGGCAGCGCGGCCAGCGCATTCTGCGCCGAGCCATGTTCGCGCAGCAGCCGACGAAACGTCGCCGGGCCAACCTTGCGCGAGCGCAACAGACGGAGCCAGGAAAACCTGTCCTCTTCCGTGGTGGGTGGGAGTGGGGGGTGATTGGAAGAAAGCTGCTCTTCGGTCATCCGATGCTCCGCCTGATTGCAGAACTGGTTTACGATTGCGCGGGTTAACAGCCTGTGAATCTTGGAAAATTATACACAATCTCTTTCGAAAAACCGCAAGAGTATTCGCTAAACTGTTGAAATTTAACAAAACAAAATCTGCAGTGAATTTTTTGTCAAACGGTGGAACGCGTTGACACGAAGCCAAAAGAAAGGCGCAGGTTAACCCTGCGCCGTCCGTATCACTGGTTCGTCCGACTCAGGCGGCCGAGCCGCCGACCGTCAAACCATCCATCAGAACCGTGGGCTGACCGACCCCGACCGGAACCCATTGGCCATCCTTGCCGCAGGTGCCCATCCCCGGATCCAGTGCCATGTCATTGCCCAGCCCCCGAATCCGCTTGAGCGCCGACGGCCCGTCCCCGATCAGCGTGGCCCCTTTGACCGGCGCGCCGATCTTGCCGTTTTCGACCCGATACGCCTCGGTGCAGGAGAACACGAATTTGCCGTTGGTGATATCCACCTGACCGCCCCCGAAGCCAACGGCCCAGATACCGTCCTTGATATCGGCCACCAGCGCGGCCGGATCAGCCTCACCGCCCAGCATGATAGTGTTGGTCATGCGCGGCATGGGTTTGTGCGCATAGCTTTGCCGCCGCCCGTTGCCAGTGGGCGCAACGCCCATCAGGCGCGCGTTCTGGCGGTCCTGCATATAGCCGGTCAGCACACCGTCTTCGATCAACACAGTCCGCGAACTGGGCGTGCCCTCATCATCCACACTGATCGAGCCGCGACGGTCGGAGATCGTGCCGTCATCGACCACCGTGACGCCCTTCGAGGCGATCTGCTGGCCCATCAACCCGGCAAAGGCCGAACTGCCCTTGCGGTTGAAGTCGCCTTCAAGCCCATGACCGATGGCTTCGTGCAGCAGGATGCCGGGCCAGCCGGGGCCAAGCGCCACTTCCATCACGCCAGCCGGGGCAGGGACCGCATCCAGATTGACCAGAGCGATTCGCAACGCTTCGCGCGCCTTGTCCTGCCAATCGGTCGGATCCAGCAGCCCGCTTAGGCCAATGCGCCCGCCACCGCCTGCCGAGCCGCTTTCACGACGGCCATTCTGTTCGACAATCACCGAGACATTGACCCGTGTCATCGGGCGCACATCGCGCACCAGCACACCATCGGGGCGCAGAATCTCGACCTCTTGCACCTCGGCGCTGATCGAGGCGCTGACCTGCACGACGCGGGAATCAAGGTCGCGGGCGAAGGCGTCAATCTCGCGCAAGGTTTCGATTTTCACCGGAAAGGCGGCGGATTCGATGGGGTCCTCGTCCGTGTAAAGCCGCGTATTGGTGGCGCGCGGGGCCTCGGCCAGAGTACCGCCACCGTCGCCCACGGCCAGTCGCGCCGTCTCGGACGCGCGCTTTAGTGCGGGGATCGAAACCTCGGTCGAATGGGCATATCCGGCAACCTCACCTTGCACCGCACGCAGGCCGAACCCTTCGGACGCATCGTAGGATGCGGTGCGCAAACGCCCGTCATCAAAGACCAGAGCCTCGGATTTTCGCCGCTCGACAAACAGCTCTCCGTCCTCGGCCCCGGCTGTCGCGGACTGCAGTATAGACAGCGCTTCGTCATGCGGCAGAGCGTTTTCAAAGGGGCGAAACGGGGCTTGAGCCATGGGTTGGGACCTTTCGGGTTTGATCCAGATCAAAAATAGCGTCTGTTTGACGCAAGCATTTTGCTTTATCTACCAGCAGGAATATGGTTTTTAACGCGGCCAAAGACAACGGGAGAGGTGCGACCGATTCACACCTTTTCGCCAGGGACGCAAAGATCAAACGATCAGGACAGAACATGAAGAATGCTTTGATGCTTTCGGGCTTTATGACAGCCCTCTCCAGCCTTCCCGCCATGGCTCAGGAGCTTGAGATTATTGGCAAGCCGGTCGATGGCGGCCTTGGGTTCCAGCCTGCGGCCACCAGCCTTGCCGAAGGCATCCACAAGTTGGATACGATGATTCTGGTGATCATCACCTTGATCTGCGTGTTTGTTGCCGCGCTGCTGGTTTACTGCATCGTGCGCTACAATCAGCGTGTAAACCCAACCCCGGCGCGGTTCTCGCACTACACCCCGGTCGAGATTGCGTGGACCTTGGGCCCGATCCTGATTCTGGTCTTTATCGGTGCCTTCTCGCTGCCGGTGCTGTTCAAGCAGCAGGAGATTCCCGAAGGCGACATCACCATCAAGGTGGTCGGGAACCAGTGGTACTGGACCTATGAATATGTCGATCACGATTTCGCGTTTGACAGCTATCTGCTGGGCCATCCGGCCACGCTGGACGAAGGTGCGCGGCCTGCGGATGCAGACGTCACTCCGTTCGTGCTGGACGATGCGATGCGCGCCAAGCTGGCCGACTCGGGCTACAGCGATGATGAGTGGCTGCTGGCCACCGACACCGCCGTGGTTGTTCCGGTTGGCAAAGTGATCGTGATGCAAGTCACCGCATCAGACGTGATCCATTCGTGGACCATCCCGTCCTTCGGCGTGAAGCAGGACGGCGTGCCCGGACGTCTGGCCGAGCTGTGGTTCGAGGCTGACAAGGAAGGCATCTATTTCGGTCAGTGCTCGGAACTGTGCGGCAAGGACCACGCTTATATGCCGATCACTGTGAAGGTCGTCAGCGAAGAGGCCTATGAACAGTGGCTGCAAGGCGCGATCGACGAATATGCGGGCCTGCCGCAAAGCTATCAGGTTGCTTCGAACTAAGCACTGTGCGGGCAGGGCGACCTGTCTGCAATAAACAGCCAGCTGCGCGGGGGATCGCGCAGCTTTCGCCGCAAAAGGACCCGGAATGACCGACGCAAGCATCAATGCCAGCGCAACGACCGCTCAGGCGCACGCGGATGAGGCCAGCTTTGGCGATTACTTCGCCCTGCTGAAGCCCCGCGTCATGTCTCTGGTCGTGTTCACGGCCTTGGTCGGTCTGCTGGCAGCTCCGGTTGCGGTGCACCCCTTCGTGGGTTTCTGCGCCATTCTGTTTATCGCCATCGGCGGCGGAGCCTCGGGCGCGCTGAACATGTGGTGGGATGCGGATATCGACAAGGTGATGAAGCGTACCAAGAACCGCCCGATCCCTTCCGGTAAGGTAGAAGAAGGCGAGGCGCTGGCGGTCGGGCTGGCCCTGTCCGGTCTGTCGGTAATCATGCTGGGCCTTGCGACCAACTGGTTCGCGGGTGCGTTTCTGGCCTTCACCATCTTTTTCTACGTGGTCGTCTATACGATGTGGCTGAAGCGCACGACGCCGCAGAACATCGTGATCGGCGGCGCTGCGGGTGCGTTCCCTCCGGTGATCGGCTGGGTTGCGGCAACCGGGTCGATGTCGATCGAGCCCTGGCTGATGTTTGCCCTGACTTTCATGTGGACACCGCCGCATTTCTGGGCGCTGGCGTTGTTCATGCGCTCGGACTATGACGACGCAGGCGTGCCGATGCTGACCGTCACGCATGGTCGTCGCGCAACACGCTGGCATATTCTGGTTTACACCGTGCTGCTGGCCCTGCTGGCAGTCGGCACGTCCTTCTCGGGCATTGGCGGCCCGGTCTATCTGACCGTCGCGCTGGTGCTGAACGCGCTGTTCCTGCGCGGCGCATGGCAGATCGCGCGCCGGACCGAGGACGATTCCGAGGCAGACAACTTCAAAGTCGAGCGTGGGTTCTTCAAGCTTTCGCTTCTCTACCTCTTCCTGCATTTCGGGGCTATTCTGGTCGAAGCCCTGCTGAAACCTTACGGCTTGGGAGGCTGGTCATGAGCCTGCGCAAAAGCCACGAACTGCACCAACGCCGCTTTGGCCGCAACCTTGGGGTCGGGCTGACTCTGGCGGCGTTCATCGTGATCATTTTTGGCCTGACGGTCGTGAAAGTGTCAGGCACAGACTTTGGCATGGCGACTGAGGAGGTACAGAACTGATGGCATTGACCGGCCCGCAGAAGACGGTTGCACAAACGGTGGGTGTGGTTGTCCTGATGGGCAGCCTGGCCTGGGCCGCTGTCCCCTTCTACGACTGGTTCTGTCGCGTCACCGGGTTTGGCGGCACCACCGGCGTGGCCGAAGCGGCCCCCGAAGACATCCTGGACCGCACCGTCACCATTCGCTTTGATGCCTCAAAGGCCAAGGGCATGGCATGGGAGTTCAAACCTGTCGAGCGCGAGATGGAAGTGCGCATCGGCGAGACCGGGCTGGCCTTTTATGAGGCCTACAACCCGACCGACCGCCCTATCGCCGGGCAAGCGTCGTACAATGTGGCGCCTTATTCGGCCGGCGGCTATTTCCAGAAAATCGCCTGTTTCTGCTTTGAGGAACAGGTGCTGCAACCGGGCGAGCGGGTAGAGATGCCCGTCAGCTTTTTCGTCGATCCCGAGATGGTCGAGGATCTGGAAGCGAAATATGTGCATACGATCACTCTGTCGTATACATTCTACGAAATTGACCTGCCCGAGGGCTTTGCCGCCCTGGACGCGCAGACCGATACAAACACGAACTAACGCCTTTAGGTGAGGGACACTGATGGCACACGCAAAAGACCATGATTACCACATTCTGAACCCCTCAATTTGGCCGCTTGTCGGCGCGATTGGGGGCTTTGTGATGCTGTTCGGAGCCGTCCTGTGGATGCACGGCATCACGCCATGGATGTTCTGGGCCGGTTTGGTGGCTGTTCTTTACACCATGTTCGCCTGGTGGTCCGAAGTGGTGGTCGAAAGCCGCCAGGGCGATCACACACCGGTCGTGCGCATCGGCCTGCGTTATGGCTTCATCCTGTTCGTGATGTCCGAGGTGATGTTCTTCTTTGCCTGGTTCTGGTCGTTCTTCAAACATCGCATGTATCCGATGTACGACTATGCAGGCACTGAATACATCCAGCCGGATATCCATGCGGTTGACCCGTTCCACCTGCCGCTGATCAACACTCTGGTCCTGCTGCTGTCGGGCTGTGCGATCACCTGGGCGCACCACGCGCTGGTGCACGACAATGACCGCAAGGCGCTGATCAACGGTCTGGCCATCGGTATCGTTCTGGGCATCGCCTTCACCGCGCTGCAGGGTTTCGAATATTATGAATTGCTCGCGCATGAGGACTGGAAGTTTGGCGGCGACCAGTTCTACTCGAACTTCTTCATGGCGACCGGTTTCCACGGCGCGCATGTGATCATCGGCACGATCTTCCTGTCGGTCTGTCTGATCCGCGCGCTCAAGGGCGACTTTACCCCTGAAAAGCACGTGGGTTTCGAGGCTGCTGCCTGGTACTGGCACTTTGTTGACGTCGTCTGGCTGTTCCTGTTCTTCGCCGTCTACATCTGGGGCCAGGCCCCGCTGATGTAACACCGGTCAGGTGATCCAATTGCAAAAGCCGCCCCTTGGGGCGGCTTTTTCTCGATTAGGGCGCTTTTCGTTTTATCTAGATTTCTTCATCAGAATGCGCGTTCGACCGAAGGGAGAGGCAGCGCATTCTGATTCAAAACAAACGAAAAGCGCTTCAAGGGCGCAAGATTGCGCCCGATACAATTGCGTGGTTGCAATCCGGCCCGCGCCGCCCTTAACAAGACGCCGGTTCCTGCAATGAGGTTTGCCCCCGCCATGCGCCGCTTTTTGTTTCTGCTGATCTTCGGCCTTGCCGGTCTCGCCGTGCTGGTGTCGCTGGGCGTGTGGCAGGTGCAAAGGCTGGCATGGAAACAGGGCGTGCTGGCGGAGATCGACAGCCGCATTTCAGCCGACCCTGTGGCGCTGCCGCAGCAGATCTCCGAGGGTGTTGACAAATATCTGCCGGTCGTCGTCGAGGGCGACATGGAACCGGGTGAAATCCACGTTCTGGTCTCGGTCAAGCAGGTCGGGGCAGGGTACCGCATCATCCAGTCCTTCAGCACGCAGGGCCGGACCATTCTGGTAGATCGCGGATTTGTGCCGACCACGGCGAAACAGACCGACCGCCTGACCGGGCCTATGCAGATCACCGGCAATCTGCACTGGCCAGATGAGATCGACAGTTACACGCCCGAGCCCGATATCGATGCCAACATCTGGTTTGCCCGCGACGTGCCCAATCTGGCCGCCGCTTTGGGGGCAGAGCCTGTCTTGATGATCGCCCGGTCGCAAACCGACCCCGGCATCACGCCCTTGCCCGTCAGCACGACGGGCATTCCGAACGATCATCTGCAATATGCAATCACTTGGTTTGGTCTGGCTCTGGTCTGGGCCGCGATGACCGGGTACTTCCTGTGGCGCAGCCGTGCCAATTCTGAAAGTGACGCGACATGAAATATATCTCGACCCGTGGGCAGGCGCCCGAACTGAGTTTTGAAGAGGCGATGCTGACCGGGCTGGCCCGTGATGGCGGCCTGTACCTGCCCGCCGAAATCCCGGTGATGAGCCACGACGACATCGCCGCTTTGGCCGGTCTGCCCTATGAGGAAATCGCGTTTCGGGTGATGTGGCCCTATGTCAGCGGCTCATTTGCCGAAGGTGAGTTCAAGGACATCATCGCCCGCGCCTATGAAGGCTTCGGCCACGATGCCCGCGCGCCGCTGAAGCAGTTGAACGAGAACCACTTCCTGCTGGAGTTGTTCCACGGGCCGACGCTGGCCTTCAAGGATTTCGCCATGCAGCTGATCGGTCAGCTATTCCAGGTGGCGCTTAAACGGCGCAATGATCGCGTGACCATCGTGGGCGCGACCAGCGGCGACACCGGCTCGGCCGCGATTGAGGCGTTCCGGGGGCTGGACGCGGTGGACGTGTTCATCCTGTTCCCGCATGGCCGCGTGTCCGAGGTACAGCGCCGTCAGATGACGACACCCGCCGACAGCAATGTTCATGCACTGGCCGTTGATGGCGATTTTGACGATTGTCAGGCCGCCGTGAAAGATATGTTCAACGATTTCGACTTCCGCGACGGGGTCAAACTGGCCGGTGTGAACTCGATCAACTTTGCGCGCGTGCTGGCGCAGGTGGTGTATTATTTCTCGGCGGCCACCAGCCTTGGCGCACCGCATCGCAAGGTCAGCTTTACCGTGCCCACCGGAAATTTCGGTGACATCTTTGCCGGTTACATCGCCAAACGCATGGGCCTGCCCATCGACCGTCTGGTGGTGGCGACGAACCAGAACGACATCCTGCATCGCTGCCTCTCGGGCGAGGGGTATTTCAAGGGCGATACCATCCCTTCGATCAGCCCGTCGATGGATATTCAGGTCAGCTCGAACTTTGAGCGCGCGCTGTATTACGCTTATGGCGAGGATGGCAGCGCCGTGGCGCAGTTGATGGATGAACTCAAGTCCGGTGGCTTCAACGTCAGTCAGGGCGCGATGGAGGCGCTGCGCGAGAATTTCGACTCGGGAAGGGTGTCCGAGGAGGAAACGCTGGCGACGATCAAATCCACGCTGGGTCGCAGCGCCGAGCTGGTCTGCCCGCACACCGCCGTTGGCATCAAGGTCGCCGAGGATCACCGCGCGGCGGACGTTCCGATGATCACGCTGGCCACCGCGCACCCGGCGAAATTCCCGGCGGCGGTCGAGACGGCGAGCGGCGAACATCCGCCTCTTCCATCCCGCATGTCTGATCTGTATGAACGTCCGGAACGGGTGACGCGGATTGCCAATGATCTGGGCGCCCTTGAGGATCATATCAGAAGGCATATTGCTGAGTGACAGTCAGACAGGACCAGCTGAAGAACGGTTTTCGTATCGTCAGTGAACATATGCCGGGGCTGCAATCGGCGGCCATCGGCATCTGGGTGACCGCCGGCGGGCGGCATGAACGGATCGAACAGAACGGCATCGCCCATTTCCTTGAGCATATGGCGTTCAAGGGTACGGAACGGCGGTCCGCGCTGCAAATCGCTGAGGCGATCGAGGATGTGGGCGGCTATATCAACGCCTATACCTCGCGCGAGGTCACGGCCTATTACGCGCGTGTGCTGAAAGACGATGTGGCGCTGGCGATGGATGTGATCGGCGACATTGTTCTGAACCCGGTTTTCGACCCGCGCGAGATTGAGGTTGAGCGTGGTGTGATCCTGCAGGAGATCGGTCAGGCTTATGACACGCCCGACGACGTGATCTTTGACTGGTTGCAGGAGCAGAGCTATCACGATCAGCCCTTGGGGCGAACCATACTGGGACCAACCGAACGGGTCAGCGCGTTCTCGCGTGAGGATCTGTCGGGGTTCGTGGCGGAACATTACGGGCCCGAGCAGATGATCCTGTCCGCAGCGGGTGCCGTGGATCACGATGCGCTGATGAAAATGGCCGAAGAAATGTTTGGTCATCTGCAACCGCGCAAGGGTCTGATCCCCGAAGCGGCCCGTTTCACCGGCGGTGAGGCTCGGCAGGAGAAAGAGCTGGAGCAGGCCCATTTCGCGCTGGCTCTGGAAAGTCCGGGCTACAGTGACGATGCGATCTATACGGCGCAGATTTACTCGACTGCCTTGGGCGGCGGCATGTCCTCACGCTTGTTTCAGGAGGTGCGTGAGACGCGCGGGCTGTGCTATACGATCTTTGCCCAGACCGGGGCCTATGCCGATACCGGAACGACCACGATCTATGCCGGAACCTCGGCCGATCAGGTGGGCGAACTGGCGACGATCACAATTGATGAGATGAAGCGCGCGGCCGAGGACATGAGCCCCGAAGAGGTCGCCCGCGCCCGCGCCCAGATGAAGGCGGGGATGCTGATGGGGCTGGAAAGCCCATCGAACCGCGCGGAACGTCTGGCGCGTCTGGTGCAGATCTGGGGAAGGGTGCCCTCGCTTGAGGATACGGTCGCCAAGATCGACGCGGTCAGCACCGAGGATGTATGTGCCTTTGCCGAGAAGATGGCGGTGCAGGCCCCGGCGGCGCTGGCGCTGTATGGCCCCGTTTCGGGCGCGCCGTTGCTGGCGGAATTGCAGGAGAGGCGTGCGGCGTGATGCTGTTGGGCAGACGCAAGCTGAAACTCGAAACCGAGCGCCTGAGCCTGCGCCCGCCCGTCCATTCCGACTTCAACAACTGGACCGCGCTGCGCCGATCCTCGAAAGACTACCTGACCCCGTGGGAGCCGATCTGGGCCAAGGACCATCTGAGCCGGAAATCTTTTACCAATCGCGTCTACTGGGCGCAGCGCTCGGTCGCCAGCGGCACCGCCATTCCGCTGTTTCTGTTCCGGCGTGAAGATGACGTGCTGTTGGGTGCAATCACACTGGACAATATTCGTCGCGGCCCGGCACAAGCGGGCACGCTGGGGTATTGGACTGGGCAGGCATTCGCGCGCCGTGGTTACATGCGCGAGGCCATTGGGGCGGTTGTTCACCACGCTTTCACGCGTTTGGATCTGAGCCGGATCGAGGCGGCCTGTCTGCCGGAAAACGCGGCCTCTCGGGGGTTGTTGGAAAGCTCGGGGTTCAAATACGAGGGCGTGGCGCAGTCCTATTTGCAGATCAATGGGCGGTGGCGGACGCATGTTCTGTACGCGAGCCTTCGATCGGATCGGCGCGGCAAGACGGACGCGGGGTAAGGGGGCTCTGCCCCCGTCGCGGCAGGCCGCGACTCCCCCGGGATATTTTTGGCCAGATGAACAAGGGGCATGTCACACAAAAGTTGGCACCTGATTTGTGCCGCTCGGATATGCACAACTAAAGCGCATGACTTGGGGGCGTTCTGCGCTACACTCTGGGTATGCGCTGGTTGGTTGCGGCATTGATGGTGATTTCGGGCGAGGCTGCAGCGCAAGAGCGGCGGCCGAGCCATTGCATCGCCATTGCGGATGCAGCTCCGGGGATCGCGTATATCCACAAGGCGGCCTGGCAGGATCCTGTGCCTGAGTTTTCGGTCCGGATCAGTTATGTCGCCCATGCGTCGTTTCTGATCCAGACTCGTGGCGGGTTGAACGCAGTGACGGATTTCACCGGGTTCATTGGTGGTGCCGACCTGATCCCGGACATCGTGACCATGAACCACGCCCACAGCACCCATTGGACGGCTCACCCGGACCCCGCGATCCCGCATGTTCTGCCGGGATGGGGCGAGTTCGGTCAGGGCATCGATCACTACCTCGATCTGGGTGAGATGCTGGTGCGCAATGTCTCGACCGACATCCGCTCGGTCTATGGCGGGGTGGAGGAACAGGGCAACTCGATCTTTGTCTTCGAGGTTGAGGGCTTGTGCATCGGTCATCTGGGGCATCTGCACCACGTGCCCTCGGATGAGCAATTCGCGGCGCTGGGGCGGTTGGACGTGGTCATGGCGGCGGTGGATGGGGGTACGACAATGCCATTGCCCGACATGATTTCGGTGCTGAGGCGGCTGAAAAGTTCGGTCATCATCCCGATGCACTGGTTTTCCAGTTTCTCGCTGGATCGGTTTCTGGTCGATATCCGTGATGAGTTCCCTGTTGTGCGTGAAGGCACGTCCGAAATCACCGTTTCTTTGCGCACGTTGCCTGACCGGCCGACCGTTGTGGTGCTTGAGCCGGAATATCTGATTGATCTGGAATAAGGCTTGTGGGTGCCGTGCACCTTGGGCAATGAAGAGCAATGACCCTGAACCCCGCTGATGACCATCTTGCAGACCTGATCCGCTCAACCGTGGGGATCGATGTGCTTCGCCCGATTTCAGAGCGATATCTGGAAGAACCGCGTGGTCGGTTTTCCGGGCAGGCGGGTCTGTTGGCTTTGCCGCATTCGGTAGAAGAGGTTTCCGCCCTTGTCCGGCTTGCGTCCGAGCAGGCGGTGCCCGTTCTGCCCTATGGCGGCGGTACAGGTCTGGTCGGGGGGCAGGTGATGCCTGACGGGCCGACCCCGTTGGTGATCTCATTGGAACGCATGACCGCGATACGTGAGGTCTATCCCACCGAGAATGTCATGATCGCCGAAGCGGGCGCTGTGCTGGCCGATGTGCAGGCCGCGGCCGAGGCGGCGGGCCGGTTGTTTCCTCTGGCATTGGCGGCGCAGGGGTCATGCCGGATTGGCGGCAACCTTGCGACCAATGCGGGTGGGGTCAATGTGCTGCGCTATGGCAACGCCCGCGATTTGTGTCTTGGGCTTGAAGCCGTGCTGCCAAGCGGTGAGATCTGGCATGGTCTCAGCCGGTTGCGGAAGGACAACACGGGCTATGATCTGCGCAATCTGCTGATCGGGTCCGAAGGCACGTTGGGGATCATCACGGCGGCGTCGCTAAAGCTGTTCCCGCGCCCTGCGGCGACCGGGACCGCGATTTTTCAGGTAGCTTCACCCGAGGCCGCGATCGACCTGCTTGGCGTGGCGCGCGATCAGGTGGGTGAGACGGTAAGTACGTTTGAGTTGATCCACAGGCAGGGGCTGGACTTCTTGACCGAGGTGTTGCCGGATGTGCGCCAGCCGTTTGACACGCCGCCGGACTGGTCCGTCCTGATCGAGCTGGGCCTGCCTGCCGGGCAAGACCCATACGATGCTTTGGAGGCGCTGTTCAGCGCTGCAAGCGCAAGGGGTTTGGTCAATGACGGGGTGATCGCGCAAAGCGAGGCGCAGCGTCAGGAGCTTTGGGCGGTGCGGGAAAACATCCCCGAAGCAAATCGCTTGATCGGTTCGGTCTCGAGCCACGACATCTCAGTGCCGATTTCGGCAATCCCCGAGTTCATTCAGCATGGGGCTGAGATTATCGGGGCGCTGGGGCCGTTCCGGATCAACTGCTTTGGTCATCTGGGCGACGGCAACCTGCATTACAACGTATTTCCGCCCAAGGGGCAGAGCCGGGCAGATTTTGCCGAAGACCGCATGCTGGTCAAACAGGCGGTGCACGATCTCGTGCATGCGTTCGAAGGATCTGTCAGCGCGGAACATGGGATAGGTCGGCTTAAGACAGAGGATCTCGAGCATTTCTCTGACCCGACGAAACTGTCTGCCATGCGGGCGATCAAGGCGGCTTTGGACCCCAAGGGCATCATGAACCCGGGCGCTGTTCTAAAAATGTGATCACGGCCCAGCCGGGGCCGGGCCGTGAAGAACAGTGCTTAGGACGCAGGCAGGATCACCTTGTCGATGACGTGGATCACGCCGTTGCTTGTCTCGATATCGGCCTGAACAACGTTGGCGTCATTGACCATCACGCCCGAGTCCAGATCGATGGTGATGTCACCACCCTGAACGGTCGCTGCGGTCATGTCGTCGGACAGATCGCTCGACATCACTTTGCCCGGCACGACGTGGTAGGTCAGGACCGCCACAAGCTGATCTTTGTTTTCCGGCTTCAGCAGGTCCGCAACCGTGCCTTCGGGCAGCGCTGCAAAGGCTTCATCGGTTGGGGCAAAAACGGTGAACGGGCCCTCACCCTTCAGCGTATCCACCAGCTCGGCAGCCTGAACAGCTGCAACAAGGGTTTCAAAGCTTCCGGCGACGACGGCGGTGTCGACAATGTCTTTGCCGTGGCCATCGGCCATGGCCGAGGTGCTCAGAAGGATCGAAGCAACACTGACGGCGGCGAATTTGCGAAACATATCGTAGTCTCCCTGGTTTGGGATGCTCTCAGCAGCATCAACCGGGATACGCCGGGCGCATGGAACAGATCACATGAAACGCGCAAAGAATTGGCTTGAAAACCGGCGAAGCCGGGCTAAGCCCGAGCCTTTTCAGATTTCCACTCAAAAATATGTGATTTTGTTTGGGTCAAAGACCGTCGAATTCGCAAAGGATGTGCACATCCATGCCCATCTCTTCCAGAACCTTGCGGCCGCCCAGCTCGGGCAGGTCGATGATAAAGGCGCAAGAGACGATTTCGCCCCCCAGACGTTCGATCAGCTTGATCCCGGCCGCCGCAGTGCCGCCTGTCGCCAGCAGGTCGTCGACCACCAGGATTTTCTCGCCGGGCAGGATGGCGTCATCGTGGATCTCGACAATCGCCTCGCCGTATTCCAATTTGTAATCCTGACTGATGGTGGTGCCCGGCAGTTTGCCCTTTTTGCGGATCGGCACAAAACCGACGCTAAGCTGGTGCGCGATGGCGCCGCCCAGAATGAACCCGCGCGCTTCCAGCCCCACAACCTTGTCGATCCGTTCACCCGCGTAGGGGTGCAGCATCTGATCGATGGCCATGCGAAAACCGCGGGGATCGGCAAACAGGGTCGTCACATCGCGGAACATGATCCCTTCATGGGGGAAATCGACGATAGTCCGGATGTAATCTTTGACCGTCTTGTTTCTGGACATGAGGCAACCCTTTGGCGTCAAAACACGCCGGGCTGTTTGGCCCATCGGGGTCAGTCATGCAAGAAAAGAATACCGCCTGCGCCTATTTGCGGCGGTCTGGTGACGCCTTGGGCAACCCGTAATAACGGTACAGCGCTGCGGGCAACCACGACAGGTGCGGTTTGCGCCAGTTGCGCTGATCTCGCAAAAGAAATGCCTGAGCAGTATGAAGGTTCATTGCCATAATCCTATTTTTGTTGTTATGTGCCCGATATCTACAACCTCTATGCCATGTATATACATTGCATCGCAAAGAGATTCAAGGTTCAGACGGGAAAAAGACGCGTGGCAAAGAAAGACGGTAAGGGTTCCACCAAGAAAAACAGTCAGTTGGTCTTGCGTCTGGACAAAGATGAGCGCGATGCTTTTGTCGAATTGTGCAAAGAGCTCGACACCTCGGCAGCGCGCGAAATCCGCCGCTTTATTCGCGGTTTCATGAAGGAAAACGCCGAGGAATAGGTCAAGCAGGGCGGCGCAGTACCGCAGTCGCGATGCCCATTCCGATCAGTGCGATCCCCCCGGCGCGTGTCAGTGCGGTGATCACCCCCGCGCGTCCGATCATCACCCGCAACCGGTCGGCCAGCAGCGCATAGGCCAGCGCATTCAGCGCGGCAAGTCCGACGAATGTGGCGATCAGGATAACGAATTGCGGACCCAGAGGCTCGGCGGGGCGCAGGAACTGGGGCACAAAGGCAATGAAGAACGCAATGGATTTGGGGTTCAGCGCGGTCACTGCGGCAGCGTGACCAAAGACGCCTCGGGCGGTTACATCGCGCCCGGTCTCTACCGGGGTCAATCCGCCAGACGGGGCGCTGCGCAGCAGCTTTAGCCCTAACCAGACCAGATAGACCGCTCCAACCCATTTCAGGACAGTGAATAACGTTGCCGAGGCCAGAACCAGCGCGCCCAGCCCCAAAAGCGAGGCCGTCATTGCAATCAGATCACCCAGCGCAACCCCGGTGGCCGAGGCCACGGCGACGCTGCGCCCTTTCGACAGCGCGTAGCTGAGGACCAACAACACTGTTGGTCCAGGGATCAGCAGCAGCGCAGTTGATGCGGCGACAAAGGCCAGCCAGAGTTCGAAAGACATGGTTCACCCGGATTTGTGCAACCCGCAGCAAGCCCATTTGGCGCGCTGGGGTCAAGAGTTTTGCTGTGAGCGCCACAACATTAACCCTAGATTAAGCTTGGCGTATGTTTCTTGAATCTGGCAAACCGGCCCCCAGACTAAGGGCATCACTGCATTCGGCGGAGTCATCGATGAACCAAACTCAAAAAGTAGGGCAGGGCACCGCGCCAAGCGATGCGCCCGGTACGCGTCGCGTGATCCGGTTGTTTGTCACCTTGTTTGCTTTGGTCGCCGTTCTGTATCTGGCCGCTGTCGGATACATGTACGTAAATCAACGCAACTTGCTGTTCAAACCGATGGGGGATTTGCCAGAACCCGGCGCAATCGGGTTGGCGGATGTGGACGTCATCTCAATCCCCATGTCGGATGGAACCGAACTGACCGCATGGTCCGCACCGCCAGCCAGCGAAGATGCGCCAACCGTGTTGTTCTTCCACGGTCAGGGCGGCAATCTGGGCGACCGGGCTGCGCGCCTTCGGGAAATCCTCAACAGCGGCTACGGGCTGCTTGCGCCCAGCTATCGCGGCTATCCCGGCAGTGCAGGTGAGCCGTCCGAGGTGGCGTTCGTGTCGGATGGGCTGGAACTGTTCGACTGGCTGAACGATCAGGACAAACCCGTCGTTTTGCATGGCCAAAGCCTGGGCACGGGAGTTGCGGCTGCCGTTGCGGCGCAGCGTCCAGCGGCCGAGTTGCTCGTGCTTGAAGCCCCATTTACCGCAACCGTTGACGTGGCGGGTGAGCGTTACCCGTGGCTTCCGGTCAAAGCGTTGATGAAGGACCATTTCGCCACCCGTGACATCATCGCGGATATCGAGGTCCCAACGCTGATCTTCCACGGCTCGGCGGATACGGTCGTTCCTTCCCATCACGGACAGGCTTTGGCGTCACTGGCCGAGGATACGGCCAGCCTGTATCTGATCATCGGTGGAACACATGATGATTTGTGGTCACATGGGCTGTGGCAGGTGGTTCAGGACACGCTGCCCCAGCCCTGAGCGCATCAAAGCACTCGCCCGGCCACCGCGTCCAGCTTGGACAGCATGACCAGATCGCGCTTTTCCGGGGCCGTAAGGATCGCATATTCCAATGCCCGGTCACATCCGTGCGGGCAGGGCACGCGCACGGCCCCCAACAAGGATGGCAAACCTTTGACCAACGCCTGTCCCTTTTCGGCATTGCCGGTCAGGGTTGCGATGATGGCGGTGACATCAACCTCGCCATGGTCCGGGTGCCAGCTGTCATAATCTGTCACCATTGCGATGGAGGCATAGCAAAGCTCGGCCTCACGGGCGAGTTTCGCCTCGGGCATATTGGTCATTCCGATGACATCACAGCCCCATTGCTCGCGGTACATTTTGGATTCGGCCAGAGATGAGAATTGTGGCCCCTCCATCGCCAGATAGGTTCCGCCGCGATGGATGTTGATACCTGCAGCCTTACCGGCGGTCTCACACGCATCGCTCAGCCGCGGGCAAGTGGGGTGGGCAACGCTGACATGCGCAACGCATCCGGTGCCAAAGAAGCTTTTCTCGCGTGCAAACGTCCGGTCGATGAACTGATCGACGATCACAAAATCGCCCGGAGCCATATGCTCGCGAAACGATCCACAGGCCGAGACCGAGATCACATCCGTCACGCCCAAGCGTTTCAGCGCATCGATATTGGCGCGATAGGGCACTTCGGTGGGCGAATGCACATGCCCGCGCCCGTGGCGGGGTAGAAAGGCCATCTCGACCCCATCCAGCGATCCGGTCAGGATCTGATCGGACGGTGCGCCCCATGGCGTTTCGACCGTGACCCATTGCGCGTTTTGCAGGCCATCGATGTCATAAATACCCGATCCTCCGATCACGGCGATTTTTGTTTGGGTCACGTTCGGCCTCCGCACTGAATTTCTGATACCCGAGTTCTGCGACCCGGCGATCAAATTGGCAAGTGCAGTCAACTGTTTGTGTCTTGTGCACGTGTCCTAAGGGTGAAGTTATGCAAGAAATGCATAGCGGGTTCCCGTTAATGTGGTATCTCAGCCCGGGCTTAACCGGTAGAAGGCCCCCTTCGCGCGAACATAACGACCCACAGGACCGTCTCATGCCCCGAGCCATGCTGGCAAGCTTTGCCAACCGTATAGCCAAACCCGATCTGCGTTGGGTTCCGGACGAGGGGCTGACCGTCTCGCGCCTGCGGATCGAGCTGTTGTCGGGTCTGACGGTGGCACTGGCGCTGGTGCCCGAAGCGGTGGCGTTTGCCTTTGTTGCGGGTGTGCACCCGCTGGTCGGCCTGTACGCGGCGTTCTTGGTCGGTCTGATCACGGCTCTGATCGGTGGTCGCCCGGGCATGATTTCGGGCGCAACGGGTGCCTTGGCCGTTGTGATGGTGGCACTGGTGGCGCAACACGGGGTGGAATACCTGTTCGCGACTGTGGTTCTGATGGGTATTTTGCAGGTCATCGCCGGTGCCATGCATTGGGGCCGGTTCATTCGCCTTGTGCCGCACCCGGTGATGCTGGGCTTTGTGAACGGTCTGGCCATCGTGATCTTTCTGGCGCAGATGGGCCAGTTCAAAGTGCCCGGTTCCATGGAAAACACCGGCCATGGGATGAGCGGGGGCGAGTGGCTCTCGGGCGCGCAGCTGTATACCATGCTGGGCCTTGTGGCGCTGACCATGGCGGTGATCTGGGTGATGCCTCGGATCACGCGCATCATTCCTGCGCCACTGGCCGGTATTCTGGTGGTTGCGGCGCTGGTGATCGGCTTTGGCCTGGACGTGCCGCGCGTCGGCGATCTGGCCTCGATCGAAGGCGGGCTGCCCGCGTTCCACATCCCGATGGTGCCTTTGAACTGGGAAACACTTGAAATCATCCTGCCCTATGCCGTCATTCTGGCTGCCATCGGCCTGATCGAATCCCTGCTGACGCTGAACCTTGTGGGTGAAATCACCGGCAAACGAGGCGGAGCTTCGCAGGAATGTATCGCTCAGGGCGCATCGAACATTGTCACCGGTTTCTTTGGCGGCATGGGTGGTTGCGCGATGATCGGTCAGTCGATGATCAACGTGAAATCCGGTGGCCGAACCCGGATCGCGGGCATCGCGGCCGCCCTGTTCCTGCTGATCTTCATCGTGTTTGCCTCGAAGCTGATCGAGCAAATCCCGCTGGCCGCACTAGTGGGCGTGATGTTCATGGTGGTAATCGGCACCTTCGCCTGGAACTCGTTCAAGATCATGCGCAAGGTCCCTGCCATGGACGCCTTTGTGATCGTTCTGGTGACTGTCGTGACCGTGATGGAAGACCTTGCGGTTGCCGTTGTGGTCGGTGTGATCGTCTCGGCGCTTGCTTATGCCTGGAACAATGCCAAGCGTATCCATGCGGTCACGCGCGACTCCGAAACCGAAAAAGGCGCAAAGGTCTACGAAATCCAGGGCCCGCTGTTTTTTGGGTCCTCAGACGGTTTTGTTGAGTTGTTTGATGTGCCCAACGATCCCGACACGGTGATCGTGGACTTCGCCGAAAGCCGGGTGGTGGATCAGTCCGCGCTGCAGGCCATCGAGAACATTGCCGGTAAATATGAGGCCGCAGGCAAGCGCGTGATGCTGCGCCATCTTAGCCATGACTGCCACAAACTGCTGAACAAGGCGGGCCATCTGATGGTGGACAGTGACGATGACCCGGATTACGGCCTCGCCGTCGACTACTCTGTCCGCACCGGCATTCTGGGTGGTCACTGAGGCTTTGTGCGAGGCTCTGCCTCGCGCTCCGGGATATTTAGGGCCAGATGAATGAAGGATCCCTTGCTTCATCTGGCTGAAAATATCCCGGGGGAGGCGCGCGCAGCGCGGCGGGGGCAGAGCCCCCCAACCCCGTCAATCGTCGGGGCGGTTCAGTGAGAATAACTCGTTGACTACGGAATAATCCCGATACCCAAGCCGTGCCAGCGGTTTGAACGAGGTCACGTCGAATTTCCCGTCGCGGATGTGGTCGTCGTCGAGGTGGACGCCTGTGACCTCGCCGAATACGACCCTGTTGGCTTCACCCGGCAGGGTGACGATCTTGGTCAGTTTGCATTCCAGCGCTGCCGGCGCGCCTGCGACCCGGGCGCATGGGATGGTTTCGCACTCGACAGGTGTCAAACCGGCATGTGCAAACTCGTCGGTCTCTTTTGACAAACCCGCTGAACTTGCGTTCATTGCGTCCTGATGGGCATGGGCGACGACGTTTACGCAAAAAACCTGTGTGGCTTCGATATTCGCAATGCTGTCTTTGCCGCCGTTCTGATCATGCTTGGTGCCGGTGGTTGCAAACATCACCTGTGGCGGCGTGTAGGCGACCCCGTTGAAGAACGAATAAGGGGCCAGATTGTTGATCCCATCCGCATCGCGGGATGAGATCCAGCCGATCGGGCGGGGCGTGATGATGGCATTGAACGGGTTATGCGGCAGGCCGTGGCCGTCTTCGGGGCGATAGAACATCTGATCTCCAAGCGTTTGCCCAAGGCGTAGCGAAGTGCTAGGGCGATTGCCAGCTAGGAAAAGAGGGCAGGCGTGCAGCAATTCGGGATCAGGCCGGAAGAGCCGGACGATTGGTGGGAGGTCGAGGCCCTCTATGACCTGTGCTTTGCGCCGGGGCGCGAGGCGCTGTCGTCCTATCGTCTGCGCGACGATGTCCCTCCGGTCTCGGGCCTGTCTTTGGTGGCTCGGGACGGGCAGGGCATTCTGGCGGGCGCTATTCGGTTCTGGCCGGTCCATGTGGGCGCGGATGACGCTTTGTTGTTGGGGCCGGTTGCGGTGCATCCCACGCATCAGGGTGAAGGGTTGGGCGGATACCTGATCCATGCCGGGATCGACGCCGGGCGGACCAAGGGTTGGAAACGGGTCATGCTGGTGGGCGACGCGCCCTATTACGCAAGGTTTGGCTTTGCCCGGTTGAGTGGAGTGGAAATGCCCCCTCCGACAAACCCGGATCGTGTTTTGGGAGTGGAATTGGACTCTCAAGCGTGGGCAGGTGTGCGCGGCCCCGTTACACGCTGGATGCGCTGAGCTATTGAAACCGCGCCCGTCAGCCCCGATGTTTCCAAGACAGGAGGGCACAGATGCAGGACGTGGTTCTTGTCGAAAACGTAGATGCCGAGGCCGTGCTGGACCGGCTGGCGGAGCATTACAAATCTGCTGGCGGGGCCGGGGTAAAACTGCTGAACGCGCTGGGCGGGTCGGCGGAGTCTCTGCTTGATCAATTGCCCGAACCGGTGCGTCATGGCCTGACCGGAGCGACGGAACGGGCGCTGTGGTTGGCGATTCATGCGGCTCAGGGTTCTCGTCGCGCAATTCCGGATCAGAAACCCTGGGTCAATACCGCTGTGACAACCGCAATGGGGGCGGCGGGCGGAATGGGCGGTCTGTCCACCGCCTTGATGGAACTGCCTGCAACGACAGCGATGCTACTGCGCTCAATTCAAGGGGCGGCGGCGCGGGAAGGCTTTGATCCGGCTGAGGAAAGCGTCAAGTTCGATTGCGTTCGGGTTCTGTCGGCGGCTGGACCGCTGTCCTACGATGACGGGGCAGATCTTGGGTTCTTTTCCGTTCGTTTGACACTGACGGGCCCGGCGATGCAGCGCTTGATTGCTGCTGTGGCACCTCGGCTGTCGATTGTCTTGGGGCAAAAGCTGGCGGCGCAGTCTGTACCGGTGCTGGGCGCCTTGGCCGGAGGCGGCACCAATTACGTCTATACACGCTACTACCAGCAGATCGCCCATGTGCATTTCGGCCTGCGCCGATTGGCCATTGACGCCGATATTCCACATGTCGAACTGGTGCGGAAACTGTCGGCCAGAATGTAGGCCAATCCGCCTGTTCCTTGGCTTGAGCCTCATTATGTGGTATCCAGACAGGTAAGGGCCGCAAAATAGGATAAAAACCGGCGGTCTGGCAGACAGGCATGACCCTCATGGCGAAAGGGATTGGCGGCGATGAATGCCCGGCTTTCATCCGATCTGTTGCACGGCGCTGGAAATCTTCCGGTTTTGCCGCAAGTTGCCGCCTTGTGCTATCGGATTGAAAAGGGGCGGCCCGAAGTTCTTTTGATAACGACGCGTCAGACCCGTCGGTGGATCATTCCAAAAGGGTGGCTGATGCCTGGGCTGTCAGCGGCCGAGGCTGCCGCACAGGAAGCCTGGGAAGAGGCAGGCGTGATCGGGCGGTGCAGCCCACAGCAGCTGGGGCATTTTCCCTTTGTCAAACTGCGCGCCAAGAAGGGGCCGGCACTTTGCATGGTGGATGTCTTTCCGCTTTTTGTAAAATCCGTTGCCCAGAAGTTTCCTGAGAAAGGGCAGCGCAGGCGAGAGTGGTTCTCGCCCAAAAAAGCGGCCGCAAAGGTTGCGTCACCTGAACTTGCCGCGATTTTGCGCGACTTTAAGCCTCGGCTGCATTGAAGGGCGGCCAGAGGGGCTTGATATTGCCTTGTCGGTCGGTATCTATTCGGCAATCGATTTTTGGACGGACCATGATTCAATACGCATTGAAATGCCGTGAAGGCCACACTTTCGAAAGTTGGTTTCAGTCAGCGGAAGCGTATGACAAGCTTGCGGCGACGGGGCTTGTGACATGTGCCGTTTGTGGCAGCGCGCAGGTGGAAAAGGCGATCATGACGCCGCGGGTTCGTCCCGCACGCAACGCCGCGAAACAGCCAGAGGCTTCGACGCCGGCGCAGAACGATGTCAGCGTGGCAACTCCCGCGCCCGATGTCCAAAAGGTGCTGGCCGAGTTGCGGCGCAAGGTCGAGGAAAACTCGGATTATGTCGGCAAGGATTTTGCCAGCGAGGCGCGTAAAATCCATCTTGGCGAAGCGCCGGATCGGGCGATCTATGGTGAGGCCAAACCGGATGAGGCGAAAGCCCTGATCGAAGATGGTGTACCAGTTGCGCCGCTTCCCTTTGTTCCCAGCAGAAAGACCAACTGAGACATGCATATCCTGATTACCGGGGCCAATCGCGGTATCGGAAAAGCGCTGGCAGATCAGTATCGTAACGACGGCCATCAGGTGACGGGGACAGCGCGGGACGACAGTGCCGAAATGCGTCTGGACGTGTCTGACCCCGCGCACCACAGCGCCATGGCGGATCATCTGCAGGGACAACCAGTGGATCTGCTGATCTGCAATGCAGGGGTCTATCTGGACAAGGGGCAGGGCATTGATGGCTACCCGGCCGAGATGTGGGCGCAGAGTTTTGCGACAAATGTGACCGGTGTGTTTCTGACCGTTCAGGCGCTGTTGCCGAACCTGCGCGCGGCGCGGGGTCGGATTGCGATCATTTCATCTCAGATGGCGTCACACACACGTGCGCCGGGCGGTAGCTATATCTACCGGTCTTCCAAAGCCGCTGTGCTGAACCTGGGCCGGAACCTGGCCACCGATCTGCGCTCGGACGGTATTGCGGTTGGAATTTATCACCCCGGCTGGGTCAAGACGGATATGGGCGGATCGGCCGCAGACATCCATTTGGATCAGGCCGTATCCGGCCTGATTGACCGTTTCGACAGCTTGTCGCTGGATACCTCGGGGTGTTTTGAAACCTATGACGGGCAGGCGCACGCCTACTGAGTGTTCAGGGCCGCCTTGGGCAGTTCATAAACCTCTCCGGGTTCGATGAAGATCACCAGCAAATCGCCGCGGGTCTCATAGGTGAGTTTCGAGGTCGAACTGCTGGAATCGGGAATGCCATCGGTGAAATAGATGTTGCGCACCTCGCCATTGCCCAGACCAACGGCAAGTGTTGCGCTGCCATCGTCGCGCCGGCGCAGTTCGGCATTGCAGGTTTTCAGTGGATCTCCCGCGTTTGCGGCGCATGGGATTGTGCCCAATGCGTTCTGACCATCGGTTCCAGCCAGGCTTGTAACCTGAGCCGTGGCGGCAGAGGACAAAAGGGCGAAGGCAGCGGCAAGACGGAGCATGAATAACCTCTTGGAATGATTGCGATGCGCAGGCTGACACCGCGCCTGCCCATTGTAAAGCGGCCCTGCGTCGCAGGCAAAGCCTGTTTGCGCCCTTGCCCTTGTTCCCCCCCTCGCATATGAGGCACGGAACCATAAGTCCAAGGCGCGGAGACACCTGCCCCCATGCCCGTACTCGTAATGAAATTCGGTGGCACTTCGGTTGCCAACCTTGACCGCATCCGCCGCGCTGCAAAGCGCGTGGGCGTCGAAGTGGCCAAGGGATACGACGTGATCGTCATCGTCTCGGCCATGTCCGGCAAGACCAATGAGCTTGTGGGTTGGGTCAACGAAACCTCGCCCCTGTTTGACGCGCGCGAATATGATGCCGTGGTGTCCTCGGGCGAGAATGTGACCGCCGGTCTTATGGCGTTGACCCTGCAGGAAATGGACATTCCGGCGCGCAGTTGGCAGGGCTGGCAGGTGCCGCTGCTGACCAACGGGGCGCATTCCGCCGCCCGGATCGAGGAAATTCCGACCGATAACCTGAACCAGAAGTTTGGTGAGGGCATGAAGGTTGCCGTTGTGGCCGGGTTCCAGGGCATCAGCCCGGAAGGCCGTATCACAACGCTGGGTCGCGGTGGATCGGACACGACCGCTGTGGCCTTCGCCGCCGCGTTTGATGCCGAGCGCTGCGATATTTACACGGATGTGGACGGCGTCTACACGACCGACCCGCGCATCTGCGAAAAGGCGCGCAAGCTGGACCGGATTTCGTTCGAGGAGATGCTGGAACTTGCCTCGCTGGGCGCAAAGGTTCTGCAAACCCGCTCGGTCGAGCTGGCGATGCGCTATAAGGTGAAATTACGCGTTCTCTCAAGCTTTGAGGAACAATCCGACGAGGCCGGTACACTGGTCTGCGACGAGGAGGATATCATGGAATCCAATGTTGTGGCCGGTGTGGCCTATTCCCGCGACGAAGCCAAGATGACCGTTGTATCGGTGGCCGACCGCCCCGGTATTGCCTCGATCATCTTCACCGCGCTCAGCGATGAGGGGGTGAATGTGGACATGATCGTGCAGAACATCTCGGACGAGGGGCGCACAGACATGACCTTCTCGTGCCCGACCGATCAGGTGGCACGCGCCGAAAAGGCGCTGCTGGCGATCAAGGAAAAGGGCGAGCTGAACTATGCCGAACTGGTTGCGGATAACGATGTCTGCAAGGTCTCGGTTGTGGGAATCGGTATGCGCTCTCAGTCCGGTGTGGCGGCCAAGATGTTCAAGGTGCTCTCGGATGAGGGGATCAACATCAAGGTCATTACAACCTCTGAGATTAAAATTTCCGTGCTGGTCGACAGGAAATACATGGAACTTGCGGTTCAGGCACTGCATGATGCCTTTGAACTGGACAAGGCGGCCTAAGCTGATCGGCCAAAGGTTTCGCCTGACACGCTAATTTGGGTGGGCCATGGCGGACGGCACCGAAACAGAATCCCGCAAGCTGCTGGGGCGGCTGCGCGAAGAAATGGCGAGCGAGGCCGCCGGTCAGGAACGTCTTGACCGGATCACGCAACTGATTGCGGACAGCATTCAGCGCGAGGTGTGCTCGATCTACCTGTTCCGGGACGAAGAAACCCTTGAGCTTTGCGCAACCGAAGGTCTGTCGCCCGAGGCGGTTCACAAGACCCGTATGCGGCTGGGCGAAGGTCTGGTGGGGCGCGTCGCCAAATCCGGCAAAGTGGTGAATACGGCCGATGCGCCGTCGGCCAAGGGCTTCCGTTTCATGCCCGAAACCGGCGAGGAGCGGTATTCCTCGTTTGTGGGTGTCCCGGTGCAGCGGCTTGGTCAGAAGCTGGGCGTGCTGGTTGTGCAATCCCGCGAGGCGCGCGAGTTTTCATCCGACGAAGTATATGCGCTGGAAGTTGTCGCCATGGTACTGGCCGAAATGGCCGAGCTTGGCGCCTTTGTCGGCGAGGGCGCGGCCCTGTCGCCGTTGCACCAGCAATCTGTTCTGCTGCGGGGCGGACCAGCGCAGGAAGGGGCGGCGGAAGGCCATGTCTGGCTGCACGAACCCCGCGTGGTGGTCACCAACCCGATTGCCGACGATCCGCATCGCGAGCGTGAGCGTCTGGTCGAAGCGGTCGAAGAACTGCGTGTTGGCGTCGACAAAATGCTCGAGATTTCTCAGGGCGGCGACTCGGATCAGTTGAAGGTGCTGGAAGCCTATCGGATGTTTGCGAACTCCAAAGGCTGGATGCGCCGGATGGAAGAGGACATCGCCCTGGGCCTCAGCGCCGAGGCGGCGGTGGAAAAGGAACAATCGCAGGCCCGTGCCCGTATGGGTCAGGTGACCGACCCGTATCTGCGGGAACGGCTGGCCGATCTGGATGACCTCAGCAACCGGTTGCTGCGCATTCTGACAGGACAGGGCAAAACCGACAGTTCCGACCTGCCGCCCGATCCGATTCTGGTGGCGCGCAACATCGGCCCCGGTGATCTGTTGGAATATGGTCGCTCGCTGAAAGGTATCGTGCTGGAAGAAGGATCTGTCGGCAGTCACGCGACCATTGTGGCGCGGGCCTTGGCGATTCCGTTGGTCGTGCATGTGGGTCGGATCACGACCGAGGCTTTGAACGGCGATCACGTCCTTGTCGATGGCGATCAGGGCGTGGTGCACCTGCGCCCCGAGGACACTGTGGTCAGCGCCTTCCGCGACAAGATCGCGATGCAGGCCAAGGCGCAGGAACGCTATGCCTCGATCCGGGAAACGCCGACTGTCACGCAAGATGGCGCGCGGATAAATCTGGTCATGAACGCGGGGCTGATGGCGGACCTTCCGTCGCTGGACAATTCGGGCGCAGAAGGCGTGGGGCTGTTTCGGACCGAGTTGCAGTTTCTGGTCCGCAACCAGATGCCCAAACGGTCGGAATTGGTCACACAATACAAGCGCGTGCTGGATGCGGCGGGTGACAAGCGTGTGGTGTTCCGCACGCTCGACATCGGCTCGGACAAGGTTCTGCCTTACATGAAGCACGTGGCCGAGCCGAACCCGGCGCTAGGCTGGCGCGCGATCCGCGTTGGGCTGGACAAGCGCGGCGTGATGCGGATGCAGTTGCAGGCGTTGATCCGGGCTGCAAACGGGCGGCCGCTGACGATCATGTTCCCCTTCGTCGCGCAGGCCGATGAATTCCGCGAAGCCCGGTGGGAGGTCAACAAGACCATCGAGCGGGAAAAGCGTCTGGGTCACGTGCTGCCCGAAACGCTGGAAGTGGGCGCGATGCTGGAAACGCCCTCGCTGGGGTTCGCGCCGCAGAAATTCTTTGACGAGGTCGATTTCATCTCGATCGGTGGCAATGACCTGAAGCAGTTTTTCTTTGCTGCCGACCGCGAAAACGAACTGGTCCGCCGCCGCTATGACACGCTGAATGTCAGCTTCCTCAGCTTTATCGAGCGTATCGTCGAACGCTGCGATATCTCGGACACCCCGCTCAGCTTCTGTGGTGAGGATGCCGGGCGTCCGGTCGAGGCGCTGTGTCTTGCGGCCATGGGGATTCGGACCTTGTCGATGCGTCCGGCTTCGATCGGGCCGGTCAAAACCCTTCTTCTGCGCTCGAACCTGCAGGATGTGCGCAAGATCATCGCGGATGCGCGCCACAGGGGTGAGCAATCCGTAAGGCCATCGGTGATGGAGTGGCTGCGCAACCAGCCATAGGTGGAAAACCTGTCGCATTCCGCAAATCCAAGCTTGATTTTTCTGCGCGGCCTTTCTATTGACGCCTTAAATGTTAGCGATAACAGTTTCGCGTTTTGGGCGCTTCGTGCCGAAAGAGCCGGTCGTGCTAAGCTGACGACAGAGAATTCGAAAGGAACCTTGCCATGGTGTCTCGCGTAATTCCGGTGGATCCGTTCGACCTGGTGCTGTTTGGTGCGACAGGCGACCTGGCGCAGCGGAAGATCATTCCGGGCCTCTATCATCGGTTCCAGGTGGGCCAGATGCCGGAAGACGCCAGGATCATCGGCACAGCGCGGTCAGATATGGACAGCGCCGCGTTCCGGGATCAGGTGCGCAAATCGATGGATGAATTCGCGCCCGGCTTTGACAAGGCCACGCTGGACCGCTTTCTTGAGCGGGTCGAATATGTCCCCGTGGACGCCCTTGGCGCGGCGGGCTGGGATGATCTCAAGTCCGTTTTGCGCGAGGATGTGGTCCGCGCGTTCTATTTGTCGGTGGGGCCAAGCCTGTTCTCGGGAATCGCAAAGCGCCTTCAGGATCAGGGTCTTGCGACACCCGACAGCCGCATCGTCGTGGAAAAGCCATTTGGGCATGACCTGGCCTCGGCCAAGGCGCTGAACGAAGGTCTGCGCGCCTGTTTCGAGGAACATCAGATTTACCGCATCGACCATTATCTGGGTAAGGAAACGGTGCAGAACCTGATGGCGCTGCGCTTTGCCAATTCGCTGTTCGAACCGCTCTGGAATTCGACCCATATCGATCACGTTCAGATCACCGTGGCCGAAACTGTGGGGGTCGAAGGGCGCGGCGCGTATTACGACCAGTCCGGCGCCATGCGGGACATGATCCAGAACCACCTTGTGCAGCTTTTGTGCCTGACCGCGATGGAACCCCCCTCGAAGTTTTCGCCAAACTCGGTGCGCGACGAAAAGGTCAAGGTGATCGAGGCGTTGGAGCCGGTTGATGCCAAAGACATCGCGCGCGGCCAGTACCGTGCGGATAAGGGCGAAGGCGGATATGTCGATCACGTCGGCGATCCGGCCAGCCGCACCGAAAGCTTCATTGCGCTCAAGGTCCATCTGGGCAACTGGCGCTGGGCCGGGGTGCCGTTCTACCTGCGCACGGGCAAACGGCTGCGGGCGCGCGAATCCGAGATTGCGGTGTTCTTCCGCGACCCGCCCCATACGATTTTCCCCAATGTCGGCCCCTTGCGCGGCAATGTGCTGGTGATCCGCCTGCAACCGGATGAAGGCATCACCCTGCGTACCACGATCAAAGACCCGGGTCCGGGCGGCTTCCGCCTGTCCGACGTCTCGCTGGATATGAGCTTTGCCGACGCGCTGGGCGACGATGCCAGCGCCCCGGACGCCTATGAGCGCTTGATTATGGACGTGATCCGCGGCGACCAGACCCTGTTCATGCGCGGGGATGAGGCCGAGGCCGCCTGGGCCTGGGTCGATCCTATCATTCAGGGGTGGGAACAACGCGGCGACCGCCCGTCACGCTATGATCAGGGCAGTTCGGGGCCGGAAGAAGCACTGATGCTGATGCATCGCGATGGACGCCGCTGGCGTCAGATCGGAGGTTAGGAATGGTTCACACCGTCATCAAGGACGTCACCCAGCGGATCATCGACCGCAGCGCCGACCTGCGTGGCCCGCATCTGGAACGGATGGAACAGGCCAAATCCAAGGGCCCCGCGCGGGGGCATCTGTCCTGCAGCGGTCAGGCCCACGCCTATGCCGGCGCGGGCGATGATCAGCAGGCCATGGCCACCGGGACAGCCGGAAATTTGGGCATCGTCACCGCCTATAACGACATGCTGTCCGCCCACCAACCGTTCGAGCGCTACCCCGAGCTGATCCGTCAGGCCATTCGCGCCGCAGGCGGAACCGCTCAGGTCGCAGGCGGTGTGCCCGCCATGTGCGATGGCGTCACCCAAGGCGAGGCGGGGATGGAACTGTCCCTGTTCTCGCGCGACGTGATCGCTTTGGCGACCGGAGTGTCGCTCAGCCACAACACCTATGATGCTGCCGTGTTCCTTGGCGTCTGTGACAAGATCGTCCCCGGCCTTGTGATCGGCGCACAGGCGTTTGGTCATTTGCCCGCGGTGTTCCTGCCTGCCGGTCCGATGACCAGTGGCTTGCCGAATGACGAAAAGGCCAAGGTGCGCCAGAAATTCGCCGCCGGAGAGGTTGGTCGCGAAGAACTCATGGCCGCTGAAATGGCCGCCTATCACGGCCCCGGCACCTGCACCTTCTACGGCACTGCCAATACCAACCAGATGCTGATGGAGTTCATGGGCCTGCACCTGCCGGGCTCCAGCTTCATCAACCCCAACACGCCGCTGCGCGATGCCCTGACTGAGGAAGGCGCGCGCCGTGCGCTGTCGCTTAGCGCTTTGGGCAATCACTACACACCGGTCTGCCAGATCCTGGATGAACGCGCCTTTGTGAACGGGATCGTGGGTCTTATGGCTACCGGTGGGTCCACGAACCTGCTGATCCACCTGATCGCTATGGCCCGCGCGGGTGGTATCGTGCTGGACTGGCAGGATTTCTCGGACGTTTCTGCCGTGGTCCCCTTGGTTGCGCGGGTTTACCCCAACGGTCTGGCCGACGTGAACCACTTCCACGCCGCCGGAGGGTTGGGCTACACCATCGGCACCTTGCTCGAGGATGGCCTGCTGCATCCCGACACACTGACAGTCGCTGGGCAGGGCCTGCACAACTACACCAAAGAACCCAAGCTGATCGGCGGAGAATTGACGTGGCAAGACGGCACGGGCCACAGCCTGAACGAAAAGATCGTCCGTTCAGCCAAGGACCCGTTCCAACCCACCGGAGGCCTGTCGCGCCTGACCGGTAATCTGGGCACCGGGGTCATGAAAGTGTCCGCCGTCGCGCCTGAACATCAGGTGGTCGAAGCCCCGGTCCGCGTGTTCCACGATCAGGACGAAGTCAAAGCCGCCTTCAAAGCCGGTGAGTTTACCGATGACGTCATTGTTGTCGTCCGTTTTCAGGGACCAAAAGCCAACGGGATGCCCGAGCTGCACTCTCTGACCCCGATTCTGTCGATCCTTCAAGGACGCGGGCAGAAGGTCGCGCTGGTCACAGATGGCCGCATGTCCGGCGCGTCCGGCAAGGTTCCGGCGGCAATCCATGTCTCGCCCGAGGCGCTGGATGGCGGCGCAATCGCATATCTGCAGGATGGCGATCTGGTGCGGGTCGATGCGGTGAAAGGTGAGCTGGAAATCCTCACAGATGGCGTTCTGGACCGGGTGCCTGCGAAGGCCGATCTCTCGGCCAATCAATTTGGTGTCGGGCGCGATCTGTTCGGCACATTTCGCGCCAATGTCGGGTCCGCCGACACCGGCGCCAGCATTTTCGGAGTGTAAGCCATGTCCAAAACCCAACGCACGCGCGAGATTTGCGCCCTGGCCCCGATTGTTCCGGTTCTGGTCGTGGACGATGCTGCCACAGCGCGCCCGCTGGCCGAAGCACTTGTCGCTGGCGGCCTTCCGGCGCTTGAGGTCACATTGCGCACTCCGGCGGCTTTGGACGCAATCCGGGCCATGGCCGACGTGCCGGGCGGTGTCGTTGGGGCCGGAACGCTGGTCACGCCCGACGATGTCCGCGCCGCGAAAGAAGCGGGCGCGCAATTCGGTGTTTCACCCGGCGCGACCGACGCTTTGATTGCTGCCTGTGAGGCAGAAGGCCTGCCCCTGCTGCCCGGCGCGGCCACTGCCAGTGAGGCGATGGCGCTGCTGGAACAGGGCTATGACATGCTGAAATTCTTCCCTGCCGAAGCCTCGGGCGGCGCGCCCGCATTGAAAGCGATCGGAGCACCTCTGCCCCAGATCAAATTCTGCCCCACAGGCGGAGTTTCCCCGGCAAATGCGCGCGATTACCTCTCCCTGTCCAACGTGGTCTGCGCCGGTGGCAGCTGGGTCGCGCCGAAACAGATGGTGCAGGATGGCGACTGGGCAGGCATTGAAACTCTTGCGCGCGAGGCGTCCCGCCTGACGGATTGACGCCGCCCAAAGCAACGCTAGGGTAAGGATCAATTCATACAGGTTGATCCCATGACAAACCAAATCTCCCTTGCGCAGGGGCGCGGGTATCTGGCGATTCCGGGTCCGTCCGTCATACCCGACGCGGTTCTGCAGGCGATGCACCGACCGTCGCCCAATATCTACGAAGGCGCGCTGATCGAGATGATGCCCGCGTTGACCCGCGACCTGCGTCGCGTGGCCCGCACGGATCACAATGTCGCCATCTACATCTCCAACGGCCACGGCACGTGGGAGGCGGCGCTGTCCAACGTGATCGCACCGGGTGAAACGGTGCTGGCCCCGGCTTCGGGCCGGTTCACCCATGGCTGGGCCGAGATGGCCGATGGGATCGGCGCCAAGGTCCAACTGCTGGATTTCGGCACCGCGTCGCCGTGGGATTTCGACCAGATATCCGAGGCCCTGCGCGCGGATACCGCCCACCAGATCAAAGCGGTGCTTGCCGTGCATGTCGATACCTCAAGTTCGGTCCGCAACGATATTCCAACCCTTCGCGCGCTGCTGGACAATCTGGATCATCCGGCGCTTCTGATGGCCGATTGCATCGCCTCGCTGGGCTGCGACCGGTTCGAGATGGATGCCTGGGGCGTCGATGTCATGGTGACCGCCTGCCAAAAGGGGCTGATGACCCCGGCAGGCGTTGGTTTTGTCTTCTTCAACGACAAGGCACAGGCGAAACGTGCAACCATGCCCCGCGTCTCGCAATACTGGGACTGGGTGCCGCGCGCCAATCCCGATCTGTTCTACCAGTATTTCAACGGTACCGCGCCCACCCACCACTTATATGGTTTGCGCGCCGCGCTGGACATGATCCATGCGGAAGGGATCGAGCATGTCTGGGCCCGCCACGAACGTCTGGCACAAGCCGTTTGGGCCGCCTGCGAGATCTGGTCCCAGGGCGATGCCCTGCACATCAACATCGCCGACCGCCAGCACCGCAGCCACGCGGTGACCGCGCTACGCCTGACCGATGGACGCGGAACATCACTTCGCAGATACACCGAGACCCAATTGGGCCTGACACTGGGGATCGGGCTTGGAATGGCGGATGAAGACGGCTGTTTCCGCCTTGGCCATATGGGCCATGTAAACGGGCAGATGATCATGGGGATGCTGGGTGGCGTCGAATCCGGCCTTGCTGCGCTGAACATTCCCCGCGGCTCAGGCGCGCTCGATGCTGCAGCTGCCGTTCTTGCGGGGTAACCCCTCAACAGGATCCGCTGCTTCATCTGGCCAAAAATATCTTCGGGGGGGAAATCGCGCAGTGCGCGATTGGGGGGCAGACAGCCCCCCTGCGCCGATCACATCCCGCGCGCCGCGTTCAGCGCTTTGGGCAACGCGACCGCAAATGCATCCAGATCAGCATCCGTCCCGCAACTGACCCGGATACAGCGATTTTGCGGGGCCACAAAGGGCATCCGCACAAAGATTCCCTGCGCGATCAACGACTCCAAAACCACCTTGGCAAAGACACCATCCCGACCGCAGTCAATCGCCACGAAATTGGTGGCCGAGGGCAAGGGCACCAACCCGTTGTCCCGCGCAATCTGGTTGATCCGATCCCGAGCCGCTTCGATCAAACCCTGAACCTGTGCCAACCAAGCCCCATCCGCCAACGCGGCCAGCGCCCCGGCCTGCGCCGCGCGGTTCATCCCGAAATGATTGCGCAGCTTGTTGAAGGCCAAAATCAGTTCAGGCGCACCAATTGCATAGCCGACCCGTGCTCCGGCCATCCCGAAGACCTTGGAAAACGTGCGCATTCGGATCACGCGCGAGTCTTCCGCCGATACCGGCGCCGCCGTGCCTTCGGGCGCGCATTCGACATAGGCTTCATCCAGCACCAGCAGGCAACCCTCGGGCAGTGCCTCCATCGCGGTCACGATATCCTCCCCGCTGTGCCAACTGCCCATCGGGTTGTCCGGGTTGGCAAGATAAACCAGCTTGGCCCCAACCTCAGCGGCCTTGGCAAACAGGGCAGTTGGGTCCTCGTGGTCCTTGGCATAGGGCACCTTGTGCAAATCGCCCCCATAGCCCGCCACGTGGTAGTTGAACGTCGGATAGGCCCCATCCGAGGTCACAACCGCGTCGCCCGGACCTACAAGCAAACGCACGAGATAGCCCAGCAGCCCATCGATGCCTTCACCAACCACGATATTCTCGGCTGACACAGCATGATGGTCGGCCAGAGCAACGCGCAGATCGTGGTTTTCCGGATCTCCATACATCCAGATCTCGGCCGCTGCCTGTCGCATCGCCTCAATGGCGCGCGGCGAGGGGCCGAACACGCTTTCATTCGCGCCCAGCCGGGCCGTGAATGGCGCACCGCGCTGACGCTCCTGTGTTTCGGGACCGACAAAGGGCACGGTGGCAGGCAGGGATTGCGCAAGGGATGTATATCGTGGTCCGGTCATACGTGCAGATAAACGTAAGTCGCGCGGCTCGACAAGGCTCAGCCAAGGCCGGCCTTTGCCCTGACGTCGCAGTGGAACTCGGCCCGCCTTTCGGGGCATGCTGACAAAAACCAGAGTTGGGAGGCCCTGCATGGCGCGCGTATCCGTCGAATACAAAGACCACATTGCCCACGTAACGCTGACACGCGGCGACAAGATGAATGCGCTGGATGACGCGATGTTCAAGGCGATTGTGTCGGCCGGGCAGGACGTCGCGGCCTCGGACGCCCGCGCCGTTGTGCTGTCGGGTGAAGGCAAAAGCTTTTGCGCCGGGCTGGACATGGCCAGCATGGCGGGGCTGGCGCAGGCCGATCCGAACGAGATGCTGATGCCGCGCACGCATGAGGACGCCAACCCCTTGCAAGAGGTCGCGATGATCTGGCGGCGCGTGCCGGTGCCGGTGGTGTGCGCCATTCAGGGCGTGGCCTATGGCGGCGGGCTGCAAATCGCGCTGGGCGCGGATATCCGCATCGCCCACCCCGAGGCCAAGCTGGCCCTGATGGAGATGAAATGGGGCATCATCCCGGATATGGGCGGCATGGTTCTGCTGCCGAATCTTGTGCGCTCGGATGTGCTGCGCCTGCTGACCTACACCGCGCGCCCCATCGGCGCGGCACAGGCCGCCGAGTGGGGGCTGGTCACAAAACTCTCGGACGATCCGCTGACCGAGGCGCAGGCACTGGCCGAAGACATCGCGGGCAAAAGCCCCTCGGCCATCCGTGCGGCGAAACGGCTGATTGATGTGGCCGAGACCCGGCCCCGCGCCGACGTGCTGCTTGAGGAGTCCGCCGCGCAGGTGGAACTGATCGGCAAGCCGGATCAGATGGAGGTCGTGATGGCCCAGATGCAGGGCCGCAAGCCCGAGTTCAAATAGTCACCGCATGAAGGCCCGTCGCGCATCGCGGGCCATGTTGTATCGCATCTCAAGTTCGGCGATGCGGGCCATGGCGGCCTTGCGGGCCTCGGGGTCAGTCAGCGCGGCATAATCCTTGCGGGCGGCGTCCAGATTTTTCCGGATCTCGAATTCTTCGGGCAGCACACCGGCCTGCGCCATGATCCGGTGCCCGGCGGCAATGGCGGGATCGCCTTGCGCCTCGGCAGACCGGTCGGGCAGGGGTTTGCCTTCGCCCTCAAGCCCCTGCAACTGGCCCTCGGCCTGCGCCTTTTTGATCTGGCATTCGATCAGTTTTCCCAGCGGTCCAAACATGTCTTCACTGTACCTCAATCTCGGTCCCGGCAGCTAGCGGATTCGGTTTGTCGCCAGATAAGCGATGCCACCCGCCGCCAATCCCCAGACCGCGGCACCCAGCCCAAAGACCGTAATCCCCGAAGCGGTGATGGCAAAGGTAAGGATGGCCGCCTCGCGTTCGGCAGGCACTTCGAGCGCGGCAAAGGTTGCGTTCGCCATCACGCCGATCAGCGCAACTCCGGTCAGGGTTCCCATCAACAGCGGGTCGGCATGGGCAGCAAACCCGGTGATCGCCACAGCAAAAACGCCAAACAGGCAATAGAATACACCGGCCATGACCGCCGACCAATAGCGCTGGTCCCGGTCCGGGTGGCTGTCCTCGTTCGAGCACATCGCGGCGGTGATTGCGGCAAGGCAGGTGGCGGGGGCGCCGAACGGGGCCGACAGGATGCTGGCCCCTCCGACCGCCGAGAACAGCTTGCCCGCATCCGGCGTGTAACCAAAGCTGCGCATCACCGCGATGCCGGGGATATTCTGCGTGGCCATGGTGACGATGAACAGGGGGATGCCGATCCCGACCGCGGACGCCACCGAGAATGTGGGCATGGTCCAGACCGGCGCGGCCACCAGATGCTCGGGGCGGACGGGGCTGCCTCCGGCGTTCAGGACAACGACGATTGCCGCCGCGACCACGGCGGCGGGGACGGCGAACAGCCGGTTGAAACGGCCCGCAATGAACCAGGTCAGGATCACCGACAGGGCCTGCCACGGCAGTTCCACGGCGGCTTTGAAGGGAATGATGCACAGGGGCAGCAGCACCCCGCCCAGCATGGCCTGCGCCAGTGTCGTCGGTATCGCCGCCGCCAGCCGCCCCAGCGGTCGCCAGAGACCGGCCAGAACGGTCAGGGCCCCGGCGCACAGAAACGCGCCGACTGCCCCCGAAAAGCCAGCAGCAGGCGTGGCCGAGACCGCAAGCAGCGCCGCACCGGGCGTGGACCATGCCACACTGATCGGCTGCTTGTGCCAAAGGCTGAGGATGATGGCCGCCAACCCCATCGCAATCGCCGCCATCATCAGGCCGGATGCGGATTCAGCGCCCGATGCGCCCATCGCCGCAAGACCCTGCAACACAATCGGAAAAGAGCTGAAGAACCCGACCACCGCCACCACGAGGCCGGTCGAGATTGTCTGCACGGGGGGAAGCGGGTGCGCCATTGCTGCCTCGGGCTTGTTTGAGCAGATTGCTAACAATCGCGGGCTATCATGAGCAAGTGGAAAGCTGTGTCGCCCATAGAAAACCCCGCCAGACGGGTGGCGGGGTTCGGGATTTCCGTATTTGGAACGAGAAGAAGATCAGGCGATTTCGGCCAGACGGGCGAGCGCTTCGTTCAGTTTCGCTTCTTCCTCTTCGCGAGCGGCGAGGTTGGCTTTGGCTTCCGCGACAACCTCTTCCGGGGCCGAGGCCACGAATTTGGGGTTGTTCAGACGACCGCGCAGGCCACCCAGTTCCTTGGCCAGCTTGCCTTTGGCTTTTTCCAGCCGTTCCTTTTCCGCGCCGATGTCGATGATATCCGCCAGCGGCAGACCGAAGGAGGCTCCGGGCGCGGCGATGGAGATGGTGCCTTTGGGCAATTCGTACGCTTTGGTCAGGCTGTCGATCCGCGCCAGACGTTTGATCAACGTCTCGTTGCGGTCCCAAGCGGCTTGGCCGTTGGCGTCGATCTCGGTCACCAGCATCGGCACGTACAGACCCGCCGGAACCCGCATCTGCGCACGGGCCGAGCGGGTGTTTTCGATCACCGAGATCACCCAGTTCATCTCACGATCCGCATCGGCGTCGATCAGGTCGGCGGCGGCATAGGTCGGCCAGTCGGCGTGGACGACCATTTTCGCGCGGGTGCCGGTCAGGCCCCAGAGTTCTTCGGTGATGAAGGGCATGATCGGGTGCAACAGGACCATGCACTGATCCAGAACCCAGCGCATGGTAGCGCGGGTTTCGGCCTGTGCTTCGGTGTCGTCGCCTTGCAACAGGGGTTTCGAGAGTTCGACGTACCAGTCGCAGACCTTGCCCCAGACAAAGGAGTATAGCCCGTTGGCCGCGTCGTTGAAGCGATAGCTTTCCAGCGCCGCGTCGACTTCTTCGCACACGCGGGCGGTCTCGCCGATGATCCAGCGGTTCACGGCCGCCTTGGGTTTCAGGTCGGCGACATCCAGTTGTGGGACGGCGTCGGTAAAGACCTCGTTCATCTCGGCAAAGCGGACGGCGTTCCACAGTTTGGTGCCGAAGTTGCGATAGCCGGTGATGCGCTCACGGGACAGTTTCAGCACGCCGCCAATCGCCGCCATCGAGGCGTTGGTGAACCGCAGCGCGTCGGCGCCGAATTCGTCCACGATCTCCAGCGGGTCGATGACGTTGCCGGTGGTTTTGGACATCTTCTTGCCCTTCTCGTCGCGGACGAGCTGGTGCAGGTAGACGGTGTGGAACGGAATCTCGTTCACCACGGCCAGTTGCATCATCATCATCCGGGCGACCCAGAAGAACAGGATGTCGAAGCCGGTGATCAGAACATCCGTGGGGAAGTAGCGCTGCATATCCTCGGTCTGCTCGGGCCAGCCCAGCGTGCCAATGGGCCAGAGGCCGGAGGAGAACCATGTGTCGAGGACGTCCGGATCGCGCCAGAGACCAACCTCAGTTTGTAGACCCTGAGTTTGATCGCCAAATTGCTCGAACTCAGCCTCTGCTGACTTTGCAGATTCGGATTCGAAAAATCCGAGGTGCGTTTCAACTGTGTGGACCCGCAGGTCCAAGAGTTTCTCAGCTACCGGGCGATAGTATTCCCGAGCTTTACTTAAAGCCTCTTCGAAGTTCGCGCCGCAGAATGCAACGGGCTCTGAGAAATCTGGTTCCCATTGAGTATCACTGTATTTTGCGATACTCGGCCCATACCAAACCGGAATCTGATGCCCCCACCAAAGCTGGCGCGAGATGCACCAAGGCTCGATGTTTTCCAGCCAGTGGTAATAGGTCTTCTCGCCCGACTCGGGGATGATCTTGACCGTGCCGTCCTTCACCGCGTCCAGCGCGGGGCCGACGACCTTTTCGGCGTCCACGAACCACTGGTCGGTGAACATCGGCTCGATCACAACTTTCGAGCGGTCGCCGAAGGGCTGCATGATCGGTTTGCTTTCGACCAGCGGGACCAGCACTGCCGGGTCGTCATCCTCGCCCAGCTTGGTGCCCAGAACCGGATTGTCGGCGCGGGTCATGACGGCCAGACCGTCATTGGTGATTTCTTCGACGACCTTCGCGCGCGCCTCAAACCGATCCAGCCCGCGCAGGTGATCGGGCACGAGGTTGATCGCGTCGATCTCGTTCTCGGTGAACGCGCGCCCACGGGCGTATTCCTGCGCTTTGCCTGCCTCTTCGGCATAAGGCGCGCCATCGGCCCGCATCGCGCCTTTGGTATCCATCAGGCGGTACATCGGGATGCCGCCACGCTTGGCCACCATGTTGTCGTTGAAGTCATGCGCGCCGGTGATCTTTACCGCGCCCGAGCCGAAATCAGGATCGGGATAGTCATCGGTGATGATCGGGATCTGACGGCGATGCTCTTTCGGGCCAACCGGGATTTCACAGAGTTTTCCAACGATTGGCGCATACCGCTCATCTGACGGGTGAACCGCGACCGCACCGTCGCCTAGCATGGTTTCGGGGCGCGTGGTGGCGATCGAGATGTAATCGCGTTCTTCTTCGAGGATGACGTTCCCATCCTCATCCTTCTCGACATAGGTATAGGTTTCACCACCCGCCAGCGGGTATTTGAAGTGCCACATATGACCGGCGACTTCGATATTCTCGACCTCAAGGTCCGAGATTGCGGTCTCGAAATGCGGGTCCCAGTTGACCAGACGCTTGCCGCGATAGATCAGGCCCTTTTCGTACATATCGACGAAAACCTTGATGACCGCGTCGTGAAAATTCGGAGAATTTTCGTGCCCCGTGCGTGGGTCGCGCGGCGCGCCTGCCATGGTGAAGGCGTTGCGCGACCAGTCGCAGGAGGAACCCAGGCGCTTCAGCTGCTCGATGATCGTGCCGCCATATTCGCCTTTCCATTCCCAGACCTTGTCCAGAAACGCCTCACGCCCCAGTTCGCGGCGGCTTGGCTGTTGCTCGGCGGCCAGTTTCTTTTCCACCTGCATCTGGGTGGCGATGCCTGCGTGGTCCTGACCGGGCTGCCACAGCGTATCGAACCCGCGCATCCGATGCCAGCGGATCAGGATGTCCTGCAGCGTGTTGTTGAACGCGTGACCCACGTGCAAAGCCCCCGTCACGTTGGGCGGCGGGATCATGATGGTAAAGCTTTCGTCGCGCGATTTGTTCGCGCCTGCCTTGAAGGCTCCGGCCTGTTCCCAGGCCTTGTAAATGCGGGCCTCGGCCTCGGCCGCGTCGAATGTCTTTTCCATCGCCATGGGGTGCGTCCTGCGTCGTCAATCTCGGGTCAGCGCCTGCAATAGCGAATGGACGCGGGAAGGGGAAGGGCCTGCGCGCCTAGGTCATGCCAAAGCGGGCTTTGAAATAGGCATCGACGCGTTGATAGGCCGGTTCGTGGAAGTCGAGGGTCAGAAGCGAGTGGTCCTTGCCCGGATATTCCTTGGTTTCCAGCAGATCGCCAAAGGCCCGTTCCAACGCGTCCATCAGTTTTTTCGGGGCCAGCTTGTCGCCTTCGTATCGCATTGCCAGTCCGGGGCCTTTCGCCGTCATACCGGCCGAGGCTGCGGCGATGTCCTGCGCGCTCATATGCAGGTGCTTGCCGCCAAAAATGGGCAGGGCGGGCTGGCTGGCCACACCGCCCACCACGGCATCTTCGGCCATCAGCGTCAGGGCGAAGCTGCCACTAAGGCACATGCCGATGACACCGACTCCCGCGCTGTTTTCGCGCTGCTTGATCTCTTGCGTCAGGGCGCGCATCCATCCGGCGATGGGGCTTTGCTTGCCTCTTGCGAAGATGTTGAACTCTTTTCGCACGCAAAACAGCCGGGCGGCGTTCTTGGCCATTTCAATCTTGCCATAGGTGCCGAACAAATGCGGCAGGTAAACGCGGAACCCTGATGCGTTCAGCTTGGTTGCCAGATCCAGCGTTTCAGGCCCGATGCCCGGCAATTCCTGAAGGATAAGGATCGGAGGGCCGTTGCCGCCGACATAAACATCGTGCGTGGTGTTCTGCCCACCGGTCAGCGGGGCTGTGAATGGGAAAACGATGTCATGTGTCCAAGCCATGGCTTGCATGCTACCTGATTTCTGAAACGCAGCAACATTTGGGCGCACGGGTACCGAAAATCGCTGCTTTGGTGTGGGTTCGCAACGTGAGGCGCGTCACAGACCATGCGCTAACAATCTGCTACAAATTGTAACTCAGATAGCAATACCGCGAGCAGATCGGCTGCCCAAAAACTCATATCTGGGGTAGCTGCGACGCTCAGGTGATAGCTTTGGTCTGATATGTTGTGTTGTTTGTGTTTTGTTAATGGTTTCAGTGTCATGAAGATCATAACGCGTTTGAAATCTCTGGTTTGGGATGCTGTCGATCCGGCGGTGAGATTGGCCGTGATCCTTGGTGCCAATCGGCAACGGCTCACGCCTTCGTTCATGGCCTGTGCCTTGCCCCAGGCGTTTGGGATACCCATGATCAGGTTTGCCCCGGCGGTTGTGTTGGCGATACCTGTATCTTCGGGATCGGCGGCAGAGACCGGGGCAGCTAGGCAGGCGCACCGGTCGCTTGGAAGATACGGCCGGAGACGTGCCCAAGGCGTACAGGGTGCAGCGGGCTGAGATGTCCGCCACATCCCAAAACGAATAGGAAGTGCTGAAAGATGAATTTGTCGCGGTTGAGTAGGAGGGTTCTTGGATGGCTCGGACGGCCATTGCGATCCGAGCATTCCGCCGAGACGCCGCATCGCGAGCCGATCAGCCATGTCATCATTCTTGACGGTACCATGTCGACGCTGGAGCCGGGGTTTGAGACCCACGCCGGTCACACCTACCGTTTGTGCCGCGAGGCCGGAAGTCAGGTCTCGGTCTTCTACGAATCCGGTGTTCAGTGGGAAAACTGGAAATCTTCGCTGGACGTGATGATGGGGCGCGGCATCAACCGGCAGATCCGCCGGGCGTATGGGTATCTGGCGTCTCGGTACAAGCCGGGCGACCGGATCTATTTCATCGGCTATTCGCGGGGGGCTTATGGGGTGCGCAGTCTGGCCGGGGTGATCGACATGATCGGGTTGCTCAAGGCTGAACACGCAACCGAGCGCAATATCAAACAGGCCTACCGCCATTACGAGTGCAACCCCAGTGGCGCCGCGGCACGGGATTTTCGACAGCAGTTTTGCCATGACGAGATCGCTATCGAGATGATCGGCGTGTGGGACACGGTGAAAGCGCTGGGTCTACGCCTGCCGCTGCTGTGGCGCTGGGCCGAGGATCGGCATGCCTTTCACAACCATCATCTGGGTCGCGCCACCCGTCACGGCTATCACGCTATGGCGCTGGATGAAACCCGCGAAGTCTTTGAGCCCGTCTTGTGGAAATGCACGCCCGACTTTCAGGGCCATGTCGAGCAGGTCTGGTTTCGCGGCAGCCACGGCGATGTGGGCGGCCAGTTGAACGGGTTTGAGCAGGCGCGGCCGCTTAGCAATATCTCTCTGATCTGGATGCTGGATAAGGCCGAGATGCACGGTCTGCCGCTGCCCGAAGGGTGGCGCGACCGGTTCCCCACAAATGCCCATGCGCCGTCTGTTGGCACGTGGCGCGGGTGGGGCAAGATTTTCCTGCTGCGCAAGCATCGAAAAGTGGGGAAGGATCGGTCGGAACGGCTGCATGTCTCGGTCGCACCGGATGAGTTGCCGCGCTGGGTGCCGATGCCGGATTTCCCGTCACATCCGGCGCAGTAACCTTCGGTTTAATCGAACAGTGCCGAGGGGTGTTGGGACCGAAACGCTTCGAACGCCGCCTGAATGTCCTGTTCAAGGTTCCGTGTCAAAGAAAGGTCGGGCAGGCTGTCCCTCGGGAAAAACGCCACGTCGCTTGTCTCGGGTCCCGGTTTCGGTGTGGCCGCTACCACCTCATCACACAGAAAGAACAGCTTGTAGAAATCCCGAATGTCAGCCGGGTACGGGTGCCGTGCCTTGTGCCGAAGCGCATAAAGGTGCCGTGCACGAACGCGCAATCCGGCCTCTTCCCAAACTTCACGCTCGATGTTTTCCGCCGGAGAGCTTCCAATATCCGCAAATCCGCCCGGCATCGCCCATGTTCCGTCACTGCGCTCGCGCACCAGCAGGATGTGGCCGTCGCGGATCACGGCCCCTCGAATGTCGATGCTGGGCGTGGCGTAGCCGCCCGCATGTTCGGATACCAAAGCGTCGAGTTCCGACAGAGGGATGCGCCCCAGATCGGCCAGCATAGCGCGGGCCATGTCGGCAATCTCGTCATAGCGTTCGCGGTCGAACGGGTCTTTGGTGAAATGTTGGCCGGTTTCGGCCAGAGCCAGCAGTCTTTTTGCCCGGGTGAGCCAGGTATCCTCCATCGCGGTCGGATCCTGGCGCATCGGATTTAGCGGCGACGGTCCCGGCGCGAGCTCATGGGCTGGAAGGCCACACCCACATGTGCCTCGCAATAGGGTTTGCCAGCCTCAACGGGCAGGCCGCAGAACCAGAAATCATCGGTCGCGGGGTCACCGACGGGCCATTTGCAGGTCTTCTCGGTCAACTCCATCAGCGTCAGCTTCTTGGCCTTCTTCTCAACCTCGTTGACCTTAGCCAGCGCCTCGGGGCTGATTTCGTTGGCCGAGGGCTGCGGCGGCAATGGCTGACCGGCAGGGATGATCTGACGACGGGCCGGGACCGCTGGTTTGGCTTCTGCCGCCGGGGCAGGGGCCGGGCGCGCCGGTTCGGTTTTGGGCGCAGGCTTGGGCTTGGCCTCGGCCTTGGGTGCGGGCGCGGGTTTTTCCTTGGGTTCGGATTTCGCCGGGCTGGCGCCGGTTGCCCGGTTCGACAGGCCCAGACGATGCACCTTGCCGATCACCGCGTTGCGCGTCACGCCACCCAGTTCCTTGGCGATCTGACTGGCCGACTGGCCCTCGCCCCACATCTTTTTCAGCAGTTCTACGCGCTCGTCGGTCCAGGACATGGGTTGCCTTTCAAAAAACGGGAAAGCGGCCCCGGATTCGGGCCGCCTTGGGAATTCGTGTCAGCCCCCTATTCTAATCACTGCGCCCCGAGTTACAAGCAGTCTTCGAATCGGATTGAGGTCAGATGATGCAGAGCCCCGCAGAGCAGAGTGAACCACGGTTTGGTCCGTTCAACTGGATGGGTCTTTATACGCTGGCGCAACGCGAAACGCTGCGCTTTCTGGCGGTCTGGACACAAACCTTGCTGGCCCCGTTGGTGACCGCCGGTCTGTTTCTGCTGATCTTCAACATCGCCATCGGCCCCAGCCGGTCGGACGTCATGGGTGTGCCGTTTCTGACCTTTCTGGCCCCGGGCATCATGATGATGACGGTGATCCAGAATGCATTTGCCAATACGTCCTCGTCGATGGTGATCTCGAAGGTACAGGGTAACATCGTCGATACACTGATGCCGCCGCTCTCTCCTTTGGAGATCCTTCTGGGCTATCTGGCAGGCGGTATCGCGCGCGGCGTGCTGATCGCCTGTGTCGTTGCGGCTGCGCTGGCTTTGGTGTTGGGGATCGTGCCGCAACACCCGCTGGTCGCGTTGATCTTTGTTATCATGGGCGGCGCATTCATGGGGGCCCTGGGGCTTTTGGCCGGGATATTCGCCAACAAGTTCGACCAGATGGCGGCGATCACGAACTTCATTGTGACCCCGCTGGCGTTCTTGTCGGGCACGTTCTACTCGGTCGAGGCGCTGCCGCCGCTTCTGAACCGGATCAGCCATGTAAACCCGGTGTTCTATCTGATCGACGGGTTGCGATACGGCATGATCGGAGTCTCGGACAGCGCACCTGTTTTGGGGTTTGCGGTGTGTGGGTTGGCCACGTTGATCGTCTGTTGCGCCACCTGGCAGATGCTGCGCACCGGTTACCGGCTCAAGGCCTGACGCTGCCGCGTTTCACGCCAGACCAGGATTAGTGCTCCGGTCAGGATGACCGAGGATCCGATGACGCTGACGACATCGGGGATCACTTCGAAGATCGCGAAATCGTAAAGCGCAGCAAAGATCAGCGTTGCATAGCTGATCGGGGCGACAAATGACGCATCCGCCCGCGCCATTCCGTTGACGAAACACGCCTGCGCGCAGGCCATCAACCCTCCGATACCAGCCAGCGCGGCCCATTGGGCAGGGGTTGGAGGCTGCCACACGGCGATCACGGCGACCGTTGCAATGGCCAGCCCCATCGAGTTGTTCACCAGCAGAATCTGGATCGGAATTTCCCGGCCCGCCAGCTTTTTGATAAAGATCAGCTCCATCCCGATCACCGCCGCCGCCGTCAGCGCCAGCAACGCAGCGGGCTGAAAGCTTGCAGGCGTCGGGCGCAGCAGAATAAGCGCCCCGGTCAGGGCCACCGCAGCGGCCAGCCAGCGCCAAGGCCCAACACCTTCCTTCAACAGCGGGATGGCCAGCACCATCGCAAAGACGGGGTTGAGGAAAGAGATCGCGGTGGCATCCGCTATTGGGATGTAAGCGACCGAAGCAAACATCAGCGTGATCCCCAACCAGCCAAAACTGGTGCGACCAATGTGCAAACCCCAATGCGGCCGCCGAAGCCTGGGACGCAGCACGGCGACAGCGCTGATGATCACCAGAAACGCGAACAGAAACCGCCCATGGCTGATTTGCATCGGGTGCAAGGGCGGGCCCAGAGTGTCAGTGCCCAACGCCTTGGCCAACAGCGTCGTGGCGGCGATCAGGGCGCTTGCGACAAAGATCAGCAAAGCCGCAAGCGGTGGGTTCTGGGGCGCGGGTGTCATGTCCAAGCGGTGCGTTACATCCGGGGAAATGGCAAGTGGGAAAACCCGCGCCTTATGCCTTTCGGGTATCAGCGCAGATTCGGGGTTTTCAGATCCGACACATCCCGCTATACGACCGGCCATGATCAAAACAGCACATATCCTGCGCCTCCGACGCCGACGCCGCACAGCGTAACCGGCCCGTTTGATCCAATTGCGCGCTGTAAATCCGCGCAAACCCCACCAAATCAGTTGACGACCATGGCCCTTGTGTATCAACCACAGGGCTTAACCTACCCGAAAAGGATGATCCGATGATCCCGTCCGTTCTGCCGACCTATAACCGCGCGCCCCTGACTTTTGTGAAGGGTGAAGGCGCCTGGCTGACCGAGGCGGATGGCCGACGTTTTCTGGATCTCGGCGCCGGGATCGCGGTAAACGCGCTGGGCCACGCGCATCCGGTTTTGGTCAACGCCCTGACCGAGCAGGCACAGGCGCTATGGCATGTCTCGAACCTCTATCACATCCCGCAGCAACAAGCGCTGGCTGACAAACTGGTCGAGCACAGCTTTGCCGACACGGTTTTCTTCACAAATTCCGGGACCGAGGCCTGCGAACTGGCCGTGAAAATGGCCCGCAAGTATTTCTATGACAAAGGCCAGCCGGACCGGGTCGAAATTATTACCTTCGATGGCTCTTTCCACGGTCGCTCCTCGGCCGGGATCGCGGCGGCGGGGTCCGAGAAGATGACAAAGGGCTTTGGCCCGCTGTTGCCCGGCTTTGTCCACCTGACCTTCGGTGATCTGGATGGCGTGACCGATGCAATCACCGAAAAGACAGCCGCAATCATGATCGAGCCGGTTCAGGGCGAGGGCGGTATCCGCCCGGTTCCCGACGCGGAACTCAAAGCCCTGCGTCAGATCTGCGACGAACACGGGCCTCTGCTGATCCTGGACGAGGTCCAATGCGGCGTCGGGCGCACCGGCAAACTCTTCGCCCATGAATGGGCGGGGATCACGCCCGATATCATGATGGTTGCCAAAGGCATCGGTGGCGGCTTCCCGTTGGGCGCGGTGCTGGCCACGGAAGAGGCCGCCAGCGGCATGACCGCAGGCACTCATGGCTCGACCTATGGCGGCAACCCGCTGGGTTGCGCCGTCGGATGCGCGGTGATCGATCACGTCGCAACCCCTGAATTCCTGGAAGGCGTTAACCGTAAGGCGGGCCTGCTGCGCCAGAAACTCGAAGGTCTGATCGCCGATCATCCGGACGTCTTTGAAGAGGTCCGCGGTTCCGGCCTGATGCTGGGCTTGAAATGCAAGGCGACCAATCTGGACGTGGTGAATGCAGGCTACGACAATCAGGTTATCACCGTGCCTGCCGCCGATAACGTGATCCGCCTGCTGCCGCCTCTGACACTGACCGAAGACGACATCGCGCAGGCTGTCATCCGCCTGGACAAAGCCGCCGCGCAAGTCGAAGGCCAACTTGCCACTGCCTGATCTTCATCTTTTCCCAAATACTCCGGGGGTGTGGGGGCTGGCCCCCACCTGCCGATCAGCCAAAAGCGAAACGATATGAACCATTTCCTTGATATCCACATGACCGATCAGGGTGACCTGCGGGCCATGATCAATCAGGCCGCAGCAATGAAACAGGCCCGTCTGGGCCGCCCCAAGGCAGCACTGGACGACGAACAACCGCTCAAGGACCGCATGGTCGCCCTGATCTTCGAAAAACCGTCGACCCGGACGCGCGTGTCCTTTGATGTAGGTGTCCGGCAGATGGGCGGGCAGACCATGGTGCTGTCGGGCAAGGATATGCAGCTGGGCCATGGCGAAACCATCGCCGACACCGCCCGCGTCCTGTCGCGCTATGTCGACATGATCATGATCAGGACATTCGACGAAACGATCCTGACGGAAATGGCCGAATACTCGGATGTGCCCGTAATAAACGGTCTGACCGACCGTACCCATCCCTGCCAGATCATGGCCGACGTGTTGACGTTTGAGGAACATCGCGGCCCAATCAAAGGCAAAAAGGTGGTCTGGACCGGGGACGGCAACAATGTCTGCGCCTCGTTCCTGCACGCTGCCGGTCAGTTCGGGTTTGACCTGACCTTCACTGGCCCCGCGCAGTTCGATCCCGAGCAAGAGTTCATGGGGTTCGCCCGCCAGAAAGGCTCGAAGATCGTGGTGGAACGGGACCCGTACAAAGCGGTAGAAGGCGCGGATCTGATCGTTGCCGATACATGGGTGTCGATGCACGATTCCCAATCGGCCAAGGAACGCCGCCACAACCTGCTGCGCCCCTATCAGGTCAATGCCGAGCTTATGTCGCACGCCAAGCCCGGCGCGTTGTTCATGCACTGCCTGCCCGCGCATCGGGAAGAAGAGGTCACGTCCGAGGTGATGGACGGCCCGAACTCGGTCATTTTTGACGAGGCTGAAAATCGCCTGCATGCGCAGAAGTCGATCATGCGGTGGTGCCTCGGCGTTTAGGCCCGCCGCCTGACATCCCACACCCGCAATTTGGTGAGCGCCCGGGCGCTCGCCAGGACCACCAGAACGCACAAAGCGGTCTTGGACATGATCTCCATCGTGCCTTCGATCAGCATGGCGTGGATCACGCTGCCCAGAATGGTAATCATCGCCAGCCCCGCATGACCCAACCGCCATAGGCGAAACCGCAGGTTCAGGCGCGCCCGGCAGATGCCCAGAACAGCGGCCCCAAATGCGGTCCACATCGCAATCACGCCCCATGCCGAAAACGGAGTTGGCGATGTAAAGAGAAGGGCATCCACGACATCCGGCGGGCTTGTGATCCACAATCCACCCACGTGGATCAGGATGGCCAAGATCAGTATTATTCCAATCGCACGATGCAAGCGCCGGCTGGTCACGGGCGACGGTCCCGGCAGGTCCTTGGCTGCCAGAAGCGGCTGTAGCAACAAAAGACCCATGCTCAGAACGCCTGCGAACCCGGCGGTAATGTAGATGGGGTCACGCCATTGCAAATACGGGCTGGACGCCGCTGCAATCAGCGGAATAAGCAAGGCAACCGTCAGCGCCCCCCAGATTGCCAAGTTGCGGATCACGCGTCAGACGGGTTTTAGGACGAAATGCGCCGCCAGGGTTTTGTCCCTTGAACTGGACATGACCGGGCGCAGGAACACGGTTTCGAAGTCGCCACTGTCATAGGCCAGATGCCCGTGTGGCTGGCCAAAGGCGGGCACGATCTGCGGCATTTCCAGCCGGAATTCACCATTGGCGTCGGTCAGGGTTGCCCCATGGCTGTGCGGATCGCGCTCGTGCCCTTCGGTGGTATGTGCCCAGATCTGGATGCGTTGACCGGGCAGGGGTGCCCCGTCACCAGCGCGCCGCACGGTTCCGGTCATCCAGAACCCGCCGCCGCCAATCCGTTCGACGATCGGCGCGCCGGGGCGGTAATTGTTCGACCCGCCCCGCATCGATGGCGTGGGGGCAAGACCTGCTGCACGCGCGGATTTTGGGCGTAGGGCTACAACGCCGACCGCAGCTGCTGTACCCGTTGCAATAAGGGTTCGACGTGTCATCAGTATACGGGTCATGAATAACGCTCCTATCGATCCTGCGGCGACCTTGTGTGATCCAACCATTCAGGCGCAATCGATGGCTAAACATAGCACACCCAAGCTGGATTCCGAGTTTCTACCCTTTAGTATTCGGCAGGATTCCCCTCACGCCTGTGTGAGTGGTTGGGCCGAGGCGGCCGCTTCGGCATCGGCTTGCACGGGCACTGTGCGCTCGTGCGCTTTCCCTACTTGTTTTGCGGTATATATTTGCACTCATGAACACAATGCGGTGCAGTGGCCGCTTCTTGAGGGAGAAGAGAAATGAGTTGGAATCCGACCCACAATCCCGAATGCGTGTCCGAAAACCCGGCGCTGGATACTTTGATCATCCCGCGTGCGCGCGATTTGGGCGGGTTCGAGGTGCGTCGCGCCCTGCCATCGGTTCAGCGACAGCTTGTCGGCCCTTTTATCTTCTTCGACCAGATGGGCCCGGCGGAATTCATCACCGAAGGCGGCATCGACGTGCGACCGCATCCGCATATCGGTCTGGGCACCGTTACCTACCTGTATAAGGGCGAGTTCGAACACCGCGACAGCCTTGGCACGCATCAGATGATCTACCCCGGCGAGGTCAACTGGATGGTCGCCGGGCGCGGGGTGACACATTCCGAGCGCACAAGCGACGAAACGCGCGGCAAAAGAAACAGCCTGTTTGGTATTCAGACCTGGATCGCGCTGCCGGAACAGCATGAGGATATGGCCCCGGATTTCGAACATCACAAACAGGGTGCGCTGCCTTATATTCAAGATACCGGCGTCACCGCGCGGCTGATCCTTGGCTCGGCCTACGGCGAAACAAGCCCGGTGACCATGATGTCCGAGACCTTCTATCTGGATGTCCAGCTTGATCCCGGCGCGTCCTTCCCTCTGCCCGACGACCACGAGGACCGCGGCGTCTATGTCACCGAAGGTTCGGTTGAGATCGCGGGCGATACGTTCGAAGCCGGGCGCATGATGGTCTTTCGCCCCGGCGACAAGCTGTCCGTCAAGGCAGGGCCTTTGGGCGCGCGGCTGATGCTTCTGGGTGGCGCGACTTTGAACGAAGATCGCTATATCTGGTGGAATTTCGTCTCGTCTTCGAAGGAAAAGATCGAAACAGCGACGCGGGAATGGAAGACGGCTGATTGGGCCAACGGCGCCTTTCACCTGCCGCCCGGTGACGATCAGGAATTCATTTCGATTTCCGAGGATCTGGAACGCACCAAGCCTCGGCTCGCGCGTCGAACGTGACGTCATACGGCGGCAGGGTTGTTCTGCCCCTGTAACGCTGTGATCCTTCCCTGAAGGAGGGATCGCCATGAAAATTGTCGTCGCAGGCGCTGGTAGCATCGGGTGCTATTGCGGGGCTTTGCTTGCCGCCTCGGGGCATGAGGTCACCTTGCTGGGGCGCGCGCGCGTATTGGACCCGGTCCGGAAAGATGGTCTGACAGTCACCGATTTCACCGGGCTGCGCCGCACAGTGTCGGCTGAGGCCCTTGTGTTGAGTGAAGACCCCGCCTGTCTGGGCGAGGCCGACCTTGTCATCGTGACCGTGAAATCCGGGGCCACGTCCCAAATGGCCGAATTGATTGCGTCCAACGCTGCACAAAACATCCCCGTCTTGTCCTGGCAAAACGGGATGGAGAACGCTCGCGTCCTGAAAGACATCCTGCCCGGTTATGACGTTCGCGCCGGGATGGTGCCCTTCAACGTGGTGCCGACCGATCCGGGGACCTATCACCGGGCAACCTCGGGCGACATTGTTATCGAAGACGGCCCCGGCGGTTTGGCGGCGCGGCTGAGCAGCCCGGACCTGCCCGTCTCGGAAAGCGACCGGATCGAGGCGGTTCAGTGGGGCAAACTGGTTATCAACCTCAACAACGCCCTGAATGCGCTGTCAGGTTTGACGCTGGTGGATCAATTGACGGATCGTAACTGGCGGTGTCTGATGGCCGACCAGATGGCCGAGGCTTTGACCGTTCTGAAAGCGGCGGGCCAGCCGGTTGCCTCGACCACCCCGCTGCCTGCCGGGATGACGCCGCACATTCTGCGCCTGCCGACGCCTCTGTTCACCCGCATCGCGTCAAAAATGCTGACCATCGATCCGGCGGCGCGAACCTCGATGGCCTATGACCTGATGGAGGGTCGGCCGACGGAAATCGACTCGCTGCAGGGTGAGATCATGCGTCTGGGTCAGAAAACCGGGGTGCCGACACCGATTTGCACGCGCGTTTCAGACCTGATCCTGCAACGGCCTTCGACCCGGCTGACACCGGATCAAATCCGGCCCTGACGGCTCTGGCCTCACGCGAAGGCTGTCAGGACCCAGAAGATCAATGCTGACATGGTCGCCGCTGCCGGTACGGTGACGACCCACGCGGCAACAATGGTCATGAAATGCGACCGCCGCACCAGCTTGCGCCTTTGGTGTTCTTCGCGCGCCAGTCGCTTTTCGCTGGGGCGTTGCAGGTTCGACTGTTTCCAGCGCCGGTCCGAGTGCCATTCGCGATAGAACCCAACACCGAACACGGCCCCCACCGCGATGTGGGTCGAACTGACCGGCAAGCCCAGCCAGCTTGCAACGATAACCGTGATCGCGGCAGACAGGGCCACGCAAAACGCGCGCATCGGGTTCAGTTTGGTGATTTGGCTGCCAACCATCCGGATCAGTTTCGGGCCGAACAGGAACAGACCAAAGGAAATCCCGAACGCGCCGATGACCATGACCCAGATCGGGATAGAGACCTTGGCGGCGAAATCACCGAACTCTGCCGCATGTACGATCGCGGCCAAGGGGCCAACGGCGTTGGCCACGTCATTTGCCCCATGCGCGAAGCTCAGAAACGTGGCAGAGATCACCAGCGGCAGGCCGAACAGTGTTTTAAGCGACCGCGTGCGGTTCTCAAGCCCTTCGGATTTTCGTTTGACCCATGGCACGGTGACCGACCACGCCAGCGCACCAGTGGCCAAGCCGATCAGCAGGGCGGTCTCGGGTTCGATCTTGACGATCCGTTTCAGGCCCTTGACGGCCAGATAGGTGGCAAACGCACCGGCCATCAGCGCCACAAGGATGGGCACCCAGCGGCGGGCGGCGGCGATCTTGTCGTCTTGGTATTGGATTTTGGCCTTGATCAGCGCCAGAAAGGCGGCTGCGATCAACCCGCCCAGAACCGGAGAGATCACCCAGCTTGCGGCAATCGCGCTCATGGTGCTCCAGTTCACGGCGCTCATCCCTGCGGCTGCGATACCGGCGCCCATCACCCCGCCGACAACCGAATGGGTGGTCGAAACCGGCGCACCGACCCATGTGGCCAGATTGACCCACATCGCAGATGAGATCAGCGCGGCCATCATGGCCCAGATAAAGACATTGCTGTTTTGCACCGACATCGGGTCGATGATGCCCTTGGATATGGTCGAGACCACATCGCCCCCTGCCAGCAGCGCGCCAGCGCTTTCGGCGATAGCGGCGATGGCAATTGCTCCGCCCATGGTCAGCGCGTTGGCCCCGACCGCAGGCCCCATGTTGTTGGCCACGTCGTTTGCGCCGATATTGATCGCCATATACGCGCCAAAGGCTGCCGCAGCGACGACGATCAGGCCCCCGTCGAAGCGCCCGAAAAAGACTGCGGCTGTCAGTCCGGCCAATGCCATGAAGGCCAATGCCAGACCGGGTCCCAGCAGCGGGCGCGCGACATGAGAGTTCGCGGTTTCGACGCGCGAAATACGGTGGAGGTCAGTGTCCAGCGACTGCCAGCGGGCTTTGGATTGTGTATTCGACATTGGCTCGATCAGATCATCTATGCAATCACAGGCCGCTATCGGTTTACGGACAGCAGGGCAACGTGTCTGTCATCAAATTTTTGCAATCTCGTTACATTTCGCCAGCAATGACTGCAATTCCGGCTCGGCAACCAAGGTAGCCGCCGTTTCGGGCGAGACCCAGTTGCGGGTACGCTGATCGGCTTCGGGGAAATCCTCGGACAATTCTGCCACGGTGACATGGTAGACCGTGGTCAGAACCGGTTGTGCAGACCCGTCTTTGAGGATCTTGTCATAGGTGTAGTGACCGACCGGTTCTTTCCGGACCGCCTCGGACCGGACGCCAGCCTCTTCCCACGCTTCCTGAGCAGCCGTTTCCGCCCCGTCCAGCCCATCGATGGGCCAGCCTTTGGGGATGACCCAGCGCCCGGTGTCGCGGCTGGTGATCAGCAATATCTCTGTCCCGGCTTCGGTCTGACGGGTGCACATGGCTGCGAACTGCACCCGACGCGGGCGCAGGAACAGGGGTCTTGCGACCTCTTCCCAGATGTTTCGAAACCAGTGTGTCATTGGCACAGTCTAAAATAAGCCCCGGTCTTTCAGAGCGGCTGAGGTAACAATTACGTCAGGTAATTTCAATGAAATCGTAAAGTTTCGGTGAATTTTAGCCTGTTTTGGCGGAAATATGTGACTTTTTGTGGGGTATTGCCGTGCGTCGGGCTGGGTCAGCCTTTCAACTGACCTTGCCTGCGTTTGGCGCGCAGGGTCGGATCGGCCTGCGTTGGGTCTTCGGGCCAGGGGTGTTTCGGGTATTGCGCGCGCATGTCCTTGCGCACGTCCGCGTAGGACCCGGCCCAGAAACCGGGCAGGTCGCGGGTGATTTGAATGGGCCGCTGTGCCGGAGACAGCAGGGTGATCTTCAACGGTGTGCCCCCAACTACCGGGTGCTGAGTAACCCCAAAAAGCTCCTGAAGGCGCACCGCAATTTCCGGGGCTGCGCCACTGTAATCAATGGGAACTTTACGACCCAAAGGCGTGACAAATGAACCCGGCGCGCGCCGGTCCAGTTCCTGCGTTTGCGTCCAGTCCAGACGGGCGCGCAGGGCGGGCAACAGGTCAAACCGTTTCCAGTCTTCGGCCGAGCGGACGCCGGTGAGCATCGGCAGCAGCCAATCCTCAAGCGCGTTCATCAAGCCGTCCACCGAGAAATCGGGCAAATCGACCCCGTCCGCGCGCACCAGTTCCACCCGCGCGGCAAGGCGCGCGGCGGCTCCGTCCAGGCGCAGCCCCAGATCACGCACGCCGTCCAGCATGGCCTCAGCTACCGCGTCCTCAGGCACGTCCTTCCAGATACGATCCCCAAGCGTGATCGCGCCGAATTGCTCCTGCCGTCTGGCGACGACGCGACGATCCCGTTTGGACCAGACGCAACTGTCGACCCAACGGATCTGATCGCCGAATTGATCGCGAATCTCACGTTCCGAGATCTGAACTGCCATCCGAACCCGTGCCTCGCGCGCGTTTCCGTCGGTGTCTAGCGCAACTAGATAGGGGGCTTCGGCCAGTGTGTCGTCGTTTTCCAGAATAACCCCTTTGCCTCCTGACAACACATATCGCGGCGCATCGCCCTTGCGTCGCTGTCCAATCCTGTCGGGATAGGCCAAGGCCGCCATCGCGGCGGGGCTTTGGGTTTCGGTCTGGGGTGGGGCGACGGCCCGCAGGCGTTTTGCCTCGGCCTTGATCCGGTCCAGCGCACTCACGTTCACCTGCCAGGGCTTCCCCCTTTGAAATGCGCGCAGGTCTTTCATTGCATCCAGCCGCAACGCCAAATCGACCGGAGCGCCACGCAGCGGGTCCCGCTCGGCCAGCAAGGCAGCAAGCGGCGCGGCCTGAGCCCCGGCGCTTACCAGCATATGCCCCAGACGCGGATGCAAAGGCAGAGCTGCCAGATGACGCCCGTGATCGGTGATCCGTCCTTTGCCGTCGATGGCATTCAACATACCAAGCAGGGCTCTGGCCTCGGTCAACGCGCCTTCGGGCGGCGGCGTCAGAAAGGCCAGATCGCCAGGGTCCGCACCCCAAAGGGACAGCTCCAAAGCCAATCCCGTCAGGTCTGCCGACTCGATTTCGGCAGGTGGGTAGGCGGCCAGCGCGCCCTCTTCCCCCTTGGACCACAGCCGGTAGCAGACGCCTTCGGTCACACGCCCGGCGCGGCCCATGCGTTGGGTTGTTTCGGCCCGCGTGACCCGCTCGGTTACCAGACGCGACATGCCCGAGCCCGGATCGAACCGTGCCCGGCGCGCCTGTCCCATGTCCACGACCACGCGAATATCGGGAATCGTCAGCGATGTTTCGGCGATTGAGGTGGCCAGTACGATTTTGCGCCCGTTTTCAACCGGAGCGATGGCCGCGCGCTGGGCGGCAAAGGGCAGGGCACCGAACAGGGGTCTCAGAACACAATCCTTCGGCAAGCGTCGCGCCAGCGTTGCCTCGGCCCGCCGGATTTCCCCCTCGCCGGGTAAAAAGACCAGCACGCCGCCGCCTATTGAGCGAGTCTCGTGCACTGCGGTTTCAACCAGATCGCACAGCGCATCCAAACGGCGGGCTTGGGTGCCCAAAGGCCGATCCAGCCACCGAGTTTCGACCGGATAGCTGCGCCCTTCGGATGTGACCAACGGGGCGTCGATCAACTGCCTGACGGGCTCGGCATCCAGTGTTGCGGACATGGCCACCAGTATAAGATCGTCACGCAGCGCCCCTGCAACCTCAAGACACAGCGCCAGACCCAGATCGGCATTCAACGAGCGTTCGTGGAACTCATCGAAGATCACGGCTCCGACCCCGGGCAGGTCCGGGTCGGATTGCAGCATCCGGGTCAGAATGCCTTCGGTAACGACCTCGATCCGCGTCTGTTTTGAGACCTTGGCATCGCCGCGCACGCGGTAACCGACGGTTTGGCCCGCGCGCTCGCCCAGCGTTTCGGCCATCCGTTCGGCGGCGGCACGCGCGGCCAGTCGGCGGGGTTCCAGCATCACGATCCTGCCGTCGCACAGCCCGGCCTGCAGCATGGCCAGCGGCACGCGCGTGGTTTTCCCCGCGCCCGGTGGAGCCTGCAACACCGCACGGCGATGGTCGGTCAGGGCCGAGAGCAGTTCGGGCAGGGCGTCATCGATAGGCAGTCGGGTCATGTCGCCTTATCGCCAAAGCTTGCGGCAAGGTCCAGAAGGCCCTGCGGGAACCACGCATAAGTGCTCTGGACAAACAGGGTTCCGACCCTTCATTTAGGGCAAAATTCCAAAAGGGTCGCACGCATGGATATTGCTGAACTGGGTGAGAGGATTTTGCAGGGCGAACGCCGTGCTTTGGCGCGTGCGATTACTCTGGTCGAAAGCATCCGGGCCGATCACCGGGCACAGGCGTCCGAGCTTTTGGCCTACCTCGCCAAATCTGGCCGCCAATCGCTGCGGATTGGTCTGTCAGGCACACCGGGTGTCGGCAAATCCACGTTTATCGAAAGCTTCGGCATGATGCTGATCAGTCAGGGTCTGCGCGTCGCGGTTCTGGCGGTAGATCCCAGTTCGGCCCGGTCGGGTGGCTCGATTCTGGGCGACAAGACCCGGATGGAACGCCTGAGCCGCGAGCCAAACGCGTTCATCCGCCCCTCACCCAGTCAAAGTCATCTGGGCGGCGTCGCGCGTCGCACCCGCGAAGCCATTGCGCTGTGCGAGGCGGCAGGGAATGACGTTGTGCTGATCGAAACCGTCGGCGTCGGTCAGTCCGAGACGGTGGTCTCCGAACTGTCTGATCTGTTCCTGCTGCTGCTGGCCCCGGCTGGCGGGGACGAGTTGCAGGGCGTCAAGCGCGGCATCATGGAGATGGCGGATATCATTCTGGTCAACAAGGCGGATGGCGATCTGAAGGCCACGGCAACGCGCACCTGCGCCGATTATGCAGGGGCCCTGCGGCTGCTGCGAAAACGACCTCAGGACCCCGAGGGGTTTCCCAAGGCCATGACCGTTTCTGCGGTTGAGGAACATGGGCTGGATCAGGCTTGGGACGAGATGCAGGCCCTTAGCCAATGGCGACGCGACAAGGGGTATTGGGCCGCAAGCCGGGCAACACAAGCGCGGTACTGGTTCGATCAGGAGGTTCGGCATGCCCTGCTGGCCCGGCTGGACACGCCCTCGGCCCGCGCCGAAATGGACCGGCTGAGCACTGAGGTCGGCGCAGGCACGCTCAGCCCTTCGGTTGCGGCGCGGCACATGCTGACCGCCCTGGCGGCGGACTGACCCGACCGCCCTTGCGCGCAACGCTTGGCTAGGGACCGGTTGTCGGTGTAGTCTGAACGCAATGTGTTGATACGTTGCTTTTTACATTGATTTCAATCGGTCTTGGCCCCGGCGGTTTTGTCTGGTGCTAAGCTGACAGACGGGAACTGCCGACCATGCCCAATATTCGCGGCACCAATGGCAATGACATAATCGACGTCACCGATGACAACGGGACGTTGAACGGCACGCCGCAGGGAACGCCGATTGACAACGTTCGCGGCCGACGCGGTGATGACGAGATAACGGTCACCAACAGCACGGTTGTTGGCATCGTAGGCGGTGGGGGCGGTGATGACGACATCACAGTCACCGGCAGTACCGTGGGAACCGTGGGCGGCGGAGGCGGGGCCGATACCGTCGTTGTGCGCGGATCGGACATCTCGAACATCAATCTGGGCAATGGCAACGACACGCTGGACTTTCAAAGTTCAACCGTCTCGGGTTCGATTGATGGCGGCGGGGGCACCGATACGCTGAACCTGCCGGAAGGCACGGTGATCAATGACAGCACATTCGGGACGATCACGGTTGTGGCGGGGACCAGTTACTCCCTGTCCAGCGGATCGTTTACGCTGCCATCGGGCACGACGGTCACCTATACGGCGTTCGAAAACGGGGCCGGGTTTCCCTGTTTCACTCGCGATACCCTGATCCGGACGGATCAGGGGAACCGCCCCATTCAAACCCTGACGACCGGTGACATGGTTCTTACCATTGGCAATGGTCTGCAGGCTATCCGCTGGGCGGGCAGAAGGCGGTTCGACCTGGCAGCGATGGAGCATGACCCCAAGCTGCGTCCGGTTCGGATATTGGCCGGTGCCTTGGGGCAAGGGGTGCCGGACCGGGACCTTCTGGTGTCGCGGCAACACAGGATGCTGGTGCAGTCCAAGATCGCCCAACGGATGTTTGGCGCGGCCGAGGTTTTGATCCCCGCGATAAAACTGACCGCGCTGCCCGGTATTTTCGTGGACCAAGAGGTGCAGGAGGTTGAGTATTTTCACCTTCTCTTCGACCGGCATGAAATCATCGAAGCCGAAGGCGCACCGACCGAAAGCCTTTTCACCGGCCCCGAGGCGCTGAAATCCCTCAGCCGCGACGCGCGGGCCGAGATTTTCGGGATATTCCCGGAACTGGCGGACATAAACCACCAGTCGGATCTGGCGCGCTTTGTGCCCAAGGGGCGGCACCAGATGAAACTGGTGGCACGGCATCTGAAAAACAACAAACCCCTGTTGCAACGCCCTTGATACCGATACAGGTTCCGAGGGCCGGGCAATGCCTGCTGACATAGTGCAAAGAATTCGTGCTGGCTGTCTTGACCCTTCCTGCGATTCCCACTACACGCATCCAACCAGTTTTCGGGCGCGACTTCGGGTTGCGCCCCTTGTGATTTGGCCGCAGGCATTTTGCCCGGCCTCCAGAAACAAAGGAAGAAACCATGTCGCGCCGTTGCGAACTGACCGGAAAAGGCCCGATGACTGGCAACAATGTCAGCCACGCCAACAACAAAACCAAGCGTCGTTTCCTGCCGAACCTGAACGACGTCACCCTGCAGTCCGAAGCTCTGGGCCGTGGCGTCAAGCTGCGCATCTCGGCTGCTGCTCTGCGTTCGGTTGACCACCGCGGTGGTCTGGACGCGTTCCTGGCCAAAGCCAAGGACGAAGATCTGTCGGCGAACGCGCTGAAAGTGAAGAAGGAAATCGCCAAGGCACAAGCCTCGGCCTGATTGCTTCCACTGCCAAGCATTCTTGACCCCGTACCAGTCTGGTGCGGGGTTTTTCTGTGTTAGGGGTGCTCTGGCGTGGCGCTATTGTTGACGATTTGGAAATAAAATCACCAAACCGTGAACTAGTTCACATACAGTCAGGCGGGCGCGACGTACCGTTGATGTATTCTTCTGGCGGGGGCCGTCCGATGTCATTTAAAAGTTTCTATATTTTTCTGTTGCTTACCAGTGTTTTCAAAAAGGCATACTTGGCTTGTACCCGTATGCAGCGCCGGGTGAATCATTCCCACACCAGCCTGACCAAGGGCACCGTCAAACGGCCCGGGCTGGACTACTAAAATCCGCTTCAAGCGCGACCCTTTGGCGCTTGAAGCGTTTTCTGTCTGTGAATTATATGCGGATCAGGATGAGATCTGCTGTTCATAGCCTGTTCCCCATTGTGCTTTCCCTGTTTGTGGTTCTGACCGGGCAGGGGGTCGCCGTCTCGCGCGGCGTGGACAAGGCTGTGGGTCAGATGGTGCTGTGCACCGGAAACGGGCCGGTTGTCGTTTACATGGACGAGAACGGGCAACCTACTGCACCCCCGCACTATTGTCCCGACTATGCGCTGACGCTGCTGGGGGCGGTTGCGATTTCGCAGCCGTCACTGCCCCAAGCCCCGTTGCCCGAAATGCCGCCCCTTTTGCGGGTCGCAGAGAGCCTGATTGCACCGCCTGTTCCGCAAACACCGGCGCGCGCGCCTCCTTCGATCGTCTGACTTTTTCCAAAAAACTCAAATCTCAAGAAAAAGGAGACGTAAGATGTCCCTCAAAACCACTCTGTTTGCTGCCCTTGCAACCGCCATTCTGGCTGGTCCTGCCCTTGCCGAGGGCACAATTGTTGTCGACGACGCCTACGCCCGGTCTGCAGGCAAGGCCGCCAAGGCGGGGGCGGCGTTCATGATGATCAAGAACACCGGCGACACGGATGACCGCCTGGTCAGTGTCACCTCGGATGTATCGGCCCGGGTCGAGTTGCATACGCACAAGATCAACGATGACGGGGTCGCCCAGATGATCCATGTCGAGGAGGGCTTTGTCATCCCGGCGGGTGAAACGCACATGCTGAAACGTGGTGGTGACCACGTCATGTTCATGGGTCTGAAAGAGCCGTTCGAGCAGGGCGCGACGGTTCCGGTGACGCTGGTTTTCGAACAAGCGGGCGAGATTGTGATCGAGGTTCCGGTCGATCTTGAGCGGCAGGATAAGCACGGCCACGAACATAAGCACGAGCACGGATCGGAGTCGAACTAAGACGTCGCCTGTCTTCGGGCCGCTCCGCGGCCGTCATCCATGCGACAGGCCGGGCGATGCCCGGCCTGTTGTCGTTTGTGGCTGGTTTTGGTGAGTATGTGTTCAGCGGTTCACCGTCTTTAGTCCCACGCGGCTTTTGGCATTGCGAAAGCGCATCGCCAGCCAGACCATGACGGCTGAAATGGCCAGGGCCGAGAACGCGATGGCCCATCCCAGCGCCACGAGCGCAATGGCGGGCCAGATCATCAACACCAACCCGACAATCAGTGCAGCAAACCCCGACCCGCGCATCGAGCCGCGCTGTGGGTCGCGTTCGTGCATCTGACCGGCTGCCGCCAATGAACCGATGCCGATGATAAGCGCCCAAGCCCCCAACAGGAAAAACGCCAGTTTGACGGTGCCTTCGGGCCAGATCATCAGGATCAGACCGATCAGAACACCGCCAATGGCGGCCCCGCCCAGCAGTCCCCGACGCCCAACACCGAACAATGTCAACGCGCCATCCAGGATCAGCAACGCCCCCACGAGCCTCAGTAACAAGGCGATACTGCCCGAGGGCCAGAACAGGGCGGCGATGCCCACAGCCCCGGCCAGCACCCCGCGCAATAGAAAGGTCCACCACAGGCCGGCCAATTGCGCGCTGAGCATGTCGCGGCCCGCCATGCTGCCTTCGTCCATGATTTCACCGGTTCGGGGATCTTGGTCTGTCATGACATGGTCTCGCTTTGGTTATGTGGTCCGCTTATCGATGGTTTGTTATGTCTTGGCCTGTAACAGCCGATCAACCCATAGCGGCACAGTTTCGGTTGCCTTGCCGACCAGCCTGTCATCAAAGCTGTTGTCTGTGGGTTCGAGATTAATCTCGATCGTATGCGCCCCGAACGCCTGCGCCTCGCTCGCAAAAGCAGCGGCGGGATAGACCTGGCCGGATGTTCCGATTGCGGCAAAGATCGAGGCTGTCGCCAGATGGCCGAAGATGTCATCCATGTGATAGGGCATCTCGCCGAACCAGACCACATCGGGCCGCGCGGCAGGGGCGTTGCAGGCCGGGCAGGGCTCGGCCACGGCCATCTCGGGCGGCGCGGTCCAGCGATGTCCGCAAGAGGCGCACAGCGCACCGGCCAAAAGGCCGTGCATGTGGATGACACCCTCGGCCCCTCCGGCCTCATGCAGGCTATCGACGTTCTGCGTCACGATCACGACCTCGCCGGGCCAGTCCCGTTGTAGCCGGGCCAGAGCGTGATGGGCTGCATTGGGTTGCACCCGCGCGGCTTGAACACGGCGAGCGTTGTAGAACCCCTGAACCAGGGCCGGATTGCGGGTAAAGGCTTCGGGCGTTGCGACATCTTGAATCCGGTGCTGCGCCCAAAGCCCATCTTCGTCGCGAAACGTGCTGAGCCCGCTTTCGGCGGAAATACCGGCCCCGGTCAAAATGACGATCTTTTCCATATGTCCTCGGCGCGTTATGAGATGAGTCATGACACACCGTATCCTCTTTGTCTGTCTGGGCAATATCTGCCGGTCCCCTGCGGCCGAAGGCGTGTTTCGCGCCCGTGCCCCTCAATACAAGTCCGACAGTGCCGGAACCTCGGGCTGGCATATCGGCAGCCCGCCGTACGGCCCGATGCAAGAAACCGCCCGCACGCGCAACATCGACCTGAGCGATCTGCGCGCGCGCCAGTTCTTGGCCGAAGATTTTAACCGGTTCGATCTGATCGTAGGGATGGACGCGAACAATATCGCCGATATTGAAGCCCTACGTCCTTCAGGCAATGAAACCCCTGTACGGCTGCTCACCGATTTTGCACCTCAGACAGGGGCGGATCACGTGCCTGACCCTTACTACACGCGGGATTTCGACGGGGCTTTGGATTTGATCGAGGTCGCGGTTGACGGCCTTTTGGACCATTTGGGCGATTAGCCGTCCATCACCTTCAACTGACCGCTCAACCACGGCAGTTTCGCCATGGCGGGATCGATGATCTGGCTTTGCATCAGACGCCGCATCATCCCGGCGACCTCTTGCGGAACCTGATCGGACCAATCGGTCCGCGTGAACAGCGAGATTGTCCGGGAAAACGCGCCAAACGGGCACGGATGGGCCTGCAGATCATCATGGAACCGCGTCGCGCGCATATAGCCCAGCGGTGTCGTGATCGCCCAGCCCAACCCTCGCGCGACCATGGCCATCAGCGCCAGATGCGAGCCGATCTCGAACCGTTCCTCGAACTCCATCTGTTGTCGGGCCACATGGCTTTCGATCTGGCGGCTGATCAGTTGCTCGCGCGCATAGCGCAGGAATGGCAGCTTCTGCACAACGGCATCCGCTGAGCCTGCGCCGTTAGGGGCCACCAGAATGAACGGATCCTGAACCAGGGGGTATTCGACCACACCTTCCAGCACCTCGCCGCTATGGGCCGAGACCGCCAGATGCAGGCGCTGGGCGTCCAACTCGGCAAACAGGTCCAGACTGGGCAGGGTGATCAGCTTGAATTTCGACCGGGTCAGGCTGTCGGCCAGCAAGGTGGCCAGCCGTGGCGTTAGGTCATTGTCGAAATCGTCGATCAGGCCAATGGACAGAGTGGTCAGATGCCCCAAGTCCATCACGGTCAACTCGCTTTGCGCCATTTGCAGCTCGGCCAGAACCGCTTCGGCCCGCGACAGAAAGCTGCGCCCGGCCTGCGTCAGACGCATGGGCCGCCGCCCGTGATCCACCAGATCGGTGCCTAACGCCTTTTCCAGATTGCGCAATTGCTGGCTGACCGAGGGCTGGCTGAGCCCCGTGATCTCGGCCGCTTGCGCCACCGATCCCGTCCGCGCCAACGCCTCGAACACTTCGAGACCGCGCAGGGTCAACCCTTTCATTACCATGCAACGTCCTTTCGCTGCGCCTTTTCTGAGGGGCAGCGGGCGTCAGGTCAAGAAGAGGAAGCGCTTAGCTACAGATTGCCTGCGCCATTTGGCCGAAGTTCTGATACCGATCCCACAACGCATCATCGCGCGCCGTGCGCGACATCTTCAATTCCTGCGCCTGATGGGGGTCTTCGAACCATTTCGAGACGGTTTTCTGATCGCTGCGCGTCAACGCCTGATCCGCCACGCGTTGAATGCAACTGCACCGATCCCGCGTCGCCGCCTGACGATCTGACGCCAGACATGCCCGTTTGATCTGGGACGCGTCCACAGTCGGCGCAAATGCCGTCAGCGACGTCGCACAAAATGCGATTAAGAGGAACTGTTTCATACTCGAGCCTCGTTTTTTGCCTGCCCGGAGGGGTCTTGTGCCCCTCTCGGTCTGCGGCGGAGTATGAATCAAACAGGGGAGCGGATCAATTGGGTTGTTGGGAAAAGCGAATACACGAGTCGGAAACACCCCACCCGTAGGCCGGGCTTCGGCCCGGCGCCGCTTACGATAGATACGGCAGCCACCGTTCAATTGCTTCGATCAGCCCCTCGATTTTTTCGGGATACTTGGCAGCATATCCCGCTCCGGTCGCAGGAATACCCCACTTGATCAATGTGTCGACCGCAAGATCGCCTTTGCCTGCACACCACCTGATAAAGCTTGCCAACCCAGATTTGAACTTAGCTAGGATCGCCTCGATCCACTCGCGAGTAGGATTTTCATCTTCTAAGGCGGTCGAGAGTTCTTTCTCTGCTTCCCAGATCAACGAAATCGAACCAACCAAAAGCTCATCTTGAATGCTCTCAGGCGGGTTGTTCCCTCCGATACCGTGGCGCGCAGAGGTTCTGGAATAAGGGTCGTCGTCTAAGCCTTTGAGGGCTGTTTCAACATCCCAGCGAGCCCGAATTTGTTCGATTTCAAGGGCGACGGCATCTAGCCCGGAGCTCCAGATATCTTCGCTGATTAATGCGATCCTTCTTTGAAGCTGCCAGTCTAGCGGCTTTCCAACTAAAAACCCGTGATGCCACTCACGCCAGAATGCGAACCTCTGCCCATGAAAATACTCGCTGTAGTTGATGCGCTGATCCAAAGGCACTTTGAAATCGACAGTGTCATTCCAAAGTGGTCGATCGAATGCATCTCCCTTTGGGATACGCGAGTCGGCAAGGCTTGTGTTTAACAGTAATGCAAATGCAGCATCATAAGCATGCCGAGTTGAGAAATCTCTAGGAGTTTGGCCAAACAGGAATTGCTCCTGATCAGCCTCTGACGCAAATGATACTGCTACGCTTTCGATAGTCTCTATTGCACTAGTACTGTCACGGTTAAGCGTGGCAATGGCTGCGAGATATGCTGATGACTGCCCTATGAAACGTTCACGTGCGATTAGGTGAGCTATGGTTTGATTCAATGCGTTTTTGGACTCGATACAATGAAACCGAGAATGGACAACTGCCTGCAGCAATAGTCGCCCGTACGGAAAAACATTCTTCTCACTCGCATCGATGTTGCCGCTCAGGTTTGGAGGGGTGAAATTCCTAAAGGCCGCTCGAAGTGCAACTTCGATGCACTTGTCTATTGAGTGGCGCTCAAGTGCCAATCTGAGCTGCTCCAAATCTTCCACTTCGACCATCGCTATCTCATCGCAGAGGATTGGCGTTCCCAGACACTAAACGTGCCACCTTGACCAACCCACGATTCCTCTACATATCCCCAACCCATGACAGACCTCGCTCATATCCGCAATTTCTCCATCGTCGCGCATATCGACCATGGCAAATCCACCCTTGCTGACCGGCTCATCCAAGAGACCGGAACGGTCAAGGATCGCGACATGAAGGAGCAGTTGCTCGACAGCATGGATATCGAGCGTGAACGCGGCATCACCATCAAGGCCAACACGGTTCGCATCGACTATACCGCCGATAATGGCGAGGCATACGTGCTGAACCTGATCGACACCCCCGGCCACGTGGACTTTGCCTATGAGGTCAGCCGGTCCATGCGCGCAGTTGAGGGCTCGCTGCTGGTCGTGGACTCGACCCAAGGGGTTGAGGCGCAGACGCTGGCGAATGTGTATCAGGCCATCGACGCCGATCATGAAATCGTGCCGGTGCTGAACAAGATCGACCTACCTGCCTCTGACTGTGACCGCGTGGCCGAACAGATCGAGGATGTGATCGGCATCGACGCGACCGACGCCATTCAGGTCAGCGCCAAGACGGGGCAGGGCATCCATGAGACGCTCGAGGCCATCGTCACCCATCTGCCCGCGCCGCAAGGCACCGTGGATGCGCCGCTCAAGGCGATGCTGGTAGATTCGTGGTACGACGCCTATCTGGGTGTCATCGTTCTGGTCCGCATTATGGACGGCACGCTGAAAAAGGGGATGCGGGTCAAGTTCATGTCGAACGGCACCCTGCATCACGTCGACCGCGTCGGCGTGTTCCGGCCCGAGATGGAGATGGTCGACAGCCTCGGCCCCGGTGAGATCGGGTTTCTCACCGCATCCATCAAACAGGTCCGCGACACCCGCGTCGGCGACACGATCACCAATGATCGCAACGGCACCGAAGTTGCGCTGGACGGCTTCAAACCTGCGCAGCCGGTGGTGTTCTGCGGCCTCTTCCCCGTGGACAGCGCCGAGTTCGAAGATCTGCGCGACGCGATTGAGAAACTGGCGCTGAACGACGCCTCATTCTCGTACGAAATGGAAACCTCGGCCGCGCTGGGCTTTGGCTTCCGCTGCGGTTTCCTGGGCCTTCTGCACCTTGAGGTCATCCGCGACCGCATTGAGCGCGAATATAATATCGAACTCATCACAACGGCGCCGTCGGTGATCTATCACGTCTACATGAAAGACGGTGAGATGATCGAGCTGCACAATCCAGCCGACATGCCGGACCTGTCCAAGGTCGATCATCTTGAAGAACCGCGCATTAAGGCGACCATTCTTGTTCCGGACGAGTATCTGGGCGACGTGCTGAAACTGTGTCAGGACCGCCGCGGCATTCAGCTGGACCTGACCTATGCGGGTTCACGCGCGATGGTTGTCTATGACCTTCCCCTCAACGAAGTTGTGTTCGATTTCTATGATCGCCTGAAATCCGTAACAAAAGGTTACGCCAGCTTTGACTACCAGATGACCGGTTATTCCGAGGATAATCTGGTCAAGATGTCGGTGCTGGTGAATGACGAGCCGGTCGATGCGCTGTCGACCATGGTTCACCGCGACCGGGCAGAGATGCGGGGCCGGGCGATGTGCGAAAAGCTGAAAGACCTGATTCCGCGCCATATGTTCAAAATCCCGATCCAGGCCGCCATCGGAGGCAAGGTCATCGCCCGCGAGACCCTCTCGGCCCTGCGCAAAGACGTGACCGCGAAATGTTATGGCGGGGATGCAACACGTAAGCGAAAACTCTTGGATAAACAAAAAGCTGGCAAAAAGAAGATGCGCCAGTTTGGAAAGGTTGATATCCCGCAGGAGGCATTCATCTCTGCGTTGAAAATGGACAGTTAAATGCATCTTGTAACAAAGTCGTACTTCGATTCTTTTGTTGAAAAAAATCAGTTGTCACTGGAGCCAACAAAAGCCTTCGAAGCATTTGGGAACTTTTGTGTGTTTTCCAAGTTTTCCGCCGATTCAATAGACCCTCTTGAGTTGATTTATGAAGGTGATGACCCAGGTGTTGATGGTGCGTTAGTTTTCTTGGATGATCGCTTGATTTCCTCAGTCGAAGAGCTAATGGAAATAATGGCGTCAACCAAACGAGAGTTTGATGTAAGAATCGTTCTTGTCCAAGTAAAGAGTTCGGAATCTTGGAATAAGATGCAAATTGATTCGTTCGTCGCCAACTCAGTTGACCTACTTTCAGAAAACCCCGCTCAACCTCACTCGGAATATCTCAAGAACTTTAGAGACGTTTTTCTAGAGCTTTTTAAGAATATTGGGAGAGTTCGAGGCGGATTGCCCACGCTCAGTGCTTTCTTTGTTTCTGCAGGAGATACACCTCAGGCGGTGGAGATAAAAGCTGCCTTTGATGTCGGCTATGAGACCTTTAAAAGAACGGGCCTTTTTCAAAGCTTGTCGTTTGATCCAATCGACAGAAATGAGATCCATTCGTTGTGGTTGAGTTCAAGTGGTAGTATTGAGGCTACCTTGCCAACTATCGGATATGCGCCGTTTCCAGAAGTCCCAAATGTAACTGATGCGTATGTCGCAACAGTTAGCGCAAGAAACTTCGTAGATAAAGTTCTTAAGGATGAAGCAGGTGCGCATAGGAAGAGGCTGTTTGAAGAAAACGTCCGGGACTTCCTTGGCATCGACGCTGACGTCAATTCCGAGATTGCCGAAACCTTAAATAACGAAGAAAGAAAATCACGATTTGGATTAATGAATAATGGTATTACAATTGTCGCCCCCGAGGTTAGGCCCGCTGGACAAAATATCTTTATTCGCGACTTTCAGATCGTAAATGGCTGTCAAACCTCGAATATGTTGATTAATTTCGATCATCTTATTGATAATAGCGTGTCGCTAATGGTGAAATTGGTGAAGGCCGATGATGCGGAAATAGTTGACGACATCGTCCGAGCAACAAATCGGCAATCTAAGGTCGAAGACGCTCAATTTGCTTCAACACTCGCGTTTTTGAGGACAATCGAGACTTATTTTGTCGCTAAGGGTGGTTCGGATGCTAACCGATTGTATTTTGAGAGACGAAAGGGCCAATACAGAAACGAAAATGTACCGGCGCTGAGATTGTTCGACGTTCGAGAAACAGCTCGATGTTATGCTGCGACCGGCCTGCTGCGACCTGACATTTCGAGTCGATACCCCAATCGCCTCACTGCAGAGCTACTAAACGAAGTCTATAGTCGGGATGTCCCTGAGAATGCATATTACTCTTCGTGCTTTGCGTTATATCGAGTCAAAATCCTGACTTCAAATAGACGGTTAGATACTCGATATTCGAAACTCCGGTGGCATATTCTTACTGCTATATCGCAATACTGCAGGCTTACTAAAGCCCGAAGAGCCGACCTTTTCGATGAGATAGCAAACTTGTTCAATGCTTCTACAGATGAAAGCTTTTCTAAGCTTTCTAGAATTATTGAGGTGGCAATCCCTGATCCAGATATTTCTAGAGATGTTTTAAAGGGGCAGTCTCTTACACAGAATATTTTTTCTAATTTGCAAAGGGAATACGGATAGAGTTTGAGAATTAGCCGTAGGGCTAATAAAGCACTGGAAGAGCGTCTCAAACCCTTCGTTAAGTTTCCTTTAGGTAAGTTGTAACCGCCTCTCCCCCTCCCAATCTGTTCGACAAGGCCATTGACGGCCACGATCTGACGGAGGAGAGACCATGACCAGATATATGACTGCCGGAGCGGCCGCTTTGGCCTCGACCCTCGCCCTTGGCAGCGCGGCTGCCGACACCACGCCCGATCTGCGCGGCACCTGGACGGCCAGCCAGACCACCGTGTCGCCGTCAAACGCGGCCACGGGCGATGCGCCTCGGTTCAACCAGTCGGAATGGGTGCTGGAGATCCAGACGCAGCAGGAGAACGTGTTCTGGGGGCCCAGCATGTGGCGGCGCAATGCGATGGATGACTGGACGTTGTATGAGGCGACCGGTTCGATCAGTCAGGACGGCTCGGGCAAGATCGGGATCGTCGAAAGCTCGGCCGAGCCAGCCGTCGGTGTGAACGCGCTGATCGATGCGCGGTATGAGGATGGCAGGATCTATGCGGATTTCCGTAGCCTGCGGACCGGAACGACCTACAGCACCGTTCTGGAACGACAGGTGAACTGAAGCGTTTTCGGCCTGATCGCATGTAGGGGGTACCTGCCGTCCATTCCGGCGGCCTGTAATAGGTAGCTAAGGTCAGGTCGGAGCGCTTCTCAGATCAACGGCCCCGAGTCGTTCGATTCGGGGCGGTTTGGGGGTGGATTCGGCTGCGAGACCGTTTGTTTTCAAGTTCGCACCTGCAGCATCGGGCGATTTTTGGACCTGTGCCCGGTGTTTCGACTTTTCCGGCACCAAGCCTGCGCGGTTGCAAAACTTCTCGATTTATCCACATCGCACTCCAGCCAGATATCAACAGGTTATCCCCGTCTAATTTCCATGCTGCAGTGCTATTTTCTTGCCGGATAAAGGGCGCAATGTAACAGTCTTACTACCGCAGCACTTCTTCGGATAGGGCGGCGGGGCGCAAGGGCCAAGGTGGCCGGAGAAAGTTGAGTAGATCTTAGGATTTGGCTTAGTTTGCAAAGGTTTGCCAGGCGGTGATCGGTCAGTGTTGGGTGTCCGCCCAGTGGTGATAGGTCAGCGTTTGAAACGGTTCAGGCGCGCTGCGATGGCCTTCGGGTTCAAAGCGGCAGCCACAGTTTCGCAAGGGGCTGAGGCAACTGGATCGACGCACCCCTCGGGGCAAGTCGGACCGGTAAGGCGTCAGGAGTGTCCGAAAGGATGCATGCAAAGACCGCGTCTGCGCACCTGACGCCTTTTCCTATTCAGGATCAAGGTTCCATACAGGCTACCACTTACGACCCCCGCAAATGGCAACGGGGTTCTTTCGTTCGCACGAAAGAACCCCGTCTTAACGCCAGAAATGCAATGCCGCGTCTATGCACCTGTGCCTGTCAGCCTAGCGCCTTCGGATCAGGTTTTCAACAATATGTTGATGCAATTCTACGCGACCCCGCAATATGCTGGGCGTGTCAGATGCTTTCCTGAACGTCGGTCGCGGCGTTCTGGATCGCGTCTCCGGCCTTTTCAATGTCTTTGCCAGCGCCTTTGGCTGTTTCGCAGGCGGTCAGTGCAAACAGGCTCAGGCCAATCAGAATTGCGCGGATCATGCTTGTCTCCTTAGTGCTCGATCCTGTGTTCGGTAGCACCTTTTCCAACGACGGGCCAGCGTTAGGCAACGTCGTCCTGACAAAACAGTTCGTAGACGGTTTCCAGCATCTTGCGGGGGCGATCATCCGCGAGCCGGTAGTAAATGGCTTTGCCCTCGCGTCGCGGCAAGACCAGACCTTCCAACCGCAGCCGGGACAATTGTTGCGACACGGCGGCCTGACGGGCGGACAGCAACTCTTCCAGTTCGGTTACAGATTTTTCGCCGGACACAAGATGACACAGGATCATCAACCGACCTTCGTGGCTGATCGCCTTCAGAAAGTTTGAGGCGCGGGTCGCATTGTCGACCATTCGGTCTAGATCATCTCGAGTCATGTCCGAAGATAGCTGGGGAAGGGCCATCACTTCTTTTCCTTGCAGGCCCGATGAGCGGGCGTTGTTTTCATTCCATAAGTGCTTTGCGTGCGAAACACTCCGTTACGTAGTTTGGACGTATTTTCCTATATGCATGAATCAAAATGTCGTGATGAATGTAAGGGGAATTTATCGTAACCCTTGTCCCTTATGATCCAGAGGCATTCGCGGAACAGGTCGGTTTCAGGCATGTCAGCCGTCGCAAACCACCAACAATTCCACAATCGGGGGCCGATGTTTGCAGCCCCCCTTGCAGCCCCCCAGTGGCGACACTAAGACTCGGGTAATACTTGTTGGGATAGTCTCCCGAACCATAGCAAATCAGGCAGGTTACGAATGTTCGATCCAGTAGACACCTACATGAATACGCTTGTCCCCATGGTGGTCGAACAGACCAGCCGGGGCGAGCGCGCATATGACATCTTCTCGCGTCTGCTGAAAGAGCGGATCATCTTTATCAACGGTCCGATCCATGACGGGATGAGCCATCTGGTCGTGGCCCAGCTGCTGCATCTTGAGGCGGAAAACCCCAACAAGGAAATCTCGATCTACATCAACTCGCCGGGTGGTGTGGTGACCAGCGGTTTGTCGATCTACGACACAATGCAGTACATCAAGCCGAAATGTTCGACGCTGGTGATCGGTCAGGCGGCCTCGATGGGGTCGGTTCTGCTGGCCGGTGGTGAAAAGGGGATGCGGTTCTCTCTGCCCAACAGCCGGATCATGGTGCACCAGCCCAGTGGTGGTTATCAGGGCCAGGCCAGCGATATCATGATCCACGCGGCCGAGACGCAAAAGCTGAAGGATCGTCTGTATGACATTTACGTGCGTCATACCGGCCAAACCAAAAAGGCGGTTGAAAAGGCGCTGGATCGTGACAATTTCATGAGCCCGGAAGAGGCGAAAGAATGGGGCCACATCGACGAGATCGTTGAAAACCGTGCCAAGATGGACACGGAAGAGGCCTAAGAGACGGACCCCGCGCCCATCGCGCGGGGGTCATTTTGAGATTGTAGCCGCCACAGTGCTGGCCTAAGCTGCACGAACATGCGCAAGGGCGCCCCGGCAGACAGGGGCGCAGGGACGAAGCCCGAAAGGTAGATCATGGCGACGAATTCAGGCGGTGACGGCAAAAACACGCTCTACTGTAGCTTTTGTGGAAAAAGCCAGCATGAGGTGCGCAAGCTGATCGCAGGACCGACCGTTTTCATCTGTGATGAATGTGTCGAGCTGTGCATGGATATCATCCGCGAAGAGACCAAAGCCAGCGGGCTGAAGTCATCCGATGGTGTGCCGACGCCCAAGGATATCTGCGAGGTTTTGGACGATTACGTGATCGGTCAGGCCACCGCCAAGCGCGTGCTGTCCGTGGCGGTGCACAACCACTACAAACGTCTGAACCACGCCCAGAAAGCGGGCAGCGATATTGAACTCGCCAAGTCCAATATCCTGCTGATCGGCCCGACGGGCTGCGGTAAGACGCTTTTGGCACAGACTCTGGCGCGTATTCTGGATGTACCGTTTACCATGGCGGACGCAACCACGCTGACCGAAGCCGGTTACGTGGGTGAAGATGTCGAGAACATCATCCTGAAACTGCTCCAGGCCAGCGAATACAATGTCGAGCGCGCGCAGCGCGGTATCGTCTATATCGACGAGGTCGACAAGATTACCCGAAAGTCCGAGAACCCCTCGATCACGCGCGACGTCTCCGGCGAAGGTGTTCAACAGGCGCTGTTGAAGCTGATGGAAGGCACCGTGGCCAGCGTTCCGCCGCAAGGGGGGCGCAAGCACCCGCAGCAGGAGTTCCTGCAGGTGGACACCACGAACATCCTGTTCATCTGTGGCGGGGCCTTTGCGGGGCTCGACAAGATCATTGCGCAACGTGGCAAGGGTTCGGCCATGGGCTTTGGCGCCGATGTGCGTGACAATGATGACCGCGGCGTGGGTGAGATTTTCAAGGATCTCGAGCCTGAAGATCTGCTGAAATTTGGCCTGATCCCGGAATTTGTCGGCCGTCTGCCGGTATTGGCGACGCTGGAAGATCTGGACGAAGATGCTCTGGTCACCATCCTGACCAAGCCCAAGAACGCTCTGGTCAAGCAGTACCAGCGCCTGTTCGAACTGGAAGATGCCGAGCTTGGCTTTACGGACGATGCGCTGAAGGCGATTGCCAAGAAAGCGATCGAACGCAAAACGGGCGCGCGGGGACTGCGGTCGATCCTTGAGGATATTCTTCTGGATACGATGTTCGAGCTGCCGGGCATGAAGAACGTGACCGAAGTTGTCGTCAATGAAGAGGCGGTCAGTTCGGACGCGCAGCCCCTGATCATTTACGCAGATGCAGCACCGGAATCTGCATCCGCAGGTTAACCCAAGCGACGGTTCAGGGGGGCTCGGCCCCCATCGTGGCAAGCCACGATTCCCCCGAGGTATTTTGAAACAGAAGAAGTGCGGATCCTTTCTTCATCTGGCTAAAAATATCTCGGAGCGCGAGGCAGAGCCTCGCAATGAATCCGGTTTGCGTGGTGGAGTCCTTTTAAGTTCTCGGTACGGTGGATCGCAGTGAAACGTATTTCTTCAGGTGGCGAATTCGAAGCCAAGGCCGGGTATTGCCGCGCCGTGGTTGCAGGTGGTTGGGTACATGTTGCCGGGACCGTCGGGCAGGGAGATGACGTTGTCTCACAATGCCGGTCTGCGTTGTCCATCATAGAAAAAGCACTGGCAGAGGCCGGAGCGGAATTCTCAGACGTTGTTCGCGTCACCTACATGTTGCCGGATCGTCATGAATTTGAACCTTGCTGGCCCATTCTGGCCGAAACCTTTGGCGCAAACCCTCCGGCGGCGACGATGATCGAGTGTGGTCTGATCGATCCGAAATACCGTATTGAAATCGAAGTGACGGCATTCTTGCCCGAGTGACGCAGTCACGCGGGTGGTACTGGACCTTTGCCCGCCTTTCGGTCATATCTTGCCTGACGAACACGCCGGAGATCACCTATGGGACTTCTGAACACTCTTTTGCAGGCTGTGACTTGGTGGAACGGGGCGACCCTGAACACGAAACTTTATACAGCGCGCAAAGGTGTCAAAGTTGGTGAAGACAATGAAGGCAACGTGTTTTACCGCAATGCGGATGACAGCAAACGCTGGGTGATTTTCAACGGTGAGGCAGAGGCGAGCCGCGTTGATCCGGACTGGCACGGTTGGTTGCACCGGACTTGGGATGAGCCGCCGACCGACAAGCCGCTGCCCCACAAATCCTGGGAAAAGCCGCATCAGGAAAACCTGACGGGCACTGCATTGGCATACACTCCGGCAGGATCGTTGCGCAGGCCTGATCCGGTCGAGCGCAAAGATTACGAGGCCTGGAGCCCCGAATAACAGAGGCGAGCAATGTCGACCCATAATTGGACCGAAGTTTTTGTCGGTGGCGCCGTATTGGCCGTTGCCGTAGCATTTGGCGTTTATGCCAGCCAATCGACCGGCCTGTCCCAGGGCGGCACTGGTTACGAGCTGGGCGCGTCCTTCCGCTCGCTCGAAGGGGTTGGTGTTGGCACCGATGTCCGTCTGGCTGGCGTCAAGATCGGCACCGTAACCGGTGTTGAACTAAACGCGGACACGTACCGTGCGGACACGACCTTCACGATTTCTGACGGCATTCTGGTGCCCGATGACAGCGCCATTGTGATTTCGTCCGAGGGGTTGCTGGGTGGCAACTTTGTCGAGGTGATGCCCGGCGGCTCTCCGTTCTTTTTTGAGCCAGGGGACGAGATTGAGGACACACAGGGCGCGGTCAGCCTGATCTCGTTGCTGGTCAAATTCGTTGCCGGAGACGGCGGCGAATGAGGGGGCTGGCGCTGACCGCTCTGCTGCTCTGCGCGACCGGCGCGGCGGCACAGCAGAAGGTTGAATCCGGGCCCGGGGCGATGCTGCGTGGCCTGGACAAGGTCAACGGTCAGACGGTCGATGTCGAAATGCAAAGCGGCGAGACTCAGCCGGTGTTTGGTCTGGACGTCGCACTAGGGGATTGCCGCTATCCGGCGGACAACCCGACGGGCGATGCCTTTGCCTATCTGACGATCTGGGAAACCGGCAAAGCCGATCAGCTGTTTGATGGTTGGATGATCGCCACGTCGCCCGCGCTGAACGCATTGGATCACGCGCGCTATGACGTCTGGGTGATCCGCTGTATCACACCGTCGGCCGACTGAGTTATCGGGGCCGTAAAATCGGCGCTGGCGTTTATCGCATCTTCCAGTGCTTTCCTGTAGCGGCTGCGCGGTATTTCGATTGCCCCGAGTGAGGCAAGGTGGGCCGTCAGAAACTGGGTATCGAACAGTTGAAACCCGGTTTGGCGAAGCCGATCGACCAGATAGGCAAGGGCGATTTTTGAGGCATCGGTGCGGCGCGAAAACATGCTTTCCCCAAAGAAAGCTGCGCCCAGAACAACCCCGTAAACGCCTCCGACCAATTGGTCATGGTCCCAGATTTCAAGCGAATGCGCGTGGCCGGCCTGATGTAGCTGGCTATAGAGATCTCGCAGTTCGGCGTTGATCCAGGTGTCGGCCCTGTCGGCGCAGCCGTCGACGACTGTGGCAAAATCCCGGTTGATAGTGACGTCGAAACCGCAATTGCGGATACGCCGGGCCAGACTGCGTGAGATGTGAAACCCGTCCAGCGGGAACACGCCCCGCAGTTTCGGGTCGACCCAGAACAGGTCCGGGTCATCCCGATGTTCGGCCATCGGGAAAATGCCGATGGAATATCCATGCAGCAGAAGTTCGGGGGTCAGGCTCATCGGATATGCCCGAAGGCCGGAGGGGTGGATCCGTCCGGCCTTGCGACTTTATTCGCCCATATTCTCCGCAAGCCAGTGCTCCAGCCAGTGGATGTTATAGTCGCCGCTATGCAGGTCGGGTTCCTGCAACAGCGCGTGAAACAGCGGCACGGTGGTGTCGATGCCGTCTACGATCAACTCTCCCAAAGCGCGGTCCAGACGGGCCAGAGCCTCGGCCCGGTCGCGGCCCTGAACGATCAGCTTGGCGATCAGCGAGTCGTAATAGGGCGGGATCGAATAGCCGTCATACAGCGCCGAATCCATCCGAACACCCAGGCCACCCGGCGCGTGATACGCGGTGATCTTGCCGGGGCAGGGCGAGAAGTTGGGCAGCTTTTCGGCGTTGATCCGAACCTCGATGGCGTGGCCATTGATTTCCAGATCGTCCTGACCGAAGGACATCGGCTCACCTGCCGCGACAAGGATTTGCTCGCGCACCAGATCGACGCCAAAGATGCCCTCGGTCACCGGGTGTTCCACCTGCAGGCGTGTGTTCATCTCGATGAAATAGAACTCGCCGTTTTCATACAGGAACTCGATGGTGCCCGCGCCGATATAGTTGATCTTGGCGACCGCATCGGCGCAGACCTTGCCGATCTTTGCGCGTTCTTCGGGAGTGATGCAGGGGCCGGGGGCCTCTTCGAACACTTTCTGGTGGCGGCGCTGCAACGAGCAGTCGCGTTCGCCCAGATGGACGGCGTTGCCTTTGCCGTCGCCGAAGACCTGAATCTCGATATGGCGCGGCGTGGTCAGGTATTTCTCGATATAGACCTCGTCATTGCCAAAGGCGGCTTTGCCTTCTGCACGCGCGGTCATGAAGGCGCTTTCCATCTCGGCAGCGTTCATCGCGACTTTCATGCCGCGCCCGCCGCCACCTGCGGTGGCCTTGATGATGACGGGATAGCCAAACTCCTCACCGATGCGTTTGGCGTCTTCCAGCGTGGGAACGCCACCGTCCGAGCCGGGAACACAAGGCACACCCAGTTCCTTCATCGTGTCCTTGGCGGTGATCTTGTCGCCCATGACGCGGATATGTTCAGCGGTGGGGCCGATGAAGGTGATGCCGTGGTCTTCGACGATCTGCACGAACTCGGCATTCTCGGACAGGAAGCCATAGCCGGGGTGGATCGCCTGCGCGCCGGTAATCTCACAGGCCGAGATGATTGCGGGCACCGACAGATAGCTTTGCGGGCTGGGCGGAGGACCGATGCACACCGATTCGTCGGCCATGCGCACATGCATCGCGTCGCTGTCGGCGGTCGAATGCACGGCGACCGTCTTAATCCCCATCTCGCGCGCGGCGCGGATGACGCGCAGGGCGATCTCGCCTCGGTTGGCAATCAGGATCTTGTCGAACATGGGCCCGCCTTACTCGATGATGACCAGAGGGGTGCCGAATTCCACAGCGTCGCCATCGCCGACCAGAACACGCTTGATGGTGCCCGATTTGGGCGCGTGAATGTGGTTCATGGTTTTCATCGCCTCGACGATCAGCAGCGTGTCGCCTTCGGACACGGACGCACCAACCGAGATAAAGGCAGGCGCGCCAGGTTCGGGCTGCATGTAGACCGTGCCGACCATGGGTGACGTCACAGCGCCGGGGTGGCTGGCCGGATCTTCCTGTGCGGCGGGGGCTTCGGCGGCGGCCGGGGCTGCTGCGGCAACGGGTGCGACGGGTGCAGCCGCAGGAACGGCAACCTGCACCGGGGCGGCAACCGCCTGAGCTGCACGGCTGACGCGGACATTCAGGCTGTCGTCGTCGCCATATTCGCGCATGACTTCCAGTTCGGTCAGGTCGTTTTCGCGCAGCAATTCGGCCAGTGCCTTGATGAACGCCACATCCGCTTCGTGTTTGGTATCTGTCATGAGTGTCCTCGACGGTTCCCCTTTGGCCCGTCTGTTCGCGCGGGCTTTGGTATGATTACGCAGCGTTATAAGCCAAGCGACCGGTCATGAAAAGCGCAGTCTGACAGGAGAAAACGAACCTTTTGCCCCTGCTGCACAGGCAGTTTCGCGTCACAGGGGCATGCCTGACAGTTTCGCCACCAGTTCCGGCAGTTTGCGCGCCCCGAATTTTTCAAGCAGGCGGGCGCGATAGGCCTCGATCGTGCGGTAGCTCAGCCCCAGTTCCATGCCGATTTCTTTTGCCGAAAGACCCCGGCAGGACAGGATTGCGACCTCGCGTTCGCGCACGGTCAACTCGACAAGGGGACGTTCTTCGGAGATATCGGAAAAGCTCCAGATTCCATGGCGAAACGGGTCGTCGGGTGTCAGAGACCGTCCACGCGCCCGGCACCAGAACAGATCGCCATTGCGCCGCCGCATCACCCGTTCGTCGGTATAATAGCCGGTGCTGCGCATCACCTGCAGGCTGCGTTCCCCGATCCGTTCCCAATCAGCGACCGAAGGGTACAGATGCAAAAGCGGCATGTTGCGATAATCGACTTCCTCGCCCCCGAAGGTGCGTGCGAATTGCAGATTGCACCGCCGGATGATCCGGTTTTCCAGTTCAACCAGACCGATGGGGGCGTATTCGAATGCGGGGTCGCTCATGGTCTTATCGTGCCGGGAATTGAGGCGGATTAGAAGGGGCCTTGCGCAGTCGCCGGATATTCTGCGCCATCGTGCTTTTTGCCGTCGGTGTCAAAGCTGTAAATCCATAGTGAAAAGTACGACTTAACTGAATGCAAAAAATAGAATAATCTGAAAACAACTGGATCATTCGCAACGCTCAGGAGGTGGAGCTATGCGCGACACTCTTACCGGAAGCCGCATACGTGAACGGCGCCAGATTGCCGGGCTGCGGCAGGCTGAACTGGCGCGTCGTGTCGGAATTTCTGCGTCCTACCTGAACCTGATCGAGCACAATCGCCGCCGGATCGGGGGCAAATTGCTGGTCGATATTGCCGGGGCACTGGCGGTTGAGCCATCGCTGCTGACGCAGGGGATCGAGGCTACGCTGATCTCGGCCTTGCGAGAGGCGGCGGTTGATGCGGTCGGGCAAGAGGCTGAGGTTGACGGGCTTGAGGAATTCGCCGGGCGCTTTCCGGGCTGGGCGGGTGTCCTGGCGCAAATGCATCAGCGGGTGATCTCGTTAGAGCGCACGGTGGAAACCCTGTCAGACCGCCTGACCCACGACCCGCATCTGGCGGCCGCGATGCACGAGGTTCTGTCGACGGCAGCCGCGATTCGCTCGACGGCGGGCATTCTGGCGGACACGCAGGACATTGATGCCGAGTGGCAGGAGCGGTTTCACAAGAACCTTCATCAGGATGCCGAGCGGTTGGCCGACAGCTCCAAGGCGCTGGTGACCTATCTGGACGAAAGCGACTCGGCCACGGACCCGCGGGGCGTACCCTTGGAGGAGGTCGAAAGCCATTTTGCTGCACGCGGTTACAGTTTCCCCGAACTCGAGGAGGGCGGGTCCGCCGATGTCAATCTGGACGGGCTGAACACAACCGCCGCGCGCACCGTGGCGCGCGAGGTTCTGGACCTGTGCGCACAGGACGCAAGGGCGATGCCGCTTGCCCAGCTTAAAAAGCTGATGGAGGAGAAAGAGCCGGACCCAATCGAACTGGCCCGCCTGTTCTCGGTCGATGTTGCAACGGTTCTGCGGCGGTTGGCCTTTCTGCCGGAAAGTGTACTGCACCGCCCGGCCGGGTTGGTTCTGTGCGACGCATCCGGCAGCATCCTGTTCTTCAAGCCGCTTCCCGGTTTTGTTCTGCCGCGACATGGAGAGGCCTGCCCGTTATGGCCGCTGTTCACCGCGTTAAGCCGTCCCTTGGTACCGGTTCGAAAGCAGATCGCGCAGCTTGGGCGCAGTTCGGCTGAATTTGAATGCCACGCCTATGCCTGGCTTCATTCAACGCCCGGATACGATCAGGACCCTGCTTATCGCTCGGCGATGTTGGTGCGCCCGGTCGGGGATGGGGTACAGGGTGTCGCCTCGACCCGGGTTGGGGCAAACTGTCGGGTGTGCCCCAGCAAAGACTGTGCATCCCGGCGCGAGCCTTCGATTCTAAACGAAGGCTTTTGACAGTATCCTGACTGAGCGCTTAATCTGGCGGTGGCAGCAGGCTTTGTGCGCCAGTTGCCATGGGGAGGAACTGCAAATATGAGCCGCAAGGTTCTGTTGATCGAGGATGAGCCGAACATAGCTGAGGCAATCCGATTTCTGCTGACCCGCGAAGGGTGGCAGGTTGAAACACATGCCGATGGGGCAGACGCCGTTCAGGTGATCCGGGCAGCGAACCCGGACCTTGTGATTCTGGACGTCATGCTGCCCGGGAAAAGTGGCATGGATATTCTGCGCGACTTGCGAGACCTGGACGACATGCAAAGCCTGCCGATCCTGATGCTGACCGCGCGCGGACAATCCAGGGATCGGGAAATGGCCGAGAATGCGGGTGTCAGCCGCTTCATGACCAAACCCTTTTCCAATGCAGAGGTGCTGACTGCGGTGCGGGATCTGCACGCGCAGGCATCCCGATTATGAGCCCCCCGGAAGAGACAGACCCCAAGCCAAAAGGCACGCGCCCCTCGCTGTTTCTGGGACGCCAAAGCTATCGCCGCCGCAGGCTGACCGACGCGGCGCGGTTGTTGCCTTTCATGGGGGCCGCGTTGCTGGCGATTCCGTTGCTGTGGCCTGACCGGGCGTCTGGGGATCAGGCGGTGCCGTTGTCCTCGGCGATGTTCTACATCTTCATCTGCTGGGGGTTTCTGATCGCCGTTGGCCTGATCTTTGGCCTGACCGCCCGTCGTCTGGGCATGCGCGGCGACTTTGACGCGGACGCCGAGTGATGGCGACGCTCAACATCCTGATTCTGGTCAGTTTGGGCTATGTGGTGCTGTTGTTCGGCGTTGCCTTTGCCGCCGACAGAATGGCTGCGGCAGGGAAGGGGAAGTGGCTACGCTCACCTCTGATCTACACACTGTCTCTGTCGATCTACTGCACCGCCTGGACGTTTTATGGTGCGGTCGGCAACGCAGCCCGATCCGGGTTGGAATATGTGACGATCTATCTGGGCCCGACGCTGGTGATGGTCAGCTGGTGGTGGGGATTGCGTAAACTGGTCCGCGTCGGGCGCAGCCAGCGGGTGACATCCATCGCGGACCTTTTGTCGTCGCGCTACGGCAAATCCAATACGCTGGCGGTCTGCGTCACCATTCTGGCCGTTCTGGGCGGCACGCCCTATATCGCCCTGCAGCTTCAGTCGATCACGCTGTCCTTTTCGATCTTTGTCGAGGCTGATCCCTCGGGCCTCTATCGTGGCGGGTCGAACGTGTTCTGGGTTGCCGCCGGGCTGGCCGTCTTTGCCATTCTGTTTGGCACCCGAAATCTGGATGCGAATGAGCGCCACCATGGCGTGGTCATGGCGATTGCGGTTGAATCCGTGGTCAAGCTGTTTGCCCTGATTGCGGTTGGCGTCTTCGTTGTCTGGGGCATTGCTGGCGGCATCGGTCCGATGATGGACAAGATTGATGCGTCCGAGATTGGCCAGTGGCATGTGGATGCCGGGCGCTGGACCACCTTCATCTTTCTGTCTGCCGCCGCCTTCGTCTGCCTGCCACGGATGTTTCAGGTCATGGTCGTGGAAAACGACGACGAAGGCCACCTGAGAACCGCCGCCTGGGCCTTTCCGCTGTATCTGCTGTTGATGAGCTTGTTTGTCGTGCCCATCGCTGTCGTCGGGCTGGACCTGTTGCCGCCCGGATCAAACCCGGATTTGTTTGTTCTGACGGTGCCGCTGTCTCAGGGCAATGACTGGCTGGCCATGTTGTCCTTTATCGGCGGGTTTTCCTCGGCCACATCGATGGTGATCGTGACGGCCATGGCCTTGTCGACGATGGTGTCGAACCATGTGGTCATGCCGATCTGGCTGAATACCCATGAAAGCGCGGGCTCGGTTTCAGGCGATGTGCGCAACATCGTTTTGATGGCGCGGCGCGTATCCATCGCGGTGATCATGGCGCTGGGGTATTTCTACTACAGCCTGTCCGGGGGTGGCGCGGCGCTGGCCTCGATCGGGTTGATCGCCTTCGCCGGTATCTCACAAATTCTGCCCGCTCTGGTCGGTGGTCTGTTCTGGCGGGGGGCGACGCGGACGGGCGCTTTGGTCGGGCTGTCGGTCGGGTTTGTGCTGTGGATTTACACGCTGCTTCTGCCCGGGATGGGCGGGGCTTGGATGCCGCAGTCGGTGTTGGACAACGGGCCGTTCGGGATCAGCTGGCTGCGCCCGCAGGCGATGTTCGGCATCGAAGGAATGGACCCGATGGTCCACACCGTGATGTGGTCCATGTCCCTGAACACAATCGCCTTCTGCGTTGCCTCGCTGCTCAGCTTTCCCAGCCCGTTGGAACGCCTGCAAGGCGCGCAGTTCGTCAACGTCTTTGACCATTCCGTCGCCCCGCGCGGGTGGACCGGATCGGTGGCGCAAAGCGAAGACCTGATGATCATGACCCAGCGGATTCTGGGCACAGGTCCCGCGCAGGAGTTCTTTCTGGCCGAAGCAGAACAACAAGGGGCCCGTTCGCACATGCCCGAACCGACGCCGGGCTTTCTGAACCGGCTTGAGCGCGAGCTCAGCGGTTCCGTCGGGGCGGCGACGGCCCATGCGATGATTGGCCAGATCGTCGGTGGCGCGTCGGTGTCGGTCGAGGATCTGCTGGCTGTGGCCGACGAATCCGCTCAGTTGCTTGAATATTCCAGCCAGTTGGAAATGAAGTCGGCCGAGCTGAGCCGTACCGCCCGTCAACTGCGTGAAGCGAACACAAAGCTGACGCTGGTGTCTGAACAGAAGGACAGCTTCCTCAGCCAGGTCAGCCATGAATTGCGTACGCCGATGACGTCGATCCGGGCGTTTTCCGAGATCATGCGCGACACCGAGGGGCTGAGCGCCGAAGAGCAAACGCGCTATGCGGCGATCATTCATGACGAAGCGCTGCGGCTCACCCGGTTGTTGGACGACCTGCTGGATCTGAGCGTTCTGGAAAACGGGCAGGTCAATCTGAACATGGGCGAGGGGACTTTGCGCTCGATCCTGGATCGCGCTGTGTCCAGTGCGTTGGCTGGATCGAACAAGGACCTGACCGTGCGTCGCAGCCGGGCGTCCGAACGCTTTGCACTGCATACGGATCTGGACCGGCTGCGGCAGGTGTTTATCAACCTGATCTCGAACGCGCAAAAATACTGCGATGCGGACGAGCCTGTTCTGACCATCTCGGCCCATGATGTCGGTGGGCGCCTGGTGATTGATTTCATCGACAACGGCGGCGGCATCCCCGCCGAGGCGCAATCGCTGGTGTTCGAGAAATTCGCCCGTGTCGGCGCCGACAAGGCCGGGGGCGCAGGGCTGGGTCTGGCAATCTGCCGCGAGATCATGCAGCGACTGGGGGGCGAGATCACCTATCTGCCGGGGCAGGGCGGGGCCGCGTTCCGTGTCAACCTGCCGCTGGCCTATCAGCAGGCGGCGCAATAAGGACCGTCTAAAGAACTTCGTAACACTCGGCGGGTTACACCAATGGTCAGGGACACGACAAATTGGTGAACTTTGGGCATGGCACAGACTGTGAACGCGGCATTGGCGCGCAAGCTTTCGGTGGGACGAGAGGATTTGAAGAACCGGCCCCGCTCGATTCTGCGGGCCTTGCGTCTGGGTTTTGCGCGGGCCGCAGCGGATCGGCTGAACCTGCCCTTGGCAGTTATCGGGGCCAAACAGTCCAACCAGCCCGCTACCGATCTGGTTGCGGATGTGGGCGACGATTGGTTGCTGTTGTTCTTCCGGGGTCCTGACGGGGTTGCCGCAGCTTGTCTGGACCCGAACACTGTGTCGGCAATTGTGCAGACCCAGACGATTGGACAGCTCACCCCCACACCGCCCGAGGCGCGCGCCTTCACCAACACCGATGCGGCAATGGTCGCACCTTTGGTGGAAGAGGCTTTGGTCAAGGCTGCAGAACTGGCCGAGATGGCAGAGGAAGAGGTCGACCTGACCGGTTACGAGTACATGGCCCGCGCCGGGGATTTGCGGTCGCTTTGCCTGACACTGGTGGAAGAGGTCTATTGCGGTTTCGAACTGACAATCGATCTGGCCGGAGGGGTCCGGCAGGGCCATATCGCATTCCTGTTGCCCCAACGCCCCTGCGACGTCGAAGAGGATGCCGGAGCGCAACCGGATGCGGGGGCACGCCTTGAGCAATCCTCGGGCGTTGTGCGGGCCGAGTTGAACGCCGTGCTGTGCCGTATGAATGTGCCGCTGTCCGATTTGTCAGCGCTGGGGATTGGCGACGTTTTACCCTTGGAACGGGCCCGTCTTGATCGCACCGAGGTTCTGGCGATCGATCGCACGCGGGCTGCAGTGGGGCGACTTGGGCAAAGTGGCGGTCTGCGGGCCGTTCGCATCAATGAACACGCAGCTTTGCCCGCCCTGTCCGATATTGAAGCACAAGACTTCATCGCAAGCCGCGCCGGAACGCCGAACCGGGACGCTGACGCAGTGGATGTCACCCCATACCCCAATGTCGCCGAAATTCCCGACCCGCTGGACACCGATCTATCATTTGCGGATTCAGATCAGATGGTCGCGGAAATCTCGCAACTGGCGGGCCTGACCGGCCCGGATGATGGCGTAGATCCGATGTGACCGAAGGGCCGCAACATCACTCTGCGTTGTTGCGAATTTGATCCAGGGCTGGGCGCAGGTTTTCCAGCTGATAGCCCGCGTTGGTTGTCGCGGAGAGAATCTCATCCGTGCTCATCCGGTCGCACTGCCCAAGCGCCCAGACGACCGAGCAGCGTGTACCGGACGCGCAATAAGCCAGCACCGGTCCGCTGCAGGTCTCGGCCATGTCGCGCTGACGCGACACGTTTTCAGGTGTCATGGTCTGATGGGTCAGTTCCAGAACTTCATATTCCAGACCCGCTGCACGCACGGCTTCGCCGATTGCATCCGACTGCATGTCAGCCGGAACTTCGGCATTCGGACGGTTGCAGATCACCTTGACGAAACCGGCTTCGGCGATGGCCGGTACATCCTCGACCGTGATCTGGGGTGAGACGGCGTAGCGGGGGGTAATAGGTCGAATCTCCATGCCAATTCCTTAGGCCGCGTTTGCAGCCCTGTCTAGCTGTGGCCCCACGTGAGGGGCGAGGAACATTCCCGTGATCATGGCCAGCAGAAACACCACCCCGCCGCTGCCGCCAAAGCTGAGCGAGGCCAGCGCCGGACCGGGGCACAGTCCCACCATGCCCCATCCCATCCCGAACAAGATCGAGCCCACAATTAACCGCCGGTCAAACTCGGCGCGCGTCGGGGCCGGAAACTCGCCGCCGGCTATGGGATGCCGTCCGGTCGTCAGACGCCATGCAAGGATCATTGGCAGGATCGCACCACCCATCACAAAGGCAAGGGTCGGGTCCCAATCCCCGAAAACGTCCAGCCAGCCTTGCACTTTAGTCGTATCGGTCATGCCAGAGATCAGAAGACCAATGCCAAACAGGGACCCGGCAAGTGCTGCGATCAATACCCGCATCATGCGATCCCCAGAATATGCCGCAGGCCCAGCACGGTCAGCCCGCCTGCTGCGATATAAATCAACGTGGCCACGATCCCACGCATTGAAAACCGGGAAATGCCACACACGCCATGCCCCGAGGTGCAGCCGTTGGCAATGCGCGTACCGACACCCACCAACAGCCCCGCTGCAATCACCAGCACCAGATTGCCGGTCAAATGCGTTTCGGCCCCCGGTGCGATCCATGGCCGCAGCAGCAAGGGCATCCCGATCACCCCGGCGAGGAAAGCCAAACGCTCGACCGCTTCGTTGCGCGCACTACCATCGACCAGTCCACCCAAAATGCCGCTGGCCCCCATGATGCGGCCATTGCCCAACAGGTATACCGCGCCGCCAAGGCCAATCAGCACGCCGCCGATCAAGCCCATCACCCAAGCCGTCGTCATGTTCGATTGATCCCTTTGTTAAAGCTTATTGATCGGCAGCTTCAGCATCACATCGCCCTGTTCATCTGCCGGCGGCATCTGACCCGCGCGCATGTTGACCTGCAAAGACGGCAGGATCAGGCGCGGCATTGCCAAAGTCGCGTCGCGCGCATCCCGCATTTCGACAAACTCTTCGATGCTGCGCCCCTGGCCAATGTGGATGTTCAGCGCCTTCTGCTCACCCACCGTGGTTTCCCAGGCATATTCATCGCGCCCGGGGGCTTTGTAATCGTGTCCGACGTAAACGCGAGTGTCATCGGGCAAGGACAGGATCTTCTGGATTGACGCATATAGCGTAGATGAAGAACCGCCCGGAAAATCGCATCGCGCGGTGCCGAAATCGGGCATGAACAGCGTATCCCCGACAAAAGCCGCATCCCCGATCACATAGGTCAAACAGGCGGGCGTATGACCCGGCGTGTGCAGAACGTCCCCACGCATCTGCCCGATGTGAAAGCTGTCGCCTTCCGCAAACAGGGCGTCAAACTGGCTGCCATCCCGTTGAAATTCGGTCCCTTCGTTGAAAACTTTGCCGAACGTGTCCTGCACGGTCACGATCTGGTCGCCAATACCGATCTTTCCGCCAAGCTTATCCTGCAAGTAGGGGGCCGCCGAAAGATGGTCGGCATGCACATGGCTTTCCAGGATCCATTCGGTCCTGAGCCCCTGGGACCGGACGTAGTCGATAATCTCATCCGCTGATTTGGTCGTGGTACGACCGGAGGCGTGGTCAAAATCCAGAACACTGTCGATGATGGCACAAGCCCCTCCGTCGGGTTCATTCACCACATAGGACACCGTGAAGGTCTGATCGTCAAAAAACGCTTTCACATTTGGGGTCATGGGGTCCTCCGCTCCTGTCCATACCTCATATATTGACGATGGAATATGTTTCAATATCCGATTTGGTTTTTGATGTCCGTCAAGGCAGGTTTGATTAATTTGGCTTAAACTTTAACCGTACCGCGCCGGATTGCCGAAAATGACGGACTCTCCGGCGGGTTTCCGCACAGTATCAGAGTAATCTGTTCCGGTCTTAATCCCGTTACCTATATCGGAGATACTGGCACCACTGGGGAGGAGCGATATGGAACCGAAATCCATCTATTCCGAAGTCGAGAAGCTTGAACAAAAGCTGGAAAACGCGTGCCTGGATACGCGTCTGGCTCTGCAACCAAGTGTCAGCAAGATTGTCGATCATATGCGCCGACAGGGCATGCATGTTCCATCCCGCCTGCGTCGGTTGGATTCCGCGTTGTGCGAAGATGCAATGGAAGCGCGGTTCGACAATATGCCGATCTAGCGCCGGGCGGTCATCCGAAGGAGATCCCGAGGATGACCAGCATCAAGCCAATCACGGACAGAAACAGGGACCCCAGGTTCCATGGCAGAACGCCCTGAACCACGGCACGCAATTCATCATCCGACAATCCGGCCTTGCGCGCCTTCATCACGCGCAGAATGCACCAGACCAGTCCGGCAAGCCCGGCCAGTGACAGGGCGGCCCCGCCCCAGGTGATGACTTCAAACATGGCGCCCCAAAAAGTTGCTGCGAATTGAACCTGCGCTTACTGGATCGCACCGGCACAGACAAGCCCGGTGACGGATTGGGTGCTTGCGACCTGCGCGGACCCGATGTATCCGCGAGGTAACTGCATCCAATTCAAGCCTTAGGGAAAGACGTCGATGGAAGATATGACCGAAGATCAGGCCACCGCAAATTACCGCGTAACCGCTGGCGAATTGCGCCAGTTTATCGAGCGGTTCGAGCGTCTGGATGCCGAAAAGAAGGACATCGCCGAACAGCAGAAAGAAGTGATGGCCGAGGCCAAGGCCCGTGGCTATGACACCAAGGTCATGCGCAAAGTGATCGCGCTGCGCAAGCGCGACAAAGACGACATCGCCGAAGAAGAAGCGGTTCTGGAGATGTATAAGGAAGCGCTGGGGATGTAACCCGGCCTAGACGTCCAGAACCCGAATGTTTGGCAGGGTTCGGATTTTCGCCATATCCTGCGCGTAAAGTTCTGAAAACGCGCTGACGATATCTGCGTTCCAGCCCGGCAGATCCAGTTCCTCTTCGATCTGGTCGGGCTGCGCATAGTCTTCAAACAAGGCGATCAACTCATCGCGCGAGGCAAGCCTGGCCCCCGATTGTTCCTGTTGGATCAGCGGCAGAAGCTGGTGTTTGCCTTGCTCGGTCAACAAAGAGGCCAGCAGCGTATGCTCGCCCTTTATCGCAACGTCATTCCCCAAACCGGCCATGGCACGCACGATGTCGCCCCAGATCAGGGGTGTGTCCTCGTTTTCCCACAGCGTGATCTTCACGTTGGGCGCCAGGTCGCTCAGGTCTTCGATCATGCTGACCCAGCTCAGGCAGCTCAGGTCCGTGGTGTCCAGAATTGACCGCGCGCGGTCAGGGTCCATTGCCGTCAGAATCTTCGGAATGAACGATCCCGGGTTCATCAGCCCGGCAAAAACCTCGACCTCTGCCCCTTCCAGAACCTCTTGCGAGTATGCAATGCGCCGTCCGGCAAACGGATACATCTGGCCATGTTGCAAGGCAGTCTTGATCGGGCCAAAGAATTTCTCGCCGGACACGATCAAACGCCCGAAACCCGAGGTATCTGGCAGAAGCGCCCGCAACTGATCCCGGGTGTCGGCGAGAGGCAGGTTTTTCAGGATCGAATCCGACATAATCCTTTCAAAATGCCGACACTTGCGCGGCCCCAGCGGAAAAGCCCCGGTCTGAGTGATGACGCCTTTGTTGGCGACCAGCGAGTCCAGCAATTGCCCTTCATCCGTGAAGGCGACCCCAGCGTGAATGACTACCTGCATATTTTCCTTGCGCCCAAAGGTTTTGCCAAGCGTTCCTCGACCTGCATCACATAGAACGAAGCCCGCCGCTTCGATAGGTTGAGTTTCACACAATCGCAGAAATTTCGGCAATCCCCAACCGAATGCTGAAATTCCGACTTGCAGTCCTGTTCCGAAGGCAGTAATCGGCAGCCAGTGCCCCTATAGCTCAGCTGGTAGAGCAACTGATTTGTAATCAGTAGGTCCGCGGTTCGAGTCCGTGTGGGGGCACCACTTAAGCCATTAAAATATTTACGTAATCCTAGAAAGTATGCGTTGGGATTTTTCTAGGTATCGGCTTTAGGTATTCAAAACCCGTCATGGTGCCGTGTTGGACCGACTAACCATCGGTCGAATCCTACCTAATACCTAATTCTTTCGTTTACATCCCAAAACGCACGCCGCCTACTATTTAAGTAACATTATCAGATGGTTGCGCGATGTCTGTACTCAAGACCTATAGCCTCACGCCGGAAGCCGCCGAACTCATCGACCTGCTTTCAGAAGAAAGGAGCATCAGCAAATCGCAACTCATTCGATCACTCGTGGAGAAGGAGATTCCAATGGCCGCGAAGCAAACTCAGATCGCCAAGGCCGACGATATCGTGGCCAAATTCTTTTCGGGCATTCCAACGACGCCGGATACTTCATGGCTCACAGCCAGAAACGCTGCCGGGGAACTGCTGGAAAAACCGAACCGCTCACTCTCATCCAAACACGCGACCGCCGTTTGGCAAAAGAGCAGCAAGCGCGCGAAGACGCCATCGACCGGGCCGACGAACTGCTTACTCGGTTCAGCCCAGAAATGCTTGCGGCGAAATACGATGCTGAGACCAACCGAGAGGCCCGCAGAGCCGCTGTACAGTTCGATCTAGACATGGCCGAGGGCGTAATAGCCTACGCCGAAAGAACCGCTGAGAGGCTTTCTGAGGCGGTGGCGGAAGACCGCCAATCAGACGCCTTACGTCCGGCTGATAAGCGCATCGCGGATTGGGAGGCTTCTATGTTGGCCAAGATCGGTGAAGCCGACCGCAAGATGGCTGAAATCGACGCCGCGCATGAGGTCGCGAGCTTGAAAGCCTTTGATCCTTTGGCCGAAATGGAAGGGCTACTTCAAATCAAGAGTCATCCCATTGGGTCGAAATGTGTTTAAGCTAGATTAGGCTTATTATGTGCTTGAGTTTTGCGTCTATGATTGAAGTGACAGAGATGTTTCGGTGATTAATTCCTTGATAAGTGCAGTATGCGGCTGCAGATTAACGAAATAGGTATCAAAGAGAGAACCCAAAATGTTTTTTCGAGTGATAGTTTTTGCACTTTTAGTTGCTAGTCCTGCCAGCGCTCAAAATATTGATTTGAACCTGCCCGAAGCCAGGCTGTTCTGCCATGAAGCTCTGACGATTTCTAACTCAAGGTTGGACGGTCAACGCGCGCAGGCTCAGGCCTGTTTAGACGCTTGTAGACAGCGACTTTACGTTCCAGACCCACAGAGCGTGGCTTGGGCATTTTGCGTAACACTGCGGGACCTAAATAGAAGAGCGAACAGGCCGGGTTGGTTCAGTTTCCAGTGACATGCTGACGACTTGGCACATACTAGATAGCTTCAGTTATCTGTTGTTTGGAATTCTCTCCTCGCTCACGGCGTCGGTGATAGTGTTTTTGGCGTACTCAATGGTTCCACGCTTAACCGCCGACGACGACTATAAAGCGCAAATAAAGTCTGAAGTCCTAGAAGGGTTTTTGATTTCTATTCCGCTTTCTTACCTTGCATGGATCGTAGGGTACATGACCGGATTTAGTCGGACGGGGGCAATTTCAGACGTAGTACCGGCAGTTCTAACCTTCTTTGGCGCTTCGGCGGCCATTCTTTCGCTCAAATTTTCAAAGGTCGTCCAAACCTCAATGGTAATTATTAGTTTCTCTACCTGCTTGTTTATTGGAGCAACGTTGGGATCAAAGCTCCTAGCGATGGAACATGAACATGACAAACGGCTTCATCTCGAATTTTTGAAGGAGCAGGCGGATGTGGAAGCAGTAATCAAGAAGTATCGGCAAGATCTTAATTTGGATTGGCCGCCTACGTATGGACTGCCAACTGGTACAAATTCCAAATAGTGGCAATAATTTCGTTTGGTAAAATGCGATTGCTTTTGATCCTCAAAGCTTGAAGCAAAATCTTGTGCATTAGTTCAGGAGTGCCCGCCGCCTAGCTTTAGGCGACGAGGCAGGGGACACGCATACGCAGTCCCTATGGCTTTTCAGCGGTTATCCCGGAGCTATTTTCCACCGCTGTCATGCCATAATTGATGCCTGTGCCTTGATGTGCTGGATAACCTTGATACGGTCGGTCCAAAGCATAGGGACACCCCGGTGGCGGTTAAATCGGCTGGTTACAATCCCTTTGGGATAACCCATGCGTTCAACCTCACGCGTGTAATGTTCAATCGCTTCTTCAGAAGCGATTTCGCGATAAGTCCAAGTGCCGCCAGTGGGTTTTGACCGACTACGTGACGTGATATCCTTGACATTCACGTCACCAACCATGTTCGGCACAATACCCTGTGATCCTAAGTACAGACAAAGGATGGCGTCCTCTCCAAGCGGGAACTGGGAAATATCCGGCATTGGAGGCAGGTCCTTTAACCGGAAATAGCTGGTTTCGTAATAGATCCGTGTCCCCAGAGGACGAACGCCGCGATATACACCGCCTGACCACATAGTAGCTTTCATCAGAAAGCCCCAAGGACCAGCCTTTTCCAGTTCATTTAAGCGCGACTTGAAGTGTTCAATGTCGAAGGACTTTTCACACTTGAAAAGCTGGCTTTCTACGCCATCGAACTTAAGCGTTTGTAGGTTGGTGTCGTCGTCCAACATCAAGACGCCATCATGCCCAAACTGTTCCAAAATCCACTGCCGTGTATCCCCGATGTGCTGGATTCCAGCTGGCAAAATGGCGACGTGCTGGGACGGCAGATCGTAGTTGGCAGCGTCTTCTGGGCGAAGGACCACCAAAGGGTCCAACTCCTTGATCTGCTCATACACACATTCCGGGTTCTTGATAAACTCCGGTCGCTTGTAGGACGGAATAGCGATACGCATCACTTACCTCCCGTCTTCTGGGAGCGAGCAAGAGCTTCTTGGCCGACTGCGGCTTGGAGCTGCATTAGTTCAGCGTCACTCAGGATCGCAAGTTCGTAGCTGATAAGGTTGATGACCTTCGATGCGAAAGTCAGTTTGGGGCGGTCCGAACGGACCATTCTTACTGAGTTTGCCATGCTATTTTTCCTTCAGCATTAGCGCGCACGGATTCCGTGCGAGGGATTCAGAATGTGTCGTGAAGGTTCGGGAGGCACGGCAGACCCAGGGCCCGTAGTTTCTTAACCGCTTTTCGCAAGCCAGTTGACTTCCCGAGGCGTAGTCGGGTCTGGACAGGGACTTAATCACTAGCAGGATCATTTATCGGCAGTCAAGCCCCGGGGAACATCGGGGATTTTCGATAGCCAACAGTCAACAGGCTTCGTGTAGGTGAGCCTTCGAAGGCCAGTAGGGATGTATAAATTATTCAACATTTACTGCGGGTTAGAGATAAATTAGGGTTAACATACTCAACCTAAGATTGCAAGAAGGGTAAGTTAATGAGTGACTATTCTCCACGGATTTCTTTGGAAGTTGGTGCATTGGATCCATTCATTGCGTCACTTACCGAAGATCAGCAACGAGTGCTCAAAATTCAGCTATCACAAAGACTGTTTGGGCAAAACCGAACAGCGGCTGCAAGCGAAGTAGAGGCTGGAGAAAACGGCATGGTTAAAACAATGCTAGATACCGTTGCAAAGCTAGGAACCAAAAGCTAACCGACTGTTGTGCCGCTCGTCAGCGCCGGTGGGTCGTTGGTGGTTGTGGACGCGGCCCTACTCTGCCTGAAGGCCGAGCATCGACCTTTTAGCCTTAATATGCTACAAGGTGGTCATTCTATCAGCAATGTTTTGGATCAGGCATGCGCGCGGCAATTATTTTATTCTTACTTTTTTCATCTCAAGCGATGGCGCTAGATTGTGGGCCTCTTGAACCATCCGCGGACGATAGGGTTTCCGTTGAGTTTCAAGGCAAGATCGACGGCGAGGTGAGCGGTTTGATATCTAGCTTGGGAGGTGTCAATGCTGGAATCGACGGGGCTTATAAAGAGATAACTCGAGCCCCTGATCTTTCCACTCTGTCCAGAGGCGAGCAGCTCTACATATGGGAAAAGCTAATTTTTTTGAAGTGTGAACTTTTGAACGAATCTCGCCTTTCGGATTCGGAAAAAAGTCGTGAATTTGATAAGTTGCTCGAACAAATGACAATTGGTCCGGCTTACGAGGATTCCAAGCTAGAGTGCGAGTTTCCCTATAATCATCTTGCTGACTTGTACCCTGGGGATGGGAAAGACCATAGCCTCCCGGAAGGTAGCAAACGGGTAGGTTTTTCTAAAGTTGGCGGAAAATCAGAATGTGATCTGGAGTGCTTGGTTCAAAGGGGCCAGTATGGAATGGCAATATCCATGTCTGCGAATTCGTTTAGAAGTTCCTCAAAGCAATTTGGTCCATACTCTCAGAAGACATATTTCCAAGCAGATAGATTTGCCTTTGTTCTACGATCTTTACTTAGCTCAGATGGAAAGGACATACAGTATGTACGAGGCTTTTCTCCAGCGGCAGAATTGAACGACCTGATGAAAAAATATGGTGCCGAAATTGGGAAATTCAATTGCATCTCAAGCGTGGAGCCAACATAGGGAGAAGCGATGTGCTCTGTCTCTGGTCCGTGCCCGTGGCACCAACGGCCGATGTCGTGAAGAAAGTTATCCACCAGGTGTAGTCATACAAGACTGACGTCAATGATCTAATTCTGGAACACGAATGCGCACCGCTATCGCTCTTTATTTTTTATTCACATCTCAAGCTATTGCGCTTGATTGCAATCCCCTTGAGCCTTCAGCCGATGACACAGTGTCACGTGAATTCCAAGGAATGATTGACGGTAAGGTCGACAGTTCGATGACACGCCTTGGTGGCGTTAACGCGAAAATCGATGGTTCGTTTAAAGAGATTATTCGTGCTCCCGATTTGTCTAATATGTCTCGAGGAGAACAGCTTTATATTTGGGAGAAACTTATTTTTCTGAAATGCGAGATTCTCCGTAATTCTCAGCTTTCAGACTCTGAAAAAAATAAAGAGTTTAACGAATTATTTGAAAAAATGCTGATTGGCCCAAATCAAACAGCAGAGGCGTCGAACTCTCAACTTGAAGCTTATAATGAAAGGGTGCGCCTGCTGGCAGATTCGATTGTCTTTGGTAGCTCTGCAAGCCAGAGCAGGATTGCGAGACAACGGTCGCCAGGTTCGCTAAATATTCAAAAGGAAGAATGCAAGAGAATTGGACGTCAAGTCCAAAAAATTGCAGAACCGATCCCAAGCATATCGGATGATCTAGAACCTGCTGCCTTTGAGCAAGTGTATAAGGAAGTTCTCAATGAGCAGTTCTACAAAAGTTCAACTCTGCTTTCTCTGCGATCCGAGGCATTGAAGTTAAAGTGCTACAACTAAATTGGTAGTTCCCAAAAAGCCGACGCAACTCTAAGCAAAATGCAAAACCTTTCTTGACGGAGAACACAAAGGCATAAACCTTGTAAGTGAAATTAGCTAACTCAAATGCCCGTTCTCTTCTTATCAAATCATAAGTGAAACGTGTTATGCTTTGGGTTCGTGGATCAGGCGGTAAGGATCTTTTGCGCTGTTCGAAAGGCACAGGTCCAACGTTGCCTACTGTCGCAAATGCAGGCATGAGCGCAGCTGCAACTAAAGCACGCTTCGTCCGCTCCGCGGTCTTTGCCCGCGTTTACAGCCAACGTGCGCCGTTGGGTGAAGTCGCCCTAGAGGTTGAGCCTGTTTTTGGGTCCTGACCCTAGCACGACACGTTCGTATTCGTATCGACCGGGCCGGGCGTTTAAATTAACCGACTACTGTAGCCCCTGTACGCCCACAGCGGCCCCGGTATAGCCGCCAACACCTTACCGACGCCCTGTGGCGCTTACAGCGTCCCTCAGCTATCTACTTTGAGCCTGCCGCCGCCCCCAAATACAACCGCTTCCACCGCCCGAACATTGTCCGGGTCAGCCGCCGCCTCAATCATTCCTACCTTGACCTCATGGAGTACCTCGGCCCGTCGTTCACCGAGTTCAATCCCGTCAACTACCCGTCCATCAATCAACGCCGAAATCACTGAGTCATCGCCGCAATAACCAAGCAGTCTATTGGTCACAGATTGAGCAGACGCCCGCAAGTCTTCAACGGTTACCTCGGTATAGACCTCCTGCGTCACACCGGACATAGCATGGACCATCAACTGCTTTCGTTGGGGTTCGAACATCGCAAACGATGCCTCGGAGCTAAACGTCCTGCGCAATCCGTGAATATTACACTGCCCACCGATTTTCTTCATCAGCCTATCCAAGACCGACCTCGGTTCAGCTAGATACCCAGCCTTACCCGAGCTAGGAAACATCCAACCATTTACAGCCTTATCAGTGCGTCGGTCCAAAATAGCAGCGACTTCCTTGGAGACCGGTATGGATACTTCACCTGTTTTCCCTTTCAGTCGACCCTCAGCAAAAGTCAGTATCTGCCCATCGCTGTCCCACTCGGAAACCTTCATGGCGCAAGCTGACTGCCTTCTTAATCCAGTAAGCAGCATCACGGCCACCGCATCCCGACCAACGACGAAATCATCCCTTACCAGCACCCTCCAGAAATCACCGAGTTTCGCTGACTCAATACGGTCTTTCTTCACTGGGGTCTTGCGAACAGCCTTGACCTTGGCCAAATTCCCAACTGGGTTCGGTGGTATGCCGTGTCGCTCGCCTTCGAGTATCCCAACATAATTCCACATCGCGGAAAGCCCACGCAATACTGCGTTCGCTGTGGCAACACCTGGCGCTGTAGAACGAACCGACGGGCCGTGTTTTCGTGCTTTGACCTCTTGGATGATCCTGCGGTATTCGACCTCAATCCGCCCAGCATCGATATCGGCCAATCTCACATCCAGTAGGTCGGCCATATACTTGCGAACACCATTGCCGTAGCCGTCGCCTTTGCCAGATTCGGCCCGAGCGATCATATCCCGCAATGTCGCTATCCGTCCTTCTTCGGCAGCAGCAACCTCCTTGGGGTCTATGCCTTGGGCCATCATGCCAAGGATTTCCCGACCCTTGGCCAAAGCATCAGCCAACCCGATAAGATCAGTCCTGCCAATGGTAATCCGCCTGGGTCGCTTTCGGGTCCCAACCTTGACGGACCCTTTGGCAACGTACACCGAGCCTTTCTTTCCGACCCGGACACCGAAACCACCCATGTCCGGGTGCCAAAAGTCTTCTTGGATCTTACCGTCTGGCAGCACCAACCCATCGATTTCTCGCTGGGTCACCTGCCCGCGACAATTTCTAGGTATACTAGCCATCGGCAGGCCCTCCGCGTTCTATGGCTTTCAACATGTCGCTGACGACATAGCGGGGGGCTTGTTTGTGTGGACGGGGATTCACCCAATTCAAATCAAACGGTCCAATAACGCGATCAATAGAGCCATCGTTGCAAACAAAAACGACCACCAAATCATCGACTTCAAGGCGGGATTTTTCAGTAATCGCTACATATGTCCCGCTGTCTGGATGCGCGCCAGATACCTTTGCCTTAACTGACAGCCGTCGTCCATTTAGGAATCCGTCGTACCCCTTCGCGCCCTTCGGTGCCTTTTCCATGCCAAGAGCTTCCTCGGCATATACTTCACCTACTGCACCCATTACCGAGTTGTCGTAGTCTCCGCATTCGCACAGCAGGCGATAGGCGAGTTGGACTTTTTCGAGCCGGGATAACCCGCTCAAATCAACCATATTCGTTACTCCATTCTAGGTATTCAAATCCCGCCGGAAGACCTTGAAACGCGTCCCTAGATTAGTCTAGGTATCCAAAATAGGTCAACTCGGCGTTTTACGTATTAGTAGGTTATACCGGCTTTAAACCGTTGAAGTAAAGTGATTTAATGCTCAAATGTCTTGAAGGTGGGTACCTAGTATACGTCTATATTACTAATTTGTAATCAGTAGGTCCGCGGTTCGAGTCCGTGTGGGGGCACCACTATCACGCCTCAGAACCATTTACCTGATTTCAATGGGCTGCCATCCCTAAAAATCGGGGTAAATTGCAGACAGTTTTGATATTCAAAAGTGATTATAGTGTGAACAACAAGCCGCTTCATCCGCACGATTAACACCGCAGTCAGGTCTGCCGCACGAGTTTGCGGAAAACTGTGCCACTAACCCTCTTGATAAAGGTCGGTCGCCTCGCAACGCCGTCCAAATTTTGCAGCTTTGAGCACAGTTGATTTGTTAGTACGGTGCTACCACAGACGCAGTCATTCAGTGTGTTAAGCGATGAAAATCAACGCTCTACTTGTTTCCGCGCTGCTGGTGAGCAGCGGGATTGCCATATGGGGGATTATTGACCCTCAAGGGCTGGGGTCCGTCTCGGTCAGCATCGTGGCGGTGCAGTTCGAAAGCCGAGGTTGGTTTATCATGCTTGAAGCCAGCGCGCTTTTGTTGCTGGCGATCTACCTTGCATTCTCCAGGTTCGGCTCGATCAGAATTGGCCCTGAAGGATCCGAGCCCGAGTTTTCCACGCCCGCGTGGATTGCGATGCTCTTTGCGGCGGGTATGGGGGTGGGGTTGCTGTTTTTTGGCGCATCCGAGCCGCTGACGCATTTCTCGGTTATTCGCGCGTTCAGCCCGGATTCTCAAGCGGCAAGTCAGGCTATCTTTGTCACCTATCTGAACTGGGGTTTTCACGCCTGGGCGATATACGGGGTCGTCGGGTTGATCATTGCCTATTTCGCTTTTCGACGAGAACGCTCTTTGTCGCTCAGCGCGCCAGTTTTGGATGTGTACGGAGACAGGGCCTGGACCCGTGCATTGGCTTGGGTGTTCGATTTTTTGTCGGTTGTCGCCATTGCAGTCGGCTTGGCGGGTTCTTTGGCCATGGGCGTGTTTCAAATCCAGACAGGTTTGGCTGGGGTCCTTGGAATACCCAACTCGTTTTACCTGACAGCGCTCATATTTGTCGTCATGTGCGTTGCCTTCCTCATCCCGCTCAGACGGGATCTGGGCGAGGGGATGTCCAAACTGTCAAATCTGGCGATGAGTATCGCGATCATCCTGTTGGTCTTTCTGTTGGTTGTCGGGCCCACGTCTTTTGCAATGAACACGATCGTTTCAGGGTTTGGGCGGTATGTTTTCAACGTCCTTCCCGCCGGGTTTTCGACAACCGAGTTTTTTGACCAAACCATATCGACCTGGTTCCAGGACTGGACACTGAATTACATGATCTGGTGGCTGGCATGGTCCCCGTTTGTGGGCATCTTCATTGCCAGAATTTCACGCGGGCGAACGATCCGAGAGTTTTTGACCGGCGTCATTATTGCGCCAACGCTGTTTTCAATCTTCTGGTTCGGTGTTTTCGGCGGGATCGGCATTTTCGACGTGCTGCAAGGAAACGGACAGTTGTTGGAGGTCAACGACCAAAGCCTTGATGCGACGACCTTTGCGTTGCTTCAACAGTTTCCCCTGCAATATGTGACGCAGTTGGCGACAATTGCAGCGGCGTTCCTGTTTGTTGTGACCAGCGTTGTCAGCGCAGGCTTTACGCTTGCAATGATTGGAACAGGCGGGGACGAAAACCCGTCGCCCGGCATTCGCACAATCTGGGGCGCGGTGCTTGGGGCCCTTGGTCTGGCCATGATCTTTGTGAACGACGTTTCTCTGGTCCGGTCGATCATCGCGCTTTCAGCCATCGCCTTTGTTTTTATCGTTCCGGTTTTGGTGATTTGCCTTCTCAAGTCTCTGTCAAAGGAGGTTTTGAAATGACTGGCACAATTGTCGATACGGTTCTGAACGTTACCGTTTTTGTGTATATCGGCTTTCTGATCTGGCTGGCGCTTTATCGTGTTTGACTAAGGACGGCAGGCAACACACCTGTCAGGTGTTTGTCGACATCTGCCGTTTCTTTTCCGGCCAGAACTCATCCACCACGACATAGGCAACGATCACAAAAATCGCAGCACTGGCAACTTGCAAAACGCGGGTGATGCTTTTGACGTCGGCCTCATCCGAAAACGGAGAGATTGATCCACCATAGACGATCAGCACCGTTGTCAACGCCGAGCCTGCCGCGGCGGCGAGCGTAGCCTGAGATTTTCCGAGTGCTCCAAGCGTTATGCAGAAGAAAAAGCACAGCAGAATTGGCGTCAGAATAATCGGGGCGATGACGTTGATTTCGTAGCAAAGGATCGACACTGCCGCACCCAGCAGGTTTGCCGTCAGCATTGCCTTGGCCACGGTTTTGCCCGCGGCAGGCATTGCCGCCAGCTGCTGGCTGAGAAGTGCCACAAAGAACAGAACCAGCAACGCCGATGCGCCGGACACAAAGAACGCCAAGGCAAATGGAACCGTGACAAGCGACATTCTGACAATCCGGCGGTGCGGGTCAAAGTCAGTTGGGGGTGCTGCTTTTTTCTCGGCCGCTGTCTGGGGTGCGGCTGGTATCAATACAAACATCAATGTCGAAACGAACCCTGCAAACAGCAGGTTCAGTGGTATCCAGAACACTAGCACCAAAGCCAGATCCTGGGATTGCAGCGCAAGGTTGGGGATCATCAATGCCCCCATCAGGGCGATGACTCCGGGCAGAACACCTGCGCCGGATACCGACCAAATGAACGACAGGATAATCCCGATGGCCACCAGAATGAGGAAAACCACCGGATAGGGCGCGAAGGTCGATGACAAAAGGAAGGAAATGAACATCAACCCAATCGAGAAGACAAACAGCTTCGCGAAGGCCGCCAGTGGCAAAGCGGCTGGGGCCTGAAGAAACAGGGCCGTGAACACGGCCCCGACAACGGCCAGAGGCCACCCCAGAAACAGCCCCAGCGCGAAGACGCCAGTTACACCCAGCGCAAGTCTGTGTACTGCGCGCCGATCCTCAGTACGCATAGGACAGGATCGAAACCGCGCGAATGTAGGCGCGGCCCACCGCGTTCAGCAGAGAACTGTCGCTAAGGTACATGATCACGTCGGCTTGCCCGTTGAGCTGAAAGCGCAGGTCATCCTCGGTGCTTCCGGCCTCGTAACCCGGCAGCACGATACGGACCGGGAAGCGCTCGGGTTCGCGAAGAAACCCCTTGGTGCTTGGGGGGCTGGCCAGTTGACCGGGTGTGTCGCCGCCGCTTAGGGAAACGGCTGCGCTAAAGCTTTCGATGACGCCGGGAACAATTTTGCCGGGATGCATGTCCAGCACCACATCTACAGGCGATCCAACCGACGCCCGACCCAGGTTGTTTTCGGTAAAATACGCCTCGATCCAGACATCCGTCGCATCCAGGAAAGTCAGCAGGTCCTGCCCGGATCGGGCATAAGTTCCGGGTGCGATCAGCAGATTTGAGATCACGCCTGTCGCCGGGGCGCGCAGTTCCGTCCATTCAAGGTTAAGCTCTGCATCCGCCAACGCGGCCAACGCGCGCTGAATCTTCGGGTTTTCAATGCCCTCGTCGCCGAGCCTCTGCTTGGCTTTCTCCAGATCTGCTTTGGCGTTTTCAAAATTCGCCTCGGATTCGGCCAGTTGCCCCCGCGCATCATCTGCTTTCGAAACGGCAATCAGCCCTTTCTTTTCAAGCGCAAAAACGCGTTCTGTCTGGATGCGCATGGTGTCCAGATCACTTTGCGCCCGTGCCAGTTTGGCCTGAGCGGCGCTGACCTCTGCCGACGAAGCGCCAACCTCTTGTGTTGCGGCTTCCAGGTCCGCTTCGGCTTTGTCGCGGTCAATTTCGTATGGTCTGGGGTCGATCCGAACCAGTACATCTCCGGCCGAGACGACCTGACCATTTTCGACCAAAACCTCGATCACCGTTCCGGTGACTTGCGGGACGATCTGGGTTGCAACGGCCTTGACCCTGGCGTTTCCCGTAAATGGCGTTTTTCGATCAGCAACCAGATACCAGACGAGAAGAACCAAAATGACGGCCAGCGTCGTCCATATTGTCTTCCTCATTGCGCCGCTCCGTCCGCGGCGTCATTGCCTTCCGGCGAGGCATCGATCCAAACCTTGAACAGTTCGTAGAAAACGGCAAACAGAACCGGTCCCATGAAGATGCCGATCAATCCATAGGCCATCATGCCGCCGAGAACACCGATCAGGATCACCAGCATTGGCGTTTCGAGACCTTTTGAGATGAAGACGGGCCGCAGGAAGCTGTCCATTACCGTCGTGGGAATGGCCAGAATGGTGAATGCCAGGGCCGCACCACCTGACATCGAACTCCACGCGTAGATGATGACCGGTAACAGAACCAATCCCGGCCCGATCTGGATGATCGAGAGGATCAGGCAAATGAATGCCAGTGTCGCAGCAGAAGAAATCCCGAACAGTGCCAGCAAAATCCAGACAACTACGGCCTGAATGGCAGCAACACCGATGACACCTTTGGTCACATTCCGGATCGTCGCCCCCGCCAGCGTCACGAATTCGCCGCCTCGCGGCGCGAACACCCGGTTGGCAAAGCGCTGAAGACCTTGCACCAATGTCGGTCCGGGGCTGAACAAGCCCCCCATGATCAACACCGAAAGGGCAAGACCCAACAACCCGATTCCGATGCCCAGAACCTTTCCAAACAGCGATTTTGTGATCTCAAGAATCTGCGCCCCGTATTTTGCAAGCGCACCATCCAGATTTCGTTCAAACAACCCCCAGACTTCGGCAATTCTTTCTCCGATCAGGGGCAAGTCCTTGATGCTGTCCGGGGCAGGTGGAATTTCCAATTCACCGCTGTCAGCCTGTTCGGCAAACTCGGACCCAAGTTCAGCAGCCCCCGACACCGCAGTGGCAATCGGCCCCAAGGTCAGCACAAGGCCAAGCAAAACCAGGATCGTTGCGGCAAGCGACTTTCGCCCGCCCAGCTTGGACTGTAGCCAATCGAATACCGGGTAAAGCGCCACACAAAGGATCGTGGCCCAGATCACCACACTTGCCAGCGGGGCGATCATTACCAATGCGCTGTAAAGGAATAACCCGAGAAAGAGCAAACGTATTGCGAGATCGACGATCTTGGCGTCCTGTGTCTTTTCCATTCCATCCCTCCGTTCCTTTGTTAACAATACACTCAAAAAATTTAATATGAATATCTTTTGTGATTTCCGGGATTTGGTCGTAAATTGGACCTTTGCGCCGCCTTGGACGGCGATCAGCCCAATCAATAAAGTCCAACCTTCAGGCGACCTTGCGGCGCTTTTATCCTTTGGCGTTTTTTTGGGTGACTATTCGTCGTCCTGAGACAGGATCGTGTTTGCGATTGTCGTCGCCGCAGCCACAAAGATGCCCAGACCTACGATGATGTAGGCCATCGTAAAGATCTTTCCTGCCGCAGTCTGAGGGGAAAAATCACCAAACCCTACGGTCGAGATTGTCACGACAGAAAAGTAGATGGAATCGAGCCAACTCCAGCCTTCAACATAGTGGTAGAAAACAGATGCCCAGAGGATCATTCCAAGCGTGAAAGCAAGCAGGCTTTTGACCCGGCCGTCCCGAAACGCGACACCTATGCCCCGTGTAATTCTTTTCAGTGAGTTCATCGGTCCCTCATATATATTGGAAATCGTATATATCATTAATTTGATGATATAAGAAACCGGGACGAGTTGGCCGTCAGAACCGTCAGAAAGATCGCGCATAAAATGACTGTTCGTTTTCAAAAAAACCCAAAAGGGCGGGTGTTTCCGTTTTTTGGTGCTGGACTGCCCGGCATCACGGTAACGCAAGTGTTCACGCGGACCGAAGTTGATTCCTGTTTGATTAAGTCACTGGAAATTGGCAACTTATCGCTAAGGTGCGCCCAGTGCTCGGAACATCAGCAGAGCCGCGTATTCAAGTGTCGCACGTGGAATTGGCCCAGCCACACAGTGCATCGAAACCAAAGGAGTAGAACGTGCGTTTGATTTTCAAAGGCGTTTTGATTTGCTGCGCGATCGCGTTTGTTGCTGTTTTGGCGGCTTGGCTGTTCCTGTCCTCGGCGCTGTTTTCTTCGCTTAGGACCGGTTTCGTTGAAAACCTGATCTCCAAAAAACTTGGTCAGGACGTCTTGATCGAGGACGAGGTGCGTTTGGGCCTTGGTCGGCAACTGCAGGTCTCGGCGGCGGGGCTGGTGCTTCCCGGTTCGTCTGGAACTGACGCCAATTTGGCGGTCATCGACGCGATTGAGTTCGAAATCTCCGCCCGCGATCTTTGGAACAGCAAGCTGTCGCTCAGCAACCTTGCCATATCGGGTGTTCACCTGAACCTGATCACCGACGAAGACGGAAATGCGAACTGGCAGTCACTTTCTACAGTGGAAACCGAAAAGCCTGCGAAGTCTCAGAACCCCTCTGTCGGCGGAATTCTGGCGGATCGTCGAGTTGACCTGACCGACGTCACCATTCTGTACCAGAACGGCCTGAACGGACTTGATCTGGATCTTCAGCTTAGGGATCTGGTGCTGGCGCGTGATGAGGGAACGAACACCGCGTCTGCCGTTGGGACCGGTTCGCTAAATGGCGAGCCGTTTTATCTGAATGGGTCATTCCCCGCGGAAGACCCGTTTCAGATGGCGATGGATTTCGAACAAATATCGATTGCGGCTGAACAGATCCCCCAAGAGAACGGGTTGCAGGTCAAGACGACCGTAGAGATTGCAGAACTTGGACAGCTTCTGGACGTGCTGAAACTTAACCGCGTGCTGGAAGGGGCGGGCAATGTGGCGGCAACCTTCAAATCGGCTGATGGCATGGCCCGGATTGATGATCTGAGCGTATGGGCTGAATTGGATGGCGGGCAAAGCCTATCGCTGACGGGCCAAATCGGAGAGTTGGGGAACCCCACAGATGTGTCGCTGACAACCCGTATTCGGCTTTATCCCGAAGACGCGGAACCGGGCCCTGCGGCATCTCGCTATGACCTCAAGCTAGTTGCGGTTGATATGGTTATGGACAGCGTGCCGGGGCAGGTGCCTCAGCGGCAAATGGTCATTAAAACCAATGGGTTCACGCTGGACACCGCGGGTGAAGGGCCGCCGCCGGTCAAGTTTTCGGAACTTTCCAGAACGCCGGACGGTGCTTTGCGGGTCGGAAACATCAATCTGCGGATCGGAAACCCGGCTGATCCGTTTGTCATTTTGAACGGATCTGTTGACGATGCGCTGCAATTGCAAGGCGTATCAGCCGAAGGTCTGATGGATATTCCCGCCAGCAGCTTGATCTCGCCCGAACTCATGGGGCCAGACGATCAGCTTGGCCGGTTTTCGGGCGACTTTCATTTGAACGGGGACATTAATCAACTTTCACTGATCAACCTTGATGGCAAGACGAGCGAAACGGATGTCTGGTCCCTTGAGGTGCACGGTACGGTTAAGAATGTCCTCAAGTTCGAAAACCTGGATCTGGCAATCGATGTTGATGTTCCGTCCGGTGCAGACCTGATGGCTGCATTGTCGCTGGACCCCGTTGAAACCGGGCGCGCGCGCTTTGGGATCGATTTGGTGAGCGAAGGCACCGATTGGAATGCAAACGCCAGCGTCGAACTTGCCGAGTCCGTATTGCTCGTGAAGGCCGATCTTGATGACGCGACAAGCGATCCTGTGCTGCGGGGCGCGATTGAAAGTGACCTGATTAAGATCGATCAACTGCGTGATATCGTTCAGGCCGCCGCGCAATTGAGAAAGCTTGGCAGCGCAGCGCAGGATGTCGAAGACGCCAGCGCCGAAGCCGATGGACCCGGCGCATTGAGAGATGTGACGCTGAAACCCATCGGACGTTCCATTCTTCTGTCGGGTATTGATATCGATGTTGATATCGACCTTCGGCATATCGAAGGTGCCAAAGGCGTCAGCAGCTTGCAAAGCGAACTGACGCTCGACGAAAACGAGCTTCGCGCCGGTCCGCTGGCATTTGAATATGGCGGGGCTCAGTTCGACGTAAGTGGGCAGATGGATCTTTCGAATGAGGCGCATCTGCTGACCCTGACCGGCAAGGCGGGCGGTTGGCGGTTGGACGACATCCTTCACACCCTGAACTTCAAAAAGGGCGCAAGCGGCACGATCTATGCGGATTTTTCGGTGACCGGAGGAACCGAGTCCGCCAAACACTTTGCCAGCACGATGAGCGGCAGTGCGACGGTTTCCATGCGCGACGGGTCAATCGAAACGCAGTTGTTGGATCTGGCAGGGCTGGGCGTTTTGCCCTGGGTATTTTCCAAGGAAAAGCAGAAGGTCGCGCCAATCGTATGTCTGCGCGCACCCCTCAGCATTTCCAACGGCAACATTTCGACCAAACAAACCACGTTGGAAACGGATCAGGTTCAGGTCGTCGTCTTTGGCGGTGTCAATATGGCCAACAAGGCCCTAGACCTGAACCTGCAACCGCGCAAGATAGGCGAGCCGCTTTCGCGCAGCCCTTGGCCGGTCACGTTGAAAGGCCCGCTGGCCAAGCCGAACGTCAAGGTCAAGGACGGGCCAAAGAGGCTCAAGCGTTCCGACGGTGCGGATCAAATGCCGGCGCAGCGGAAGCTTTGCATTCCGGATATCCTGCAATTGCAGTAGCAGTGCGTTCGAAAAATCAGTTGGGCGCGGGCACGGTCGAAATCTCGCGATTTTCCCACATTGCCTTGGCTTACCGCATTGTTTTCATTTATTCGCGCCTGTAATGAGGGCGGACGGGGGTCGCCCCTGATCACGACATGCCCGCGTGGTGGAATGGTAGACACAGGAGACTTAAAATCTCCAGGCGGAAACGCCGTGCCGGTTCGAGTCCGGCCGCGGGTACCAATCTTGTTTCGATCAGAGCTTTGGCAACAAGTTCCGACATCTGTTTTCGGCGCAACCCAAGCGATCTTGAGGCTACACCTTCCAATTTTCGCATGTTAGCCTTTTGCAGAAGGCAAGAAATCACGAGGTGCATATGCCGGTTACAGTGAAAGACATGATGGCGGCGGCCAACGCTGTCGTCCCACGGGTTGATATGGTCAAGGCGCGCGAGCTGATCGAACACGGCGCGTTACTGTTAGATATTCGCGGCACTGCTGAGGTGCAGAAAACCGGTCGGGCAAAAGGGGCGGTGCATATACCCCGTGGAATGCTCGAATTCCGGGCAGATGAAGGCCTGGAGTCTCATGACCCAAACATGCGCAAAGACCGGCCTGTTGTGATCTATTGCGCCTCCGGCGGTCGCGCCGCTTTGGCGGGCAAGCTGTTGAAAGATATGGGCTATGAACAGGTGTTCAATCTGGGCGGTTTCGCCGACTGGGTGAAAGGCGGCGGCGAGGTCGAAGACACCTGAAGCGTGGCCTGCCCGATCAACACACGGCGATTGGTTCAGGCGTTCAGAAACGCCCGGACGGCGGCTTCGAACTCGCGCGGTTTTTCGGCATGCAGCCAGTGTCCGGCACCCGGAATTTTGGCAAAGCGCGCACCGGGAAATAACGCTCGGATTTTGTCGCGGTGTTCCGGCAGGACGTAGTCAGACGCGCCGCCCGACAAAAACAGGGCCGGGCCATCCCATGCGCCATCCAGCTCTGGAAAGCTCATGATGTTTGGCATCTGATCGGCCAGCACATCCAGGTTCAACAGCCACCGTTTCCCAGCGACATCCAGCGATTGGGTGAAAAAGCTCTGCAGTGCTTTTTCAACGCCTTGATCCGCCAGTTGCAGTTCCGCATCTGACCGTCGGGTGATCGTTGAAAAATCGACTGCCCGCATCGCCTCGATGAACTGAATCTGGCTGTGCCCATAGGCGACCGGGGCGATATCGGCGACCACAAGCTTGCGCACCAGCGCGCCGTGCCGCAAGGCCAGCGTCATCGCCGCTTTGCCACCCATGGAATGCCCCAGCACATCGACCGGGCCACCGACATTTTCGATCACCTGCGCGATATCCTCGGCCAATGCAGAATAGTCGTGCCGGGGGTCCCAAAAGCTGTGCGCATGGTTTCGCATATCCACCGCAATAACCTGCCGTTCATCCGACAGCCTTCGCGCAATCACACCCCAGTTCCGAGCCGATCCATACAAGCCATGAGCGATTATAAGGGGCGGCAGCGCAGTGGGTTCGCCGTGAATGATCGTGTTCAGCATAGCCGCGTGATACCGCCCTTGCTCTAAAACAGCCAGCCCCATTGTCGCGCACAGCATCAAAGGCTAGTGTCGCGCGTCAGGAGGGGCCATGGCGCAAGACACCGACATTCAGGACCGGATCACGGAAACCGTCGCATTGCTGCGGGCCAAGCTGGGTGTGCGGGACAAAACGCTCGAGGCATCGATCCGCCGCGCCCGACACCGTTTGCCGCGCCGGGTGTTCAAACAGGCGATGATTCTGGCCAGGGCCGAACAGATGGCGGCGCACCCCAAACTGCGCCGCGTTCTGGATACGCCTGCCTTGACGAAAGCCTCGGACGAGGTTCAGTCGCACCTGACGGCGATCAATCTGGCGGATCGGCGCTGGGGTTGGTTCCTCGGCATGTTGGGCGGTCTGGCCTTCAACTTGCTGGCTTTGACCGTGTTGGTTCTGGTGTTTCTTCTGTGGCGCGGCTTGATCTGATCGCAGGTTTTGTCCTTTGCGCGGCGCTTGCCCTAGCCTTTTCTTCGCATGTTTGATGCATGCCAAAAGGGGCGGGAACGTCTACTGAAAAAAAACGGCGCCCGTTCTGGGCGCCGTTTTCTTTTTCCAAGCCGATCCGATTACAAATTCGGATAGATCGGGAACTTGGCGCAAAGGTCTGCGACCTCGGCTTTGACCTTGGCCTCGACGGCGCCGTTGCCGTCTTCGCCATTGGCGGCCAGACCGTCGACAACCTCGATGATCCAGTCGGCGATCTGACGGAACTCGGTCTCGCCAAAGCCGCGCGTGGTGCCTGCGGGGCTGCCCAGACGGATGCCCGACGTGATGGTCGGCTTTTCGGGGTCAAACGGCACGCCGTTCTTGTTGCAGGTGATATGCGCCCGGCCCAGAGCCTTTTCGGTGGCGTTGCCCTTGACGCCTTTGGGCCGCAGGTCGACCAGCACCACATGGGTGTCGGTGCCGTGGGTCACCGTGTCCAGACCGCCCTTGATCAGCTGATCCGACAGCGCCTGCGCGTTGGCCACGACCTGCTGGATGTAGGATTTGAACTCGGGCCGCAGCGCCTCGCCAAAGGCCACGGCCTTGGCCGCGATCACATGCATCAGCGGGCCGCCCTGAATGCCGGGGAAGATCGCCGAGTTCACTTTCTTAGCGATATCTTCATCATTGGTCAGGATCATACCCCCACGCGGACCGCGCAGGGTTTTGTGAGTCGTCGTGGTCGCCACATGCGCATGCGGGAAAGGAGAGGGGTGTTCGCCCGCCGCCACCAGACCGGCGAAATGCGCCATGTCCACGTGCAGATACGCGCCGACCATGTCGGCGATTTCCCGCATGCGGGCAAAGTCGATCTGACGCGGGATGGCCGAGCCTCCGGCGATGATCAGCTTGGGCTGGTGTTCCTTCGCCAGCGCCTCGACCTGATCATAGTCCAGCATGTTGTCTTCTTTGCGGACACCATACTGCACCGCGTTGAACCACTTGCCCGACTGGTTCGGGCGTGCGCCGTGGGTCAGGTGGCCGCCTGCGTCCAGGCTCATGCCCAGAATGGTGTCGCCGGGCTGGATCAACGCCTGAAAAACGCCCTGGTTGGCTTGGCTGCCTGAGTTCGGCTGCACATTGGCAAAGCCGCAACCAAACAGTTCCTTGGCGCGGTCAATGGCCAGATTCTCGGCGATATCGACGAACTGGCAGCCGCCATAATAGCGGCGACCGGGATAGCCCTCGGCGTATTTGTTGGTCATCACCGAGCCCTGCGCCTCCATCACGGCGGCAGAGACGATGTTCTCGGACGCGATCAGCTCGATCTCATCGCGCTGGCGGCCCAGCTCGGATGTGATCGAGCCGAAAAGTTCCGGGTCGCGGTCAGACAGGGATTGGGTGAAAAAGCCCGTATCACGAAGGTTGGCGTTCATTTGCGCTCCATAAACTGGGGTAAAAACTTGCGGATTTCCTATCGGAAACCCACCATCGGCAAAAGGCATAAAGCGACGATTTGGCCCGCTGCGGCGTCAAGTCTGGCCTATTGAGGAAAGGTATGTTTGTTTCGGAACCAAATGTGTAGCACCGGAAACCAGACCCAATGAAAAAAAGAATCGCCTTCCTCGCCAGTGAGGCCGAGATGGCGCAGGACGCCCGCGATCGCCTGATTGAACAATATGGCAATGCCGCCCCGCGCGACGCCGAGGTTGTGGTTGCCCTGGGCGGTGACGGTTTCATGTTGCGCACATTGAAGAACATGCAGCATCTCGACGCGCCGGTATACGGTATGAATCGTGGCACAATCGGGTTCCTGATGAACAATTTCCACGAAGAGGACCTGATGGCCCGTCTTGCCGATGCGCAGGAAGAGGTCATCAACCCGCTGGCCATGCGGGCCATGGACCAATCGGGAAAGCTGCACGAGGCATTGGCGATCAACGAGGTCTCACTGCTGCGCGCAGGCCCGCAAGCCGCACGGTTGAAAATCAGCGTCGATGGGCGCGAGCGGATGGCGGAACTGGTCTGCGACGGTGCGCTTCTGTCCACGCCTGCCGGTTCGACGGCGTATAACTACTCGGCCCATGGTCCGATTCTGCCAATCGGGGCGGACGTCCTTGCCTTGACCGCAATTGCCGCATTCCGGCCGCGCCGCTGGCGGGGGGCTTTGCTGCCGAAGATTGCCAAGGTTCGATTCGACGTACTGGACGCAGACAAACGCCCCGTCATGGCCGACGCCGATTCCATTTCCTTCCCGGATATCGACTGGGTTGAGATTCGGTCAGAGCCTGCAATCACCCATCGCATCCTGTTTGACCCGGGGCATGGTCTGGAAGAGCGCTTAATCTCTGAGCAATTCACTTAAACTGCGATTTTTTTAGATTTATTTTCTCTTGTGTGAAGAAGTTCACACGGCATTCGCTACGGATTGGCTAATCTGACCGTGCTCGGAGATCACGCTATGGTGGGAGTGAGTGGCCACCTGTACGGCGTTTTCGAATGATTGCGTAAATTTCGCGCTGGCGAGGGTGGGTGGTGCTACGCTCGTCATCAGAAATCCGGGCACATTTAAGCAGCTGGACCCCGGGCCCAATAACCCGGGGTCTATTTTGTTTTGGGGCGGTTACCCGCCCGAAAGACTGTCCCACAATGGCAGACACATCTGTCCGACACGCTCTTCGATGGCGGCGGCGGCGTCCACGGCCAGATCTTCGCGCCAGCGCCGCGCGGCAATCTGGACATTGATGGGCTGCGGACCTTTCGGCAACTGAGCCAGACGGGCAGGGACGCAGGCGGCGGGCAGGCCCAGAAAGTTCATCGCGTAGGAATAAACAGCGCAGCCCAGAACCTCATGCACGCCTTCGGCCCCTTCGGTGTCGCGGTCCGGCTTAAAGAAGGGTTGCGGCAGGAAGGGCGACAGGACCAGCGGGTAATCTTGCAGAAACAGCGACCATTCGCGCGCATAATGGCTGCGTTTGGCCAGCATTTTAAGCAGTTCGGTTTCGACGATAGGCGGGAATTCCTGAAAATAGACGTCGAAGATGTCCTGAATGGTCTGAGAGCCCGCAGCCTCGACATCCGACTTCATCAGGGTCAGCACTTCGCCCATCAAAGAGCGATAGCCAATCCGCCCGCATTCAAAGACATCGGGCGGATCGATTTCTTCCACCAAATACCCGGCATCCGTCAGAGCGTCGCGCGCAGTGTCCAGTGCTTTTTCGACCTCGGGGTGAAGGGCATAGTCAAAGGTGTTTTTGGTTAAGGCAACTTTGATCGGCCCTTCCAGATCGTCCCCGCGCCAAGGCATCGGCACGTGGAAAGGGTCTCGCGCGTCGGGCGCGATCAGGCTTGGCATCGACAGGTGCAGATCCGCGGCGGAGCGGGTCAACAGCCCTTGCACCGACATGGATTGGGCCAGCGATCCGCGCTCGGCCTTTTGGCTGGGGTTCCAGGCGGGCACGCGGCCCAGGCCGGGCTTGACCGTAACCGCGCCATTGGCGGCGGCGGGAAACCTGAGGCTGCCACCGATGTCATTGCCGTGACCCAGCGCGCCGATACCCGCCATCACGGCAGCACCGGCCCCACCAGACGATCCCCCGGGCGAGATATGCTGACCCCAAGGGTTATGGGTGCGCCCGTATAGCGGGTTGTCCGTATCGGCGCGGAAGGAAAACTCTGGCGTGTTCGTGCGACCGATCACAATGGCCCCGGCCTTTTGCAGGTTCGACACAACCGGGGCGTCATCCGGCGCGATCACGTCTTTCAACGCGACCACGCCGTTTGTGGTGGCGTGACCCTTTTGATCGACATTCACTTTGATCGTGACCGGGACGCCGAACAGCGGGCCGGGATATTCGCCCTTTGCGCGCGCCCGATCCAGATCGCGGGCACGGTCAAGCGCCGGATCGCTCAGGTCTTCGACCACCGCATTGAGGCTGGGATTGACCGCATGCATCCGATCAATCGCGGCTTGAGTTGCGGCTTCGGCGCTCAAGTCGCCGCTGCGGGTCAGCTGTGTCAACTCGGTGGCGCTGAGACGCCAGATATCGCTTTGTGTCATGGGCCCTCACTGTCTGATCGTGACAGTAGGGGGCCTGTACCTGGTTGCAAGGGGGGCGGTGCAGGCCGCCCCGGACTTATTGCGCGTATCCGATGGTTTGCAGGGCCGCTTTGATCTCGTCCAGAATGGCCGGATCATCAATGGTTGCAGGCATCTTGTAGTCCTGCCCGTCGGCAATCGACACCATGGTGCCGCGCAGGATCTTGCCCGAGCGGGTTTTGGGCAAACGATCCACCACGACAGCCAGCTTGAAGGCCGCGACCGGCCCGATCTTGTCGCGGACCATCTTGACGACCTCCTGAACCACGTCGCCATGATCGCGTGCGGCACCCGCGTTCAGACACAGGAAACCCACCGGCATCTGGCCTTTCAGCTGATCCGAGACGCCAATCACGGCGCATTCTGCGACGTCGGGGTGGGCGGCCAGTACCTCCTCCATCCCGCCGGTCGACAGGCGGTGGCCAGCCACGTTGATCACATCGTCGGTGCGCGCCATGATATAGAGGTATCCATCCTCGTCGATCATGCCCGCGTCGCCGGTTTCGTAGTATCCGGGGAAATGTTCCAGATAGGATTTCCGGAAACGGTCCTCGGCATTCCACAGCGTTGGCAACGTGCCTGGGGGCAGGGGGAGTTTTACTGCAATCGCCCCCAACTCACCCGGTTTCATCGGGTGGCCGCCCTCGTCCAGGATTTGCACATCATAGCCGGGCATCGGTTTGGCGGGCGAGCCCAGTTTGGTAGGCAATTCCTCGATCCCCAGCGGGTTACCTGCAATGGTCCATCCGGTTTCTGTCTGCCACCAGTGGTCGATCACCGGAACCTTCAGCGCGTCCTGCGCCCAGATGATCGTATCGGGGTCAGCACGTTCGCCCGCCAGATACAGCGCGCGCAAGCCGGAGAGGTCATATTTGGCCAGCATCTCGCCTTTGGGGTCCTCGCGCTTGACGGCGCGGATGGCGGTGGGGGCGGTGAAAAAGCTGCGGACATTGTGTTCCGAGATCACCCGCCAGAAGGTGCCCGCATCAGGGGTGCCGACAGGTTTGCCTTCGAACACAATAGTGGTGTTGCCGTGGATCAGCGGCGCGTAGCAGATGTAGGAATGTCCCACGACCCAGCCCACATCCGAGGCCGCCCAGAACACTTCGCCCGGATCGACATTGTAGATGTTCTTCATCGACCAGTTCAGCGCAACCAGATGCCCGGCGGTTGGTCGCACAACCCCTTTCGGCGCACCCGTGGTACCCGAGGTATAGAGGATATAGGCCGGATCATTGCCCGCAACCGGCACACATTCCGCCGGTTCAACGCCGTATTGGAAGCCATGCCAATTGAAGTCGCGTCCTTCAATCAGCTGCGCAACCTCTTGTTCACGCTGGAAAATCACGCAGAACTCGGGCTTGTGCTTTGCCATGTCGATGGCGCCGTCCAGCAAGGGTTTGTAGTGCACTACGCGGCCCGGCTCCATCCCGCATGAGGCGGCGATGATCGCCTTGGGCTGTGCGTCATCGATGCGGACGGCCAGTTCGTTACTGGCAAAACCGCCGAACACCACTGAATGCACCGCGCCAAGCCGGGCGCAGGCCAGCATCGCCTCAAGCGCTTCGGGGATCATCGGCATATAGATGATGACCCGGTCGCCCTTTTCGATACCCTTGGCCCGCAACGCCCCGGCCAGGGTGGCGACGCGGTTGCGCAGCTCGACATATGAGATCTCGCGCTTGGTATGGGTGATCGGGCTGTCATAGATTATGGCGGTCTGCTCGCCGCGCCCGTTTTCCACGTGACGGTCGACGGCGTTCCAGCAGGTATTGACCTGCGCGTCACTGAACCATTCATAAAGCGGGGCGTTATCGTCAAACAGCGCTTTGCTCGGAGGTTTGTCCCAATCGATCCCTTTTGCAGCGTCCATCCAGAACGCCTCGGGGTCGTTTTTCCAGCTATCGTAAACGTCCTGATATGCCATTTTGTCTTCCTCCCAAAGCACTGAGCACGTTGTTAGGTATCCGCCGCGTATCAAACAAGCGGCGCTTGTGACGCCGCGTCAGTTTATCGCAAAATCTTTGCAGTTCGGGTCGGAATGATCTGCAAATTATTGCAAACCTGTTTGGTTTTTTGGGCTTAGTTGAATAACCTTGCGGAAATTGCAAATTTGTTAACTTTTCTGTGCAAAGGCGACGACTCGCCGAACGCCAAAGAAGGCGTTCGGCTTTATAATCGCGCATCGCATCAGCCGTAATGTGCGACCGGGGTGCCGGCGATGGCCGCCATGTTCAGCAACCCGCGCGCTGTGATCGACGGTGTCACGATATGGGCTTTGTTTCCCATCCCCATCAGAATCGGACCAACCTCGATCCCGTCGGCTTTCATCTTCAGAATGTTCCGCACTCCGCTTGCCGCATCGGCATGGGCAAAGACCAACACATTTGCCGCCCCTTCCAAACGCGAGGCCGGGAAGATCCGGGCCCTGAGCTCCGGGTCCAGCGCGGCATCAAGGTTCATCTCGCCTTCGTAGATGAAATCTCTTGGTCGCTGATCGAGTATTTCGATGGCAGCACGCAGGCGTTTGCCCGAGCCTTCGGCCTGATTGCCGAACTGAGATTGCGAACAGAAGGCGATTTTGGGCTCCAGCCCGAAACGCCGCACATGGCGGGCCGCGCCTATGGTGGATTCGGCCAGTTCCTCGGGCGTTGGCAATTGTCGGACATGGGTGTCGGCAATGAACAGGGGGCCGTCTTCCAGAATCATCAGCGACAGCGCGCCATGCGGACGCAGGTCGCCCTTGTTCAGCACCTGCTCGACATAGTTCAGGTGCCAGCGATATTCGCCAAACGTACCGCAGATCATGCTGTCCGCTTCCCCCCGGTGCACCATGATCGCCCCAATGGCGGTTGTATTGGTGCGCATGATGGCCTTGGCCAGATCCGGCGTCACGCCCCGGCGTTGCATGATCTTGTGGTACGAGCTCCAATAGTCGTAATAGCGCGGGTCGTTCTCCGGGTTCACGATCTGGCAGTCTTTGCCGGGGCGGATGGTCAGGCCCAGCCGGTCGCAGCGGGCATCGATCACCTCGGGCCGTCCGATCAGGATCGGTGTTTCGGTGGTTTCCTCCAGAACGGCCTGCGCCGCACGCAGGACGCGTTCATCCTCGCCTTCGGCAAACACGATCCGGCGCGAGGCTGCGGCTGCGGCTTCGAACACAGGCCGCATCAGCAGGGCGGATTTGAAGACGGTCTGGTTCAGCTTTTCCCTGTAGGCATCCAGATCCTTGATGGGACGTTTGGCAACGCCGCTGTCCATCGCTGCGCGCGCCACGGCCGAGGACACAACGCCCACCAGACGCGGATCAAAGGGTTTCGGGATCAGATAATCCGGGCCGAAATTCAGCTGCTCGCCCTTATAAGCAGCGGCAGCCTCGGCGCTGGTGGTGGCACGGGCCATTTCGGCGATGCCATCGACGCAGGCGATTTGCATCTCGTCATTGATCTCGGTCGCGCCAACGTCCAGCGCGCCGCGGAAGATGAACGGAAAGCACAGTACGTTGTTCACCTGATTGGGAAAATCGCTGCGCCCTGTGGCGATGATCGCATCCGGCGCGACCTCGCGCGCGGCTTGGGGCAGAATTTCCGGGGTCGGGTTGGCCAACGCGAAGATGATCGGCTGATCGGCCATTCGGCTGACCATTTCGGGCTTCAGAACGTTCGGGCCGCTGAGACCCAGAAACAGATCGGCCCCGTCGATCACGTCGTCCAGTGTGCGCAGGTCGGAATTCTGCGCGAACTGATCCTTGTGCGGGTTCATATCCTCTTCGCGGCCCTCATAGACCAGCCCGTGAATATCGCACAGCCAGATGTTTTCGCGCTTCACGCCCAGCTTGACCAACATGCTCAGACACGCGATGCCCGCCGCGCCACCGCCGGTTGAGACGATTTTGATGTCCTCGAAGGACTTGCCGGCGACGTGCAGCGCGTTTTTGGCGGCTGCTCCGACCACAATGGCCGTGCCATGCTGGTCGTCGTGAAAGACGGGGATGTTCATGCGCTCGCGGCACAGCTTTTCGACGACAAAGCAATCCGGGGCCTTGATGTCTTCCAGATTGATTGCGCCGAACGTGGGTTCAAGCGCGCAGACGATATCGGCCAGCTTTTCCGGGTCGGGCTGATCGACTTCGATGTCGAAACAGTCGATTCCGGCGAATTTCTTGAACAGGACCGCCTTGCCCTCCATCACCGGCTTCGAGGCCAGCGCGCCGATATTGCCCAACCCCAGAACAGCCGTTCCGTTCGACACCACAGCCACCAGATTCCCGCGCGAGGTATAAAGCTCCGCGTTCGACGCATCGGCCTTGATCTCAAGGCTCGCCTCGGCCACGCCGGGCGAATAGGCGCGGGCCAGATCGCGACCATTGGCCATTGGCTTTGTGGCCTTGATCTCAAGCTTTCCGGGTTTTGGATGGGCGTGATAGTCAAGCGCGGCTTGTCTTTGGCTGCGTGAGTCAGACATCAGCGATACGGCTCCCTTCTGGTATCTAACCGTGTGGTAACCGAGTTTTTGCGGCTTGGCTACGTTGCGTCACCTATCACAGCTTGATGTCTCTTAATCCGGGCTTGGTTGATTTCCGTTGTAAAATATTTACATTCGGCCAAATCCACTCACTCAAACTGCCGAACCAGCAGAACCAAGATAGGCATGACTTTCAGCACTGAAACCAAAGCAGAGCGTTTGACTCTGCCCGTTCGATTTGCACCCGCAACCGGCGTTGCGGTGACCCATTGTGTCATGTTGGCGACGCTGCTGTTTTGCGTGGTTGGGATACTGTGGCCAACCTGGGCGATCACGCATGTTAATGAAGGCGGGATTGTCGAGATTGCATCGGCTGTGATGCTGTTCGGCGCGGCTGTGGCGGCGTTGGTAACTTTGAAGGGGTTGCCGCGAGTGTATATTTCGCTGGGCTGTTTCCTTCTGGCAGAGCGAGAGATCGACACCGAGATCTTCGCCGCAGACAGCTCGCTTGCGGCTGTATTCAACGCGATTGACAACATGCTCGATCCCACTTGGGTGCGGGTGGTTCTGGGTCTGGTCTTGCTGTTCGGAGTGGTCTGGCACGGGATCCCAACGATCTGGAAAGCCCGCAAGGCCCGTGCGCCATTCCTTACCGTTTTTGCTTTGGCAGTGTTGGCTGTCGTCGTGGCGCAAGTTGTGGATCAGGTCGCACGGCCCAAATATACGGACTTTTCCCAACTGACGCTGATGCGGCTTTTTGTTGTGGAAGAAACGCTCGAGCTATTGTTTTCGATTGGCATTTTCGCTTCGGTTCTGATCGGATGGCGTAAACACCAACAGCACGAGACACTGCCCGATGCGCCCTTTGCGTTCGAACCAGACGATAGCCGAGTTCCGCTTACCAACGAATGAGCTAAGGGACGACATCCCATTTTACACCAAGGTTCTGGGGATGCGGATGGATATGATCTATCCCGCAGACGATCCGCGGACTGCCGTGTTCTCAGGTCATGGGTTGCGTCTGCGCATCGAAAAAGATGCGCCTGAAGGTGCCGGAACGCTTCGCATCCTGACCGAAGACCCCGATGCATTTGCCGGCGGCGAAAGGGTTTTGATCGCGCCAAACGGAACCCGAATCGAGATTGAAGACCGCGACCCGCCGCTGGTCATGCCCGAAACGGTCCATTCCTTTGTCGTCCGTCGCCTTAGAGATCAGGCCCCTTGGATCATCGGGCGAGCCGGGATGCACTATCGCGACCTCGTTCCGGATCGTTTGGGCGGCTCGATCATCGCCAGCCATATCCGCATCCCCGATGGCGGGCCGGTGCCGGATATGGTGCATTTCCACAAGGTGGGTTTTCAGCTGATCTTCTGCATCCATGGCTGGGTCGATGTTGTCTACGAAGATCAGGGTGACAAGATGCGCCTGACCGCCGGGGATTGCTTTATCCAGCCCCCGGAAATCCGCCACCGTGTGCTGGAAGCCTCGGACAACGTGCAGGTGATCGAGATCGGCGTTCCGGCCGAGCATGTCACCGAGATTGATCATGAGATGGAGTTGCCGACGCCTCATTTGCGTCCGGACCGGGAATGGCAGGGCCAACGCTTTGTCTACAATCAGGCCAAGGATGCCGAGTGGATACCCTTCCGGCTGCCGGGCTATGTTTGCCGCGACACGACGATTGCCGAAAACACCAAAGGCGTGGCCGGGGTACAGGTCATCCGCCGTGGGCAGGGGGACACGGTTTGGGCCAGCCATGATACCGACATTCACTTTACCTTCGTCATGACCGGAGAGGTTACGTTGGAAGGCGAAGGGCGCGAGCCATACCGGCTGGAACAGGGGGATGCCTTTGTTATTCCGCCGGGAATGCGCACGCGGCTGGCGGACCCGTCCGAGGATATCGAATTGCTGGAAGTGACATTACCGGGAACCTTCAACACAATGCTGGAATAGGCGAAAAACACATGCTGGGGGCTTCAACTTCCCCGGCGCTTGCTATTAGGGTACGTTTTTCTGACCAACTGATCAAAAATTGGGGAATCGCCATGTCGCTCAAAGATGCTGCCCTGAAGGTTCGCGAAAACGCCCATGCGCCTTATTCGAATTTCAAGGTTGGTGCGGCGATCCTGTCGGGGTCCGGTACGCTTTACGTCGGCTGCAACGTCGAAAACGTGGCTTATCCCGAAGGCACCTGTGCCGAAGCAGGGGCGATAGCCGCCATGGTTGCCGCAGGTGAGACCGAACTGGCCGAGGTCTACGTCGTGGCCCAAAGCCCACAACCAGTACCGCCCTGCGGGGGGTGCCGTCAGAAACTGGCCGAGTTCGGTGGGCGCGACGTGAAGGTCACTCTGGCGACGACCGGCGGGATGGAAATGGAAACCACCATCGGCGATCTTCTGCCGGGCGCGTTCGACGCGTCCCATATGCAGGACGCCTGAGCCAATGGATGCCCGCTCGATCATCGCAAAACTGCGCCGGCATGAGGTGCCGACCAGCGAAGACCTGTCATGGTTTGCACAAGGGCTGGCTGATGGCGGGGTCAGCGACGCGCAGGCCGGGGCCTTTGCGATGGCGGTTTGCATGGGCGGGCTGGGCGCGCAGGGGCGGGCAGACCTGACCCTGGCAATGCGCGACAGCGGTGATGTTCTGAATTGGGACGTGAACGGGCCGGTGATCGACAAGCACTCGACCGGGGGGGTGGGGGACTGCGTCAGCCTGATACTGGCCCCGGCGCTGGCGGAGTGCGGGGCCTATGTTCCGATGATTTCCGGGCGGGGCCTTGGTCATACAGGTGGCACGCTGGACAAGCTTGAGGCCATTCCCGGTGTCACCACGCAGATCGGGCAGGACCGTCTGGCCCAGATACTAAGCGAAACTGGGGCCGCGATTGTTGGCGCAACCGGTCAGATCGCACCGGCCGACAAGCGGCTGTATGCGATCCGGGATGTCACGGCGACGGTCGAAAGCCTCGATCTGATCACCGCGTCAATCCTGTCCAAGAAACTGGCGGCCAGCCCCGAGGCTCTGGTGCTCGATGTCAAGGTCGGCAGCGGGGCGTTCATGAAAACGCTGGATGAAGCGCGCACACTGGCACAGGCCTTGACCGAGACTGCGAATGCGGCAGGGTGCCGGACCTCGGCCGTGATCACTGATATGCATCAACCCTTGGCCCCGGCGCTGGGCAATGCGCTGGAAGTGGCCGAGGTGATGAATGTTCTGACAAATGCGCATTACGCGCCGCTGGCCGAAATTTCGGCCGAGCTGGGCGGCGTATTGCTGACCGATGCCGGCATGGTCGCCACGGCGGATGAGGGGCGAGACAAGATCACTGACGTTATCCGCGACGGGCGCGCAGCCGAGCGGTTTGGCCGCATGATGGCCGCTGTCGGCGGGCCGCTGCAGTTCGTCGAAAACTGGTCACGCTTCCTGCCCGAAGCCAGCGTGATCCTTGAGGTTCAAGCCCCGCGCGGTGGGTATATCAACGCGATAAATGGCGAGGCATTGGGCCTTGCCGTGGTTGCCTTGGGCGGTGGTCGGCAGGTCGAAAGTGACGTGATCGACCCGGCGGTCGGTATGTCCGGCATTGTCCGGCTGGGCGACAAAGTCGACAAAGGCGCGCCCTTGGCCGTGGTGCATGCCGCGCGGGAAGACGCCGCGCGGCAGGCCGCAGATACGATCCTGCAAGCCATCTCGATCGGCGATGATGCACCGATGACCCCGGCGCTGGTTCATGAAAGGATCACCGCATGAGACGGGCTTTTCTGGTCGTCATGGACTCGGTCGGTATCGGCGGCGCACCGGATGCGGGCCAGTATTTCAACGGCGACGTGCCGGACATCGGGGCCAACACGGTTACCCATATCGCGCAGGCCTGTGCCGAGGGTCGCGCCGAGGACGGGCGCTCTGGCACGCTAGACCTGCCCAATCTGGACGCGCTGGGCCTTGGTGCTGCGGCGCGCCTGGCGTCGGGGGATGATACGCCGGGACTTGATGCTGAACCCTCGGGCCTCTGGGGCTGCGCGCGCGAACGTTCGCCGGGCAAGGACACGCCCTCGGGCCATTGGGAACTGGCCGGTTTGCCCGTACCGTGGGATTGGCACTATTTCCCCGACACCACCCCGGCCTTTCCCGCTGATCTGAGCCGCGCCGCGGCCGAGGCCGCGGTCACCGGCGGCATTTTGGGCGATTGCCATGCCTCGGGCACCGCGATCATTGCGGAACTGGGGGCCGAGCATATGCGGACCGGCTGGCCGATCTGCTACACATCAGCCGACAGCGTGTTCCAGATCGCCGCGCATGAAGACAGCTTTGGCCTCGACCGCCTGCTGCAGATGTGCCGGACGCTCGCGCCGCGTTTGCACCAGATGAAAGTGGGCCGGGTGATTGCGCGGCCCTTTGTCGGATCGCCTAAGGACGGATTCACCCGCACTACCAACCGCAAGGATTTCGCGATCCTGCCGCCTGCGCCGGTGCTGACCAATTGGGTGCAGGATGCCGGTCGCAAGGTGCATGCCGTGGGCAAGATCGGCGACATCTTTTCGATGCAGGGGGTCGACACGCTGCGCAAAGGTTCGGACGCCGAGTTGATGAGGCACCTTTCCGATCTGGTGGACGAGGCCGAAGAGGGCAGCCTGACTTTCGCCAATTTCGTCGAATTCGACAGCCTCTATGGTCACCGCCGCGACATCAGCGGTTACGCCCGTGCTCTGGAATGGTTCGACCGGGAAATCGGCGTGATCCTGCAAAAGCTGCGCCCGGACGACCTGCTGCTGCTGACCGCCGATCACGGCAACGATCCCAGCTGGACCGGAACCGATCACACGCGCGAACAGGTGCCTGTTCTGGTCGCTGGAAAAGGCAGCGGCCAGATCGGGCAAATCGCATTCGCCGACGTCGCTGCCAGTATTGCCCATCACCTGAACATTCCGGCGCAAGGGCCGGGGAGAAGCTTTCTATGACCGTCGCAGACCTGCCCAAAATCGAGTTGCACCTGCACCACGAAGGCGCGGCCCCGCCCGCCTTTATCCGCCAACTCGCCCATGAAAAGCGCGTTGACCTGAGCGGGATATTCAAACCCGACGGCAGCTATGACTTCCGGGATTTCGCCCATTTCCTCAGCGTGTATGAGGCCGCTTGTGAGGTTCTCAAAACGCCCGAGGATTTCCGCCGCCTGACGCTGGCGATACTTGAAGAAAGCGCCGCAAATGGCGTGGTTTATTCGGAAACCTTTCTCAGCCCCGAGTTCTGCGGCGGCGGGGATCTTCATGCCTGGCGCGACTATCTGACCGCCATTCAGGACGCCGCTGACGAGGCTGAGCGCAAATTCGGCATCACCCTGCGCGGTGTTGTCACCTGTGTCCGTCATTTCGGTCCTGAACAGGCCAAACGCAGCGCCCATTGCGCGGCGGAAACCGCAGGCGACTGGATTACCGGTTTTGGCATGGGCGGCAACGAATCCGTGGGCACCCAGGGGGATTTCAAATGGGCCTTCGACTGCGCCCGCGAGGCGGGGCTGCGTCTCACCACCCATGCGGGCGAGTTTGGCGGCCCGGAAAGTGTCCGTGATGCGATCCGCGATCTTGGTGTGGAACGCGTCGGCCACGGGGTGCGCGCGATTGAAGATCCTGACCTTGTGCACGAAATTACCGACCGTGGTATCACGCTAGAGGTCTGTCCGGGATCAAACGTGGTCCTTGGCCTGTTTCCTGATTTCGCAGCCCACCCGATTGCGCGGTTGCGCGATGCAGGCGTCAAGGTCACCGTTTCCACCGACGATCCGCCCTTTTTTCATACCACCATGCGGCGCGAATATGAGATGCTGCACGCAGCCTTCGGCTGGGACGCCGAAGACTTTGCCGCACTGAATGAAACAGCCCTGAACGCGGCTTTTTGTGACGAAGACACCCGCGCGCGGGTCAAGAAAAGACTGGAGAACTCATGAGCGATCACCTGACCGTCGTCGACCACCCGCTGGTGCAACACAAGCTGACGCTCATGCGGGACAAGGGTACCTCGACCGCCGTGTTCCGGCAGTTGCTGCGCGAAATCACGCTGCTGTTGGCTTATGAGATCACGCGGGAAATGCCGCTGACGACGCGGCATATCGAAACCCCGATGGAGGAGATGGACGCCCCCATTCTGGCCGGCAAGAAGCTGGCGCTGGTCTCGATCCTGCGGGCGGGCAACGGGATGCTGGATGGGGTTCTGGAATTGATCCCCTCGGCACGGGTGGGATTTGTCGGCCTATATCGCGATGAAGAAACGCTGAAACCCGTTCAGTACTACTTCAAGGCCCCCGAGGGGCTGAAAGACCGTCTGGTCATCGCCGTGGACCCGATGCTGGCCACCGGCAACAGCTCTGCCGCCGCGATTGATCTGCTGAAAGAGCAGGGCGCGACCGATATTCGCTTTCTCTGCCTGCTGGCCGCACCCGAAGGTGTCGAACGCATGAAAGAGGCGCATCCAGATGTGCATATCGTCACCGCCGCGCTGGATCGCGAGTTGAACTCGAAAGGCTATATCATGCCCGGTCTCGGTGATGCCGGGGACCGGATGTTCGGCACCAAGTAAGGCGGATCACTCGCCGCAGATATTCTGTAGCCGGACCCAATCGCGGTCCGGCAACACCTGTTCCAACGTGCGCCCGGCCATCGGGTCGGCCTCGATCAGGCCCAGCACGGTTTCCCCGGTGATGTCACGTGCATAGGCATAAGGGGTCGAGGGCAGGGCGGCCTGCGCGAACATCGCCAGCAACGCCTCATCCGTGACCGAGGGGCGGGGTTCGGACAAGACCTGTTCGGTATAGCTGTCGACGATCTGAGGCGTCAGCCCTCCGGTTGTCAGCAATCGAAACGCCGAGGACGCGCCCGTCCGGTCCAGCAAATCATCCAGCGGGTCCTGCTGTTCGGACCGCGCCCGTTCTGCAATAACATATCCGGCGGCGACGGCTGGATCCTCATGATCCTCGACCAATGACCGGCTGAGTAGCACGGTACCGCCCGGCAGGCTGAGGCTGTCCTGCACCCCTGCAGGCAGGATGATGATCTGCCGCACGCCGGTCCGTTTCGCCAACCGATCCAATGACGCCTGCGCATCGCGTGAGGTACAGGCACGCCCCGACACACGCTCGATCCGTTTCAGAATCGCGCCGCCGATTTCCTGCCGCTTCACCTCGGGCACGACGGACACCACATGGCTTTGCAGCGCTCCGGGCAGCCACAACAGCATGACCGCCAGAACAGCGGCAACAACGCCCCCAACGCTGAGCCACCGCAGACGCCCGGGATGCGGACGTGCCTTGTCGATGGCGCGTTGCAGCCGGTCGATGGCTTCTAGCATGGTCTTTTCGCTTTCGGCCAGCTCCAGCGTCTCATCCGGGTCGCCATCGGGGTTGAAGATCGCCGGGAAGACGCCCGGATTTTGCCGTTCCAGCGCCGCCAGTGACCAATGCGTCAACGCCCGGTCATTGAAATCCGAGATGGTGAGCGTGGCCTCACCAATCGAGACGACAACCTCGCGCCGTTGTTCATCGGGCGAGGGGCGCCACAGACCGGTGGCTTCGATCCGCTGGTACTGTTTCAGGGCGGTCATCTGGATGGGTTCTGCTCGTATTTCTTTTGCCGCAGCTTAGCACGCCCAAATCGCGTGGCGCAAACTTGTTGCGTCGGGATTGGCAATTGTGCTGGATGGCGGGACGCAGAACAGGAACATGTGGCAGATGCAGGCAGCTAAACCGACCTCACCGATTTTGGCCGCGGCCCTGATGGTCAGTTCCATGGCCATCATCGGGGTTGTGGACAATGTCGTGATTCTGCTGGCCGAGACAATAGGGCTGTGGCAATTCCACCTGAGTCGGGCCGCTTTGATGTTGCCCTTGATCGCAGGGCTGTCGCTGCTGGGCTTTGGCACGCTGCGCCCCAAACGGTTAGGGCCTGTCGTGGTGCGCAGCCTGCTGATCACCACGGCCATGCTGTTCTATTTCGCCTCGCTGGCTTTGATGCCGATTGCGCAGGCGCTGGCCGGGCTGTTTACCTCACCGATCTTTGTGCTTCTGATCTCGGCACTGGGGCTGAAACAACCTATCGGTCCGTGGCGTATCGGGGCAGTGATGATCGGGTTCATCGGCATCCTGTGCGTTTTGCAACCCAACCCAACCGATTTCGACGCCCGAACCCTGTTGCCGGTGGCGGGCGGGTTTTTCTATGCGCTCAGCGCCATTGTCACCCGCAGTCATTGCTCGGACGAAAGCACGGTGGCTCTGCTGGCGAATATGGTGATGACCCTGGGACTGGCAGGCGCAATCGGGTTGGCCTTTTTCACCGCCTTTCCGGTGGATACGCCCGAGGGGCCGGATGGGTTTGTGACCCGAGGGCTGGTCTGGGACTTCCAACCGGCCATCCCGTGGATCGTCGTGCAAGCCGTGGGGTCGACCATCGCGGTCTTCATGCTGATCAAGGCGTATCAAGTGGGCGAGCCGTCCTTTGTTGCCGTGTTCGAATATTCGGTGATGATCTTCGGCCCGCTTTTTGCCTGGGTGGCGTTGGGGCAGTCCATCGGCGTGATGCAGGTCTTTGGCATCGGACTGATTGCAACGGCGGGGGCCGTGCTGGGATGGCGCGCCAGTCGCGCAACGGCAGAGCAGGGCGTGGCGTGATCATCTCGACCGGACGCCGTTATGTGTTCGTGCATATCCCCAAGACCGGGGGCACGTCGCTGGTGTTGGCGCTGGAACAGCGGGCGATGAAGGATGACATTCTGTTGGGGGATACGCCCAAGGCGCTGAAACGTCGACGCCGCGCCAAATCCCTGAACGCGCGCGGGCGCTTGTGGAAGCATTCAACGCTGTCCGATATCGACGGGGTTCTGTCTGCCAAGGCTTTGACGTCGATGTTCGTGTTTACGATGGTGCGCAATCCGTGGGACCGGATGGTGAGCTATTATCATTGGCTGCGGGTACAGAGCTTTGATCACCCGGATGTCGGGCGCGCCAAAGATCTGGATTTCGGGTCGTTTGTCCTGCATCCGTCCACGCTGCGATCCTTTCGGCACCACCCCGCGCGCGCCTATGTGACCATGGCCAACGGGGCCGAAAGATGTGACGCATATATTCGCCTTGAGCATTTCGCACAGGACGCGCGGCCTCTGATCGAACATCTCGGGTTTGACGTGGAGCTGCCGCATCTGAACCGGTCGAAGCGGGATCGCGATTACCGTCGGTACTATACGACGCAAACAGTGGATGCGGTTGCCCAAGCCTGCGCGGAAGATATTCGGAGATTCGGATATCAGTTCGACGGATCGGCCCAGTAATCGTTTCCGAACGCGGATCAAAAGAAGTATTTACCCCGCATTTGTCTGTAAAATGTGCGCAAAAGGGGCCTCAAAAGGCCCAAATTGGGCGCAAATATGTCAGAAATAAGTCACCTCTTAAAATTCATGCTATCCGTTTTGCATCGTTAGTTTGTGCCACAAGGGGGTGAGGCACGTGTTTGAAGTAGTGAGTGTTTCGGGGTTTTCGGATCAATCTGGTGACGTTGATTTCGCCGACCCGAATAAAGCGGTAAACGCACGCCGTGGTGGTTTGTTGCGCGGCACCAAAGTTGCTACCACAAGTGGCTGGAAGTTGATCGAACGGGTTGCCGTGGGCGATCTGGTGCGAACTTTGGATAACGGGTTTCGCGAGGTGCGCCGGATTTCGACCTGTTGCGTCGTTATTCCGGCCGATGAAACCCGCGCCGATTACATGCCGATATTTGTACCCGCACGGGCGACCTATAACGGGCGGCCTGTCTGGTTGATGCCCGAGCAGGGCATGGCGCTGGATCTTGGGAAACTCGATCCCGACGCGGCGGGTGTCTCGGTTATTCCGGCCCGGATGTTGAACGGCGCGTGCCGGATGTCGGCGCAGGTGCCGGGGTCATCGTTCCAGGTGACGACTTTGTTTTTTGACACGGATGAGGTGATCTTTGTCGAGGGTGGGCTGCAGGCCTTTTGCCCGGCTGGTCGGTTCAGTGCCCGTTCGGCACAGGATCACGCGCCCTATAGGGTGGCGGATGAACAGACCGCGACGGCTTTGGTCAATTCGATTGCAATCAGGGGCGACGTTTCAGCCCTTGCAAACCCGTTGGGTGCACTGCCTGCACCCATCCCGCAGGAACCGATTTTTCCGATCCGCCCGCCATCCGGCATGCGCAGACCGGGGCGTCCGGGCAGGCCCAATGCGCCTGTCCTGTTTCTGCGGCCTGAATGGCAGACCTAACCAAACACGAAAAGAACGATGCAGGCGCGTGGTGTCACGCGCCTGCATCACTTGATCAAGCGGCTTTGGCTTCGGGGTCGAAGCGGCCATAGAAGGTCTGACCCTTCTCGGCCATCTCACGCAGCAGCGGCGGGCAGGCAAAACGCTCGCCATAGGCTGCGGCCAGTTGGTCGCAACGCTCGGCGGCGTAAGGCGCGCCGATGATGTCAAGCCAGCTCAGCGGACCACCGGACCACGGCGCAAAGCCCCAGGCCAGAATGGCGCCCACATCGCCTTCGCGGATGTCTTCCAGTACACCCTCTTCCAGCGCGCGCACCGCTTCCAGAACCTGCGCGAACATCAGACGTTCCTGCACTTCGATCAGGTCGGGCTGATCCTCGGCCAGCGGATACTTGTCCTGCAGGCCGTTCCAGTACCCGACGCGCTTGCCCTTTTCGTCATAGTCAAAGAAGCCTGCGTTCGATTTGCGGCCCAGACGGCCCTGTTCTTCCATCCAGAAGATCAGATCGTCCGAGGGGCTTTCGGGATAGGCATCGCCCATCGCCGCCTTGGTGGCACGGGCGATCTTGGCCCCCAGATCGATCGAGGTCTCATCAGTCAGCTGAACCGGACCCACCGGGAAGCCCAGTTGCCGCGCGGCGTTGTCGATCAGCACGGGGCTGACGCCCTCGGTGATCATGCGCGCACCTTCGTTGATGTAGGGGATGATGCAGCGGTTGCAGTAGAAGAAGCGTGCATCGTTGACCACGATGGGCGTCTTCTTGATCTGGCGCACATAGTCCAGCGCCTTGGCGACCGCGCGATCCCCGGTTTCCTTGCCCTTGATGATCTCGACCAGGAACATCTTCTCGACCGGCGAGAAGAAGTGGATGCCGATGAACTGATCCGGACGCGCCGAGGCTTTGGCCAGATCGGTGATCGGCAGGGTCGAGGTGTTCGAGGCAAAGATGCAATCCTCGGGGATGATCGCTTCGACCTTCTTTGTCATCTCGGCCTTGACGCCCATGTCTTCGAAGACGGCTTCGATGATCAGGTCACAGCCTTTCAGGTTGTCCAGATCCGGGGTCGCGGTGATGCGGCCCAGCATGGCCTCTTTCTTTTCAGCGGTGACCTTGCCGCGCTTCATGCCCTTGTCCAGATAGGTCTCGGTATAGGCCTTGCCCTTGTCGGCGGCTGCTTGATCACGGTCGACCAGAACCACTTCCATACCGGCCTGCGCCGACACCAGCGCGATGCCCGCACCCATCATGCCCGCGCCCAGAACGCCGATCTTCTTGACCGACTGATCGGGAACACCAGCGGGACGCACAGCGCCTTTTTCCAGCGCTTCCTTGTTCAGGAACAGCGAGCGGATCATGGCACCCGAGGACGGGTTCATCAGCACGGATGTGAACCAGCGCGCCTCGATCTTCAGCGCGGTGTCGAAATCGACCAGAGCGCCCTCATAAACCGCGCTCAGCAGCGCCTTGGCAGCCGGGAAGGCGCCTTGGGTCTTGCCATGCACCATCGCCGAGGCTCCGACGAAGTTCATGAAGCCCGCAGGATGGTAGGGCGCGCCGCCGGGCATCTTGTAGCCCTTGGCGTCCCAGGGCTTGACGATGTCGCCGTCCTTGGCATTCAGCACCCATTCCTTGGCCGCAGCCATCGGGTCTTCGGCGATCTCATCGATATAGCCTGCGCCCTTGGCTTTCTTGACGTCCAGCATCTTGCCTTCCAGCAACAGTGGAGCCGCCGCGATCGCGCCAACCTTGCGCACCATCCGCGTGGTGCCGCCCGCGCCGGGGAAGATGCCGACCATAATCTCGGGCAGGCCGAACTTTGCCTTGGGGTTTTCGGCGGCAAAGATGCGGTGCGTGGACAGCGGCAGTTCCATACCGATGCCCGCGGCGGTGCCGGGCAGAACGGTGGCAATCGGCTTGCCGCCCTTCTTGGTCTTGGGGTCCATGCCCGCAAGCTCGATCTTGCGCAGCAGGGCGTGCATCTGCATCGTGCCCTCGAACAGACCCTTGGCCGGATCGTCGCCCGCCTGTTCCTTCATCACCGCCAGCAGGTTCAGGTCCATGCCACCGGCAAACGACCCTTCCTTGCCCGAGGTGATGACGATGCCCTTGACCGCGTCATCGGCCAGCGCATCATCGATGCAGCTGCTCAGTTGCGCCAGCCCGTCAAAGGACATCACGTTCATGGTTTTCCCGGGCACATTCCAGGTGATGACGCCCACGCCATCAGAGTCTTTTGTCAGAGTGAATTCAGTCATTGTCATCTCCAATCTGGTCAGCCGTCAGCGGGCTGCCGTCTTTGCGGGTAAAGCGAAAGCCGTCGGCATCGAACTTCACCATCATGTCTAGGTCGCTGTAATAGCCGGTCTCGGTCGGGGTCCGTGTGCCCACCACCAGAAAGGTCGCGGGCGCATCGGTTTTGTTCACAAGGTGGTGGCCGTTGGCCTCACCTGCGGGAAAAGCGGCGCAATCACCGGGCTGCATCTCATGCTCACCATCATCGTCGATCAGGGTACAGGTGCCGCTGAGGACGATGGCGAACTCGTCCTGTTCCATGTGATAATGGCGCAGCGAGGACAGCCCCTGCGGTTCCAGCCGCACGATGTTGACCCCGTACTGGGTCAGCCCGCCAGCATCCCCCACAGGCTGGACAAAGCGGCCATCGCCTGCCTTTGCCAGCTTGCCGGGATAGCCCGAACCGCCCCTGAATGAGATCTGAGAGAGATCCAGCTTGGGCATCAGACCCTCTCGATGATGGTTGCCGCACCCATGCCGGACGCGATGCAAAGCGTTGCCAGACCCATTTCCTTGTCCTGACGCTCAAGCTCGTCCAGCAGCGTGCCGATGATCATCGCACCGGTTGCGCCCAGCGGGTGACCCATCGCGATCGAGCCGCCATTTGGGTTGACCAGCGCCGGATCGACGTCAAACGCCTGCTGGAACCGCAGCACGACCGAGGCGAAGGCTTCGTTCACTTCGAACAGGTCCAGATCGCTGATCTTCATGCCATTGTCGGCCAGAATCTTCTCTGTCACCGGAACAGGGCCGGTCAGCATGATGGTCGGATCGGTGCCGATCTTGGCGGTCGCCTTGATACGCGCGCGCGGTTTCAGGCCGTATTTCTCGCCAAACTCCTTGTTGCCGATCAGCACAGCAGCGGCCCCATCCACGATGCCCGAGCTGTTGCCCGCGTGGTGGACGTGGTTGATCTTTTCCAGATGCGGGTATTTCAGCATCGCTACCTTGTCAAAGCCCGGCATCTGCTCGCCCATCATCTGGAAGGACGGGTTCAGCGAACCAAGGCTTTGCATGTCGGTGCCGGGGCGCATGTACTCGTCGCGGTCCAGAATGGTCAGCCCGTTCTGATCCTTGACGGTGATGACCGATTTCTCGAACCGGTTGTCCGCCCAGGCCTCTGCGGCACGGCGCTGCGATTCAACCGCCAGCGCGTCCGCGTCATCGCGAGTAAAACCATATTCGGTGGCAATGATGTCGGCCGAAATGCCCTGCGGCACGAAATAGGTGCCCATCGCCAGCGAGGGGTCCACGGCAATCGCCGCACCGTCGCTGCCCATGGCCACGCGGCCCATCATCTCGACACCGCCGGCGATATAGGCCTCGCCTGCGCCGCCTTTGACCTGGTTCGCCGCCAGGTTCACCGCTTCCATGCCCGAGGCGCAGAAACGGTTGATGGCCAGACCGGGGATCGATTCATCCAGATCCGAGGCCAGAACAGCCGAGCGCGCCAGACAGCCGCCTTGCTCCATCACCTGCGTGACGTTGCCCCAGATCACGTCCTCGACAGCGTGGCCTTCCAGATTGTTACGCTCTTTCATCGCGTTCAGGGTCAGGGCGGACAGGCGCACCGAGGTCACCTCGTGCAGGCTGCCATCCTTGCGGCCCTTGCCGCGCGGGGTGCGCAGGGCATCATATATGTAAGCTTCGGTCATGAGACTTCTCCTTAAGCTCGATCCGACGGGTTGCCGGGCATCAGGTCATAGGGGTGTTTCCAGCCGGGCTGTTCGCTGAGACGGGTCAGCCAGGCGTCGATATTGGGCCAGTCGGCACGGTCAAAGCCGAATGGTTCGGGATAATAGAGATAGCCGCAGCAGCTGAGATCGGCGTTGGTGACACCATCACCAACAATCCAGTCACGGCCTTCCAAATGGGCATTAAGGACTTCGTAAGCCGCTTTCAGACGGCCCTGATTAAACGCAATCACATCCGGGTTACGGTGTTTTTCCGGCAGGAAATTGACCAGAAACCGCGTCAACCCGGCCATCGAGCTGAGCTTGTGGTTGTCCCACAACACCCAGCGAAGGATTTCGTAGTTCTCGTCACGGTCCTTACCGCCGAACTTGCCGGATTTTTCGGTCACATAAGCCTGAATGGCGCCGGACTGACTGGTGCGAAAATCGCCATCGACAAGAAACGGGGATTCGCCCATCTCGTTTGCGTCCTTGCGGAACTCTGGCGTGCGGGTCTCACCGTTGAAGAAATCGACAAAGACCGGCTCCCACTGCAGCCCGGACATCTCCAACGCCAGCGCCGCCTTGTAGCTGTTTCCGCTTTCTCCGAAGCAGTGCAGTTTGATCGTCATGCGATTGCCCCTCCCAAGGCGCATGTGGTCAGGTTGGAATTGAGTATTTGTAAAAAGATGAAGTGGCGACGTTTACCATTTATCAAACCGGATCTGTTTCACTCGGCTTGCGGTACAGGCTGGAGAGCCGATGACCGCAAAAGGTGAAGTCGTCCCTGTCCTGATGGCGAGTGCGCCCGGTGGCAGGGGCGCATCACGTCTTCATCTTTTCAGAAATACTCCCGCCGGAGGCGTCCGGCCGTAAGGCCGTAGCAGGCAGTTGGTTGGTGCGTGCCCTCACCGTTTTCGCGCTTCCAGCTCAGAGTTGAAGATGCGCAGCCGGTGGGTCAGATTCTCCTCGTCAATCACGCTGTTGAAGTTCTCGAACAGAAAGGATAGCGCCTCACCTTCATCCAGACCGGCCTCACGGGCAAAACCCTTGAGCTTGCGATACCCGTCTTCAGTCATGGCGACCGGAAAACGGCGGGTCAGGCGAAAACGTTTTGGCATCTTGTATCCTCTCAATAGCTGGGTCCGGGCATGAGCGCCCGGACCCAGACTGAGATCAGAAGCTCGCCGCGTCCAGAGCCATCACAGTGTCTGCGCCGGTCTGGATACGGGCCAGATGCAGCGCCGTGGCGGGCAGGCGGCGGGCCATGTAGAAGCGGCCGGTGTTGATCTTGGTCTCGTAGAACTCTTTGTCCGACGCACCACCGTCCAAGGCACCCTGCGCGGCCTTGGCCATCTGTGCCCACATCAGGCCCAGGCAGACATGGCCGAACATATGCATGAAGTCATAGGACCCCGACAGCGCGTTGTTGGGGTTCTTCATGCCCTGCTGCATGAAGTACATGCCAGCGGCCTGCAGATCCTTCGACGCCGCCTTCAGCGGTTCGATGAACGCCTTGTCATAAGCTTCGTCCTGGCCACCGTTTTCCTTGCAGAAACCCTTGACCATTTCGAAGAAGGCCATCACGTGCTTGCCGCCATCCTGTGCCAGTTTGCGGCCCACCAGATCCAGCGCCTGAACGCCGTTGGCGCCTTCGTAGATCTGGGCGATACGGGCGTCGCGGGTGTATTGCGACATGCCCCATTCCTCGATGTAGCCGTGGCCGCCATAGACCTGCTGCGCCTGAACCGTCATGTCGTAACCCTGATCGGTCAGGAAGCCCTTGATCACCGGTGTCAGCAGCGAAATCAGACCGTCCGCGTCCTTGTCACCCGAGCGATGCGCCTTGTCGATCATCGTCGCGCCCCACAGGATGAACGCGCGCGCGCCTTCGGTAAAGCTTTTCTGATCCATCAGGTTGCGGCGGATGTCGGGGTGCACGATCAGCGGATCGGCGGGGCCGTCCGGGTTTTTCACGCCGGTCACGTCGCGGCCCTGCAGGCGGTCCTTGGCGTATTCGACGGCGTTCTGATAGGCGGCCTCGGCCTGCGCCAGACCCTGCATGCCCACACCCAGACGCGCTTCGTTCATCATGGTGAACATGGCGCGCATGCCTTTGTGTTGGTCGCCCAGCAGCCAGCCGGTCGCCTCGTCATAGTTCATCACACAGGTCGAGTTGCCGTGGATGCCCATTTTTTCTTCGATCTTGCCGACCGAAACACCGTTGCGCTCGCCCGGGGTGCCGTCTTCGTTCACGATGAATTTGGGCACGATGAACAGCGACACGCCTTTGATGCCTTCGGGGCCACCGGGGATCTTGGCCAGCACCAGATGGATGATGTTGTTGGACATGTCGTGATCGCCGGCCGAGATAAAGATCTTCTGGCCCGAGACCTTATAGCTGCCGTCTTCCTGCGGTTCCGCCTTGGTGCGCATCAGGCCCAGATCGGTGCCGCAATGCGGTTCGGTCAGGTTCATGGTGCCGGTCCATTCGCAGCTGACCATGTTGGGCAGGTATTTGTTCTTTTGCTCGTCCGAACCGTGCGCCAGAATGGCCGAGGCCGCGCCGTGGGTCAGGCCCTGATACATGGTGAAGGCCTGGTTCGCGGCCGAGAACATCTCGCCCACAGCAGTACCGATGACATAGGGCATGTTCTGGCCGCCATATTCTTCCGGCATGTCGAGGCCAGTCCAGCCACCTTCTTTCACCTGCTCGAAAGCGTCCTTGAACCCGGTCGGCGTGTAGACGATGCCGTTTTCCAGCCGACACCCTTCCGTGTCGCCCACGGTGTTCAGCGGATGCAGCACATTCGCGGCAACTTTGCCTGCTTCTTCCAGAACTGCGCCGGTAAATTCGGCTTCCAGTTCATCATAGCCGGGAATATCCGACTGCGAGACTTTCAGAACGTCATGCAGGATGAACTGCGTGTCTTTGGTAGGCGCGTTATACACGGGCATGGAAAGCTCCCTTAATTCATATTTCCAGCCGGCAGGCCGAAGTTACTCGGCTGCCTTTTTTTCCTGTTTCATCGAGGCGATGACTTTTTCGCCCCAACGCAACTGTTCTTTCAGATCGTCGATTGCCTGCGTCAGTTCTTCGCGGCGCGATTCCATGTCTGCCAGACGGTCGCACGCGATCTCATAGGTGCGGGTCATCTGGGTCAGTTGCTGATCGCCCACATGGTACAGATCCAGAAGCTGGCGAATTTCCTCCAGGCTGAACCCGAACCGCTTGCCGCGCAGAATCAGCTTCAGCCGCGCGCGGTCGCGTTTGGTGAACAGGCGTTTCTGACCCTCGCGGATCGGAAACAGCAGTTCCTTCGCCTCGTAGAACCGCAAGGTACGGGGCGTGACATCATAGGTCTCGCACATCTCACGGATGGTCATCAGATCTTCGGTCATTCGTCATACTCTCGTCACTGGCGTCACTGGACATGACTTGCGCAGTTGCTGGTCGCTTTACAACATGAGAGTGACGTTTACGTAATCCAAACGCTGCGTCATTTCCAAGTTGACGTAACTTCCGAACGCGTAAACAGACTCAGGGGCAATTTTATTTCCCCCGCGTCAACCGGGAATCGGGGCGGACGCCGCCAAAACGACTGGCAGATTTATGGGCGCTTGCGGCACCCGGCAGGCATTGAGCCTGTCAGTTCAGAGATTTTGCTGTCTGGTCGCGCAGGCGCTTGAGCTCGCCCATCGCCTCGTCCAGTTGCTGGCGTTGCTGGTTCAGTTCGTCCATCTGGCGGTCGGCCATTTCGACAAAGGCAGCCATTTGCGCCTCGTTGCCCTGATCTTCATAGATCAGCAGCCACTGACGAATCTCTTCCAGCGGAAAACCGAATTTGCGCCCGCGCATGATCAGCGTCATGCGCGCACATTCGCGGGGGCCGTAAAACCGCGACCGGCCTTCCCGATCGGGCTGCAACAACTCGATATACTCGTAGTAACGCAGGGTACGCGGAGTCACATCGTACTCAGCGCACATCTCTTTGAATGACAAACGGTTGTCGGACATTCCTGGTCTCCTTGGCAGCACCGTAGGGTGTCATGAGGACGAGCGCAACAGGCGGGCTTGCCCTTTGCATCGTCCGCGGCTCATAAAGGGGCAACTTGACGACAGGAGCCAAATGTATGGCGGATATCTCAAAATTTGCGCGCCAGTTCATCCAGGCCATTCCTCACGCACAGGCACTTGGGTTAGAGCTGACGTATATTAACAATGGTGAAGCGGAAATCACCATGCCTTACAACGAGGCGCTGGTTGGCGATCCCCGGACCGGTGTCATTCATGGTGGTGCCGTATCGACAATGCTGGACACGTGCTGCGGCGCAGCGGTGATGAGCAATCCGGTGAAGCCGACAAGCACCGCAACCATCGATCTGAGGATAGATTACATGCGCGCCGCAAAGCCGGGCCAGACCATCACGACACGCGCCAAATGCTATCATATCACGCGGAACGTGGCCTTTGTGCGGGCCACGGCAACCGATGAAGATCAGGACAATCCGGTCGCCACCGCATCGGGTGCCTTCACCGTGGAGGTCAAGTAAATGGCGCGTGCACGTCCCGAACCCATGCAGGTTGTCAAACAGCGCCGGGATGCCGCGCTGACCGCTTTGGTCGAAGGTGTTCCGTATATCCGCTTTCTCAATATCAGCTTCGACCGGCGTGGCGATGAGCTGACCGGCGTTCTGAATTTTGACGAAAAGTTGATCGGAAACCCGCTATTGCCCGCCCTGCACGGTGGCGTGACGGCGGCGTTTCTTGAAGTCACAGCCCTTATTACCCTAAGCTGGGAACGTCTGTTCCCCCGGATCGAAAGCGGTGAGCTGGATGTTGCGGATATTCTGAAATCGGAAGAGACACGCTTTCCCAAGACGATCGATTTCACGGTGGATTTCCTGCGCTCAGGCCTGCCGCGCGACGCCTATGCCCGCGCCTTTATCAACCGATCCGGTCGGCGTTATGCCTCGGTTCGGGTCGAGGCCTGGCAGGACAATCACGACAAGTTGTTCGCGCAGGGCACAGGGCATTTCCTGATCCCCCAAAGCCGCTCTGACAAGAGCTAAGGAATGCACGATGCCCCGGCACCCATAACGCACGGGCGGGTGCTGAAGATCGCGGTTCCGATTGTGCTGTCCAATATGACGGTGCCGATTCTGGGTGCGGTGGACACGGGCGTTGTCGGGCAGATGGGTCAGGCCGCGCCGATAGGGGCAGTGGGGATCGGCGCTGTGATCCTGTCTGCGGTCTACTGGATTTTCGGTTTTCTGCGCATGGGCACCACCGGTCTTGCCGCGCAGGCGCGCGGGGCAGGGGATTTGGCCGAGATGCGTGCCCTGTTGATCCGGGGGCTGATGCTGGGTGCGGCGGCGGGGCTGGTTTTCATCGTTGCACAGGTTGCGATTTTCAGCGGCGCGTTTCTGCTGTCTCCGGCCAGCCCCGAGGTCGAGGCGCTGTCCCGTGCCTATCTTGAAATTCGGATCTGGGGGGCGCCAGCCACCATCGCGCTTTACGCGGTGACCGGATGGCTGATCGCGGTCGAGCGGACGCGGGGCGTGTTCCTGCTGCAAATCTGGATGAACGGGCTGAATATCGCTCTGGACCTGTGGTTTGTTCTGGGTCTCGGCTGGGGCGTTGAAGGCGTCGCCATCGCAACCCTGATCGCCGAGTGGACGGGGCTGGCGCTGGGGCTGTGGTTGTGCCGCGACGGGTTCCGGAACCGGATCTGGCGGGATTGGGCCCGTATCTTCGATGCGGCCCGTCTGCGGCGGATGCTTCAGGTGAACAGCGATATCATGATCCGCTCGGTCCTGTTGACCGGGTCATTCACAACGTTCCTGTTTGTTGGGGCCGATCTGGGCGATGTCAATCTGGCCGCCAATCAGGTGTTGTTGCAATTTCTGGAAATCACCGCCTTTGCGCTGGACGGGTTTGCGTTTTCTGCCGAGGCGCTGGTCGGTGGCGCAGTTGGCGCGCGGGACCGGTTTCAGGTCCGCCGCGCCTCTGTCGTGTCGTCGCAATGGGGCGTCGGCGGGGCCGTTCTGCTGGGCGGGGTTTTCTTTTTCGCCGGACCTGCGCTGATCGATCTGATGTCCACCTCGCCCGAGGTACGCGAGGCCGGGCGCGTGTTCCTGTTCTGGGCGGCGATTGCCCCGGTCATTGGCGTGGCAAGCTGGATGTTTGACGGCATCTATATCGGCGCCACCTGGACCCGCGAGATGCGCAATGCGATGCTGCAATCGGTGGCCATCTACGTCGTGGCCCTGTTCCTGCTGGTGCCCAGCTTCGGCAACCACGGTTTGTGGGCCGCGCTTATGGTCCTGAACCTTGCGCGCGGCGTGACAATGGGCTGGCGCTATCCCCGGCTTGAGGCTCAGGTCGCTTAAAGCAGGTCCAGCAGGTTTTCCGGTGGGCGCCCGATGGCGGCTTTGCCCCCGGCGATAGCAAGGGGGCGTTCGATCAGGATCGGGTTCTCGGCCATGGCCTTGATCAGCTCTGCGTCCGGTGCATCTTTTGACAGGCCCAATTCCTTGAATCGCTTCTCGCCCGTGCGCATCATCTGAACAGCGGATACGCCCAGAAGGACCTGAGCCGCGCGCAGTTCCTCGACCGAGGGCGCATCTTCAAGATATTTCCGAACCTGAACCTCCGCACCGCGCTCTTCCAGCAGTGCCAGACCCGTGCGGGATTTTGAACAGCGCGGGTTGTGCCAATATTCGATCACAGCCAATCCTCTCGTTTGCTACCCACGGCCTGCGCCACCGAGTCGAACCCGTCACGCGCCAGCAGGGCATCCAGCCCCTGCGCGATCTCCGCAGCCAGCGACAGACCGCCATAGACCATTGCGGTATAGAACTGCACCGCGGACGCCCCGGCGCAAATCTTGGCATAGGCTTGTTCCGCCGTGCTGACGCCGCCGACGCCGATCAGAGGGATGTTGCCGCCGGTGAGGTGACTCAACCGGGCCAGCACGCGTGTCGATTTCTCGAACAAGGGCGCACCCGACAGGCCGCCTTTTTCGTCCTTGTGCGCACTGCGCAGACCGTCACGGGACAGGGTGGTGTTGGTTGCGATCACAGCGTCCACGCCGGTCTCGGCGGCGACCTCGGCGATGTCCTGCAATTCGGCCTCGGTCAGATCGGGCGCGATTTTCAGGAAGATGGGCAGGGGGCGGGGCAGGGCATTGCGCGTCTCGATGACGCCGCTCAGCAGCGCACCAAGCGCGGCTTTGCCCTGAAGATCGCGCAGCTTTTCGGTGTTCGGGGACGACACGTTAACGGTGGCAAAATCCAGATGCTCGGCGCAATGGGCCAGCACTTTGGCGAAATCTCCCGGCCGGTCGTCGCTGTCTTTATTCGCCCCAAGGTTCAGGCCGATCACAGCATCCTTGGGACGGTTAGCCAACCGTCCGGCCATGACCTCCATTCCGTCATTGTTGAACCCAAAACGGTTGATGGCGGCCTTGTCCTCGATCAGGCGGAACAGGCGGGGCTTGGGATTGCCGGGCTGTGGGCGCGGGGTCACGGCCCCGACCTCGATAAACCCAAAGCCCGCGCGGGATAGAGGGGTCAGGACCTCTCCGTTCTTGTCAAATCCAGCGGCCAGCCCCACCGGGTTGGGCAGGCGCAGCCCCGCAACTTCGGTGCTCAGCCGGGCCGAGGTGATCGGCCCCGGCGCAGGGGCCAGCCCGGCTTTCAGTGCCTTGATCGACAGCCCATGGGCGGTTTCCGGATCCATCCGGCGCAGGGCGGCCAGCCCAAGTTTTTCGGTCAGTTTCATCCGAAGGATGCCCCGCCCTCGGTCGAACCGCAGCGGATCAGGCGCGAGGTTTCGACCGCCGCCTGACGATGCACAACGGCTTTCTGATAGTCGGGGTCGGTGACCATTTCCAAAAACACATGAGCGCTGGGATAACGGGCGATGAACACTGCATCCCACGCTTCATCCGTCGGTCCGATCAGGGTTGCCTGAAACACGCCGCGCCACAGGATCGACGCGCCCAACCGGGCAATGATGGGGGCGGTCTCAAGCCCGTATTTGCCATAGGCATCCGCCCCGGTCAGGTCGGCCCCGGCCAGTTCGTGACCCGCCGGATAGGCGGCCTTGGCGCGAAACTTGACCAGATTCAACATCTCGATGGGGTGATCGCGATCCAGCGTCTTGAAGGTTTCGAATTGCTCGCGTTCGGGATCGATATAGGCGGTCATGCCATCTCCTTCGGGAAGTGGTGGGTTTGGCCATCAAAGGGCAGCGCGCGCGACCAGACCACATCACTCATGCGGATCTGGCGATAGAGATGTGGGAACAGGGCCCCGCCGCGCGACACCTCCCATTTCAGGTCATCGCCCATGGCATCCGCGTCGCAGGCCAACAGGGTCAGCCCCTCGATACCGGCGAAATGCTTGGCTGCGGTTTCAGCCGCCTGTTCAGCGGTGGAAAAATGCACGAACCCGTCGGACAGATCGATCGGAGCCCCGTCCGATGCCCCATTGGCCTGCAACTCGGCCCATTCATCGGCCCGGAAAATTTTGTAGATCAGCATGTCTTGGGTGATGCCTCGCGCTGCGGGGGGAATCAAGTCGGATTTGCCCCTTTGACTCTTTCCCGTCCACAGCGCACGATCTGCGCAATCAAAGATAGGGAGTATTCAAATGTTGACCCGTTTCCTAACATCGGCCGCCGTGTTGGCCCTGACCGCAGGTGTTGCGGCGGCTGAGTATAAGCTGACGATTTTGCACACAAACGACATTCACAGCCGCATCGAGTCGATCAACAAATACGATTCCACCTGTGACGCCGAAGACGAGGCCGAGGGCAAGTGTTTCGGCGGCGTGGCCCGGCTGAAAACAGCCGTGGACGCCAAGCGGGCCGAGCTGGCGGATGAAAACGTGCTGCTTCTGGATGCAGGTGACCCGTTCCAGGGCTCGCTGTTCTACACCACCTACAAGGGCGCGGCCGAGGCCGAGTTCATGGAAGGTATCGGCTATGATGTCATGGCGGTCGGCAACCACGAGTTCGACGATGGCCCCGAAGGTCTTGCCGCTTTCATCGACGCGGTCAGCTTCCCGGTGATCTCGGGCAATCTGGATCTGTCGAATTCTGCTGAGCTGAAGGACAAGGTGCAAAACCACGTGGTTCTTGAGGTTGGCGGCCAGAAGATCGGCATCATCTCGGCGCTGGCAACGGATACGGTCGATACCTCCAGCCCCGGCAAGGACGTGGTGTTTCAGGACGAAATCGAAAGCCTGAAGGCCGACGTCGCGGCGCTGCAGGAAGACGGCGTGAACATCATCATCGCGCTGAACCATGTGGGTCTGGCCAAAGATCTGGAGATCGCCGAACAGGTTCCCGACTTGGATCTTGTCGTTGGCGGCCATTCGCACACGCTGTTGTCGAACACGGACGAAGGTGCTGCGGGCGCCTATCCGACGATGGTGGGCGATGTGCCGGTGGTGCAGGCCTATGCCTATTCGAAATATCTGGGCGAAGTGGTTCTGACCTTCGACGATGACGGCAATCTGATTTCCGCAGAGGGCGAGCCGATCCTGCTGGACGCCTCGGTCACTCCTGACCCGGATGTCGCAGCGCGTGTCGCCGAAATGGGCGCACCGATTGAAGAGATGAAGCAGCGTGTGGTTGCTGAAACCGGTGCAGCGGTCGAAGGGTCGCGCGATATTTGCCGGGTGCAGGAATGCGAGATGGGCAACCTTGTCGCCGATGCGATGCTGGCGCGGGTTGCGGATCAGGGGGCCCGGATCGCCATTGCAAACTCGGGCGGTCTGCGCGCCTCGATTGACGAAGGCGAAGTGACCATGGGCGAGGTCCTGACGGTTCTGCCGTTCCAGAACACGCTGTCGACCTTCGAGATCAGCGGACAGGGCGTCATTGACGCGTTGGAAAACGGTGTCAGTCAGGTGGAAGAAGTCAAAGGCCGCTTTCCGCAGGTTGCCGGTATGACCTTCACCTGGGATCCCTCGGTCGCGCCGAACGAAGGCCGTATCACCGAGGTGATGGTTGCCGAAGGTGACGGATTTGTGCCGATCGATCCAGCGGCGACCTATCTGGTCGTGACCAACAACTACGTGCGCAACGGTGGTGACGGGTACAGCATGTTTGAAGGCGACGACAAGAACGCTTATGATTTTGGTCCTGATCTGGCGGATGTGACAGCGGAATATCTGGCCGAAAACGCACCGTATACGCCTTATGTAGATGGGCGTATCAAGCAGAAGTAAGGCGCTGGTATATCAAAGAAAGCCGCATCATTTCGATGCGGCTTTTTTCGTTTGGATCAGCTGAAATCGTACTCAGGCCACAGATCGGGATCGAACCCGTCCAGCATGGGCTGAATATGCTCGGCGACGGCGCGCCAGCCACCGATCGACTTGGTCGAGATCTTGTTGCGCACCTGATCGATACTGGCTGTTCGCACTTGTTTCGTATTGTCCTCGGGGCGCACCATCGCGGGGTGCCATTCAATCTCGCAGAACGCGGCGATGTCTCTGCTGTAGGTTTCCGGGTCGGCAACCAGTTTTTCATAAGGCACGGTCAGGATGCGGCCGGCAAACGCGGCATCCCAATGCGCCATGTACCGACGGTACAGGTTGGCCGTATGCGCAATCGACTCCAGGTTCGAGGCATAGTTCATGCCGCCGGCCGGGAAACGCCGAATCCATTTTGACAGGCCAACATCCCGAGGATCGCGCAACATATTGATAACTTTCGCGTTCGGGAACGCCGCAAGGACGAAGCCGACGCGCTGGAAGTTATGGGGCATTTTGTCGACAAAGGCTGTCGAATCCTCGGGGATCGGCGGCATTAGCTCACGAAACTGCTGTGCGAACTCGCGTGCTGCATCCGCGTCGAAAGCGCGTTCGCCCGATTGGAACTCGACAGACAGATCCGCCGCCAAAGTCAGTTCGCCACAACCCGCGATACCGGGCGCGGCGCTGAGCATCATTTCCATCAACGTTGTGCCAGAGCGGGGCTGCCCGATCACGAAAATCGGGGCGGGGGCCTCGACCAGATCAGAACTGACTGATGGCTCGCCAACCGGAAACAGGTTCGTAATCGTGTTAAACTTCTTATCTTCCGCCGCAAAATGGTAGGGATTGGTTCCGTGCTGCGTCGCGTTGGCTTGCGCGAAATGCGGCATCGCCGCACCCAGCCCGTCAATCTTCGAGGTCAGGTGGGCCTTTGCGAATTGAAGCTCTTGCAAGTCGTGATCACTGGCATCTATCGCCGCTTCAACCTTGTTCAAAAGGGCAGAGGCATTACCCTTGTCGGCAATGGTCGACAATTGCAGCAACGCGTTCTTGTGGTTCGGGTCCTTGTCCACAATCGCGCGAAAAAGCGTGCCAGAGCCCTCTTTGTCGCCGCTTTGGTGCAAGGTAACTGCTTTGGCAAAGGCGACTGCCGGATTCTCGGCGTCCAACTCGAATGCGCGTGAGACATCGCGCGTATTTTCCTCCACAAAGCCGATCCTTGCGAAAGCACGCGCCCTTTTGATCAGCAGATCAGCATTATCGGGATCATTGGCCAGTTTCTGCGTCGCGTAGTCGATGATCGACCGCCAGTTGCTGCCCTTCAGCGAAATCTCTTCGATGACCCGCGCAAGTTCCTTGTTGTTCGGAAACTTCTCGGATTTTTGTTCCGCATAGGTCAGCGCGCGCTCGATCTGGCCGGTCTGCATCAACGCATTTGCAAGGTTCTCGACAAATTGCGGGTCTTCCGGCTTCATACGCGAGGCTTCGACGAATTGCGGGATCGAGCGTTTGTATTGCTTCATCTCGGTCAGGACGAACCCGGCGATGGCGCGAAAATCGCAGTCCTTCGGGAATTTCTTGATCCCCAGCTCGGCCTTTTTCAACGCCTGTGGCAGTTTTCCTGCCTCCAAAAGCTCGATTGCCTTGTCTTTCAGGGATTTCGCCGTTTGATTTTTCATGTCACCCCATGAGACCTTGTGCCTGAATGAAACACTTTCGAGGGTTCATTACCCATGTGCGGACGGTTTGCAATAACTCTTCCCAATGATGCCATGGCACAGCTTTTTGCCGCCAGGCCTGCCAATGCCTTGCCTGCCGTCACCAACTACAACATTTGCCCGACAAATCAGGTCCACGCCGTGCGGTTGGGTGAGGGCGGTCGGCAGTTGGACGCGCTGCGGTGGGGATTTCTGCCCCGTTGGTACAAGACCGAAACCGCAGGGCCCTTGTTGATCAACGCCCGCGCTGAAACACTGGCTGAAAAACCCGCTTTTCGCGATGCCTGCCGCGCGCGACGGTGCCTGATCGTAGCCACCGGTTTCTACGAATGGACCAAGACGGAACAGGGCACCCGTCTGCCCTGGTATATTCATCGCAAAGATGGGGCTCCCATCGCGTTTGCAGGGGTCTGGCAGGATTGGGGCCCTGATGACGCCCGGCAATCCACCTGCGCCATCGTCACCACGCAGGCAAACCAAAACCTGTCGGCCATTCACCACCGGATGCCCTTGATCCTTGAACCAGACGATTGGTCCTTGTGGTTGGGTGAGGCAGGCAAAGGTGCCGCGCGGCTGATGACGCCCGGAGCCGAGGATGTGTTGGAGTTTCACCGGGTCGACCCGGCCGTCAATTCCAACCGCGCGTCCGGCCCCGAATTGATCAAGGCAATCGAAGAATGAGCGCTGACAGGCTTTCCATAGGTCGCGCGGACAGCTAGATCGTTGCCATGGCTTTGAAATTCTCTGATCTCACACAGCTTTATACGCATGGGTTCGACACCGTGATCGACGTGCGCAGCCCGGCAGAGTTTGCCGAAGATCACCTGCCCGGTGCGATCAACCTGCCTGTTTTGGACAATGAAGAACGCGCGCGGGTGGGAACGATCTACAAACAGCAAAGCCCGTTTCTGGCCCGCAAGCTTGGGGCCGCGTTGGTGTTTCGGAACGCGGCCAATCACATCGAACACAGGCTCAGCCATCATGAGGGCAACTGGCGTCCACTGGTCTATTGCTGGCGCGGCGGTCAGCGCTCGGGCTCATTCACATGGACATTGCAGCAGATCGGGTGGCGGGCCGAAGTGGTAGAGGGCGGGTATCGCACCTATCGCCGTTTGGTGAATGCCTATCTGTATGACCAACCGCTGCCGTTTCGGCTGGTGGCGTTGGATGGATATACCGGGACCGCCAAAACCGACCTGTTGCATTGTCTGAACCAGCGAGGTGTTCAGGTCGTCGATCTGGAAGGTCTGGCCAATCATCGCGGGTCTTTGCTGGGGGAAAGGCCGGGCGGGCAGCCCAGCCAGAAGGCTTTTGAATCCGCTCTCTCTGCCGCTTTCTGCGCTTTGGACCCGGCACGCCCGGTTGTGGTCGAGGCGGAGTCGTCCAAAATCGGAGAGCGCATATTGCCGCCCAGCGTCTGGACCGCGATGTGCAACGCGCCGCGCATTCACGTCAGCGCCCCGATTGAGGCTCGCGCAGCCTATCTCGCCCGCGCATATGACGACATCCTGTCGGACACCGAACGTCTGCGCGACCGGCTGTCACCGCTGCGCCTCCATCGTGGGCACGAGGTTGTTGATGGGTGGTTGCACCTGATCAATGCCGGGGACAAACCGGCCTTGACCCGCGCCCTGATGGAGCAGCATTACGATCCCGCCTACACCAAGTCCCGACGGTCTTTTGCGACCGACACACTGGCGCAGATCGAGGTCGCGCGCTTAGATGAGCCGGGCTTGAATGCGGCAGCCGCCCGGATCGAACGGGCTCTGGATCAGCTTTGAAGCCGCAGGCCCGATGCTTCGGTCAAGTAACCGATGCGCACCGCCGGATAACCGGCGTTTTGCAGGTCTTCCAACACCGCGTCGGCATCGTCAGGCGCGATGGCTGCCAGCAACCCACCTGCGGTTTGAGGGTCGAACAACAGCGCCGCCTTGCCGTCCGAGGGAAGTTCGGGCGCGATTGATCTGTTATCCGCGAACAAGGTGGAATGCATACCGCTGTCGCTCAGGTCCAAGGCCCCGGGCATTGCAGGAACAGCCTCCAGATCCAGAACCGCGCCACAGCCCGAGGCGTCGCACATGCCCTTCAGGTGACCCGCCAAACCGAATCCGGTGACGTCGGTCATAGCATGAGCGTCGGCCAGAATATGCGACGCAGCGCCCTGCGGTTGCGTCATGATCTCGTAGGCTTTTGCCACGCTGGCACCATCGGCGCGCTGCGCCATTTCCGCAGCCATCATGACGCCGCTGCCAATAGGCTTGGTCAGGATCAGCACATCCCCCGGTCGGCCACCGGCCAGAGTGATCGGCGTATCCCGGCACAAACCCGTCAGCGTAAACCCAATCGTCATCTCATCGCCCATCGAAGAGTGACCGCCGACAATCTCGGCCCCGGCCTTTCGCATGACCTCGTTGGCGGTGGTCATGATCTCGCTCAGGGTGCGTTCCTGTAATGCTGCGGACATGCGGGGCAGGATCAGTGTCGCCGTCGCAGCCTGCGGTTCGGCCCCCATGGCCCAAATATCCCCCAAAGCATGCACCGCCGCGATACACGTCATCAGCACCGGGTCATTGGTCATGCTGCGCAAATGGTCTGAGGTCATGACCTGCCGCACCCCACCCGTCGTCAAAAGCGCAGCGTCGTCTCCGGGCAGGGGCGTCACGTCGGTCCGGGTTGGATCAGGCAAAGCCGCCAGCGCCTGTTGCAATGCACCGCGCCCAACCTTGGCCCCGCAGCCGCCGCACATGGGTTTGTCGCCCAGTGCCTCCGTCACTCCTGCCGCATGATCGCGCGGCAGTTCCGGGGCTTGCATCGCGGGAAGATCGCGGAACTTATTCATAAAACTCTGATCGATGTGGTTCTTCCACCGCCACATCAATGCGCCGCTGAACGAGGTGCCCAGCCGCTCGCCCAATGCGGATTTGCCGCCCAGAGAGATCAGTTTCAGGTAATCCTTTTGCGGCATATAGCGCCGCATCGTCCCGGCCCCCAGCGCCGCCCGCAGGTTGTGAAACAGAACCGGGGCTTCACGCACCGCATAAACGCCCGCCTTGGGGCGTGGGTTTTCCGTCAGATGGGCACAGTCCCCAGCGGCGAAAACGGCCGGATGGCTGGATTGAAGGTGGCCGTTCACCCGTATGAACCCGTCCTGCAGGTCCAGCCCGGTGCGGGTGATCCAGTCATAGGGGCGGGCCCCTGCGGCTCCGGTTACGAACTGGGCCTCGATCTGGCGACCATCCTGCAACGCCACATGATCGGCGGCGATTTCCTTGATCGCGGTCTGTTCCAGCACCTCGACGCCAAGCCCGGCCATTGCCCGGCGGATCGTCGCGGCGGCTTTGGGTCCGGTCGCTGTCAGGGCCGAGGCATTGTCGATCAGCGTCACCTGCGCCGCGCGCTTGCGGGATTTCAAGGCATGGGCCATGGCCATGGCCAGCTCGACACCCGCAACCCCTCCGCCGATCACGGCAACCGATGCGGGGCCGCTGCCATCCAGATACGCAGCCCAACGGGCGGCGAAAGGGCCCAAGGGTTTGGCAGGCACCGCGTGTTGGGCAAAGCCGGGCAGGGCGGGCATGTCCGAGGTAATCCCGACGTTGACCGAGGCCACGTCGAACGCCACCGGCGGACGCCCCGGTACATGAACGCAGCGCTGTGTGGTATCGATGCCATCGACCGCCCCCAGAATGACCCGCGCACCGGCAAATCGGGCCAGCTTTACCAGATCGATATCCAGTTCCCACCGGGCATAGTGCCCCGCGACATGGCCGGGCAGCATCCCGGAATAAGGCGCGGTCGGGCCGGGGTTGATCACTGTCACCCGTGCACCGGGCAGCGGGTTCATCCCCCATTTGCGCAGCAACAGCGCGTGGGTGTGGCCTCCGCCAATCAGAACCAGATCACGGGTCAGGGGCAGCGGAGGTCTATTCATCAGGATCAGTTCGTACTGTGGTCAGGGACGTCTTCGACCTGCTCGACCGCGTGGGTGGCCCAAAGCTCATCCTCACCCGCGTCCGGCAGATCCTCGGGCTTTTCATGGCGATGTATGTGCCATTTGGCAATGAACAGGGCCGTGATCGGGGCGGTCAGGAACAGAAACAGGGTGATCAGCAACTCGTGCAGGGAAAGTTTGCCTTCCAACAAGACAGAATGCGCGATCGAGGCCAGCAGCACGCCGCCAACCCCCAGCGTGGTCGCTTTGGTGGGTGCGTGCAGACGCGACATCGGGTCCTTCAGTTTGATCATCCCGAAAGAGCCCACAAAGCCGAAGATGCCAGACATGATCAGGAAGGCTGCAATCAGAAGTTCGACGAGAAAAGTCATGCCGCCCTCACTCGATAATATTGCCGCGCAGCATAAAGCGCGCGTAGGCCACGGTTGAAACAAAGCCCAGCATGGCAATGATCATGGCGGCTTCGAAAAAGATCTCGGTACCCTGATCCAGACCGTAAAGGATCATCAGGGCGATGGTGTTGATCACCATCGTGTCCAGTGCCAGAACGCGAGTGCCGACGCCATCGGCGGTGATGATCCGCCACAGGCACATCATGATTGCTGCTCCGAAACAGGCGAAGGCAAACCAGATCGCATAGTCAATCATTCGAAAATCTCCTTCAGGCGGCGCTCGTAGCGGTGCTTGATCTGGTCGCGGACCGCGTCGGGGTCGGGCGCGTCGAGGCAGTGCACCAGCAGGTTATGCCCCTGCGCTGACAGATCGCAACTGACGGTGCCGGGCGTCATGGTGATGGTGCCGGCCAGAACGGTGATCGCCTCGGGCGTGCGCAGTTCCAGCGGGATACAGACCCAGTTGGGCTGGCGGTCCCCGTCGCGCTTGAACAGGATGATCCGGGCCACGGTGATGTTGGCCATCACGATGTCCCACAGAACGACCAGCATGTATTCAACGACCATCGGCCAGTTGCGCAGCTTTGGGCGGTCGGGCCAGTAGGGTTGAGTAATAAAGGGAATGATGATCCCCAGAATCAGCCCGAAGACCAACGAGTTCAGCGACGGTTTGTTGGCCAGCAGCATCCAAACCACCGTCAGCAGGAAGGTCAGGTGCGGGTGCGGGAATACGCGGCGTAGCAGCTTGATCATTCTTCCCCTCCCAACACGGCCGAGATGTAGTGCTCGGGCGTGAACAGTTGTTCAGCGGTTTTGCTGGTGTAGGTCAGTGCGGGCCCGGCAAATATAGTCAGCAGGATCAGCCCGGCGACCAGACCGCAGACGGATGTAAAGGCCAGTCCGGGTTGCGGCTCGGGCGCGGTTTTGGGGGTGTCGTCATCTTCCGGTGTTGATGCATCGTGGCTTTTCCAGAATATCAACGAGCCTGCGCGCGCCAGTCCGACGATGGTGACGAAGGACCCGATCAGGATCACGGCCCAGACCCATCTCGCATCCGGCGCCCCGCGCGAGGCATCCAGCACCAGCAGCTTACCGACAAAGCCCGACAGCGGCGGCATACCGGCCATGGCAATGGCCCCGACAAAGAACAAGGCCGAGATCAGCCCGGTCTGCGCCATCGGTGCTTTGGGCATGATCGCGCCGCCCCGTCGTTCCATCACCAGATCGGCGACAAGGAACAGCAGCGCCGTGGCGAGCGTCGAATGGAACACGTAATACAGTGCGGCGGCGCTGGCCTGAGGCGCGAACAGCGAGATTGCGATCAGCAGCGTCCCCATCGAAGCAATAGCGCAGAAGGCCACCATCCGCGCGATATGCTGCGATCCCAGAATGCCGATAGCCCCGACCGCAAGCGTGACCAGCGCGGCGGGTTGCAGCCAGTCGCCGACCAGCCCTTGGGTCGCCTCGACCTCGGGACCGAAGGCCAGCGTATACATCCGGATGATCGAGTAGGCGCCGACCTTGGTCATGATCGCAAACAGCGCGGCCACCGGCAGCGGCGCGTTGGCATAGCTGGCTGGAAGCCAGAAATGCAGCGGCAAAACGGCGGCCTTGATGCAGAAGACCAGCAGCAGCAGCACCGCACCGACGCGCAGCAGAGCGGTGTCTTCGGGCGGGATCTCGGCCACGCGCAGGGCGATATCGGCCATGTTCAGTGTGCCGGTCACACCGTAAAGCGTGCCCAGAGCAAACAAGAACAGGGTCGAGCCCAGCAAGTTGTAGGCCACATATTGCACACCGGATTTCAGCCGCACGGACCCGCCGCCATGGGTCATCAGACCGTATGAGGCGATCAGCAGAACCTCGAAGAACACAAACAGGTTGAAGGCGTCACCGGTCAGGAAGGCGCCGCAAACGCCCATAAGCTGGAAATGGAACAGGGCGTGGAAGTGTTTCCCCCGTTCATCCCAGCCCGAAGCGATAGCGTAGAGCACAATGGGCAACGCCAGCAAAGCGGTCAGCAGAACCATCATCGCCGAAAGCCGGTCCAGCACCATGACGATGCCAAAAGGCGCGGGCCAGTTGCCAAGCTCATAGACCTGAATATCCCCTCCCGCTGCTTGGGCGGTGACGGTCAGGGCAATGCCCAGCAAGGCAACGACGCCCGAGACCGAGAAGATGCGTTGCAGGTCCAGATGATAGCGCAGGACCATGATAATGAACGGGGCCAGGATCGCGGGAAGGACGATCGGCGCAACGATCCAGTGGTTCATGCGTCTTCCTCCGGCGCGTCCACGCTGTCGCTTGCGCTCATGTCGATATGGTCGTCTTTCGAGGACAGATAGGCGGACAGGGCGATCATCACGATCACCGCCGTCATTCCGAACGAGATCACGATGGCCGTCAGCACCAGCGCCTGCGGCAGCGGGTCGGTATAGGGGACGTCTTCGTATTTGTTCAGAACCGCAGGCGCATTCAGGGCCAGACGTCCGGTGGCAAACAGAAACACGTTCACCGCATAGGTGATCAGCGACAGGCCAAGAATGACCGGGAATGTCCGTCGGCGCAGGATCAGGAAGATCCCGGCGGCGGTCAGAATGCCTACGGCAGAGGCAACCAGCGCTTCCATCAGGCCTGCTCCTTCTCTTCTACTTCGTCCTGTGGGGCATCCCGCAGCGGGTTGATATCCATCGGGAATTCCTGCGCCATGCCCGGTCGCCACGCAAAGCGCGACAGGCTGTCGAGCGCCAGCATCACCGCCCCCAGAACGGCGAGGAACACGCCTACGTCAAACAGCATGGCGGTGGCCCATTCGAACTCTTCCAGCGGGGGCCAGTTGATGTAGCCGAAGTCGCTGGTCAGGAAGGGACGCTCGTTGAACCACGCCCCCAGACCTGTGGCGGCGGCGATCAGCACGCCCCAGCCGATGGTGCCGTGATAGTAGAACCTTTGTCGTTCAATCGCCCAGGTATAGCCGCTGGCCATGTATTGCATCAGGAACGCAATCGCGACGATCAGACCGGCGATGAAGCCGCCGCCGGGCTGGTTGTGCCCCCGGAAGAAGATATAGGCCCCGACCATAAGCGCGATGGGCATCATCACGCGGGTAACGACCACCATCATCAGCGGGTGTGAATCCCCCGATTGCGGCCAGTGCGGTTTGCGATTCAGCAGGTAGCCGCGCACATTGGTGCCCAGAACCGCCTCGGTCAAGGCAAAGATGATCAGCGCGGCAATGCCCAGAACAATGATCTCACCAAAGGTATCAAAGCCCCGGAAGTCGACCAGAATGACGTTCACCACATTGGTGCCGCCACCGCCTTTGTACGAGTTCTCCAGATGGAACTCGGAAATCGTCGGGAAGGCGAAGTCGCGCAGCATGATCGCATAGATCAGCGCCCCGGTTCCCACGCCAGCAACCACGGAAATCGCCGCATCCCGCCAGCGCCGCGCGGCAGAACTGTCCCATGGCGTCTCTGTCGGCAGGAAGTTCAGCGACAAAAGCAGCAGGATCATCGTCACCACTTCGACCGAGATCTGGGTCAGTGCCAGATCCGGTGCCGACAGATAGTTGAAGGCAACCGAAACGATCAGGCCAACAACGCCGATCAACACCAGCGAGAGCAGACGGTTGCGGTGGAACCACATGATGCCCAGCGTCGCGCCGACCAGACAGATCCAGCCAATGATGGGAATGATCTGCGCGGGAATCGGAACACGGGTTTCGACACCAATGGTTCCCGTCGAATAGGCGTAATAGCCAAGCCCCACGGTGAAGGCGACGAAAATAATGGCGTAACGGCTCAGCACCCCATTGTGCAGCTCATCCGTGATCCACTGGCTGAGGCGCGTGAAGGCGTTGATGACGGCCTCGAAAATCACCTTGGCCTCGGGGCGGGGCAGAGCGTCCCACACATACTCGCCCCGTTTGTGCAGCGCCAACAGGAACAGACCGCCCAGCGTGGCCACGACTGACATATACAGCGCCGGAGTAAACCCGTGCCACAATTTCAGCGAGTAATAGGGCAGTTTCTCGCCCCCGATCACAGCGCTGGACACAACGGCCACCAATGGGCCGACGATAGCGGCGGAATAGAAGCCGATCAGCACAACCAGAACCACAAGGAACGCCGGGGCAATCCACAGCCCGACGGGTGGATCATGCGGATGCGCGGGGTAGTCGTCGCGCTGCGGTCCAAGGAACACATGGCTGACAAAGCGGAAGGAATAGGCGGCAGAGAACAACGCCGCCAGCAGGGCCAGACCCGGCACCAGATAATGCGAGTTCAGCCATGTGGTGTGTACGGTTTCTTCCAACATCATCTCTTTCGAAAGGAACCCGTTCAGCGGCGGCAGGCCCGCCATCGAAAGTGCAGCGATGGTGCCGATTGTGAAGGTGATCGGCATCAGGTGGCGCAGACCGCCCAGCCGTTTGACGTCGCGCGTTCCCGTCTCGTGATCGACGATCCCGGCGGTCATGAACAGTGCGGCTTTGAAGGTCGCGTGGTTGATGATGTGGAACACGGCGGCCACGGCGGCAAACTTGGTGCCAAAGCCCAGCAGCATGGTGATCAGGCCCAGATGCGAGACAGTTGAAAACGCCAGCAGCGCCTTCAGATCATCCTTGAACAGCGCGATCACCGCCCCCAGCAGCATGGTTACCAGACCGGTGGTGGCAACGATATAGAACCACGCATCGGTGCCCGACAAAACCGGCCACATCCGCGCCATCAGAAACAGGCCCGCTTTCACCATCGTGGCCGAGTGCAGATAGGCCGAAACCGGCGTCGGTGCGGCCATTGCGTGTGGCAGCCAGAAATGGAACGGGAACTGCGCCGATTTGGTGAAACAGCCCAGCAGGATCAGGATCAGCGCGGGCATATAATAGGGCGATGCCTGTATCAGTTCCTTGTTCTGCAGAATCACGCTCAGGTCATAAGACCCCACGATATTGCCCAGGATCAGCATCCCAGCGATCATCGCCAACCCGCCGCCACCGGTTACAGCCAGTGCCATCCGCGCGCCCTGACGGCCTTCGGGCAGGTGTTTCCAATAGCCGATCAGCAGGAAGGAACTTAACGAGGTCAACTCCCAGAAGATCAACAAAAGCAGAATGTTGTCGGACAGAACGATCCCGACCATCGCGCCCTGAAACAGCAGCAGATAGGTATAGAACTGCCCCATCGGATCTTCGCGCGACAGGTAGAACCGTGCATATAGAATGATCAGCAGACCGATGCCCAAAATCAGCAGGGCAAACAGAAAGCCAAGCCCGTCCAGCATGAAGTTCGCGTTCAGCCCCAGGCCCGGTATCCAGTCGAACCGGGCGGTCACGACCTCACCTCGCATGACCGAGGGGATGTGGATCAACAACCCCATCAGGGCCAGGAAGGTGGTCAACCCAGCGGCCGAGGCGGCTGCGTTTCGTCCCGCCCGGATCAGGAGGGCTGGAAAAACAGCTCCGATAAAGGGAAGGGCCGCGATGAGGAATAGGGACAAGTGCGATACTCCGGTCTGAGCGGTCAATATGATTGAATTGGTAAGGATAATTTATTGACTGTCCAAAAATTGCAAGGTTTCGAACGGCCTCAAAAGATGTATTCCGGATGTGATTAACCTGCGTAATAATGACGCGAACTTGAACGGGTAGCCGGTTTTCCGCGCAGCACCGGCCCCGCTGCTGTGTTAGAAAACTCCCGTCAGTGCAGGAGGGCCCCGCATGGCAGACAGGACAAACCGGACCCGAAGGTGGGTTTTGCTGGGTGGCGGGGCCGCTATCGCAGCCGGGTTTGCGATACGGGAATACCGTCTGATCCCGCAGGATTATTCTGGTGGACAGCTGGACGTATCTCAGGCGCATCAACAGGCGGTTTCGGGCGATGTTCTGCTGGTGGATATCCGCACGCCGCGCGAATGGCGCGCAACTGGCATCGGGCAGGGGGCGCAGCCGCTGGATATGCGGCGGGACGATTTTGTTCAGGCTTTGACGACGTTGACGGGCGGAGATCAATCCGCCCCCGTTGCCCTGATCTGCGCCCGCGGGGTCCGCTCAGCCCGGCTGAGCAACCAACTGACCGAGGCGGGTTTCACCAATATCATCGATGTGCCCGAAGGCATGCTGGGGTCTGCCGCCGGGCCGGGCTGGGTGCGCGCCGGGTTGCCGGTCGAAGCTTATACCGAGGGGACGTGATGGAAACGAAATACTGGCTGTCTTTTTGTTTGGCTTTTGCAGGAAGCTCGGCCCTTGCCGATTGTGGTCCGGATCAAGGGACCTGCCAGACGCCGTCGGGCGAATATCACATAGAATTGCCAAACGCCGAAAACCCGCCATTGGTGGTTTTCCTGCATGGCTATGGGGGCAGCGGTGCCGGAACCATGAGAAACCGCGCTATGGTGGACCCATTGCTAGAGCGTGGCTATGCCGTCATGGCCCCCGAAGCGCTGGAACGACCGGACAGGGGCGGCACCAAAAGCTGGAACTTCTATCCGGGCTTTGGGGATCGTGATGAAACCGCGTTTCTTAGCGAAACGGTCGAAGATGCGGCCGCGCGCTTTGGCATCGACAGTGAACGCGCGATACTTGGCGGGTTCTCGGCTGGTGGCTTCATGGTGAATTACCTGGCCTGCGCGGCACCCGATACATTCTCGGCCTATGTGCCCGTCTCGGGCGGGTTCTGGCGTCCGCATCCCGAAGCCTGCGAAGGGCCGGTTCGGATGTTCCACACCCATGGTTGGACCGACAATGTGGTCCCGTTAGAAGGGCGTCTGCTGGGCGGCGGGCGCTTTCATCAGGGCGATATCTTTGCGGGCCTCGAAATCTGGCGCATCGCCAACGAATGCGAGGATACGAAGCCCAGCGGGTTTTCGACCACCGGGCAATTCATGCGGCGCAACTGGATGGGATGCGCCGAAGGCAGTGCGCTGGAATTTGCGCTGTTTCCCGGCGGTCACAACGTGCCCAGTGGCTGGGCTGACATGATGCTGGACTGGTACGAGGGGTTGCCCGGCGGCTGATTACTCCGCCGGGGTCATTGTGCCTTTGCCTTCGATCAGCCGCTTCAATTCATCCCGGTGACGACGGGCCGAGCGGGTGATGGCCGGTTCGGCAAAATCCTCGCGCATGCCAACCATGCGGCGGGCGGTGCCTGCGGACACGCCGCTGAGCGCGGACAGCGGGATCGCCAGCGCAAGGCTGATCGCAATCGGGGCGAGCCAGACCGAGACCAATCCGGCGAGAATACCAACGCTCAGCGCGATGCCGCTGATGGTTTCCAGCGTGTGGCACAGGATCAGGGTGCGCAAGGAATAGCTGCCGCCATCGCGTGCTTGCGGCGACCAGCCCTTTTGCAAGCCCAAGGCGGTGCGGAACACGGCGATCATCTGCTGTACCATCAGGATTGGTGCATAGAGGATCGACAGGATGACCTCGAACAGGAACGAGGTGAAGAACCGCCGCCAGCCGCCGAAATCCGAATAGCGCACACCGCTCAGGGGCAGGGCGGCCACACCCAGAACCTTGGGGGCCAGCAGCATGGCGTACATGACCAGAATGATCAGCACGTGGCGCGTCTCGGTCATTTCGGGCCATTGCGGGAACAGCGGATTATCGGGGCTGAAGTAATGCAGAACCGAGGCCTCTTCGCCCTGACCGATCAGCGCCCACATCAGCAGCAGCGCAAACCACAGCGGCGACATCAGATATCCAACCGCCCCATGGAACATGTGAAACCGCGAGACCGAGCGGAACCCGCGCGAGCCCAGCAGTTTCAGATGTTGCAGGTTGCCCTGACACCAGCGGCGATCCCGCATGGCGTGGTCGATGAGGGTGGGTGGCGTTTCTTCGTAAGACCCCCGAATGCGCGGCAGGAACCGCACAGCCCAACCGGCGCGGCGCAGCAGACCGGCCTCGACGAAATCGTGGCTCATGATCAGCTTTTCCTGCCCGGTCAAGGACCGCAGCTTGGGCAGACCGGCACAAGTGGCGAAGGCCTTGGTGCGGATGATGGCGTTGTGGCCCCAATAATTGCCCTCTTGCCCGCACCAGCGGGCCAGACCTTCGGCAAAGGCGATGCCATAAACGCCATTGGCAAACTGCTGCATCCGGGCAAAGACCGATTGCGCGCCGATCAGTTGAGGGTAGCTTTGGATCAGGCCTGCGCCGGGGTCGCGCGCCAGCGAATCCGTCAGGCGGGCAATGGCGCGGCCGGTCATCAGGCTGTCGGCATCCAGAACCAGCATCGCGTCCCAATCCGCGCCCCAGCGGCTGACCCAATCGGCGATATTGCCAACCTTGCGGTCGGTGTTCTGCGGGCGGCGGCGGTAATAGAGCTTCAGGTCCGGGGCCAAGGTCGTGCGCAGCGCTTCGATACTGGCTTGCTCTTGCGCGGCGATATCCGGGTCGCGCGTGTCCGAGAGGATGAACATCGCGTATTCATGCTGACCACCACGCGCGCACAGTTCTTCCAGCATGGTGCGGGCATTGCCCAGCACGAACCACGGCACCTCGTTATAGGTTGGCATCAACAGGGCGACGCGCAGCGGTTGCGCGCGTTCCCGTCTGACCGGACGGTCCTGCCGGGACAGGGAAATCATGCCCAGAAGCACGGTGCAGACAGTGAACGAGATCCAGAAGAAGTTGAACGAGATCAGAGCCAGCAGAATGCCTTCGACCAGATTGATGCCTTCGGCCCCGAACCAATCGCTCATGACCCACAGCAGGCCCAGCGTTGCCGCCATGGCGGGCGAAAAGGCCAGCGCGCGCCAGAACCCGGCGGATCGGCGTTTGCCCGACGGCGCCCCGGCATCGCGGAACCCCGCGCGGAAATCCTGCGCGGGCATGGCCAAAGGCGCCTCGGGCGGCATGATATGCAGATCGCGGCTCATGTGGTCCAACGGTACAGCCAGACTTCGGAGGCCGGTTGCTTGCCCACCAGCAGTTGCGCGCGCAGTTCAACATAATCGCGCTCGCCGGGCTGGAACGAGAAGGCCAGACGCACACCGCCTGTATCGGGGTTGCGCTGCAACACGCCGTCCGAAGTTTCGGCATGAGGCGAATTAGCAAAGATGCGAATGGCGTCCAGATCGTCGAACAACTCGCTGGGTTCGAAGTCGATCACGGCCAGACGGCCTTCGCCGAAGGTGTTTTCCCCCATCGCCGTGTTGATGACACGCGGCATCGAGGTGCGCTGGGGTTCCTCGCCCCAGATCAAACGGTAGGTCAGATCAACCCGACTGCCTGCAGCATAGGGTTCCGCCGGACGCCAATAGGCAACGATGTTGTCATAGATTTCCTGATCGGCCGGAATCTCGACCAGTGTGACGGTGCCCTTGCCCCAGTCATCCCCCGGTTCGACCCACAGGCTGGGGCGCTTGTGATAATTCGCCTCAAGATCCGCATAGTCCGAGAATTCGCGCTTGCGCTGCATAAGACCAAACCCTTTGGGGTTGGTGTCCACGAAAGATGAGATTTGCAGGCGCGTCGGGTTGGCCAGAGGCCGCCAGATAACCTCACCCGCGCCATTGCGGATCAGCAGCCCGTCGCTGTCGTGCACGGCGGGGCGGAAATCGTCGAACCGGCTGTGGTTGGTCTGATCAAACAGGAACATCGAGGTTCCAGGCGCGATGCCGACGTGATCCAGCTCGGTGCGCGGGAACAGGGTGGCTTCGACATCCATGATGCAGTCGGCACCGGCGGTAACGTTGAAACGATAGGCCCCGGTCACGCTGGGGCTGTCCATCAACGCGTGGACCACCATGTTGCGCTGGCCCGGTTCCGGGCGTTCCAGCCAGAAGCGGATAAATTCCGGGAATTCCTCACCATCCGGATCGCCGGTTTTCAGCGCCAGACCGCGGGCGGACAGACCGTAAACCTCGTGCAGGCCGATGGCGCGGAAATAGCTGGCCCCCTGCCAGACGCAGAACTCATCTGTTTTGCCGGGGCGGTGCATTTCGGTGCGCAGGCGCAGGCCCGAGAAGCCCAGCGTGTCGTCGATAGGCAGGGTCGGAACCTCATCCGACTTGTCGAACATCGCAAGATCGAAGGCCACCGGTTTGGTCATGCCATTCTCCACCGTCGACACTTTGACCGTGCGCGGGAAGTACAGGCCCGGCGTGAAGAAATCGACGTTGAAGGGGGTCTCGGTCTCGTACCAAAGGGCGCGATCCAGACGGAACCGGATCGAGCGGTATTGCTGGTACGTCAGGTCCTGCCATTCCTGCGGCACCATCTCACGCTCGGCAAAGGGGCGGCTGGCCAGTTCACGGGCCAACTCGATCACATGATCGCGGTCAAATGGCACGTCTCCGCCCGAGGCAAAGGTGGCGGGCGCCAGAAACAGCGCGGAGGTTGAGGCCAGAAATGCGCGGCGCGTCAAAGTCATTTCTTAGATTTCCACGGATGAGATTTGAACCAGCCGGCCAGATAGGCCACTGCAATGATCATGGCAAAGCCAATCATGTTGGCGGCGAAAACGGTGGCACCATCCCGCCCAGCCTGATCCAGCGCAACGCCGATCAGACGGGCTGCCGCCATCGAGAAGACGAACACCGCAAGCGATTGCTGGCCGACCTTGGTCACCAGCTTCAGCACCACCTGCCAAACCCGTGCGCCGACACTGTGGCCCGAGGCGATCAGGCGGTGGCCATGCTCACCCGCGACGACCCAGCCCAGATAGGCCAGCGACAGGAAGTGGATGTAGCGGAACAGGCCAAACTCGGTCTTGCCGCGCAGTTCCTTGGTCAGGGGCCAGATCTCGCGGATTTCTTCGGCCAGGCCGGGGGCTGCAGATTGCACCCACAAGAACACTTTCCACGACCCGATAGGCGCGGACAGAACCAGAAACGCAATCGCCGCCCAGATCAGTGTTTTTGACACCGGCGGGGCAGGGATCCAGCCGCGCATGAAGGCAAAGCCGGTGAAGAACAGCAACTGCCAGCCGAACGGGTTGAAGAACCATTGCCGGTCCGACCAAGGCTCGGCCGGAAGGGCAAGCGCGCCGGTCTGAGCCACCAGCCAGATCGACACCGAAGCCAGCGCGACGGCCCAGAACCCGATGCGCGACAACGCCATGAACAGCGGCATCATCGCCAGCACGACCAGATACATCGGCAGGATGTCAAAGTAGTTGGGCACATAGGTCAGGGTGAAAATCCCGACCATCTGCGGCAGCGGATCGTTGAAGAAATGCTGCAGGTTCAGGGACGAGACGTAGTTCTTTGTAAACAGGCCGGAATTATCCAACGCCGCCATGGTCATGGCGACAAAGAAGAACAGACAGATATGCGCCCAATAGACCTGCCAGATGCGGAACGCCACGCGGGCGGTGCCCATCCACCAACCCTTGCGCAGAAACGCGCCGCCAAAGGCGATGGCCGAGGCCATGCCGGAACAAAACACAAAGATCTCGGTAGCGTCGGAAAACCCGAAGCGCGCCGGAATCCAGCTTGTCCAGGGGTTGCCGGGGATATGGGCAACCAGAATGATGAACATCGCGATGCCGCGATAGAAATCCAGTCGCGGGTCGCGCACGGTTGCCGGATCGGCCACCGGGGCCGCCACAGGCGCAAAATCAGAAGCGGGCGATGCAGTCGCCATACGTTTTCTGTCCTTCTTGGTCTTTTTGTTATTCGGCCGGGACGCTTTGAGCGTCTCCGCTGTCGCGGGCCGCGTCGATCAGGGCGCGGCGCGCAAGTGCGTAATTGTCCTCGCCCCCGGCACGTTTGGCGCGCCGGTCGTCCAGGATGCGCTCCACCGCGTCCAGACGCCCGGCGCGCAGGCCGGAATCGATTGTGATGCGCTCGAATACATCACGTTGTGCGTGGCTGCCACCTGCCATTTGCATGCCAGCGCGCGCGGTCGACAGGAAATCGAAGGCCGCGCCATAAAGCCCGTCGCCGAAGGCCTCCAGGCCCTTGGCCGCAGCAATGCCCGGATCGGACATACGGATCGGGGTGTCCCCCTGATTGCGTTGCGCATCCTTCTGAATGCGCTGCAACATTTTGCCCGTCGCGTCCGCGCGGTTGTCACCGGTCAACGCCAGCAGGTAATGCAAGTCGGCAAAGATCAGGCAGCCATCCTCGGTCCGCGCGGCGCTGAGGTCGGCGAGTTCTTCCCAGCGGTTGCCGACATCGATGCCCTCAAGCTCCAACCGGGACAGCAGCGAGGTTGCGTTCGAGATATCGCGGTAATCGTCCGTCTTGTCCTTGCGGATATGCTGATCATACAGCGCCATCACCTGATCGACCTGACCCAGATCCAGATGCATCAACGCCTTGTGCCACCAGACGTGATAGCGGAAGTTGTTGCAATGCGCCCAGGCGTCCTCGCGCCCGGCAAGCCAATCCAGACCCAGTTGCGCGTTGCCCGTCATCTCGTGGACGTGAGCGACAGCATGCAGACCCCAGGCATCGTCTGACACCATCCACAGTGCCTGACGACCGGCAATCTCGGCCTTTTCATAGGCGCCAGTTTCTTCCAGCGCGAAGGAATGGCAGCCCAGCAAATAGCCGCGTCCGGCATGATCCGGCTCATAAGCGGGCAGAACCCGTTCAATCGACCGGCGCATTCCCGCCGAGTCGCCCAATACAAACCGCGTTGCATGGCTGAGTTTCATCGCCAGCGTGTCGGTAGGATGGGCGCACAGAACCTCTTCGAATTTCTGCACAGCTTGCGAGGGCAGGTCGGCCAGATAGAGCGACAAAGCGTCGACATACAGCTTCTCACGCGCCGACACGGTCTGGCGTGTCATTGCCGTGTTGGCTGCGGCCAAAGCCTCGGTCGCGACGGGCAACATCTCGCGCCGACCCAGCAGAACCATGAACAGACCCTTGATCGCATGACCCAATGCGAAATCCGGCTCAAGCTCGAGCACTTTGCCCAGATGCTGAGGGGTGATTGCCGCGTGCGCCATGAACCCAAGCAGAACACCATCCCACGCTTCGACGGCTGCCGGGTGGCTGAGGGTGTTCATTTGTCCAAAAACGTCTTGTTTCATACTTGGGTCCAATCTGATTGCGATATTTGACACTGTTCGATTTATCAGAGTGTGCGGGCGCGTCGTAACAGTATCGACCCTGCTCTCGAATTGGTGAAAAGCCGTGTGCGCAAAAATTGAAAAAAACCGCCGATTCAAGGGCATGTTTCAGCAACTTGCCGCCGAAATGGGCAAGTGTTTCAGTCTTCGAAGGGGTTTTCAGCGCCTAAAACTGCATCAGTATCCGCACCGAACGCCGGCGGGGCATGCCGATATGTTACAGGCGTGCGTGACAGGTTCAGAGGATTCCCGATCAGTTTCACCTCGGCAGGATCGGCCTGCATGGCGATCTGCATGCCACGGGCCGCCACCTGATCCGAGGCAAAAACCTGATCCAACGTCCGCACCGGGCCAACCGGCACTTTGCGGGTTTCAAGCTCGGAAATCACCGTGGCCGTTGCCTGGGATTTCATTGCCGGACGCAGCACCGCGTTCAGGGCATCGCGATGTTCAAGCCGCGCGGGGTTGGTTGCAAAACGCGGATCGTCGGCCAGTTCGGGATGCCCGATGAAATCGCAGAAGCGGCGGAACTGGCTGTCATTGCCAACTGCCAGAATCACGTGGCCATCGGAGGTTTCATAAACCTCGTAGGGCACGATATTGGGATGCCCGTTACCGCGCCGCTGGGGCACATCGCCCGAGGTCAGATAGTTCACGCCTTCATTGATCAACCAGGCCACCTGCGAATCCACCAGCGCCAGATCGATCTGCTGGCCTTCGCCGGTCAGGTCGCGGTGACGCAGCGCTGCCAGAATGCCGACAGTCGCATACATGCCGCACATGACATCGGCGATGCCAACACCCACTTTCATCGGCGCGCCGTCGGTATCGCCGGTCAGCGACATGATCCCACCATAGCCTTGCGCCATCAGGTCATAACCGGGCTTGCTGGAATTGGGGCCCGTCTGCCCGTATCCGGAGATCGAGCAATAGACGAGTCCCGGAAGATCCTGAGACAAGCTTTTGTAATCCAGCCCGTATTTCGCCAGCCCGCCGGGCTTGAAATTTTCGATCAGAATATCGGCATGCGAGGCAAGGCGTTTGATTTCAGCCTGTCCCTCGGGCGTTGCGATGTCGATGGCAACGGATTTCTTGTTGCGGTTGGCGGACATGAAATAGGCGCTCAAGTCCGAGCGGTTGCCATCCCCATCCGCAACGTAAGGAGGGCCCCATTGCCGCGTATCGTCGCCGCCGGTTGCGGGGTTTTCGATCTTGATGACGGTTGCACCCAGATCGCCCAGCAATTGCGTGCAGGTCGGTCCGGCCAGAATGCGCGACAGGTCCAGAACCTTGACGCCCTTCAGCGGTCCTTCAGATGCGGCCATCATACCCTCCACGATCAATCTCGGCGGCGATCACAGTAAAGCGGTCGGCCTTTATCGCCTCGTTCAATGCTGCGCGCAGTTCTGCGCGGTTGCGCACGGTATGTCCATAGCCGCCAAAGGCGCGGCCCATCGCGGCAAAGTCGTGGCGGTCGAAATCAACGCCCCGGTTGCCCATCTGGCGCTGGCGCTGTTTCAACTCGATCAGGGCCAGCGAGGCATCGACAAAGACCAGAAAGATCGGGTTGCCCCCCATCTCGGCGGCGGTCGAAAGCTCTCCGGCGATCATCAGGAATCCGGCATCGCCCGAAAAGCTGATCACCGGGCGGTCAGGTTCGGCCAAGCTCAGGCCCATCGCCATCGGAAGGGCGCAACCCATTGTGCACAAAGCAGAAGACTGGATCAGCCCGCGCGGCTCTTGGCACTCCCACATCTGGCTCAGCAGGATACGGTGTGCGCCGCTATCGGCCGAGGCCAGCGTGTTGCCGGGCAGCACGGCGCGGGTTTCGGCGATCACACCCGCAGGGCCCCAATCGTCGTCCTGCGGGAAAGCGTGCGCCAGCGCGGCCCTGACACGAGCGGGTTCTCCACCGGGCCACGTGGCGCGCGCCGGGTTGCCTTTGGCAATAGCCTCCAGCGTCTGGCCGGTATCGGCCACCAGATTCAGCCCGGCCTGATGCATATAGTGATCGTTCACCACGGCAGAGATGTCGATGACGCGCTTTTCGTCCGGATCCCAGATCTCGCGCCAGCCGGGGCGCATTTCGATGGGGTCATAGCCAAGGCACAGAACCAGATCGGACTGTTCGATCAGTGGCACCAGATGTTTGTCGGCCAGAGGCGACAGCCCCGCGCCGCCCAGACACAAAGGGTGATCCTCGGGGATCACGCCCTTTGCCTTGTAGGTGGTGACAAAAGGAATGCTGAAATGTTCCAGAAACGCCTGAACCACACTGCGTGAGTCGTCATACAGCACATCCAGCCCGATGATCGCGACGGGACGTTCGGCCTCGGCCACCCAGCGGCGGGCCTTGGACAGGCAATCGCCTTCCGGCGCTACGGCTGCCACCTTGGCCAGACGGCGACGTTTGGGCGAAGACACACGCGCATCCGCAACAGCGATTGGCACGTCGATATGAACCGGGCCGGGGCGGGGCTGATTGGCCAGAGAGACTGCCTTATCCGCAATGATATCCGCGCCTTCGGCGGTCATCACATAGGTGGCCTTGGTGATCGAGCGGTAGACCTGTGAATGGTCCATAACCTGATGGGTATAGGTCAGCGCCTCGTCTGCATCCACACAGCCGGTCAGCACGATCATCGGCACCCGGTCCTGAAACGCGTTGGCGACGACATTGATCCCGTTCATCGCACCTGGCCCGATGGTCGCAACCAGAATGGCGGGCGCGCCGTCGCGGTGATGCACGGCCTCGGCCATGAAGCCCGCGGCGTTTTCGTGTTTGGTCAGATGGAAGGTGATACCCGCCTTTTCCAGCGCATCAACCAGCGTCAGAACCTCGCCGCCCGGCATCCCGAATGCGTGGCGGCACCCCGCCTCGTATAGCCGTTGGGCCAGAAGATCCGCAGCGCGGGGGGACAGGTCCTGCATCAGTCATGCTCCGAATTAGCCAATGGGAAGCAAATGTCTGACATCCCTAACAGAGGCAAGCCGGATCACGCCAGTGTGACTATTTGACTGCGGAATCCGCGATGGATTGAAACTTTGCGTCCAATTCTTCGGCAATCGCAGACAGCGCCGCGCCGCCTTCGTCAGCGTAAGGCTGGAAGACAAAGCTGGGCGTTTTGTAGGACAATGTCGCCGTGCCATCGTCATTTTCGGTGACGTAAAATCGGATCGGCGCTTCGATCATCGCGGCGGTCGAGCTTTCCAGAACGCGCACGGCAAAATCGTTGTTGAAAACGCCGATTACACGGTTGCCGGGGATGGTAATCCCACGCGCCGCGGCGGCCTTGGTCGGACCGGCCTGAGTGACCACGATTAGCCCATTGGCCTTCACTGCCGCTTTCGTGTCAGCGACCAACGCCTCATAGGATTTTTTGCTGTCAAACACGGCCCATCCGGGCAAAGGCTCATCCGCAAGGGCGGGCAGAGCCAGCAAACACGCAAACGCAACGACAGGTTTCATCGCAGGCCCTCCGTCAACTTGGCTGCCTGCTTGATGCCAGAATTCGCGTGTCGGCGCACTCACATTCTTGTGCTGTTACTTGTTAGTCAGCGCGTCGCTTCAACAGATAGATATCCATGATCCATCCATGTGCGGCCCGATGTCTGGTGCGATTGGCCAGAATTTCTTCGGCCACGTCGGCCAGCGGTCCGTGGATCAGAATCTCTTCCTTCATTCCGACATAGGCGCCCCACCAGATGTCATACTCGGCCATGTCCAGTGACTGGAACGAACACTCTCCATCCAGCATGACGGCCACATTCGACGCGCTCGGGGGCCAGCCCTCGTCCCGCAAACGCCGCCCGGTTGTGACGACATAGGGCGCGCCGATCTCGTTGATCGGAATGGCATGGGCCGCCGTCAGCGCTTGCAACGCGGTGATGCCCGGGATCACCCGCTTGTTCGGCTGCGGATCCAGCCGGGTCGCGATGCGCAAGGAACTGTCATAAAGCGACGGATCGCCCCAGATCAGCAGCGCGACTTTGCTGGCCGTTGGATGGGCCGAGATCGCCTCCTGCCAGCGCAGCGCAATGGCGTCGTGCCACTCATCCACGCCTTGCAGATAACCGTCCTCGGACCGCCGTTTGGGAATGTCGAAATAGGCGATCTGCGGCGAGCGGTCCGTGACCGTGGCAATGATCTCTTCGCGCAGCCCGGCCAGATCGGCCTTGTTCTCACCCTTGCGCGGGATCAGGATCAGATCGGCCTCGCGGATTGCCTGAACGCCTTGCCGGGTCACATGATCGGGGTTGCCGGTACCGATCCCGATCAGGGTCAGGTCATACATCATCCAACTCCGCCAATGGACCATAAAGGATCAGGGCAGGGGCCGTGCCGATTTCGGATTTCAGCGTGTCTGCAAGCGCGCCGATGGTGGATCGATGCAGCGTCTGATCGGGGGTCGACACGGATTCAGCCATCAGCGCCGGCGTGTCCAACGGCAGGCCATGTGCATGCAGCGCCTCGACCAGCAGGGGAAAGGTGCGCTTGCCCATGAACACAACCGTCGTGGCCATTCCGTCGGCCAAAGCGGGCAGGTTCAGATCGTCCGGTAACTGCCCGCTGACGTCGTGGCCGGTGACAAATTGCACCCGCCGTGCCGTCAGGCGACGTGTCAGCGGGATACCAGCAGCGGCGGCTGCTGCGACAGCCGAGGGGATGCCCGGAATGACCTCGTACTCGATCCCGGCCTCGCGCAACGCCACCAGTTCCTCCTCCAGCCGCCCGAACAGCCCGCCATCGCCGGATTTCAACCGCACCACGCGTTGACCGGTCTGCGCATATTCGACCAGCAGGCGGCTCACGTGATCCTGCTTGGGCGAGGGGCGTCCGGCGCGTTTGCCGACGCCGACCAGATCCGCATCCTCGCGCGCATGCGTCAGGATCGGCCCGCTGCTCAGGTCATCGAACAGCACCGCGTCGGCCTTTTGCATCCGGTCCACGGCCTTGAGCGTCAACAGCTCCGGGTCGCCGGGGCCTGAGCCTACGAAAGAGACAAAACCGCTCATGCCGAGGCCTCGGCAATCAGGTGAAAGAACGTGCCGGTGACGTTGCCGCGCACCGATCCGGTTTGGGGGCCTTCGGTTCCCTCGGCATCAAACACCCGCGCCAAGGGGGCATCGGGCTGTTCGACAATCGAGGAATAGTGGAACTCATGCCCCCGCAGGGCGGTGCCCGCCGCAAGTCCCGGCATCGGGGCGAGCAGTTCAGCCCGGCGATAGCCCAGATTGAATTTGCGCTTTTCGTAGGATGTGACCAGCCCAAGCAGCCCGGCCATCTTATGCCGCGTGCCGTCCTTGTCGATCAACCCTTCGCCCAACGCCATGTACCCGCCGCATTCGCCGTGAACCGGTTTGGTTTCGGCGTGGCGGCGCAGTCCGGTCAGGAAGGTATCAGCAGCCGCCAGAGTGCCCGCATGTAACTCAGGGTATCCACCCGGCAACCAGACCAGATCGGCATCCGTCGCCGGAGCTTCATCCGCCAAAGGCGAGAAGGGCGTCACTTCGGCCCCAGCCGCCCGCCAGCCTTCCAGCAAATGTGGGTAGGTAAAGGAAAATGCCGCATCCCGCGCCAATGCAATCCGCTGGGCCGGGGGGCGCGGCAGCGCGGCTGACGATGGCCCAGCTGGGCCTGAGGAGGCCGCCCGCTTGATCGCTTCCAGATCTACATGCTCACGCAGGAAGGCCGCATATCCGGCGATGGCGCTTTCCAGATCGGGATGTTCGACGGCCTGGATCAGGCCCAGATGCCGTTCGGGCAGGGTCAGATCACCGCGTCTTGGTAGCACGCCCAGAACCGGCAGCCCCGCGCGTTCCATGCCCAAGCGGGTCAGACGCTCGTGGCGCGGGCTGGCACAGCGGTTCAGGATCACGCCGGCAAAGGGCAAGTCGGGGGTGTACATCTTGAACCCCAGCGCCGTCGCCGCCGCCGATTGCGCCTGTCCGCCCACATCCAGCACCAGCACCACCGGCCAGCCCATCCGCTGCGCTGTCTCGGCGCTGGACCCATGCCCCAGCTCTCCGGGCTTCGCGACGCCATCAAACAACCCCATCGAGCCTTCGGCGACCACAATATCCGCCCCGTCCGCCTGCGCAGAGATCGCGTTCAACAGCGGATCGCCCATCGCCCAACTGTCGAGGTTGAACGAGGCCCGCCCCGCCGCCGCCCGGTGAAAGGCCGGGTCGATATAGTCGGGGCCACTTTTGAACGGTTGAACGGTCAGGCCGTCCTCGGCCAACGCACGCAGAAGACCCAACATAACGGTGGTCTTACCGGTGCCGGAAGACGGGGCCGAGATCAGAATGCCCGGAGGATTAGTCATCACCATGGCTCCAGCTTGACCACGGGCTGTCCGCGCCTTGCGGGCGATACCGGCGGTCATAGGTCTTGGAATACAGGCAGCTTTCGTCGAACCCTTCGCCCGCCAGCGCTGGTCCGACCATGATCAGTGCAGTGCGCGAGATGCCCTCGTCCAGTGCATCTTTCAACGTTTCCAAGGTCGCGCGGATGATCCGCTCATCCGGCCAACTGGCGCGGTAAACAACGGCCACCGGGCAATCCGCGCCGTAGGCCGGGGTCAGGTCAGCGATAACCTTGTCCAGATTGCCAATCGACAGGTGAACGGCCAGCGTGGCCCCTGTGCGGGCGAAGTTCTCCAACGTCTCACCTTCGGGCATCGAAGATGCACGGCCGGGCGTCCGGGTCAGAATCACCGATTGCGCGAGGCCGGGCAGGGTCAGTTCAGTGCCCAGAGCCGCCGCCGCCGCGGCAAAAGACGGCACGCCGGGCGTGACGCTGACCGGAATGCCCATCTCTTTCAACCGACGGATCTGTTCCCCCATCGCGGACCAGACCGACAGATCGCCTGAATGCAGTCGGGCCACGTCTTGCCCCGCTTTATGGGCCGCTTCAATCTCGGTCATGATCTGGTCCAGATCCATCGGCGCGGTATTCACGATCTTCGCGCCTTCGGGGCAATGGCTCAGGATCTCCTCCGGCACCAGCGAGCCAGCATAAAGGCACACCGGGCAAGAGGCGATGATATCGCGCCCGCGCAGGGTCAGCAGGTCGGCGGCACCCGGTCCGGCACCAATGAAATGAACGGTCATGTCTGTCCTCCGATGGCAATGGCGCAGGTGGCCAGCCGGTCGTCTGAGATGTGTCTGGGTGTAAGCAGCCGCGCGCCGAACCCGGCGGCAGCCAAAGCGGATGCTTCGGCCACGCTGCCGGTGCCATAGCTGGCGCGGCTGCGGGCTGAGCATGTCAGGGTGCGCTGTCCGACCAGGTCAGCGGGTGCAACAAGGTGCAAGGGCAGGTCAACGATTGCCGCAAAGGCGTCCAACGCGGCGTGGCCGTCCTTGTCCGCAACCGTCGCCAGCGCATCCACGGCATGGCCCGAGGACGCCTGATCGTAGGCCGCTTTCAGGCTGTCCACCGTGGCGGAGCTGGAAAAACCAAGACCGGCGACGATCATAGGGTCACGCTCCACTGCACCACAGGGTAGGCGGATTTCCATCCGCGCCGAGGGCCCAGAGCGCCCGCCTGCGCCAATTCAATCCGCAGCAAGTCGCCGCCAAGGGCCTCGTGCCATTGGGCAAGCAAAGCCTCGCTTTCCAGCGTCACGGCATTGGCGACCAGCCGCGTGCCCGGTTTCAGGTTGTCGCGCAGCCAGACCAGCAAGGCCTCGGACAGCCCGCCGCCAATAAAAACCACATCAGGCATGGCCAAGCCGGGCAGAGCGTCGGGCGCGGTGCCATGGACGACCTCCAGCCGATCCTGCCCCAAAGTGTCCGCGTTGCGCCTAATGCGGTCTGCACGCTCGGCCAGCGGCTCGATCGAGGTTGCGGTCAGGGTCGGGTCGCACATCAGCCATTCGATGCTGATCGAACCGGTTCCGCCGCCGATGTCCCACAGATGCTCGCCCCGTTGCGGTGCCATCGCGGACAGGGTCAGCGCGCGGATGGGTCTTTTGGTGATCTGACCATCCGTTTCAAAGATGTCGTCCGGCTTGCCGGATGCTTTGGGGAACGCCAGTCCGGGGCCGGTGACCTCAAGCCCGACACAGACCGGGTGATCGAACGTGCCCAGCAAGGCTTCGGTCAGCGTAACGGTTTGCGTGTTTTCGCGTGGCCCGCCCAGGGATTGCATCACATGCAGCGCGCTGTCGGCGAAACCTGTTTCGGTCAGATAGGTGGCCAATTCAGCCACCGCCTTGCCATCGCGCAGCAGCAAAATGGCACGCAACCCCGCCGCCAGATGCGGTCTCAGCCGTGTCAGCGGCGCGGCGTGCAGCCCAAAGGTCAGCGTGCTTTCCAGCGGCCAGCCCAGCCGGGCGGCGGCCAGCGAAAAGGTGGATTGACCCGGCAGGGCAGTCCATTCGCCCGCGTCAAAGGTTCTGGCAATGACCGAGCCCGCACCGAACCAGAACGGATCGCCCGACGCCAGCACAACCGTTGGCTGCCCGCGCAGTCCCGTCAGTATCGGGATGCCATCGGCAAACGGCACGGGCCATTCGATCCGTCCAGCCTGTGTTTCGGGGATCAGCGACAGATGACGGGGCGGGCCCATGACGACCTCGGCCCGATCCAGCACTTGACGACTTGCGGGCGGCAGGCCATCCAGTCCATCTTCGCCCAGCCCCAGAATGGTCAGCCACGGAGCCTTATTCATGCCCAACCTCCTGCTTCTTGGCGGCACGACCGAAGCCAATGCGCTGGCCCGCAGCCTTGCCGAAAGGGGGGTGAGCGCAATCTACTCTTACGCCGGGCGTGTGGACAATCCTCGCCCGCAACCTTTGCCGGTGCGCGTCGGCGGGTTCGGAGGGGCCGACGGACTGCACAGCTATATCTGCGACAACGCGATCACGCATGTCGTGGACGCAACGCATCCCTTTGCCGCGCAGATGAGCCGGAATGCCATCGCCGCCTGCGAAGCCGCAGGTGTTCCGCTGGTTTCGTTGACCCGACCGGCCTGGGTTCCGCAGCACGAAGACCGCTGGCAGCATGTTCCGGACATTCCGGCGGCTGTTGCTGCGCTTGAAGGCCCCGCTCGGCGCGTCTTTCTGGCTGTGGGCCGGATGCACCTGCAGGATTTCGCTGCCCAACCCCACCATGACTATTTGCTGCGGCTGGTTGACGAACCTGACAATGTGCCGCTGCCTAACGCCGATATTGTTGTCTCGCGCGGGCCGTTCACGGTTGAGGGCGACCTTGCGCTGATGAAACGCCACGCCACCGAACTGGTGATTTCGAAAAACGCAGGCGGCACCGGCGCGCGCGCCAAGCTGGACGCCGCGCGGGCGCTGGGCGTGCCAGTCCTGATGATCGACCGGCCCAGCCTGCCGCCCCGGCAGGAACTGTCCTCGGTCGTGCAAGTTCTGGACTGGCTGGCTCATCCCTGACCCTCGGCCAGAGTGAACCTTGGCGTGTAGACAATCGGCGCGCCGTCGCGTTCGATCACGCGCGTCAGAGAGGATCCGACAATCACAACCGTCTGCATGTCGGCCATATCCGGTGTCGCCTCGGCCAGCGTTGAGATTCGGATTGCTTCATCTGCCCGGGTCACGGCCCGTGCGAACAGGATCAACCGTTCTGGCTCACATTCTTCCCGCAGGATTTCCAGCGTTTTTACAAAACCTTCCGGGCGGGACTTTGAGCGCGGATTATAGAACGCCATGGCGAAATCGCCCTGTGCCGCAAGGCGCAGGCGCTTTTCGATCAGGGACCATGGCTTGAGGTTGTCGCTCAGGTTAATGGCGCAAAAGTCATGGCCCAAAGGCGCACCCGCACGGGCCGAGGCGGCCAGCATCGCGGTGATGCCGGGCAGTACGTCTACCGGAATATCACGCCATTCACGCGGCCCGTTTTCCATCGCCTCGAACACTGCCGCCGCCATGGCAAACACGCCCGGATCACCCGACGAAACCACGACCACGCGCTTCCCTTCTGCCGCCATTTGCAACGCATGTTGGGACCGGTCGATTTCGACACGGTTGTCGCTGGCATGCAGGGTCAAGCCCTCACGGTCGGCAACGCGGGCGACATAGGGAATGTAGCCGACAACATCAGTGGCCTTGGCCAGCGCTGTGGATACTTCGGGCGTCACCAGTTGTTCATCACCAGGGCCCAGCCCGGCGATCTTGACCCATCCGCTCATGGTCGCCGTCCTTGGCCATGCACGATGATAATCGAGAAATAAGGGGTAATGCCGTCCCCGTCCTCGGACAGCTTCCGCACCCGTTGATTGGGCATCTGCGCAAACTCGACGATCCAGGCCCGGTCAAAAAGACCCGCTGTCTTCAACGCCCGTTTGACCTTGTCGATATTGCGCCCGATCTTCATCACAACCAACGCATCGGTTTGTGCCATACGTCGCGCCAGATCATCCTCGGGCAGGGTTCCGACCAGCACGGTCAGCACATCATCGCCCCAGGTGATCGGGTCGCCCGTTGCCGTCCACGCGCCGGACATGCCAGTGATTGCAGGCACCACATCTACATCAGCTTCATCTCGTAAGCGGCTGTAAAGATGCATGAATGACCCGTAGAAGAACGGATCACCCTCACACAGAACAACAACGTCCTCGCCTTTGTCGGCCAGCGTTTTCAGATGCCGTGCGCAATCTTCATAGAAAGCGGCGAGCAATTCGTTGTAGCGCGGGTCTGTCACGGGAATTTCCGTGGTAACAGGGTATTCCATCGGGAATTCCACCGCGTCTCCGGGGATCATGCCGTTGACGATCTTGCGCGCCTGACCGCTGCGGCCCGGCTTGCGGAAAAACGCCACGTGCCGTGCATTGCGCAGCAGCCGGTCGGCCCGGACGCTCATCAGGTCCGGGTCGCCGGGGCCGAGGCCCACGCCATAGATTTTACCCGCGCTCATTCGGCGCGGCTCGCGATGGCGTTGATAGCGGCCACGGTGATGGCGCTGCCGCCCAGACGGCCCTTGACGATGCAGGACGGCACCGGCTGTGCCTCCCACAACGCGTCCTTGGATTCCATTGCGCCGACAAAACCCACCGGGCAGCCGATGATGGCGGCGGGGCGCGGGCAGTCGGGGTCTTCCAGCATGTTCAGCAGGTGGAACAGGGCGGTCGGCGCGTTGCCGATGGCGACCAGAGCGCCCTCCAGATGCGGCCGCCACAGCTCCAGCGCAGCGGCGGAGCGGGTGTTGCTCATCTCAGCCGCCAGCGGGCGCACGCGGTCGTCATGCAGGGTGCAGATCACCTCATTGTCGGAGGGCAGGCGGAAGCGGGTCACACCTTCGCTGACCATCCGCGCGTCGCACAGGATCGGCGCACCATTTTCCAGCGCGGTGCGGGCGGCGGTCACGAAACCGGGCGAGAAATGCACGAACTCTTCCAGCCCAACCATACCTGCGGCGTGGATCATGCGGACGGCGACCTGCTCCTCGTCGGTATCAAAACGGGCCAGATCGGCCTCGGACCGGATGGTGGCAAAGCTCTCCTTGTAGATCGCCGCGCCGTCGGTTTCGTATTCATAGGGCATCAGGTCAGGTCCATGGTCAAAAGTGTTTCGGGGCTGAGCCCGCGCTGACAGGGCTCATCCCCCGCGCGGCCCCGTTTGACAAGATCAAATCGTCCGTTGTTGCCGACCAAAGTGACGTCGGAGGGGCCCATGCGGGCACATCCCTTGGCGCAGCCCGAGACATGCAGGCTGCCGGGAACGCGCGCGGCCAAAGCGCGGGCGATGTCGCGGGTTTCCACATGCGCCTGCGGGCAGAATGGCGCGCCGGGGCAGGCGTCGGTGGTCATCAGCGGGTCGGCACCATCCGTGACAAAGTCCGGGGCAGGTATCGCCGTCCCGCCTTCCAGCAGGATCAGCCGCCACGGAGTGACACGCAGGGCTGTTGCGCCACTGTCGTCAATCAGATCGTAAAGTTTGCGGGCCGGCAGCGACCCAAAAGCTGCGCCATACAGCGCACCCAGTTCATAAAGGCCGGGGTGCAGTTTTTCGCCGACCGGGCCGGGCGCGTGTCCCTGCCATTCCTGCGGCAGCGCGTCGATGACCCGTGCCATGCGGCGCGTCTCGGGCGTATATGTTTCTGCAAACCACCGTGCCAAAGCGATGACATGGACAATGGCATTGGCCTCGGCCACAGGCCGCCCGGTCTCGCAGCCGTCGGCGCGCAGGATCAGACCGTCAGCGCCGGTTTCCAGACGAATATCCGCCGAATCCGCGCTCAGCAGTCGCGCGGGCCCGGTGTCGATGGCAAAGCCGAACTTTGCGGGCAGGGCAGGCAGTTCCGCCAGCCGGTCAATCAGTTCCTGAGTCAGGCGCGCGGTCAGATCGCCCGCCTGATACAGCGGCGTGACCAGAATGTTGCGCCGCACCTCGATGCCCGGTTCCGCATCCAGCAGGTCCAGTGCCGCCAGTTCCTTGAGCAGTGGCTGGTGGTCATAGTCCTCGACCCCCCGCAGTTGCAGATTGGCGCGGTTGGTCAGGTCGATCGAGCCATTTCCAAACCGATCTGCAAGGTCGCACAGACCCAGCGCCTGATCGACCGTCAGACGCGCCAGCCGAGGCCGCACCCGCACAACCAGCCCGTCGCCCGACATCATCGGACGGTGTGCGCCGGGGCACCAGCCCTGGACGACGGGGGCGCTCATCCCAGCCCCTCCAGATCAGCGCGGATCGAGTTTCGGCGGGTGTTCCATAGCCCGGCCTCCAAAAGGGCGCGGAACCGGTCCTGCATGGCCTGATGCGCCTGCGGGTTGGCCTCGGCCAGAAAGGCATCGACCTGCGGATCGCCCAGCGTCGCGTCGTGATACAGATCGAACAGATGCGGCGCGACCGTGCCCGACAGATGCGCGAAGGAGGCCATGTGATCCAATGTCGCCGCGATCTCGGCAGCGCCCCGGAACCCGTGCCGCTGCATCCCCGCGATCCAACTGGGATTGGCGGCGCGGGCATGGACGACACGACTGATTTCCTCGGGCAGGGTTCGCGCGCGGGGATTGTCCGGGTTGGTATTGTCCAGATGGTACAGCTGCGCCTCGCCGCCCGTCACCTTTTTGGCCGCTGCAAACCCGGCCTCATGGGTGGCGTAATCGTTGGCCAGCAACAGGTCGGTCTCGGTCAGGTCCTGCAGGTGGACAAAGCTGTCGGCATTGGCGACGCGCTGCGTGATCCCGTTGATGTCCTGCGCGATATGCTCACCTTCCAGTGCGAAGGAGCTGGCTTGCAACCATGCCTCACCCGCTTGCGCGCGGGCCTCGTCGGTGTAGGTCTCGGACAGGAGGGTCATGTTCACGCCATAGCTGCCCGGCGCGGGACCGAACACGCGCGCAGCCGGGGCCTGCCCGGCATAGGGGTTCCAGTCCGGTGCCTCATCCCGTTCGGACAAGACCCGCACCGCTTGACCGTAAAGCGCAGAGAGCGTCGGGAACACGTCGCGGAAAAGTCCCGAGACGCGCAGGGTGACATCCAGACGCGGGCGGCTGAGGTCGGTGATCGGCAGAACTTCGATGCCTGAGACGCGCTCGGACCCCTTGTCCCAGACCGGCTTGACGCCCAGCAGGTGCAGCGCCATGGCGAATTCTTCCCCGGCGGTGCGCATGGTGGCCGAGCCCCAGAGGTCGACGATCAGCCCCTTGGGATAATCGCCCTCTTCCTGCAAATGCCTCCGCACCAGTTCCTCGGCCAGTTTGACCCCTTGGGTATAGGCGGCACGCGTGGGCACGGACCGTGGATCGGTGGTGTAGAGGTTGCGCCCGGTGGGCAGCACATCCGACCGACCCCGATAGGGGGAACCCGAAGGGCCAGCCTCGATCCGTTTGCCCGCCAATGCGTCCAGCAAAGCGGTGCGTTCGGCATGGGCCGAGGGCGCGGGGTCGAAATTGCCGGTCACGTCGGGCACCCGGCCAAAGACATGCAGCCCGTCGCCGAACTGGCTTTCCTTGATGTCACAGACAAAGCGGTCGATGCGGGTAATCGCCTCGGCGGTACAGGTGGCCTGATCGAGGTCCAGGTCGCTTTCCAGCCCGATGGCCTGCGCCTCATCCCGGATATCCTCTTGCAGGCGGTCGCGGCGCTTGGGGTCCAGCCCATCGGCGTTTGAAAACTCGTCCAGCAGAGATTCCAGCCGCACCATCCGATCCGGCGTACCGCTTTCCTTGAGCGCGGGCGGGATATGGCCCAGCGTGACGGCCCCGATCCGGCGTTTGGCCTGCGCGGCCTCGCCGGGGTCGTTGACAATGAACGGGTAGATGACCGGCAGATCGCGGATCAGCGCCTCGGGCCAGCAATCGGCGGACAGGGCGACGGATTTGCCGGGCAGCCATTCCAGCGTGCCATGCGCGCCGATATGGATCAGCGCATCCGCACCCAGCCCTTGGCGCAGCCACAGGTAAAACGCCACATAGCCGTGGCGCGGAGTGCGCGAGAGGTCGTGGTAATCGTCATCGCGCAGCTCGGGCGAGCCGCGTTCCGGTTGCAGTGCGATCAGGGCCTTGCCGCGTCGCAGGGCGGTGAAATGGAAGGCTCCATCGGCGCAGGCCGGGTCATCTTCGGGCTTGCCCCAGACGGATTGCAGATCACTGCGCAGGGTTTCGGGCAATTCGGCCAATGCGGTCAGGTAGTCCTGCAGCGGCCATGAAATCCGGGCATCCGGCAGCGCATCGGCAATCGGCTCGGCAGGGGTGGTGTCATAGCCTGCGCCTTGCAGATCGGACAGCATCGCCTCGGCCGAGGTCAGCGCGTCGAGGCCTACCGCATGGGCCATCTGCCAGTCCTTGCCGGGATAGGTGGACAGCACCAGCGCAGGCGTCTGATCGGCTTTGGGTTTGTCGTGCAGGTTAAGCCAGCCTGACACGCGGTCGATGATCGCTTCGATCCGCTCGGGCTCGGCCCGGTGGGCGAAACGGGAATATTCCAGATGCGGGTCGCGCTTGCCCGGTTCCTTGAACGAGGCGATGCCCGCTGAAATCCGCCCGTCCACTTCGGGCAGTACCACATGCATGGCGAGGTCGGCGGGGGATAGCCCGCGTTCCGCCTCGGCCCATGCCTTGCGGCGCGAGGTGGCCAGCGCGACCTGAAACACCGGCACGTTGGCGGCGTCCAGAGGCGAGGTGCCCGACGCGCCTTTGCCCGAGAATGAGGTGGCGTTGATGATGGCCGACGGGGCCAGTGCCACGACCTGTTCACGCAGCCAATCCGCCGCTACAGGGGCTTTCAGCGACGGAGCGAACAGGCCCACCGCCTCAAAACCCCGAGCGCGCAGGCTGCGGATCAGGACCGCGACCGGGGCGGTGTCGGCTGAGGTCAGATAGCCGCGGTAGAAGGTGACGAGGATGCGTTTCGCATCGCCCGAAAACGCCGTATCCACCGGGATCACGCCGCGGTCCGGGCACCAAGCGCCACATTCAGGCAGAGTCTTGGCCCCCATCACCGGTCCGGCATAAAGCCCCGCCGCCAGCGCCATCTGCGCCAAGGCGGCCTGTGCCGCGACCTCTCCACCGGTGTCGCACAGATGCGCCAGCCGCCGCAGGGTCGAGACGGGAAGGGTGGAATAGTCATCCAGCCGCGTATCCTCGCGCCCATCCGCAGGCAGCACCGCCAGCGCGATGCCCTTGGCCTGCGCCAGTGCCAGAACCTGTTGCAACCCGTAGGACCAGTAGGGCACCCCGCCGATCAGGCGGATCAGGATGCCCTTTGCACCCTCCAGCGTCTGTTCGACATAAGTATCGACCGACAAAGGGTGTTTCAGCGCCGTCAGGTTCGCCAGCCGCATCGTCGGCATCCGCCCGTGAGCGCCCCCACCGCGATGCCAGCCCGCCGCAAAAGCGCCAAGGTCACTGTCCGAGAACGACAGCACCACCAAATCCGCCGGGCTCTGGCCCAGATCGGTCGGGGTCTCGGTTTCCTCTAACCCGTGGCTTTCGCGGAAGACGACGTGCATGGCTTACTCGGCAGCCTCGGTCACACCCACGAGGATATTGCGGATCGCGGCTTCTTTGATGTCGTCATGCTCGGCAATGACCACAAGGCGCGAGCGGCGCTCCTCACCGGGCTCCCAGGGGCGGTCATATTGGTGCCGGACGCGGGCACCGACGGCCTGCACCAGCAGACGCATGGGTTTGCCCTGAACGGCGGCATAGCCCTTGACGCGCAGGATGTTCAGCTCATTCGCCAGACGTTCGATCTTGGCGACCAGATCGGCGGGTTCGGTCTGTTCCGGCAGTTCGACGATGATGCTTTCGAAATCGTCATGCTCGTGGTCGTGGTGGCCGTCGTGATGCGACGGTCGAGCGTCCATGTCATCCTCGGCGGCGGCCTCAAGGCCCAGCACGACGCGCACGTCCACGGCACCTTCGGCCACTTCAACCACGGGCAGAGGGCGCGGGGCTTCGGCCGCGATGATTTCTTTGGCTTTCGCCACACCTTCGGGACCGGCCAGATCGGGTTTGGTCAGCAGGATGATGTCGGCGCAGGAGATCTGGTCCTCGAACACCTCCGACAAAGGTGTTTCGTGGTCGATCGAGTCATCGGCCAAGCGCTGGGCATCCACCGCCTCGACATTCGGGGCGAAGCGACCGGCGGCGACAGCCTCGGCATCTGCCAAGGCGATCACGCCGTCCACGGTGATCTTCGACCGGATATCGGGCCAGTCGAACGCCTTCAGCAGCGGTTTCGGCAGGGCGAGGCCTGAAGTTTCGATCAGGATATGATCCGGGCGCGGCTCCAGCGCCATCAGCGCCTCGATGGTGGGGATGAAGTCATCGGCCACGGTGCAGCAGATGCAGCCATTGGCCAGTTCCATGATGTTTTCCGCCGGGCAATCCGGGATCGCGCAGGATTTCAGGATGTCGCCATCAACGCCCACATCGCCGAACTCGTTGACCACCACGGCCAGACGTTTGCCTTGCGGGTTCTGCATCAGATGCTTGACCAGCGTCGTTTTGCCCGAGCCCAGAAAGCCGGTGATGACGGTGACGGGGAGTTTTTCGAGGTTGCTCATTTCAGGGCTCCAATCGGGGGAATGCGCGAGGCGCAGTTTTTGCGAAAATGTTCGGGGCGCTCGCGCCATTTGACCAAGCCGTCCTCGGTGGCCAGATACTTGGTCGCTCCGTCGACGATGACGTCAACGTGATCGGTTTCGTTGAGGTTCTCATAGACAAAGGTCCAGCGATCCGGCCCGCCACGCAGCACGATGGAACAGCCCTGATCGCAATTCGACAGGCATTCGACGGCTTTCAGTGTGACGCCCTCGGGCAGGTCCGCCTGTTCCAGCGCTTTGTGCAGCAATGTGCCGGGGCGCTGGTCATCATCCTCGATGGGCAGACCACGGCGGCACGTGGTGCAAACCAGCAGCTCGACCGGCGCAGTCTCGGTCATGTCTCTCATCCCCCCAAATCCTCTTCGCGGGGGACGGGGTTTCATGCGGGCCACGCGATGCACATGGACCCGACACCGGAACACCCCGCCCGGTTTCAACTTCGGGTGCTGGCAGGTCTCCCGGCTTGCGGATGTCAGAGGCCCGGTTCGTCTGGCTCCTCTGTCGGATGTCCCGCCTTCCCGGCCTGGCAGGCCAGTGGCATTGGGCACCCTCTCCGGTCACGGTCGCGGGGGCGGCTGCGTTTGGCGGATAAACCGTTGACGCATTCCCTTTTCATCGGCTGTCGCCGACACCAACGACAGGGACATGCGGCACGTGTGGGCAGGTTGTCAAGCGCGATGCGACCACCATCGCGTGGCTAGGATGAAAAGCGACCTGCCAGCGTCGCTGGGCGGCATGACGCGGTGCCCGCGACATGGTCGCATACCGGAAAACACGCAGGGAGACGCGAATAATGAAAGTTGGGTTCATCGGACTTGGAAATGTGGGCGGAAAACTCTCGGGCTCGTTGCTGCGCAACGGGATCGACCTGACGGTCCATGACCTGAATGCAGACCTGGTGGAAGAATTCGTCGAAAAGGGCGCAAAGGCCGCCGAAAGCCCGGCCCAGCTGATGCGCGATTGCGACGCGGTGATCACCTGCCTGCCATCGCCTGCCGCTTCGGACGCGGTGATGCAGGAGATGTTGCCCGAGGTCGGCCCCGGCAAAATCTGGATGGAAATGTCCACCACCGACGAGGCCGAGGCCAAGCGGCTGGGTGCCATGGTCATCGAGCGGGGCGGGGCGGCGGTTGATTGCCCGGTTTCCGGCGGATGCCACCGGGCGGCAACCGGCAATATCTCGATCTTCGCGGGTTGCGACCGGGATACCTTTGAGCGAATCCTGCCCTTCCTGACAACGATGGGCCGTCGGGTGTTGCATACGGGCGATCTGGGCTCGGCCTCGGTTCTGAAAGTTCTGACCAACTATCTGGCCACCGCCAACCTGATCACCTGCGCCGAGGCATTGGTGACCGCCAAAGCCGCCGGGATGGACCTGAACACGACCTATGAGGCGATCAAGATCTCGTCCGGTACGTCGTTTGTGCATGAAACCGAAAGCCAGGTCATCCTGAACGGTTCGCGCGATATTTCCTTTACAATGGACCTTGTCAAAAAGGATATCGGCCTGTTTCAGGACGTCGCCGACCGCGCGGGTGTCCCACTTGAGATCAACCCGATCATGATCAAGATCTTCGAGGACGGCATCGCTCGTTACGGTGACCGCGAGCTGTCGCCCAACATCATCAAACGCCTGGAAGACGCCACCGGCCTCGACATCCGCGCGCCCGGCTTTCCACCTGAAATGCAGGACGATGAACCTGAAGAACCGGGTTATGAGGTTGTCCCGGCGGGGCGCGATTCCTAAGGGAGGCGCGCTTTCGTCTTTGCGTCGCGAGGTGAAGGTATTGAAGGAAGTGGAGGCGAGTACCGGAATCGAACCGGTGTACACGGATTTGCAATCCGCTGCGTCACCACTCCGCCAACTCGCCTTTTCAAGTAAAATCAAATACTTGCCGTGGTGTGACAGGCGTTTTAGCAGCTTTCTTATGGGGCGTCCAGAGGATTGCGTGTAATTTTGGCGCCTGAGGCGGGAAATGCTGATCTGGGCCGGATCACAAACCTGTCGCACGGGCCGGGCTGTGGCAACAGGGCCGTTGCCGGTTGCTGCGGGATGTGGCAAAAGCCAAAAAAACGTGGGAATTCAGACGAGAGATCACATGACAGATTTCGCAACCCGACGCCGCACTATGGTCGATACGCAGATTCGGCCCTCTGATGTCACGAAATTCCCGATCATCGATGCCATGCTGACCGTCCCGCGTGAAAATTTTGTGCCGGATGCGCAGCGCGAGGCCGCCTATGTTGAAGGCATAATCGATCTGGGGGACGGGCGCAGCATGCTGGAGCCTCGGACTCTGGCCAAGATGCTGGACGCTGTGAATATTTGCAAAGATGAGGCGGTTCTGGATATCGCGCCGGGGCTGGGGTATTCCACCGCCGTTGCCGCGCGCATGGCTGAACTGGTGGTTGCTGTTGAAAGCGATGAGGCGCTGGCCGCAGAAGCGCAGGATGCCCTGACCGAGGCGGATGCAGACAATGCCGTGGTGCATGTGGGCCCGCTGGAGCAAGGGGCCGAGGAACACGGGCCTTACGACGTGATCATGATACAGGGCGGCGTGCAGCAGGTGCCGGACACTCTGCTCGGTCAGTTGAAAGACAACGGGCGCATCGCCTGTCTGTTTGTGCAGGATGGTCTGGGCGTCGTTCGGATCGGGCGCAAGGCTGGTGACCGGGTCAGCTGGCGCGACGCTTTCAACGCCAGTGCGCCGACACTGGACAGTTTTTCAGTCGAGTGTGCATTTTCGCTATAGTCGGGCGGTGGTTTTTTCTGCCACCTTGATTAGTTGAAAACGGCAACGCAAACTTCCCGCAGGGCAGTGTAATTTTGATTTGAGAGGATTTGGTGATGCGTGGAACGGCAACTGGTAAGCTGGTCAGGGCCTTGGCGGTGACCGCTGGTCTGGCCCTTAGCGTTATGCCTGTACGCCTGGCATGGGCGGACAACCTGACCGATGCCTTTATCGGGGCGTATAACACCAGCGGTCTTCTTGAACAGAACCGCGCGCTGTTGCGTGCCGCTGATGAAGATGTTGCCATTGCGGTGTCCGCGCTGCGTCCGATCATCAACTGGACAGTGCGCGTTTCGCAGGATTACACGCGGACAACGACTAGCGGTATAGTGGTCCGGAACGAGCCTTCGACATTCTTTACCGGCCTCACGCTGGCCCAGTTGATCTATGATGGCGGGTTCTCGATTCTCGGTAAGCAATCCGCGCAGGAAATCGTGTTGTCCACGCGCCAAAGCCTGATCGATGTCGAGCAGGCCATTCTGTTCCGCGCAGCAAACGCTTATCTCAACGTCGTTCTGCAGGAAGAAACCGTGCAGATTCAGGTGAATGACGTCGATGTGTCGGCCGAGGAGCTTCGGGCCTCGCGGGACCGTTTCGAAGTGGGTGAAGTCACGCGCACGGACGTCGCCCTGTCCGAGGCACAGCTGGCCAGTTCCCAGGCCGATCTGGCAGTTGCACGCGGTAACCTGAGCACGGCGCAGGCGGAATATGTAAATGCCGTCGGCAAACTACCGGGGGCGACCGCTGGTCAGCCCAGCCTTCCGTCACTGCCCCGGTCCGAGTCCGAGGCGATCTCGTTCGCGCGCCGCAACCATCCGGCCATTCTTGCGGCCCAGCACGAAGTGCGTGCGCTTGATTTGCAGGTCCAGCAGCAGCGGGCGAATCTGGGACCGAATGTCACGCTGAATGCGGATGCGGGCATTACGGAAAGCTATGACAATGACGATGACACCGAAAATGCGAGTGTCTCGCTGAACTTCAACCAGCCGATCTATGCCGGCGGACGTCTGGCGGCATCGGTGCGCCGGGCGATGGCCACCCGCGATGCGTCGCGCGCGAACCTTCTGAACGTGCAAAAGGACATCACGCAGGGCGTGTCCGAAGCCTATGCAAACTTTCAGGCCGCTTCGGCCAGCCTGCGGGCGTCGACCGAGCAGGTGCGCGCCTCGCAGGTCGCCTTTGACGGGATTCGCGAAGAGGCAACGCTGGGCGCACGGACCACGCTGGACGTTCTGAACGCGCAGCAGGATTTGCTGGATGCGCAGTTGAACGAGGTCGCCTCGCGCACCGAGCGTTCGCGCGCTGCGTATCAGCTGTTGCAGGCTCAGGGCCTGTTGACGGCGGAACGTCTGGGTCTGGCGGTGCAGATCTATGACCCGACGCTCTATTATAATCTGGTCAAGAAAGCCCCTGCACAGGTCAGCAAACAGAGCAAAGACCTGGATCGCGTCCTCAAAGCGTTGCGTCGGGACTGACGGGCAATACTATCTGTTGTTCGCTCTGACAGGATTGGCTACACTCGGGCCTGAGGAAAGAGCGGTAGAGCAAAATGACGGACAATGTCGTAAAAGCCGGGATCGAAGACGTTTTGTCTTCGGTCAAACGTCTGGTCAGCGAAGAGGGGCGCAAAGCCCCGTCCTCGGGTGCGCGCAAGCCCGGGCGTTTGGTGCTGACCGAGGCGTTGCGAATCTCAAAACCCGCTCAGGTTGAACAGCCCCCGCTGAAGCTGGAACCGAAATACAGCGCCGAGGAATCGGCGAAACCAATGTTGCTGCGCGCCTGTGACATCGTTAAGGCCGACGCAGCGGCCAACAGTGACGTTCCGCGTCAGGAAGAGGCCACGCCAGAGCCTGAGGCCAGCGAAGACCCGGCAACCAGCCTGAGCGCGAAGATCGAAGCGCTGGAGGCTGCGATCGCCCGGACCGAGGATCAGTGGGAACCCGATGGCGACAGTGACGATGCCTATTCGGGGACACCGACTCAGGGCCTCGCCTGGACGACGGATTCAGGGTTCGAAGAGCCCGAGCCAGAGGATGTGCCTGCAGAGCAGGCAACAGGCGTTGAGGACACAGTTGCAGCGGCCGAGCCTGAACAGGAAGAACCGCAACCGGCCACCTTCATTCGTTCGCCCGAAGTCATGCCTGTGGCTGAACCGATGGCCGAAGACGCTGTGCCCGCGCGCGACGTGGCCATCGACGAAGACGCGCTGCGTGACATGATTGCCGAGGTTGTCCGGCAAGAGCTTCAGGGCGTGCTGGGCGAGCGGATCACCCGCAATGTGCGCAAGATGGTCCGGCGCGAGATTCACCGGGCGCTGGCAGCGCAGGAGCTGGAATAACCGCTCAGTCCCGCTGCGGCGGCTGCGCAAGGTCCAGCAGCAAATCCAGGTTCATGTTCTGCTCAAGGTGATCGGCCAGATCATCCAGCGTTTGCTCGACACCATCCTCATAGGCGGTTTCGGATTTCACACCCAGTTTTGCCAGAAACTGCGCCCGAAACGCGTCGGACGAAAATATGCCGTGCAGATAGCTGCCCAGAATGCGCCCATTGGCGCTGGCTGCGCCTTCCGGGCGGCCCTCAACCTCCAGCCAGGCCCGCGCACAATCCGGGCCTTCCGTTTCACCCATGTGAATCTCGTACCCGCTGACCGGTTCGCGGTTGGGCAGGGCGCAGGCTTCGGTCAGCGTGACATGCTTTTTACCGGCCATGACAGTGTCCACATCCAGCAGGCCCAGCCCTTCAACCTTGCCCGGCCGACCGTCCACCCCGTCGGGGTCCGCGATCGTTTTGCCCAGCATCTGATAGCCGCCGCACAGGCCAAGAACATGCCCGCCGCGGCGTACATGGGCGAGAAGGTCAATATCCCAGCCTTGCGCCCGGAAATAGGTCAGATCGCCAATGGTGGATTTGCTGCCCGGCAACAGCACAAGGTCGGCATCGCCGGGCAGGGGGCGGCCTGCGGGGATGACCTCGACGCTCACACCGGGTTCGGCGGAAAGCGGGTCCAGATCGTCGAAATTGGCCATGCGCTCAAGCTGCGGCACAACGACCTTGCACGCCCCGCCGGTGTGTGAGCGGATGTCCATCATATCCTCGGCGGGCAGCTTCCACGCATCGTGAAACCACGGCACCACGCCCAGACAGGGCCAGCCCGTGCGTGCGGCTAAATCGTCGCGGCCCTCATCAAACAGCGACACGTCGCCCTTGAACCGGTTCACGGCAAAGCCCTTGATCATCTCAAGATCGCCGGGGTCCAGCACGGCCTGAGTACCAACGATCTGCGCAATCACGCCGCCCCGGTGAATGTCACCGACCAGCACCACCGGCACACCGGCAGCGCAGGCAAAGCCCATATTGGCAATGTCGCCTTTGCGCAGGTTGGTTTCCGCCGGGCTGCCCGCGCCTTCGATCAGCACCAGATCGGCGTCGCTGCACAGCCTGTCGAAGCTTTCCAGCGCGGCCCCCAGCAGTTTGGATTTGTCCTTGCGGTAATCCCCGGCCTTCATCGTGCCTGCGCGCTGGCCCTGAACGATGATCTGCGCGCCGGTGTCGGTTTCAGGTTTCAACAGGATCGGGTTCATATCCGTATGCGTCGGACGGTTCGCGGCCCACGCTTGCAGGGCCTGAGCGCGCCCGATCTCGCCTCCGTTTTCGGTCACGGCGGCGTTGTTGGACATGTTCTGAGGTTTGAACGGGGCCACCCGCAACCCGCGTCGCGTATAAGCGCGCGCCAACCCGGCCACCAATACCGATTTTCCGACATTGCTGCCGGTGCCTTGAATCATGATGGCGCGAACCATGGTCGTCTCCTATACCTTGTCGCGCAGATGACCTGATTTAAGGCCAAAGGGAAAGCCCCGGATGAACACGCCAGCGCATCTTTTGATCGGTGCTGCCGCCTTTGCGCGGCCTGCGCGGGGGCGCGTCCTGTGGGCGGCGGTGCTGGGATCACTGCTGCCGGATCTGTCCCTGTACCTGATGGCGGGAACGTCGTTGTACATCCTCGGCATCCCGCCACAGGTGGTGTTTGACGAACTTTACTTCTCGCCCGCCTGGCAAACGGTCTTTGCCATCGACAACTCATTCATTCTGTGGGGGTTGGCTTTGGCGTTGGGGATGTGGCGGGGCTGGTCGTTTCTGACGGTGGCCGCTTCCGCAGGGCTGCTGCATCTGGTGATGGATTTTTTCCTGCACGCGGGCGACGGGCGGCCTCAGTTCTGGCCGATCAGCGATTGGGTCTATCACAGCCCGGTCAGCTATTGGGACAGTGCCCATCATGCGCTGTGGGTGGCCCCTGTATCCGCCATGATCTGCCTGTTGGCCTATGTCGCCTTATGGCAGCGCGGCCTGTCCATCACGGCAAAGCTGTTCTTTGCCCTGCTGCTGATGGCCGAGGTCTGGGTGCTGCGGCAGTGGTTACTGTTTTTCTGACCCCGCAACAGAAAAGCGCGCCCCTGTTGGCGGAGCGCGCTTTTTCAAAGGGAAGTCGCCCGGTGTCTAGGCGGCTTCGGCCTGCTGAGCGGCATTGCGACGCTCGCTTTCTTCACGCGACAGCGCGACCGAGGTCCGCACGCCACGGCCAACGAACTCCATCAGTCCGCTGACAACCCGCTCATTCGGGTCGATACCGGCGCAGGACAGCACCTCGCGCCCATCGCGCGAGCGTGCCCAGCGGGCGATCTGTTCGGGGCCATTGCCGTATTTCTTGTCATCGGCGATAGCGTCATCAAGTGCAGCCAACACAACGGCCGCGAAAAGTTTGCGTGCACGATTGCCTTGCTCGTTGTTAAAGGCAGTGCCGTCAACGAAATCTCTCATCTCGTCTTCCTTGTTGTTCTTGCTCTTGCATTTTCGGCGTGACGGTCCTTATGACCTATTAGGTGCGATTCGGATACACCTAAAATGCATAGTTGCGTTGCGTCATGTGCATGGCTTGCTGCAAGTGCAGCACTAGGTCTCGTTGTCTTGTCAGGGTTGGTCCAGCCAGATATAGGGACCGCAACTGACGCATCAACCGTTTGTGAAGGATTTATGTCATGCCCAAGATAAATGGGAACGAAATTCGCCCCGGCAACGTGCTTGAGCATAACGACGGGCTGTGGGCGGCTGTGAAAGTGGATCACGTAAAGCCCGGTAAAGGCGGCGCTTTTGCCCAGGTCGAGCTGCGCAACCTGCGCAACGGATCGAAGCTGAACGAACGGTTCCGCTCGGCGGACAAGGTCGAACGTGTGCGTCTGGAACAGAAGGATCAGCAGTTCCTATACGAGTCCGACGGGATGCTGGTGTTCATGGATGCCGAGACCTATGAGCAGATCGAACTGCCCGCTGACCTGCTGGGCGAACGCCGCCCGTTTCTGCAGGACGGCATGACCATCGTGGTCGAATTCTACGAAAGCGAAGCGCTGAACGCGACATTGCCCCAGAAAGTGACCTGCAAGATCGTCGAGACCGAGCCGGTGGTCAAAGGTCAGACGGCTGCGAACTCGTTCAAACCGGCGATTCTGGACAACGGCGTCAAGGTCATGGTGCCGCCCTTCATCGGGCAGGACGAGATGATCATCGTGAACACCGAATCCATGGAATATTCCGAACGCGCGTAACGCTGCGTTACCGGATCGAAAAGACCGCGCAGGCACCCGCCCGCGCGGACTTTTATTTTCTGTGCATCTTCCGATAGCGGGTCGGATCCGGGCCGAAAAGCTCTAGCATCAGTTCGTATTTGATGCGGTTGGCGCTGACCTGCCGGTAGAAGGCGATCAGAAAGGCCGTCGGCCCCTGGATGCGTCCCAGCCCGCTGACGGCGGCAACCACGGTGCCCACATCGGTTCTGCCTTGCAGGACCAGCCAGCCGCCCAGCATCAAAACCCCGACCGTGCCCGCGCCGTTGATGACGCTCAGCAGGAACTTGGCGGACAGTTTCCATAGGAACATCCTCCGCCGGGTTTCGTAGATATCGTCGAACATCGCATCGATGTCTTTTTCGACGGCCTCAAGGTCTTCGACCGTCAGGCTGTCGGTGGCACTGCGCAGAATTTGTACGCGCCGGGCGACGAAGACGTTCACTTTGCGCTGGGACAGGAGGACAATGATGATCTGCGGCACGATCATCGAAAACGCAATCATCCCAAGCCCCGGCTGGGTGGACGAGATATAGCCGATCACGCTGATCAATGTGCCGATCTGCACCACAGGGTCCGAGAACGCGCCACCTGCGAATTTGCCCAACTCTTCAGCCTCGGCAGAGATGGCCGTGCTCATCGCGCCCTTGCGGACCGTTTCACCGGATTCGTTCAAATCGGTCGAGCGCCAAAGCAGCCGTTGCCGGATCATGCGAATGAGGTCTTCGCCCAGAGTGCCCGCGCGGTAGCCCAGAACCCATTTCAGCCCGAGGCTCAGCAGGATGACACCCATCATGCCCAGACCCAGCAGGATCAAGCGCTCGGTTCCTACATCGTCCGAGGTCAGGTGGTTGATGATGTCGCGCTGAAACTCAAGGGGTACGGCGGCCAGCGCCGCAACGGCCAAGGACAGCACGATCAAGATGATCTGCCGACCGGCACTGGCGCGCCAAATCGCAAGGTAAAGCTGTAGCATGCGGGCATCCGGGTGGTTCCGTTGCCCGTACTGTGACAGTGGGGAGGACTACGTCAAACCGGCAGGGTGTGCATAGCAACCCAAGCGTAACGGATCGGCAACAGCGTCGGATCAATCCGCCAGAGTGACAATAGCGTCTGCAGCTTGCATCGGCCCGCTTGCGCGGTCAAAGCGCAGATAGGCAATGGCGTGGTCGCCGGATCGCGTGAACAGGATGCCCACCGGTTTGCCATTGGCAGTGATCTCGGTCCCGGCGGACGCATCGCCGGTGATCCGGACGCGGCGCAGCCCTTTGCGCAGTTCGGTTTTGTGCTTCATGCGGGCGGTGACTTCCTGACCGACATAACAGCCCTTTTTGAAATCCACGCCGTTCAGACCCTCGAACCCGGATTCCAGAATGTAGCTGTCCGGTGTCAGTTCCACCCCGCTTTCGGGGATGCAGTGGCGCACGCGGATCGCGTCCCAATCGGTACCGTCATCGCCTTCGGGAATGTCAGAGTATGCGCGCCAGCCCATATCGGCATGGCGCGGATCGGGCAGGGCGCCGTCCGGTGCAGGCCCGGTACCGCGTTGCAGGTTCAGGCCAGACGGTTCGATTGTCACATCCGCCCGCAGCTTGTACATGCCCAGTCGCTTGGCCAGCCCATCCGCCATGTCCTCGGCCACGTCCAGCAGCACAGCATCGCCGTCACGCTTCAGGAAGAAGTCAGCCAGATATTTGCCCTGAGGCGTCAGCAGCGCCGCATAAACCAGCCCAGTTTCCAGCCCGCCGATATCGTTGGTGATGAGGTCCTGCAAAAAGCTCTCGGTATCCGAGCCGGTCAGGCGCAGGATGCGGCGATTGGGCATGGCAGGGTCCTCGTCATTTGCCTTGGCCTCGTGATATAGGAAGTTCCGCTGCCAAGACCAGAGGTTATCCGCCGTGCCCGCCCCGATCAGCATCGTGATCCCCACGCTTAACGCTGAAACCGCGTTGCCCGCCTGCCTTCAGGCTCTGATGGAGGGGCTGCACGCCGGTCTGATCCGCGAACTGATCATCAGCGATGGCGGATCAACCGACCAGACGTTGGTAATCGCCGAGGAAGCCGGGGCCGAGGTTGTCGAAGGACCTGCCTCGCGCGGGGGGCAGCTCAGGCGCGGCTGCGCGCTGGCCAAGGGCGATTGGGTGTTGGTTTTGCATGCAGATACCGTGTTGGATCCGGGGTGGACAAAACCTGTGGCGGATCATTTGGCGTCCAAATCGCCGGGGGCGTTTCGGTTGGCGTTTCGGGCCAAGGGGTTTGCCCCGCGTTGGGTCGCCGGTTGGGCCAACCTGCGCAGTCGCCTGTTCAGCCTTCCGTATGGAGATCAGGGGATGCTGGTCCCGCGCGAGATGTACCTGCGGGTCGGCGAATACAAAGATCAACCGTTGATGGAGGACGTCGCCCTTGCGCGCGCCCTGCCGCGGATCACGTTGCTGGACGTACGCGCCGTTACGAGTGCGGAACGCTATGAGCGGGCGGGCTGGCTGCGGCGGGGTGCTCGGAATCTTTGGACTCTGACGCGGTATTTTCTTGGGGCCGATCCGGAACAGCTGGCGCAGGCGTATCGGCGATAAGAGTTGTCCGCAGCTCGACAATGGATTTCCCCAACCGGAAAGGTGCTGCGAAACTCACCAGACACAAGGCGACGATCTGCAGGACCAGAATATGCGCGTTGGCTTGCAGATATTCCCATTCGTCTTTCAGCTTGCTGACCTGCTCGATCAGGTCGTCATAGCTTTGGGCCAGGATCAGGTAATCTCCGGCAATCGCAGGCACCTTGCGGCGCATGTTGTCGATGGCGGTTTGCGTTTCGTCATCCATCGAAGTGAAAACCAGGAACTGGTCGATATCGAACGCGTCGGCCTTGGCGGCCATCTGCTCCATCTCGTCCTTGTCGTCCCGACCGAACAGGAAATGCAGCCCTTGCAGCGGCGCGACCTCATTCGTGACTTCGATGAACAGGGGCAGATCTGCGTTGCTGGCGGTTGAGGCCGACAGAAACTCGACCTTCTCGCACAGAACGCCTGTATCCGGGTCATAGGCCGGATCGCAGAACCGCAACCGGAACCGCGCAGCGTCGCGGTCAAAGGCTGATGAGGCCGCAAATGCCACATCAATCTGTCGGTCCAGCCGAGAGCTGTCGGCCGTGTAAAGCCCCGCCAGAACCGCCACCAAAGCCCCGATGCCGCCCAATACGACCCAGACCAGATCAGCCAGTTTCCAAGCCCGGTGCCCTGCTGGCTTGCGGAACAGAAAGCCTGTTCCGACCGATCCGATCAGAAAGAACAGGATGAGCAGTGGCAACTGGTTTTCGGTCACAAATGTCATGGGGCTGAGTTTAAGTGGTCCGCCCCCTCACGCAACAGCGATCACGCGCAGTTGTTTCGTTTTACAGGATGCTCATACTGGACGCGCTGAGGTGGGAGATTTTCATGACCAAAGACATCGTTCTGATCCACGGCGCGTTTGCGGGCCCATGGTGTATGGAAGATTACGCAGGTTTTTTCCGTGATCGCGGCTGGACCGTCCACACCCCGGCGCTGCGCTATCACGGCGGTGACCCGAAGGCTGAACCGGACCCGGGTCTGACCGATACCAGTGTCACGGACTATGCCGGTGACATTGCCGAGTTCGTTCAGGGATTGGACAGCAAACCCGTCCTTCTGGGCCACGCGATCGCGGGCGTCGTGGCGCAGCAGGTGGCCGCGCGCGGCTTGGCCAGTGCGATTGTCCTGATCAACCCAAACGCCGCCTGGGGCACGCTGCCCGAAACCGACGACGAACGCGCCGTCCCGCGCGCATTGATGGAGGGCGGGGCGTTTTGGAAACAGCCCATGCGGGTCGAGTTCGACCTGATGGCCCCCTTCGCGCTCAACAAGATGCCCGAGGCTCAGCAGCACGCGGTGTTCGACCAACTCGGCCCCGAAAGCGGGCGGGTGATGTTCGAGATGTTCTTTTGGATGTTCGATGACCACCACGCCATGAAGGTCGATATCGACAAGGTCGACTGCCCGGTACTGATCGTTTCCGGCACCGAGGATCGGGCTGTGAACCCCAACACCTGCCGGGCGCTGGCGAAACTGTATGGAGACCGCGCGACTTTCCTGCCGGTCGAAAACCACGCGCATTTCCTGTTTATGGAGCCGGGGTGGGAGCGTCCAGCCGCACAAATCGCCAATTGGCTGCAGGAAAAGCTGGGTTAGGCCACACATCCCGTATTGAGATCGCCCAAACGCTGTGCAAACTCCGCGATTGACCCAATCAGGGCCAATACTCAGCGCGGAAGGCACAAGCGTGACACTGTTTGTCATCCTCATCATTCTCACGGCGGCTTTGCTGCACGCGGTTTGGAACGCCATCGTCAAAACCGCCGCTGACCGTACCACGACGTTGGGCCTTGTGGCGTTTGGGCACGTCATTCCGGCCTCGGTGATGATCCTGCTGCTGCCGCTGCCGAGCGCCGAGAGCTTCATCTACATCGCGCTCTCGACCGTCGTGCATTTCGGCTATTACTTCATGCTGGGCAAAGCGTATCAGCACGGCGATCTCAGCGTCGTCTACCCCATCGCGCGCGGCATCGTGCCCGCGCTGGTCTCGCTTTGGGCCATGCTGCTGGTGGGCGAGGTTCTGCCCCTGCAAGCCTGGGCCGGGATCGCCCTGATCGCGCTGGGCATCCAACTCAGCAGTTGGAGCGCCCTGCGATCCGGCGTCGGGCGCAGCGCGCTGGGCTTTGCGCTGGGCACCGGATTCTGTATCTCGATCTATTCGGTGGTCGACGGGATCGGTGTGCGGCTGTCAGGCAATACGCTCAGCTACTGGGCCTGGGGCGCGTTCCTGCACCTGTTCATCGCGGGGTTCGTGGGCGTGCGCAAGCGGGACACGCTGGCTGCACTGCCCGCCAAGGTCTGGATGATCGGCATCCTTGGCGGGCTGGTGTCGATGACGGCCTATGGTCTGGTGCTTTACGCCAAGAACTTTGCCCCGCTGGGCGCGGTCTCGGCCCTGCGCGAAACCTCTGTCATCTTCGCCGCCCTGATCGGGTTCATCTTCCTGCACGAGGGCAACTGGATCCGCCGCCTCGGCGCAGCCGTCCTGATGGCGGGCGGCGTCGCCCTGATCGGACTGGCCGTTTGACAGGCGTTACTTGCTGACCTGAAACGTGCTTTGCGGCTTCCAATGCATCGGCCCGGCCTCGCTTGGGACGCAGCGCAGCAGCCGTTCCTCACGCGTGTTGACCGTGGGTGTGACGGTATTGTCGCCGCTGATGACGATGAACGAGTCCATCGAATAGGCCATGCCTTCGTAATAACAAAACCGGGTCTCGGCCCCATCCGGGATCGGAGAAGCGGTGCTGAGCATCTGCTGCGCGGCGGCTGCCGAGGCCAGCAGGCCAAAGGCCAGCCCGAGGGTTAGTGTTTTCATGTCGTCCTCCCGTTCGAAAATCTGTTCGTGGTCAAATTGGGTCTTGGACGCCCGGAGCCTCAAATGTCGTTCTTGGATGACGGGTTGAGGGTAAGTGTGAAGGGGATCAACGGGTTAGGCAAGGGGGTTGCGGTGTGCCGGGCTGAAGCCCGGCCTACGCGTTGTGGAGATGTGCTGCGCTGCCCGTCCAATGCTTGATGCTTTGAACCAAGCACGCGCCCAACCAGCCCGCGATCAAAAGGCGCGGCGATTGTAGGATGGGTGTTTACACCCATCATTGAACGGTAGATTTGCCAAGTGATGGGTGCAAGCACCCATCCTACGCTTGCTGGTATTTGTTTAGTCTCGCTAGGAAGGCATCAATATCAGCTTTGTATTTTTGCGACTTAATCGTTTTGGGGCGCACTACAAGCCCGCGTTCGCGCACGTTTAGGACACCTTTGTCGTTCGTCTTCCCCCAAAGCAATCCAGATAGTTGCGCAAGTAGCTTAGCACCTACTTTGTCTTTCTCCGGTTCATTAATCACCCAACGAAAAGATCCTACTACTATGTCGGTGACAGAGTTTAGGTGGGACATGCCGTTTTGCGTAGTTCCAACTGCAATTACGCGATCTAACTTCTTTCGTGTGCCGGCTTCACTTTGAACACCCAACTCTGAGATTTCTCTCAGAAACTTATTCTGATTGTAGTCTTCAGTGTGGTCGAAGTGCGCAGAACCAGGGATGCTACCACTTTCCTTAAGAAATTGGTCAAACTTGATGAGTAGTGTGTTCACAGCAAATTTTAGTCGGTCCTCGTGCGGCTTTCCTTTCGCAATAGCATGGGGAATGACATAACAGCAGGCTTTGCAATCGTTTTTGACGGCAAGGCGTAGGATTTCTGCCTTAATCGCCGTGTGTTGTTCCCGGCTTACATCGTCGGGCTTGGTGCCGGTTGAGAACTTCAAACTATCCCCATTGCGGAAGCCGTGTTTGCCACGAAGCTGGGATACTCTGTTAGAAATGTTAAGAAGGTTTTTTGCGGGAAAGAAAACGGAAGCGTAAACGAGAAACTCTCGTTGACCATCTTGGTCCGCTTCGTCAGCGTACATAAGGTACAATTACGCCTCCTGAAAAGTGCTTTTTAAGTATTAAACATCCAACTCCTCCACAAACCGCGCATTCTCCTGAATATATTGGAACCGCAGTTCGGGCTTCTTGCCCATCAGGCGCTCGACCAGGTCGCCGGTTTCGCCGGGTTCATCCTCATCAATCGTGACGCGGATCAGTTTGCGGGATGCCGGGTCCATTGTGGTCTCTTTCAGGTCCTTGGCGTCCATTTCGCCAAGACCCTTGAAGCGCGAGACGTCGATCTTGCCCTTGCCGCCCAGACCTTTCTCAAGCCACTCGTCACGCTCGGCCTCGTCCAGACAATAGACGCGTTTGGCGCCCTGCGTCAGGCGGTACAAAGGCGGGCAGGCCAGATACAAATGGCCCGCGTCGATCATGGGGCGCATCTGGGTGAAGAAGAAAGTCATCAGCAGCGAGGCGATGTGCGCCCCGTCCACATCCGCGTCGGTCATAATGATGACCTTGTCATAGCGCAGGTCGTCGACGTTGAACTTGGTGCCAAGCCCCACACCCAGCGCTTGGGTCAGGTCGTTGATCTCGGCGTTCGTACCCAGTTTCGAACTGGCCGCGCCCAGCACGTTCAGGATCTTGCCGCGCAGGGGCAGCAGGGCCTGGGTCTTGCGGTCGCGGCCCATTTTGGCTGACCCACCCGCCGAGTCGCCCTCGACAATGAATAATTCCGTGCCGTCGCGTGTTGAACTGGAACAGTCCACCAACTTGCCGGGAAGACGAAGTTTCTTAGTGGCGGACTTGCGTTGTGTTTCCTTCTCGGCCCGTCGGCGTAGACGTTCTTCGGCTCTCAGTATCAGGAAGTCGAGAATGGCGCCGGCGGATTTCGTATCGGCGGCTAGCCAATTGTCGAAATGGTCGCGGACCGAGTTTTCCACCAGCCGCTGCGCCTCGACCGTGGCCAGACGGTCTTTGGTCTGGCCGACGAATTCCGGCTCGCGGATGAAGCACGACACCAGCGCACAGCCGCCGGTGATCAGGTCATCGCGGGTGATCTGCGCGGCCTTCTTGTTGTTGATCAGCTCGCCATACGCCTTGATCCCCTTCAGGATCGCCGCCCAGAACCCGGCCACATGGGTGCCGCCTTCGGGCGTGGGGACGGTGTTACAGTAAGACTGAATGAACCCGTCGCGCGAGGGTGTCCAGTTGATCGCCCATTCGACCTTGCCGGGGGTGCCGAATTTCTCGTTGAAGTCCACGGTTCCCGCGAATGGTTGTTCGGCATAGGTAGACGAGCCGTTCATCGTCTCCTTGAGGTAGTCCGACAGTCCGCCGGGGAAGTGGAAGGTCGCCTCGGTTGGGGTTTCCCCGTCGTCGATGGCGGATTTCCAGCGGATTTCCACGCCCGAGAACAGGTAGGCTTTGGATCGGATCGATTTAAACAGCCTTGCGGGCTTGAACCGGTGGTGGCCGAAGATGTCGGCATCCGCGTGGAACGTCACCGTAGTGCCGCGCCGGTTTGGGGCCGCGCCGATCTTTTCCACGGGACCAAGCGGGACACCGCGAGAGAATCGTTGTTCGAACAGCGTCTTGTCGCGCGCTACCTGCACGACCATCGAATCCGACAAGGCGTTGACCACGGATGCACCCACGCCATGCAGACCGCCCGAGGTCTGGTACGCTTTGCCCGAGAACTTGCCGCCCGCGTGCAGGGTGCACAGGATCACCTCAAGCGCGGATTTGTCCGGGAACTTGGGGTGCGGATCGATTGGAATACCACGCCCGTTGTCGCGCACGGTCAGGGCGTAATCTGCGTGCAGCTCAACCTCGATCCGATTGGCGTGGCCTGCCACGGCCTCGTCCATCGAGTTGTCGAGGATCTCGGCCACCATATGGTGCAACGCACGCTCATCTGTGCCGCCGATATACATGCCGGGGCGTTTGCGCACCGGTTCCAGACCTTCCAGCACCTCGATGGACGAGGCGTCATAGGTAGTGGTCGCGTCAGGCGTCAACAGATCGTCGGGCATATGGGCTGCTCTTGCTTTTGAGTTTCCCCCATTATGGCAGGGGATGTGGTTCGGGGGAAGAGGGCCACGAGGTGTTGTGGACAAATTGCTTGCGATCACCGTCGAACTTGGATTGACGGTGTGCCGTCCCTTTCAAACGCTAAAGCGGAAAGACAGTTCCGGCAGGAGAGGTTAGATCAGATCGCAGCAAACGCGCCTCATGCGGTTTCAGGACAGGTAGGGCGGTTTCGCTGAATGGACCATTGGGCGTCATGAGCTCGGGAAACAGGTCCAGAAGCTCTTGCCGGGTGGCACGTGTCATGGCGTCAAGGCTTGTGTCGCCGGGAAAGAATGTCTCGGACCAGACGCCTTCGACACGGACAAGTTCGTGCTGGTCGAACAGGATATGAACATAATCCACGTCCCGGTCCGGCGGCAGTTGAGAGATCGCGTCGCCGGTTACAAGACCCTTGGCCGGGGCCAGCATCAGGTCGTCGCCGAAAAACAGCTGAGCATTGTATGACGACACAACGATCCGGTGCTGCGGCGAAACCAGCAGGTCGCGCGCCGGGCAGCCGTGCGAAAAACTGTTGGCCCTGATGCGAATGGGGCAGAATTTCGGTTGTCTTCTCAGGTCGCGCACCGAAAGGTGCCGCCGCCCGATCCATCGGACAGGGCGGCTGCTGCCATCCGCAACGATCACGGGGTCGCCCGGGCGCAGGGTCTCGATCCGCCTGTCTCCCGAAGGGGTCAGGATCAGCGACCCGGCAGTGAAGCAGACGAAAGAGGGCAGGGTGTCATAATCCACCGGCGGGGCGGTGATGATTGAATTGTTGGTGTTTTCGATCGTGTCGCCGACATCCACATTGCCTGAGGTGACAATGATATATTGGGGGTCGGAAAACTGAATCAGCGTGAATGTGACCGGCGATCCGCCAATGTCTCCGCTATAGGTTTCAAAGGTCTGAAAGTTTGTTGAATCACCGATGAACCCCGGAACGCTGGATACATCCAACTGCTGACTGCCATCGGCATCGGGGTCTTCCAGCGTATCGTCATCGTCAATAACGGCGACCTGAAAGGAATTCAGGACGGTGACATCCGTAAAGCCAAGCGGGTCGTTATCTATTTCTAGAATCGTGACAAATTTCATTCTGCCAACTCGCGCGGTACAACTTTTTCAACAAATAGAATTCTACAATACACGACATGGGTGTGAAAAAACACATTTCAGTCGTGTTTAGTGATTACCGGGGGCTGGCAGGGATGTTCAGGCGATACACGCTCTTCTCGGGCATGGGTTCTGTTGTTTATATGTTGCCTGAAACTCTCCAAAAACGGGCAGGCCGCGTATGAGCTGGATCAGAACAATTCCCTTTGCCGAAGCCACGGGGAAGCTACGAACCCTTTATGAGCGGGTCACAGGGCCCGACAACAATGTGGACAACATCATGATGGCGCATTCGCTGCGGCCACATTCGATGGAAGGCCATATGGCGATCTACAAAAACGTGCTGCATCATTCGGGCAACACGGTGCCGAAGTGGTTTCTTGAGACGCTTGGTGTTTGGGTCAGTTCGCTCAATCAATGCAGCTATTGTGTCGAGCATCATTTCAACGGCTTGCAAAGGCTGCTGAAGGACCCGGCACGTGGCGATAAGATCCGATCAGCGATTGAGCAGCGTCGTCCCGATGATGCGCCACTGAACGCGGCGCAGATTGCGGCGATGGGGTATGCGCGAAAGTTGACCGAAGCTCCGGCGGAAATGGTCGAGGCGGATGTGATTGCCCTGCGGGAGGCCGGGTGGGACGATGGCGAGATCCTCGAGATCAATCAGGTCTGCGCCTATTTCTCTTACGCGAACCGCACGGTTCTGGGGCTGGGCTGCTCGACCAAGGGCGATGTGCTGGGCCTGTCGCCCAACAATTCGGACAATCCTGACGATTGGGGGCATCGGTAAGGTTTAGGAGGGATGTCCGCGCCAGCCCAGGATCGCCTCGGCCAGGGCTTTGGGGTTCTGGTGGTGCAGCCAATGATCGGTGCCCGGAATCGCGATCCGCGTCAGGTCTGGCGCAAAGTCCTCCAACCCATCTGTTGTTTCGGGCAACAGGGCCTTGTCCTCTGGGCCCCACAGCAAAAGATGGGGGCAGGTGATATGAAGCCGGTCCAGCGGCAATTCAGGTAGCTCGGTCAGCGGTTCACCCGGTTTGGCCACAACTAGGGGTGAGGCGCGGTACCAGTTCAACATCGCCTCCAGCCGTCCGGGGCGCGCCCACTCGGCCCGGTAGTCCTCCATCCGGTCATCAGACAGCCAGTCAAGGCCCATACCGTGGCGGAAGAACCGCTCTAGCCTGGCAAAGCGGTTATCGGCCAGCTTTTGCACGGCATCGGACGCGCGCAAATGGTTGATGTATTGCGAGGCCTCGGATTGCGCGCCTCCCGCCGCCATGGCCCGCTGAAACGGAACCGGATGCACACCGTTGGCGATGATCAGATGGCTGACCAGATCAGGCCGGAACATCGCCAACCCGTAGGCCACCGATGCACCCCAGTCGTGCCCAAAAACGGCAACTGGTGCACCCAGGTGTTCGATCAGCGCCGCCATGTCACCGACCAGCTTTGAAAGCGCATAGTGCCGAACGCCTTCTGGCGCCCAGCTTTGTCCGAATCCGCGCTGATCCGGTGCGACGCAGAGGAAGTGATGTGACAGATACGGGGCAAGATCGGCCCACGCACCGCCATATTCCGGAAACCCGTGCAGCATCAGCAACGGAGGATTACCCTTGCCGCCCCATGTTCGGACAAAAAATGTCTGGCCGTTCAGATCGGTGAAGCTGCTGTCCAACTCTTACTCCTGCGACTTCGGAACAATCGGCGCTTTCGGGCATCAGTTTGATACCAATCAAAGCGCATTTCCACTGTTTCTGCTAGGGCTTCTACAGGATAGTGAAAAAGGAAAATGTGCATGGACGCAGTGTCTCAACTCGATCTGAAATCCGTTCCGAACCAGCAGGTTCCGCCCCAAAACACGCAAAACTCAACACCCGGCCCGGAAGAAATCCGCAAGGCGTTCGAAAGCGGGAAATACCCCTATGGGCGCAAGATGGCCCGTCCGGCCTATGAAAAGCAAAAGGCGCTGTTACAGGCCGAGTTGCTGAAGGTGCAGCTTTGGGCACAAGAGACAGGGCAGCGCTTTGTCCTGTTGTTCGAAGGGCGCGACGCGGCCGGCAAGGGCGGCACGATCAAACGGTTCATGGAGCATCTGAACCCGCGTCAGGCGCGTGTGGTCGCGTTGAACAAACCGACATGGGAAGAGAAGGGCCAGTGGTATTACCAACGCTACGTGCAGGAATTGCCGACAGTCGGCGAAATGGTGTTCTACGACAGATCCTGGTACAACCGGGCAGGTGTCGAGCGTGTGATGGGGTTCTGCACGCCCAACGAGTATCTGGAATTCATGCGGCAGACACCGGATCTGGAGCGGATGCTGGTCCGCTCGGGCATTCAGTTTTACAAATACTGGTTCTCGGTCACGCAGGACGAGCAACAGCGCCGGTTCAAAAGCCGCGAAACCGATCCGTTGAAGCAATGGAAGCTGTCGCCCATCGATAAGGCAAGCCTGGACAAGTGGGACGACTATACCGAGGCGAAAGAGGCGATGTTTTTCTACACCGATACCGCTGATGCGCCCTGGACCATTGTCAAATCGAACGACAAGAAACGCGCGCGTTTGAATTGTATGCGCCATTTCCTGTCGACGCTGGACTATCCCGGCAAGGATCATGAGATTGTTGGCGAACCCGATCCCCTGATCGTCGGGCAGGCTCATCATGTTATCCATCGGTCCGAGCATATTCTGGGCACTGCCCTGCACCCCGAGGCGCGCTGAAGGTTCCCCCTGTTCCGCGTTGCACCGATGGCAGGCAGAGGTCGGATTAGTCTCAATTTGAAATTTGTTTGATCTGGTCTTGTCCCTGCGTCAAGCCGGGCATATGGCTGGTCGGATGAACAAGGTGATGACATATCCGGCCCATTTCAAGGCCATTGCTGTGCTGGGCCTGCCATTGGTCGGCGGTCATCTGGCGCAATTTGCCATCGGCCTGACCGATACGATCATGCTGGGCTGGTACGGGGTCGAGGCTTTGGCGGCGGTGACGCTGGCCAGCAGCTATTACTTTGTTTTGTTCCTGTTTGGGGCGGGGTTCGGCTGGGCCGTCATGCCCATGGTGGCCACCGCTGCGGCCGAAGAGGATGAGACCAGCATTCGCCGCTCGACCCGGATGGGGCTGTGGCTGTCCTTGCTATACGCGGCGCTGATGATGCCGCTGCTGTGGTGGTCGCACCCGATTCTGATTGCCTTGAAACAAGAGCCGCAAGTGGCTGAAACCGCAGCGGAATACTTGCGCGTGGCCGGATGGGGGCTGTTCCCTGCGCTGCTGGTGATGGTGCTGAAATCCTACCTTGCGGCGCTGGAACGGACGCAGATCGTTCTGTGGATCACGGTCGTCGCAGCGGTCGTCAACGGCCTGACCAATTATGCGCTGATCTTCGGCAATTGGGGCGCGCCCGAGCTTGGGGTCATGGGGGCGGCGATCGCCTCGATCGTGACGCAGGTCGTGTCGCTGGTGGCGGTTGTGATTTATGCCGTGAAAGTGCTGCCGGAACACAGCCTGTTCCGCCGGTTCTGGCGGCCCGATTGGGAGATGTTCGGAAGCGTCCTGCGCCTTGGTGTACCCATCGGACTAACGACCTTGGCCGAGGTGACGTTGTTCGCCACATCGGCGGTGATGATGGGCTGGCTGGGGCAGGTACCTCTGGCCGCGCATGGGATCGCGCTCAATCTGGCATCGGCCACGTTCATGGTGCATCTGGGCTTGTCCAATGCCGCGACCATTCGGGCCGGCAATGCGCTGGGCCGGCGGGATCGCCCGCATCTTGAGAAAGGCGCCATCGCGGTGACCGCCATGTCGCTGGTGATGTCCGTGCTGACGATCATCCTGTTCCTGACCTGTGCCGAACCGCTGATTTCCCTGTTTATGGAGGCGGACGACCCGCAGCGCGCCCAGATATTGCTGATCGGCACCGGGTTGCTGGCCATGGCTGCGCTGTTCCAACTGGTCGATGGCGCTCAGGTCATTGCGCTGGGGCTGCTGCGCGGCTTGCAGGATGCGAAAATTCCGATGCTGATGGCGGCGCTCAGCTATTGGGTCGTGGGGCTTCCGTCGTCTTATTACTTTGGCTTTATCCGGGGGATGGACGGAATTGGCGTCTGGCTGGGCCTTGTGCTTGGACTGGCCTGCGCGGCGGTGCTGCTGATGGCCCGGTTCTGGATGCGTTCCGTGCGCGAGGTTGGGGTTCCGGCGGAGTAGCCGTCAGTCTTTCCCCATCCGATCCGCCTTTTTACGCACCAGGACCGAGCGCAGATCGTGCATCGCCATCAAAAGCCGGTCAGTCACATCCTCTAACTGTCCGTCCGAGGCTTTGGACTGCGCCCACTGGGTGGTCAGGTTCAAGTAATCGACCGCGCGGTGAATGTCGTCTATGTCGCGCTGGGCCAACAGGGCCTTACGCTCGTCCATCCAGCGCGCGATTTCGGCCTTGTCAGCCTCGCTCAGCGTGCGTTGCCCGTGCGGCTTGACCTCGCCGTTGCGGACATTGATGACCGCGATCTGGTCCATCTCGATCCGGCGTTGGCGGTTCTCGGTGTCGATCCGAAAGACTGCCGCACCATTCTCGCGGACACGAAAGTAGTATTCGGGCAATTCAGTGGACATGAGAGGCTCCGCCTAGGTTAAGGACGCACAGAAGGTCTGAATGCGGGTGCAGGCCTGGGTCAGGGCCTCGTCCGAGGTTGCGTAGCTGACGCGGAAGTTCGGCGACAGACCAAAGGCGGCACCAAAGACGACGGCGACATCGGCCTCTTCCAGCAAGGCGGTGGCAAAGGCTTCATCATTGTCGATCAGGGTACCTGCCGGGGTGGTCTTGCCGATCAGCCCGGCGATGGACGGGTAGACATAAAACGCGCCTTCGGGGGTAGGGCATTGCACCCCGTCAATCTCGTTCAACATGCCGATCACCAGATCGCGGCGGCGTTTGAAAATCTCGTTGTTGGAGGCCAGAAAATGCTGTGTCCCATTCAGCGCCTCGACCGCGGCCCATTGGCTGATCGTGCAGGGGTTCGAGGTCGACTGAGACTGGATCTTCCGCATGGCTGCGATGATCTCGACCGGCCCGGCCGCGTAACCGATCCGCCAGCCGGTCATCGCATAGGCCTTGGAAACCCCGTTGCAGGTCAGCGTGCGATCATAAAGCCCCGGTTCCACCTCGGCAGGGGTGCAAAACTCGAACCCGTCATAGGCCAGATGCTCGTACATGTCGTCGGACATGATCCAGACCTGCGGGTGGCGCATCAGCACATCGGTGAGGGCTTTCAACTCATCCCGGCTGTAGCCCGCGCCGGTGGGGTTCGACGGTGAGTTGAAGATGAACCACTTGGTCTTGGGGGTGATCGCGGCCTCAAGCTGCTCGGGCGTCAGTTTGAAGCTGTTCTCGACGCTGGTTTCGACAACTACCGGTGTGCCACCCGCCAGCAGCACCATATCCGGGTAGCTGACCCAATAGGGGGCGGGAATGATAACCTCATCCCCGTCATTCATCGTGGCCATCAGCGCGTTATAAAGCGTCTGCTTGCCGCCGGTCCCGACCGAGATCTGTGCGGGTATGTAATCCAGCCCGTGATCGCGCTTCATCTTGGCACAAGCGGCCTGTTTCAGCTCGGGGATGCCGTCGGGGGCCGTGTATTTTGTCTTGCCAGCGGCAATCGCCGCGACGGCGGCTTCCTTGATGTTCTGCGGCGTGTCAAAATCCGGTTCACCGGCGCTGAGGCCAATGACATCCCGCCCGGCGGCCTTCAATTCGGCCGCTTTGGCCGTCATTGCGACGGTCGGCGAAGGTTTGACGCGGGACAATGTCGCAGACAGGAAACTCATGGGCGGCCTCGGTTTGTATGTTCAGCCTGACTGTCATAGGGTGCGCCCGAATGACGATCAAGCGATATGAAACCGGGAATCGGAGACCTGAATGAGCGACGAAAACGATTGGTTTGGACCAGACGCGGCGACATTTGGGGATCGGCTGGCAGGCGCGCGCGAGGCGGCGGGGATGACGCAGGCCGAACTGGCGCGTCGGCTTGGGGTCAAGAAGTCAACGATCGGGGATTGGGAAAACGACCTGTCCGAGCCGCGCGCCAACCGTCTGTCGATGATGGCGGGGATGGTCAACGTCTCGATCAAGTGGCTGCTGACCGGCGAAGGCGAGGGGATGGATGCGCCTGTGGACGAAGAGCATGCAAATCTGGATCTGGCGGGGGCCGTGGCCGAACTGCGCGCCATCCGGGGCGAGATGCGCGCCTGCTCGGAACGCGCCGCGCGGCTGGAAAAGAAACTGCGCCTGATGCTGGAGGCCAGCAAATGACCGAACCCCGCGATATTCGGATCAAACGGATGAAAATGCGGTCGATGCGGCGGGGCATCAAAGAGATGGACCTGATCCTGACCGCCTATGCCAACCGCAATCTGGACGAAATGGATGCCGACGGTCTGGACACCTATGATGCGATGCTCAGCGAAAACGATCAGGACCTGTATCAATGGGTGACAGGGCAGGTCCAACCGCCCGAGGCACTGGCCGACCTGATCGCAGATATTGCCCAGACCTTTCAAAAGTAAGGATAAAACCGGCTTAACTGATTTTTCGGGATTTCGGTTCATCGTGTCGGAAAGGCACGACTGAATCGGAGGGTCGGATGAGTATGGAATTGCAGGTCTCGGCACCGGGGACCAAAGGGTTCATGACCAGCTATCTTGAGGCGCTGGCCCTGGTGGAACGGTTGCACCGCTTGCTTCTGGACGTGATCAAGGACGAGTTCGAGCGGGTCGGCGTGCTGGAAATCAACGCAGTTCAGGGGCTGTTGCTGTTCAACATCGGCGATCATGAGGTGACGGCGGGTGAGTTGAAAAGCCGGGGCTACTATCAAGGCAGCAACGTCAGCTACAACCTCAAGAAACTGGTTGAAATGGGGTATATGCACCATCAACGGTGCGAGATCGACCGACGCTCGGTCCGGGTGCGCCTGACGCCGCGCGGGCGCGAGATTCGGGACATCGTGTCAGACCTGTTTGCCCGCCATGCCGAAGGGTTGCAAAATCGCGGTGTTCTGGGTCTGGAAGGGATCGATGATATCACAAACTCATTGCGCCGGGTCGAGCGTTACTGGACGGACCAAATCCGCTATATCTACTGATCCGGGGCGCGCGTCCGACAGCACAAGGCCCTCCAGCTCTCGGACCAGTTTGCGCGCCATGGCATCTTCGTAGGCGTCAAATCCCAGCGCGACCTCGACAAACGCATCCGGGCCGAGGATGACCCATGTGTTGTAATAAGCTGAAAGCTCACCGACCTGCACCTGCCGTTGATCGCCTTGCCTCGGATCGTCTGCGCCAATGACCAGCACGTTGATTGTGATGCCGGTGGAGTGCAGTTGAGATTTCACATTGCGCGGATGCGGCCCCAGATTGTGTTTGCCATCGCCGGATAGGTCCAGCGTCCGCTTCCAACACTCTTGCTGGTTCAGCAGGTTGGCACCGAACGCCATGGCCGAACCCACGGCGGTGCCTTGCGGGGCAGGGCTGCGTTTCACGGCATCCAGCTGTTGCCCAATGCGGGTCAGATCATCCTGGGTGCGGATCTCGGTCCAGTCCAACAGCAGTTTCTGATGATCGGGTTCGCTCCATTCGAACACGGCAATCCGTACGGGCGCGCCGGGATTGGACAGGATCAAACGCGCTACGTCCGGACGACGCAGAGCTGCCGCAAGCCCGCGCAGTTGCAACCTGTACTCTTGCGCATCGACCGAGCCCGACACATCCAACCCCAAGGCCAGAGCCTGCCTGCACTGAGCGGTGGCGTGAGTCGCGAGCAGACACAGCGATGTCATCAGGATGCGCAGCATCATTCGGTCACGTCCTGCAACGCCCCGATTTGCAGGCCCCGCAATTCCCGTTCCAGTTTCCGGCGCATTGCGCGTTCGAAATCTTCAAACCCCTGCGCCACCTCAAGAAACGCGCCGGGGCCGTGCAGAACGTTGTTCTCAAAAAACGGGATCAGGAACAATTCACCTTCAAAATCAGCGGCATTGATGACCAGCCCGTTGACCACCACGTCGCGAAAGGGAAAGTGCCGATAGGCGTTTTGCGGGCCATACCCGTCATTGTTCGACCCGTCGCCGGACAGATCGATTGTCTGAAACAGGCAGGGCGGGGCCCGCTGCAGCAAGGTCGCGCCAAAGGCCAGCGCATAGCCCATCGCCGTAGCCGACCCGGCATCCGACCGTTCGGATTGGCTGATCTGTGTCGCGGCGGCCAGCAGATCGCCGGTGTTCCGGATCATCCGCCAATCCATAATGATATGCTGTGTGTTTCGTCCGCTCCATTCGTAAACGGCCAGGGCAACGGGCATGGGCGAGGAGAAAAAGGCCTCCTGAACCTCGGGCGCGATCAGGGCGGCGGCCAGCCCTTGCCGTTGCAGCGCGTCTTCGCTTTCATCCACCGACACCGAAATATCCAGCGCCAGTGCCAGGGCCAGACGGCAGGTCTCGGCCTGGGCAGGGCTGGCCAGCGCGGCCAGACCCACGGCTATCAAGGTGCGGATCACCAGTGGCCGGTGTTGCCCATGCTGACCCAGGGTTCCGCCGGTTCCAGCGCATCGCCGTTCTGCAGCAGTTCGACCGAGATATTGTCGGGCGAGCGCACAAATGCCATGCGCCCGTCACGCGGGGGCCGGTTGATCACCACGTCATTGTCCTGAAGGTGCTGGCATGTCTCGTAAATATTGTCGACCCCATAGGCGAGGTGGCCGAAATGGCGGCTGTCATTTGGCAGCTCGTCGTCGCCATCCCAGTTATAAGTCAGTTCAATCGGTCGATCCTCTTGCCCCGGAGGCGCCATGAAGATCAGCGAGAACCGGCCCTCTTCACTGTCATAGCGGCGTGTTTCCTTGAGGCCGAGCAACTCGTAGAACGCCAGAGATTTTTCCAGATCTTTCACCCGAACCATAGTGTGAAGATATTTCAGCCCCATCACGGCAATCCTTATTCTGCATGAGTTCGCCATCAGCTTAGCGCGCTTCGGGGGCGTGTCGAGGGGGGCTGCGCACACATTTCCGGAAATCGTCCATGTGCGGCACATCATGCGGTTCCAGCGCCGGAACTGACGATATATAGTAGGCGGCGACTCATTACCGGAAAGGATGTTTTCATGCCGCTGTCTGCCGACCAACAGGCCGAGATCGAGGCGCAACGCGCGCAGTCGCATCAAACACGCCGCGTCGTTGCAGCGGGAATGGAAGATCACCTGTATACTGCGCATCAGGTGCTGGATCACGGCTTTGTCCGTGTGATCGACTATATGGGCGATGATGCCGCGATCTGTCAGGCGGCGCGCGTGTCCTATGGCAAAGGCACGAAATCCGTTCAGAATGATGAGGGTCTGATCCGCTATCTGATGCGGCACTGGCACTCGACCCCGTTCGAGATGTGCGAGGTCAAGCTGCACGTCAAGCTTCCGGTCTTTGTGGCCCGTCAGTGGATTCGCCACCGGACCGCCAATGTGAACGAATACTCGGCGCGGTATTCGATTCTGGATCGTGAGTTCTATATCCCCGCGCCCGAACATGTCGCCGCCCAGTCCGAGGTGAACAATCAGGGGCGCGGTTCGGCGCTGGAAGGAGAAGAGGCCGCGCGCGTGCTGGAAATCCTGAAGGCAGACAGCACCCGTTGCTATGACAATTACGAGGCGATGATCAATCAGGACGGCCAACAGGGGCTGGCGCGCGAATTGGCGCGGATGAACCTGCCCGCGAACGTTTATACGCAGTGGTACTGGAAGGTCGACCTGCACAACCTGTTCCACTTCCTGCGCCTGCGCGCTGACCCGCATGCGCAATACGAGATCCGGGTCTATGCCGAGATGATGTGCAAGATCGTGGCCGATTGGGTCCCATTCGCATATCGCGCGTTCGAGGATTATCGCCTTGGCGCGGTCAATCTGTCGGCTCAGATGGTCAACAGTCTGCGTCGGATGTTGGCGGGTGAAACGGTCACGCAAGACAACTCGGGAATGACCGCGCGCGAATGGCGTGAGTTTGAGGCCATCATCCGCGAAGGCTGAACCGGGCGCATATCAATCCGCTATACAGGTTGTCATGAAACTGTTACCTTGGTTTCATGACCCATGCTTCGTTTCTTTCCGTTCTGGGCCTGACCTTTGCGCTGGCTGTGCCCGCGCAGGCCAAATCCCCGATTGCCGAGGTGTTGTGCGAGCCGACTCAACGGCTGCATGACAAGCTCAAGGGGCAATTCCGGTCCGAGCGTGTGGCCACGGGAATGCGTGGCCCTGAACAGATTATGGAAGTCTGGAGCAGCGAAAGGGGCGACTGGACCATGGTCGTGACCTATGCCGCCGGTACGTCCTGCATCGTTGCGATGGGACAAGACTGGCACACGCATGCCGAGGACAAGCCAGCACGGGGGTAGGGCATTCGCCGGAAAGGGGGCGATTGACGGCCGGAAATTGGCCGCCAATCTTAATTGAAGAACCCCGTGTGACACAGGGGCGTCGTTACAACGGCTTCAAATCAGCTGCCATCTGACGGCCATCGCGCCCGTCCTGCAACTCGTACGAGACTTTCTGATTGTCTGCGAGCCCGGTCAGTCCGGACCGTTCTACGGCCGAGATATGAACAAACACATCTTTGCCCCCTTCGTCAGGGGCAATAAACCCATAGCCTTTGGTGGTATTGAACCATTTCACGGTGCCAGTTGGCATCTCCCGTGTCTCCTTCTACTTTCGCATTGTCCCACAAATTGGTGGGGCGGTGGTTGGCAAGACCGCAAAAAACGGACTGTTTCCTGATCGGGTTACAGTCCGATTTGCATGTTTCACCTTTTTCAACATTGCACGGTGAAGTAAAAAATCAAGAATAACCGCTGGAAACTGGCACAATCGCCTAAAATTGAAACAATTACCGGAGCAGTCCCCAAATGCGCCTTTATGGTCTGAAAACATGCGACACCTGCCGTAAGGCGCTGAAATCACTACCAGATGCCAAGTTTTTAGACGTGCGCAGCGACGGAGTTCCCGAAACTGTACTGGAGCAGGCTATTGCCGAGTTCGGCGGGGCTTTGCTCAATACCCGTTCGACAACCTGGCGTGGATTGGATGAGGCGCAGCGCACGCGCCCGGCTTTGGAATTGCTGCAAGAGCATCCGACGCTGATGAAGCGCCCGCTGATCGAAAATGACGGAGCATTGACGTTAGGTTGGACCGCCGAGGCGCGCGCAAAGCTTGGCGTGGCGTGATCGGGTACTTATCTGATCAGGCGCAACTGCGAGGATAATTTATGCGAAACGCCGCAATGATTTTGGGTGTCATCGCCGGTTTGGTCGGGATGATTGTTGGGTTCTTTGGTTATGGCTATGTCGAGGCGATCAAGCATTTCGGCGATATCGATGGCATCGCCGAGCAGGTGGACAATCCCGCTTTGATCCAGACGGCGTCCATCGTGGCACCGCTGCTGGCTCTTGTCGGTGGAGCAATGGCCCATGCCCGCGCGCTGGTGGCGGGTGTCTTGCTGTTGGTGTCCGCGGCGGGGATGTACTACGCGTTTGGGTTCGGTGTCTTCACCATGTTCCCCATTGCGTTTGCCGGCGTGGCCGGGGTACTTGGGCTCGCCGCTGGAAAACCGGACGAGCCCAAGGCGCATTTCTGAAGCGCTTTGCGTTAAACTTGAATCGGAATGCGCTGCCTCTCCCTTTGGTCGAACGCGCATTCCGATGAATGTGTCTCAGATAAAACGCAAAACGCTGTAGATCATTTCAGGCGCAGCAAGCGGTCCAGGGACAGCGGACCTGCGCCATGGATGACGATCACCAGGAACAGGAAGGTCCACATCACACGCTGATCCATCAGATCGGGCGCAGCGTTGAACAGGCTGCCCAGTTTGACGCCGTGGCCGGTGACATCAACAATGGTTTGGACCCAGACAAAGCCGATCATGGCCAGCGCGGCCAAGCGTGTGAACAGGCCAACCAGCAGCAGGGCGGGCAGGACAAATTCGGCCACGGTGCCAAAGAAGATCACGATGCGCTGGAAGAAGGTCATCTGCGTGACGTCCCACAAGACCGCCTCGGCCGCTTTGGGAAAGATCTGCCCGAACGCCCCGCTGGAGGGCGAAAAGATCGACCCGTCGATCTTCAGCATGGCCGAATTCCAGTAATAGACCAGCAGAACCGCGATGAAGATCAGCCGCGCAAGCGTCGGTGTGAGCCAGCCGGACGCGTGGTCCACCTTACCCAGAACGTTGTTGTGGATTGAAATCAGGGCAGTCATGTCGCCAGCCTTTCGATAGTCACAGAGGTTATTGCACCGCCTTGCAGAAGCAGTGCCAGAGTGGTTCCAAGATCAAAGTCAGGTGTTTCTGCAGCGGTTTTTTCGAACGCTTCGCCGATGGTATTGCCTGACTGAATATGTCCGATCCAGTTTGCGCCGCCCGGTGGCAGCAGATGTGGGGCCGGATCAAATTCGGGGCGGGTGATCAGCACATCCTCGGCCCCGGTGGTGGGTTTCGGGGCATCGGGTTCTGAATTGAACCGCCAGATCGCGTGAATGGGCCAGTCCGAGCAGATGATCCGCATCGACGGCGCGAACGTCAGCCGCGCTTGCATCACATCCTCGGGCGGGACGGCAAGCGCATCGGCCGGGGCCGCTTGGCTGTCGGCCGCATGGTAGGATTGCCGCAGGGCCAGTTCCAGCCGCGCCACATCTGGCAGATAGGCCAGATGCGAAAGTTGCGGCATGTTGGCCAGAAACGCGGGAAACGCCTCGCCATAGAACATCATCAGGGGCGAGGTCGGCGGGTGTTGCCGCAGAAAGATACCGGACAGCCCGTCCATGTTCTGCGCGCCCAGAAGCTTGGCGATCACCGGAAAGGCCTGATGCATGGCCTCGGTCAGGGAAACGGCGACGTTGTTGCGGTAGACGCTGAACCGACGGCCCGCCGGTTGCGCCTCGGCATCGGTCAGCCCGTCCGGAACCGGGGTCTTTGCGTCCAGTAAGGCCGCGTGAAACTCCGTTTGCGAGACGGTCATGCCGGAACCCTGTCCAGCGCCGCTTGCGCGCGTTCGGCCTCGGCCCGCAGAACCGGCCAGTCGGGGACATCCGTGTCCCATTCAACCAGCAGAGGTTTGGGGCCAGAGCGCTCCAAAACATAGTCCAGCAACGCCCAGACCGGATCCACAACTTCGCGCCCGTGGCTGTCGATCAGCAGGGGGTGGCCGTGGTCATCTTCGTCCTCGTCATGACCGCCGAGGTGAATTTCGCCCACCTGATCCAGCGGATAGGCGTCGATATATCCTTGCGGCGAGAAGTCCAGATTGGTGGCTGAAACAAACACGTTGTTCACATCCAGCAACAGCCCGCAGCCGGTGCGTTTGGCGATCTCGCGCAGGAAATCGGGTTCCGACCATGTGCTTTCCTCGAACGCCAGATAGCTGGAGGGATTCTCTAGCAGCATCTGACGACCGACGGTTTCCTGCACCTGATCGATATGCGCGCAGACCCGTGCCAGCGTCGCATCCGTGTAGGGCAGGGGCAGCAGGTCGTTGAAGAAATGGCTGTCATGGGTGGACCAGGCCAGATGTTCCGAGAAGCTGGCCGGGTTCAGCCAGCCGACCAGATGTTTCAGCCGGGCCAGATGATCCGGGTCCAAGGGGCCTTCGCCGCCGATGGAAAGGCCGACGCCATGAACCGAGATCGGGAATTGTTCTGAAAGATGGCGCAGTTGCGCCAGCGGGCGACCACCGTCGCCCATGTAGTTTTCGGCATGAATCTCAAGCCATGCGACGGGCCGGGCGTGGTCCAGAATCTGGGCGAAGTGCTGCGGCTTGTATCCGACACCCGGCGCTGCGGGCAGGCGGTTCGACCTGAGGGCATCATCCAGCATTTGCACGCTCCTTCATCGCGAAGAAAAGGGCGGGCGATATTGCCCGCCCCCAACGAGTCGTTTGGCCGAAGCTTATGCCGGCAGGTCGCGGTCCAGCTCTTCCAGCGAGCCTTGGCGCGGGGTGCCGTCTGCCTGTGCGGGCAGTTCGATATCGGCACAGGTGCCTGCATCGACCAAGGTCCATGCGTTGCCCTGATAATCAACGGTCGAGGTGCCCGCGCAGGTGGTGCCGGGGCCTGCTGCGCAGTCATTCTGACCAGCCAGCGAAACGCCATAGCACTTTTCTTTGGCCTGAGCGGTTGCTGTGGTCGCTGCACCCGATACGGCGGCTGCGACTGCGCTGGCGATGACAAGGGTTTTTGCTGTGTTCGACATCTCTGAAATCCTCTTGATGACTGGGTATGTCTGCTTGTGACAGTGACTAAGGTAGTGGGTAGTTGGCTACAGTTAAACTCACGAGCCCGTGTCTCACAACCGTGTCAGGGTACAGATTGCCCCCTTGCAGGTTAATATACTGTTTTTAAGAAAGAAAAGAGGAAATGTTACAATCCGACCCCTTCCGAGGGGTCGGATTTCCGGCGATATGGTGCCGAATGTTACAGCAGGTCGGGCGGGGTTGCGGCCTGGCCCAGCTCAATTGTTACAGCCTCAAGGGATTGAACCTGCGTCTGTTTTTCGCCAAGGCGGCGGACACTGACGGTGCGGTCTTCAACTTCACGGTGCCCGACGGCCAGAATGACCGGCACTTTGCCGACCGAATGCTCGCGGACCTTGTAGTTGATCTTCTCGTTGCGGATGTCGGCTTCGGCGCGGACACCTGCAGCCTTGAGCGTTTCGACCACGTCCATCACATAGTCATCCGCATCCGAGGTGATCGAGGCGACAACGACCTGACGCGGGGCCAGCCAGAACGGCAGTTTGCCCGCATGTTCCTCGATCAGGATACCGATGAAACGTTCGAAGGATCCCAAAGTTGCCCGGTGCAACATGAAGGGGCGGTGTTTGGCACCGTCGGCCCCGATAAAGCTGGCATCCAGACGCTCGGGCAGGTTGGGGTCAACCTGAAGCGTGCCGCACTGCCACGTCCGGCCGATGGCGTCGGTCAGAGTGAACTCCAGCTTGGGACCGTAGAATGCGCCTTCGCCTTCGAGAACTTCAAAATCGTACCCGGCAGCCTTGCAGGCGTCGCCCAGCGCCTTTTCCACCAGATCCCAGCTTTCATCCGACCCAATCCGCTTTTCCGGGCGGGTGGACAGTTTGATGGTCCAGTCGTGGAAACCCAGATCAGCATAGACCTTGGACAGGAAGGCAATGAACTTGGCGGTCTCGGATTCGATCTGATCCTCGGCACAGAAGATGTGGCCATCATCCTGCGTAAATCCGCGCACCCGCATGATCCCGTGCAGCGCGCCCGAAGGTTCATACCGCGCACAGGACCCGAACTCGGCCATCCGCAGCGGTAGATCGCGATAGGATTTCAGGCCCTGATTGAACACCTGCACGTGGCAGGGGCAGTTCATCGGTTTCAGCGCATTAATCGCCTTTTCGCGGGCATGTTCTTCGTCAACTTCGACGATGAACATATTCTCCTGATATTTGTCCCAGTGGCCCGAGGCTTCCCACAACTTACGGTCCACGACCTGCGGGGTGTTCACCTCGACATAGCCGTCGCGTTCCTGCATCCGGCGCATATAGTCCTGCAACGTGGTGTAGATTTTCCAGCCGTTCGGGTGCCAGAAAATCTGACCGGGGGCCTCCTCCTGCATGTGGAACAGGTTCATCTCGCGACCCAGCTTGCGGTGATCGCGCTTGGCGGCCTCTTCCAGCATGTGCAGGTGAGCTTTGAGCTTTTCCTTGCCGGTGAAGGCCACGCCGTAGATGCGCTGCAACATCTGGCGGCTGCTGTCGCCGCGCCAGTAGGCACCGGCGATGGACATCAGTTTGAACGCGTCGCCGGGAACCTGCCCGGTGTGCTGCAGGTGCGGGCCGCGGCACAGGTCCTGCCAGTCGCCATGCCAGTACATGCGCAGCGGTTCGTCGCCCGGGATGGCTTCGATCAGTTCGACCTTATAGGGCTCGTTGTTGGCGGTGTAGAAATCGATCGCGCGCTGACGGTCCCAGACTTCGGTGGTCACGGTGTCGCGCTTGTTGATGATTTCCTTCATCTTTTTCTCGATCAGGCCGAGGTCTTCGGGGGTGAAGGGTTCGGCGCGGTCGAAGTCGTAGTACCAGCCGTTATCGATCACCGGGCCGATGGTGACCTTGGTGTCGGGCCAGATTTCCTGCACCGCGCGCGCCATGATATGGGCCAGGTCGTGACGGATCAGTTCGTTGGCCTGAACTTCGTCCTTCATGGTGTGAATGGCGATGTCGGAATCGGCTTCGATGGGCCATTGCAGGTCCCAATGCTGGCCGTTCACCGTGGCCGAGATAGCCTTTTTCGCCAGCGAGGTAGAGATATCGGCAGCCACCTGCGCGGGCGTGACGCCTGCGTCATAGGATCTTGCATTGCCATCGGGAAAGGTGAGTGAGACGGATTTTGAATCCAGGGCCATGGTCTGGCTCTCCTCGTCGGTTTGGCGCCCACTGAACGCCCGGTTGCGGGTTATGTGTGTTCGGGTGATTTGGCAGGAGGATGTGCTTGTGTCAAGGGAGGAAGCGAGGGGCCAGCCCCTCGCGCTCCCCGAGATATTTTTGGCCAGATGAAGTTGGATCCGGGAATTGTGGATGGCTCTGTGTCGTGCATGATGTGGGGAGCAGTAATGAGAGGGTTTCATGGCAGCGACGAATTTTCTGGAGACGGCGCAGGGGCGGCGGTTGGCTTATCACAAGAGTGAGGGGGCGGGGCCGACCATCGTTTTTCTGGGCGGGCTGAAATCGGATATGGAAGGCACCAAGGCGGTGCATCTTGAAGCCTGGGCGCAGGCGCGGGGGCAGGCTTTTTTGCGGTTCGACTATTCGGGGCACGGAGAGAGTTCCGGGGCGTTTACCGATGGCTGCATCGGGGATTGGCATGAGGATACACTGGCCGCTGTTGCGGCTTTGACCGAAGGGCCGTTGATCGTTGTCGGTTCATCCATGGGCGGGTGGCAGGCGCTGTTGCTGGCGCGGGCGAACCCCGAGCGGATTGCAGGCCTGGTCACAATCGCGGCCGCACCGGACTTTACCGAGGATGGGTATTGGGCCTCGTTCACTGACGCGCAGAAGGCGGCATTGGAGGAGGTTGGCCATGTCGAACTGCCCTCGGACTATATGGAGCCTTACATTATCACCAAACGGATGATCGAGGACGGGCGGCAGCGATTGGTGCTGCGGTCGGCCTTGAACCTGCCATTCCCGGTGCGGTGCTTGCAGGGAACGGCGGATACGGCGGTGTCCACGGAAACCGCTGTGCGTCTGCTTGAGCACGCGACCAGCCCGGATATGCGTCTGTTGCTGGTCAAAGATGCGGATCATCGGTTCTCGGACGGTCCGTGTTTGGGGCTGATCGAACAAGCGGTTCTTGACGTGATGGGGGAGGGCTGATGCGGCGTTTTGGATGGATTCTCGGGCGCCTGCTGTTGGCGCTGATTGTCGTGGGTGGTCTGATTTATTGGTTCGGGCCGCGGGAAGAGGTGAACCTTCACCCAAGCTTTGATCCGCGCAAGTTCGGCGAGGGCGTTCAGGTCTATTTCGAAAGCACCGAAGCGGCCTATGACGATATTGTTCCGGGCGTCGAAAAGCGTGTGATCTGGCAGGATGGCTTCAACGAGCAGCGCACGCCCTATTCGGTGCTGTATGTGCATGGATTCTCGGCCAGTTCCGAGGAAATCCGGCCCGTTCCCGACAGGGTCGCCGACGCGCTGGGGGCCAATCTGGTCTATACCCGCCTGCAAGGCCATGGGCGCGATGGGTCTGCGATGGGCGATGCAACCGCCTCGGGGTGGATGCAGGACATGGCAGAGGGGTTGGCCGCCGCGCGGGCCGTGGGGGACAAGGTGATCGTCATGTCAACCTCGACCGGGGGCACACTGGCTGCGGCTGCTGCGCTTGATCCCGAGCTGAGTGCGGATGTCGTTGGCATGGTGTTTGTGTCGCCCAACTTCGGCGTCAACACCCCTGCGGCCTTTATCCCCGGCCTGCCTTGGGCGCGGGAGTGGTTGCCGGTTCTGATGGGGGAGGAACGTGATGTATCCGGCCCGGATCCGGAAAAGAACAAATACTGGTCTTCGGTCTATCCGTGGGAGGCCGTGGTGCCCATGACAGTTCTGGTCGAAACGGTCTATGCGCTTGATTTCTCGGGCGCTCTGGTCCCGGCGCTGTTCTGGTTCTCGGATGACGATCAGGTCGTTCGCCCCGATCGGACCCATAAGGTGGCCGAGGCCTGGGGTGCTCCGGCAACGGTTGAGTTGGTCACGATGGGACCGGGGGATGATCCGATGTCCCATGTCATCTCCGGCCGTTTGATGTCACCCGGGCAGACAGACCCAACGGTTGCCGGTATTCTGGATTGGTTGAAAGGGTTGGGGGTGCAATAGCCGCCCTTGCCGTTTCCGATCGGAGCCGATGATGCGTAAACCGGCCAGTATGTGGAGCCTTGAGACGCTGGGCCGTGTGCGCCTGTCGCGGCATTTCTTCATGCGGGACTTTCTGTATTCCGAGATTGGCAATTTTCACGAACGCCAGAACATCCCCGACAACCCGGATCTGGCGATTGAGACCGGGCGCGCCTTTTGCCAGACGCTGCTCGACCCGCTAGAGGAAACCTTTGGCCGAATAGCAGTGCGGTCCGGTTATCGGTCGCCGTCGCTGAACCAATTCGGCAATGAAAACAAACTGAACTGCGCACGCAATGACAACCCTTTGGAATGTCACATCTGGGATCGCGACGAGGGCGCGGCGCGGATTGCCGGGGCCTCGATTGTGATCCCGTGGTTCACCGACCAATACGAACAGGGGCGCGATTGGCGCGATCTGGCGTGGTGGATGCATGATCATCTGGACTATTCCGAGATCTGGTTCTTCCCCAAACTCTGCGCTTTCAACCTCGTCTGGCGACCTGCGCCGATACGTCGGATCGACAGCTATATCGCGCCGCGCGGATGCCTGCTGCGGCCCGGAGCCGAGCCTGAGGAAACACTGGCAGCCCGGCAGGCCCGATATGCTGATTTTCCCAGTTTTCTCGGCATCACCTACCCGTGAAGTTTCGCTTGCCCGGTCGCGGCAAAACTCTCATTCTGGGGGAAAACGAAGGGGTTCGGATATCCGAACTGATGGAGGCCCCGCGTGATCGAGCCGCTGGTGTTGTTACCTGGTTTTATGTGTGACGCTCGACTGTTTCGCCCGCAGATCGACGTGCTGTCGCGCGAACGGGCCGTGACTGTTGCCCCCATTTCACTGGGAGAGCGGGTCGAAGAAATTGCATCGAGCCTATTGGATCAGTTGCCGCATCGGTTTGCGCTGGCGGGGCTTGCCTTGGGCGGTGTGGTTGCGTTGGAAATAATGCGGCGCGCACCGGATCGGGTGTCGCGGCTGTGTCTGATCTCGACCGATGCGCAGGCCGACACGCCGCAAATCGCGGCTGCACGCGAAGACCTGATCATCGGGGCGCAGGCGGGGCGGCTGGACGAGGTAATGCGCAAGGTCGTGGGCTCGGACGCGCTGGCGCCGGGGCCGCAACGGATCCCGATCCTGAACGATCTGCTTGCGATGGCGGGTGATCTGGGCCCCGAGGTTTTTGTGCGGCAGATGCGTGCCTTGCAAAGGCGACCGGACCAGCAAGGCACCCTGTGCCGGATCAAAGCGCCCAGTCTGGTCTTGGGGGGAAAGCATGACACGCTGACCCCTGCGCGCAAACTCGGCTTTATGGCAGACATGATCCCGAACGCAGATTTGCACCTGTTGGACAATGCAGGGCATTTGCCGACGTTAGAGGCACCGGGCGTTGTGACCAATGCGATGCAAAGCTGGCTTCAGGTGCCGTCCAGACCCCGCTACGGGTAAAGCGCGTCGCGTTCGGATTTGTCGATCAGTTTGGGGGGCACCACAGGTTCGCCTGTCGCCGGGTCGAAAAACGGAGTTTTCTTCCAACTGCCGGACAGACGGGATTTGGCAACACGTCGAACCAAGCCGATGATGGCCGGGCCAAGCCCCTCGTGCTTTTGCTTGCCGTTGGGCTGGGGAATGAACCCGCGCGTTGTGATCGGACCAAGGGCCGAGTTATCGGCGATCCGGGCGGCAATCACACCGGCAAATGGGAATTTTGGTCCGCGTGGTGTGGTCGCAAGCGGCGCGTTGCAGCATTGGGCATACCAGCGCAACATGCCACTGGGGCTGAGTTTCATTGCCGCCAGATGTTCATGGCCCGTTTCGATCACAAACTCTTCGGGGGCGATCTGGAAAACCTCAACCGGACCGGGGGCTGGGTCGGGCTGACCGAAATACAACTGGGCCGCGCGGCAATCATGGCAGAAGCACTCGGCATGCGTGGCGAGGCGCGCACCGTCACGCGTGATGCGGCCCGTCAGCTTGCCGCACTGGCAGGAAAAGGCGAGATCGGTTGTGTCGCTCTCGCCCATGTCAATCACGCGACCTTGTTTCTGTTCGCGGCGCGGCGCTGTGGTTTGCGGCTGTTTTCATTCATGAAATCAATCACAAGCGGGCGAATGTTGTCGCGCCAGCTGCGCCCCGCAAAGATGCCATAATGGCCGGCGCCGGGCTCGACATGGCTGGCCTTTTTGCTGTCCGGCAAGCCGGTGCAAAGGTCCAGCGCCGCGATGCACTGACCGGGGGCCGAGATGTCATCATTTGCGCCTTCGACGGTTTTCACGGCAACATTGGTGATCTTGCTCATATCGACCTTGTGACCGGCCACAACAAATTCGTTGCGCGCAATCTCGCGATTTTTGAAGACACGCTCGACCGTGGACAGATAGAATTCGGCGGTCATGTCCATGACGGCCAGATATTCATCGTAAAAGCGGTTATGCGCGTCGTGGTCCGAGGCCTCATCCCGGATCACCCGCTGGATCTGGTCCGAAAAGGCTTTGGAGTGTCGCTCGGCATTCATCGACATGAACGACGCAAGTTGCAGCAGGCCCGGATAGACCATGCGACCGACGCCCTTGTACTTGAACCCGACCCGCTGGATCATGGTTTCTTCCAACTGACCCATTGTCACCCTGCGGCCGAAATCCGTGACATCGGTGGGCGTTGCATCCGGATCGACAGGCCCGCCAATCAGGGTCAGAGTGCTGGGCTGCGCCTTCGGTTCCAGCTCGGCCAGATAGGCCGTTGCGGCCAGCGTCAGCGGCGCGGGCTGGCAAACAGCGACGACATGGGTGTCGGGCCCCAGCTCTTTCATAAAATCGACAAGGTAGAGGGTGTAATCCTCGACATCGAACTTGCCTGCAGACACGGGAATGTCACGCGCGTTATGCCAATCGGTGATGTAGACCTCACAATTGACCAACAGACTTTTGACCGTGGAACGCAGCAATGTTGCATAGTGACCGGACATCGGCGCAACCAGAAGGACCTTCCGCTGTTGCTTTTCCCGCCCGTTTACCTTGAAATGGATGAGATCGCCAAAAGGGCGTTCCAGAACAGTGGTAATGTCGACAAGATGATCTTTGCCGTCCTCGCAGGTGAATGTACGGATCCCCCAGTCAGGTTTCACGACCATGCGCTGGAAGGTCCGCTCGGTCACCTCGCCCCAGGCGGCCATCCAGCTGAAGGCCGGGTTCGGAACCATCGCAAACAGGGGGTAAGAGGCCATCGCGCTGGCGGTAGAACCAAGCCATTGGTTCGTGTTGCGCATGGTCTCCATCAGGTCGTAGGTCATCATATAGCGCATGGAAGCTGCCTCCGGCGTGTAAGGCTAATAGTTTTGGACCATTCGCCGCTTTGCCCCCCGACACCCACGACGTTATTCTGCATAGCAGCGAGGTTAGGGGGATATTGTTAAAATGACAACAAGTGAAGACCAAATGCCTGACGTGACTGAAGAACATATTGAACGCCTTAAAGAAAATATGGACAAGGTCGAGACGCTGTCCAAGCGCCTGATCGAAATTATGGCGACAAAGAAGACCCATACCCCCGCTTTGGATGGTCCGAATCAAGAGCTTTTCGCAAGAGCAGCAACAGCCTACTGGGCCGAGGCGTGGCAAAATCCCGCCAAGCTGCTGGAACAGCAAATCGAATATTGGGGAAAATCGGTTCTGAACTTCGCCGAGGCGCAGCAGGCACTGGCCACGGGTGAGGTCGATGACGAGGAAAATGCGCCCGGAGACAAGCGTTTCTCGAACCCTATGTGGGAAACCAACCCCTATTTTCGCCTGATCCGCCAGCAATATCAGACAAACGCGCAGGCTATTGCGCAGGCTGTCGCCTCGGTCGACGATCTGGGCGACAAGGACAAGCGGCGGTTGCAGTACTTCTCGCAACAGATTGTCGACATGATGGCCCCGACCAATTTTCTGGCGACAAATCCTGACGCTTTGCAGAAGGCCGTCGAAACAGAAGGGCAGTCGCTGGTTCAGGGGCTCGAAAACCTCGTCTCGGATCTGGAGGCCAATGATGGCGAGTTGGTCGTAAAGTTGGCCGACGAGAACGCGTTTGAAGTTGGCGGCAATCTGGCCACCACACCGGGCGAAGTGGTCTATCGCAACCGCATGATGGAGCTGATCCAGTACAAGCCTACGACTGAGACGGTTTACGAAACGCCCGTGGTGCTGTTCCCGCCCTGGATCAACAAGTTCTATATCCTGGACCTGAAGGCGCAGAACAGCCTGATCAAGTGGATCACGGAACGGGGCTATACGCTGTTTGTCGTCAGCTGGGTCAACCCGGATGAAAGCTATGCCGAAACCGGCATGGAAGATTACATTCAGGACGGCTTTCTGACGGCGATCGAAGAGGCCAAGAAGATCTGCAAGGTCAAACAGGTCAACGCAATCGGCTATTGCATCGCCGGCACAACGCTGAGCCTGACGCTGTCCCTGTTGAAACAGCGCGGTGACAAATCGGTAAAGTCCGCCACGCTGTTCACGGCCCTGACCGATTTCTCGGATCAGGGGGAATTCACCCCGTTCCTGCAAAACGACTTCATCGACGGGATCGAGGAAGAAGTGAACAAAGAGGGCGTTCTGCGGTCCTGGATCATGGCGCGCACGATGTCCTTTCTGCGATCCCGGGATCTGGTCTATGGACCTGCCATTCGCAGCTACATGATGGGCGAGATGCCCCCGGCCTTCGATCTGCTGTATTGGAACGGGGACGGTGCGAACCTTCCGGCAAAGATGGCCGTCGATTATCTGCGCGGCCTGTGCCAGCGGAACGAGTTTGCGGGCGACGGGATCGAATTGCTGGGCCATAAGCTGAAGGTCAGCGACGTCGACGTTCCGCTGATGGCGATCACGTGCGAGACCGATCACATTGCCGCCTGGAAAGATTGCTATCGCGGCGTGCAGAAAATGGGCTCACGCTCGAAGACATTTGTGGTCTCGGAATCTGGTCACATTGCGGGCATCGTCAATCCGCCCAGCAAGAAGAAATACGGCCATTACACCAACCCCGAGATGAAGGTGGATTCCGACACCTGGTTGAAAGAGGCGGATTTCCACGAAGGGTCCTGGTGGCCGATGTGGGAGGCATGGCTGAAAAAGCGGTCCGGCAAGCAGGTACCGGCGCGTGACACGGGCGATTCGGATCATCCCGCCCTTGCACCGGCCCCTGGAACCTACGTTGTGGCCAATCCAAACGCCTGATTTCATTTTGAAACTAAAATTTTCTGCATTGCAGCAAAAAATACTTGCAATGCTGCAATGCAGAAACCATATTGTCCTCAAGCTGATGAAAGCCGGGGTGGGCCCGGTTCGGCAAAAAGGATTAGGACAATGGCAAAGACCCAAGACTTTACCGCGATCATGAAAGACGTCATGGGCGCATTTCCGGTAGACACCACCGCAATGGAAGGTGCCTTCAAATCGACCGCAGCCCTGAACGAAAAGCTGTCGGGCGTTGCACTGGACGCGGCTGAGAAATCGGCCGAGATCTCGAACAAATGGACCAAGGACACCCTGGCCAAGCTGAGCGAGATGTCCAAAGCAAAGGCAGAGCCTGCTGACTACGCCAAAGCGGCAACCGACTTCGCAAGCGCGTCGGCTGAAGTTGCAGCTGAAAACCTGGCCGCTTTCGCAGAAATCGCGAAAAAAGTTCAGACCGAAACCGTCGAGCTGCTGATGGCCGCTGGCAAAGACGCTGCTGAAGAAGCAACCGCAGCTGTCAAGAAAGCCACCAACGACGTGACGACTGCTGCAAAGAAAGCAGCCGCCGCCAAGTAAGAACGGCCGCGACAGGCACCTTATCCTCCCTACAGGTGCAATCGCGTTGGGCAGGTCCATTGACCTGCCCTTTCTTTTTGTGCTGCAGTCGCATAACCTGCGCTGCAACGCATCATCCTTGGGGAGGGTACAAGGTGTCGGACCAAGAAAAACCGCTATTGATCAAGCGCTACGCCAGCCGTCGGCTGTATAACACTGAGACCAGCGATTACGTGACGCTCGAAGACATTGCGGGGTTCATTCGGGACGGGCGCGAAGTTCAGATCATCGACCTGAAAACCGGCGACGACCTGACCCGTCAATATCTACTACAAATCATCGCAGAACATGAAAGCCGGGGCGAGAATGTGCTGCCGGTCAATGTGCTGAACGATCTCGTGCGCAGCTATATGGTGCCGGGCGGGGGTATGATGCCTCAGTTCCTGCAAAGCTCGTTCGAGATGCTGCGCGAAAGCCAAAGCAAGATGATGGAAAACATGAACGCCATGAATCCGATGTCGCAGATGCCCGGGTTCGACGCGTTGCAGGCGCAGCAGCAGGCGTTTCTGAAAGCCATGACCGGTGGTCTGTCCGGCGGCTGGTCCGGACCGGACAAGGAAGAAGAAAAGCCTGAGGCCAAGGAAGATCTGGACGATATCAAAAAGCAACTGGCCGAGCTGCAGAACAAGCTGTCCAAGTTGAACTGATACCACTATCAGAAAAAGCAAGGCCCGCATCGCGCGGGCCTTTTTCGTGTCAGGTGCCGTACACCGGAACCGGGCCCGTCACCTCACCGACCGAGGCCAGCAGGATGTCGGCGATCACATCCAACTCCTCGCGCGTCAGGCGGACGGGAAGGCGCACATCGCAGGCTTTCATCAGCATGTCGCGGGTCTGGGGCAGATCGAATGTTTCGGGCAGGAACTGCCAGTTCCAGAAGGCGCGGGCGTTGTTCTCGCTCAGACCAAAAACCTGAACCTTGACGCCGCGCGCGTCCGAGGCGGCGGCAAAGGCGCGGATCTCGTCCTCATCCAACCCGACCAGATTGAACTGGATCGAATCCGGCGCGCGACGTTCGGGCGCCAACGGGGCAGGGACGTTGATATACGGAGAACCGTTCAGGCGCTCGGCAACATAGTCATGGTTTGCCAGCCCATCTTTCACCCGACGCGCCAGTTCCGGCAGTTGCGGACGGATCACGGCGGCGCTGAGGTTGCTCATCCGCAAGTTATACAGCGGCAACTGGTTCTGCCAGCGGGCAAAGGCCTGCTCCAACTCGGGCGAGTTATCGCCGCGCGGGGTTTTGTGTTTCTTCCAGTTGCTCTCATACGCGCCGGACATGATCACGCAACGGGCCACCAGATCAGCATCGTCGGTGATCAGAATGCCGCCTTCACCTGCATTGATCATCTTGTAGGACTGGAACGAGAAGCAGCCGATCTTGCCGATGGTCCCGATGTTGCGACCGTGCCATGTGGTGCCCAGCGAATGGGCGGCGTCTTCGATCACCGGAATGTCGCGCGCGTCACACAGCTCCATGATCGCGTCCATATCCGAGGTGTGGCCGCGCATATGGCTGATGATGACGGCCTGCACATTGTCCAGCTTGGCTGTGAAATCAGCCATGTCGATGCGATAGTTCTCGGCCACTTCGCACAGAACCGGAATGCAATCTGCATGCACGACCGAGGAGGGCACCGCCGCAAAGGTGAAGCCCGGAATCAGCACCCGCGCATCGCGGGGCAGGCCCAGCGCCTTCAGCGACAGAAACAAAGCCGCCGAGCAGGACGAAACCGCCAAAGCGAATTTCGAGCCCAGAAGTTCGGCGAATTCCGCCTCCAGCAGCGCGACCGGCGCATCCTGTGGTGCGGTATAACGAAACAGGTCGCCTGATTGCATCAGGGCATCGATGGCATCTCGTGCAGCGGCGGGGATGGGTTCGGCGTCGTGGACGTTGGGGGGCAGCGTCATATTTGGATTTCCCGAATTCTAACTTTCGTTTATTTAAATCAAGCGCACAGCCCGTGCCAAGCCCCCAATCGCCGGATCGGCAAAATTTCACCAAACTGTCGCAATGGAAAATGGGGTCAGATGCCCAGCCGGTCCCGCATCGCATACCAGGTCATCGCCAGCACCAGCAGCGGGCTGCGCAGGGCGGGGCCACCGGGGAAAGGCAAGGCGGGTACGCGGGCCAATGTATCGAACCCTTCGGCCTGTCCCTGAATGGCCAGAGCCATCAGTTGACCCGCATGAGTCGCAGTCCCGACCCCGTGGCCGGAATAGCCGGAGGCTGACAAAATATTGGGCGCAACCCGCGCAAGATACGGCATCCGGCGCATCGTAATCGCAAGCGTGCCGCCCCAGGCAAAATCGATTTTGACGTCCCGGAGATGCGGGAAAATCTCGGTCATCGGTTTGCGCACCGTCGAGGCGATGTCGGACGGAAACCGATACCCATAGCTTTCACCGCCGCCAAACAACAACCGCCCATCCGCGCTGAGGCGGAAGTAATTCACCACAAATTTCGTATCCGCAACGGCAACGTCCTGAGTGAGCACGCGCGCGGCGTCGTCCCCCAACGGCTCGGTCGCGGCGATGAAGTTGTTGATCGGCATAACCCGCGCGGCCACCTTCTGGTTCAACGCACCGAGATAGCCGTTACAGGCCAGAATGACGTTCCGGGCGCGAACAGCGCCATGCTGGGTGCGGACCAAGGCGGGGTCGCCTTCGTCGATCCCCAGAACCTCGGTGCCTTCAAAAACGCGCGCGCCTGCCATATGCGCCGCCTTTGCCAGCCCAAGCGCATAGTTCAACGGATGCAGATGCGCCGCGCCCCTGTCCAGATAGCCGCCTTTGTAGGTGGGTGAAGGGCACAGCGCATGCCCCGCCTCTTCGTCCAGCAACTCGATCTGGTCATAGCCATACCGGTCCGACAAATGGGCAGCGTGGTCATGCAGGTCGTTCTGTTCCGCAACTGACAGCCCAAGCCCCGCAACGCCGGGTTTCAGGTCGCAATCAATTTTGTGCTTCGTGATCAGGGACTTGACCAGATCCTTCGCGTCTTCGGCCAGATCCCACAGCTTGGCGGCATCGTCCAGCCCGACCAGCCGTTCCAGATCTTCCTGATCCACCCGCTGCGCGCTGCCCAACTGCCCGCCATTGCGGCCTGAGGCTCCGAACCCGACACGGTGCGCCTCAAGCAGCACTACATCCATCCCGGCTTCGGCCAGATGCAGTGCGGCCGACAACCCAGTATAGCCGCCGCCAACGATACATACATCGGCGCGGGCCTCGCCCTCAAACGCCGGGAACGGCTCCAACGGATTGGCAGTCGCGGCGTACCAGCTTGCCGGATACTCGGCCTTGCGGTCATTGGAGTAGAGCAGATTCATCTTCTTCTCGTTCCAAATACGGATATCCCGAACGCCTCAACAGGCTCAGACGTTCAGCAAAAGATGCTCACGCTCCCAGGGGGAGATCACCTGCAGGAACTCCTCATATTCGGCCCGCTTCACGATGCCGTAGACGCGGGCAAATTCGGGGCCCAGAATGTCATGCAACGCGGTGGCTTCGTCGAACAGATCCAGCGCGTTGCCCATGACCTGGGGGATATCGCCGTCGCCTTCATACGCGTCGCCATAGAACTGACGACGGGGGCGTTCCTGTTGGATCAGCCCCAGATACCCGCAGGCCAGCGACAAAGCGATGCCCAGATACGGGTTGCAATCCATCCCGGCGATGCGGTTCTCGATGCGCCGCGCCTCGGGGCCCGACAGGGGCACGCGAATGCCGGTGGTGCGGTTGTCCCGCGCCCACTCCAGATTGATCGGCGCAGCGTGATCTTTGACGTAGCGGCGATAGGAATTCACGTAAGGCGCCATCACCGCCAGACCAGCGGGCAAATGGCTCTGCAGCCCTGCGATGAAGTGATAAAACGCATCCGTCTCGCCACCTTGCGGGCCGGAAAAGATGTTCTGACCGGTCTCGATATCCGTGATCGAGTGATGGATGTGCATGGCCGAGCCGGGCTCATCCTCAATCGGTTTTGCCATGAAGGTGGCGAAACAGTTGTGACGCAGGGCGGCCTCGCGGATCAGGCGTTTGAAGTAAAACACCTCATCGGCCAGCTTGACCGGATTGCCGTGGCGCAGGTTGATCTCCAGCTGTCCCGCGCCGCCTTCCTGAGTGATGCCGTCGATCTCGAACCCCTGATGCTCCGCGAAATCATAGATGTCGTCGATCACCGGGCCGAATTCATCCACCGCAGTCATGGAATAGGCCTGCCGGGCGGCAGCCGGACGTCCAGACCGGCCCATCATCGGCTCGATTGATTGGGCGGGGTCGACATTGCGGGCGACCAGAAAGAATTCCATCTCGGGCGCGACGACAGGTTTCCAGCCTTTGTCGTGATACATCTGCACAACGCGTTTCAACACGTTGCGGGGGCTGTAGGGGATGGGCTCTCCGTCCCTGTCATAGGCGTCGTGGATCACTTGCAAGGTCCAGTCACCGGTCCAGGGTGCGGCAGATGCGGTCGTGAAATCCGGCTTCAGGATCATGTCCCGTTCGATGAACCCGTCCTCGCCCGCAGCCTCACCCCAGCCGCCCGTGATGGTCTGGTAGAAGATACTGTCGGGCAGGTGGAAATAGGATTGGCGGGCAAATTTCGAGGCCGGAACGGCCTTGCCCCGCGCGATACCGGGCAGGTCCGAGATGATGCATTCCACTTCGTCCAGCCGGTGCCCGTCGATATAGTTCTGCGCGGCCTGCGGTAAGTCGTCTGTCCAATCGGCCATCAGGCCCTCGCTTTCTTCAGGAAATCTGCCATGACCTGCGCGATCCGGGCGTTGTGATCCGGCGCGGTTTGCCGGTTTGCGGCGGCTTGCATCAGATCATCGGGCACCACGCCCTTGCCGCGTGTGCGCATCAGGCCCGAAACGAAGGCGTTGGTGAACTCGGGGTGGGCCTGAACCGTCCAGATCTGATCGCCATAGCGCAGCATCGCATTCTGGCAGAAGTCGTTGTGCCCGGTGACCTCGGCCCCGTCCGGCACAGCGACAACCTGATCCTGATGCCAGGCGTTCAACCAGACTTTTTCGCCGTCATAGTCATATTCTGTGCGCCCCACGGCCCAGCCGCCATCGAATTTCCGGACGGTTCCACCCAAGGCCTGCGCGATGATCTGGTGGCCGAAACACACGCCCACAAGCGGTTTACCACTTTGATGGATTTCGCGGATCAGCGCCTCAAGCCGGGGGATCCACGGCAGATCTTCATACGCGCCATGGCGCGAGCCGGTGATCAGCCAGCCCTCGGCATCCTCTGCACCGGTCGGGAAGATTCCATCAACGACGGGGTAGCTTTCAAAATCCAGCCCGTGCCCGTCTAGCAGGTCGGGAAAGAGTGAATCGTAATCCCCGAATGTATCCCGAAGCGCATCAGGGGTGTGGCCGGTCTGTAGAATGCCGATTTTCATAAGTCACCAAATTTGATCAAATTCAGAAATACCCGAGTCCCACTCGGCGGGCAAGGGGTCAGACTGCTTCGAGGTAACTCAGCCAGTGCTGATCTTCGGGACGGTCCGCAAAGCGCGCGATTTCCTGCCGCTTGGTCATTGCCATGTTGCGGATCAGTTCGGCCGGGAACAGGCGCGTCATCAGCGGGTCCGTTTCGAACGCGTCGATGGCTGCCGCCCAACTGTCTGCCAGTTGCGGCAAGCCGTCAATCTCGTATGCGTTTCCGGTGATCGGGGCGGGGGGCGTCAGGCCGTCTTCAATCCCCAGCAGCGCCGCGCCAAGGACAGCGGTCAGCATCAGGTAAGGGTTGATGTCGCCCCCGGCCACACGGTGTTCGATCCGCCGTGCCGCCGGGGCACCGCCCGGAATGCGAATGGCTGCGGTTCTGTTTTCATAGGCCCAGCTTGCCCCCGTCGGGGCATGCGCGCTGGGCACAAGCCGGGTGTAGGAGTTCCCGTGCGGCGCAAAAATCAGGGTGCTGGCGGGCATGGCGGCAAGGCATCCGGCGACTGCAGCGCGCAGCAGATCGGTGCCTTGGGGTCCGCCATCGTCAAAGATGTTCTGGCCGTTCTGATCGAGGACTGAGAAATGCACATGCATCCCATTTCCGGCGTCATCAGCGTAAGGCTTTGACATGAAGGTCGCGGCAAACCCGTGTTTGCGCGCCAATCCGCGTGTCAAACCCTTGAAAAGCCATGTATCATCGGCGCAACGCATGGCGTCCTGATGGTTCAGGTTGATTTCGAACTGGCCGATCCCGCTTTCGGAAATGGCGGTCTGCGCAGGAATGCCCATTGCCGCGCAACCGTCGTAGAGGTCATTGAAGAACGCCTCGAACGCGTCCATTTCGGCGACGGACAGCACCGCCTCATCTGCCAGACGGTGACCTGTCACCGGGTTGATCGGCGGCTGAGGCTGAGGGCCTGAGGCGTCCAGCAACGTGAATTCCAACTCGGTCGCGGCGACCACGGACCAGCCGCGCTGCGCATAGCGCGACAGGATAGCCCCCAGCGCATGGCGCGGGTCGCCCGCAAAGGGTGCGCCGTCATCGTCATAAAGGCTCATGGGCACCAGGGCCGTTTCGGCGTTCAACCACGGGACCGGAACCGCGCCGCGTTCAGTTGGCAGCAACACGCCATCGGCGTCGCCGGTTTCAAACACCAGCGGGCTGCCTTCGATATCCGCGCCCCACAGGTCGACATTCAGTGCGGAAAACGGCATCCGAACCGCGCCTTTGGGCAGCTTGTCCGCATAGGCAGGTGGCACGCGCTTACCCCGCATCTGCCCGTTGAGATCACAGGCCGCGACGCGGAAATTGTGAAGGGCATTCAGGTCCATTGGGGCCTCCGTTCCTCGGGTTATCCGAGATGTATCGAAGGCATGTGCCCTTGTCACGAAATTTGATCAAATTTTTTCCGGCTAGAAAATTACAAGACCGCGCCGAGTCAGAACGACCCGGCGCGGCGTATTGCGGATCAGGCGAAGCTGACCCCGTTTTCAGCCATCGGAAGCTCGGCCACCAGATTGCCCGACATTGCGCGAATAGCGTTCGCCAGGGCAGGGGCCGAGGGCGGCGTTCCGGGTTCACCCACGCCAGTTGGTGCTTCGGCAGACGGCACGATATGGACGTCGATCGCGGCAATATCGCCAATCCTCAGCGGCTCGTAATCGGGGAAGTTGAACTGATCCACCGCTCCGCTGGTCAAGGTGATCTGGTCGCGCATGACGTGCCCGATCCCGTATCCGATGCCACCTTCCATCTGGGCGCGGACAACATCCGGGTTCACGGCAATACCGCAATCGACAGCACAGGTGACCTTTTCGATCTTGATACCGCTGTCCGGATCGCCCGAAACCTCGACCACTTCGGCCGCGTAAGACCCGAAGGACTTGTGGACTGCAATCCCTTGGGACCGACCCTCTGGCGCGTTGCCCCAACCCGCTTTTTCGGTCGCCAGCTTCAAGACGGCGGCCTTGCGCTGCTGGTCCGCGTTGCTGGTGTCGGACAGATGCGCCAAACGGAACTCGACCGGGTCGCGCCCTGCGGCTTCGGCCACCAGATCCATCATGGTTTCCATCGTGTAAGCGGTGTGGGTGTGACCCACCGAGCGCCACCACAGAACCGTGGTTGCCTTCGGCGTGTCCGTCAGACCCACCGCCATGCCGGGGATCGAATAGGGACTGTCTGAAACACCCTCGACCGAGCTGTGGTCGATGCCGTCATGCACCAGAACCGCCTCGAACGGAGTGCCTTTGATGACAGATTGACCTGCGATCTGGTGCTGCCAGCCGACGATGTTGCCGTCGGCGTCCAGACCCACACGAACCTTGTGACCAAAGGCAGGGCGGTAGTACCCGCTGCGAATGTCATCCTCGCGCGTCCAGACCAGCTTGACCGGGCGCGAGCGGTCGGTGACGACAAAGGCCAGCGCAGCCTCGACCTGATAATCCGCGTCCGGTGTTGCGCGGCGACCGAAAGACCCGCCTGCCAACATGGTTTTGATGTGGATCTTCTCGGGCGGCAGTTGGAAGATCTGCTGATAGGCCATATGCGGCCCGGTCGGCATCTGCGCGCCGTCATGCAGGACGATGTCACCCTCTGCCGTCTGCTCGATGGTGCAGTTCAGCGGCTCCATCGGTGCATGGGCCAGCAGCGGGAAGTAGAAGGTCTTTTCGACAACCTTGTCTGCCCCGTCGATGGCGGCTGCCACAGCGGCGACGTCAGCCTTGTTCACGTTATATGTGGGTGCTGCGTCCAGCGCCGCCATGATCTCGGCCTTGATCTGGTCCGAGTCGCGGGTTTCAGCGCCGGACATATCCCACTCGACCGCAAGCGCATCGCGTGCCTGAATCGCTGCCCAGGTGTTTTCTGCATACACGGCAACACCCGCCTGATTGGGCAGGACAGCAGCGTTGATATAGCCTTTGACGTCTTTCGACGCGCTGTCGTCAAAGCCAAGGGCGATGCCGCCCTTCGATTCCGGGCGCTTGATCATGGCGACCATCTGGTTGGGCAGGTGAACGTCCATGGCATACATCGCCTGACCGTTGCCCTTGATGGCCGAATCCTTGCGGCGAACGGCGTCATTGCCGATCAACCGGAACTCGGACGGGTCTTTCAGGCGGGGTTCAGCAGGGGCCTCCAACTGAGACGCAGCAGCCACGAATTCAGCGATGGGCGCCGACTTGTCGCCTGCCTTCACGATGCCTTCCTCGATGGTGATGCCCGACGCATCCACGCCCCAGCTTTGTGCGGCAGCGTTGATCAGCATCTCACGCGCCGCAGCCCCGGCCTGACGATATTGCAGCCACGAATTCGCCATCGCGGTGGACCCGCCGGTGCCCTGGAACGGGCCGAACAGAAGGTTGTTGTAGACATTCGGATCGGACGGGGCGAACTCGTATTCGATCTGGTCCATGGTCAGGCCGATTTCCTCGGCGATCAGCGTCGGCAGACCGGTTGCAGGGCCCTGACCTTTTTCAAAGTGCTTTACGATGGCCGTCACGGTGCCATCGGCATCGATTTTCACAAACGGGTTGAACGTCGCGGTCTCGGACGAGGCCGCCGCCAGCGCACCATCGGGTCGGGCACCAACCAGAAGCACGGCACCAGCGGCAGCAGCGCCTTTCAGAAATCCACGGCGAGAGGTGTTGATGGTCATGATCAGGCCTCCAGAATTTCGGATGCGCGCTGGATACCGGCGCGGATGCGTTGATAGGTGGCGCAGCGGCAGGCGTTGCCAGCCATGTAGTCGTCGATTTCTTCAACTGACGGTTTGGGGTTTTCAGACAGCAGCCCAACCGCAGACATCACCTGACCGGATTGGCAGTACCCGCATTGAACGACATCAAGTTCAACCCAGGCCTGTTGAACAGCAGCGCCGATTTTGTCATCGCCAATGGCTTCGATTGTGGTGATCTCGGCACCTTCGACATCTTCGACATAGGTTTGGCAGGACCGAACGGGTTCACCATCCAGATGCACGGTGCACGCGCCGCACGAGGCGACACCGCAACCAAATTTGGTTCCTGTCAGCTTCAGCTCATCACGGATCACCCACAAAAGGGGCGTGCCGGGTTCGGCGTCGACCGTGTGGGTCTGGCCGTTCAGTTTCAAAGTAAGGGTCATAGGGGGACTCTCCTGTTGGCTAATTACCTGAGTCGGTAAACTGGCGCGTTTACAAGTGGCATAATTTTCGCGACCTGTAAACTGGTGAGTTTACATAGGGTTTGACCCGCGCCGGTCAATGGGTCTATAGCTCGGGTATGAACGAATGCAGCGCCCCGAATGCGTCCAAATACGCACAGATCATTGATGCGGCCGTGGCCGAGTTTCTGGAAAAAGGGTTCGCCGCGGCCAGTATGGATCGCATTTCGGCCAAGGCCGAAGTGTCCAAGCGCACGCTGTATAAGTATTTCGAAAGCAAGGAGAACCTGTTCCGCTCTATCGTGGTGGAACTGTCAAACAGGTTCGCGGAAGTGGTCGAGATCAAGTACGAAAAGGGCCGCGATATACGCGCGCAACTGACCGAGCTTGCCTGGGCCGAAGGCCGCATTCTGATGCTGCCGGATGTGATCGCGATGTCGCGCATGGTGATAAGCGAAACCCTGCGCAACCCGTCCCTTGCGGTCGAGGCGCAGGGCAAGCTGGACAAAACAGCCGTGTTTTCGGACATGCTGCGCAATGCGGCAGAAGACGGGCAGTTAAAGATCGACAACCCCAATCAGGCCGGGAAAGAGTTTATCGGCTTGATCAAGGCCCGCGCCTTTTGGCCGATGCTGTTCAGCGGTTCGGTCCTGAGCCAATCTGAAATGGCCGAAACGATCGAGAACAGCGTCGATATGATGATCAGCCGCTACGGCATCGAGACCTGACACACACCGTGAACGACGGGCGCGTCCACCATTTGTGCCGGCGATAGGCCTTGAGAATTTAGTCTAAAAACAATGGATTGACGACCGTCGCATGCGTCCGGCACCTGATGGTTTGGAAAATTTCCACCACCGGGTAAGATGAAATTGCATCTGCTCAAAGGAAATTTCTAGTGCCTTGGGGTGATTTGGTCGAACTTCTGGGGGGCTCAGCCATCATTCTGGCTGTACTTGCCGTGTTCTGGAAGGGTGACGACTGCATATCGAAAGAGTTCAGGGATGATCTGGCCGCCTGGCTGATATTGCTTAAGCCACCCCCTGGAAACAGCCCCGTCGTTCAATCCGTTCTTGCGATGTTCGAGAAGTTCTTTGGGGAACGGCACTTGAGCTGGAAATGCCTTAGCAGATCGTTTGTTCTTTCAGCCGTTTTCTTTTTCTCGGTAGTCTTACTGATGCGACTTTTCCTTCCGGACAGTCGACAACCATTGGGCGACGAAGAAATAACTGCGTCAAACATATTCATGCTCCTATTGGCAGGATTGCTTTTCAACGGGATCGGAGACTATCCGGCGCTTTACGTCACCAGAAAGGTCTTGCAGCAGAGTTTAAAAAAATCGATGTCGCTAAGCTGGGCAATATTCTTCGATCTGGTGTTCACAGCCCTCATCATTTTTGTCATCATATTAGTAATCATATGGCTGTTCACTCAGGCCTTCGGCGCCACGTCGTCCGGTCTGCTAAAAACCGCTTTTGTCTTTCTCTATGGGTTTTTGGGCGCATTTGGCTTTGATGCTGACGGCATTGACAGCCCCTTGGGCTTTGCCGTTCTTTTTACAGCTTTCATCACCAGCTTTTGGCTCTGGGCAGCTGCGCTTGGAACGCTGCTGATCCGCTTGCTGGCCCGCTCTGGCCCGATCCTTTCCGCGCTGCAATATGCGCTGCCAATCGAAGAGAAGCCTATCCGGTCAATGGGAATCGTCGGCTTTCTGGTCTTTTTTGCCTACCTGCTGATCACAATAGCTCTGTGATCAGTTTGAATAGCGGCAAGTTGGGTGCGCCGAATTGAAACCCATCCAAAGCTATGGCTGAAAGATCTGGTTCGCGCACCGTTGAAGACCTGAAAGGTCGATAGTAATTCCAGACAAAGAAGTGCTAGACCGGACCAGCCGGGTTTCGACGGCAGGGGGGATGCAACTTGTACCCGGACCAAGACGGAGATTTGCTGTGACTGGCAAAGCAAAAACAGCAGCGCGTTTAAGCGTGGCACCGATGATGGACTGGACGGACCGCCATTGCCGGTATCTGCACCGGCTCCTTAGCCGTGAAACGCTGCTGTATACCGAGATGGTGACAGCCCCGGCACTGGTGCGGGGTGGGGCGCTGCATCTTCTCGAATACAGCCCTCAGGAACATCCGGTTGCTCTGCAACTTGGCGGCTCGGACCCGCAAGAGCTGGCGCAGGCGGCGCGGCTTGGGGCGGATGCGGGCTATGATGAGATCAACCTGAACTGCGGCTGCCCCTCGGACCGTGTGCAATCGGGAACCTTCGGGGCCGTGTTGATGCGAGAGCCGGCGCGCGTTGCCGACTGTGTCGCGGCGATGCGCGAGGCTGTGGATGTTGACGTTACGGTCAAATGCCGGATCGGGGTGGATGATCAGGAGCCGCAAGAGGTTCTGCCCGATTTTCTGACCCAAATCCGGGCTGCGGGCTGTGATCGGGTCACGATCCACGCGCGCAAGGCGTGGTTGCAGGGCCTCAGCCCCAAGGAAAACCGGGATATCCCGCCTCTCGACTATGATCTGGTGCATCGGATGAAGGCTGAATTTTCGGACATGCATGTCTCGATCAATGGGGGCATCACCTCATTGAACGAAGCGCGTGTGCATCTGGATGCCGGTTTGGATGGGGTCATGATCGGTCGGGCTGCCTATCATCAGCCCACGGATATTCTGGCCGAAGCGGATGTTCAGATTTACCAGACCGGAACGCCGTCAGACCCGATTGCAGTCGTTCAACAAATGGTGCCTTATGTCGAACGCCACCTTGCCAATGGTGGGCGTTTGCACCAGATCACGCGACATATGCTTGGCCTGTTTGCCGGGCGTCCGGGGGCCAGAGCATGGCGGCGGGCCTTGTCCGAAGGTGCGGTGCATGAAGGCGCCGGGCCCGAGGTGATGCTGCAAGCGCTGGACCGCGTCGCGCCCTTGGCCGAGGCCTGAACGAGTAACACCGGCCCGAGCCGGTATTTTTGGGGGAAAGATGCCCGAGACGATGTTGCTGGCCCAAATGCTGGGTCTTTTGCTTGTGATCGGTGCGTTTGCCGGGGTGCTGGCAGGGCTGTTGGGGGTCGGGGGTGGCATTGTTCTGGTACCCGCGTTCTTCTACGCCTTTCAGACGCTGGGCTATGGCGGTCCACAATTGATGCAGCTGTGTCTTGCCACGTCGTTGGCAACCATAATCGTGACGTCCATCCGTTCTGTTCTGGCCCATAACAAGAAGAGCGCGGTGGATTGGGACATCCTGCGCGGCTGGGGGCCGGGGATTGCTGTCGGTGCGATTGTCGGTGTTCTGGTGGCGTCGGCCCTGCGGACCGAGGCGCTGCAGGCCCTGTTTGGCGTTTTGGGTATGGTGATTGGTGCCTATCTGGGCCTTGGCAAATCCGAATGGCGCTTGGGCGATGCGATGCCAAAGGGCGTGAAACGTGCGGCGCTGTCGCCGTCGGTCGGGTTTCTGTCCGTGCTGATGGGCATCGGCGGTGGCAGCTTTGGTGTGCCGTTGATGAGCCTTTATAACACACCCATTCACCGCGCCGTCGCAACCGCTGCCGGGTTTGGCGTGATTATTGCCGTCCCATCGGTTCTGGGCTTCCTGTTCCTTGGCATCGCGGCCGAGCACCGACCGCCGCTGACGATCGGGGCCGTGAACCTTGTGGCCTTTGGAATTGTCGTGGCCATGACCATGATCACCGCGCCATGGGGGGTGAAGCTGGCCCACGCGATGGACCCGAAACCCCTGAAGCGGGTCTTTGCGGTGTTCCTGACGCTGGTTGCGCTGAACATGCTGCGCAAGGCGCTGGGATGGTAGATGACTTCTGGTCCAAGGGCTGGGTGAAGTTCCCCTATGATCCCTTGCTGGCGGCATGGGTCGCTCATGCACTTCCGGTGGCCCGACAGTCCATAGACGACCCGGTCTATGCCGAATGGCTGGATTGCGAAGGAACGTGGTTTGTGGGCGTGGATGCCTTGGCCAATGATGCGCAGGGCAGGGTCGGGCAATCGGGTCCTCTGACCGGGGTTGCGATGTCATTCATTCAGGATCACTACGGAAACCTGCCGCTTCATAGGGGGCAGGTCTCGGTCATCCATCCGGGCTATCCGCGTCCCCGGCGTGGGGAGAGTGAGGCCGCCGCGCGCTATCGCCGAAACCGGGATGCTGCGCATGTGGATGGGTTGCGCCCGATGGGTCCGGACCGCCGCCGCCGGGTTGATGAGCCTCACGCATGGATTTTGGGTATCCCGCTGACCGAGGCCAACGAAGACGCCGCCCCGATGGTGCTGTGGGAAGGCAGCCATAAGCTGCTGGGCGACATGTTCCGGGACGCTTTGGCCGGGCATCCAAGGGACGGTCTGCACAAGGTCGATATCACCGACGCCTATCAGGCCGCGCGGCGAGAGGTGTTCGAAACCTGTCCCCGGATCGCTTTACCCGCCAAACCGGGCGAGGCGTATCTGCTGCATCGCCATTGCCTGCACGGGGTTGCACCATGGGGCGACAGCGCCACCGCTGGCCCTGATGGTCGAATGATCGCCTATTTTCGCCCCGAGTTCACGGGGGGAGTGGCCGAATGGATCGAATCTCCGTAGTCTCCGCCCATTGATTTTTGGTGGAGAATTAGGGTCATGATTACAGTTCATAGAAATTCTGACGGCGCATTGATCGAAGTTGAACTGTCCGGTCAGGTCACCAGCACCGACTACTCTGAAACCCTTGTTCCCGCGATCGAGGCCGCATTGGCCGAACATGATACGGTCGGCCTGCTGGCCATCGTGCAGCCCGAATTCAAAGGGTATGACCTGGGGGCCGCGTGGTCGGACACCAAGCTGGGCCTGAGCCATTGGCGCGGCTTTGACCGGATTGGTGTGGTTGCCGATCAGGGATGGGTTCAGACCAGTGTCCGGCTGGCCGCCCCGATCCTTCCATGTCCTCTGCATGTATTCGAATTGGCCGAGCTAGAGGCCGCACGGCGCTGGATGCGGGAATCGCTGGGATCGATCCATGTCACCGATCTGGGTGGATCCTGCGTGCAACTGAGCCTTCTTGGAAAGCTGGACCCCGAGGAATATGCCAAGGCCGGGCGCGATCTGGACCTGCTTTTGCAGGATCGCGAGGGGTTCCGGCTGCTTATTGACCTGCGTGAATTTGACGGGTGGCAGGGATTGTCGGCATTGGCTGCGCATTTTCGTCTGGCCAGCGGCCATATCCGGATGCTGGATCGCGCGGCGATTGTCGGCAACAAGGCATGGCAGCAGATGGCGCAACGTGTCGCCAGTCACGTCCTTGGCACGCGCACGCAATTCTTCCCCTCGGAAGAGATCGAAAACGCCAAATCCTGGCTGTCTGCGGGCTGATTTCTGACCACATTTGATTCGAAAGCGGGCCCAACACCCGCAAAATGGCCTTTTGGGCCCTGAATATCGTCATTTTGTGACGTAAGGGAATTTGTTGGAATTTGTGGGGTTTAGTGTTTTCAACCTCAAAAACGAGGAAAATCTGAGTGTTTTCCCCGTAAAAATGAAGTTTGCATTGATTAGCTCAGCCTCGTTGCCGCGGGTTGCCACTCACATTCAGCTACGTTCTTGAGCCGACCCTCGGAGCTCGGACGCGACCCGCGGCGACATCGATTATTTAATTCACTACAGGATGCTCGAAATGACGTTCAGGACTGTCTTAAATAAAATCTTTTCCGGAAACGGAGTTGTGCTGCCTTTGCCCGGTGATTTGGCCCGTGACGATCAACAAGGCCCGATCTCCGACCAGCCTCGGACAAGCCAGTCCGAGATCATCAATCTGTTTGCAGAAGAATTGCGCGGTCGGGAACCGATTCACAGCGCGACCGATGCCAAGGACGAGGACCGGCGCGTCAAAACGAACTAGGGGTTCAGGAACCGTTCAACCGGGCCGCCCGACCGCCGCGACGTTTTGCCAGGCGCGGCTTGCGGGCGGACAGGTCTTCCATGATCTCGGCGCGTTCGCTGCTGTCCATCTTGGACCACCGGGTGATCTCGTCGATGGTGCGGTAGCAGCCGGTGCAGATCCGCTCGGTCGGGTGTACGACACAGATCTGGACACACGGGCTTTCAACCTCGTTCCGTTTCCAAACCATATTTGTCATCAGCGGTCTCCGACCAGTTAGAGAAAGCGCAGCCTGTCCAGCGCTCCCTGCAGGATATAACCGGCTGCGACGTGGTCGATAACCTGTCCGCGACGTTTTCGTGTCGTATCCGCCTCGAGCAGTGCCTTTTCTGCCGCAACCGTGCTGAGCCGTTCGTCCCAGAACCCGATGGACACGTCGGTCAGGCGCGACAGATTGCGGGCAAAGGCGCGGGTCGATTGGCACCTTGGCCCCTCAGTCCCGTCCATGTTTTTCGGCAGTCCCAGAATGACGCCGCCGATCTCGCGATCTGCGATGATCTCAAGCAAACGGGCGGAATCCAGAGTGAACTTTTTGCGTCGCACGGTTTCCAGCGGGCTGGCTACGCCGCGTATCCGGTCCGAGACCGCGACGCCGATGGTCTTTTCCCCAAGGTCCAGCCCCATCAGCGCGGTCATCGGGGGCAGGGCGGCTGCGAAATCTTCGAACGCGTCGTGGATCATTGCGCGATACCGGCTTGCAGGGCGGCCGCGTCCAGCATCTGCAACGCATCCGCGTTATCGGCAAACACCACTTTCGCTTCCTTGTGGATATCTATGGCCCGCTGGCCTTGCCCCAGTACCCCAAGTGCTGCAATCAGACGGGCCCATTCCTCGGGCGAGCCGCCTTCGGTCGCCAACCGGTCTGAAAGCTGGTCGACCATGCCCTGAATCATCTCCTGCCGTTCTTCCGGCGTCAGCTCGGCTGCGGCGGCCATATCCTCTTGGCTCGGTCCGGGGGCCGGTGCAATGTCCGGCACGTTGAAAACACCTGCTCGGAAGGCAAGCTCATCCAGTTGAACCCTGATCGCCTCGGCCCAGGGCGCGCCCTGGGGGGCGTCGCGCAGGGTTTCGATCCACATGCGATAAGCGATGTCCGGGCGTCCGACCTGCGCCAACATCTGGCCCAGATAGTACCGGGCCGGCCCGTGCCGTGGATCGCGATCCAGCGCTTGCGACAGCGCCTGCTCGGCCTCGGGCGAGACATATCCGTTGGCCGCCAGAATCATCATCTCGGCGAAATCCGCATAGGCATCGGCGGTTGCGGTGTCTCCGGACAGCTCGATCACCCGCTGCTGCGCCTGGTATCCGGCCTTGAAGTTGCCAGCGTTGGTTTCGTGCTGAGCCAACAGCATATGCCCCTGCAAATCATCGGGCCGTGCTTCAACTGTTTCGCGCAACTGGTTGAGAAGGTTCGCGTAACTTTCATCCAGCTCGCGCGGTGGTGGTGGTGTCGCCAACTCCTCGGCAGCGGCTTGCGGCGGACGGTTTGCACGCACCTCCTCGGCCAGTTCGATGCGGTCGGTCAGGGGCATGTCCGGCAGACCAACCGCGCCGATCCGCTGATACATCCACAACCCGCCGCCCGCCAGAACCACGGTCAGACACGCAATTGTGATCGCGGAAACAACGCCCGACGGCCCGGCACCCGCGACCTCTTTGGCCATCTGTGCATCTGCTGCCAGAATGCGGCGCGAGATTTCGGTACGGACCCGTTCGGCATCCGCTTCACCAATGACACCGCGCGCCAGATCGCGGTCAACGCTGGCCAGTTGTTCCCGATAGACCCGCAAATCATACGCCGCCGCAGGCTCGGCGCCGCGACGGCCACGCAGCAGGCTGTAGCTCAGGAACGCTGCGATCAACAGCGCAATGGTCAGTAGCAGAACCCAGAACGTCATGGTCTCTCCGAAATAGCTGCTTTGACTTAGACCCGTCGGACGTCCGACAAAAGGGACAAATGGCCGCGAAAGGGCGACATGTCGCAATAGTGCTATATTGTGGCGTTGCCCGGCAGGGGTAGAGTCGGCCAACACGGCATATCTGCGCACAATCACCGAACCGGATGGATTCGCTTATGAAACACTATTCAGCCTTTGCTGTGGCGCGCGAAGCGTTGCGCTATCACACAGGATGGGAACGCGCCTGGCGGTCCCCCCAGCCCAAGAAACGCTATGACGTGATCATCGTCGGTGCGGGGGGGCATGGTCTGGCGACGGCCTATTACCTTGGCAAAAACTACGGCATCCAGAACGTCGCCGTGATCGAAAAGGGCTGGCTGGGTGGCGGCAATACCGGGCGGAATACGACCATCATCCGGTCGAACTACCTGCAGGATCCGTCGGCGGCTTTGTACGAAAAGGCGCGTAGCCTGTATGAAGACCTGAGCCAGGACCTGAACTACAATGTCATGTTCAGCCCGCGCGGTGTTATGATGCTGGCCCAGACCCAGCACGAAATTCGCGGCTATCAGCGCACCGCCCACGCAAACGCGCTGCAAGGCGTCAAGACCGAGTGGATCGGCCCCGAGCGCGTCAAGGAACTGGTCCCGATCATCAATATCGACGGCCCCCGCTATCCGGTACTGGGGGCGCTGTGGCAGGAACGCGGCGGCACCGCGCGCCACGATGCGGTGGCCTGGGGCTATGCCCGCGCATGTTCGGCGATGGGGATGGACATCATCCAGCAATGCGAAGTCAAAGGCGTTCGGTCCGAAAATGGTCGCGTTGTCGGCGTTGATACCACCAAAGGCTCAATCGACTGTGACAAGCTGGGGATCGTGGTGGCAGGCCATTCCGGTCAACTGGCCGAGATGGCGGGCTTCCGTCTGCCTTTGGAGGCGATTGCCCTGCAGGCTCTGGTGTCAGAGCCGATCAAACCCTGCATGGACGTGGTCGTGATGGCCAACACCGTGCACGGTTACATGTCGCAGTCCGACAAGGGCGAGATGGTGATCGGTGGCGGCACCGACGGGTTCAACAACTACACCCAGCGCGGCAGCTTCCACCACATCGAGGAAACGGTACGGGCACTGGTCGAGACCTTCCCGATGATCTCGCGCCTGAAAATGCTGCGCCAATGGGGCGGGATCGTGGACATGACCGGGGATCGCTCTCCCATCCTGTCGTCAACACCTCTGGGCAATTGCTTCATCAACTGCGGATGGGGCACCGGCGGCTTCAAGGCCATTCCGGGCTCGGGTTGGGGCATGGCACAGCTGATGGCCACGGGGCATTCGCCACTGACCGAGGCCTTCTCGCTGGACCGCTTCAAAGAGGGCCGCTTCATCGACGAAAGCGTCGCCGCCGGGGTGGCGCACTAAGGGGCTGCCCGAAGGTGCCAAAGAACAGAATTCTGATCGGCCCGCGCGCCGACTGACCGCCAAAAGGATGACCACATGCTGATCCTGAATTGCCCCTATTGTGGCGTTGACGCCGAAGAAACCGAACTGGCCGCCGGTGGCGAGGCGCATCTGAAGCGTTTCGGCCCCGGCTCGTCGGATGACGAGTTCCACGACTACCTGTTCATGCGCGAAAACCCAAAGGGCGTTCACCTTGAACGCTGGCGCCACGCCAATGGCTGCGGCAAGTGGTTCCACGCCGCGCGCTGCACCCAGACGCTCGAGGTGTTCGGCACCTACACCGCCCAGACCTCTGAGCCGCCGCAAGAGATCAAGGACGCCATCGCCGCCAAACGGCCCGGCTGGACGTGGAGAGAGTTCTCCTGATGCTTCATCTTTTCCAAAATACTCCCGCCGGAGGCCCTGACGCCTCCACCTGCGAAAGGTCCGCACAATGAGCACCCGTCTCGCAAAACAAGGCCGTCTGATTGATCGGTCGAAAAAGGTTACCTTCACCTTCAACGGCACCTCGATGCAGGGGTACGAGGGCGACACGCTTGCCTCGGCCCTGCTGGCCAATGATCAGATGATGATGGGCCGGTCGTTCAAATACCACCGCCCGCGCGGCGTGGTCGCCAGCGGCGCGGAAGAGCCGAACGCTCTGGTCGGACTGGGGCAGGGTAATCGGTTCGAGCCGAACCAGCGCGCCACCACGACCGAGCTGTTCAACGGACTGACCGCAGCGTCGCAGAACCATTGGCCGAATCTGGAATTCGACGTGGGCGCGATCAACACCCACCTGTCGCGGTTCCTGCCCGCCGGGTTCTACTACAAGATGTTCATCCATCCGAAACCGTTCTGGAAGCATGTGTATGAACCCTTCATCCGCCAGTCCGCCGGTCTGGGCAAGGCCCCCGACAAGGACAGCCGCGATGCGGACACTTATGAGCACTTCTATGCCTTCACCGACGTCCTGGTGATCGGCGGCGGAGTGGCTGGTCTGCAGGCAGCCAAGACGGCAGCGGCGTCTGGTGCCAAGGTCATGCTGATCGAACAGACCGCGCATTGGGGCGGTCGCGCTCCGGTTGACGGCGGGTTGGTAGATGGTGAGCCTGTGGATAAGTTCGTGGAACAATTGGTTTCCGAACTCGAAACAATGGACAATGTCACGATGCGGTCCCGCTGCATGGGCGCGGGGGTCTATGACCACGGTTACGTGCTGGGATACGAGCGTCTGACCGACCACAACCCGGGCGCGCAAGGCCCGCGCCATCGTCTGTGGCGTATCCGCGCCAAACAGGTTGTGACGGCGACCGGAGCCATCGAGCGTCCGCTGTCCTTTGCGGGTAACGATGTGCCGGGCGTGATGCTGGCCTCGGCCATGCGTGACTATGTCGTGAACTGGGGTGTAACCCCGGGCGAGAAGGTGATCGTCGCCACCAACAACGATGACGCCTATCGCACGGCTATTGCCCTGAAACAGGCCGGAGTGGATGTGATCCGCGTGGTCGATGCCCGCGCCACCGCCGGACCGCTGGCGGAAGAGGCGCGCCAGCTTGGCATCCGCGTCGATCCGGGCAAGGCCATCGCCAAGGTCAAGGGCGGCAAGCGCGTCAAGAAAGTTGCCATCTGTAATCAAGAGGGCGTCGGCGGCGCGCGGGAAGAGGTCGAATGCGACGCGGTTGCCATGTCGGGCGGTTGGTCTCCGGTTGTGCATATGTGGTCGCATTGCGGCGGCAAGCTGATCTGGGATGAGGCGAACGCCCATTTCCGCCCCGACCCGTCGCGCCCGCCTCTGGGTGCAAATGGCGAAGGGTTCGTTCTGGCCGCCGGGTCGTCGAACGGTCCGCTGGCTTTGGCGGATGTTATGGCCGACGCGGATGCGGCTGGTAAGGCCGCAGCCAAAGCAGCCGGTCACAAGCCTAAGCGTACCAAGGCCCCGGTGGGCGAGACCACGGACGAGGCTCCGATGGAGGCCGTCTGGCTGATGCCCGCCAATGCCGACATCCAGCTGCGGATGAAGTCGTGGTTGGATTTCCAGAACGACGTCAAAGTCTCGGACGTTCAGCTGGCCGCGCGCGAAGGCTACGAAAGCGTCGAACATACCAAGCGTTACACCACGCTGGGCATGGCGACCGATCAGGGTAAGTTGAGCAATATCAACGGCTTAGCGATCCTTGCTGATGCGCTGGAATCAGAGATTCCGAAGGTCGGCACCACCACGTTCCGCCCGCCCTACACGCCGATCTCTCTGGCGTCGATTGGCGGTGAAGCGCGCGGAGAGGTGTTCCAGCCGATCCGACAGACGCCGATGCACAACTGGCACGACAAGAACGGCGCCGATTGGGAGCCGGTCGGCCAGTGGCGCCGGACCTATGCCTATGTGCGTCCCGGTGAATCCGTGCATGACGCGGTGAACCGCGAGGTGAAGAACACCCGCGACAACCTCGGCCTGCTGGACGCCTCGACTCTGGGCAAGTTGATCGTTAAAGGCCCGGATGCGGGCAAGTTCCTCGACATGATGTATACCAACATGATGTCCACGCTGAAGATCGGCAAATGCCGCTATGGTCTGATGTGCTCGGAAAACGGGTTCCTGATCGACGACGGCGTTGTCGCCCGCATCGATGAGGATACATGGCTGTGCCACACCACCACCGGCGGGGCCGAGCGCATCCATGGCCATATGGAAGAGTGGTTGCAGACCGAATGGTGGGACTGGAAAGTCTATGTCGCCAATGTGACCGAGCAATACGCTCAGGTCGCCGTGGTTGGCCCCAATGCCCGCAAGGTGCTTGAGAAACTGGGCGGGATGGATGTGTCGAAAGAGGCGCTGCCCTTCATGGAATGGCGCGACGGAAAAATCGGTGACTTCGATTGCCGCGCTTACCGCATCTCGTTCTCGGGTGAGCTGTCCTATGAGATCGCCGTGCCTGCGTCGCAGGGACAGGCGTTTTGGGACGCGCTGATGGAGGCTGGCAAAGAATTCGGTGTGATGCCGTACGGCACCGAATGTCTGCACATCCTGCGGGCCGAAAAGGGCTTTATCATGATCGGGGACGAGACCGACGGCACCGTGATCCCGCAGGATCTGGGGCTGCACTGGGCGCTGTCGAAAAAGAAAGAGGACTACCTCGGCAAACGCGCCCATTCGCGGACCCATATGGCCGATCCCGAGCGCTGGAAACTGGTCGGCTTGGAGACTGTGGATGGTTCCGTTCTGCCGGACGGCGCTTACGCAGTGGGCGAGGGCGTCAACGCCAATGGTCAGCGCAACATGATCGGGCGCGTGACCTCGACTTATTACTCGGCCAATCTGGGCAAAGGCATCGCCATGGGCCTGATCAAGCACGGCCCCGACCGGATGGGCGAGATTGTCGAGTTCCCGGGCACGGATGACAAAATCTACAAAGCCAAGATCGTGGACCCGATCTTCTTCGACAAGGACGGGGAGAAGCAGAATGTCTGAACCCATCAGCGCACTGAACCACGCCAGCTATGACGGCATCGCCAGGGTCGAGGAAACCGGCCTGCAGGGCATGATCACCCTGCGCGGCGACCTGTCCGACAAGGTGCTGGCCAAGGCCGTCAAGGATGCCACCGGGCAGAAAATGCCCGGCCAGCGTGAGGCTCTGGTCGATGGCGACACCGGCGTCTGCTGGATGTCCACCGACGAGTTGCTGGTGCTGGTGCCATATGCCGAGGTCGAGGCCAAACTGGCGGCGATGACCAATGCGCTTGGCGGCACGCATGCCCTGGCGGTCAACGTCTCGGACGCGCGGGCGGTGTTCCGCATTTCGGGCGCGTCCGCGCGCGAGGTTCTGGGCAAACTGTCCCCGGTCGATCTGTCACCCGAGGCCTTCCAGCCCGGCCAAATCCGCCGCTCGCGTCTGGCGCAGGTGGCCGGGGCGTTCTGGATGGACGACGCCGAAACGTTCCGTGTGGTTTGTTTCCGCTCGGCTGCCGACTATGCGTTCAACCTGCTGAAGGTTGCGGCGCAGCCGGGCAGTGAAGTGGGCGTTTATTGACCCGCCCACACACCTAAGGGATCATTCGATGGCCACCTCGTTTCAGACAGGTGGCCATTTTCCTTTTTAAGACTTTTTTCGTGATTGAAGTGTCAAGTTGCGCGACAGATGCGCGCGCGAGTTAGGATTGGTAAGTTCCCCTGTTGCGGGTGGAAAGGGGCTGCTTTATCGATATGAAAAAGACTTAAACTAAAGACATTTGGATGAACATTTTTAGACTAATCGCCATCGGTTTAATCGCCGTTTCAACTATACCTGATGCAGCGCGATCCGAAACCTATTCAGAGTCGTTCGAGTGTGTTTTTAAAAAAGGTCTGGCAAACCGGCCTACGCCCGCGCGCGTCATATTCTCGGTTGACAAGTATGGGCGCTCGGCCCTGTTGCACGAAGTTGAATTGCAGGGGATCGACACACCCAAAATCGCGGCTTCAATCAATAGAAACAGCTTTCGTTTGCTCTCCATCAGTTGGTCTGGTGAGGCGTATACGTTTTCGCGCACCGGTCGACGTACAAGGGCAGGTGATCCCCGGCGAATGGTTCTTGATTTGGGGCGTCTGGATTTTTCGATCTTCTTGAACCGTAAAACGATGCGGGCAATTGCTAGCTCAAAATCAAACGTACAAGCGTCCCATGATGGCAACGCCAATGGGACCTGCGTTGAAATTCAAACGCCAAAATAACGATATGTTGGAGCAAACTATGAAACTACAAGCAATTGCATTGGCAGTCGGACTTGCGATCGTCCCGACTGTTTCAGTTTCTCAGACCTTTAAAGAGACGTATGAATGCAACTTTAGCCGTGGCATTGCCAACAAGCCGACGCCAGAGTTCTTGATCTTTTCAGTGGATGAGTACGGGCGCTCGGCGTTCATCCATGAGGCGCGGACGCCGAATATCGATACGCAACCCGGGCCCGCCAGGGTAAAGCGCGATAGTATTCGAAACCTGTCAATCGCATGGGTCGGACAAGACTATGTCTACTCGGATTCAGGCAGAAGCTATGCGTCGAACGAGTCGCGAATTGATGCCATTGACCTGCTTAATCAGGAGTTTGCGGTCTTTGTGGACCGCCGAACGCTAAAAGCAACGGCGCGGTCATCCTCATACAGCGCATATCTGCCGAGAGACGGTTTCGCGCGAGGCAAATGTGCAAAAATCCCAACGCCGTCAAACTGATACTGATAAGGTGCTGAACATGAAAATAAGACTTCTTGCCATCGGTCTGTGTTTTTTCGCCTCGGCGGCACAAGCTGAGGTGGTAAACTATGACTGTGAACTTCACAGTATTGAAGCGCAGGGATGGATTCCCTCGCGCGTTTGGCTGAGTGTCGACGCCGAAAACAAGCGGGCCCGCGTTTATGATGGCGCGATCCGTGAAGACAACAGATTGAACGGCCAGAACGACGACAAGCCCAAGGACGCGAAGTTCAAGGTGAATCGACGCGGTGAATATCAGTTGAGTTGGCGAATTTCCCTGGTGGCCAGTGCTGGCGGTCAATTGCGCGTGTCTTACACTGGGATGCTGAACCCGCAAACCAATGAGTTTGAGATGATCGCGCGGTTCCCGCAGGCCAATGTCAGCAATCGGCCCAGCGGTGTCGGGCGCTGCAAAGCGGTCAATACGCCCGCCCTCTACTGATCGGGCGGTTAATTTGGGAAGGGCATTCAGAATGTGCTTCCCAGCCCGCACGGATAGCGCGTTCTGACTGCGTCATGACGTGAGCAAATACGTCTGGAACCTAGCTAAGGCGTCTTCATCGGTCATCGGGTGACCGGACGGTGACGCCGGACCTTCACGCTGGCATGTATGGTAGAAGGACAAAAGTTCAGCCAGGTTGCCCATCTTCTCAGCCCTGTCTTCATCGCCAAGCAAAGGCGCGTGTGTTGACAACAGCAAAGCCGGGCGTTGCCGTTTGAGCCATGAGATCAGCGCGGGCAGGACAAAGAACTCAGCCCCTTCGATATCCATCTTGACCAACGAAACGCCGGACAGGTCATTGGCCGCCTCGAACTGTTCCCACGCAATCGTCAGGGCATCCGTTCCATGCGCGCCGTCATGCAGCAGGGAACTGGTCGAATCCCCCGGCTCTCCGCGGACCGAGGCCATACGGGCCACGCCGAACTGATCCGACAGGGCGACCCCGAAGGCTGAAACATTGTGGATGTCGTTCAGGTCCAGATTCCACGCCAAATGCCGGAACGCGGTCGGGTCGGGTTCGAAACACCACACATGTCGCGCTTTGCGGGCACCGTACAGCACGGTGGGGCCGATCCACGCCCCGATATCCAGATAGTCACGATCAGGCGACAGGTATTGGTCCAGAACCGCAAAGGTTTCGGGCTCCCAGTCGCCCGCAGAGGCTTTGCGCCAGAATTTCGAATGATAGGGGTCCAGGCGGAACGGCTCGCCGTTCAGGGTGCCCGCATAGTATCCGCGGGCGCGGTAGAACATCTTGCGCGCCTGTGTCAGCATCGCGGACCTCCGGGTTTTCTTGTCTCGGCTCTTGACCTGCGGCTGCTGCCAAAGCATTTAACCTTGGGAACCGCAACTTACATTTTAACAGGGGGCCGACATGGCTTTTGAACTTCCTGATCTTCCTTATGCACATGACGCGCTGGCAGCCAAGGGTATGTCCGCGGAAACACTGGAATATCACCACGACCTGCACCACAAGGCCTATGTCGACAATGGCAACAAGCTGATCGCCGGGACCGAGTGGGACGGCAAGTCGCTGGAAGAGATCATCGTTGGCACCTACGACGCAAACGCCGTGGCGCAGAACGGTATCTTCAACAACATCAGCCAGCTGTGGAACCACAACCAGTTCTGGGAGATGATGGGCCCCGGCGGCAATGCCATGCCCGGTGAGCTGGAGAAGGCTCTGACCGAAAGCTTCGGCTCGGTTGACCAGTTCAAGTCGCAATTCAGCGCCGCAGGTGCCGGCCAGTTTGGCTCGGGCTGGGCGTGGCTGGTCAAGAACGCGGACAGCTCGCTGGCCGTGACCAAGACTGAAAACGGCGTGAATCCGCTGTGCTTTGGTCAGACCGCGCTGCTGGGATGTGATGTGTGGGAGCACAGCTACTACATCGATTTCCGCAACAAGCGCCCGGCTTACCTGTCGAACTTCCTCGACAATCTGGTAAACTGGGAAAACGTTGCATCGCGGATGTAAACCTTGACCCGACGAGGGTTCATAAAGGGCCTGCTGGCGGTGACGCTGGCAGGCCTTTTTGCTGCGTTTTACGGGTTTTTCATCGAACCGGCGCTGCGCTTGCGTGTGCGTCGGTGGCGGGTGAAGCGCTCGGATTGGCCGCAGGATCGCCCAGTCAAGGTCGCGGTCCTGACCGACCTTCATATGGCTGAGCCGACGACGCCGCTGTCTCGGCTAGAGAAGATCGTGGCGCGCACAAATGCCCTGGGTGCCGATCTGATCGTGGTTTTGGGCGATCTGACGGCCGGGCATAGCTATGTGACCAAGGATGTTCCGGTGCGTGAGACGGCCACGGTTTTGGGGGCATTGTCGGCTCCGCTAGGTGTTTACGCGATATTGGGCAACCACGATTGGTGGCAGGACAAAGCCGCGCAAGACCGGGGGCGCGGGCCGGTCGAAACCGCTGTCGAGCTAGAGCGCAACGGTATCCCGGTGTTGGAAAACAAGGCGGTAGCCTTGCCAAACGGTGTCTGGTTGGCGGGCCTTGGGGATCAGATCGCCATACGCCATAGCCGAGGTGTTTATACCGGGGTGGATGATCTGCCCGGAACGCTAGCGCAGATCCCGCAGGACGCCCCGGCAATTCTGTTGGCACATGAGCCCGACATTTTTCCCAAGGTGCCCGGCCGTGTTGCATTGACGTTGTGCGGTCACACTCATGGAGGGCAGGTGCGGCTGTTCGGGTGGTCCCCGGTCGTGCCATCGCGGTTCGGCAATCGCTATGCGTATGGCCATGTGCACGAAGATGGGCGCGATCTGGTTGTGTCGGGCGGCATTGGCTGTTCCATGCTGCCGGTGCGTTTTGGCGTAACGCCCGAGATCACCGTGATCGAGCTGTCGGCCTGATCAGAAAAATCCCGCCGATGAACAAAGTTTCATCCTGAGACGGCATTGTACCCCACCCGCCAATGCTTACCTAAGGTGAGCGGAAGGAGAAACCCGCCAACAACAAAACAGACGGCAACCGCCACACCTGCGCGGCTGTGGGCAGACGCTATGCCTGACGGATGAGGGATGCCACCTGACATCGCTACGGGAGAACACGATGGTCGCACTTGCACAAGGAACCTGGGTTATTATTGCAGACGGGGAAAAGGCGCTGTTCATGGAGAACATCACCGACGCCGAAGACCCCAATCTGGTTGTTGTTTCGGTCGAAGAACCGGATGCGCTGCCTGCAAAGCCTTCAGATCGTGCAGGGCGTCGAAATGACGGTGGTCCCAATCAGAAATCGGCGATGGAGGAGGCGTCCTGGAAAACCCATGCCAAGTCCCTGTTTGTGCAGGACCTGGCAAATCTGCTGAACCGCAAGGGGTTGAAGGGCGCGTATAAACGTCTGGTTCTGGTCGCCAGCCCCCATGTGCTGGGGCTGTTGCGGCGGCGTTTGCACAGCGACGTGCTGGCCAAGGTCGTGGCCGAGGTCGATAAGACGCTGACCAACCATCCGCTGCACAAGGTCGAGCAGGTTTTGCGGCAACGGCTAAAGCCCGCACCGCGACTTGCGTAACTGCGGCTTGGGCGGCATTTGTCGCCCAGACTATCCCAACGTATCGCGCAAAGCGGCCACGGCAGCCTCGGCGCTTTCGGCCCAAATGATGAAATCGGCCAGCGATGCGTCGGCAAAGCCCTGACCGATGACCTGATCCAGCAGCGTTTGCAGCGCGTCCCAGTAGCCATCGACATTCACCACGACGATGGGTTTGTCATGCAGACCCAACTGCCGCCATGTCAGCGCCTCGAACAGCTCATCCAATGACCCGGGGCCGCCGGGTAGAACAACGACCGCGTCGGCATTCATGATCATGACCTTCTTGCGCTCGTGCATCGTTTCGGTGATCACGAAATGGGTCAGGTCGGTTTTGCCAACCTCGCGCTGCACCAGATGTACCGGGATAACGCCAAAGGTCTCGCCGCCTGCGTCCTGTGCGGCGCGGGCGACTTCGCCCATCAGGCCAACATCTCCGGCGCCGTAAACAAGCCGCCAGCCTTCCTTTGCCAGCAAGGTGCCAAACGTTCGGGCCGTATCGGAATAGGCCGGTTTTGCGCCATTGCGTGACCCGCAATACACACAGACAGATTTCTGGGACATCGAATGGGGGCTCCGGGGTTGTGTCAGGGGTTTTGACCCGTGATAGCGGGATTGATAAATTGGCTCAACTGTCCGCCGGAACGCATTAGGAATGAATGCCTTCGCGCTGCGGAGCGAAAGGAAAAGAATGGACGCCAAGTCGGGAAACGGAAGCTCGGGCAACTTCGTATGGGGGGTGGTTGCCGGTATCATCGCAATTCTGGGGGCCGGCGGGCTGTATCTGTCCGGGGTCTTCACCTCGGCCCCGGCACCGGAAGACGTCCCTCAGGAACAAACGGCTGCGGTGCCGGCGGACGAGACTGAGCAACCGACTGAAGAAGCAGAGCCTGAGCAAGCAGCCGAAGCCCCCGCGCAGGACACCGCCGAGGTTGCGTCGGATGAGGCCGAAACCGCCGCGGAAGAGCCCGCGCCTGAGGTTGCCGATACCGCGACCGACGAGCCAACCCAAGCAGAGCCTGAGGCGGAGACCACCGAAGAGGTGGCCGAGGCCCCCGCAATCGCCGCTCCTGTCCTTGATCAGATTTTCGTTGAAAAAGACGGCAATGCTCTGCTGTCCGGCGAGGCCGCGCCCGGCAGCGAGATTCAGGTACTGCTGGACGGAGAACCCCTTCACAGCTTCACCGTGGACAGCAGCGGGCAGTTTGCCGAGTTCGTGTCGATCCCGTTCAGCGATGATGCGCAAGGTCTGGTGCTGCAAACCTCGGACGGCCAGCAAACTGCGCAGTCGGATGACTACCTGATTGCGGCGCTGCCGAAACCGGTTGAAGGCGAACAGGTGGCCAGCGCCGATCCGGTGCCAGAGCCGGAGGAAGCGCCAGCGGCACCAACCGAAGCGGACAGCAGCGATGCCCCGGCGCAACCGGAACAGCCTGCTGAAGACACGCAGGTTGCCGAAGCCGCCCCGGTCGAGGATGAAGCCGACGATCAACAGATTGCCGTTCTACGCTCGGGCGAAGAGGGGGTTGAGTTGGTTCAGTCACCATCCGCATCTGCCAGCGAACCGCAACAGGTCGAGTTGGATACGATTGGCTATTCCGACACCGGTGAGGTCGAACTGACAGGCCGCGTCAGCGAAGGCTCTGCCGTTCGCCTTTACCTGAACAACCGTCTGGTTGCGGACCTGACACCTGCCGATGATGGCAATTGGCGGGGTGAGTTGGAGGGTATCGATCCGGGCGTCTACACCTTGCGGGTGGATGAGGTTGCCACCGATGGCACCGTCATCAGCCGGGTGGAAACGCCCTTCAAACGCGAGCCGGTGGAAGTTCTGCAAGCAGCCGAGGCGACGGCTTCGGAAGAGGTTGCGGAACAGGCGGCCCCGATCCGCTCGGTCACTGTGCAAAAGGGCGACACGCTATGGGCCATTTCGCGCGAGCGTTTTGGTGATGGCATTCTGTATGTCCGGTTGTTTGATGCCAACCGCGACCTGATCCGGGACCCGGACCTGATCTATCCGGGGCAGGTCTTCACGATCCCTGAATAAAGAAACCTCTGGCCCTTTTGGGGCCAGAGTATATCTCTGACCGCAGACAAGGTACGTGATGAGACGGACGGTCCCAATGACATCTGAGGAATTGGCCGAAATCGACGAGCGAAAGTCGGGCTGGCGCACGATCCGCAAGGTCACGCCTTACCTGTGGCCGGATGATGAGCCCTGGGTGAAGCGCCGGGTCGTCATTGCGATGTCGATGCTGGTGCTGGCCAAGCTGATCGCGGTCTATACACCGATCCTGTATAAAGGGGCCGTTGATGCGTTGGCGGGGGAAGGGGTTCCGCCCGTTGCGCTGGGCGCGGTCGGGTTGACCGTCGCTTATGGCGTTGCGCGCATGATGACAGTTGGGTTTCAGCAATTGCGCGATGCGTCCTTTGCCCCGGTGGGTCAACGCGCCCTGCGTGCCCTTGCGCTTGAGACCTTCGGGCATATCCACCAGTTATCGATGCGCTACCACGTCACCCGCCGCACCGGCGGCCTGAGCCGCATCATCGAGCGTGGGGTCAAAGGCGTCGATTTTCTTCTGCGGTTCCTGCTGTTCTCGATCGGGCCCCTGATCCTGGAACTGCTCTTGATCGCCGTCATCCTGATGTGGCTGTTCGACATTTGGTATCTGGTGGTCGTGGCGGTCACCATCGCGCTTTATATCTGCTTTACTTTCGTCGTCACCGAATGGCGCGTAAAGCTGCGGCGCGAGATGAATGATCAGGACACCGAAGCCAACCAACGCGCCATCGACAGCCTTCTGAACTTTGAAACCGTCAAATATTTCAACGCGGAAACGCGCGAGACCGAACGCTACGACGTTTCGATGAAGGCCTATGCCGGGGCTGCGTTGAAAACAGCCTATTCTCTGGCCTTCCTGAATTTCGGGCAGTCTTTCCTGATCACCTGTGGTCTGATCGGGGTTATGGTTCTGGCGGCCGTCGGGGTGCAAAACGGGTCGCTGACCGTAGGCGATTTCGTGATGGTGAACGCCTACATGATCCAGATTACCGTGCCGCTGAATTTCCTCGGCACCGTCTATCGCGAAATCCGGCAGTCTCTGGTGGACATGGGCCAGATGTTCGACTTGTTGGAACAACCCGCCGAGGTCAAAGACAAGCCCAATGCGCCCAAGCTGAACGTCAATGGCGGTGAGGTGACGTTGCAGGATGTACGCTTTGGCTATGACCCGGATCGTGAAATCCTGAAAGGCGTGTCTCTGACCGTTCCGGCAGGGAAGACGGTGGCCATCGTTGGGGCGACCGGGTCCGGGAAATCCACCATCGGACGCCTGCTGTTCCGTTTCTATGACGTCACCGGAGGGGCTCTGAAAATCGACGGGCAGGATGTGCGGGACGTGACCCAAGCCAGCTTGCATGGCTCTATCGGCGTTGTGCCGCAGGACACGGTTCTGTTCAACGACACCATCCGCTACAACATCGCCTATGGCCGGGATGGCGCGACGCAGGAAGATGTCGAAGCGGTCGCGCGGGCGGCACAGATTCACGACTTCATTGCCTCCTTGCCCGAAGGCTATGACACCAAAGTGGGCGAGCGGGGGCTGAAACTGTCCGGCGGTGAAAAGCAGCGCGTTGGGATCGCCCGCACGCTGCTGAAGAACCCGCCGATCCTGTTGCTGGATGAGGCGACCTCGGCCCTTGATACGGATACCGAGCAGGACATCAAGGATGCGCTGGCCCGCGCGGGTGAAGGGCGCACTGTGATCACCATCGCCCATCGGTTGAGCACGATTGCCGAGGCCGACCGCATCGTCGTGCTCGAGGCCGGTGAGATCATCGAGCAGGGCACCCATGACGAATTGCTGGCCCGCGAGGGGCGCTATGCGCAACTGTGGAGCCGACAGCAATCCGACAGTCAGGCCGCCTGAGGCTTTCGATCAAATCGGTTGAGCTTTGAATTGACCTTTCTCCCATGGGGTGAAATTCAGGGCTGGCGCAGCGAAATGCTGCGGCGAGGTTCAACAAAGGAAATATCTATGAATAAGTTTACGGCGGCGCTGACCGCTGCGCTTTTGGTGTCGAGCACAGCGGCCAAAGCCGAAGATCTTAACTTCCTGCTGGTTAACGAGACCAGCTCGGATCTGGTTGAATTCAACGTTTCAACAAGCTCGTCCGATGAATGGGAAGAAGACCTGTTAGTCGACGGGTATCTGGCATCGGGTTACGAGGTCGAGGTTCTGATCGCCGACGGCCTGAGCACCTGCGTTTATGACATTCGCGGCGTCTTCGATGACGGCGGTACCTACGAAGATTTCGGCTTGGATTTGTGTGATCTGGGTGAATACACGTTCACCGAATAATCGGGACCGGGAGCCGGATTATTGAAGAGGGCGAACCATAGCGGTTCGCCCTTTTGTTTTACTCGGCGGCTTTCAACGGTGCGCCGGGCGGGGTGTCGGGGCGATCCTCGGGTTCGACCCGATTTGGCAGAGGCTGATCGTCCCACACAATCTCGGTCGATTGCATGGCGCGGGCGGTTCGGCCAATTGCCATGTCCTGAGCGATCCTGCTGGAACGGCCTGCGGACACCCGTGCCAGAAGCTTGCCCAGCCAAACCGCATAGGTCGTCACCCAGACGCGCAGAGCCAGGAAGGATGGCGTCACAATCAGGGTCAGCACGGTCGCGATACCCAGACCAAACACCACGGCGGTCGCCAGTTGCTTCCACCACAGCGCGGTGGGGCTGTCGATCGTGTAGCCCCCGTTTACGAAATCCAGCGACAGGCCAAACATCATCGGTGTCAGACCGGCCATTGTGGTCAGCGTGGTCAGCAGAACCGGACGGATACGCGCCTCGGCCGTGCGCACGATGGCATCGATCCGGGGCATATAGCGGCTGTATTCCTGATAGGTGTCGATCAGAACGATGTTGTTGTTCACCACGATGCCTGCCAGCGCCACGATCCCGGTGCCGGTCATGATGATCGAGAAGGGCTGCTCCATCACCAGCATCCCGATCAGGACGCCAGTCGTGGACAACACCACCGCCAGCAGCACCAGAACCGAGTTGTAGAAGCTGTTGAACTGCGCCAGCAGGATCACGAACATCAGTCCCAAAGCGGCCAGAAACGCGCTGGACAGGAAGGCCTGGCTTTCGGCCTGTTCTTCCTGATCGCCGGTCCATTCCCAGCTGATTGCGGGATCGAACGGGTCGGTTTGCAGCCACTCGGTCAGAACGGCGATACGTTCGTTTGGGTTGATCAGGCTGATGCGGGCGTCACCTGCGTCGATCACGCCGCGCAGCTCTTCAACGCTGCCTGCACCGGTCAGTTGAACAAGGTCGAACTGCTTGCCGTCCGGCGTTGTCAGGGTCGAGGGTGAAGGCGCGGCACCATCCTCAAGCGCGCGCAGAACGGCCAGACGTTTGTCGGTGCCATCGGGTCCATCGGTCACCACCTTGCTCAGACCGGGTTCGACATCGGCCTTGACGTCATAGTAACGCTCCTGATCGATGCGGTTGATCTCGGCCAGTTTGGCCACGGGTTGACGCGACACGAAGTTGGACAGCGGCACCAGCCCGTCAGGCGTGCGGACTTTCAGCGTGTCCAGGGTCGACAATACGCGGTCTTCCTCGGGCAGGCGGACGCGGATCTCGATCTCTTCATCCGTGGAGTCGGGGCGCATCTCACCCAGCAGGATACCGCGCGTGACCAGTTGCACCATGGCGCCAACAGTTGCCACGTCGGCCCCGAAACGACCCGCCTTGGCGACATCCACGTCGATCTGCCAGTCGATGCCGGGCAGGGGCAGAGTGTCTTCGATCTTGATCAGGCCGGGCATGGTATCGAACGCCTCACGCGCGGCCAGAGTGGCGCTTGTCAGACTGTCCCAACCATCACCCTTGATCCGCAGATGCACGGGCTTGGCCGAGGCCGGCCCTTGTTCCAGCGGCAGAATCTCGACCACGAAGCCGGGCAGTTCGGCCAGTTGGGTATTCAGCTCGTCCAGCACATAGTCGCCGTCATATTCAGGGGCGACAAAGTGGCGATCAAACAACCCACCCAGAATGGGTTCCGAGATGTTCGGGCGGTCTTCCCATGGGATGATCTCGAACTGAACGCGCCCGACGGTATCCGCCGGGTCCTGTGCACCGCCGTTGTTCTGGTCCAACCCGCCTTCACCGGCGAAGGAAAAGACGTTGATTACCGCAGGATGGGCCGCGATTACCTGTTCGGCGGCCAGAACCATGGCGTCTTTTTCCGCCAGCGACAGGTTGCCCCGCGCCCTTACGAAGGCGGTGGCCTGCTCGGGCTCGCTTTCGACGAAGAACTCAACGCCGCGGTTGTTTTCGCCAAAGATCGTCATCACGGTCATCACTGCAAACCCGACGGCGGCGATGGACACAATCGGCATGATCGGGTTGCCGACGAGGAACTTGATGAAATAGCCGAATGGCGTGTGCTCTTTCGCGGTATGAACCTTGGTGTCCGGCTTGCGTTCGATCTTGGCCGCACCCAGCGTGACCGATCCGGCGAACGCGCCAAAGATCATCATGACAGCGCCGATGAAGGAGCCACCACCGGGCACAAGGTAGTTCGGGTTCAACACCTGCATTGCACCCAGGAACACAAGGTAGAACGAAGGGGCCACCAGCAACGCACGCAGCCACCACGGCGTGCGGGCCCGCAGCCAATTCGAGCAGCGGTCAAAGACACGGCTGAGGCGTCCCGACACGCCGCCCATGACCGGCAGATAGATCAGCGCAACGATCAGCGAGGCGGACAGAACGAAGATCAGGGTGACGGGCAGCATCCCCATGAACTCACCCGGTACGCCCGGCCAGAACAGCATCGGCAGAAAGGCACACAGCGTTGTTGCCGTGGATGAGACGATGGGCCAGAACATCCGCTGCGCCGCCTCGACATAGGCGTGCATCGGGCCGACGCCTTCCTTGATGCGCTTGTCGGCATATTCGACCACCACAATCGCACCATCCACCAACATACCAACCGCCAGGATCAGACCAAACATCACAATGTTCGAAATACTGACGCCCATAACCGCCAGGAACGCGAAACACAGAAGGAACGAGGTGGGAATGGCAAAACCCACCAGCAACGCGGCGCGCGACCCCAGCGAGGCCAGAACAACGATCATCACCAGCGCAATCGCTGTCAGGACCGAGCCTTCCAACTGGCTGACCATCGATCCCACGATGCGGCTTTGGTCGTTCGACGTGCCGACATCCACGGCGGCTTGCAGTTCTGGCGGCCATTTGCTTTGCGCTTCGGCAACGGTTGCTTTGACCTGTTCGACCGTGTCGATCAGGTTGAACCCTTTCCGCTTGACCACCTGCAGCGCGACGGTCGGCACATTGTCGAAACGGGCTGTGCCTTCGCGGTCTTCGAAGGTGTAATTGATCTCGGCCAGTTCACCCAGCGTGATCACCCGGTCGCCGTTGACCTTGACCGGCAGCCCATAGACATCCTGCGCGGTTTTGAAGGACGAGGGGATCTTGACCGAGAATGTGCCTTGCGCCGTTTCAACCTCACCCGCTGCGATCAGCTGGTTGTTGTTTTGCACGACATTGATCAGTTCTGCTGCGGTGACGTTGTAGGCTTCCAGGCGAAGGGGGTCGATGACGACCTCAAGCAATTCGTCCCGGTTGCCCGCAATACCGGCCTCCAGCACCGAATCCAGCGCCTCAAGCTCATCCTGCAAGTCCTTGGCTACGCGGGCCATTGTGCGTTCGGGCACGGCCCCGGTCAGGTTGACGATGACGATGGGGAATTCGGAAAAGTTAATCTCGTGCAGCGAATATTGCTCGGCCCCTTCCGGGAACTCGGCCTGCGCGCTGTTCATGGCGTCGCGCACATCGGCCATGATGGCCGTCTTGTCCCAGCCAAAGTCGAATTCGAGCGCCACACCGGCATAGCTTTCGGCGGCGGTTGCCGTCATCTCTTTCAGACCGTCAAGATCCGCAAGCTCGGTCTCCATCGGTTTGACAAGCAGGTTTTCGGAATCCTCTGCCGAGATGCCCGGAAACTGGACCGACACAAACAACGCCGGGATTTCGATATCCGGCTCGCCTTCTTTTGGCAAGCTGACATAGGCAAACCCGCCGATGACCAGCGAGATGGCGATAAAGGCCAGAACCATTCGGGCCCGATCAGCGGCCCAAGCAACAATACCTGTCATTGTGACGCTTCCTGATAGGTCGGGGCGACGGTGACGCCCCGGGTCACGAATTCTTGTCCGACAACGATTATATCAGTTTTTTCCGGCAATCCGCCAATCCAGACGCCATCGGCGGTATCTCGCAATACGCGGACCGGCATGAAATCGACCGCATCGCCCGCGCCAATGGTGCGCACGCCCAACTGGCCTTCATTGTTCAGTGTCAACGCCGATTGCGGCAGCAAATGTGCCTTGGCCCCTTCGGCTGCAATGCGGATCGTTGCGGTCTGGCCGTCGCGGATGGTCAGATCGGGGTTCGGTACGGTGATCTCAACCTCGAAGGTACGGGTGGTTTCATCCGCCGACCGGCTTAGGAATGTCACGCGCCCTTCAACCTGCCGCCCGGTAACCAGTTGCGCCGAGGCTTCGGCACCGACCTGCACGCGGTTGACCTCGGTCTCCGGCACAAAGCCGACCAGCTTGATGGGGTCAAGCTGGATGACCGTGGCGCATAGCGAACCGGGCTGCATCAGGCTGCCAAGCTCTGCCGTGTCGCTTTCCAGCAGGCCCTGAAACGGGGCTTCGATGGTCAAGCGGTTGATCTCACGCCGTGCGGCTTCGACCTCGGCTGTGGCAGCTTCGATCCCGGCGCGGGTGGCTTCCAGCCCGGCTTCGGCGGACTTGATGCCGGCTTCGGCAGTGCTCATCGCGGCTTCGCTGGAAATGCGCCGGGTCTCGGACCCGAACCCGGTTTCTGACAGTTTCTGGGCGGCAGTAAGATTGATCTGCGCCTCGGCTACAAGCGCGTGCGCTTCTTCCAGCCGCGCTTCGGCCTCGGGAATGCGGCTTTCGGCTTCCAGTTTTCCGGCCATGGCTTCCGCCAGGCTGGCAGGGCGCGTGCCCGGATCAAGTTCGCACAGCAGATCGCCGGTCTCTACAAACGTACCCCGGCGTTTGGGTTCCGAGACAACGGTCGAGGTTGTTTCGGCCAGAACCTCAACCTGCCGGTTGGCTTTGGTTTGTCCACGCAGCAGCACGGCGCTGTCGATTTCGCGCGCTTCCGAACGCAGCGCGACGACGCGAATAATTGCTTCATCTGCGGCTGCAACCTGGGTTGCTTCGCCCTCGGTTGTGGAAGAGTCCTCGGCGTCACCCCGTCCGGCAAACGCAAACAGCGCGTCACGCTCGAACACAAGAAAATACAGTGCAACAATGACCAAAAGGGCGTTGATGAACGAAATCAACCGCATAAGGTACTTCTCCCAGAATTTCACGTCAGGCGGACCTGACATACATGTCTGAAAATGGGGGCGGACATGTATATTTTCTACGCTAAACTGAATAGTTCGGTTCACTTTTTTGCGCAAGAGCGGACTGCCGCTACGGTATTGTGCACAATCCGGGCCTTGGCTTGGCCGTGGTGCCGGGGTATGACATGGCGCACGAAAGCAGAAGACACAGCCCGGGGGCAGGGATGAGCGACACCGACAGTTTCATTGATGAGGTCACAGAAGAGGTACGCCGTGACCGCATGTATCTGCTGTTGCGCCGATGGGGCTGGGTCGGTGTTGTTGCCGTCATACTGGTCGTCGGCGGGGCCGCTTTCAACGAGGTTCGCAAGTCCCGCGATACGGCTCAGGCGCAAAAACTGGGCGACGAAATCCTTGCTGCGCTTGAGGAAAACGATTCTGCTGCGCGGGCGACCGAATTGCAGGCAGTTCAGCCACAATCGCCGGGCGGTGATGCCGTTCTGAGCATGCTGTTGTCCGCCGCGCAATTGGATGCCGGATCCGAACAGGACGCTGTTGCCAGCCTGAACGCAATTGCCGTTCAGGGCGATTTGCCGGAAATTTACCGGGCGATTGCAAGTTTCAAGGCACTGTTACTGCAAGCGGATACGTTGCCTGCCGCAGATCGCCGCCTGCAGTTCGAGGCTCTGGCCGCGCCGGGCGCACCGCTGCGCCTGCTGGCCGAAGAGCAACTGGCCCTGATCGATATTTCCGAGGGTGAGGTTGACGCGGCGCTGACCCGATTGCAGGCCTTGCGGCAGGATGCCGAGGTGGGTGTAGATTTGCAGCAACGCGCTGCGCAGTTGATTGTCGCCCTGGGGGGCGAGCCGGACCCGTTGGTGGCACAACAGGGCTAAGCTGGCGGTATAATAAAGGACAGGCGAGTTCGGATTGACATGGTAACACGACTATTTTCCCGTATGGGATTGCCGGTTGCGGCAATTGCCCTTACCGCTCTGGCCGCCTGTGAAGAGCCCGAGTCCATTCTGCCCGGCGCTCGCGAAGACATCCGGCCTGCCTCGGACACCGAGGTTGTGGAAACGCGCGGGTCTCAGCCGATCAGCCTGCCAGCGCAAACGGCTAACTCCAGTTGGTCGCAGAGTGCCGGAACCCCGGCTTTCCGCACCACCAACGCGGCCCTACGCGGTACGCCGCAGCGGATCTGGTCGGCGCCGATCGGCAAGGGCGACTCGCGCAAACAGCGCATCACCGCCGAACCTGTCGTGGCCGGAGGGTTGATTTACACTCTGGACGCGGTCGCGACCGTGACAGCGGTTTCGCCGCAAGGGCAGGTTGTGTGGGAGACCAACCTGATCCCCAGAAATGACGGTGATGTGGACGCGACCGGCGGCGGCATGGCCCATGCCGACGGTGTTCTGTACGTCTCCTCTGGCTTTGGCCGCCTGACCGCGATGGATGCACGAACCGGAGCGATCCGGTGGCAGAAACGCCTGAACGCCACAGGCAGCGGATCGCCGCTGGTTGCGAACGGGCTGCTGTATCTGGTCGCAGGGGACGAAACCGGCTGGACCATCGACACCAAAGACGGCCGGATTGCCTGGCAGATCGAAGGCACGCCGAGCGTCGGCAACGTTCTGGGCGCTCCGGCCCCGGTTCTGGCCTCGGACCTTGCGGTTTTTGCCTTTGGTTCCGGTGATATTGCCGCCACCTTCCGGCGGGGCGGTATCCGCCGCTGGAACGCGTCGGTTGCCGGTGGGCGCCGGGGACGGGCCGCCGCGCAGATCATCGACGTGACTGGCGGGCCGATGGTGGCGGGCGACACGATCTATATTGGCAACCATTCCGGGCGCACCGTCGCATTCGACGCGGGTTCGGGCGAACGTCGCTGGACCGCCGATGAAGGCGCGGTGGATACGGTCTGGCCTGCGGGCAACAGCATCTTCCTGATCAGCGACCGAAGCCAGTTGGTGCGCCTGAACGCTGCTGATGGCTCGATCATCTGGGCACAGGACCTGCCGGGCTTTGTCAAAGACCGTCCCGGACGGCGCGGACCGATTGTGGCCCATTACGGCCCGATTCTGGCGGGTGGACGTCTTGTCGTGTCCTCAAACGATGGCTATGTGCGCTTCTTCAATCCGGTTGACGGTTCGCAGATTTACCAGGTCGAGGTTCCGGGCGGGGCCACCACCTCACCAGTTGTGGCGGGGCAGACGCTGTATGTCGTTTCGACCAAGGGCGATCTACACGCTTTCCGTTGACGTTCAGATGCGCTAAAGGGCGCTTCTTGAGTCTTGAAAGTTGAGAACATGTCGCTGACCCTCGCCATCGTGGGGCGCCCGAATGTGGGCAAATCCACCCTGTTCAACCGCCTTGTGGGCAAACGTCTGGCCTTGGTCGACGACCAGCCCGGCGTGACGCGCGACCTGCGCGAGGGCGAAGGGCGGCTGGGCGATCTGCGTTTTACCGTGATCGACACGGCGGGGCTTGAGGATGCAACCGATGACAGCCTGCAGGGCCGGATGCGCCGCCTGACCGAGCGTGCGGTGGACATGGCCGATGTCTGCCTGTTCATGATCGACGCGCGGACCGGTCTGACCCCAACGGATGAGATGTTTGCCGAGATTCTGCGCAAACGTTCGAAACACGTGATTCTGGCGGCCAACAAGGCCGAAGGGTCCGCGGCGGATGCCGGTGTGCTTGAGGCCTATAATCTGGGCCTCGGCGAACCCGTACGCCTGTCGGGTGAGCATGGCGAAGGGATGACGGACCTCTACGCGCAACTGATGCCGCTGGCGGACGCGGCTGAGGACAAGGCCGAGGACGATACCCCCGAAACCGATATCGAGCTGGATGAGGATGGCGAAGGTGAAACGCCTCTGATCACCGCCGCCAAGCCGCTGCAGGTTGCGGTGGTTGGACGTCCGAATGCCGGTAAATCCACGCTGATCAACAAGATCATCGGCGAAGACCGCCTGCTGACCGGCCCCGAGGCCGGGATTACCCGCGATGCCATCAGCCTGCGCATCGACTGGGCCGACCCTGATGGGGACAGCACCCCGATGCGGATCTTCGACACCGCGGGCATGCGCAAAAAGGCCAAGGTGCAAGAGAAGCTGGAAAAGCTCTCGGTCTCTGACGGGCTGCGCGCCGTGAAATTTGCCGAGGTTGTCGTGGTTCTATTGGATGCTGCGATTCCGTTTGAACAACAGGACCTGCGCATCGCCGATCTGGCCGAACGCGAAGGCCGCGCCGTGGTTGTCGCTGTCAACAAATGGGACATCGAAGAGGACAAGCAGGAAAAACTGCGCGAGCTGAAAGAGTCCTTCGAACGCCTGCTGCCGCAACTGCGCGGCGCGCCTTTGATCACCGTCTCTGCTAAGACGGGCCGGGGGCTCGAGCGTCTGCGCGCCGCAATCCTGCGCGCCCACGACATCTGGAACCGGCGCGTGCCGACCGCTGCGCTGAACCGCTGGCTGACCGCAATGCTGGAACAGCACCCGCCGCCAGCCCCACAGGGCCGCCGGATCAAGCTGCGCTACATGACTCAGGCCAAGACCCGCCCGCCGGGTTTTGTGGTCATGTGCTCGCATCCCGACAAGATGCCCGCCAGCTACACCCGCTATCTGGTCAACGGTCTGCGCGAAGATTTTGACATGCCCGGCACACCGATCCGCCTGACCCTGAGGGGGCAGGGCGACAAGAACCCCTACAAGGGGCGACGCAAGAAAAATGCGGGTGCTTTGGCCAAACATCTCAAGGGTAAGGCGTAACTGCGCCAATTTTCAGCGTTTTTAGCCTCGGGGCGTGACAGCGCCTTTTCCCCGCGCTAGCATTCAGTTGCGTGCATTTGTTTCGTGTGCGCTGCTTGTACGCGGACACTCCGCACATATTTTTGGGTTAATTTTTGTCGGGCCATCGTGGGGAGCGGGCTGGATGGATCTTAGGGAATACACAAGACAATACGCGGTTCAGGACAACAAACTGGCAGCGTTGAGCTATTTTGGGACCTTCGCGGTGTATTTCGCATCGCTGGCGCTGGCGATCACATACGTGGATCGCTGGTACATCATGGTCCCGGCGGGGATTGTTTTTGCCTTTTCGGCAGTGCGTCTTTACGTGCTGCAACATGATTGCGGGCATCATTCGCTGTTTGAGACACGGCAACAGAACGAATGGGCCGGGCACGGCCTGTCGCCTTTCACCTTCGCTCCGTTCGAGGTGATGAAGCAGAACCACAACCTGCACCACGCCGGAATTGGCAATCTGGAGCACCGCGAAACCGGCGAGATCCATACGATGACCTTGCGGGAATGGAATGAGGCGGATTGGAAAAAGCGCCTGTTCTACAGACTTTATCGCAACCCGTTCATCCTCGTGCCGGTTGGGGCGTTGTTTACTTATTTCATCCGCTACCGCTGGCCCAAGAACACCGTTCGGTTCGGAGTGAAGGGCGTTGTGCTGCACAACCTTTCCATCGTCGTATTCCTGGGGCTTCTGTGGTTGATTGCGGGCACAACGGGCATTCTGGTCTGGCTGGTATTCTCTCTGCTCGGGGGGATGCTGGGCGTATTTCTTGTCTACCTGCAGCATAATTTCGAGGATACATACTGGGATCGTCGGCCTGATCTGGACCCTCAGCTGGCGGCCTTGCAAGGGTCATCGGCGCTGGATTTCGGGTGGTGGTTCGACAATGCGGTTGCCTGCATCACTTTGCACGACATCCACCATTTCAACGCGCGCATCCCGTCCTACCGGCTGCGGGCGTGTCACTACAACCTGCCGCCAGAATTTACCCCGCGTCGGATCAAATTCCCCGAGGCTGTGGCCGCGCTGACCCTTAAGCTATGGGACGAAGACGCCAAACGTTTGGTGCCGTTTCCCAAGCAGCGGCAGGACGCCAAGCTGGCTCACGGCAGGTGAGAACGCGGCGGGACAGCATCACGACTTGAAGGATTGTATATCCTGTGTATATACGGATATGCAGGGAGACAGAGAAAGGACCCATAATGACCGCATTGACCGATGTTAAGGGCGTGGGAGAAGCGCTTGCCACAGCCTTGTCCGCGAACGGTTTCAAGACAGCCGAGGCCGTGGCGAAAGCCAAGCCCGAAGATCTGGTCAAGGTCCCCAGAATAGGTCTGGCACGGGCCGCTGTGCTGATTGCTGCCGCGAAAGAGGCCGTCGCTGCGAAACCCGCCGCCGCCAAGCCTGCCGCCAAGCGCGCGCCAGCGGCACGTCGCGCGACGCCGCGCAAACCTGCGGCGCGACGCCCCGCGGCCCGCAAGACAGTCGCCGCTGCAGCCGCCGAAAAACGCGCGGAAGAGGCCGCGAAGAAAGCTGCGGCTGAAAAGGCTGCCGCCGAAGCCGCCGAGGCGAAGGCGAAGAAGAAGGCCAAGGCAAAAGCAAAGGCTGAAAAGGCCGCCAAGAAACGTGCCGAGATGGAGGCCGCGTTCTCGAAAGCCAAGGACAAGGTGAAAGCCAAGTCGAAGAAGGACAAGAAGTCCAAGAAGGACGACAAGAAAAAAGACGCTGCCAAGAAGGACAGCAAAAAGAAAGATAAAAAGAAGGATAAGAAAAAGGCGAAGAAGTAAGCGTTCCTCGCCCTTTTGGAAAGACCGGCGCTTGTCGAAGCGCCGGTTTTCTTATGCCAGTGTGCCGTCTGTTTGCAGGGTCCGTTTGCCGCCCAGATAGGGGGCCAGAACCTCGGGCAGGGTCACAGTGCCATCTGCGTTCTGCCCGTTCTCCAGCACGGCGATCAGGCAGCGCCCCACGGCCAGCCCCGAGCCGTTCAGGCTGTGGACATATTCCGGTTTGCCACCCGCTTCGGGGCGGAAACGGGCATTCATGCGACGCGCCTGAAAATCGCCGGTGGTCGAGACCGAGCTGATCTCGCGATAGGTATGCTGACCGGGCAGCCATGCCTCGATGTCAAAGGTGCGGCGCGCGCCGAAGCCCATATCACCGGTGCACAGGACAACGGTGCGGTAGGGGATGCCCAACTGTTCCAACAGGTCCTCGGCGCAGCGCAGCATCCGTTTTTGTTCCTCGTCCGATCTATCGGGATGAGTGATCGAGACCATCTCGACCTTTTCAAACTGGTGCTGCCGCAGCATCCCGGCGGTGTCCTTACCGGCGCTGCCAGCTTCGGACCGGAAGCAGACGGTGTGGGCGGTCATGCGGATGGGCAGGGCGGCCTCGTCCAGAATCTCCCCGGATACCGAATAGGTCAGTGTGACCTCAGAGGTCGGGATCAGCCACCAGCCATTGGTGGTCTGATAGCTGTCATCGCCGAATTTCGGCAGTTTGTCGGTGCCATACATCGCCTCATCCCGGACCAGAACGGGGGTCTGCATCTCGGTCAGACCGTTCTTGTCGATATGGGTGTCCAGCATGAACTGGGCCAAGGCGCGGTGGATACGCGCGACGCCTTTTGACAGGTTCACAAACCGGCTGCCGCTGGTCTTGGCGGCGGTCTCGAAATCCATTGCGGCGGCGACGGCGGGAATGTCGAAATGCTCTTTCGGAGCGAAATCGAACGCACGCGGCGTGCCCCAGCGGTTGACCTCGACATTGTCATTCTCGTCCGCGCCTTGGGGTACATCCTCGGCGGGCAGGTTGGCGATGCGGGCCAGTTGATCGGTCAGCAGCGCGTCCAGATCCTTGGCTTCGGTCTGCATCCGCGCAATCTCGGCCTTTTTTTCGGCGACCAGAGTGCGCAGGCGTTCGAATTCCGCCTCATCTCCGCGCCCCTTGGCGGCACCGACCTCTTTGCTGGCTTTGTTCTGTTCGGCCTGCGCCGTCTCGGCGGCCAGAATTTTGGCGCGGCGGCTTTCGTCCAGGCGCAGCAGGTCTGACGACACCGGCGCGTCCCCACGGCGCGCAAGAGCGGCGTCGAAGGCGGCGGGGTTTTCGCGAATGGCGCGGATGTCGTGCATGTCTCAGATCCTTAATGCGTGAATCACTAAAGCTGCTTATGCACCATATGGCTGGAAGGGTGTAGCGCTGGTTAACCAAATTGCGCTTAACTGTCTGGCGTCTCTTCGTGATGCGCCAGATGACCATCCCAATCCCCGGCTGGGATCTTCGGCTCGGGCGGGTCGGCCATGTAGGACGGGGTCATGATCTGCACATTGTTCTCGTTAAACACAGCCACGATGTTGCGGTGCAGGTCTGACCGGATTTTGGGGATAATACTGCCGCGTGTGGTGTACCCATTGATCTGATAATTGATCGCGTAATCGGCCAGCGCGGTCCACAATACAAAGGGTTCAGGCTTGGCCTTGATCCCCTTGGTGCGATGGGCGGCTTCGATCAGCATCGCCTCGACCTTTTCGGGCGGTTCCTCGTACCCGATGCCGACAGTGGTGTGCAGCAACAGACCGCTGCCGTCGGTTTTCTTCGAGAAATTCACCACATCCGAATTCATCAGCTGCGCGTTGGGGATCGAGATCAGCTCATTCTTGATGGATTTCAGATGTGTCTCCATCAGCTTGATCTGCACCACGTCACCAATGTGATCCCCGATCTGAATTCGATCCCCGATCGAGGTCGAGCGGCGATAGATCACAAACAGCCCCGCCAGCATATTCGACACGACCGAGTTTGCGCCAAGCGACAGCATCGCGCCCACCAGAATGGTCAGCCCCTGAAACGCCGCGGAATCCGAGCCCGGGATATAGGGCACAGCAAAGACCAGCGCGATCAGGATCACAACGACCCGCGCGATGTTGAAGGTTGGGTTGATCCAGTGCTTTTCGAAATCCGCCAACTCGAACGAGCCTGCTTCGACCGCGTCAAAGAACACCCGCATGCCCTTGATAATATACATCGTTACCCAGGTGATCAGGCCAAGCATGATCATATTCGGGATATAGCTGAGGATGCCTTTGAAGATCAGAAGGACGGGTTCCGTCAGGTAGGTCAGAAGCAACTGCGCGAAATATCGGGTTTCAGCAAAGGCCAGCAGGACGAAGGACAGATAGTAGTAAAAGCCCAGAAAGAAGATCACCAGCAGGACAAAATTCAGCCCATAGCGTACCAGGGCAGCAATTGCCTCGGCCTGAACGCTTTTGGCGGTGGCGGTTTCAACGTCCTTCAGGTGGCGTTTGACGAATTTCAGGGTGCGCCGTCGGATCCTGCGATGCAGCCACAGGATGGCGACGACAAAGACAATAAAGCCCAAGGTCCAGGCCGCAGCTTCGATCGCGCCCGACACGCGCGCCTGATCCGTTCTGTTCGAACGGTAGGCTTCGATGGATTGCTTGATCGCATTGCCGTGCAGAACGCTGACAACGCTCAACTCCATCTGATCCAGTTCGGCATCGGCTTCGGTGACGATTGAGACCCTTTCACCATCTGCCAGAATCCAGGTGCCAAAGTCGGTTTCTTCAAAGCTGATTGCGACCTCGGTCGCGTCCGAGGCTTCGGCGATTTCGATGATCTTGTTCTGAACACCCTCGGCCCGTTCGGGCGCGGGCAGGGCGCTTGAGCCGCGAACCTGAAACAGGATGTCCCCGTCCACGATGACTGGGGCCATAAAGGCCTCTGATTCAGCCGTTTCAGGCGCGGTCGCTTCCGCAGGTGCGTCCTGTGCCCGGACAGGACCGTCAAACCACAGGATCACCGCCAAAGCGGCCAGGAAATAACGTAACAAAAGGAAGGGCTTGAATTGCCGTGCCATATGTCCCCCTTACCCCGGACTATACCCGGTTTGGGCCATGTTCCTAGGACATATCTGCAACGCTTTGACTGTTCTTGCGGTGACAGGGTCGCGTTCAGGTGGGTCACACCGCCGCCTTTGCTTGCAAACAGACATATCAGCGCATAGGTTCCCGCCAAATTTGCGGAACGGTGCCGCAACACAAAGCAAAAGGAATATCCCATGGAAGGTGGCGCAATCGCCCAGTTTCTCCCGCTGATCCTGATCTTCGCGATCATGTATTTCCTGCTGATCCGTCCGCAGCAAAAGAAGATGAAGGAACATCAGGCCATGGTCGAGGCCGTGCGCCGGGGCGATCAGGTCGTCACGCAGGGTGGCCTGATTGGCAAAGTGTCCAAGGTCAAGGAAGGCGAGAACGAGATCGAGGTCGAGATCGCCGAAGGTGTGAAGGTGCGCGTGGTCAAATCGACCATCGCCCAGGTTCTGAACAAGACCGAACCTGCGAAGTAACTTCGCCTGACAATTCCTTGAAAAGGCAGGGTAATGCTGCAAATTGATACCTGGAAGCGGGTTCTGATCTGGCTGGTCTGTGTGACCGGCCTGATCCTTGCCCTGCCGAATGCGTTTTACACGCGGGTCGAACAATCCAACGACGCCAAAGCCGCGATTGAGCTGGGCGCAAACACCCCCGAAAATCAGGCGCAAGCCGAACAATGGCCCAACTGGCTGCCATCGTCCTTGGTCAATCTGGGCCTTGATCTGCGCGGCGGTGCCCATCTGCTGGCCGAGGTTAAGGTCGAAGATGTCTACGAATCCCGGATGGAGGGCATGTGGCCGGAAATCCGCGACGCCCTGCGGGACGAGCGGGCGACAGTTGGAACCATCCGCCGTCAGGACTCGGCCCCCGATCAGATTCGCGTCCGCATCAGCCAGCCCGAGGGGATGCCCCGCGCGCTGGAGGTTGTGCGCGGTCTTGCCCGTCAGGTGCAAACCCTGACCGGGGTTGGCGCGACCGACATCGAAGCCTTCGCCGACGGTGACACGATAGTCGTGCAACTGTCCGAGGCTGAAAAACTGGCCTCTGACGACCGCACCGTGCGCCAGTCGCTTGAGATTGTTCGCCGCCGGATTGACGAAGTCGGAACTCGCGAACCCACCATTCAGCGCCAGGGCGCGGATCGTATCCTGATCCAGGTGCCGGGGATCGGCAGCGCCGGAGAGTTGAAAGACATCATCGGAACGACGGCGCAGCTGACCTTCAACCCTGTGGTCAATCGCGGCACCGACCCTGATGCGGTTGCTGGTATTGGTCAGGAAGTCGTGCCCTCAATCGACGAAAGCGGTGTTTACTACATCATCGAATCCGCCCCGGTCGTGACGGGTGAGGAACTGGTGGACGCGCAGCCATCCTTCGATCAGAACGGCCGTCCGGCGGTCAGCTTCCGTTTCAACACATCCGGTGCGCGCAAATTCGGTGATTACACGCGCGACAATATCGGCGCGCCCTTTGCCATCGTGTTGGATGACGAGGTGATCTCGGCCCCTGTCATCCAAAGCCACATTCCGGGCGGGTCGGGGATCATCACCGGCAACTTCTCGGTCGAGGAAAGCACCAATCTGGCCATCCTGCTGCGGGCAGGGGCCTTGCCGGCCGAGCTGATCTTTCTGGAAGAACGCACAATTGGCCCCGAGCTGGGCCAAGACAGCATCGACGCCGGTAAAGTCGCCACAATCGTGGCCTTCGCCGCAGTGTTGGTCTTCATGGCGCTCAGCTACGGGCTGTTCGGTATCTTTGCTAACATCGCTCTGATCATCAACGTCGGTCTGCTGTTCGGCTTGCTGTCCCTGATCGGGGCCACTCTGACCCTGCCGGGCATCGCCGGGATCGTGTTGACCGTGGGTATGGCGGTGGACGCCAATGTGCTGATCTTTGAACGGATTCGCGAGGAACTGAAATCCGCCAAAGGTCCGGCCCGCGCCATCGAGCTTGGCTATGAAAAGGCGCTGTCGGCCATCCTGGACGCCAACGTCACCACATTCATCACTGCGACCATCCTGTTTGCCATGGGCAGCGGTCCGGTGCGCGGCTTCGCTATTACGCTTGGGCTGGGTATCATCACCTCGGTCTTCACTGCGATCTTCGTGACGCGCCTGATGGTGGTCATGTGGTTCGAACGCCGCCGTCCGAAAATGATCGAGGTTTGACATGAGACTGAAACTCGTACCCCAGGAAACCTCGTTCGATTTCTTCAGCCGGTGGAAAGTCTGGCTGGGCATTTCGGGCCTGATGATGGTGATCGCCTTTGTTTCATTCCTGTTGCAAGGTCTGAATTTCGGCATCGATTTCCGGGGCGGCACCACGATCCGCACCGAAAGCGCTCAGCCGATTGACGTGGGCACCTACCGCGACGCCATCGCGCCGCTGGAATTAGGCGATGTCACGATAACCGAGATTTTTGACCCGACATTCGGGCCGGACGAAAACGTCGCCATGATCCGCATTCAGGCGCAGGCCGATGCCGAAGCGGTTGAAGCTTCGACCATCACAGCGGTAGAAAGCGCATTGCAAACTGTGATCCCCGACATCCAATTTGTCTCGGTTGAATCTGTCGGCCCGAAAGTGTCCGGCGAACTGATCCAGACGGCGGTCATCGCCGTGGCCTTGGCCATCGGCGCGGTGCTTGTCTATATCTGGCTGCGGTTCGAATGGCAGTTCGCGTTGGGCGCAGTGGCCGCGTTGGTCCATGACGTAATCCTGACCATCGGCATCTTCTCGGAACTGCAAATCCGCTTCGATCTGGCCATCATCGCAGCACTTCTGACCATCGTTGGCTACTCGCTGAACGACACCGTGGTTGTGTTCGACCGGGTGAGGGAGAACCTTCGCAAGTACAAGAAGAAAGACCTCAAGGAAGTTCTGAACATCTCGATCAACGAAACGCTCAGCCGGACGGTGATGACCTCGGTCACAACCCTGCTGGCGCTGATTTCGCTTTATGTTTTGGGCGGCGACGTGATCCGGGGGTTTGTGTTTGCGATGATCTGGGGCGTGATCGTGGGGACCTATTCGTCGGTCTTTGTGGCCTCGACCATCCTGTTGTGGCTGGGGGTCAAGCGTGACTGGTCCAAGCCATCCAACACCGCCGGCAACCAGTTTGCCAACATAGATGCCTGAGGTTTTCGGCCAGTCCCCGCAGGGTCTGGCCGTTATCTTTTTTGCAGCGTTTCTGGGCGGGGTCGTGCGCGGCTTTTCGGGATTCGGAACCGCTTTGGTATTCCTGCCCATCGCCACGCCTTATCTGGGCCCATTCGGCGCTCTGATCGGTCTGACCATCATGGATATCTTCGGCCCCTTGCCGAACCTGCGCCGGGCTTGGGGCGCGGTGAACAAAGGCGATCTGGCACGTTTGGTGATCGGTTGCGCCGCGATTCTGCCGGTCGGTCTATGGGTGCTAACGCAAGTCGATCCCGAAGTGTTTCGCTACGCGGTCAGCGGCCTTGCCCTGATCATGCTCGCCATCCTGATCCTGGGCCTGCGCTATCACGGGCAGATCAGCCGCGCGATGGTCACGGGCATCGGCGGGGCGGCGGGGTTTTTGGGCGGAGTCGCCGGTTTGCCCGGACCAGCCGTTATCCTGTTCTACATGTCGCGCCCGCTGCCTGTGGAAGTAATCCGCGCAACCATCCTGCTATTCCTGTTTGCCTTTGACTTCCTGCTGCTGGGCTATCTCACTGGCATGGGGCAGGTAACGCTGGCCGCAGCGGGACTGGGGTTTGCGCTGGCCGTGCCAAACCTGATGGGCAACTTGCTGGGGGCCTGGTTGTTCCGACCCGACCGCGAACACCTCTACCGTGCTGCCGCCTATCTGGCGATCGCGCTGGCAGCCTTGTCCGGCCTGCCACTTTGGGGATAAATACCACCCATGCGATTGAATGAGATCACCTATACCAACGCCCAACCCATCGACGGCTACGGACCGGGCTTTTTTCGTATCGGAGGGCAGGTCCATAACGGAGGCGTCCTGACTGGTGCAACCGGAACCCAATCGTGGGAGGGGTATTCCGACTCTGAACCTCTGCTGAACCTTTCGGGCGCAATAGACGTACTGTTGATCGGCACCGGAGCCGAACTGACACATATCCCCACAGATGTGCGCAATGCCTTGGAAAATGCGGGTATCGGGATCGAGATCATGAACTCCCCAGCCGCTTGCCGCACCTATAACGTCCTGCTGTCAGAAGGTCGCCGCATCGCGCTGGCCCTGATCCCCGTGTAACCGGATCCCCCTTCATCTGGCCAAAAATATCCCGGAGAGCCGCCATTAGTGCGCCATTGGTTCGAGCGCCAATGGCGGCGAGGCTGGCCTCTCGCTCCCGCAATCACCAATATGCGCCGACATCGCCACCCTGCGGCAAATCCCGCCTTTTGCCTGCGTCCCCAATCGGATAAGCGGGTCACATGACGTTAACCGTAACCGATCTGACCATCACCCGAGGCGGCATTCCAGTGCTGGAGGGGCTGAGCTTCACGCTCCATCCCGGTCAGGCCCTGATCCTGCGCGGGCCGAACGGGATCGGCAAGACAACCCTTTTGCGTACGCTGGCCGGGTTGCAGCCCCCATTGGCCGGTCAGATAGACGGTGCCGAAGATCAGATCGCTTACGCCTCGCATTCCGACGGGTTGAAACCAACGTTGACAGTGACTGAAAACCTCAGCTTCTGGGCCTCGGTTTTTGGGACGCAGCAGATCCAGCCCGCCCTGGACGCCTTTGCGCTGAATGAGCTTTCGGACCGTCACGCTGGCAACCTGTCCGCCGGACAAAAGCGGCGATTGGGGCTGGCGCGGATGCTGGTCACGGGGCGACCGATCTGGATGCTGGACGAACCAACCGTTTCGCTGGACAAAAACGCCGTGCAGATGTTCGCAGATGCTGTGCGCGCGCATCTGGGGCAGGGTGGCTCGGCCCTGATCGCCACCCATATCGATCTGGGCCTTGATGGCGAGGTCCTGGACGTAGGCCCCAACAAAGCCAAACCCGCCCCCATCGACGACTTTGACGGAGGTTTCCTGTGATCGCCCTGTTGCTGCGTGATCTGAAACTGGCCTTCCGGGCGGGCGGCGGCTTCGGTCTGGGGCTGGCCTTCTTCCTGATTGTGACGGTTCTGGTGCCCTTTGCGGTCGGCCCGCAATCGTCGCTGCTGTCCACGATCGCGCCGGGTGTCCTGTGGCTCGGTGCGCTTCTGGCCTGCCTGCTGTCGCTCGACCGCCTGTTGGCGCTGGATTGGGAGGACGGCTCGCTGGACTTGCTGGCGACCGCACCGCTACCGCTTGAAGCGGTTGTCTCGATCAAGGCGCTGGCCCATTGGATCACCACCGGCCTGCCGCTGGTCCTTGCTGCACCCTTCCTGGGTGTACTGTTGAACCTGCCGGTTCCGGGCTTTTTCTGGCTGGTGATCTCGCTGTTGCTGGGCACCCCGGCCATGAGCGTCATTGGCACCTTCGGCGCAGCGCTCACCGTCGGCCTGAAACGGGGCGGGTTGCTGTTGTCCTTGCTGGTCCTGCCGCTTTACGTCCCGACACTGATTTTCGGCGCTGAGGTCGCCCGCCGTGGCGCCATCGGGATGGAGACACAGACACCGCTTCTCATGCTGGCCGGGATCACCGCTGCAACCATCGCCCTGCTGCCCTTTGCCAGCGCAGCGGTGCTGCGGATCAATCTGCGGTGAAGCGCCACATCTTTGACCGAGGTCAATTGAGAAAACCTCCGATTCAGACTAAATAACGGCCATGACAATCGCAGCCAAAGCCAACTCCCTCTGGGAATATGCCAACCCGCGCAAGTTCCTTGCCACCAGTGAACGTGTCCTGCCGTTTTTCTGGATCACTTCGGCAGTGTTTATCGTGGTCGGGCTGGTCTGGGGCTTTTTCTTCACGCCGGACGATTACAAGCAGGGATCGACCGTCAAGATCATCTACCTGCACGTCCCGTCGGCGCTGATGGCGATCAATTGCTGGCTGATGATGCTGGTGACCTCGCTGGTCTGGCTGGTGCGTCGCCACCATGTCAGTGCACTGGCCGCGCGGGCCGCCGCCCCGATCGGCATCGTCATGACACTGATCGCGCTGGCAACCGGGGCGATCTGGGGCCAGCCGATGTGGGGCACGTGGTGGGCCTGGGATCCGCGCCTGACATCGTTCCTGATCTTGTTCCTGTTCTACCTCGGCTACGTCGCCTTGTGGGAGGCGATTGAAGACCCCGATACCGCTGCCGACCTGACCTCGGTCCTGTGTCTGGTGGGGTCGGTCTTTGCGATCCTCAGCCGCTATGCAGTGAACTTCTGGAATCAAGGCCTGCATCAGGGCGCGTCCGTCATGCGGGCGGGTGCCGTCACCGGCACCGATACCGAAGAGAAGGTCAGCAATATCTTCTTCTATCCGCTGCTGGCGTGCATCATCGGCTTTGTGCTGCTGTTCATCGCGCTGGTGCTGTATCGCACCGGCACGGAAATCCGGGCGCGGCGGATCAAGGCGTTGCTTGCACGGGAAAGGGTGGGCGGATGATCCCTGATCTTGGAAAATACGCGGACGCGGTCCTGTCGTCTTATGCAGCCTCGATTGCACTGCTGGTCGCGCTGGTTGTCTTAAGTATCCTGCGCGGACGCAAGGTGCGGGCCGAGATGGAAAAGATCGAACAAAGGGTAACCCGGAATGGCTAAAATCTCGCCCCTGATGCTCGCGCCGCCCCTGATTTTCGGGGCTTTCGCGGTTCTGGCAGGGATCGGCATGTTCCGCGAGGATCCAAACGCGCTGCCCTCTGCGCGAGAGGGGCAGCCTGCGCCCCCGGTCGTACTGACCGAGTTTCCCGGCAAGGCCCTGTTCGACGACACGACCCTGAGGGATGGTGAGGTCAAGCTGGTCAACTATTGGGCCAGCTGGTGCGCTCCATGCCGGGCCGAGCACCCGAACCTCGAGGCGCTGTCGGACGAAGGCATCCCGGTCTACGGCATCAACTACAAGGACAAGTTGGACAACGCCGAGGGATTCCTGGTCGAGTTGGGTGATCCATACGAAGCCATCGGCCGCGACGAGCAGGGACGCATGGCGCTGGATTGGGGCCTATACGGCGTGCCGGAAACCTATGTGATTGACGGCGAGGGTACGGTAATTCTGCGCTTTGCCGGGCCGATCACTCAGCGCGTGATAGAAAGCACAATCCGCCCTGCTTTGGAAAAGGCGGCGGGCGGATAACCCCTTTGCCTAAAGCCTGTAGCCCCCGGTAACCGCCAAGGTCTCACCGGTGATGAATGCAGCGTCATCCGATGCGAGGAACCGAACGGCCTTTGCAATGTCTTGCGGTCGTCCGACGCGCCCAATGGCTGTGTCTTTTACAAACAGGGCTGTCAGATCATCGGGCCGCGGGGCCTCGGGGATGTTGATGGCCCCCGGTGCGACTGCGTTCACCCGGATACCTTCGGGCCCAAGCTCTTTCGCCATGCCGCGGGTCCATAGGTTCAGTGCAGCCTTGCTTGCCCCATAGGTTACCGCGTCTTTCGGCGGCAAAACGGCGTTCATCGAAGATATGCTGACAATCGCCGCACCCGGTTTCAGATGCGGCAACGCGGCAGTCAACAAGGCTGCGGGCACAAGCAGGTTCAAATCCAGAATGGCGCGGTGGTCGTCGCGATTGAACACCTCTTTTGGGGTCGATTTCACCGCCCCCGCGTTGTTTACGATCACGTCCAGCCGGCCAAACTTGTCGATGATCTGCTGAATCACGGCCTCCGGCTGCCCATCCTCAGTCAGGTCGGATCGAATGGACAGAGTCCCGTCACTCAAAAGCGTATGCGTCGGCTCGGTCGAAAACCACGTGAATGCGATGTGATGGTCGCGGCTCAACTCCTCGACAATCGCGCGCCCAATGCCGCGCGCGCCTCCGGTTATCAATGCCACCTTGTTCATCGCGACCTCCCCGGCGCAGCAAACCCGGTCTCTTGCGCCAATTCAACTTCTTCTGTTCAAAAATACCTCGGAGCGCGAGGCAGAGCCTCGCAAAAAAAAAGGACGCCCGAAGGCGTCCTTTCTGATCAAGTCCAAAGGCGCAGCTTTACCCCGCCTTTGCCAGATTCCGCAGCACATACTGCAGCACGCCGCCGTTTTCGATATATTCAATCTCGGGCGCGGTATCGATCCGGCATTTCAGAGTGATGGTCTTCTCGGATCCATACCCATAAACGATAGTGCAGGGCACCTCTTGCAGCGGCTCGACTGTGTCCAATCCGTGGATCGAGACGGTTTCATCCCCCTTCAGACCCAGCGACTTGCGCGTGTCGCCGCCTGTGAATTCCAGCGGGATCACACCCATGCCCACAAGGTTCGAGCGGTGGATACGCTCAAAGCTCTCGGCGATCACCGCCTTGACGCCCAGCAACGCGGTGCCCTTCGCGGCCCAGTCACGGGACGAGCCCGCGCCATATTGCTCGCCGCCGAACACAACCAGCGGGACGCCCTGTTCCTGATAGGCCATCGATGCATCATAGATCGAGGTCTGCGCGCCATCCGGCCCGACGGTGTAGCCGCCCTCGACGCCGTCCAGCATCTCATTCTTGACGCGGATATTGGCGAAGGTGCCGCGCATCATGACCTCGTGGTTGCCACGGCGGGACCCGTATGAGTTGAACTCGCGCGGCTGAACCTGGCGGTCGGTCAGGTATTTGCCAGCCGGTGTGGTCGTCGCAAACGATCCGGCGGGCGAGATGTGGTCGGTGGTGATCATGTCGCCCAGGATCAGCAGAACCTTGGCACCTTCAATGTTCGAGATCGTGCCCGGCTCGGGGCCCATGCCCTGAAAATAGGGCGGGTTCTGGATGTAGGTCGAGCTCGGTGGCCAGTCATAGGTTTCCTGTTGCGGAACCTCGACGCTTTGCCATTTCTCGTCGCCCTTGAACACGTCCGCATATTTGGTCTGGAACGCCTCGCGGGTCACGGTTGCCTCGACCAGCTCGGCGATTTCGCTTTGGCTGGGCCAGATATCTTTCATGAAGACGTCATTGCCATCCTTGTCCTGACCGATCGGCTCCGAGGTCAGGTCGATATCCAGTGTGCCCGCCAGCGCGTAAACCACGACCAGCGGCGGCGAGGCCAGATAGTTGGCGCGCACGTCCGGGCTGATACGACCTTCGAAGTTGCGGTTGCCCGACAGAACCGAGGTGGCGACCAGATCGCCCTCGGCAATTGCTTCGGACAGTTCTTTCTGGATCGGACCCGAGTTGCCGATACAGGTGGTACAGCCATAGCCAACAAGGTTAAAGCCGATCTTGTCCAGATCATCCTGCAGGCCAGCGGCCTCAAGATAGGCGGACACAACCTGCGATCCCGGTGCCAGCGAGGTCTTGACCCACGGCTTGCGGTTCAAACCCAGCGCGGCGGCTTTTCGCGCCACCAGACCTGCGCCGATCATCACATAAGGGTTCGACGTGTTGGTGCAGGAAGTGATCGAGGCGATCACGACCTTGCCCGATTCCATCGTGTAGTCTTCGCCTTTGACGGGGACCTCTTTGCCCATGGGGCGCTTGAAGGTCTCGGCCATCTCGTGTGCAAAGGCGGCCTTGGCGTCGGTCAGCGCGACATAATCCTGCGGCCGTTTCGGGCCGGAAATCGCCGGGACAATAGTGCCCATGTCCAGTGACAGGGTGTCGGTATAGATCGGCGCATAGTCCGCCCCGCGCCAGAATCCGTTTTCCTTGGCATAGGCTTCGACCAGCGCGATCCGGTCCTCGTCGCGGCCCGTATTGCGCATGTAGCGCAGGGTTTCGCCGTCGATGGGGAAGAAGCCACAGGTCGCGCCGTATTCCGGTGCCATATTGGCGATGGTGGCACGGTCGGCCAGCGGCAGGCGATCCAGACCGCTGCCGTAGAATTCGACGAATTTGCCCACGACGCCTTTCTCGCGCAGCATTTCCACGACCTTCAGCACCAGATCGGTGCCGGTGGTGCCTTCGACCATCGCGCCGGTCAGCTCAAAGCCCACAACCTCGGGGATCAGCATCGAGATCGGCTGACCCAGCATCGCGGCCTCGGCCTCGATCCCGCCAACGCCCCAGCCCAGAACGGCCATGCCGTTGACCATGGTGGTATGGCTGTCGGTGCCGACCAGCGTGTCGGGATAGGCGACCTCATCCCCGTTCTGGTCGGCATCGGTCCAGACGGTCTGGGCCAGATATTCCAGGTTCACCTGATGACAGATGCCGGTGCCGGGAGGCACGACGCGGAAATTGTTAAACGCGTTCTGACCCCATTTCAGGAACTGATAGCGTTCCATATTGCGCTCATATTCGCGATCCACATTCATCTGGAAGGCGCGGGGGTTGCCGAACTCGTCAATCATGACCGAGTGGTCGATGACCAGATCGACCGGGTTCAGCGGGTTGATCTTTTGCGCATCGCCGCCCAGCCCCTTGATACCATCGCGCATCGCTGCCAGATCGACCACCGCCGGAACGCCGGTGAAATCCTGCATCAGCACGCGGGCAGGGCGGTAGGCGATCTCACGCGGGTTCTTGCCGCCATTCGCGCCCCATTCGCCGAAGGCCTTGATGTCCTCGACCGAGACGGAAAAGCCGTCATCCTCGAACCGCAGCATGTTTTCCAACACGACTTTCAGCGCGGCGGGAAGCCTGGAAAAATCACCCAGCCCGGCCTCTTGCGCTGCGGGGATTGAGTAGTACGAGATGGTTTTGCCATTCACGCTCAGGCTGCGGCGCGTTTTGGCGGTGTCCTGTCCGACTTTGATGGGCATCTGTTGGCCTCCCTCTCAAACAACTTGGAATTCAGGGTCGCTGCATTTTATCTGCATCACTCGGGCCACCGGTTCAAGAAGGATCGGCTCGTTAAGTGCATTTTTTGTATACCATTGCACACATTTTGGTGGAAATCCTTGCAACCGGTCTCAAGAAACCTTGATTGGAGGGTGATGAGCAAAGGGTTTAAACCATTACCACACCTTATCGAATCCAGAGAATAAAGCTATTAGCCCGAGGCCAGACATGATCCGAACTGCCGCCATTGCCACTGCATTTTCCCTTTTTGCGCTTGTCCCCGTTGTGGCCAAAAGCGATCCGGTGGTGATCGAGCTGTTTACCTCGCAAGGCTGTTCGTCCTGCCCGCCAGCCGATGACATCATGCACGAATTGGCCAAACGCGACGATGTGATCGGTCTGGCCCTGCATGTGGATTACTGGGACTATATCGGCTGGAAGGACGAATATGCCGACCCCAGCCACACTGACCGGCAGCGCGCCTATGCACGGCAAGGCGGACGGACGATGATCTACACACCGCAGATGGTGGTAAACGGACAGCAGGATGTGGTCGGGGCACAAGCCCGCCAGCTTGATCAGCTGATCAATGCACATCTGACGGCGGCCCCGCAAGCCTCGGTTCAGGCGCAGCGGGATGGCGGTGCCGTGACTGTTGAGGTCTCACCCGTCGAGCTGCCCGAGGGGCAGGTCTATGACGTCCGAGTGGTCCAATATTCGCCGATGCGCCATGCCTCGATCCGCCGGGGTGAGTTGGCGGGGCATGAACTGGATTATGCCAATGTGGTCGAATCCTGGCAGATCGCCGGGCAGTGGGACGGTGTTTCGTCGCAAAGCTACACGGCGGAACTGGTGTCAGACCTGCCTGCGGTCGTGCTCGTGCAGCAAGCCGGGCACGGGCCCATTGTTGCCGCCGCCAAGGTCAGGTGATCAGGGCATTTCCTCGGGGCTGACGCCCAGCCCGTTCCAGTGTTTCCACCGGCGATGGATCCAGAACCATTGGCCCATGTGCTGACGAACCATCTTTTCCAGATCGTTATTGGTGAACTGCGTCATTTCCTTGGGATCGGTGTGCGGAACCGGCTCATGCAGAACGATTTCAAAGTCGATTCCGTTGGGTTGACGCACCGCGTAAACCGGGATCAGGACCGCTTTGTACTTCATCGCAAGTTCGGCGTTCAGAACCGAGGTGATCGCGGGTTTGCCAAAGAACTGCAGCTGTTCGCCGCCCTGAACATGCAGGTCTGATACGATCGCGATAATGCCACCACTTTTCAGCGACCGCACCATTTCCACCATTCCGCGCCGACCCTGCTCGAACATGGGTGAGCCGGTTTTGTAGAAGGCTTTGACGTAATCGTCGTTGAAATAGGGGTTTGCCATTCGGCGATAAAGGCATCCAATGGGCTTGCCGCACCGGGCCTGAAGCGCGACCCGAGCGGCCAGGTAGTGACCGAAATGAGCGGTGATCATCATCACCGGACGGCCCTCGGCAATGGCGGCATCAAGTGCCGCGATCCCGGCACCACTGATTTTGGCAGTCTTCTGACGCGCCATGAAGCCTTCGGGCGAAAAATGCTCCATGATCGCGCGCCCGGCATTGTCCGACACATCGCCCGAGATCTTGCGAATCTCGGCCTCGGACAGGTCCGGGCAGGTCAGGTTCAGGTTGCGGCGCACGCGTCTGCGAAATCCAACCACCGGGGCAAGGCCGCGCACGATGGCACCCATTGTCGCGATGCGCCGTTCATACGGCAGCAGGCGCATGGTGCCGATGACTCCCTTCAGGAACAGATTGGCGACATAGTATTTTGCAAGCTCAGTCTGGCTGAGCTCTGACTTTTCGACAGGCATGAAGGCGTCTCACCGCATATTGCGCGTTTCCCGATCAGACATACAGACCGGGGCTGGCAACCTCAAGCATCCTCATGGGTCCATGGCGACCCAATCTACGCGTCCTCTTCCTCGGCTTCGATCAGGGTGAGCGTGCCTGCATCCACCAGATTGCGAATGGCACCGACGATCTGCGTCATCGCCTCCTCGGCTTCGGCTTGTTTGACGCGGCCGCGTTCGCCCATTTCTTCGCGCAGGTTATCGGCCATGCGGGATGAGATGTTCGAAAGCACATATTCCACCGACGCCTTGTCGTCATCCGCCGCAGCACCCGCCAGGGCGGTGATCAGAACGGGTTGATCTACCTCGCGCAGGATGGCCGGAATGTCGCGGGCGGCGATACGGGTCGTGATATGGGCGAAGGTGAAAATGGACTGGCGCACAACGCTGGCGAAATCCGCATCCTCTTCGTCCAGCGCGGTCAGCAACCCGTCGCGTGTCGAGGCCGCCGATTGGTTGAGAATCGCCCCGACCCGCGCGCCGGGTCCGTCGCTGAAAGCCTGGGCTGGGCGCTGATCCAGTTGCGAGGCCAGCGACCAGCCAATCCGTTCGACCGCTTCAGGGGTGACATTGGCGGTTTTGGAGATGGCATAGGTGATCCGTCGGGCCACAGGTCCGGGTAAATGACCCAGCAATTGCGCCGCCCGCGCTGTATCGAGCTTGGAGACCATGACCGCCGCAATCTCGGTGCTTTCGGCTTGCGCCATTTGGGCAAGGTCTTCGGTTGGAATTTCGCGCAACCTTTGCCACGGGTCACCGATCTGGCGCACGCCCGCGACTTTGCGCAATCGGGCCGCCGTGGCGGGCGCGATCTTGCCGTTGATTGCGTCCAGAGCACCGGCTAACCCATGCGGGAAGGACAGTCCGATATTGTCCAGCGCATCGCCAAATTCACGCGCGACGGCATCCAGTGTAACGCGATCCACCAACCCCATCTGACCCAATTGATGGGTCAGCTTTTCCTGCAAATCGTCAGGCAGGTCTTCCAGCGGTATATCCGCGCCTTCATTCAGCAAAAGCCGCACAACAACCGCGGCCTTTTGCAGAGAGCTGAGCGATCGGGGAACAACCCTTGGGGCGTCGTTGCTGTCACCGGCGGGGGTGGCCGCCCCCGGTGCCATTTGTATCAGCGCGTTCGTATCCTGCATCTGCCTGCCGAGCGAAAATCAAGTCCACAGGCAGATTAGCGGGAATCGGGTAAAGAAAGGCTGAAGCCTAGTAGCTATATGTCAGCCCGGTTTTGATCGCGTCGCGCAGTGAGGCTTCGGCCCAGGTGCCTTCGCCGCCACGGGCCTTGATCTCGCGCCATTGTTCGATGGCCAGATCGGTGCGGCCTTCCGAGACAAAGCCCTGACCCATGTAGCTGCGCGCCAGAATGTTGTCGGGGTTTGCAGTAATCGCATCCTGATAGAACGCATTGGCCAGCGCCAGTTCGCCCATCTTGCGGTAGGTAAAGCCCCAATAGGTCAGAACACGGTCATCGCCTTGATCCATCACGCGCAGAATGTCCTGCGCATGTTCATACTGCCCGTCATAGGCCAGTTCGCGCACCGCGTCGTACAACTGATCTTGGGTGAAATTGGATTTGTTCGGCTTCACACAGCGGCCCGCAGCCTCGTCATACACACGGCCAAACAGGCATTTCTTCGTCGTGTTTGTCGGTTTCGGCGGGCTGCTGTCGCCGCCTGCGGCATGAACAATGGGGGCAAAGGCAAATGCCTGAAATGCAATCGCGGATGCTAGGACTAGGCGCATAATTTAACTCCGTTCTCGGGTCTGCTAATTGAAATCATAGTGCGATCTTCAAAAAAGCTAACACCGGACGGGTCGCATTTATTCACAAACAGGAAAGAAAACTCTTAGCTGTTTATGATTTTTGTGCAGCTTTGCGATTCCTGATCCCAAACGGCGCCATCGGCGCAGGATTGGGTCTGCTTGGAATGGCCGGTGCAGGCAAGGCTGGCCGAGGCAAAGCAGACAAGGGCGATCGAGCAAAGAACGGTTCGGATCATGATCAGTTCCTTTTGCAGAGACGTCCCGTGAAGAGTAACCGATTCTTGCTGAATCGCAAAAAAGCCCGGCCTGCTGCTGTGGCAGACCGGGCTGGTTCATGGCTTACGATGGTTTATTCACCAAAAACACGCTCGAAAATCGTGTCGACATGCTTGGTGTGATAGCCAAGGTCGAACTTCTCTTCGATCTCTTCGGGGCTCAGCGCGGCGGTGACGTCGGCATCTGCCAGCAGCTCTTGCTTGAAATCGGTCCGGTGTTCCCAGACCTTCAGCGCGTTGCGCTGCACCATGGCATAGGCGTCCTCGCGGCTGACGCCAGCTTGGGTCAGGGCCAGCAGAACGCGCTGGCTCATCACCAGACCAGGGAACTTGTTCATGTTCTCCAGCATGTTCTCGGGGAAGATCAGCATCTTGTCGATCACGCCGGTCAGACGGGCCAGGGCAAAGTCCAGCGTGATTGTGGCGTCGGGCCCGATCATGCGTTCGACAGAAGAATGCGAGATGTCGCGTTCATGCCATAGCGCCACGTTCTCCATTGCCGGGATCACAGCCGCGCGCACCATGCGGGCCAGACCGGTCAGGTTTTCGGTCAGAACCGGGTTTTTCTTGTGCGGCATGGCAGACGAGCCCTTTTGACCCATCGAGAAGAACTCGGCCCCTTCCAGCACCTCGGTCCGCTGCATGTGGCGGATTTCGATGGCGATGTTTTCGATGCTGCTGGCGATCACGCCCAGTGTGGCAAAGAAGGCGGCGTGGCGGTCGCGGGGGATAACCTGCGTGCTGATCGGTTCGGGCACCAGACCCAGCTGGTCGCAGACGTGTTCTTCCACGCGCGGGTCAATGTTGGCGAAGGTGCCAACCGCACCGCTAATTGCGCCGGTTGCGATTTCCGCACGGGCGTCGCGCATCCGGGACAGGTTGCGGTCCATCTCGGCGTAGAAGCGCGCAAAGGTCAGGCCCATGGTGGTGGGCTCGGCGTGGATGCCGTGGCTGCGGCCGATGCGGACGGTGTGCTTGTGTTCAATCGCGCGGCGTTTCAGGGCGGCCAGCAGACCTTCGAGATCGGCGATCAGCAGATCGGCGGCGCGGGTCAGTTGCACATTCAGGCAGGTGTCCAGCACGTCGGAGCTGGTCATGCCCTGATGCACGAAACGCGCCTCTTCACTGCCAACATGCTCGGCCAGATGGGTCAGGAAGGCGATGACGTCGTGCTTGGTGACGGCCTCGATCTCGTCGATGCGGGCGACGTCGAATTCCACGTCCTTGGCTTTCCACACGGCCTCGGCATTCTCACGCGGGATCACGCCCAGATCGGCCATGGCGTCGCAGGCATGGGCCTCAATCTCGTACCAGATGCGGAACTTGCTTTCGGGCGACCAGATGGCGACCATATCGGGGCGGGAATAACGTGGAATCATAAGCAGCGGCACCTTATTGTGTTTGGGCAGGAGGCGATGCGGCGGGGTTTAAACCCGCACCATCAAAGGAACAAGGTGTGAGTGCGGATATGAGACGGTTTGCCCTGATTTTAGCGATCTGGCCCGGTTTTCTGGCGGCTGAAGAGTTTCAGACCCTGTCCGGCGAAGGAATTCTGGCGGCGCTGACCGAACAGAAGCTGGATTATGGGGATGGCGTCTGGCAGACCTTTGAGCCCTCGATGCTGACCCAGTATTTCGCGGGCGGCCCAAGTGAGGGGCGCTGGGCTGTGCGGGGGGATCAGTATTGCTCGCTCTGGCCGCCATCGGATCTGTGGGCGTGTTATGATGTTCTGCAACAGGGTCAGACAATCCGCTTTGTCGATGACGCCGGCAACACAACAGATGGCGTGCTTGTTAAGCGGGGGAACTGACCCAACCCCTCCCGCAAGGATTTTCCGTTGTTGGGCAAGGCAGTACTGGACAAAGCAAGCGCGCCCGGTTCAATCTGATGGCAGCGAAACCATCAGGTTATTGAGATATGCGTATTTTTCTAGCGTCAACACTTGCTGCCTGTGCGGCCCTATGGGCGGCAGGGGCTGCGCCTGTCCGGGCCGAGACGCCTGTGACCTATACCGATGCGGGTCGGGCCTTGTTCCGGTTCTCGGTTCCGGATTTCTGGGCCCTGCGCACCGGCGGGCCGCGTGACATTGAAGATACCGAGTTAGGGGATGCCCGCGCCGTTGCGCGCGTGATGGCCATTCGACCGGTTACTGACGACACGGTCTGGATGGGCTTCGTATCGCCAGCCGGAGTTGAAGATATTCAGGACGGGGAGCGGTATCTTGAAGATATCGACAAGTTCCTTGTCAAAGATCCAAGCGTCACCAGCACCAGCGATACCCGCATCGGGGGGTTGCCCGCCCGTGTCTACCGTGGCACCGGCAACCGCGATGGTCGCCGGATCAATTTCACGGCGACCCTGATCGACCTGCCGCGAAACCGGGTGGCCGTCGTGGTGGCGATCCTGCGCGATGGGGCTGATCCGGCCTATGTGGATGATCTGAACGCCGTTTTCGCGTCGTTCCGGTCGCTGCAATGACGGAGGTTGGTATGACACGCAAACTGATCAAACGTTCTGTGCTAGCGCTGGGCTTGGGGGTCGCAGGTCTGACCCTGTCAGGCTGCGATGGCGTAAGTGTCGGCGTGGGCTATGGGTACGGGTACGACCCGTTTTACGACTCGATGCTGTGGAATGATTATTACCACGACGTCGATGTCGATATCGACGTGAACCGACCGGACCGGCCCAGACCGCCGGACGGCAAGCCGCCCAATCGACCGAAGCCCCCGGCGGGCAAGCCACCTGCGCGTCCGAAGCCGCCAATTGCCAAGCCGCCGTCGCGTCCGCGTCCTCCGGTTGCAAGACCGCCTGCGGCGCGGCCTCCGATCCATCGGCCTGCGTCGCGGAGACGCTGATTTGGGATCTGTTCCGCGCCCGGCACACAGCCGGGCCGGGCCTAGCTTTGTTCTGCCTGATCCCAAATCCGCTCGACCCAGGTTGCTGGTCGTACAAATTGGCGGATTCCCCAAAGCTTGTGCTTTGATCTGAGCGCGCGCCAGATGTGTTGGCCGGGCGGCAGGTGCGGAACCTCGGCGTGGTACTGGCCTTTGATCGCATCGGGCGGGTTGAGCGATCCGGCAAAGATCACAACGCGTGCGTCCTTGGGTGCGCGCGTGTCCAGAAAGTAGTTCAGCGGGAACTTGGGAATACACTCGATCCGGAAATGGCGGACCCAGCCGGACGGCCAGAACCTTATCCCGTTTGGCGCGTTTTTTGTCACAAAATGCTGTTCAAACCGATACGTATCCGCCACGCCCTTAGGGTCGGCGGCAAAGATATCCTGCAGCGGGGCAAGCGCACCGACCGGCATACGGTAGATCGACGTTTGCCCCAGACGGCTGAGGGGTTTGGCCACGTTGCGTGCAAGGATAACGTCGTCCGGGTCGCCGAACTCGAAGAACGGATCCAGCGAGCCGGTGATCGCGACGTCCAGATCCAGAAACAGGAATGGCCCCGTCAGATCAGCCAGCTCTGCGGCCCACAGTCTGGATTTCGGCCATTGGCCAATGGTTCGCTGCGGCATGAAGCCGGGCATCTCGGGCAGGTCATAGCATTCGACACCGGGATCGACACCGTCGCGCGAATCCGTGAAGGCCACGAACCGGAAAGGCGGCGTCGTTCTGGCACAGACCATCCGATAAAGGCGGTTGATATAGGGGGCGCCGTAGAGCGTGCCCCAGTTTATGCACACGATCTGTTTTTCCATGGCCGCGTGGGTAGCAGCCACGCGAAACAGTTCCGTGACAGGATTTCAGGTCACGCGTCCAGCAGGATCGTGGTCACAACGGAGGAGCCTTCCAGCGTGCGGTGCACGGGGCATTTATCCGCAATCTCCAGAAGGCGCGCGCGTTGGTCGGGGGTCAGGGGGCCTTCCAGCCGTATCTTGCGTTTGAACTGATCGATCTTGCCCTCGTTTGCCAGACCCGCATCCTGCGCGTGAACCTTGTCGTGGCACACATCGACGGTGATGCCGGTCAGCGGCCACCGTTTGCGCCGCGCATACATGCGTATGGTCATCGAGGTACACGCCCCAAGACCCGAGGAGACAAACCCGTAAGGCGACATGCCACGATCCGTGCCGCCATATGACACCGGCTCGTCCGCCACGACGTGATGGCGCGGCCCCGATTGAATGTCCTGCAAGAAACCATTGGGGTCCGACTCGGTCACTCGAATGACGCCTTCGGGCGCGCCCGGCGGTGGGGCAGGCGGGCAAAGCGAGACATAGCGCGACACCCAGGCTGCGATCACATCGGCCGCATATTCGGCATCTGCGGCGCGGGTGATCAGGTGGTCGGCATCGTCAAGGGTGACAAAGCTTTTGGGGTGTTTGGCCGCAAGAAAGATTGTGCTGGCATTGTCGATGCTGACCGTTTCATCCATCGGCGCGTGCAGGATCAGCAATGCGGCTTTCAGATCAGCAACCGATGGGGTCAGTGCTGCTTCGGCAATATCATCGACAAAGGCCTTGCCAATGCGGAACGGACGCCCGCCCAGCGAAATCTCGGCGCTGCCGTCCTGTTGGATCTGCGGCAGGGCATCTTCGAAATGGTGCGAGACGTGGCTGGGATCGGCCGGGGCCCCAAGGGTCACAACCGCCTTGACCGAAGGGATGCCCGCACGGGCGCGCAAAACCGCAGCACCGCCGAGCGAGTGACCGATCAACAGGGCAGGGGCCATATTCCGGCCCGCAAGATACTGAGCCGCCGCAATCAGGTCTTCGACATTCGAGGTGAAGGTGGTGTTTGCGAATTCGCCTTCCGAGTGGCCCAGACCCGTAAAGTCGAACCGCAAGACCGCGATGCCCATTGCCGCCAGCCGGGCCGAGATGCGGCGCGCGGCTGGAATGTCCTTGGAACAGGTAAAGCAATGCGCGAACAGGGCGGTTGCCAGCACCGGACCGTCGGGCAGGTCCAGTCGTGCTGCAAGTTGACCGCCGTCATGTCCGGCAAAAGTGATGCGTTCCGTGGGCATTTCGGCTCCTTCGGTTTGGGGGGATGCCTGCAATACTGTGGTGAAGCAAAGCCAGTCTCAAGGGATATGTCAAAGGCGTAACGGTAAGGTGAGGACTTGGCGGACAGGTGCACAGGACCTGTGCACTTGCGCAGGTAAGCGGTGTTGCGGCGTCCAATTGAATGACCAAACATCACAATTGGTGATGTTGTGTCGATTAAATATTCATTTTCATAATTCAACTGCCTCCCCCATCTTCACGGTATCCACACCATCGCCGGAGGAAAGCATGACACATATTACAGCAACCCCGCAGTCGCCCGGTATCGGGGCAGGCACATTGGTTACTCTTGTTCTGGTTGGCGCATTGGGTTTTGCGCTGGGACAGTCCTGGCCACTGGGCGAATTCGCAAGCGACCCGCAATTGACGCAGCCGATTGAAGACTGGCACGGCAATGTGCGTCGTTCAAATTGGTCAGAGTGAGGGCAACCTCACTCTGACCCCATAAGCCGCCCATCAAACGGGTATTTTGTCAGGTTCTCATAGCCGTCCTCGGTTATCAGTACCTGATCTTCCAGCTTGATCGAGAAATCTCCGCCCACTTCGCCAACGGCGGCTTCGACACAGAGCACCATGCCGGGTTCCAATGGATAGTCATAGGCCCCGGCAACCGCCTTGTCGGGATAGGCGACCAATGGCCATTCGTCACACAATCCCACGCCATGCATCAGGCAGCCGTACTTCTGCGCCTGAAACTTGTCGTCCAACCTGTGAGAGTTGGCCGTCAGCTCGGGGATCATCACACCGGGTTTCAGCATCTCCATATTGGTCATGATGTGTTCATGCGCGTGCTGCATGGCATAGATCATATCGGCGCGCGGTTTCTGGTCGCCGATCCACCATGTGCGTGAAATATCGATGCAAATCCCGTACGATCCGATCAGGTCCGTGTCGAATGCAATGATCTCATTCTGCTGTGTAATGCGGGGGCCGCATTCCTGAAACCACGGGTTGGTGCGCTGGCCCGAGGCCAAAAGGCGGGTTTCGATCCACTCACCCCCGCGCCGGATGTTTTCGGCGTGCAGAACGGCCCAGATGTCATCTTCCGAGGTTTTTCCGTCGCCGACATTGGTACGGGCGAATTTTTCCATCTCGGCCACGGCGGTCTCGCAGGCATGGCTGGCGCAGCGCATGGCCAGAATCTCGTCCGGGCCTTTGATGGCGCGGGTCTTTTCGGTCAGTTCCTCGCCTTCCATGATTTCGAACCCCTGCGCCTCAAGCGCGCGCAGCCCGTGCAACATGATCTTGTCGACCGCCAGACGCTTGTTTCCGCCGCCATGTTCGCCGATCAGCACGCGCACTTCGTTCGAGAACACGTCCGCCGCGATATCCACCTTGTCGCCCCGGTCGAAATAGAACAGATCCGCGCCCGACCGCTGTTCGCGCACCAACGGGTTGAACGTCGACAGGAAGGGCGAGTTCTTGTAGTCCCAGATCACCATATACCCGTCGGCGCATAGCAGCACGGCCCGGAACGGGTTGTGGGTGTTCCATAGCTGCATGTTGGTGCTGTCAGTGGCGTAGCGGATGTTCAGCGGGTCAAAGATCAACAGGCCGCCGTATCCGCGATCGACAATCGCCTGCGTCAGGCGCTTCCAGCGGTATTCGCGCATCCGTTCAAGGTTCGGTAGTTTCAACCCGGCCGCATCCCATTCGTCAAAGGCCAGTTGGGTCGGTCCGATCTCGATCCGGTTGTTGTCGTTGGGTGTTCCGTCGCCCAGTGTTTCCCCTCGGGTCGGATCGATTTTGCGGGTATCCCGGTAGTGTTGATTCACGTCACGCCTCCCTGACATGGGGTCGAGTGTGTTGAGGCCCTGATCCGTCGTCGCAGAAGATTGCGACCGTCTGCGGGTCGTTTTTTGACCGACATTGCATGGATTCGGTGGTAGCTGGGTCTCATGACTATCATTTTGCAGGAAAAAATCCCGTATGATCCGCGCAACGCGCGTGCGCTGCCCGGTGTGCAGCCTGCGTCGCCGGACGCGTGGCTGCATCAGGATGACGCCTTTGCCGCGCAGATGAGCCATCGGGCGACCCTGTTGAAAGAACGGCGCGATCAGGTGCTGGCGCTGGACCAAGGTGCCGAACCTGCGGCGCAAGAGCTTTTGGAACTGGTTCTGGCGCAGGTCTATCCTGCTGCTGCGGACAGCGTGCAGCGGCCTGACGGCGTGTCGGTTGACATCGACAGGACCCGGCCACTGGATACGCTGTGCCATCTGGTTCAAGAGGATTTCTGCATCCTGCAAAAGCAAGCCGATCAGCATGTTCTGACAGGCGCGATCCTGTGTTTTCCAGCCAGTTGGCGTTTGAGTGAGAAATTCATGCGCCCGCTGGTGGATATTCATGTGCCGGTCGCCAGCTACGACGACAATATCGCCCGGCGCGTGCAGCGATTGTTTGATGGGATTCAACCAGATCGCCCGCTTTGGCGCTTCAATGCGCTGTGGTACGAGGACCCGGAGCTTTTTCAACCCCGCAGTGCCAGCGAACCGCGGGAAAAACCAAAAGCGGGGACCACCTCATACCTGCGGAGCGAGCGTCAGACTTTGATGCGTCTGCCCAAGACTGGCGCGGTCGTTTTCTCGATCCACACCTATGTTCTGGCCGCGCACAGCCTGGCAGAAATGGAAAACCCCGCCTGACGGCGGGGCCTCCAAGGAGGGTTCTTGTAATTCGGTTACATGCCCAGAGCGGTGGCAACGTCGGCAAAAGCGTTGCTGGCATTCAGGGCGACAATGGCAAAGGTGAAGACCAGAACCTGAGTGTTCAGTCTGAAATCCTCACCCCGGATCAGGTTAACCGCCGCCATGGACAGCGCAATCGGGGTGGAGACACTGGCGATCACGCCTGTCATGCACCAGCTGCTGAGCCGCAGAATGTCGCTTGGCCGCTCGTCTTCCTCAGCGGGATCGCTGGGCGGGGTTTCTGTTGGGGTTTGGGGTTCGTCCGTGCGAAACGCGATGCTGAGCAGTTGTTCGTCTGACAGCTGGATCGGACGGGCCGCAGGTTTGGCTGCTTCGATAGGATCTTGCGGTTCGGGGATATCCAGACCTGCAAACTGACCGGTCACAGATTGAAAGATCTGTTTTCGGTTTCTGGGTTTGCTGGGGGCCAGCGTGTCAAAGGCGCTCATGAACTGTTCGACGGTCAATACCGTGTGCGGTGACAGCCATTCCACCCGCCGGGTCGAGCAGATATCGACCATGCGGTACAGAATGACGACCAGCATAAGTTCCGAGATCTCGGGATCGTCCAGCAGCGGCGACACCGGAGTAACCGTCAGGACCAACCGGTTCTGAGGGTTGGACACAACGGGCCGGGCGAGCGTCCGCAGGCCAGCCGCGCGATCCATACGTTCGTAACGTGTGTCGGTATCCGCCGCTTCGGTATCCAGCGTCAGGCGCACCATATACTGGCTTGAGACGACGCTTGCCTCGGTCCGTGACAACAGCGCTTTGCGTTCGACCAAATGGCCGTAATCTTCAAGCGTCGTGGCGACAATTGTGCCAAACCGCTCGATCGCGCCGTCTGTGTCGCCATCGAATTGCAGGCCGCCATGGTAGCTGTGCTTCCGAGCCACTGGAGTGTTCCTTTGCCGCTTATTGTCTAAGCCGACAAACTATCAACGGTTTTTGGACAGAATTTGACCAAAATGGAAAAAAATCGAAATTTCCGAGGATTGATTACGCTTTGGAAACCCTGAATCCAAGGCGTTTTGGTGGCCACTGTGGCAATTTTGTGGCCGAATTGCGTGTAGGACGTGGTGACGGAGTGTCGGGCCTAACCATCGATTCGGGCGGCCATGATGGCGATGGATTGCTGATAGACCGATGCCGCATTCCATTGTTGGATGACCGCGAAATTCGGCTGCCCCGGCTGATAGCCACGCCCCGGTTTCCATCCTTTTTTGCGAAGGAAATTCGCGGTCGAGGCCATTGCATCCGTCAGGTTGTAAAAGTCCACACGTCGGTCGCCGGTGGCATCGACACCGTATTCCAGGGCGTTGCCGGGCAGGAATTGCGTATGGCCCAGTTCGCCATGTTTTGCCCCTTTTGTCGCCATGGTGATGCTGCCCTGATCGACCAGTTTCAGTGCCCCGATCGCATGGGGGATAAAGAAATCCGATCTGCGGCAATCGTAGGCTAATGTTGTGATTGCGGAAACAACCTGACTGTCGCCCATGAAGCTGCCAAAGCCGGTTTCCATGCCGTGGATGGCCAGCAAAATTCCGGATGGCACGCCGTATTGGCGTTCCAGTGCAGCGTAGAAATCCGGGTTTCTGGCTTTGCGTTTGCGCCCTTGCGCAACAATCGTGTCGGCGCCGCGCACACGCATGAATTTATCCAGCGAGTATTTGAAACTCTTCTGATTTCGGTCGGCTGCAATGGTGCGGGTGGCGTATTGCGTTTGCGCCAGCGCATGCAGACCCTTCTTTTTAACTCCGGCACGGCGCGCCTGTTTGGCAAAGTCCGCTTTCCAGGCCTCGAACCCTGCGCTGGTATTCCCGCAGGGCGCGGTCAGTCCGACGGTCGGGATGGTCAGGGCAAGCGACAGAAAAAGCGCGCGCAGCATAGGGGCACTCCGATTGGCTGTGGTTGTGAAAGCGTAAATGCCAAGGGCGAAATGGCAAGTCGGTTAATACAGGTCCAGTTCGTCCGTGGCTTTTAGGCTTTCGAACCATTCCTCGGGCGTTTTGTCGATTTTCGCGTGTTTGACCATCATTGCATTCATGTTCGCCAGTTGCGAGGCATCGGGCCAGTGATCGGGTTGCCACAGGTTCCCACGGATGACGCATTTGGGGCAGTGGGCAAAGGCAGTTTCGACATGGATCAGCAGGACAAGTTTCGGCACCCGCCCGTTCACGGCCATACCGCTTAGCAGGTCGGGGTCAGCGCATATTCGCGCCGTGCCGCGAATGCGCAGAGTTTCCATTTTGCCGGGAACAAAGAAAATCACACTGACGCGCGGGTCTTTCAGAACGTTGTGAAACGTGTCCACCCGCTTGTTGCCGGGGCGATCCGGGATGGCGATCAGGGTGTCCGAGACCACTTGAACAAACCCCTCAGGGTCGCCGCGCGGTGAGATGTCCAGATACCCATCCGGGTTGGCCGAAGCGATCAGGCAGAAGGTGGATTTGTCGATGAAGTCGCGGCACATCTGATCCAGTGCGGACAATTCCTTGGCGATGATCTGGGGCAGAGGCGCGCCGGTGATGCGTTCCAGATCTTCGACCGAGGTTACGATGTCCGAGAATTGTGCAAACGAGGTATCGGATGACATGCGCTCTCTCCTGACCGGTTTGCATCCGAGTGTGAAAGATCATGCCAAACGAAGCAAGGGCGCCCGTTTGGACGCCCTTGCAGATGTAACCCTGTTCCGGATCAGCAGCTGTAGTACATGCCGTACTCAACCGGGTGCGGGGTATGCTCGTAGGTTTCGACCTCTTCCATCTTCAGGGCGATGTAGCCGTCGATCTGGTCTTTGGTGAACACGTCGCCCTGCAGCAGGAAGTCGTGATCGGCAGCCAGAGCTTCCAGAGCCTCACGCAAGCTGCCGCAGACGGTCGGGATATCGGCCAGTTCTTCGGCGGGCAGGTCGTACAGGTTCTTATCCATGGCTTCGCCCGGATCGATCTTGTTCTTGATGCCGTCCAGACCGGCCATCAGCAGCGCAGCAAACGCCAGATAGGGGTTTGCGGCCGGGTCGGGGAAACGGGCCTCGACGCGCTTGGCTTTCGGGCTTTCGGTCCACGGAATACGGACACAACCGGAACGGTTACGGGCCGAATAGGCGCGCAGAACGGGGGCTTCAAAGCCCGGGATCAGGCGCTTGTAGCTGTTGGTCGACGGGTTGGTGAAGGCGTTCAGGGTCTTGGCGTGTTTCAGAACACCACCGATGAACCACAGGGCCTCGTCCGACAGGTCGGCGTATTTGTCGCCTGCAAACAGTGGCTTGCCGTCTTTCCAGATCGACATGTTCACGTGCATGCCGGTGCCGTTGTCGCCTGCGATGGGCTTCGGCATGAAGGTCGCCGATTTGCCGTAGGCGTGCGCGACGTTGTGGATGACGTATTTGTACTTCTGCAGCTCGTCCGCCTGTTTGGTCAGGCTGTCGAAGATCAGGCCCAGCTCGTGCTGGCACGAGGCAACCTCGTGGTGGTGCTTGTCGACCTTCATGCCCAGACGCTTCATGGTGCTGAGCATTTCCGAACGCAGGTCCTGGGATTCGTCGATCGGGTTAACCGGGAAGTAGCCACCCTTGACGCCCGGACGATGGCCCATGTTGCCCATCTCGTATTCGGTGTCGGTGTTCCACGACGCGTCGGTCGCATCAACTTCGTAGGATACCTTGTTGATCGTGTTCGAGAAACGGACATCGTCAAACAGGAAGAATTCAGCTTCGGGGCCGAAGAAGGCCGCGTCGCCGATGCCGGAGGCTTTCAGGTAGGCCTCGGCTTTTTGGGCGGTACCGCGCGGGTCACGCTCATAGGCTTCGCCGGTGTCGGGCTCGACAACCGAGCAGTGCACGCAGATGGTTTTTTCTGCATAGAACGGATCGACATAGGCGCTGTCGGTGTCGACCATCAGTTTCATGTCCGATGCTTCGATCGACTTCCAGCCCGCAATCGACGAACCGTCGAACATGAAGCCTTCTTCCAGGAAGTCTTCGTCAACCTGATCAGCCATCAGGGTCACGTGCTGAAGCTTGCCGCGCGGGTCGGTGAAACGGACGTCGACGTAATCGGCGCCTTCGTCTTTGATCAGCTGAAGAACTGCGTCCTTGCTCATTCTATTGTTCCTCTGGTTTGAGAATTCGGTAATGGGTTACAGCGCGTCCGAGCCGGTCTCGCCGGTGCGGATGCGGATGGCTTGTTCAACGGGTGAGACAAAGATCTTGCCGTCGCCGATCTTGTCGGTCTTGGCGGCCGAGACGATAGCCTCGATGGCGGCATCGACCTGATCGTCGTCCAGAACCACTTCGACCTTCACCTTGGGCAGAAAATCGACCACGTATTCGGCACCCCGGTAGAGTTCCGTGTGACCCTTTTGGCGGCCAAAGCCTTTGACTTCGATCACGCTGAGGCCCTGGACGCCAACGTCCTGCAATGCCTCTTTCACTTCGTCCAGTTTGAACGGCTTGATGATCGCTTCGATCTTTTTCATCCCGGCTCACCTCGCATGGTTGTCAGACCCGCAGTGATCACGTCTAAGATCGCTCAGCAATGTGATTGCGAAAATGATGGCCTTAGGGCGGGGCGAAATTTGGCGCGGGGTGAAATTTTAGTCACTTTGCACAAAAAGTAATCAGAATTGAATCGCGAAGGGGTTTCGGATGGCAGAATTGCTGACAGCGGCACAGATGCGGGCGATCGAGCAGGCGGCGATTGAGTCCGGTCAGGTGACGGGCCTGGACCTGATGGAGCGCGCCGGGCAGGGCGTTGTCGACGCGATTTTCGAGGAGTGGCCAGAGTTGAGGGATCGAGGGGCCAGCCCCTCGAGCTCCCCGGGATATTTGGGGCCAGATGAAGGGGATCCCTTGCGCGCCGTTGTGCTGTGTGGACCCGGGAACAACGGGGGCGACGGGTTTGTCGTGGCGCGGTTGTTGCGGGAGTTGGGTTGGGAGGTTGAGGTTTTTCTATATGGCGATCCAGAGAAGCTGCCGCCCGATGCGCGCGTGAATTATGAGCGGTGGAAGGGGCCTACGCTGAGCGCCAACGAACTTGCTCAGTCGAGTTTCAAACATCCAGACGTTTCCATCGATGCGCTGTTCGGAACCGGCTTGGCGAGACCGATTGAGGATCCGTCCGTGTGGGAGCTTTTGTGGGCGCATGACGATGCCGAAGATGCTTGGGAGATGCGCAGGCAAGGTTTGGGGACAGATATTATTCCCCCACGAACAGTTGCCGTGGATGTCCCGTCTGGAATTTGCTCTGACTCGGGGAGAGTTTTGGGGGATGCGTTTCCCCAGCATGGCCGCCGCAGTGCCCGCTCTTCGCTGACGGTCTCGTTCCACTCAAAAAAACTGGGGCATGTCCTGAACGAGGCACCCGAGTTTTGCGGGTGTTTGGTCGTCAAGGATATTGGGCTTCATCATGAACACGTAAACACCGAGATTGCGGAAATTGTGGAGCGCCCGAATGGGGTGCTGATCGGCAAGGGTGGTGGTGTTCACAAATATGCCCATGGTCACGCCCTTATCCTCTCGGGTGGCGCGGGAAAGACCGGCGCGGCCCGGCTGGCGGCGCGGGGGGCTTTGCGGATCGGGGCCGGTTTGGTGGCGATTGGGGTGCCGCCCTCGGCCCAGATGGAGGTTGCGGCGCAGGTGACGGCCATCATGTTGCAGCGCGTTGAGGGTGCAGATGGGTTGGCCGAGGTGTTGCAGGATGAGCGGTTGAATGCTGTGTGCCTTGGCCCGGGGCTGGGAGTGAAGCGTGCGCTGCAATTGGTGCCGGTCGCGTTGGCGGCGCGGCGGGCAACAGTGCTGGACGCGGATGCGTTGACGGCTTTTGCCGACGACCCGGACGCGCTGTTCGGATTGCTGCACGCAAACTGCGTGCTAACACCACATGGTGGAGAGTTTGCGCGGCTTTTCCCGGATATTGCTGAGAAACTGACTGCGGTTCCCTTGAAAGGCCCGGCTTATTCCAAAGTGGATGCCACCCGCGAGGCCGCGAAACGGGCCGGGTGTGTTGTTCTGTTCAAAGGGCCGGATACGGTGATTGCCGATCCAAATGGCCAGTGCTCGATCAACGTGGCGCATTACGACCGTTCCGCCCCGTGGTTGGCGACGGCCGGGTCGGGGGATGTGCTGGCCGGGTTCATCACAGGGCTGATGGCACGAGGGGTTTCAGCCATGCAGGCCGCCGAGAGCGCGGCCTGGTTGCACGTGGAATGCGCGCGCCATTTCGGCCCTGGGCTGATCGCAGAAGATCTGCCCGAGCAGCTTCCATACGTATTTAGGCAATTAAATATATAAGTATATTGGGCGGGGAATGGCTCAGCGGGGCGCGAGTCGGCGGAAATCCGCCGTCAAGACCTGCGCAGATGCATAGCGAGTGTTTGCCAGACGCATGGCTCGGCGTCACAATTCACTTGTGGTGCTTGGCGAGATCTAGTGTGTGAATGTTCAAGCCTTTATAAACATTAACAAATATCAAATTTTGCGAGTTTCTGCTGTTGCGAAAAAGCAATGCTCGCGCGGGACCGATTGCGGCGCACTGGAACGCTCACGTTCCGTAAACATCTGAGCAGTACCTGAAACCTGAATTTTTCATGGTGAGTGAAATGACCCTGAACTTTAAATCCACTTCGGTTGTTGCAGTCCTTGCCGCATCAACGGCAATTCCGGCTGCGGCTGAATTGAAATATGAAAACAACAGTGGCGGCTATGTCGAGCTTTATGGCCAGCTGAACCCGGCCATTATTTCGGTCGACGATGGCGAAGAGACCGAGACCCGGCTTTTGGACAACGATCTGTCTAACAGCCGCGTTGGCCTGCGCTTGCTGCAGCCTTTTGGCAGCAACGAGTTTACCTTCCGCTTTGAAACCGGCCTGGGTCTGCCCGGATCAGCCTCGGCGGATCAGTTCGGCACCAATGGCGATGGCTGGACGCGCGAAGATCTGCGCCATGTCGATTTCGCCTTGAAAGGCGATTGGGGTAAATTCTCGGCCGGGCAGGGCAGCATGGTGTCCGATGGTGCAGCCGAAGTGGATTTGTCCTACGTCGGCACAGCGCTTTATTCGTTCACCAACGACGAGAACGCGGGCTTCTTCTACCGCGGAACTGACGGCATGCTGAGCGATATCACCGTTGGCGACTCCAGCAGCAACCTGGACGGTTCGCGCCGGGGCCGCATTCGTTATGACACGCCGACCGTCAACGGATTTTCCGCCGGGATCGCCTATGGTCAGAACATCCTGTCCAGCAGCGATGACGACGATTACTACGACATTGGCCTGTCCTACGAAAACACCTTTGCGGGCGGGGTCGAATTTGCGGCCGGTCTGGCCTATGCCGTGCGCGACCGCGACGACAACTCGGGTGAGCGCAAAGACACGATCGGCTCGGCCTCGGTTCTGTTGCCCAGTGGGTTCAGCTTTACCGTTGCAGCGGGTACGCGCGACGACGACGCGGATGGCGCGTCCGATCCCAATTACTGGTACGGCAAAATCGCCTATGAAGGGAACTGGGTGCCATGGGGCAAAACCGGCGTCGGGATCGACTATTTTGACGGTTCGGATTTTGACTCGGACGGGTCCAGCACCAAGGCGTGGGGCATCGCGGTGGTGCAGAAGATCGACGCAATCAACACCGATGCTTATCTGAAATACCGCAACCACGACTTTGACGACGGCACCTCGTTCGACAACAACGAGGCTTGGGTTCTGGGCGCGCGCTGGCGGTTCTGATCACCCGGACGATTTCCTGAACAAACGCCCCGGTCCAATCCGGGGCGTTTTTTATACTGAGAGGCGGTAAATCCGGGGTGATCCGGCCTTTGCCCCCTTGCACGCGGGCGGCTGGGCAAATAGAAGGCGTCAAATTTGCCCGGCGCGCCGTTTTGCGCGCCCCGAATCCTATGGGGACTACCATAATGCAGGTTACCGAGACGCTGAACGAAGGTCTGAAACGCGGCTACAACATCGTTGTGACCGCAGCCGAGCTGGACGACAAGGTCAACGAAAAGCTGACCGAGGCGCAGCCCGAAGTTGAGATGAAGGGCTTCCGCAAAGGCAAGGTGCCGATGGCGCTGCTGAAGAAGCAATTTGGCCAGCGCCTGCTGGGCGAAGCGATGCAGGAAACCATCGATGGTGCGATGAACAAGCACTTTGAAGACAGCGGCGACCGCCCTGCGCTGCAGCCCGAGGTCAAGATGACCAATGAGGACTGGAAAGAAGGCGACGACGTCGAGGTCGCAATGTCCTACGAAGCGCTGCCGGAAATCCCCGAGGTTGACCTGAAATCGGTCGAACTGGAGAAGCTGGTTGTCAAAGCCGATGACGCAGCCGTGGAAGAGGCGCTGAACAATCTGGCCGAAACTGCACAGGATTTCAAAGCGCGCCGCAAGGGTTCGAAAGCCAAAGACGGCGACCAGATCGTGTTCGATTTCGTCGGCAAGGTTGACGGCGAAGAGTTCGAAGGCGGCTCGGCGGAAGACTACCCGCTGGTGCTGGGCTCGAACAGCTTCATCCCCGGCTTTGAAGAGCAGCTGGTTGGTGTGAAAGCCGAGGAAGAAAAAGACGTCAACGTCACCTTCCCCGAAGAATACGGTGCCGAGCATCTGGCCGGTAAAGACGCTGTTTTCACCTGCACCGTCAAAGAGGTGAAAGAGCCGGTCGCCGCCGAGGTCAATGATGAGCTGGCCAAGAAATTCGGTGCCGAGGATCTGGAGGCTCTGAAAGGTCAGATTTCCGAGCGTCTGGAAGCCGAATACGCTGGTGCGTCACGCGCTGTGATGAAGCGCGCGCTGCTGGATGCGCTGGACGAGAAGGTGTCCTTTGACCTGCCGCCGTCGCTGGTAGAGGCCGAGGCCAAGCAGATTGCTCACCAGCTGTGGCACGAGGAAAACCCCGAGGTCGAAGGCCACGATCACGATGAGATCGAACCCACCGACGAGCACAACAAACTGGCCGAGCGCCGCGTGCGTCTGGGCCTGCTGCTGGCCGAGCTGGGCCAGAAGGCTGAAGTTGAAGTGACCGATGCCGAGATGACTCAGGCGATCATGAACCAGGCGCGTCAGTACCCGGGTCAGGAACGCCAGTTCTTTGAGTTCGTGCAGCAAAACGCCCAGATGCAGCAGCAACTGCGCGCGCCGATCTTTGAAGATAAGGTTGTCGACTACGTGTTCGAACTGGCCACCGTTGCAGACAAAGAAGTCAGCAAGGACGACCTGCAAAAAGCCGTTGAGGCACTGGAAGAGGAATAATCCTCTTCCCCCCTTTTCGGGGACCAAAAGTAAAGCGGAGCCGCCTGAAATTGGCGACTCCGCATGGGTGGCTTTGTACTATGAGGTGAGGGGGTCAGGCCTCATGAGCAAAAGCACGGGGGGTCTGTAGCAGAGCGGTCTTCTGCTCTGGCGTGAAGGTGTCGGTCAGCGCTTCGATCAGCTTCAGAACATCTTGCCGTTCCGCTTCGGTGCGCGCTGCGCTCATCTGTTCGACAAAGTATTTTTCGAGGTCAGTGAGCGGTTTGTGATCGCGATTGGCCGGATTGGGCTCAACAGCTTTCTTCGAGTTGAACAGGGCCAGCGCCTCTTCCTCGTCCAGGAAGACATCGCCTTCGATGCCAGCGAAGTCGCGGACGCCCTGAATGCGTTCATCGGTGCAATCCAACAGCGCGGCCAGTGCCGACACTTTGCCCATCGGGACAGTTTTGCCGACATAGTCATAAGGGGCACAGTTCGACCGCTGCAGAACGCGATCCATAACCGGATCGATTACGGTGATGATGTCCTGGATACCTGCGTTCTTGGCATATTCCAGCGAGCCAATCATCAGTTCACAGGTGGCATACGACACCGAGTTCTTGTCCTTGCCGCGTTTGAGACGCTGCGTGTCGACGCAAAAGCGCGTGGATTCCCACATCGTCGCGCTGCGCAGCGGTGCTTCGCCATCCAGAATGGCCGAGAAGACATCGGAAAGCATGTGAGGTCCGGTGGTCTGCAGGGCACGCACGGCTGCGACGACATTCCCCCCGTCGTCGAGTCCGATTACGTATGCAGGATCCAGGTGATCGAATTCGTCGATCTCTTTCCCGTCTTCGATATTAACGTCCCATCCAAGACGTCCGCCGAATACGCGTGCGCGCAGTTCAAACATTTCGTCGAGAACTTCGCCGAACAGGTGTCTGTTCAGCCCATCTACCACGATGATCATTTTTTCCCCCTTCGAGTGGTTGTTCGGTAAACTAGAAGTTACCGTTTTGAGGGGGTTTTTCTATTGGGGGTTTCCCGTATTTTGACGGAATTTGGGGAATTTTGTGTTTAACCTGGGGTAATAAGCCCAATTGCGATGGCCCGGCCGACGGCTTGCGGCGTGGTCAACGCGCTCAGCTTTTCGCGGCTTGATCGCAGATGCACCTCGACGGTGCGGTGCGAGATGGACAGGATGTCGCCGATATCCTGCTGCGACTTGCCTGCCGCGACCCATTGCAGGATCTCGGCCTCACGCGTGGACAGGGTAGGGTGGTACAGCGCACCGGTCAGTTCATCTGAGGTCACGACATGGTCGTGAATGTGAACGGCCATTGATTGCAGGTCGCTGATGACATGGGTGTACAGTTTACGCCATTCTTCCTTGCTGCAATTGCGGGTCGCGCTGAGCAATCCAATATCGCCGTAAGGCCCTCGCACAGGAATGGTAACGCCTTGATTCGGAATGCCAAAATCATGTGCGTCCCTGAAAACGCGCTGAAACTCCGGGCTGCGTTCAAGACGGCTCCAATCCACGGGGGCGATGCTGCGTCGGGCCATGTGGATTGTGGGGTCGATCATGATCAGACCCTGGTTCTGGTAGTGTTCGTTCCAGGCGTCGTCGTAAGTCACAAAACCGGCTACGGTACCAGCCGCAGGATTCATGCCAGCATAGGCGGCATGGTCCATTTCATGCTTGTCGCAAATCTGCTTAAGAAACTCGGTATACCGAGTTTCTGCATCCGGCAGAGTGCTCAGATCGAAAATTTCCATGCGGCGCCTACCAACTGCGGCCCATACCACAAGTCTGATGGTGTCGTCAGACCGGCAGTAAACTTAGAGTGGAACCCAACTTACCTCACGGCAGCCAGCACAACATACTTTTGAAAACATGACAAGGCGACGTGCGAAATGTCTGCGCTTTTCGACGCTGCTGGTGACGTATTAGAACATTTTTGTCACTATCGGAACGCAACTGCTAACAGAAGATCATTCCGATTGACCGCCCCATTTCACGGCGCGGGTCGTAATCCTGTCTCAACCAGCATACCGCGTGCCTTGGCTTCGGGATAGTACCCTTTTGCATATAAAAAGATGGCGCGTTGCTGATCGCCATCGGAAAGCAGCCATGCACCGCGCAGATATTTTCCCGCAAACTCAAGATTGGTGTCAGCGTCCAGCAGACCTTGCGCGTTGCCCTTATATCCCATCGAGCGCGCCGTGGCAGGCAGGATCTGGAGCAGGCCGTAATAAGGGCGGTTCACAGCCCAGGGTCTGTGCGTGCTTTCGCGGATCGCCAGCTTGTGCACCAACTCACGCGGCAACTCGTAGTGATCTGCCCATTTGTTGATCGACGCGCGCAGTTCCGGGGTCTCGTTGGGGTAGAGCGGCGGATCGAACGGTTCCGCGTCACCTCGGGATACTTCGGCGCCGCTACAGGCGGCAAGGGTGGCCATTGCGAGGAAGGCGATGATGCTGCGGCGGGGGAAAACTGCCATCTAAATTCTCCAGGTTCCGGTGCGCGATGATATGGATCGCAGTCGACGCCGCAAGATTAGCTGTGAAATTGGGCTGAATTTTGCTGGCTCGGGCAAGAAAAAGGGCCGCGCGGATGGCGCGGCCCTTTCTGTAAGGTCAGCTTGGCCAGATCAGGCTTTTGCTTCGTCTTCTTGGGCAGGGGCGTCTTCGGCCACCAGATCGTCGTCGTCCGAAGCGGCCGAGCCGATGTCGTCGAACAGTTCGGCGATTTCGAATTCAGCGGCAGCTTCTTCTTCAGCGGCCAGTTCCTGAATCGATTTGCCCGATGCCTGCAGTTCGGCTTCTTCTTCTGAGCGGGCAACGTTCATCTTGATCTCGACTTCAACCTCGGGGTGCAGGCGAACGGCGACCGAGTGCAGGCCCAGTTCCTTGATCGGAGCGATCAGGATGACCTGTTTCTTGTCGACGGTGAAACCTGCTTCGGTTGCGGCATCTGCGGCGTCACGCGGGGTGACCGAGCCGTACAGAGCGCCAGCATCCGATGCCGAGCGAATCACGATGAACTGCTGACCGTCCAGCTTTTCAGCCAGGGCTTCAGCTTCTTTCTTGGTTTCCAGGTTGCGTGCTTCCAGCTGCGCTTTCTGGGCTTCGAACGACGCGATGTTGGCGTCCGATGCGCTCAGGGCTTTGCCCTGGGGCAGCAGGAAGTTGCGGGCGTAGCCGGGCTTGACGTCAACGACGTCGCCCATCTGACCCAGTTTCGCAACGCGTTCCAGAAGGATAACTTGCATGTCAGTCTCTCCTTACTTCACGGCGTAGGGCAGCAGGGCGAGAAAGCGGGCGCGCTTGATAGCACGGGCCAGTTCACGCTGCTTTTTCGCCGAAACGGCGGTGATGCGCGAAGGAACGATCTTGCCACGCTCAGAGATGTAGCGCTGCAGCAGACGGGTGTCTTTATAGTCGATCTTCGGCGCGTTCTCACCCGAGAACGGGCAGACCTTGCGGCGGCGGAAAAATGGTTTTGCGGCCATGGTTTAGTGTCCTTTTCTCAGGCGTTGATCAACGACGCTCGCGGCGGTCGCCACGTTCGTCACGCTTCTGCATCTGAACCGACGGGCCGTCTTCGTGACCGTCGACCTTGATGGTCAGAACGCGCATGACGTCGTCATGCAGGCGCATCAGGCGTTCCATTTCCTGAACCGCACCCGAGGGGGCATCGGTCTTCAGGAAGGCATAGTGGCCTTTGCGGTTCTTGTTGATCTTGTAGGCCATCGTCTTGACACCCCAGTACTCGCTATCCACGAGGTTGCCGCCGTTGTCGGCCAGCACGGTGCCAAAGTGTTCGATCAGGCCTTCGGCCTGCGCGTTGGACAGGTCCTGACGCGCGATCATTACATGCTCATACAGTGGCATGTTCACTCCTGTTTATATCAAGGCGCATTTCATAGGCGGGGCCATTGTGATCCTTCGCGACCCTGCCACGAGAGGCTGCGCGATTCATGTGTCGTGCGAAGGATGGCCCCGTATACACGTTTCCCCGTCCGGGGCAAGGCCTGCCGGGACTGCCATGGTGAAGTCGTCCAATTTCCTTTGCTGCGCCCAATTCCTGACGCTTTTCGGCTCAAAGTTGTTAAGCAAGCCGGAACACATCCGGACAGCCAAATCTAAGACGGTAACCTTATACAGGGTGATGATGTTATGACCGCGACGAACACGAACACACTTGGCAAGCAGGCGCAGGGCGCGGGCTTTGAACATTCCGTGCCGGTCAAGATTGCATTCAAAGTGAACTGGAAAGCCCGGATCGTTCTGGCCCGCATCGTCGGAGCCTTCCTGATCGTGTCGGCCTTTTCGATGTGGCTGATGCCGGGGTCGGTGATCGGGGCCGAGGTCTGGCCGATCAAGATGGTCGCGTCGATGCTGTTCCTGATCGTCGGTGTCAGCCTGTTGACCATCGAAGTGATGGATTCACGCCCGGATGCCTATTTCGATCCGATCCGCCGTGAAGTCCGCATTCTGCAGAAGAACGAGAATGGCCGCCCCCAGACGGTTCTGCGTCGCAGCTATGAAAGCCTTGGCGGTGCCCGTTTCGAGGATGATGAAGTCCAATTGTATGACGTCGACGGCAGCCTGCTGATGAAACTGCCGTTGCAATCGGCGGATGTCAGCCGAGCGCTGAAGGGCCAACTGAGCCAAAGCGTAACAATTTTCGCCTGAGTTTTATTCTGTTCAAAAAGGAACAGAGTTTGTGAATCAAAAATACTTGTGTGCCGCCCTTGGGCGGCACATTTTTGTTTTGAGCAACCCAATCGGTTTGCATTCACAAAAAAGCGGAGACTGTTATGAAATCCACCCTGCTTGCTGCTGCCCTGGCCATGACGGCGACCACTGCCTTCGCCAGCGCCGAGAAATACGTTCTGGATCCAAGCCACAGTCAGGTCATTTTCAGCTATGACCACCTGGGATTCTCGACCACCACTGGCATGTTCTCGGGCTTTGAAGGCGAAATCATGTTCGATCAGGAAGACCCTGCCGCATCCAGCGTGTCCGTCTCGATGCCTGTGATGTCGATGTTCACCGGCTGGGAAGCGCGTGAAGATCACTTTATGACCGAGGACTTCTTTGGTGCGTCCGAAGGCGATCTGATCACCTTCACCTCGACCGGGATCGAAGTTACCGGAGACGACACGGCCAATATTACCGGCGACCTGACCATGAACGGTGTGACCAAGTCGGTCGTTCTGGATGCCAAGCTGAACAAGGTCGACCAGCACCCGATGGCCAACAAGCCCTGGGCCGGATTCAACGCGACCACAACCCTGACCCGCAGCGAGTTTGATCTGGGCCAGTTCGCCCCGTTCGTCAGCGACGAGGTACAGGTTCAGATTTCGGTCGAAGCGCAGAAAGCCGAATAAGCGCAGTTTGATCGTTACGACAGGAAACCGCCGGGTCAGCCGACCCGGCGGTTTTTTTTGTCACTCTTCGTCCCGCTCGGCAGTCAACTCGACCGAGACTATAACGTTAAAGCCCAGCGAGTCCTCTGTCGGTTGAGATGTGCCAACGTCGAAATCCATCCGGTTCAACTGCAACTCGCCTGACATGGTTGCCTGATCCTCCTGCAACTCCAGTGTGAAAGGCAGAACAACGTCCAGGGATTTGTCGCGGATCGTCAGAGGCCCCCGGGCCTCATAGCCTGTTTCGGTCTTGAACAGATCGGCCTTGAAGGCGGCGGTCGGGAATTGCGCGCTGTCAAAGAAATCCGCGCCCATCGCCTGATCGCTCACCGTACCCAGGCTGAGCGATCCGATGGCAATCGTCACATCGACCGAGCCTGCCAATCCCGGTTCGGCGGGGTCTTCGAAGGCAATCGCGGCTGTCCAGTCGCCAAAAGTCCCTGTCACAGGGCTGCCCAGCTGAGAGATAGTGATCGACAAGGTGCCATCCTCGACCTCCCATTCAGATTGCACGTCTTCAAGCTCGGCCGTGTCGGTTGCCGCTTTGGAGTGGTCATCAAATGTGCCGTTGGTCCAGCCAAAGCCCAGAACCCCCAACCAGACGATCAAGGCAGCGAATGCTGGCAGGGCCGAGTGGTGTTGTGCTGGCGGTTCGGGTGCGTCCGCCTGACCGGGCAGCATGCGACGCAGGGTGCTGTCCTTATCGACAACGTGGTGTTTCAGGGCACCCATGATGTGCAGAGCCAGCGACCCGCCCAAAACCCAGATGAACAGCCAGTGCAGCCCGGCGGTCACCTCGGCCACGTATGGCGATTTCGGAACAAACGGCAGGTTTTGGCCGAAGGGCCACAGGATCGGCGCAAACCCTTCGGCGGCGGCGTGGTGAAGCCAGCCGGTCAGCGGCACCAGAACGAATGAGGCGTAAAGCATCCAATGCACGGTTTCGGCGGCAAAAGCCTCGGGCTTGTTTTCAGCGTTCAGCAATCCCGGTTTTGTTTGAGAAAATGCCCACAGAATGCGGGCCAGTGCGACAAAGAACACCGTCACGCCAACGGTCTTGTGCAGCGAGAACAGACGGGCCGCGTGGGCAATATCCTCTTCGGATGTCGGGATGTTAGGGTCATAGATCGCGTGGGCCAACTGGTTGGCGTACCAGCCCAGTGGCAGGGCCGTGAAGATCAGCAAAGCCGTCAGCCAGTGAAAAGCCTTGGCGACGCTGCCATAGCTGGAAAAGGTATTGCTTGAGGGCATCGAACAAACGCTCCGGTATGGGTGGGCTGCCCCCAACCTAAAGCGCACGCGCAATGACACAAGTACGAGACTGCGCACATTCAAGGTGCCGCAATGCACCCTACTTGTGCCGCGTCCCATGTCAGTTTACACCCCGCCGCAACCTAACGTCATCCATGAGGTTGCAATGACACGCGCGTTCGTTTTTCCGGGGCAGGGCGCCCAGACCATCGGAATGGGTAAAGCACTGGCCGAAGCCTACCCGGCGGCCCAAGCCGTTTTTGATGAGGTCGACGAGGCGCTGAGCGAAAAGCTAAGCAGCCTGATCTGGGACGGCGAGATCGAAGAACTGACGCTGACTCAGAACGCGCAGCCCGCGCTGATGGCCACGTCGATGGCCGCGATGCGTGCGCTGGAGGCCGAAGGTGTGTCTGTAACTGATGCGGCCTATGTGGCCGGGCATTCGCTGGGTGAATATTCCGCACTGGCGGCGGCGGGTGCCTTGTCGGTGGCCGATACCGCCCGCCTGTTGCGCAAGCGCGGTCAGGCGATGCAAAGCGCGGTGCCGGTGGGTGAAGGTGCAATGGCGGCTGTTCTTGGTCTGGACCTTGAAGCGGTGCGCGCCGTAGCGGACGAAGCCGCGCAGGGCGAGGTGTGTCAGGCGGCAAATGACAACGACCCAACGCAGGTTGTCGTATCCGGCGCCAAGGCGGCGGTGGAACGGGCTGCCGAGATTGCCAAGGAAAAAGGCGCAAAGCGGGCAATTTTGTTGCCGGTAAGTGCTCCATTTCACTGTGCGCTGATGCAGCCTGCTGCAGATGTAATGGCAGACGCCTTAGCCGCGGTCGAAATCAAGGCCCCCGCAGTTCCGGTTGTCGCCAATGTGCGCGCCGAGGCCGTAAGCGACCCGGACCTGATCCGGCGGTTGTTGGTCGAGCAGGTGACGGGCTCGGTTCGGTGGCGCGAAAGCGTGCAGTACATGGCGGCGCAGGGCGTGACCGAGACGTGGGAAATTGGCGCGGGCAAAGCCCTGTCCGGCATGATCCGCAAGATTGACCGGGCCATCGCGGGCAAAGCGGTTGGAACGCCAGAAGATGTCCTAAAGGCCGTCGCGGCCGAGTCGTAAGCATAGAACGCGCCGTTCAGGGCGCCTCACGAGGGAAACAGTATGTTTGATTTGACGGGTAAGAATGCGCTGGTTACTGGCGCTTCGGGCGGGATCGGGGGCGATATCGCCCGCGCTCTGCATGGCGCTGGTGCCAATGTGGGCCTTTCGGGTACGCGGGTTGAGCCACTGCAGGCTTTGGCCGATGAGCTGGGAGAGCGGGCGCATGTGCTGCCCTGCAACCTGAGTGACACACAGGCCGTCGAGGCGCTGCCGAAACAGGCAGCCGAGGCGATGGGATCGGTCGACATTCTGGTCAACAACGCCGGCATCACGCGTGACAACCTGTTCATGCGCATGTCCGATGAAGAATGGCAGAGCGTCATTGACGTGAACATGACCTCGACCATGAAACTGTGCAAAGGCGTGATCCGGGGCATGATGAAGGCGCGTTGGGGTCGGATCGTGAATGTCTCGTCCGTGGTGGCCGCGATCGGCAATCCGGGGCAGGCGAACTATGCGGCGTCGAAAGCCGGAATGATCGGCTTTTCCAAGGCCTTGGCCCACGAAGTTGCCACGCGCGGCATCACCGTTAACGCTGTGGCTCCGGGTTTCATTACCACGGCCATGACCGAGAAGCTGACCGAGGAACAGAAAAAGGGTCTGTTGCTCAAGGTTCCGGCGGGTCGTATGGGCGACCCCGAGGAAATTGCGGCCGCCGTTCTGTATCTTGCCAGCCCCGAAGCGGGCTATGTTACCGGAAGCACCTTGCATGTGAATGGCGGTATGGCCATGTTGTGAGCGCATAACAGGACAGGCGCGAAAGCGTTTGCCTTGTGCGCGGACTATGTTATAGGCGGCGCATCTATGCAGGGGCCGGTCGTTCAGGTCGGCCTTCTACTTTCCCGGTGAGCCGGGACCCAAACCGCCCGGAACGGGCAAATCAAAGCCAACCCGTGCGGGCAAGGGCAGAACCGGGCAAACCGCCCTGAATAGGAATGAGGAATAGACATGAGCGACGTCGCAGATCGCGTTAAAAAGATCGTTGTTGAGCACCTGGGTGTTGAAGAAGACAAGGTTGCGGAAAACGCCTCCTTCATCGACGATCTGGGCGCAGACAGCCTGGACACCGTCGAGCTGGTCATGGCCTTCGAAGAAGAGTTCGGCATCGAAATTCCTGATGACGCAGCCGAGACCATCCAGACCTTCGGCGACGCGGTCAAATTCATCAGCGAAGCGTCCTAAGCGTTTCATTTCTGATCAAAAGCGGCGCTTCCGGGCAACGGGGGCGCCGTTTTTTATTGTCGGCCCAACTTTCAGGCTTGCGTGACGCCTGTTCGCTTAGCACTGTTTCCACTGAGGCGTTATTCCAAGTGGGCAGGCGATGATAAGATCCACACCGATGATCAATACGGCACGGCTGACGCTGTGTGCGATGCGGCCCGAGGATTTTGAGCGCTTTGCCGAAATCTGGCGCGACCCTTGCGTGGTTCAGCATATCGGCGGCCAGCCCCGGTCGCGCGGTGAAGCCTGGGATTCGTTCCTGCGCAATGCGGGCCACTGGCAGATGGCCGGGTTCGGGCAGTGGGGCGTTCTGCAACAATCGAATCGCAAATTGATAGGTCAGGCCGGGTTTTTCTACGCCGATCGCGGGATGGGTGAAGAATTCGACGCTTTCCCCGAGGCCGGTTGGGTCCTCGCTACCGAAGCCCAAGGGCAGGGGCTGGGGTATGAGGCCGCCCAGGCCGCGCATGACTGGTTCGACCGGATCATGCCGGGGCCGTTGGTTGCCATGGTGAATGCAGGCAACGCGACCTCGCAGAAACTGGCAAAAAAGCTGGGCTATGTGCTGACGCGCGAGGCCGAGTACAAAGGCACTCCGGTCCACTTGCTGCGTCGCAACGGACCACCGGCGCGGGCGTAACTCCGCCGAAGGCAACTTATGCCGCAAATTGACCAGACTTTGCCGATCCCGGTAAATTGGGCCGATCCATCGCATGTATGCTATTCTGGATTTCCAGAACGACTGAGCGGAGGAGAATGCTCATGCGGATTTACCCCACGATGGAATTGCAGAACGGGCGGTGCGTCACCCTGGACAAGGGTCGCCTGGACGATGCAATGATCTGGCATGTGGACCCGGTTGAAACAGCGCGCAGCTGGGCTGCCGTCGGTGCTGAATGGATGCATCTGACCGATTTCGACGCGATCGAAGGGCGCGATACCAACGCGGGGCTGGTCGAAGAGATCATCCGCAGCGCTGAAATCCCGGTACAGCTGGGCGGCGGTATGCGCAGCCGCGAACATGTCGAGCATTGGATCGACAAAGGCGCGGGCCGTATCGTGATCGGGACGTTGGCGGCGCGTGATCCGCAACTGGTGAAGGAACTGGCCAAGCTGTACCCCGATCAGATCGTGTTGGCGGTGGATGTCTGGCAGGGCTACGTGATGACCGAAGGTTGGCGCAGCCAGAGCGCTTTTACACCCGAGGCATTTATCGACGCGTTCGAAGGCACGCCTTTTGCGGCCATCGTGGTGACGGATATTGACAGCGACATGGAAGATGTCGAAGCCCAGCTTGGGCTGATTTCCGGCCTGGCGCAGCATTCGCGTACGCCTATCGTAGCAAACGGCGTGGTGCGTTCGGCTGATGATATTTCGCGGCTGGCCTATATTCCCAACATTTCGGGTGCGATGTTCGCGCGCGCATTGTTCCGCAAAACGCTGGATCTGTCTGAGGCGCTTGAGGTTGCGACGGCTGCCCATGAACCGGTAGCGCAGTTCCAATAGGACTGACCGAGAGATTTGTTCCGCCCTTTTCCACATCCGGGAGAGGGCGGTTTTTTTGTTCCAGCGGGGTGGTGAAACCCGGCTGCACGGCAAGATATGACCGGAATTGACAATATGATGTCGGTAAGGAATGCGCCCTTGCTCTTGCCCCCGTACCCCGGGGCGGGGTATGAGCGGTTCTCATAACAGGAAGCAGGCAAGAGGCACTTCATGCGCAGAGTCGTCGTAACCGGTCTGGGATTGGTCACTCCTTTGGCCAGCGGGGTCGAAGAAACCTGGTCACGTCTGCTGGACGGAGAGTCCGGCGCTGGCCCGATCACACTGTTCGATGCCGAGGCAAGCGGGGTCACCACGACCTATGCCTGCGAAGTGCCACGCGGGGACGGAACCAACGGGACGTTCAACCCCGACGACTGGATGCCGCCGAAAGAGCAGCGCAAGATCGAGGACTTTATCCTGTACTCCATCGCGGCGGCCGAGATGGCGTGCAAGGATGCGGGCTGGACGCCCGAGGACGAAGAGGATCGTCTGCGGACTGGCGTTTTGATCGGGTCGGGCATTGGTGGTCTGGGATCGATTGCGGAAACTGCAAACCTGATCCGCGACAAGGGTCCACGCCGCGTATCGCCGTTCTTTATTCCCGGCGCGCTGATCAACCTGGCGTCTGGTCAGGTTTCGATCCGGTTCGGTTTCAAGGGTCCGAACCATTCGGTGGTGACGGCCTGTTCGACCGGTGCCCACGCCATTGGCGATGCCAGCCGGATCATCCGGTCGGGCGATGCGGATGTAATGATTGCCGGAGGTGGCGAAGGCTGCATCTGCGAGATTGGGATTGCAGGTTTCAACGCGTGCAAGGCGCTGTCGACGAAGTATGCAGACGATCCGAAGAAGGCCAGTCGCCCCTATGACGTTGATCGCGATGGGTTCGTGATGGGCGAAGGCGCAGGCATCGTGGTTCTGGAAGACTACGAGCACGCCAAGGCACGCGGAGCGAAGATTTATGCCGAAGTGCTGGGCTATGGCATGTCGGGCGACGCCTATCACATCACCGCACCGTCCGAGGATGGCGACGGGGCCGAGCGTTCGATGAAGGCCGCGCTGCGCAGTGCCGGGCTGGAGCCGAAGGATCTGGACTATATCAACGCCCACGGTACCTCGACCATGGCGGATACGATTGAGCTGGGCGCAGTGGAGCGTCTGCTGGGCGATCATGCCAGCAGCGCCACGATGACCTCGACTAAGTCGGCCACCGGTCACCTGCTTGGGGCTGCTGGTGCGATTGAGGCGATCTTCTCGATCCTGGCGATCCGCGATCAGGTTGCACCGCCGACGATCAATCTGGACAATCCAGCGGTTGAAACGCCGATTGATCTGGCACCAAACGCCAAGCGCGAGCGTGAGATTAACGTGGCCCTGTCGAACTCGTTCGGGTTTGGCGGAACCAATGCCAGCGTGATCTTCGGAAAGGTCAGTTAAATGTGGCGTGCCCTGGCATCGAACGCGCTGACCATTCTGGTGGTCGGCCTGTTCCTGATGGGCGGTCTGATCCTTTGGGGCCAATCCCAGTACAAGGCCGAAGGCCCGCTGGACACCGCGATTTGCCTGCAAGTGGCAAGCGGGTCGAACATGACCCGCGTCAGCCGCGATCTAGAGGATCAGGGCGCGATCACCAGCGCCACGATCTTTCGGATGGCTGCGGATTACACCGACCGGGCGCAGCAGTTGAAGGCGGGCAGCTTTCTGGTGCGCGAAGGCGCGTCGATGGAGCAGATCATTGACGAAATCACCAGCAGCGGGGCCAGCACCTGCGGGTCCGAGATTGAGTATCGGATCGGCGTGACCCGTGCCCAGACCCGTGTACGCGAGTTGAACCCGGCGACGCTGGACTTCGACGAGATCGCGTCATTCGATGCCGCAGAAGACGAAACGCCCGAAGCCTATACTGAGAAGCGCAACGAAGCGGATACCCGCTATCGTGTGTCGCTGGCCGAGGGCGTGACCTCGTGGCAGGTGGTTGAGGCGCTGAAGGGGTTTGAAGCGCTGAGCGGTGAGGTGACAGAAATTCCCGCCGAAGGATCGCTGGCGCCGGACAGCTATGATGTCGTCGCCGGGCAGGACCGGAACGAAATCCTTCAGGCGATGCAGGAAACTCAGCAGTTGCGCATCAATGCAGCTTGGGAAAGCCGTCAGGATGGCCTGCCGCTGCAAAGCCCCGAGGAAATGCTGATCCTTGCGTCGATCATCGAGAAAGAAACCGGTGTCCCGGAAGAACGTGGTCAGGTGGCGAGCGTGTTTGTGAACCGTCTGAATCTGGGTATGCGGCTGCAAACAGACCCGACCGTGATTTATGGCGTCACCAAGGGGCAGGGCACGTTGGGCCGTGGGTTGCGACGCAGCGAGTTGAACCGCCCGACGCCGTGGAACACCTATCAGATCGATGGTCTGCCGCCGACGCCGATTGCCAACCCCGGTCAGGCCAGCCTGCAAGCGGCGGTTGCCCCGGACAGAACGGATTACATCTTCTTTGTTGCGGATGGCACCGGTGGTCACGCCTTTGCCGAGACCCTGCAGGAACATAACCGCAATGTCGCCAAATGGCGCGAGATTGAGGCCGAACGGAATTCGGGCAACTAAGCTCTGAATTTGAAAGAAAAAACAGCGCCGGTTCGGGCGCTGTTTTTTGTTGGATCAAGCTGCGGGTTTGCGACGGGGCCGCCTGCGTTTGGATTGCGACGGCTTTGCGCCGCCATTGGCGGGCTTGGGTCGGAATCCACGGCGGCGATTGTTCTGCCCGCGCGCGGGGCGTTCGGCCTGCACGGCTTCGGGCATTTCTCCGCTGGCTACGGGAATGTCGATTTTCATCAGCTTCTGAATCTGGCGCAGCAGATCGACCTCTTCCGCTGAGCAGAACGCGATGGCTTCGCCCTCGCGCCCGGCCCGTGCGGTGCGGCCGATGCGGTGGACGTAGTTGTCGGGCACCTCGGGCAGATCGTAGTTGATCACATAGGCCACGCCCGGAATGTCGATCCCACGTGCGGCCACATCTGTTGCGACCAATACGTTGATCTCTCCGGCGCGGAAGGCCTTGATGGCACGGTCACGCTGGCCCTGACTTTTGTTGCCGTGGATCGAAGCGGCGTTATAGCCATCGGCGACCAGCCCTTTCATCAGCTTCTCGGCCCCGTGTTTCGTGCGCGAGAAGACAAGCGTCAGGGCATCGGTGTCCTGCGACAGGATTTCCCGCAGCTTGCCGGGTTTTCCCGGTTTACTGACAAAGTGCACCGACTGAGTGATCTTGTCCGCAGCCTTGCCCGGAGGCGAGACTTGTACGCGCTGCGGGTTGGTCAGATACGCGCGGCTGAGTTCTTCCATCTGCTTGGGCATGGTGGCCGAGAACAGCATTGTCTGGCGCGGCGTCCCCAATGCCGGCGCGATCTTGCGCAGCGCGTGGATGAAGCCGAGGTCGAGCATCTGGTCTGCTTCGTCCAGCACCAGATGGCGGACGGCGCTAAGGTCAACCGCGCCGCGCTCCATCAAATCGATCAGACGTCCGGGGGTGGCGACCAGAATGTCGGTGCCACGGGACAGGAACATGATCTGCTTGTTGATGGACTGTCCGCCCAAAACAGTGGCCACACGCAGCTTTGTCTTTTGGGTCAGGGTGCGCAGGCTGTCGGCGATCTGGTTCACCAGCTCGCGGGTGGGGGCAAGGATCAGGGCCTTGGCGGTTTTGGGATCGGGCTTGCCCGGCTGGGCCAGCAGGTGATCGATCAGCGGCAGGCCAAAGGCCAAGGTTTTGCCGGTACCCGTCTGGGCGAGCCCCAGAATGTCATGCCCGTTCAGGGCCAACGGAATGGCCTGGTTCTGGATCGGGGTCGGTTGCGAAAATTTCGCGCGTTTCAGCGCGTCATTCAAAGCTGGCGCAAGGCCCAGCATGTCAAAGTCGAACAATGTCTATCCTTTTTCCACCCCGGGCCGAACTGGCCGGGGCGCATTTGAAACGGGTCACGCGGCAACCGCGCAACCGGCAGGGGTTTTGCGCGGCCTCGGGACTCACAGGCGAACCCTGTGCCATCCGGCCATCGCATCAAGAACCCTGCGTGAAGGGGAACTGGAGAAGTGTCTGTAGGGCGCTGTGGGGCGGAAGAAGCCCGCCAATGCTCACGCGTCAGCGCTTTGATGGGGCACATGAAGTCTGTGGCGGCGTTTGTCAAGGTGTTGAAGCTGCATTGGGTAAACCCCAAGCGCCTCGTGGTAGAGAATCTGCTGGTGTTCCTGGGCGGTTTGCGGCATCGATTTTGTGGTCCAGGCCGCTGCAATTTGAGCGGGTTGTGCCGCAACCGGAAATGATCGGCACCGAGTATCACAGATGATGTCAAGAAACTTGCACGGCTCTAACCTGAAGGTCGCAAGTGTCGCCCTTGTGTTTGGCGGCATGATGTGGGGGCTGTATTGGATCCCGGTCCGCTTTTTCGTTGATCAGGGACTAAGCGGCGCTTGGCCCGGCATCGTTATGTATTCGGCTGCTCTTGTTGGTCTGGCACCCTTTTTGTGGCGCGACAGGCGGGACTTGTTGCTTCGCTGGCAGGACCTGATGTTCAGTGGCGTGTTCACTGGTGCAGCTTTTGGCCTGTTCACGATCAGCCTGATCTATACCGATGTCGTGCGCGCGATCCTGCTGTTCTACCTCACACCAGTATGGGGAACGATTGTCGGCCTTGTCTTTCTGGGCGAGCGGCTGACCCTGATCCGGCTGTTGGGGCTTGCCTGTGGGCTTGGCGGTATGGTCATCGTCCTCGGGGGCGAGCAGATCATCCCGTGGCCCAGCAATGTCGGGGATTGGGCGGCCCTTCTGTCAGGAATGGCCTGGGCTGTGGGAACACTTGGGCTGTACCGGGCGTCAGGTATTTCTGTTCCGGGGCAGGTCTTTGCGTTCATCACCGGGGCATTGTTGCTGTCAGTGGCCAGTCTGGCCTTCAGCGCGGGCGCGTTGAGCGAGCAGAGCGACGTTATTGTCCGGGTGCTTCCGATTGCGCTGCTGTCGGTCCTATACACGCTGCCGATGATTTTTCTGACAATTTGGCCCGCAACGCTGTTAACGCCTGCGCGGGTCGGTTTGCTTTTGATGAGCGAGATTGTCGTTGGCCTGATTTCCGCTGCCGTGTTCTCGGGCGAACCTTTTGGGCTGCGCGAATTCATCGGCGCGACCCTGATCGTCAGCGCGGCATTGTTGGAAATCGCGCGGGGGTAAGGCCTGAAATCGTCAGGAGATTGACGGCGAAGTGTAAACAGGCCGCACGGTGCGTGTTGCGCGTGTGTTGCGTAAAGCATTGACTTCGCGCACTTTTTTCTATATCGATTGTGCCATGCTAGAAGAGGTGGGCAACGGCCCCGGGGCGACCCGGTGGCCGTTTTTCGTTTCTCTCGTGCGGAGAAAACTCACGCATGAGGTCACAGGCAAACATGACTTTGATTACCCCGGAAGAGCGGATTTCCCAGACGGCTGACTTGTTGCAGTCGCTTGAGCGATCCATTCGCGATCTGCGCCAGGCAGCGGAAGAACTGCGCAGGCAGATCGGAGCCGGGGAGGATGCAGATCTTGCTGGTTCAGCACGGCAACTCGGTCAGCTGGAGGGGCTGATCCGAACGTGCCAGAAAGTGGAGGCAAACTTTGTCGAACAACATCACAGACAAGCCGGAATTGCCCAAGGGGGCTATGCGCTCGACCTTGAGCGCGCTCGATTTGAAATCGGGTGCAGGTTGGCTCGCCTCCGCCGATGCTGCGGTGCGGGAGAGATTTCTGAGTGAGATCGGGGAGGGGGGGCTGTGTGCCCTCCCTTTCCTGTTCGAGTTCTGGGCGCTGCCGCATCAGTTGCCGCCCGAGGGGGACTGGCGATCCTGGGTGATCATGGGCGGGCGTGGCGCGGGCAAGACGCGCGCCGGGTCTGAATGGGTGCGACGGGTGGTCGAGGGGGCCAAGCCGTTGGATCGTGGCGAGGCCAGTCGCGTGGCGTTGGTTGGCGAGACCTTCGATCAGGTGCGCGACGTGATGATCTTTGGCGACAGTGGGATATTGCAATGCTCGCCACCGGATCGTCGGCCTGTGTGGAAGGCGTCCGAGCGCAAACTGATCTGGCCCAATGGGGCCGAGGCGCAGGCGTTTTCCGCGCATGATCCCGAGGGGCTGCGCGGCCCGCAATTCGATGCGGCCTGGGTGGATGAGTTGGCCAAATGGAAAAAGGCGGGCGAGACCTGGGATATGCTGCAATTTGCTTTGCGTTTGGGGGATCGGCCTCGGGTCTGTGTGACCACGACACCAAGGAATGTGAAGGTTTTGAAGGAATTACTGGCCTCTCCGTCCACGGTCCAGACCCACGCGCCGACTGAGGCGAACCGGGCCAATCTGGCGGAGTCATTTCTGGACGAGGTACGCGCCCGTTATGCGGGTACGCGGCTAGGGCGGCAGGAGTTGGATGGTGTGCTGCTGTCTGACGCGGAGGGGGCGCTGTGGACGGGCTCGATGCTAGAGGCGGCGCGCTGTGCGCAGGTGCCCGATTTGGATCGGATCGTTGTGGCGCTGGACCCGGCGGTGACATCCGGTTCAGGCGCAGATGCTTGCGGGATCGTGGTGGTTGGCGCGCAGGTGCAGGGGCCGCCCGGGGACTGGCGCGCCTATGTGCTGGCCGACCGGACGGTGCAGGGCGTTGGCCCGGCGGGCTGGGCGCAGGCGGCGATTGACGCAATGGATGAGTTCGGGGCCGAACGTCTGGTGGCCGAGGTCAATCAGGGCGGGCAGCTGGTGGAAGTGGTGGTGCGGCAGGTGGATCCTCTGGTCCCTTATCGCGCAGTGCGGGCCTCCCGCGGCAAGGTCGCGCGGGCCGAGCCTGTGGCCGCGTTGTACGAGCAGGGGCGGGTGAGCCACGTGGCCGGGCTGGACGCGCTGGAGGAGCAGATGTGCCAGATGACCGCGCGCGGGTTCGAGGGGCAGGGTTCGCCCGACCGAGTCGACGCGCTGGTCTGGGCACTGCATGAGTTGGTTGTGGGACCAGCGGGAGCGTTTCGGTGGCCGAGGGTGCGGAGTTTGTGAGGCTCCTATTTGGTTAAGTTACAGAAGCCCACAGATCGCATTGTCCCTGTAATACCCGTAATCAACTCGTCTTCTTCTTTGCCTGGAAAGACTGTTCTTGATGGGGACATCTTGGGATGCGCACATTCCAGTTTAGCGGTTTTCCTTGATAATCATCACATCGCAAATGTCCCCGATCTTTGAGTAATCCGCTACTAAATGTCCAAGTTCATAGAACGAGTTCACCAGCCCCGCGGAAAAACACGACAGATACTCCGAATTCTCCAAGTCCTCTGGGGAAGTGCCAGTCATATCCATTTTGAGTTTCAGCAAATTTACTGAAAACACAAAAACGTCAGACTTTATAGAGCTGCCGAAGTTGTCCTCGGATAATCTGTATAGATGAGTATCGACCACCGACATAACTTTAATCAGGGGCGTTTGCAGAACCGCAGGGATAAATTTACCATCCTTAGAGTCCGAAAGAAAAATCACTAAGACATCGGAGTCGTCTGGATTGACCCAAGTCAGATTCCGATCAAATTTCCCAACACCTCGATCATGCTGGAGAAGGTAAGAAACGAAGTGCTGTGGCGCGGCAAATGTACTAACGGAAAGCGATTCACTCGCACGACTTTTGGTTGCAGAGCTGAATGCAACTAACCCTGCAGCAAGAAGTGGAATAAGAAGTAGACGCAAATTTACAACCCCAAATACGTGCTTCGAAGAAACCTCACGCACTTATCGGCAGAGGTAAGCAATCACTTAATCTCAGCGCTCATACTCTGCATAGCATTAAGATGAAAGCAAGACGGGGGCATTTGTCTTGGTATTTTGTGGAGCCACAACCATTCGCCGCTACACCTTTGTTTAGTTTGATTGCAGCAAAGGAGCTTTAGGGCCGTTGCCCAACCGCCGTACGCCCCATTCCCAAGCCCTAAACTTCTTTCCGTCATAACTCCTTTCAACAAGCCGGGCAGAGCGGCGGCAGAAAGGAGCACAGATGGTATTCGATTTCTTGCGTCGTGGATCGGCTGGCGAGGCACTCGAGGCGAAGGCGAGCGCGGCGGGACCTGTGGTGGCGTGGCAGACGGGCGGGCGCGTGGCGTGGAGCCCTCGGGACGCGGTGTCGCTGACGCGGACTGGGTTTTCGGGGAACCCGGTGGGGTTTCGCTCGGTCAAGCTTATTGCCGAGGCGGCGGCGGCTCTGCCTTTGGTGTTGCAGGATCAGGCGCAGCGGTTTGATACTCATCCGATCCTGTCGCTGATGCGCCGTCCGAATGCGGCGCAGGGACGGGCGGAGTTGATGGAGGCCCTGTTCGGGCAGTTGCTGCTGTCGGGCAATGCTTATGTTGAGGCTGTACAGGCCGAGGAAGGCTTGCCGGTAGAGCTACATGTGTTGCGCTCGGATCGGATGAGCGTGGTGCCGGGGGCGGATGGCTGGCCTAAGGCGTATGATTACGCGGTCGGTGGCAAGAAGCATCGGTTCGCGGCGGAAAATATCTGTCATATCAAATCGTTCCACCCTCAGGATGATCACTATGGGTTTTCGCCGATGCAGGCGGCGGCGATGGCGATTGATGTGCATAACAGCGCGTCGCGGTGGTCGAAATCGCTTTTGGACAATGCGGCGCGGCCTTCGGGGGCGCTAGTGTGGAAGGGCGATGGCCATGGGGTGATGGCCGAGGATCAGTTCCGTCGTCTGTCGGACGAGATCGAGCAGAACTATCGCGGGGCGCGGAATGCCGGGCGGCCGATGGTTCTGGAAGGGGGGCTGGATTGGAAACCGATGGGTTTCTCGCCCTCGGATATGGAGTTTCAAAAGACCAAGGAAGCCGCCGCCCGCGAGATCGCGCTGGCCTTTGGGGTCCCGCCGATGCTGCTGGGGATTCAGGGCGACGCGACCTATTCGAACTATCAGGAGGCCAACCGGGCGTTTTATCGCCTGACCGTGTTGCCCCTGGTGACGCGGGTGGCGGCGGCGGTGTCGGACTGGCTGGCGGGCTTTACCGGCGAGGAGTTGGTGTTGAAGCCCGATCTGGATCAGGTGCCCGCATTGTCGGCGGAACGCGATGCGCAATGGGCGCGGGTCAACGGGGCCGATTTCCTGAGCGATGCCGAGAAGCGCGCCTTGCTGGGGCTGCCGGAGCGTGCCGATGGCTGAGGGGTATCCCCCGTTCGAATGCGCGCCGGGCCTGCGTCTGGCCGCGCATGAGCGGGTGGCCGAGATCCAGCACGCTCATCTTTGTCGGCGGTTGGATCAGATCGAAGAGATGATGGAACGGCTGGAGCGGCGGTTGTGGCTGACGGTCTATGGCGTGGCGGCGGTGATCCTGGCGCAGGCGTTTCAGTCATTCCTTGTGGCATCGCCATAAAATCAGTGAGTTACATGGAGAAGTTCATGGATTTGGAACATAAATTCGCGCGGTTTGGGGACGGTCTGTCCGTCTCGGTTGATGCGGTGATTGAAGGCTATGCCAGCCTGTTCGGGCAGGTCGATCAGGGCAGTGACGTGGTGCAGCACGGGGCGTATCAAAGCTCGCTTGCAGGGCTGGCCGAGGCGGGTCAGCGGGTCAAGATGCTGTGGCAGCACGACCCGGCCCAGCCCATCGGCGTCTGGGACGAGGTGCGCGAGGATGACCGGGGCCTTTGGGTCAAGGGACGTCTGCTGGAGGCCACGCAGAAGGGCCGCGAGGCGGCGGAGTTGATCCGCGCCGGTGCCATGGATGGGCTGTCGATTGGCTATCGCACAAAGCGGGCCGTGAAGAATGACAAGGGCCAGCGGGTCCTGACCGAACTGGAGCTGTGGGAAGTGTCTTTGGTGACCTTCCCGATGCTGCCCAGTGCGCGGGTGGCGGCAAAAGGGATAGACCCCGAGACCGCGTTTACCTGGCGCAGTATTGCCGAGGTGTTCCGAGATGCCCGGCAGGAGCTGGCGCGGATCTAGCGCCTCAACCCCCCAATAAGGAAGTGCTGATGAGCAAGACCGAGACCCCGGCCTTGACCGGAGAGGGTGCGCCCCTGGTTCAGGAGGTGAAGCAGGCAATGGCTGGCTTCGTGAATGAATTCAAGGGCCTCAAGGCCGAAGTTAAAACCAAACTGCAACAGACAGAAGAGCGACTGACTATGCTGGATCGTAAATCAACCTTCGCGGCGCGTCCGCATCTTGCGGCCTCGATCGAAGACGGCGCACCGCATCAGAAGGCGTTCGACGCTTATGTGCGGTCCGGCGAGGATGACGGGCTGCGCGGGCTCGAGATGGAAGCGAAATCGCTGTCCACCGCGGTCAACAGCGATGGCGGCTATCTGGTCGATCCGCAAACCGCTGAGACGGTCAAGTCGGTGCTGAACTCGACCGCTTCGATCCGTTCGATTGCGTCGGTGGTGAATGTCGAGGCGAACTCGTTCGACGTGCTGATCGATCACACAGATGTGGGCGCGGGCTGGGCGGATGAGGCGTCGACTACGACAGAGACCTCGACACCCGTGATTGACCGGATCTCGATCCCGCTGCACGAGCTGAGCGCGCTGCCCAAGGCCTCGCAACGTCTGCTGGATGACAGCGCGTTTGACGTCGAAGGCTGGCTGGCGGGCCGTATCGCGGACAAGTTCGCTCGTGCCGAGGCCTCGGCCTTTATCAACGGCGACGGGATCGACAAGCCCAAGGGTCTGATGATCCATCGTGCGGTGGCGAACGACACCTGGTCGTGGGGTAGCCTGGGCTATGTGGCCACTGGCATCGATGGCGGCGTCGATGCGGATGCGATTGTCGATGTGGTCTATGCGCTGGGCGCGCAGTACCGGGTCAATGGCACTTTCGTCATGAACTCGAAAACCGCCGGTCAGATCCGCAAGCTGAAGGACAGCGATGGCCGCTTCCTGTGGTCGGACGGTCTGGCCGCTGGTGAGCCTGCGCGTCTGATGGGCTATCCGGTGCTGATTGCCGAGGATATGCCGGATGCGGCGTCCGACAGCTTTGCCATTGCCTTTGGCGATTTCCAGGCGGGCTACACCATTGCCGAACGCCCCGATCTGCGCGTGCTGCGCGATCCGTTCAGCGCCAAGCCGCATGTCCTGTTCTACGCCACCAAGCGCGTGGGCGGTGACGTGAGCGATTTTGCTGCGATCAAGCTGCTGAAATTCGGCACTGCCTAAGCGGTGACGGATCCGGGGGGCCTTTTGGGCCCCTCGGGCGGCGGGCGCGGGCCGGGGTAAGATCCCCCGCGTTGTCTAGCTGCTCCCCTCCGTCCGAGCAACGTGGGGCGGCGCGTGCCCGTCATTTTCCTGAAGTGACCCCGGAGGGGTCCGAGATTGCGGAGTGAATGGATGATGTTGATCGAAGAAACCGCCATCGCGGATGCGGCGCTGCCGGTGGATCAGTTCAAGGCGCATCTGCGGCTGGGCACAGGCTTTGCCGAGGACAATGTGCAGGACGAGGTGCTGAAGGGTTTTCTGCGGGCAGCGATTGCCGCGATTGAGACGCGCACGGGCAAGGTTCTGATTGAACGCGCTTTTTCCTGGAGCCTGAACGGCTGGCGCGATCCGTCGGGCGAGGTTTTGCCGGTTGCCCCGGTCTCGGCGATTGATGTGGTCACGGTGACCGATGCGGCCGGTGTGGACAGTGTTGCTGATGACGGTGCTTATCGGCTGGAGCGCGACAGTCAGCGCCCCCGGCTGCGGCCTGTGGCGACTGCTTTGCCCAAGATCCCGACCGGGGGCAGTGCGAAGATTGATTTGACCGCCGGGCTGTCGGTGGATTGGGGCGGATTGCCCGCCGATCTGGGGCAGGCGGTGCTGCTGCTTGCTGCCCATTACTACGAATATCGCGATGAAACAGCGCTTGGCGCGGGCTGCATGCCCTTTGGCGTCACCAGCCTGATCCAGCGCTACCGGATTGTACGCTTTGGCGCAGGGGTGACCCAATGAGCGCTCCGCATCTGAACCGCAAGCTGGTGCTTGAGGCCCCCATACGCGTGGCCGACGGTGCGGGTGGCTTTGCCGAGACCTGGGAGGCGCTGGGCACAGTATGGGCCGAGATAACAGCGCGCAGCGGGTCCGAGCGATCCATCGCCGGGGTGCCGGTGTCGCGCGTTGGTTATCGCATTGTCGTGCGCGGCGCGCCCGAGGGGTCCTCGATGCGGCCTTCGCCGGATCAGCGTTTTGTGGAAGGCGCGCGCCGCTTTGTGATCCGCGCGGTTGCGGATCGGGACCCGCAGGGCCGGTATCTGACCTGCTTTGCAGACGAAGAGGTGGCAGCATGAGTTACGGCGTTTCAGCTGCTTTGCAGGCGGCGGTGTTTCAACAGCTTTCGAACGACGCCGATGTCAGCGCCCAATCCGGTGGCGCGATCTATGACGCGGTGCCCACCGGAACCATCCCCCAGACCTACGTGACGCTGGGCCCAGAGGAGGTCCGGGAAGCCTCGGACAAATCCGGCGCGGGTGCATTGCATCGGTTCACGGTTTCCGTGGTGTCCGAGGCGGCTGGTTTCAGCGCGGCCAAGATGCTGGCCGGGGCAGTGTGCGATGCGCTGGAAGGCGCGGACCTGACCCTGGATCGGGGGCGTCTGGTTGGGCTGTGGTTCGAACGTGCCCGCGCCCGGCGCACCGGAACAGGCGGCGCGATCCGCCAGATCGACCTGAGATTCCGCGCCCGCGTGGAAGACGACTAAGCAATCAACGGAGAGAGCACATGGCTGCCCAGAACGGAAAAGACCTGTTGGTCAAAGTGGATATGAACGGCACGGGCCTGTTCGAGACCATCGCGGGCCTGCGCGCCACGCGGATCAGTTTCAACGCGGAAAGTGTGGATGTGACAACGCTGGAAAGCCAGGGCGGCTGGCGTGAGTTGCTGTCGGGGGCGGGGGTTAAGTCGGCCTCGATCTCGGGCTCGGGCGTGTTTCGGGACGAAGGCACGGATGAGCGCGCGCGGCAGTTGTTCTTTGATGGTGAGACGCCGGGCTTTCAGGTGATCATTCCCGATTTCGGCATTGTCGAAGGCCCGTTTCAGGTGACCGGCATCGAATACGCAGGCTCGCACAATGGCGAGGCGACCTATGAGATGAGCCTGGCAAGCGCCGGTGCGCTGAGCTTCACGGCGCTCTGATGGCCAATCCGTGGACGGGCGAGGTGGCATTGACCATCGATGGGGAGCGGCGGGTGCTCAAACTGACTTTGGGTGCCTTGGCGGAGTTGGAGCAGGAACTGCAGGCCGGGTCGCTGGTCGATCTGGTGCAGCGGTTCGAAGGTGGGGCCTATTCCAGCAGTGATGTGCTGGCGCTGATCGTGGCCGGATTGCGCGGCGGTGGGGCCGATGTGGCGCGGGCCGATGTGATGCATGCCGAGATCACAGGCGGCCCCATGGCAGGCGCAAAAGCGGCGGCAGAACTACTGGCGCGGGCCTTCATGGTGCCGGGTGGCGCATGAGCGGGTTCGACTGGCCTGTTCTGATGCGGGCCGGTTTCGTCGGCTTGCGCCTGACGCCGGAACAGTTCTGGCGTCTGACCCCTGCCGAGCTGCGGCTGATGCTGGGGCAAGGCGCCGGGATTCCCGCGATGAACCGCGCCGGACTGGACGCGCTGTTGGCGGCCTACCCGGACAAGCAACTAGGAGAGCGTGATGACGGATCGTGACGGGTTTGACGACCTGCAGGAACGGGGCGAGGCACTGGGCGACTCGCTGAGTGATGCGGCCAGCATGGCAGCGGCGTTTGACGGGCAGATGAAGCGCATCAGCGCAGCTTTTGAAGAAACCGGCAAGGATGTCGCCACGCTGGAACGCGGCATGTCCAGCGGGTTGCGCAAGGCCTTTGACGGCGTTGTGCTGGACGGGATGAACCTGTCGGATGCGCTGGACGTGTTGAAGAACTCGCTGATCCAGACGGCCTATGCGGCAGCGATCAAGCCGGTGACGGATCACTTTGGCGGGTTGCTGGCCAACACAGTCGGCAGCGTGGTGCAAGGGGTTCTGCCCTTTGCCGATGGCGGCAGCTTCAGTCAGGGGCGCGTGATGCCCTTTGCCAATGGCGGCGTGATCAGCGGCCCGACCACCTTCCCGATGCGGGGCGGCACGGGGCTGATGGGTGAGGCGGGCCCCGAGGCGATCATGCCCTTGGCCCGCGGGCCGGATGGCAAGCTGGGCGTGCGCACCTCGGGCGGTGGGCGCGCGGTCAATGTCGTCATGAACATCACAACACCTGACGTTCAGGGGTTCCGCCGCAGCCAGGGCCAGATCGCGGCACAGATGAGCCGGGCCCTGGGGCGCGGCAATCGCAACAGATAATTCCGGGAGCAGATCATGAATTTTCACGAGGTCAGATTTCCGGCCAGCCTGAGCTTTGGCTCGGTCGGCGGGCCAGAAAGGCGCACCGATATCGTGACGCTGGCCAACGGGTTCGAAGAGCGCAACACACCCTGGGCGCATTCGCGCCGTCGCTATGATGCGGGGCTGGGCATGCGCTCACTGGACGATATCGAGACGCTGATTTCCTTCTTCGAGGCGCGACAGGGGCAGATGTTCGGCTTCCGCTGGAAGGACTGGTCTGATTTCAAGTCCGGCGTGGCCTCGGCAGATGTTGCGATGGATGATCAGGTCATCGCACTGGGCGACGGGGTGCGCGCCGCGTTTCAACTGGTCAAGACCTATACATCCGGCGGCGTCAGCTATATGCGTCCGATCACCAAGCCGGTTCTGGGCACAGTTGTGCTGGGGCTGGATCAGGACGCCGTGCGCGAGGGCGTGGATTTTGAGGTCGATCTGAACACCGGCTTAGTGACCTTTTCTGATCCGCCACCCGAAGGGGTCGAGATCACGGCAGGGTACGAGTTTGACGTGCCGGTCCGGTTCGACACTGACAAGATCCAGACCAGCGTGGCCAGCTTTCAGGCCGGTGACGTCCCGAATGTTCCCGTGGTCGAGGTGCGTGTCTGATGGCCGGAGATGTTCAGGGACTGCATGGTCATCTGCGAAGCGGGCTGACCACGGTTTGCCGCTGCTGGGCGATAACGCGCACGGATGGGCAGGAATACGGGTTCACCGATCACGATTTGGAACTGGCCTTCGAGGGTCTGACCTTCAAGGCCAGCACCGGCTTGACCGCCGCCGCCATCGAGCAGGCCACCGGCCTGTCAATCGACAATACCGAAGCGATGGGTGCGTTGTCCGATGCAGCTGTGCGCGAGGAGGACATTGAAGCCGGTCGGTTCGATGGCGCTCAGGTACGGGCCTGGCTGGTCAATTGGGCCAATCCGGACCAGCGGATTTTGCAGTTTCGCGGTTCAATTGGTGAGTTGCGGCGCGCTGGTGGTGCTTTTCATGCCGAATTGCGCGGGCTGACGGATTTGCTGAACCGGCCCGTGGGGCGGGTGTATCAAAAGCCCTGCACCGCCGTCCTTGGCGACCGGTCCTGCCGGTTCAATACGGATGCCGAAGGTTTCTGGGTCGAAGCGGATATCGTCGGGTTCGACGGGGGCACTCAGATCCGACTGGCGGGTGGAGCGGCCTCCGCGTCCGGGTGGTTCAAGCGCGGGCGTCTGGACGTGCTGTCCGGATCTGCCAGTGGGCTTTGGTCCTCGATCAAGACGGATCAGAAAACTGCCGGTGGGCGAGAGATCACCATGTGGTCCAGCATCGGCGGCGGGCTTGCCTTGGGCGACCGCGTCCGTCTGACCGCCGGATGTGACAAACGCATGCGCACCTGCCGGTTGAAGTTCAACAACCTGCTGAATTTCCAAGGGTTCCCTGATCTTCCGGGCGAAGACTGGATGATGGCTGTGCCCAAGAAAAGCAATCCGAACAAAGGGGGAAGCAGGCGGTGAAGCCCAACAGACAGGATATCGTGGACGAGGCGCGCGACTGGCTTGGTACGCCATACGTCCATCAGGCCTCGACCAAGGGGGCGGGTACAGATTGCCTGGGGCTTTTGCGCGGTGTGTGGCGGGCGCAAATTGGCCAGGAACCGGAAGAGGTGCCGATCTACAGCATGGATTGGTCCGAACCTCAGGGCGAGGAACGGATGTGGGCGGCGGCGCAGCGTCATCTGACCGAAAAGCCAATCGCGGATCTGGCCCCGGCGGATGTGGTGTTGTTCCGCATGCGTGACGCTGGCGTTGCCAAGCATCTTGGGATTGTGACCGGCATCGGCGCGGTCCCGCGATTCATTCATGCCTATTCCGGATACGGCGTTGTGGAAAACGCACTCAGCGATCCGTGGCGTCGCCGCGTGGTCGCTTGTTTTGAATTCCCGTTGGAGGACCGCTGATGGCGACTATTCTATTATCCGCAGCCGGGGCTGCGCTGGGCGGCTCAATCGGTGGTACGGTTGCGGGCCTTTCGACTGCCATCATTGGCCGCGCCGTCGGGGCCACACTGGGACGTGTGATTGATCAGAGATTTCTGAGCCAATCCGTCATGGGCGGCGGCAGCGAAGTGGTGGAAACCGGCCGCATGGACCGGTTTCGCCTGACCGAGACAGGCGAGGGTGCCCCGGTTTCGACCGTGTTTGGCCGGATGCGGGTCGGCGGGCAAGTGATCTGGGCATCGGACTTTCTGGAAACCCGCAGTGAAACCACCGAAGGCGGCGGGGGTGGCAAAGGCAAGCCCAAAGCCCCCGAGGTTACGACCGTCACCTACAGCTACTCGATCTCGCTGGCGATTGCTGTTGGCGTCGGCACGATTGCCGATGTCGGGCGTATCTGGGCCGATGGGGAAGAGCTGGAGCACAACAGCTTGAACATGCGCATCTATCGCGGAACGGCAAATCAGTTGCCGGACCCGCTGATCGAGGCGATTGAGGGCGCGGGAAATGTTCCGGCCTATCGCGGCACGGCTTATGTGGTGATCGAGGATTTTCAGCTTGCCGCATTCGGCAACCGCGTCCCGCAATTCTCGTTCGAAGTTGTGCGTCCCGCACAGAGTGACATGCCGGACTATGAAACCTCGCTTCCCCAACTGGTGCAGGGCGTCGCGCTGATGCCCGGCACGGGTGAATATGCGCTGGCCAGTCAGCAAGTGAACTATGCGCTGGGCTACGGCAAGAGCGCACCGGCCAATGTCAGCTCGGCATCAGGTCGGACCGATCTGGTGTCGTCCACGCGGGCGTTGGGACGGGAACTGCCGGGGTGCGACGCGGCCTCGCTTATCGTTTCGTGGTTCGGGGATGATCTGCGCTGCGCGTCCTGCGAAATCCGGCCAAAGGTCGAACGCCGGGATGCGGATGGTCAGGGAATGCCATGGCGTGTCTCGGGCGTCCGGCGCAGTTACGCTCAGATCGTGGCGCATGACGACAATCGACCGGTCTATGGCGGAACCCCGGCGGATGCTTCTGTGGTCGAGGCGATCCGGCACCTGAAACAGCGCGGCAAGCGGGTCATGTTCTATCCGTTCATTCTGATGGAGCAGTTGAAGGGCAACGGTTTGCCTGACCCCTGGTCTGATAACGCCAACCAGCCGCACCTGCCGTGGCGCGGGCGCATCACCTTGAATATCGCGCCGGGACGAACCGGATCACCGGATCAAACCATCTCGGCAGATGTGCAGGTGGCGCAGTTCTTCGGGACGGCACGCGCCAGCGATTTTGTGGTTGGCGACGGCGTCGTCACCTATACAGGTCCGCAGGAATGGGGCCTTCGCCGCTTCATTCTGCATTATGCGGCGTTGTGCAAGGCCGCAGGCGGGGTCGATTCTTTTTGCATTGCCTCCGAGATGCGGGGCCTGACTCAGATCCGCGGCGCTGATGGGTTCCCGGCGGTGGCGCAGCTGCGCGCGCTGGCGTCCGAGGTGCGCGAGATTTTGAGTCCAAACACAAAAATCGGCTATGCGGCGGATTGGAGCGAATATTTCGGCTATCAGCCACCCGGCACCAGTGATCGGTTGTTCCACCTCGATCCCTTATGGGCAGATGATGACATCGATTTTGTAGGCATCGACAACTACATGCCCCTGTCCGACTGGCGCGACGGCGAGAATCATCTGGATGCCGCCGCAGGCGCACCGTCGATCTACGATCTGGACTACCTTCGCAGCAATATCGAAGGCGGCGAGGGCTATGATTGGTACTATGCCTCGCCGGAAGAGGACGTGGCGCAAATTCGCACTCCGATTGAGGATGGCGAGCATGATGAGCCGTGGATCTGGCGGTACAAGGATCTGCGGAACTGGTGGTCGAACACGCACCACAACCGGATCGATGGCGTAAGGCAGGCAAACCCGACCGATTGGGTGCCGGGATCGAAACCGATCTGGTTCACGGAATTGGGCTGTGCCGCGATCGACAAGGGCACGAACCAGCCGAACAAGTTTCTGGACCCCAAATCCTCGGAATCCCGGCTTCCGGCCTATTCGAACGGGATGCGCGACGATTTCATTCAGGTTCAATACCTGACGGCAATGCTGACCTATTGGGCTGATCCTGAGGTGAACCCAAAATCACCCGTCTATGGCAAGCCAATGGTCGATCTGTCGAACGCCTATGTCTGGGCCTGGGATGCGCGACCGTTCCCGGCCTTCCCGAACCGCCGCGGGAAATGGAGCGATGGGGCGAACTACGCCCGTGGCCATTGGTTGAACGGGCGGTCCGGTGCGCGCACGCTGGCCTCGGTCGTGACCGAGATCTGTCATGGCGCAGGTGTCACCGATATTGACGTCAGCGGCCTATACGGCGTGGTGCGGGGCTATATGATCGAGGATGTCACCAACGCGCGCTCGGCCTTGCAACCGTTGATGCTGCGCTATGGGTTCGACGCGATCGAGCGGGATGGCGTGTTGCGGTTCCAAATGCGGGACGGCCTTGGCGCCATTGACGTAGATCCGGACCACTTGGCGATCAGCACCGATCTTGACGGCACCGTCGAATACCGCCGCGAGGCCGAGGCCGAGATGACCGGTCGGGTGCGCCTGCGTTTTGTCCAATCCGATTCCGACCACGATATTGTGGCGGAGGAGGCGATTTTGCCTGACGACAAAACCCATTCTGTCGCGGTCAACGAAATGCCCTTGTCGATGACACGCGGCGAGGGGCGGCAAACTGCTGAGCGGTGGTTGAGCGAGGCACGGGTGTCCCGTGACTCAGCGCGTTTCGCGTTGCCGCCCTCCATGATGCATCTCGGGGCAGGGGATGTGGTGCGGTTGTCTGACGACGACACTAGTGCCCGGTACAGGATCGACCGGCTGGAAAGCGCCAGTTTGCAACTGGCCGACGCGGTTCGCATTGAACACGGTGTCTACAAGCTGTCGGATATCGAAGACGAACCCCCGACTGTGCGGCCCTATCTGGCCCCGGTGCCCGTTTTGCCGGTCTTCATGGACCTGCCGCTGATCACCGGGGCCGAGGTGGCGCACGCGCCGTATCTGGCTGTTGCAGCGGACCCATGGCCGGGAAATGCCGCTGTCTATAGCTCGACCAATGATCAGGGCTATTCGCTCAGCGATGTGATCACCGCCCCGGCGACGATTGGCCTGACCGAAACGCCCCTGCGACGCGCGAGTGCCGGAGTCTGGGATGAAGGCCCGTTGCTGCGGGTTCGGCTGATTGACGGTCGGTTGGAATCCCAGCCGCGCGAGTCGTTGCTGAACGGTCTCAATCTGGCGGCCATCGGGGATGGAACGCCCGGCAACTGGGAAGTCTTCCAGTTCTCAAATGCCTATCTCGAAAACCCCGGAGTTTATGCCTTGTCCGGGCGATTGCGGGGCCAGCTGGGGACGGACGCCTTGATGCCGGATGCCTGGCCCGACGGCTCACTCTTTGTGCTGCTGAATGACAGCGTCTCGCAGATCAACCTGCTGCGGACCGAGCGGCGCGTGGACAAGCACTATCGCATCGGACCGGCAACGCGCGGTTATGATGATCCGGCGTATGAGCACCTGATTCACGCCTTTGACGGCAACGGGTTGCGGCCCTATTCCCCCGCGCATCTGGCGGTGCGTCATACCCCCGCCGGTTATGAGGCGACATGGGTCCGGCGCACCCGGCTGGACGGTGATGATTGGTCTGGTCTGGATGTTCCGCTGGGCGAAGAGACCGAGTTTTATCTCGTTCGGGTCCACTCGGGCGGCGCGGTCATTCGCGAGGATCTTGCGACACAGCCCCGCTGGACCTACTCAACGGCGATGCGGACGGCGGATGGCGTGACCGGAGCATTCGAGATTGAGGTCGCGCAGGTCTCGGCCATATTCGGGCCGGGCGCAACGGCGCGCGCGACCGTTGGGTAAACCGCCGCCATGCGTCCGGTTCTTCACGGCGATCTCAGTTCGGCGGCGCGGGCCTTGCTGGCCGCGCCGCGCCTTAGCCGCAAGCGCCTGTGCGTGCAGATGATTGCCGAGGCGGAGCTGGCCGACGCCCATGTTCAGAAAACCGGGCGTCTGCATCCGCTTTATGGCAACGGCTCGCTTATGGCCACAGCGTGCACTCGGGTTCTGGCGGATGAGCCGGGGTTTGACGACGTGCAATATTGTCAGTGTTTTGAAATGGTTCTGCGACAGTTGATCCGTTTTCACATCAGCCGGACGCGCAACTGACACATTTACTGGCCGCCAGATCCAGCTTCAGGCGGCCATCGGGAATCCGCTCGCCACAATCCTCGCAATAGCCGTATTCACCGTCCTCAAGGCGTTGCAATGCGGTGTTCAGGCGGTGGGCTTCAATATCTCGGTTGGCCTGCTGCGCCTTGGCCATGGCCTGATTTTGCAGCGCATCCATGCGGCTGAGCCGTCCGACCGCTTGCTGATCCAATTCCACCACAGCCTGTGCCTGCTGCCCCGAGGCGGAAAGTGCCGACAATTCGGCCAATCGCTCGCGAATTTGTGTCTCAAAATAACGGCGCTGGGACTCTTCATTTTTGTTGCGATGCAGTTCACGGGTTTGCGTTTGGTGTTTTTGCCACTAAATGGCATTCTAGGCGCAGCAAAGGATCAAAAGCTATGTTCAAAAAGCGCAGCCATGTGACACAAGTCGACCCGGTTTGGGATCGCATCACCTCGGAAGCCACCGAAGCGGTGGAGCAAGAGCCGCTGATGGGCGGGCTGGTGCATGCCTGTATCCTGCACCATCGCAGCCTTGACCGGGCTTTGTCCTATCGGGTTTCGGCCAAGCTGTGCTCGAACGAGATGTCGATGATGGTCCTGCGCGAGATCGTGGATGAGGCTTATGCCGACGATCCAAGCCTGGTCGAAGCGGCGCGGGCCGATTTGATGGCCGTATATGAACGCGATCCGGCGTGCCACCGCCTGTTGCAGCCGATTCTATATTTCAAGGGCTATCAGGCCATGCAGGCCTACCGGGTTGCACATTGGCTGTGGACCAAGGGCCGGCACGATCTGGCCTATTTCTTCCAGATGCGCTCGTCCGAGATTTTCGGGATCGACATTCACCCGGCTGCCAAGATCGGCAAGGGCATCATGATCGACCACGCCCACTCCATCGTGATCGGCGAAACTGCGGTTGTGGGCGACAATGTCTCGATGCTGCATTCGGTGACGTTGGGCGGGACCGGCAAGGAAGAGGAACAGCGCCATCCCAAGATCGGGAACGGTGTTCTGATCGGTGCCGGAGCCAAGGTTCTGGGCAATATCGAGGTCGGCCATTGCAGCCGTATCGCGGCCGGGTCCGTGGTTCTGCAACCCGTGCCATCGTGTAAAACCGTGGCCGGTATTCCCGCCAAGATCGTGGGCGAGGCCGGATGCGATCAGCCCTCGATCTCGATGGATCACATGCTGGGCAAGGACCAGTAAGGATCAGTTCAAGCGGTTCTTCTTTCGGTTCAACCGCTTGAGCCGTCGTTCCTCACGCCGTTTTTTCCGCTCTTCAAAGCGCTGTTTCTGCTCGGCTTTTTGCTGGGCGATCACGGCGGGGTCGCTGGATTTGAACTTGGAGTTCTCACCCGGATAACTGTTGGGCTTGGCGATGGCCGCAGCGGGCAGCGCGGTCGCCGTCAGAGCGATCAGTAACAGGGTTTTTGTGGTAGTTCCTAAAGCCATGGCGCACCTGTGCATCTGTGTGTTCGATGCATCCAAGGTGGTATGGGATCGGGTATTGGGCAATTGCCCGGGCGATCACGCCCGCTCACATCATGGCGGTGATCGCAAAAGGTCCCGCCGGGTTTGGACCCGGCGGGAGCGTTTCGTTCAGGCCAGCATGACCATCGGGTTTTCCAGATTGTCGACGATGGCCTGCAGCAGTTCAGCCCCAAGCGCGCCGTCAATGACGCGGTGATCGACCGACATGGTAACGGACATGACGGTGGCAACGGCCAGTTCTCCGTCATCGCCCACAACCGGTTTCTTGACACCGGAACCAACAGCCAGAATGCCCGCATGCGGCGGGTTCACGATGGCGTCGAAATTGTCGATGCCAAACATGCCCAGGTTCGAGATTGCAAACGTGCCGCCCTGATATTCATGCGGGGCCAGCTTTCGCTCGCGCGCGCGACCAGCAAGATCTTTCATCTCGGTCGAAAGGGCCGAGAGCGATTTGGTGTCGGCATCCTGCAGGACCGGAGTGAACAAGCCGCCTTCGATGGCGACGGCGACAGCCACGTCCGAGGGTTTCAATTGCAGCACGCGGTCACCCGCCCAAACCGCATTGCAGGCCGGAACCTGTTGCAGCGCGTTGGCGACGGCCTTGATGATGAAGTCATTGACGCTCAGCTTGACGCCACGGCCTTCCAACTGCTTGTTCAACTGGCTGCGGAATTTCAGCAGCGCGTCCAGCTTGATGTCGCGGCGCAGGTAGAAATGCGGGATGGTCTGTTTCGCTTCGGACAGGCGCGCGGCGATGGTTTTGCGCATTCCGTCGAGTTTGATTTCCTCGTACTCGCGAGTTTCGTACATCCGGGCGACAGCATCTGCCGATGGGCCAGCCGGGGCAGCAGCCGCCGGAGCCGCTGCGGCGGGTGCCGGGGCGGCAGCAGGTGCCGTTGCGGTTGCGCCTTCGACATCCGCCTTGACGATACGACCATGCGGGCCGGACCCAGCGATCTGCGCCAGATCAAGACCTTTCTGCGCAGCGATGCGACGGGCCAGCGGCGAGGCAAAGATCCGTCCACCATCCGCCTTGACCGGAGCCGCTGGGGCAGGGGCGGGTGCCTCGGATGCCGCTGGCGCGGCAGCCTCGTTACCCGCGGCGGCTGGGGCCGCCTCAGGAGAATTGGCAGGTGTGGCCGCGATATCATCAGCGCTTTCGCCATCTTCCAGCAGGACTGCAATGGCGGTGTTGACCTTGACGCCTTCGGTGCCCTCGGGGATCAGGATTTTTCCGATGGTGCCTTCGTCGACGGCCTCGAACTCCATCGTGGCCTTGTCGGTTTCGATCTCGGCCAGCAGATCGCCGGAGGATACGGTGTCGCCCTCTTTGACCAGCCATTTGGCAAGCGTGCCTTCCTCCATGGTGGGCGAAAGGGCGGGCATCAGAATTTCGGTGGGCATGTCTTCATGTCCTCTTACTTCGAAAATGAGTAGATCAGCGTTGCGATATCGATCAGGAGAATGGCTGCGCAGAAGGTGACGAACACCCCCACGACCACAGAGCGCGCCTTGGAGACGCGCGGATGGTTCTGTTCAAGCCATTCGGTGAACTGGCCCAGGGCGGCTGCGTCGCTGTGTTCGATGGCGGCCAGATAATCCATGCCCAGCTGCAGGCGCTGCTGTTCGAGCACGATGTAAATGACCGAGGCATAGGACACGACACAGGCGACACACAGCATGGCCCGGATCGGCCAGGCGCTTGTCAGACTGCCTTCGACTGACAGCAGATCGAACTGAAGCTGGTCGAAGGCATCCAGATTGAACGCGATGCTGACAAAGGAGACCAACAGGAACGCCGCACAAACATAAAGAAGGTTGCGGTTATTGTCCTTGCGCGCCGAGACGAGGCTTTCGAAAAGCCAGTCCACGCCCGCAGGATTATGTACGTTCCCGGGGGTCATTGCCTATCGGTAGGTCACTTGTTTGACCGCCGCGATGACCTCATCCGTGGTCACCAGCGCCAGCTTTTCAAGGTTCGCCGCATAGGGCATCGGAACATCCTTGCCGGTGCAGTTGATGACTGGTGCGTCGAGGTAATCGAACGCTTCCTGCATCACCACCGAGCTGATGTAACTGCCGACCGAGCCTTGCGGCCAGCCTTCTTCGACCGTGACCAGACGGTTGGTTTTCATCACCGAGTTGATGATCGCGCCGGTGTCCATCGGGCGGATGGTGCGCAGGTCGATCACTTCGGCGCTGATGCCGTCTTCGGCCAGCTTGTCGGCGGCTTCCAGCGCGTATTGCATGCCGATGCCAAAGCTGACGATGGTCACGTCCGAGCCCTCGCGCCAGATGCGCGCTTTGCCCAGTGGGATGGTCAGGTCATCCACTTGCGGCATGTCGAAGGACCGGCCGTAGAGGATTTCGTTTTCAAGGAAGATCACCGGGTTGGGGTCGCGGATCGCCGATTTCAGCAGGCCTTTGGCGTCAGCTGCGGAATAAGGCATGACGACTTTCAGGCCGGGGATCTGCATGTACCATGCCGCGTAGTCCTGAGAGTGCTGCGCGGCCACGCGGGCGGCGGCACCATTGGGACCACGGAACACGATGGGGCAGCCCATCTGACCACCGGACATATACAGCGTCTTGGCGGCAGAGTTGATGATCTGGTCAATCGCCTGCATGGCGAAGTTGAAGGTCATGAACTCGACAATCGGTTTCAGACCACCAAAGGCCGAACCGACCGCGATACCGGCAAAGCCATGTTCGGTGATCGGGGTGTCGATCACGCGTTTGGAGCCGAATTCGTCCAGCAGGCCCTGGGAGATTTTGTACGCGCCCTGATACTCGGCGACTTCCTCGCCCATCAGGAAGACATCCTGGTCGTTGCGCATTTCCTCGGCCATCGCGTCCCGCAGGGCTTCGCGTACGGTTTCGGACTTCATTTCGGCATCGGCGGGCCAGTCGGGGGACAGATCGACCACCGGGGCAGCCTGGGCAGGAGCGGGGGCCTCAACCGCCGCAGGGGCGGCCTCGGCCACCGCTGCGGCTGCGGGTGCAGCCGCGGGCAGGGCGGAGGCGTCTTCGCCTTCCTCAACAAGGATCGCGATGGGGGTGTTCACCTTGACCCCTTCGGTGCCTTCGGCGATCAGGATTTTGCCGACGATACCTTCATCCACCGCTTCGAACTCCATCGTCGCCTTGTCGGTTTCGATCTCGGCCATGATGTCGCCCGAGGATACGGTGTCGCCTTCCTTGACCAGCCATTTGGCCAGCGTGCCCTCTTCCATCGTAGGCGAAAGGGCGGGCATGAGAATTTCGGTTGCCATGTCTTAGTCGTCCTCTCAGGCGTAAATATCGGTCCAGAGCTCTTCGACGGAAGGCTCGGGGCTTTCTTTCGAGAATTCGGCGGCCTGATTGACGATCTCTTTGATTTCCTTGTCGATCGCTTTCAGGTCATCCTCGGAGGCGTGTTTGCCGGACAGCAGCAGCTCACGCACATGCTCGATCGGGTCGCTTTGTTCGCGCACCTTCTGAACCTCTTCCCGGGTCCGGTACTTGGCCGGGTCGGACATCGAGTGGCCGCGATAGCGGTAGGTCTTGACCTCAAGGATGTAAGGGCCTTTGCCCGAACGGCAGTGAGCCACGGCTTTTTCACCGGCTTCCTTGACGGCCAGCACATCCATGCCGTTCACGATTTCGCCGGGGATGCCGAACGCCTCGCCCCGGTGATAGATGTCCTTGGTCGAGGTCGACCGCGCCTGAGCGGTACCCATGGCGTACTGGTTGTTCTCGATCACGAACACCACGGGCAGGTCCCACAGGGCGGCCATGTTGAAGGTCTCATAGACCTGTCCCTGGTTTGCCGCACCGTCCCCGAAATAGGTGAAGGTGACACCGCCGTTTTCTTTGTACTTGTCCGCAAAGGCCAGACCGGCCCCAAGCGGAACCTGCGCACCAACGATGCCGTGGCCGCCATAGAAATGCTTCTCTTTCGAGAACATGTGCATCGAGCCGCCTTTGCCCTTGGACAAGCCGCCCTCGCGCCCGGTCAGTTCGGCCATCACGCCGCCCGGATCCATGCCGCAGGCCAGCATATGGCCGTGATCGCGGTACGAGGTGATGCGTTTGTCACCGTCCTGTGCCGCAGCCTCGAGGCCGACAACCACCGCTTCCTGACCGATATACAGGTGGCAGAACCCGCCGATCAGACCCATGCCATAAAGCTGGCCAGCCTTTTCTTCGAATCGGCGGATCAGCAGCATTTCGCGGTAGTAGGTTTTAAGCTCTTCCGCAGAAACATTTGGTTTCTTTGTGGTTTTTCGCGCAGCCATCGTGGCGATCTCCCCCTTTCGGACAGATAGTTTAGCGTTAAACTATCTTTTAGAGCATTTGCGACAGTCTGGCGAGTGCAAATGTGACGCAGCGTCGCCAGACGCGGATTCCGGCTGGCACGTGATGATAGGTTTTCGAAAAAATATGGGGCAGCGGGTGTGGGGCGGTTTACCGGATCACGATCTCATCGGCGCGGATCATGCCCAGAACCGAGCGGGCCTGCTGATCCAGAAGGTCCAGATCCAGATAGGTATCCGATAGCCTGCGGGTCAGGTTTTCCATTTCGGTGATCTCCGCATCCAAATTGGCCAGATCGCGCGACAGAGCGTCCCGTTCCGCTGCAATCTCGACCCGTCGGAACAGGCCATAGTCACCCTGCACGGCGGCAAAGGTGAAATAGACACCCAGCATGAAAGCCACCGAGAAGAAAGCAACTGAGCCCAAACCGGGGCGATTGGAACGGGACACTCTGTTTACCGCCGTATGAAAACTTGCCTCAATAACGGGTCCTTTTCGAACCTCTGTCAGCACTATGTCACAGGCGATTCGCGATGTGAATCCCCTGATTCGCAAAAATGTCAGCCTGAGTCAGAATGTCTCGCCGCGCAGGCCTGCGTCACTGTTCCAGCGCTGCGACGCCGGGCAGGGTTTTGCCTTCCATCCACTCAAGGAACGCGCCGCCCGCTGTCGAGATGTACGAGAAATCATGCGCAGCGCCCGAGGCATTCAGCGCCGCAACCGTGTCACCGCCACCCGCGACCGAGACCAATTGGCCCGACCGTGTCAGCGCCGCGGCTTTCAGCGCGGCGGCATTTGTGGCCGCGTCAAACGGTTCCAGTTCGAACGCGCCCAGCGGGCCGTTCCAGATCAGCGTCTGGCTTTTTGCGAAAATCTCCGAGATCGCGGCGACGCTTTCTGGGCCTGCGTCAAGGATCATACCCTCGTCAGGGCAGTGATCGGCGGGCAGCACCTGATGCGGGGCATTTGCCGCAAAGTTCTCGGCCACAACGATATCGGTGGGCAGGACAATAGTGCAGCCCGAGGTTTCGGCCTTGGCCAAGATCTCGGCAGCGGTGTCCTTCATCTCACGCTCGGCCAGCGATTTGCCGACGCTGATCCCCTTGGCGACAAGGAAGGTGTTCGCCATGCCGCCGCCGATCACCAGGTAATCCACCTTGTCGATCAGATTGCCCAGCAGTTCCAACTTAGTCGACACTTTCGCGCCGCCCACAACTGCGGTCACGGGGCGTTTTGGGGCACCCAGAGCGCCCTCCAAAGCCTGCAATTCAGCTTGCATCAAACGGCCCGCGCAGGCGGGCAGAAGGCGGGCCAGCGCCTCGGTCGAGCTGTGGGCGCGGTGCGCGGCTGAAAACGCGTCGTTGCAATAGACATCGCCCAGCTTGGCCATACCTGCGGCCAGGTCAGCGTCATTCTTGGTCTCGGCTGCGTGAAAGCGGGTGTTTTCCAGCAGCAGAACCTGACCCGGTTGCAGGGCCTCTGCGGCCAGTTCCGCCTCGGTGCCGACGCAATCGGCGGCAAACAGGACAGGGGCATCAAAGGCGCTTTCCAATGTCGGGACCAGCTGCTTCAGCGACAAGTTCTCGCGCCGCTCGCCGCCCGGACGCCCGAAATGTGCCAGCAGGATCGGTTTGCCACCCGCCGCCAGAATGTCGCGCACGGTGGGCACAATCCGTTCGATCCGCGTGGCGTCGGTGACAACGCCGTCCACGACGGGCACGTTGATGTCCACGCGCACCAAGACGCGTTTGCCGTTCAGGTCCATGTCGTCCAGCGTTTTCCAGCCCATCGTGCAATCCTTCGTGAGTTTGATACCGATTTAGGCGGTTCTTTTCCTTCATTTTGCCCTCAGGTCAATGCGTCACTTGGCATTCACGCGCCCGGCGCATAGGTATTTGCGCAAGACAAAACGACAGGAGGGCCAGATGGCCGAAATCAAGGATCCCGAAAACACCATCATCATCGAGCTGAAAGACGGCAATGTCGTGATCGAGCTGCTGCCCGATGTGGCCCCGCAGCACAGCGCGCGGATGAAGGAACTGGCCCGTGGGGGCGAGTATGACAACGTGGCCTTCCACCGTGTGATCGACGGCTTCATGGCGCAAACCGGCGACGTGCAGCATGGCGACATGGAAGACGGGTTCAACCTGCGCATGGCGGGCACGGGTGGCTCATCGCTGCCGAACGTTCCGGCGGAGTTTTCGAAGTTGCCGCACGATCGCGGGACGCTGGGCGCGGCACGGTCGCAGAACCCGGACTCGGCCAACTCGCAGTTCTTCATCAACTTCAAGGACAACCACTTCCTGAACGGTCAATACACCGTTTATGGCCGCGTCATCGAAGGTATGGAGCATGTGGACGCCATCACTCGTGGCGAGCCGCCTGCAAGCCCCGATCGCATGATCAGCGTGAAAGTGGCTGCAGATGCGTAAGCTGGCCGCCGCTTTTGCCCTGCTGGCCAGCCCGGCGCTGGCCACGGGGCTTCAGATCGAGGTCGAAGGAGAAGGGGCCAACGGCACCATCACCGTCGACCTGTTCGAAGATCTGGCGCCCCAGCATGTCGAACAGATCACCGCGCTGGCCAGCGAAGGCCAATATGACGGTGTCGTGTTCCACCGCGTGATCGACGGATTCATGGCCCAGACCGGGGATGTTCAGTATGGCGACCAGTCGGACGCGTCCTTTGATATGCGTTACGCCGGTCGTGGCGGCTCGGACCGTCCTGATCTGCCTGCCGAGTTTTCGGACCGCACCTTTGATCGCGGTATCGTTGGCATGGCGCGGTCAAACGACCCGGATAGCGCGAACTCGCAGTTTTTCATCATGTTCGATCCGGGCCCGTTCCTGGATGGTCAGTACACCGTCGTCGGTCAGGTCACCGAAGGGATGGAGGTGGTCGATGCGATCAAACGCGGTCACTCTCAGACCGGGGCGGTCACAGGCCAGCCTGACGTGATGAAAACCGTCACGGTCATCGAATAAACCTGTGTCCCGGCGCGGCTGACCGCGCCGGGATACCCATTTCGGATCAGTTCACCTTTTCCGAACGGCGCGGCGGGGTTGGCAGAACAGCTTGCCGGATCCGCGCCAGCATTCCGTATTCATTCACATGCCGCTGATAGGCCCGGTACGACGGTGCCTGAGACAAGCACCGTTCCTCATGCCAGGCGCGCAGGAAATAGATGACGTTGATGCCCAACAGCGCCACGCAATTGGCCACACCGGTCCAGAAATCCACGGCGATGAACGGGATCGATACCATCCACCAGCTGAGGTTCTTGCTGATATAGGCGGGGTGTTTGGTGATGTTATAGGGGAAATCGCAGGCCAGACCGCGATAGGTGAGGTTCGAAAACCGCAGCCCCATTCGTGCTGAGGCCAGAGTGTAGATGAACAGGCAGAACAGGATCGTGCAGCCCCAGATCGTATAGATGACCGGGTAATCCCACAGCCACGCGCCCCAGGCGAACCCGTCCTGCACATAATTGAAGTACTCGCGCGACAGCACCTGCCAGAAGGGCGAATAACACAGCACGCAGACCAGCCAGCCGCTGACGGTCGTTTCCGTCCACCGGATATGGGACATCAACAGTCGCGTGGCCGTTGCGTATCCGATCACCACGATGGTCAGGTCAAGGAAGAAGGAAAACCGGTAGAGGTATTCGTAAACCTCGGGAAAGGTTGTGGCCTCCCATAGCGATCGCGACTGAAAGAAGCTCCAGTCATAGACCAGATAGCAGAACATCAGTGGCAGAAAGAAGCCTTTGACCAACAGGCCCAGCAGATAGACCTTGAGGCCGCGCGCGTGCAGCGACTCTTGCCCAAGCGTCAGGACAACCCGGCCCAGATGCCACATCCCGTCGCGGGGATGGCGCATCATGAAATGGACGGATGTGACGACGCTTAGAACGACGGTCAGGATCAGCCACCAATAGTCGGCAAGCAGGGAAAAGAAGGGCCAGTACCAGTCGCCGTGGTACAGGTCGGCGGACCAATAGACCAAGGCCAGTAGCGCGGCGCTGGTTGCCAACCCCACCAGCTTGATCTGGTAGGCCCGAATATAGGCGGGGTCACGGAAGTTCTGTGGTTTGTAGACCAGCCCGCTGCCGGGCATCCGGTGCAGCTTGCAAATGGCGAATTCAGCCGCAGCCATCAGCGCAAAGATCGTCAGGGCAAACAAAACCGTTTGATCCCGGTCAGACACACTTGGCATTTCAGGCCAGAGGTAATGCAGGATCGGAATGCCCAGCATCGCAATCCATCCGGGCGTCACCGGAATAGCCGAGGCAGGGCGTTTGAAACCGGTTCCGGAGGTCATGAAAAATCTCTCATACACATAAGCCGGAGTTTTCGCCGCTTTTGGGCGAAATTCAACCAGCCAGTTCCAGGTACAAGAATTCTGCGCAGACTTGTGTCTTGCCGCAGTTCAACCGGCGCGACCCTTTTGGCCGCGCCGTGAAGGGGTTCAGTCGTCGGACGCCATTGCCTTCCAGATCAGGGCACCAATGGCTCCGCCGATCAGTGGCGCGACCCAGAACAACCAAAGCTGCGCAAGGGCAGGGCCGTCGGCAAACAGGGCAACCCCGGTCGACCGCGCCGGGTTGACCGACGTGTTGGTCACCGGGATCGAGATCAGGTGGATCAGGGTCAGGCCCAGACCAATGGCGATGGGCGCAAAGCCAGCAGGTGCTTTGTCGGACGTTGCGCCAAGGATGATCAGCAGGAAGAACGCGGTCATCACGATCTCGATCACCAGCGCGGACATCATCGAATAACCTTCCGGCGATGCCTCGCCATACCCGTTCGAGGCGAATCCTCCGACACCCTCAAACCCGGGCGCGCCGCTGACAATCACATAAAGAACAACGGCTGCAACAATGGCCCCGGCGACCTGAGCGATCCAATAGGGGATCAGATCCTTGGCGTCGAACCGCCCGCCGAACATCAGGCCAAGGCTGACAGCCGGGTTGAAATGCCCGCCCGAGATCGGACCGACCGCATAGGCCATGGTCAGAACCGTCAGGCCAAAGGCAAAGGACACGCCCAGCCAGCCGATCCCGACATCGGCAACACCCGCCGCCAGAACCGCACTGCCGCAACCGCCCAGCACCAGCCAGAATGTGCCGATAAACTCGGCCATCAATTTGGATGACATGGAAACTCCTCCGTTAAACCAATGGTTTTTAGTCTAATTCAGGAAATGCCATTTGTTAATTTTTTTGAGAAAGGGGAGTTTTTCCCGGCTTTCGTCAAATGCGGTAGGTTTGGCTAATTCCAGCTGACCGGGTCCAGCTGAAACAGTTGAGACAGTTGGTCATAGACGTCTGGATTGCTGGATTTCAGCGCCCGCGGTCGTTCGAAGAAAACCTCGACCGAGACGGCAAAGAACTCTTCATGGCCTTCGGCACCGTATGGGTCGATGACAGTGGGGTGTCCGGCTTCGACGGCGCGGACATGGGCGTCATAGGCGGATACAAAAACGCGTTCCCAGTCGGCATAGCTTTGTCCTCGGCTTAGAACCGGCACGCCATCCGTGCCGCCTGAAAGGTCGTCGATCTGATGTGCGAATTCGTGAAAGACGACGTTGTGCCCGTCATGGTCGTTCAACGCGCCTTGCTGGCTGTGCGCCCAGGACAGGATCACCGGCCCCCGGTTCCAGCTTTCCCCGGTGCGCACGATCTCTTTCTCGGTCACAACATAGCCGCTGCGCCGTTGTTGGCGGGACTTAAAGGCGTTCGGATAGATCAGAATGGTGGTCAGGTTGTCGAACCACATATCGGTGTTCACGACCAGCAGGCAGGCTTGGGCTGAGATCGACAACCGCATATCCTCGGTCACTTCCAGCCCGTCACAGCCATAGAAGCTGACCTGGTTTTGAAACAGGTTCATCTTGCCTTCAAGCTTGGCGCGCAGCTCGGACGGCAGGCGTTCGACAATCGGGACCATCGTCTCAATCGTCTGGCGCTGAGACGCAGTTAGCGGCGTTGCCAGCAACTGCGCACGCGCCTGTCTGCGCGACCACAGGTAGTAGGCAACGACAGCAGCGATCAGGGCAACAACGCTTAGAAACATGAACATGGCGCGAGCCTAAGCCAGTTCCCGCCTGACGGGAAACGCAAAACGGCCCGGCGCAGGTCCAAAAGAAAAACGCCGCAGGAAAGTCCTGCGGCGTTTTCGAATTCTATTCAGCGAATGGCTTACTGCTTGACTTCCGCCGCAGGGTTGCCACCGGATTTCGCGCTGCGACCCGGGTTCAGCGGATCGTCCTGACGCTGGACCGAGCCTTCGAAATGCGCGCCGCTTTCGATGGCGATGGTCTTGTGGATGATGTCGCCTTCAACCCGTGCGGTCGAGGTCAGGCGAACCTTCAGACCACGCACGCGGCCGACGATACGGCCATTGACCACAACGTCGTCGGCGGTGACTTCACCCTTGATGGTGGCGGTTTCGCCGATGGTCAGCAGATGCGCGCGGATGTCGCCTTCGACAGTGCCTTCAACCTGAATGTCGCCGGTTGTCTTGATGTTACCGGTGATGTGCAGGTCCGAGGACAGAACCGACGCGGGCGGCTTGGGCTTGGGCGCGGTGCTGGCCTTGGGCTCGGATGGTGCAGGGGCCGCCGGAGTCGCCGGAGCAGCAGGTTTCGCCGCCTCAGAATCCTTGGATGCGGGCTCGTTGATTTTGCTCTTAGAAAACATTTCTCGCAGCCTTAATGTAAGTCATTGGGTTCACAGGTTTTCCGTTCACGCGCACCTCATAGTGCAAATGCGTGCCGGTGGACCGTCCGGTGCTACCCATATCAGCAATATGATCCCCGCGCGAGACCCTTTGGCCAACCTTTACGTTGATCTTGGTGTTATGAGCATAAAGTGTCTCAATCCCGAAGGCATGCTTGATCTTCACAAGGCGGCCAAATCCGGATTGCCAGCCTGCATGGGTGACCACTCCATCAGCGGTTGCAAAGATGTCGGTGCCCTGAGGCCCGGCAAAATCAACGCCATTATGCATCCGCCGACCGCCGCTTTTGGGATCGCGGCGGGTGCCGAAGCCGCTGGTGAAACGCACGGCGGAATGGACCGGATTGGCAAAGGGCGCTTTTTCCGCAGCCAGACGGTACAGGTTCAGCTGATCCATCTGTTGCAGCAGTTTGTTGGCCCGGATTTCGTCAGCCGTCAGCTCTTCTTCAGTGCCGCGGCTGCTGAAGGATAAAGGGGTCAGCGGACCGCCCATACCGCTATATCCGCGCCGGACCTCTTCGATGATACGATCTGTGGGCATGCCTGCCTGACGGAACATTTTGTCCAGCGGCTCGACCGAGATTACCATGGCCTCTTCCAACTGGCGGAAGATCTCGTCGCTGCGTTCCTGCATCAGCTGGATTTCCAGCTCCAGCTCGTCGCGCTGATCCAGGGCATCCTGCGCATCGGTGGCGATCTGATCGCGTTCCTCCGCTGTGCGCGCCAGTGCCTCGGTCATGAATTCCATTTGTGCGGGGTTGGCGACCGCCGCCATATACATGTCTGATCCGTCAGCACCCTGTTGCAGGTTGGCAAGCTCGGTCCGAACCTCTTCGCGCTGTTTCATGGTCGCGCGCAGGGTGGTCTGGATGACTTCGATCCCGGTTTCCAACTCGCGCCGGCGGTTTTCCGAGGCCAGCAATTCGGACTGCATGGCCGAGATCTGCTCAAGCGCTGCATTGAACCGTTCATGCGCAGCCAGTGCTTCCTGCGCGCGGGAATCGCGTTCTGTGGACAGAATGTTCAGACGTTCCTGATAAGTCGCCTGATCGCGCTTTGCCTGCTCGCGGAAATTGCCGGATCCGATGCTGTCCATCAGCAGGATCGCGGTGGCAACCGTCGTCCAGCCCACCATCACGGCCACACCGGCAACAGCAGCTACCTGCGTTTCCGAGCTAAGCCGGATGAACCGCGTGTCTTGATCAGATTTCAGAAAAACCCGGCGTTCCGGAAAGCGGCGTTCAAGCCACGAGTGAAACTTAATTGCCAGACGTGTTCGCACGCGTCTTACCTCTCATCCCCAAGATCGGGACCGGTCGTGGTGCAGTAGCCGTCCCTTGGGGCGATTGCATAAACGGGTCGTGGCCATGCGGCAAGTTTGTTGACCAATTTGCCACAAACCTCGCAATTTTACCCCACGTGATCGGCGGGATTTTGCCGAAATTAACCGGCAAGGATCACTTTGAGACGGTGCCCGGCAAGGGCAGGTCTTCGGTCAGCGGCCAGTAGAAGTCGGGCGGCAACCCGGCCTCGGCGCGTTTTTCCTCGTTAAAGGGCGGTTTCAGCACGCCGTGGAAGTAACGCCTCACAAGCGTATGGAACACGTCCTTGGGGTCGGCATTCTCGCGCCCGCAGAGGAAGTGAAACCATTTCGAGCCATAGGCGACATGGCCCACCTCTTCGGCATAGATCACCTCTAACGCCGCGATGGCCTGTTCGGCTTTGGCCTTGCGGAAGATGTCGATCATGCTCGGCGTCACGTCCAGCCCGCGCGCTTCAAGCACCATGGGCACCACGGCCAAACGCCCCATCAGGTCCTCGGCGGTGTCTTCAGCAGCGCGCCACATGCCTGCATGGGCGGGCAGGGCGCCGTAATGGCTGCCCATCTGTTCCAGACAATCGCAAACCATCTCGAAATGGCGCGACTCTTCTTCGGCGCATTTGACCCAATCGTCGTAAAAGCCGATGGGCATGGGAACATGGCCAAAGCGCGCGATGATGTCCCAATGCAGGTCGACGGCGTTCAGCTCGATATGAGCAACCGCATGCAGCAGGGCGATCCGCCCGGCCTCGGTCCCCGGTTTGCGCTTTGGAACCTCGCGGGGCGACAGCAATTCGGGTTTGTCGGGGCGTGAGGGTTGCAGCGGTGGCGTTGCGGTGCCGATCTCAATCGGCTCGCCCTCACCCTTGCGGGCGGCAAACCAGGCGGCGGCATGGCGTTTGGACAGGGCGGTTTTCGCCCGCCCGTCCGCTGTGGTCAGAACCTCGGTGGCCATCTGGGTCAGTGTTTTGGGCACGGGTGCGCTCCGCCTGTTGATTGCAAGGCTGCGACATAAACCGGATGGCCGTCGGGGTCGAGGGACTTACATCGCCTTAACGGCCTCCAACACGGCCTCGACATGGCCGGGCACTTTGACCTTGCGCCAGATCTGCGCGATGCGCCCGTCGCCGTCGATGATGAAGGTAGACCGTTCGATCCCCATCGATTTGCGCCCATACATGTTCTTCTCGACCCAGACGCCATAATCCTCGCACACGGTTGAGTTCTCGTCGGACAGCAGCGGCGTGGTCAGCCCGTGTTTGGCGACGAACTTGTCATGCTTGGCCACGCTGTCGCGCGAGATGCCGAAAACTTGAGCGCCCGCATCCGCAAAGGCCTGAAGTTGTTCCGAGAAACCGATGGATTCCTTGGTACAGCCCGGCGTATCATCCCGAGGATAGAAGAACAGAACGACGGTACTGCCGCGCAGGTCCGAAAGGCGCACCTCGCCACCGCCGTCGCGCGGCAGGGTGAAATCGGGGGCCATGTCTGAAATGTCGGGCATTGGAAACTCCGCTAAAGGTTTTTAAAGGCTGCCCGAGATCATAGGGCGATACCAGCGGGTTAAAAGGCGTGAACAGCAAATTGGCGCAGCAGGAACAGCAAGGGGGCGATCCGCCGGAACGCACCCCACGCCGACGCTCGCGCCGACGGACGGCAGGTCTTTGGGCGATGCGGGGCACCATTCTGCTTGTGGTGCTGGCAGTGGTGGTCGGGTTCATGATGATCGGCCAGCGCATGCATGCCCCGGCATGGGTACGCGACCGGGTCGAGGCGCGGCTGGAACAGACCTTGGGCGGACTGCAAATCCGGTTCGGAGATGTCAGCTTTATCATCCACGAAGGATGGCGACCCCGCCTGCGCCTGACCGATGTCAGCATCAGCGATGCGGCGGGTCAGCAGATCGCTCAGGTCTCGGATATGCGGGCCAGCCTGGCCATGCGCCCGTTGCTGCGCGGCAACGTACGCCCCAAACGCATCATGCTGAGCGGCGCACAGATCGCACTGACCCGAGGGATGGATGGGGCGCTGACCCTGACGGTGGGCACCGATAGCTCTCCGGTGCAGGAGGCACCAAACCTGGCGCAGTTGATCGAATCCTCGGACGAGGTGTTCCTGTCGCCCATGTTGTCGGCGCTGACCTCAGTGCAGCTGGACGCGATCACACTGGATTACCGTGATCTGCGGCTGGGGCGGTCCTGGGTGCTGGATGGCGGCCACATCCAACTGACCCGCAACGACAATGAGATGCGGCTGGCGACGGGCTTCTCGGTTCTGTCGGGGCGCGATTATGTCAGCGGGATCGAGGCGAACTATACCAGCGTTCTGGGCACACCCGAGGCGCGGTTCGGTGTTTCAATCACCGATCTGCCGGCCGAGGATGTCTATGGCCAAAGCCCGGCGTTGGCGTGGTTGCAGGTGCTTCGAACGCCAATCTCCGGCGCGCTGCGCGGCAGTATTGACGGCGAAGGCGCGGTTGGGCCGCTGTTTGCCACGCTCAACCTTGGGGCCGGGGCGGTACAACCCAACCCCGAGACACGGCCAGTTCCCTTCGACTCGGCCCGCACCTATTTCACCTACAACCCCGTCGGGCATCAGATTGATTTCAACGAGGTTTCGGTGGTGTCCGCCTGGGGCTCGGTCCAGGCGGAAGGGAAGGCGTTTCTGCAAGGGGTGGAAAACGGCACCCTGGACAGCCTAGACGCACAGTTGCGCCTGACCGGCATCGACGCCAACCCGGCAGACCTGTTCCCCGAGGCGCTGAAGCTGCGGCAGGCCGATCTGGATTTCAAGATGACCTTCGCGCCGTTTCATCTGCGTCTTGGTCAGATGACCATCGAAGATGGGGATCACCGGGTGCGTGCGTCCGGTGATCTTGTGGGCCTGCCTGACGGGTGGTCGGTCGATCTGGACGCGCATCTGGATCGCATGACCTCGGATGAGGTGCTAAGCTACTGGCCCGAACGTCTGGCCCCCAAGCCGCGGGAGTGGGTGACAAAGAACCTGTATCAAGGCCTGCTGTCGGACATGGATTTTGCGCTGCGTCTGCGACCCGGGTCCAAGCCGGACCTCTATCTGGATTTCGGGTTCGAGGATGCAACGATCCGCTTTGTCAAAACCCTGCCGCCTATCGAAAACGCGCAAGGACAGGCCAGCCTGATAGATCGCCGCTTCACCGCGACAGCGCAGCGCGGGATTGTGATCGCGGATGAGGGCGGTGAGGTGGATGCCTCTGGGACGTCTTTCATCATTCCGGATACAAGCATCAAGAAATCCTCACCGGCGATTGCGCGGATCAAGGCGTCGGGCAGTGTCACGGCAGCATTGTCCTTGCTGGACCGGCCGCCGTTGTCACTGCTCAGCAAGGCCGGGCTGCCGGTTGATCTGGCGGATGGGACCGTCGCGCTGGCGGGTACTTTGTCACTGCCAATGAAGAAAGAGCTGCAGTTTCAGGACACGCAGTTCCACTTTGACGGCGATCTGGGAAATCTCAGCAGCGACAGGCTTGTCCCCGGATTTTTCGTCAGCGCCGATCTGCTGGATCTAAGCGGAGATCAGACCGGAGTTGAGATCGACGGTCAGGGCAACTTTGGCGACGTTCCGATTCAGGCCGCGTGGCGCCAACCGATCGACGGAAAAACGGCGCAGCGCAGTGAGCTGACGGGCCAGATCGAACTGTCCCCAAGGCTGATGCAGGAAATCAACGCAGGCCTGCCGGACGGGATGCTGACCGGGCAAGGCACGGCGGATATCAGCTTGGGCATCGGTGCAGGCGAACCGCCCAAGCTGTTGGCGACATCGGATCTGTCCGGGGTCGTGCTTGCCATCCCCGAACTGGGTTGGCGCAAAGGCGCGAACAGCACCGGTACTTTGATTGCCGACGTCACGTTGGGCGACCAGCTGAGCGTCGACTCCCTGCGTGTAGATGCGGCGGGATTGCGTACCAATGCTTCAATCTCTTTCCGCGAAGACGGCGAATTTGATCGCGTCCGCTTTAGCTCGTTCGATCTGGGCAATTGGCTGGCCGTTCCGGCGGAACTGATCAGCCGGGGCGGGGCGGTGCCGGATATTCGCGTTCTGGGCGGTGTCATGAATATGGGCGATGCAACCTTTGGCGAGGGCGGAGGTTCGGGCGGTGGCGGTCCGGGGCCAAAGCTGGATGTAACGCTGGATCGGCTGCAAGTGACCGAGACCGTGGCGCTGACCGGTTTCAAGGGGAACTTCCAGACCACGGGCGGTGTCACCGGCGGTTTCACGGCTGCGGTCAATGGCGGGGCCGCTGTGCGAGGGCAGGTGACACCGCGCGGCAACCGCAGTGCGGTCAGCCTGACGTCAAAGGACGCTGGGGCGGTGCTGCGATCAGCGGGGGTGCTGACGCAGGCGCGGGGCGGTGATCTGGACCTGCAGCTTGAGCCGGTGGCGGCCCTCGGCAGTTATGATGTGATCGTCAAGATCGTGAACACTCGCATTACCGACGCGCCCGCCATGGCGGCCCTGTTGAACGCCATCAGCCTTGTTGGCCTGCTGGATGAGATGGCGGGGCAGGGCATCTTCTTTTCGTCCATCGACAGCCGCATGCGGCTGACCCCAACGGACATCAAGGTGCTAAGCGGCAGTGCCGTTGGCCCGTCCATGGGCCTGTCGTTTGATGGCACAATTGATACCGTCAACGGTATGCTGGACCTGCGCGGCGCGATCTCTCCGATCTATCTGGTGAATGCGATTGGCAGTGTTCTGACGCGCAAAGGCGAAGGCGTGATCGGCTTTAACTACAGGCTGACCGGACCGCTGAGCGCGCCGAAAGTATCGGTGAACCCGCTGTCCGGTCTCGCACCTTTGTTCTTGCGCGACCTGCTGCGCCCACCTGCACCCAAAGTGTCCGACGGGCCAAATTCCCGGCCTCAGAAACCCGATGAGGTGAAACGTACCTATGGATCACCGCCAAGGGACAACTGATCCGGGGATATGGCCGAATCTGTTTTGGCCTTGTATGGCGCGGCCATGAAACTCAGCGATTTTGATTTCCACCTGCCCGAAGACCTGATTGCAACGCGGCCCGCCAATCCGCGATCCTCGGCGCGTCTGCTGGTGGCGCGGGGGGGTGCGGTTGCGGACAGCCATGTGTTCGACCTGCCTGACTGGCTGCAACCCGGTGATCGGTTGGTGCTGAACGATACGCGGGTGATCCCGGCAAGACTCAGCGGCAGGCGTCATCGTGACAGCGCACAGGGCCCTGTGTCGGCCGCGATTGAGGCCACCTTGCTGGACCCGCAAGCCGATGGCAGCTGGGCGGCATTGATCAAGCCGCTGAAAAAGGTCAAACCGGGGGAAGAGATCGTCTTCTCGGACGATCTGACCGCAACATTGGATCGCGTGGAAGACGGGCAAGCCTATCTGCGGTTCAACCTGACAGGCGAGGATTTCGACACCGCGCTGGAACAGGCCGGTGCAATGCCCTTGCCGCCCTACATCGCCGCCAAGCGCCCTGCGGACGAGCAGGACAAGACCGATTACCAAACCATCTGGGCGCGGAATTCAGGCGCGGTTGCCGCCCCGACGGCTTCGCTGCATTTCGACGAACCGCTTATGCAGGCGCTAAAGGAACGCGGTATCGAATTCAGCCATGTGACCCTGCATGTTGGCGCGGGCACTTTCCTGCCGGTGAAGGTCGAAGACGTGACCACCCACAAGATGCATGCCGAATGGGGCAGGGTCAGCGACACCGCCGCCGCCGAGATTCGTGCCACCAAAGCCGCAGGCAGGCGTGTCATCCCCGTGGGAACCACCGCGCTGCGCCTGATTGAAAGCGCCGCGCGAGGTGGTGAGATCCAGTCATGGGAGGGCGAGACCGATATTTTTATCTATCCCGGTTTCCAATTCCACGTCACCGACGCGCTGATGACCAACTTCCACCTGCCAAAATCCACCCTGTTGATGCTGGTATCAGCGCTGATGGGACAGGACCGGATGCGCGAGGTGTATGCCCATGCCATTGCACAGAAATATCGCTTCTTCTCTTACGGTGACTCGTCGCTTTTGATCCCATGAAAGACGCGTTTCGGGCCGCAAACGACAGGAAAGTCGTAGACAAGCGCGACCAGAGCGTTTTTTGATCGCACCAACGAATCCAAGTTAAGAACGGCATTTCATCGGAGGCCCCAATGTTTCAGGTCCTGTCCAGCGCGTGGGCGCTGTTGCTCGGAATGGGTCTTTTGATGATCGGCAACGGCCTGCAGGGCACCATCCTGGGCGTTCGTGGCGAGATCGAGGGGTTCTCGACCCTTCAGATGTCCTTTGTGATGTCGGCGTATTTTCTTGGGTTCCTCGGCGGATCGCGCCTGACGCCCGAGATGATCCGCAGGGTCGGGCACGTCCGGGTCTTTGCCGCGTTGGCCTCATTCATCTCGGCCGTGATGATCATGTATCCGATGCTGACCGACCCGATTGCATGGGTTCTGGGCCGCGTCGTGATCGGGTTCTGTTTCTCGGGTGTGTATGTCACTGCCGAAAGCTGGCTGAACAACGCCGCCAGCAATGAAAACCGCGGCCAGGCCTTGTCGCTGTATATGATCGTCCAGATGACCGGGATCATCAGCGCGCAAGGGCTTGTTTTGCTGGGCGATCCGGCAGGCTATGAAACATTCGTCATCGCCTCGATCCTGGTTTCGGTCTCGTTTGCGCCCATTCTGCTGTCAATTTCCCCCACGCCGGCCTTCGACACCACCAAACCCATGACTCTGCGCGAGTTGATGGGGAAATCGCCCCTGGGCTGCGTCGGCATGTTCCTGCTGGGTGGTGTATTCTCGGCCCAGTTCGGCATGGCACCAGTCTATGGCGCACGCGCCGGGCTGACATTGGTCGAAATCTCATCTTTCGTGGCCGCGTTCTATATTGGGGCAGTGGTTCTGCAATATCCGCTGGGCTGGTTCTCGGACCGGATGGATCGCCGCGTTCTGATCATGCTGGTTTCGGCTGGCGGCGGCATCGGTGCCGTGGTTGGAATGATCTTTGGTCTGGCATTCCCGGTGCTGCTGGGCGCTGCCTTCCTGATCGGCGGCATGTCCAATCCGCTCTATTCACTGCTGATTGCCCACGCCAACGACTTTCTGGAGCATGAGGATATGGCGGCGGCCTCGGGCGGGCTGATCTTCATCAACGGTCTGGGCGCAATTGCCGGTCCGCTGATCACCGGCTGGCTGATGGGTGATGCCATTTTCGGACCGCAGGGCTTCTTCCTGTTTATCGCCGCCCTGTTGTTCATGACCGCAGTCTATGCACTCTACCGGACGACACAGCGCCCGACTGTGCCTGTCGACGAAACCGGCACCATGTCCCCGGTTTATCCCACCGCATCGCCGGTTGCGCTTGAAGTGGCACAAGAGGTGGCCATCGAGGCCGCCGAAGCCGAGCAGGATACGCAGGAAGTCGCTTAAGACACGTAAATATGTCGCTAATGTTGCAATATTTTACTGTTCCAATTCTGTAAAACAGCCTTTAATGACGTTACGTCCCTGGGGAGGGCACAAGTTGGAGTTTAGGGCAATGGTAGGGCCTGAAGACGTATTGAGTTATTGGTTAGATGAAGTTGGTCCCAAAGGTTGGTATCTACAGGATGACGCGTTGGACGCGGAAATCCGGGACCGTTTCCAAACAACATGGGAGGCCGCAACCGAAGGGACATTCTCTCTTTGGCTGACCTATCCCAGCGGGGTGTTGGCCTACATCATCCTGACCGACCAGTTTCCACGCAACATGTTCCGAGGCAGCGCAAAAGCCTTTGCAACGGACAAGGCGGCGCTAACCGCCGCCAAATGCGCGGTGGATAAGGGTTGGGATATGAGGATCGATGAACCGGCCCGGCAGTTCTTTTATCTGCCCATGATGCATTCAGAAAACCTGTGCGATCAGGAACGCTGTGTGCGCCTGATGTGCCAGAACCTCAGCAGCAACCCGGGCAATCTGTTACATGCTCGGGCCCATCGTGAGGTGATCCGCAAATTCGGCCGGTTCCCCTATCGGAACGAGGCACTGTCGCGCCACTCGACCGAACATGAGACAGCATATGTCAACATGGGCGGCTACGGCACAACAGTGCGCGAGCTTCAGGCGGCGAGTTAAGTCTCGGGGACGCACCCCCTGACGGCAAGGACCCGGTCGGCGACAACGTCGCCCGAGGTCTGAATGGCTTTTTCGATCAACAGGTCCGGTTGCTCTGCCAGGTCAGAGAACCGGGCCTGAGTTGTTTGCAGCTTGTCCTCGATCGCGTTCAGCCGGTTCAGCGCCGACTTAATCCGGCGCGACGTGGCGATGTCGATAACGCTGCCATCGGTTGGCAGGGCTGCAAGCTCGCTGCGCAAAGCCGCCAGTTCCCCCCGGATACCTTGTGCTTCGTCCCGCAGAGGTGTCACAACCTGTAGTGTTTCGGCGAAATCGGTTGTGACATTCTCGACGCTCGAGGCCAGCTTCCATCCCAGAAACAGGCAAAGCGCCACCAGAATCAATGTGGCGTTGAGCAGGGCAAGAAATAGATCTTTCAGAGTTTTGGCCATGGTAAGCCTTTCGAATGACTTGTGATTAGGAAAGCGGCGCCGCAGTCGGCTGTTCTTTTCTAGCCTTTGGGATGGCGCGGGTATAGGCTGAAAACAGCGCAATCCTGCCACTGTTTACCCTGCGTCGCTTTTGTCGCGGGTAGGGTGTGTTGATGCGTTCTGAAAAATAGTTTAATGGTAAACTAAATTTCATCCGACCTGCGCCGAGAGGGACACATGGCAGCACAATCTTTTGATCTGATCGTAATCGGGGCAGGCCCCGGAGGCTATGTTGCTGCCATCCGCGCGGCGCAGCTGGGGCTGAAAACCGTTGTGGTCGAGCGTGAGCATCTGGGTGGTATCTGCCTGAACTGGGGTTGTATCCCCACCAAGGCGCTGCTGCGCTCGTCCGAAGTGTTCCATCTGATGGAGCGGGCCAAGGATTTCGGCTTGAAAGCGGACAAGATCGGCTATGATCTGGATGCGGTTGTCAAACGGTCGCGCGGTGTTGCAGGGCAGCTTTCCGGCGGCATCGGGCACTTGCTGAAGAAAAACAAAGTGTCCGTGATCATGGGCGAGGCCACGATCCCCGCCAAGGGCAAAGTGACCGTCAAGACAGACAAAGGCACCGAAGAACTGACGGCCAAGAACATCGTGCTGGCCACCGGCGCACGGGCGCGCGAACTGCCGGGGCTCGAGGCTGACGGCGATCTGGTCTGGACCTACAAACACGCGCTGCAACCGCCCCGGATGCCGAAGAAACTGCTGGTCATCGGGTCGGGCGCCATCGGCATCGAATTCGCCAGCTTCTACAATACGCTTGGCGCGGATACCACTGTGGTCGAGGTGATGGACCGAGTCCTGCCTGTCGAGGACGCCGAAATCAGCGCCTTCGCCAAGAAAGCCTTCACCAAGCAAGGCATGACCATCATGGAAAAGGCGATGGTCAAGCAGCTGGATCGCGCCAAGGGCAAGGTCACAGCCCATATCGAGGTCAAAGGTAAGGTCGAGAAACACGATTTCGACACCGTGATCTCTGCCGTTGGTATCGTGGGCAATGTCGAGAACCTGGGGCTAGAGGCTCTGGGCGTCAAAATCGACCGTACCCATGTGGTCACAGACGAATATTGCCGCACGGGGGTCGAGGGTCTCTATGCCATCGGCGACATCGCGGGCGCGCCTTGGCTGGCGCATAAGGCAAGCCACGAGGGCGTCATGGTCGCGGACCTTATCGCGGGCAAACACGCACATCCGGTCAAACCCGAAAGCATCGCAGGCTGCACCTATTGCCAGCCGCAGGTTGCTTCGGTCGGCTACAGCGAAGCCAAGGCCAAAGAACTGGGCTATGACATCAAAGTCGGCCGCTTCCCCTTCATCGGCAACGGCAAGGCCATCGCGTTGGGAGAGCCCGAGGGCCTGATCAAAACCGTATTCGACGCCAAGACCGGAGAACTTCTGGGTGCCCACATGATCGGCGCGGAAGTGACCGAACTGATCCAGGGTTACGTGGTTGGTCGACAGTTGGAAACAACCGAAGAAGATCTGATGAACACCGTCTTCCCGCACCCAACGCTGTCCGAGATGATGCACGAAGCCGTGCTGGATGCCTACGGGCGTGTGATCCATATGTAAGAAAAGGGGGCTCTGCCCCCGCCGCGGCAAGCCGCGACTCCCCCGAGGTATTTTCAAACAGAAGAAGCAGGGGATCCATACTTCTTCTGTTCCCAAATACCTCGGAGCGCGAGGCAGAGCCTCGCAAAAGACTCTTACTTATTCAAAGCGTCCAGAATGCGGGCCCAGGAGCGGATACCTTTGTGGAAGCTTTTGACGTCGTATTTCTCGTTGGGTGAGTGAATGGCGTCGTCGTCATTTGCATAGCCGACCAGCATCGAATCCAACCCGAGCACGGTATTGAAGTAACCGACAACCGGAATCGATCCGCCCATTCCGGTAAAGACGGCCTCGCGGTCCCATTCATCAGACAGCGCACCGCGCGCGGCTTCAAATTCAGGGCGGTCCAGGTTCATGACCGAGGCGGGTGAGCCTTCAAGGTCATTGTCCCACGTGACTTTGGCGTCCGGCGACAGGCGGTCTGCGACATGTTTGCGGATTTTCTTGCGCAGGGCGTCCGGGTCCATGTCGCCAACAAGGCGGCAGGTGATCTTGCAATGCGCCTCGGACGGGATCACCGTTTTGGACCCTGCGCCGTTGTACCCGCCCCAAAGGCCGTTGACCTCAAGCGTCGGGCGCGCCCATTGCTGTTCGAGGGTCGAGTAGCCTTTTTCCCCATGGGGCTGGCTGTAGCCTACCGAGTTCAGATAGTCGGCTTCGTCAAAGCCGCAGTTTTCCCACTGGCGCAGCTGCTCGGCAGGAACCTCGTGCACGCCTTCGTAGAACCCCTCGACCGCGACGCGTCCGGTTTCATCGTCGTAAAACGAGGCGATGATCTTGGACAATTCGCGCAGGGGGTTCAGCCCCGGGCCGCCGTAATGGCCGGAATGCAGGTCGATGCGTGGGCCGATGATGGTGAATTCGTCCTTCAGCATCCCGCGCAGTTGCGATGAAATCGAGGGCACGCCGCGTGACACCATCGAGGTGTCACAAACCAATGCCAGATCGGCCTGCAATTCTTCTTTGTTGGCCTCAAGAAAGGGCACCAGCGAGGGCGAACCCGATTCTTCCTCGCCTTCGAAAAAGAAGGTGATGCGGCAGGGCAGGGTGCCGTGCACGGCTTTCCAGGCGCGGCAGGCTTCGACAAAGGTCATCAACTGACCTTTGTCATCCGACGACCCTCGTCCCCGAATGACCGGGCCGTGTTCGGTGTCTTCGATGGCCGGATCGAAAGGATCGCGGTTCCACAGGTTCAGGGGATCAACCGGTTGCACATCGTAGTGGCCGTAGAACAGCACATGCGGACCGTCCAAATCCTCGCCCACATGTCCGACAACCATGGGATGCCCCGGGGTTTCGCGTTTTTCGGCCTTGATACCGATGCTTTGCAGATCGGCCACAAGCCAGTCGGCGGCCTGATCCACTTGCTCTTTGAAGGCGGGGTCGGTCGAGATGGACGGGATGCGCAACAGCTCCATCAACCGGTCGATCGAAGTTTGCAGATCGGAATCGATCCGGCTCAGCACGGCGTCTAGCGACATAACAGGGCTCCTGCGTGATTTTGGATTGTGGCGAACCTACCAGCGTAGCCGCTGCCGTCCAGAGGCGTTGAGGTGGAATTTGTGCTATCATTGGAAACCGGGCGGGCTAAGACACGGGGCCTGCGTCGTTTCCTCGCGTCTGGGGGGCGTAACTATACTTGCTCGACCCGAATGAAGTTTATATTTGATGCAGGTCAAAGTTAGGTTCTTCCGTTCGCCTGTAGTCAGGTAGCACGAGGGAACGAAAAACCGCCGGAACGCTTTAGGCTGTGACAGGTGGTGGAATACGCGCTTAGGGTGGGTGTATCACCTTGGGTGAATTAGGAGGGTCCGGTGGACTATACTGCTCAGCTCGATACAGCGATTGCCAGGCTGCATGACGAAGGACGTTACCGGACCTTTATCGACATCGAACGTCGGAACGGGCATTTCCCGCATGCGGTTCGCACTCGTCCTGATGGGTCAACGCAGAACATCACTGTGTGGTGCGGCAATGACTATCTGGGCATGGGTCAGCACCCGGTTGTTCTGGAGGCGATGCATGAGGCTGTGGATGCGGCTGGTGCAGGCTCGGGCGGGACGCGCAATATCTCGGGAACCACGGTCTATCACAAACGGCTTGAGGCCGAACTGGCCGATCTGCACGGCAAGGAATCGGCCCTGCTGTTCACCAGCGCATACATCGCTAACGACGCGACGCTTTCCACTCTGCCCAAACTGTTCCCCGGTTTGATTATCTATTCCGATGCGCTGAACCATGCCTCGATGATCGAAGGCGTGCGCCGCAATGGCGGGGCCAAGCGCATCTTCCGCCACAATGACGTCGCCCATCTGCGCGAACTGCTGGAAGCGGATGATCCCAATGCGCCCAAGCTGATCGCTTTTGAGTCGGTCTATTCCATGGATGGCGATTTCGGCCCGATTGAAGAGATCTGCGACCTGGCCGATGAATTCGGCGCCCTGACTTATATCGACGAGGTCCACGCAGTTGGCATGTACGGCCCGCGCGGCGGTGGCGTGACCGAGCGTGATCGTCTGGCCCATCGTATCGACATTATCAATGGCACGCTGGCCAAAGCCTATGGTGTCATGGGCGGCTATATTGCGGCCAGCGAGAAGATGTGTGACGCCGTGCGCTCTTACGCGCCGGGCTTCATCTTTACCACGTCTTTGCCGCCTGCGGTTGCGGCAGGGGCGGCTGCCTCGGTGGCGCATCTGAAAACGGCCCCTGAGCTGCGCGAACAGCACCAAACTCAGGCCAGTATCCTGAAGCTGCGCCTGAAAGGGCTGGGCCTGCCGCTGATCGACCACGGCAGCCATATCGTCCCGGTCATCGTCGGGGACCCTGTGCACACTAAAATCCTCAGCGACCGGTTGCTTGAGGATTATGGCATCTATGTGCAACCGATCAATTTCCCGACCGTCCCGCGCGGGACCGAGCGTTTGCGGTTTACCCCGTCTCCGGTGCATGGACCGGGCGAATTGAACCGTCTGGTGCAGGCCATGGACGAACTTTGGTCACATTGTGCGCTAAATCGCGCCGAACTTGCCGGATAACCTCACGCCAAAGTGTGCAACTTATTTGCCACGTGTTAAGCTTACGCTAACAAAAGTGACGGACGAATCGTTATGGGGGCGATTCGCCGTTAGCGCGAAACGCGTGACAGGCAGAATGGGGCAGCAGGATGATTGGGCGCAGATCACAGCGCGAAGCCGAGGAAGGTGTAGACGTCAGACCCAAAGGGTTTGACGATTACGAGGTTCGGCTTGGTGATCGAATGCGCGGTGAGCGTGCCACCATGGGCAAATCGCTTCTGGACGTTCAGCGCGAGCTTCGCATCAAAGCCAACTACATCGCTGCCATTGAAAACGCCGACCCCGACGCATTTGACACACCCGGCTTCATCGCCGGGTATGTGCGTTCCTATGCCCGTTATCTGGGTATGGACCCCGACGAAACCTTCGCCACCTTCTGCGCAGAAAGCGGGTTCGAGGTGGCACATGGGATGTCCGCTCAGGCGTCGGTGGTGCGCAAACCCTCGGGCGATTTGCCCGCGCGCGGACCGATGGGGCGTGACCCCTTCATTTCGCCCAACACGCCCTACATTCCTGGCAAGGAATCTCTGGTCAGTCAGATCGAACCGCGCGCCATCGGGTCGTCACTGGTGCTGTTGGCGCTGATCGGTGGTATCGGCTATGGCGGCTGGTCCGTTCTGAACCGGATCCAGCAGGTGCAGGTCAGCCCGGTTGAACAGGCCCCCGTCGTGCTGTCTGATCTTGATCCGCTGGATGCCGCCCGCAGCGTCTCGCCTGAGGTCGAAACAGCAGAAGCACCCAGTGTCGAGGCGCTGGACCGTCTGTACCGCCCGCAGGCCTTGGATGTTCCGGTTCTGGTGGCGCGCGATGCACCGATCTCAACGCTCGATCCGCGTGATGTGGGCACGTTCCGCCCGCCTGAACTGCCCGAGGTTGTAGTGGCCGACATCCATACCGTGGAACGCCCGGCCTTGCCGCAGGTTGTCGAACAGATCGACACCACGCTGAAGATCGTGGCCGTTGATCCGGCCTGGATGCGCGTCACGGCCGCCGATGGCAGCGTGATATTCGAAGGTACTCTGGGCACAGTCGAGCAGGGCAATGTGTTCGAAGTGCCGCTGACCGAAGAACCGCCGCAGCTGCGCGCTGGCGCTTCGGGTTCGGTCTATTTCTCGATGAACGGCAAGCATTACGGCCCCGCCGGTGCACCGGGCACCGTGGCGAAAGGCGTCGTCCTGTCCAAGGATGCGGTTTCCGAGGTTTATGCCGAGGCCGATCTTGAGGCCGAGCAGAACAGCGCCCTGAAACAATTCGTGGCCGAGCTGCAGACCGAAGTCGCGGAACAACCGTCCGAGTGATCTAGCCATTGCGGTACCCCGGTTCGCGGACTATCTAATGTCGCAACCCAGCTAGACGCGGACAGGTTCTCATGTCTCTTAATCATGTACGCCCTTGGCGCGACATTTATCGCCGCAAATCCCGTCAGATCATGGTCGGCAATGTGCCGGTCGGGGGCGACGCGCCCATCGCCGTGCAGACCATGACCAACACCCTGACCACGGATGTGGCTGCGACGGTTGCGCAGGTGCAGGCGGCGGCCGAGGCTGGTGCGGATATCGTTCGCGTGTCGGTCCCGGATGAGGCATCCGCGAAAGCGCTGAAAGAGATTGTGCGCGAAAGCCCGGTGCCGATTGTCGCCGACATCCACTTTCACTACCGTCGAGGGATCGAAGCCGCCGAGGCCGGTGCCGCCTGTCTGCGGATCAATCCGGGCAATATCGGGGATGAAAAGCGCGTCAAAGAGGTGATCAAAGCCGCCCGCGACCACAATTGCTCGATCCGCATTGGTGTGAACGCGGGGTCCTTGGAAAAGCACCTGCTTGAGAAATATGGCGAGCCGTGCCCCGAGGCGATGGTTGAAAGCGGGTTGGAGCATATCCGCATCCTGCAAGACAACGACTTCCACGAGTTCAAGATCAGCGTGAAGGCCAGCGATGTCTTCCTGTCGGCAGCCGCCTATCAGGGCATTGCCGAGGCCACGGATGCTCCGATCCATCTGGGTATCACCGAGGCCGGTGGGCTGGTCAGCGGCACCATCAAATCCGCCATCGGTCTGGGCAATCTGCTATGGATGGGCATTGGCGACACGATCCGCGTCAGCCTGTCCGCCGATCCGGTGGAAGAGGTCAAGGTCGGCTTTGAAATCCTGAAATCTCTGGGCCTGCGCCATCGCGGCGTCAACATCATCTCGTGCCCGTCCTGCGCACGGCAGGGGTTTGACGTGATCAAGACGGTCGAGGCGTTGGAGCATCGTCTGGAACACATTAAAACACCGATGTCCTTGTCGATCATCGGTTGCGTCGTAAATGGTCCGGGTGAGGCGCTGATGACCGATGTGGGCTTTACCGGCGGCGGGGCGGGGTCCGGCATGGTCTATCTGGCGGGCAAGGCCATCCACAAGATGTCGAACGATCAGATGATCGATCACATCGTGGAAGAGGTCGAGAAGAAAGCCGCCGAACTGGATGCAGCGGCAGAGGCGGCGGAGTAGCCTTCTGTCCCACAAAGGGAGGATTGGCATGTATCTCAAGGCAATTGAACAGGGCGGTGTGGCCGTCGTCACAGGGGCGGCCAGCGGTGTGGGCCGCGTATCGGCCATCCGGTTTGCGCAGGCAGGTCTTAGTGTCATTCTGGCCGATCTGCCCGGTGAGCCGCTGGATGAGGCCGTGGCTGAGGTTCGTGGCCATGCTGCGGACGAAGCCCAGGTGTTTGCTGTTCCGACTGATGTCACCAAGCAGGAAGACCTCAATGCGCTGGCCGACAAAGCTTTTGCCACGGGGCCGGTCGCCGTATTGATGAACAATGCTGGTATCAGCCTGCCGACCAAGGCATGGTCCGAGATGGAAAACTGGCTGAAACTGCTTGAGGTTAACTTTCTGGGTGTTCTGCGCGGGGTACAGGCCTTTGTTCCGCGCATGATCGAGGCCGGTCGCCCCGCCGTGGTGATCAATACCGGCTCGAAGCAGGGTATTACCACGCCGCCCGGCAATCCGGGCTATAATGTCAGCAAGGCGGCTGTACGCGTTCTCAGCGAACAATTGGCGCATGAATTGCGGCAGGCCGAGGCCCCGATCTCGGTGCATCTGTTCGTTCCCGGTTTCACATATACCGGCATGATTGCGGCGTTCCTTCCGGAAAAACCCGATGCCGCCTGGACCAGCGAGCAGACGGTGGATCATTTCATAAGCCGCATGTCAGAAGGTGCGTTCTACATTCTTTGCCCGGACAATGACGTGGACAGCACCCGCGACAACCGCCGGATCCAGTGGAATACGGTCGACCTGATCAAAAACCGCCCTCCGCTATCGCGCTGGCACCCGGATTATGCGGAGAAATTCGCCGAGTTTGAAAAAACCGGAAAGTAGAACCTTCCGCAGAATCGGCGTAACTTGGGATAAACCGCGTTGGCCCGGTTAGTTTGACGATGGCAGCGTTGACAGATCAAGAACGAGAGATTGCCCGCCTCCGGCAAAATAAATCGGGTGTACCTTTAGATTTTTGTCAGTTGGACCCCTTTGAGGGCGACCCCACAAATCGAAATGAGCGCCTTGGCATGGATCGAAGAACCCGTCGTAATCACCAGCCTTGGTCAGGACGATGCACCCAAAACCTCCGGTATTGATAGGGCTGACGATGAGCCATTCGATGCGTGCAAATTCCTCGGGTCCAAGGAGCGTTGCGAGCGATCCATCATTCAATGCTTCGGCCCAGTCTTCCTGGGGAATGCTCGGGTCAGCTTGCGACATTGCCGCTGCCATCTCTGCTTGGTCGCGGCGCCATATAACGACGGGCTTACGGCCAAAAACTAGGGTTCTAACGTCGCCAGGTTCCCAACTTTCAATAGGTACGGTTTGCATTCTCGCCTGATAGCGGGCTTCAACGTCCGCAGTTGGTTCGGCACTGGAAAACAGGTAATACAGCCCAACTGTGACTATCAGCGCAGCCCATCCTGCGGTCAGGTAGTAAAGGAAATTGCCTTTGGTCTGCATGAAATAAGTAATCTGAATCGGTTGAGAAACGGCTGATGTCTGCACTTCGCCCGGTATCGCGAATGCGTTGATTTTCGGCGCGGAGTGAACTGCGGTTTTAGGTGGGGCGGTCAACCCGCCCCATCGCGTTACCCGCGATCCGCGCGAACCCCATCCGCAATCTGTTGCATCTGATCGGCGGGCAGGAAGCCGCGCAGCATCTCAGTGCCCAGAACAAACGAAGGCGTGCCCGAGATTTGCATCCGCTGTGCCAGAGCGCGGGTGTGCTGGATTTCATCGGTGACCTGATCGCTATCCATTGCGGCGATGATCGCGTCGCTGTCCAGCCCCAGACCGTCCGAGATACGGCGCAGGGTCACTTCGGACGGCTCGCCGCTGAATTCAAGCAGGGCGTCGTGGACCTGTTTATAGGCATCAGCGCCCGCCACATGTTTGGTGGCCACGGCAAAGCGCGAGGACAGGACCGAGGCGTCGCCAAGGATCGGGAATTCTTTGATCACCAGCCGGATGTTGCCATCAGCTTCCAGCAACTGTGCCACTTCGGGCACCGCGCGGCGGCAATAGCCGCAGCGATAGTCCATGAACTCGACCAGAGTGATATCTCCGTCCGGGTTGCCGCCGACCCAGCTGAAGCCGTCATTGAACAACTCATCCGCGTTGGCCGCGACCAGTTCCTTGTCCGCGGCGGCTTCGGCGGCGGCGTTGCGCTGTTCTAGAATGTTGATCGCTTCCAGAATGACCTCGGGGTTTTCCAGAAGGTACTCACGGACCTGGGCGCCAAATTCGGCGCGCTCGGTCTCGGTCATGGCGTTCAGGTCCAGCGCCTGTGCCGGGCCTGTGATCAGGGAAAGCCCCAGAAGGGCGGGTGCTGCATGTCTGAGGATCATTTCCTGTTCCTTTTTGCTTTCTTTGCGCGTTCCGAGGCAATCAACACATCCTGTGCCCTTTGCCAACCCGGAGAGCCCTCGGGCAATTGCCCGACGGCGCGCCTTGCGTGGATCCCCGCATCGGCCAACCGGCCTTGCAGGGCATATCGTTCCGCGGTGACGGTCGCCGCCATCCCGTTATTTCCAACCTGCGAATAGGCGAGGCCCAGGTCGCGCATCAGGCGGGCGTTTCGAAAATCACGCGCCCGCGCTTTTTCAAGCACGCCCAAAGCCTCGTTAGTCTTGCCTTGCGCCAGCAATGCGCGCCCGTATCCGGCTAGAATCAATGAATCATTCGGAGCCATCTCGACCGCTTGCCCATAAGCTTGAACAGCCTCGGACAATTGTCTGTTTTCCAACAGGATTTGCCCCTTGAGCTCGTAGTAGAACGGATCGTCCGGGCGAATGGCCAGCGCTTCGTCAATGGCTGCGCGGGCACGGGCGAGATTGCGGTTTTGGTGATGGGCCGACGCCTCGCGCATCATGCGAATGTCGCGGTCGGTTTCCTCTTTGGCGCGGCGCAAGGTCCATGTGGGCGAGCGCAGAAAGGCCGAAAGCTTGCCCTTGACCCGCGCGAACCAGTAGTCGGCATTGGCGTTGGGCTCGGCCTTGTCTCCGAATTCCTCCAAAAACGCCTCGGCTGCGCGCAGACGTTCGCGGCTGGTGGGGTGAGACCGCATATAGGGGTCCTGATTGGTCAGGCTCAGCAGTTCCTGCCCGGCGAATTTGCGATGCAGCGTGACCATGCCGCTGGGCGAAATCCCGGCCCATCGCAGATAACTGGCGGCGCTTCGGTCGGCTGAGGCTTCTTCGGCCCGTGTATGACCCAGAAAGCTGCGTATGGCGGAACCTTGAACACCAGCGGCAATCCCGGCTGCGGCTTCCCCACCGCCAGCGACGGCGGCGATCAGGGCCAAGGCGGTGCCCAGGCCCGCATTGCGGTTTGCCGCCCGCAGGTTCTCGGCACGACGGGCGAGGTGCCCGTTGGCGATGTGCGCGGCCTCGTGTGCGATCACCGCTTGCAGCATTTCGGGGCTGTCGACACCCAGAATCAGACCGTAATTCAGGTAGATGGCGTTGTAGTCGATGACAAAGGCGTTGAACGTGCTGTCATTGACCACCAGAATCCGAACCCGGTTGGTGTTCAGACCGGCGGCGCGCAGTACCGGAAAGGCCAGCTCTCGCAGCCCATATTCGATATCGGGGTCGCGGATCAGGCTTTGGGCATGGCTTTGCGCTGCGGCCGTCAGCCAAACGACAGCCGCCAGTATCAGGGCCGGGATTGACGCCAGCCGGGATACGCGTTCAAAAGCCATGGCTGCAACATGGGAGATGGGCATGAGAAACTCAACCCGGTCCGGGGTCGATCCGTTTATTGTGATGGACGTGATGGAGGCCGCGCGCAAAGCGGAAGAGGCCGGACGCCACATCATCCACATGGAGGTCGGCCAACCCGGAACCGGTGCCCCCAAAGGCGCGACCGAAGCTTTGGCCAAGGCGATGCAGCAAGGGCCATTGGGCTATACGGTGGCTTTGGGCCTGCCCGCGCTGCGGCAGCGGATCGCGCGGATGTATGGCGAATGGTACAATGTCGATCTGAACCCCGAGCGCGTGGTGATCACGCCCGGCTCATCCGGCGGGTTTCTGCTGGCTTTCACCGCGCTTTTTGACAGTGGCGACCGCGTGGGAATTGGCGCGCCGGGTTATCCGTCTTATCGACAGATCCTGAAGGCCCTTGGCTTGGTACCGGTCGATCTGCCGACTGCGCCTGAAAACCGGCTGCAACCGGTGCCCAGCGATTTTGCCGGGCTGGATCTTCAGGGCCTGATGGTCGCGTCCCCGGCCAATCCAACCGGCACCATGCTGGATCACGCGGCTATGGGTGCGCTGATCGACGCAGCACAGGGGCAGGGCGCATCATTCATCAGCGACGAAATCTATCATGGGCTGGAATATGAGGCCAAAGCCGTCACCGCGCTGGAACTGACGGATGAGTGCTATGTGATCAATTCCTTCTCCAAGTATTTCTCGATGACCGGCTGGCGGGTCGGCTGGATGGTGGTCCCGGAAGATCAGGTGCGCGTGGTCGAACGGATCGCTCAGAACATGTTCATCTGTGCGCCCCATGCCAGTCAGGTGGCCGCGCTGGCCGCAATGGATTGCGACGAAGAACTGCAGGCCAATCTGGATGTCTACCGTCAGAACCGTATGCTGATGCTGGACGGGTTGCCCAAGGCCGGATTCACCAATATCGCGCCGCCGGATGGGGCGTTTTATGTCTATGCCGACGTCTCGGACCTGACCGACGACAGCCGCGCCTTTGCGGCAGAGATTCTGGACAAGGCCGGCGTTGCGGTCACGCCGGGGCTGGATTTCGACCCCGCGCGCGGTCACACGACCCTGCGGTTCTCTTACGCGCGGGCCACTGCAGATATCGAAGAGGGGCTGTCGCGGCTGCACAGATTCATGTCCGAACGCGGTGCCTTGGCCGAACAGGTCTGACCCGTTCACAAAAGGCCCTGCGTGGTATAGGCTGCCAGCCAAACGATCTCGGGAAAACTTGAGGCTATGAGCAGGATTTTCTTTTGCATCGCCCTGATCTGGGCGCTAGCCAGTGCTGCGTTTGCGCAGGATTTCAATGCGCTGGCGCGTATTCAGCCGGATCAAAGCCGCATCGTGGATACGGGGCGCACGGGTGTCCGCGTCGATCTTGGCCTTAGCCAGGGGGTGCCGTACCGCATCTTTACCCTGCGCGACCCCTATCGCATGGTCATGGACTTTCAGGAGGTCGGCTGGAGCGGCCTGAACCGAGATGATTTTCTGCAATCGGACCGGATCAGCGGCGTGCAATTTGGGGCTTATGTGCCCGGTTGGTCACGTCTGGTGCTGGATCTGGGTGCGCCGATGGCGGTGGACACGGCCGAGATGAAGATCGACCAAAACGCAGGCACGGCAGTACTGTCGCTAAACTTGAAGGGGGTCGATTTTGACGCCTTCAATGCCACCGCAGGCGTACCACATAACCCCGGCTGGGACTTACCGGAACCGGCGGTGACCGCCAAAGTGGCCCCGCCAAATGCAGATCGACCGCTGCGCGTGATGCTGGATCCGGGTCATGGCGGTATCGATCCGGGGGCCGAGGTTGGCGGGATCGATGAGAAAACCATGATGCTGACCTTTGCCCGCGAACTGCGCGAGCTGCTTTTGCGATCAGGCGGTTACGAGGTTTATTTGACGCGAACCGGCGATCATTTCGTGTCGCTGGAACGCCGCATCGCTCTGGCGCATCAGGCGGGTGTGGATCTGTTTGTCTCACTGCACGCGGATTCACTGTCCGAAGGGCAGGCCCATGGCGCGGTGGTCTATACCCTGTCGGAAGAGGCCTCGGACATGGCCAGTCTGAAACTGGCCGAGCGGCATGATCGCGGCGATCTACTGTCCGGCGTCGATCTGAGCGGGGCGGATGATCAGGTCACTGACGTTTTGCTGGATCTGGCGCGGCAGGAAACCCAGCCGCGCACGGATGCGCTGGCGCGGGCGGTTGCGAACGGCATGGCGCAGCAGGGTGGGCCGATGAACAGCAAACCCTTGCGGTCTGCCTCCTTCTCGGTGCTCAAGGCAGCCGACATCCCCTCGGTTCTGGTCGAGCTTGGATTTCTGTCCAGCCCCAGAGACCTGAAAAACATTAAAAATCCCGAATGGCGCGCCCAGATGGCGCTGGGGATTTATCAGGGGCTGGAAGACTGGCGGCAGCAGGATGTGATCAGACGATCCCTGATTGGACAGTGACCTGAGGGCGCAAAGCGGCTAGAATGCGCTTGTGGTTTTGACCCTTGGGCGGTGCGTCCCTATATAGGCGGCAGCGCGAGAAAAAGGCAGTAACGTGATCCGGTTCATTCTTTCGATTTTCGGGGCGATCTTCAGCCTCGTGACTTTGGGTATTTTCATGACCGCGCTGGTGATCGGCGCGGTATTCTGGATGTATGGCCGCGATCTGCCCAGCCATGAATCGCTGGCCCAATACAAGCCCCCGACGATCAGCCGGATTTACTCGGGCGAAGGCCAGTTGATCGACGAATTCGCGCAGGAACGTCGTTTGTTCACCCCGTCCGAGGAAATTCCCGATCTGGTAAAACAGGCCTTTATTTCGGCGGAAGATAAGAACTTTTACAGCCACCAGGGCTATGATCCGCGCGGAATCATCGCGGCAGGGGTTGAGGCGGTGCGCACGAAGGGTGAGACCGTGCGCGGGGCGTCGACCATCACGCAGCAGGTGATGAAGAACTTCCTGCTGTCCGGCGACCGTCGGGCCGAGCGCAAGATCAAGGAAATCATCCTCGCCACCCGGCTTGAGGATACGCTGGACAAGGAACAGATCCTCGAACTTTATATGAACGAGATCTTTCTGGGTCAGAACTCCTACGGCGTGACCGCTGCGGCGCAGACCTATTTCAACAAGACGCTGCAGGAACTGGCCCCGCATGAGGCCGCGATGCTGGCCGCGATGCCCAAAGCACCGTCTGACTATCACCCGGTTCGCCAAAAGGAACGCCTGCTGGCCCGCCGCAACTATGTGCTGCGCGAGATGAACCAGAACGGCTATATCGATCAGGCGACCTATGAGGTCGAGGTCGAAATGCCTCTGCGCTCGGTTCAAAACGGAGATTTCGAAAGTTTCCGTACCGCGCTGCCGCCGCGCGACTATTTCACCGATGAAATCCGCCGCCAGCTGAGCGAGGATTTTGGTGAGGGTGAATTCTTTACCGGCGGCTTCACCGTCCGCGCCTCGGTTGACGAAGAGATGCAGGTCGAAGCCGCCCGCGCGTTGCGTGAAGCGTTGCAGAAATACGACCTGTCGCGCGGCAAATGGCGCGGAACCGGCGAGGTGATCCCAGAAGAACAATTGGCGGACGAGGCGCAGTGGCGTCAGGCGCTTGCGCTGATGGAAATCCCCCGCGACGTGGTGCTGCCGACCCAATGGTACCCGGCGGTTGTGATGGACGTGGCCGAACAGCAGTTGACGGTCGGGATCGAGGATGGCCCGTCCGATGGCACAATCCCGCGATCTGACATCAAATGGATGCAGGGCAACTTCTTCGACAATTTCAAACGCGGCGACGTGATCCTTGTCATGGCCGGGGAAGAGGGCCAATGGTCCGCCCGTCAGGTGCCCGAAGTGCAGGGCGGTTTTGTCGCGATGGATGTGAACTCGGGCCGTGTTCTGGCGATGCAGGGCGGGTTCTCGTATCAGGATACGGTGTTCAACCGCGCCACACAGGCGCAGCGTCAGCCGGGATCGTCCTTTAAGCCCTTCGTTTATGCTGCAGCGCTGGACAGTGGCTACAGCCCGGCAACCATCGTCGTGGACGCCCCGATTGAGGTGAACACGCCGCAGGGCCTGTGGCGACCCAAGAACTCGTCGAACAAATTTTACGGCCCGACGCCGCTGCGCACGGGGATTGAACAATCTCGGAACCTGATGACCATCCGTCTGGCGCAAGAGGTCACGATGCCCGTTGTCGCCGGATACGCGGAACGCTTTGGGGTCTATGACCGGATGGGCGCGTTTCTGGCCAACTCCTTGGGGTCCGAGGAAACCACGCTCTACAAAATGGTTGCCGCCTACGCGATGTTCGCCAATGGCGGTGAACGGGTCGAGCCCACTCTGGTCGACCGTATTCAGGACCGCTTCGGCAAGACGATCTATCGCCATGACGACCGGCAATGTCTGGATTGCAACTCGAGCTGGCTGGAGCCGGACGAGTCACCCACTATCGAGACCAACCGCTCTCAGGTCATGGATGCGATCACCGCGTATCAGCTGACGTCCATGATGAAGGGCGTTGTGGATCGTGGCACTGCGTCGCGCTATGTGAACCTGCCGGTTCCAACGGCGGGCAAAACCGGAACGACCAACGAGTCGAAGGACGCGTGGTTCATCGGCTTCACCTCGAACATCGTAGCCGGTTGCTATATTGGTTATGACCGTCCGCGTCCGATGGGCCGGGGGGCCTATGGCGGCACAATGTGCGGCCCGGTCTTCCAGAGCTTCATGGAAAAGGCCGTTGAGAAATACGGTGGCGGCCCGTTCGAAGTGCCCGAAGGTGGCCATTTCATCAAGATCGACCGCTTTAGCGGTGCGCGCCTGCCTGCGGATGCAACGGGCGACTATGTGGTGGCCGAGTATTTCCGGGATGGCGTCGATGGCTTCATCGACCGGATTTATGACGGTGGCTTTGCTATCGGCTCGGACCTGCCGCTGTTCGAAGAGGTTCAGCGCGCAGGCGTTCAGGTGCAGACCTCGACCGGTCAGACGGTTACGGTTGGGCCAAAGGCCACGCAAGGCGACGTGACGACGGGCGGGCTTTACTGATCCGCAGCCCTGAGAAATGAGTGCAAAAGATCGGCCTCGTCATCCCTTGTGACGAGGCCGTTTGACCTCCAGAAGATCGACATGGCGCATTTGGCTGCCGCCCATTGGGCAAGCCGTTCGCGCGAAACACCAAGAGCATCGGCATAGAGCGTCAGGCAGCGTTCGATCTGCTTTGACTGGCGCACCAAATCCGGCATTCCTTTCGGGTGACGGATTGCATTTGCCAGTTCAAATGCGGGATCGCCCAGATACCCTTTGGCATCAAACACACGTGGGCCGCTGTCTGTCAGGATGACGTTGTCCGGGTGCAGGTCGCCATGCAGCGGCTGGGATGTTGGTTGGGTTTCCAACAGATGCTTGGCCAGAGCGATGGCGCGCGTCATGTCCTGCGTCAGGGGCGTTGGGCATTCCGGGGCGAACCTGTATTGAAAGAGGGGTGTCATGACGTCGGCAAGCGGGCGCAGCCCTTGCAGTGTTGGTTGTGGCGATGCGTGTAACCTTGTGGCAGTTTCTGCCAGCGCGTTCAGAGCCTCAATCACCGCGCCTTGCCGGGCTATGTCACCGAGGGTTGGGCCCTCGAGCCATTCCATCAAAATCGCCGTTTCGGTTTCTCGCAGGATTGTAACGGCACCCCGGTCTTGCCATGCTCTCAACAGATCGGCCCCACAGGCTTCGTTGCCCCGATCGGCGCGGAGATAGAATTTCAGCGCGGCATCTGCGCCGCTCGCATCGCGCACCTTCCACACCCGCGCGGCACCGGTTTCGGCGACGGGGCTGACCATGGTCAGTTGCCAGCGATCCAGAATCTCTTGCGATGGGGCCTGCATTCACTTCTTGCCTGTCTTGTGGTGGCCTTCACCTCTTGCTATCACGCAGGCCTGATTGAGCAAGTTGGGACAAGACCATGCGCGCCGAAACCCAGAATATCGTGGCGGAAATCGAAAAGTCGCTGGAGCTGTTGGCGCAGCGCATGGACTATGAAACCGCACCGCACCGGCTTGAGGAATTCAACGCGCGCGTCGAGGATCCCAACCTGTGGGACAGCCCCGAAAACGCGCAGAAACTTATGCGCGAGCGTCAGATGCTGGTCGATGCGATTGAGACCTATGAGACCATCAAAACCGATCTCAGCGACAATATCGAGCTGATCGAACTGGGCGAGATGGAAGAGGACGAAGAGGTTGTTCAGGACGCCGAAGCGGCCATCAAGGCGCTCGGGGCCAAGGCGGCGAAGAAAGAGCTTGAGGCGCTGCTGGATGGCGAGGCCGACAGCAACGACACCTTCCTCGAGATCAACTCGGGCGCGGGTGGGACGGAAAGCTGCGACTGGGCCTCGATGCTGGCGCGGATGTATGTGCGATGGGCCGAAAAGAAAGGTTATACTGTCGAGTTGCAGTCCGAGACGGCGGGCGAAGAGGCGGGGATCAAATCTGCCGCCTACAAAATTTCCGGCCATAACGCCTATGGCTGGCTGAAATCGGAAAGTGGCGTGCACCGGCTGGTGCGGATTTCGCCTTATGACTCGGCGGCAAAGCGGCATACCTCGTTCAGCTCGGTCTGGGTTTATCCGGTGGTGGACGACAATATCGAGATCGAGGTGAACCCAGCCGATATTCGGATTGATACCTATCGGTCCTCGGGTGCGGGTGGTCAGCACGTGAACACCACCGACTCGGCGGTGCGGATCACGCACATTCCGACCGGGATTGTTGTGACGAGTTCCGAGAAATCGCAGCACCAGAACCGCGACATTGCCATGAAGGCGCTGAAATCGCGGCTGTATCAGCAAGAGCTGGACCGCCGGAATGCCGACATCAACGCGGCGCATGAGGCGAAGGGCGATGCGGGATGGGGCAACCAGATCCGGTCTTACGTCTTGCAGCCCTATCAGATGGTGAAAGACCTGCGGACAAACCATGAGACCTCGGACACCAAAGGTGTGTTGGACGGGGATTTGGACGGGTTCATGGCGGCGACGCTTGCGTTGAACGTGGCGGGCAAAAGCCGGTCCGAGGCGCAGGGCGACTAAGTGGGTCGGGGGCTCTGCCCCCGCCGCGGCAAGCCGCGACTCCCCCGAGATATTTTTAGCCAGATGAAGGGGATCCGGGCGGCACAGGCTGACCCGGGAAAGATGTATTTAAACAGTGGGTTTTATTGATCTTGCGGCCCGGCTAGGCTGATTGTGACGTGAGTTGCATTGCTGCCGGAGCCCATATGAACCTCTCAGACCATTCCGCGCGGACGCTGATTTCTGACCTGTCGCACAGGCGGGTGACAGCGGTCGAGGTGATGCGCGCGACGCTGGAGCGGATCGGGCAGGTGAATGGCGTGGTGAATGCCATTGTCGCCTTGCGGGACGAAGATGCGTTGTTGGCCGAGGCGCAGGCGATGGATGAAGGGCCCATTCGCGGACCGCTGCACGGGGTGCCGATCGCAGTGAAGGATTTGGTCAATGTGGCGGGCGTCGTTTCATCACAGGGGTCGCCTTTGTTCGATGGGTTTGTGCCTGACACGGATGATCTGATTGCGGCGCGGATGCGTGCGGCGGGAGCGATCCTGATTGGCAAGACCAATACGCCGGAATTCGGGTTGGGCTCGCATACGTTCAATCCGGTCTATGGGGCGACGCGGAACCCATATGACGCCGCGCGCACCTGCGGCGGGTCCTCGGGCGGGGCGGCGGTGGCCTTGGCGACGGGGATGGTGGCGCTGGCCGATGGTTCGGACATGATGGGCAGTTTGCGCAACCCGGCAGCGTGGAACAATGTGTATGGCTTTCGGCCCAGCTGGGATCGGGTGCCGTCGGACCCGGTTGGCGATGGGTTTTTGCATCAGTTGTCGACTTTGGGACCGATGGCGCGCAGCCCGGAGGATCTGGGCCTGTTGTTGGATGTGATCTCGGGCCCCGATCCGCGCCTGCCTCTGGCTGCTTCAAGCGCACCGGTCTCACCGGTGGGACCCGCCGATCTGAGCGGCGTTCGGATTGGGTGGCTGGGCGACTGGGGTGGGGCGTTTCCGATGGAGGAGGGGGTTCTGGACCTCTGCCAAGTGGCCACACGGGTCTTTGAAGACCTGGGGGCTGAGGTCACGCATGTGCCGCCGCCCTTTGATGCCGAACAGATGTGGGACAGCTGGATCACTCTGCGATCCTGGTCGGTGGCTACCGGTCTGGAGCCCTTGTCCGGGCAACGGTCGGCCTTGAAGGACAGCGCGCAGTGGGAGTTGGACCGGGGCCTGGCGCTGACCGCCATGCAGGTTCATCAGGCGAGCGTGGTGCGGTCCGAATGGTTCCGGACGGCGGCGGAGGTGTTTCGAAGCTATGACGCGCTGATCCTGCCTGCCGCGCAGGTCTGGCCCTTTGCGGTTGAGACACCGTATCCGACCGAGATTGCCGGGCGTGCAATGGACACTTATCACCGCTGGATGCACGTGACGGTGCCGGTCAGCCTGATTGGCTTGCCCTGTCTGGCGGTTCCAGCCGGCTTTGGGGCGCAGGGGCTGCCGATGGGCTTGCAACTGTTCGGGCCGCGCGGGTCGGACGCGCGATTGTTGTCACTGGGGGCGGCCTATCACGCCGCAACCGATTGGCCAAAAAGAAGACCGGCAATGCCATAGCGCCGGGCAGGGAGGGAGGAAACGAGATGGAGAAGCCTTTTGGCGTTCCACAGATGCAAGCGGTCAACACCGCGATGTTGCGCAGCGCTTTGCGACAGGCCTGGGCCGATTATCGCCGCGCGCCGGTGTTTGGTCTGATATTTGCCGGGTTCTATGTTCTGGCCGGGTGGGCGATGGCCTGGGTGACGGTGCAAACAGGCACAACCTTTTGGCTGGTTCTGGCTGCCATCAGTTTTCCGTTGCTTGGACCTTTTGCAGCGGTTGGGTTGTATGAGGTCTCGCACCGGTTGGAACGGGGTGAACCACTTGATATGAAGGCGATTTTCGGGGTGGTGATACAGCAAAGCCGCCGTCAATTGCCTTCGATCTGCGCCATTATTGTGGTGGTGTTTCTGTTCTGGTTCTTTCTGGGTCACATGATCTTTGCCCTGTTCATGGGGCTGTCGACCATGACGAACGTGTCCACGTCGATCGAGGTATTTCTGACGCTGAACGGATTGACGATGCTGGCCGTCGGCACCGTTGTTGGCGCTGTGTTTGCGACGCTTCTTTACATGATTTCCGTTCTGTCGATTCCGATGCTGCTGGATCGCGAGCTGGATTTTGTCACCGCCATGATTGCCAGCTTTATGTATGTTTCCGAAAATAAGGCCGTGATGCTTGCATGGGGGGCGTTCATTGCCGTGCTGACATTTGTCGCCATGATTCCGTGGTTTCTGGGCCTGCTGATTGTCCTGCCACTGTTGGGGCACGCAAGCTGGCACCTGTATCGAGAAATCGCGCAAGCCGACAAGGCCGAGATCGCTAGCTGACAGCCAGCCCACCCGGCGCGGACAACGTGCTGGATTTCATGGATTGCCGGGCCGTGTGGAACACGGCACCGGCGTTCTGGCCAAGATGCTGCAACATGACCGGTTTGGGCTCCTGCGCCGTAGAAGGCCGGATCACCGTGCCGCGCCAGTGATCTGCATCGGGGGTGATGACGTAGATCTTGCTGTTTGCCCCGCCGCGTTGGGATGTCAGGATCGAGACGTGATCCCCGGAACTGGCGGCGATGCCCTGAATCTCGCGGGCTTTTGGTGGTGCGCCAGGCATCAGGCCGCGCGGTGTGTATCCGCGGACCAACGTGCATTGCGGCAAACGGGTTGCGTACAGCATCGACACTTGCGGCGTAAGGGGCTGGCTTTCGACAACTGCATAGAAGCCGGATGGAAAGGGGGTCGCGGCGCTGGGTTCGGACCCGGAGCCAAGAAACTGGGTCAGGACAGAACTGGCCGGGTGGCCCTCGGACTTGGGGATGTCGTTCAGCGGTTCCAGAACAATTCGGGCATCAATGTCGAAGAACCGGCAGATGCGATCCAGCACGTCGGGGCGGGGAAAACTTTCACCTGCCAGATAGCGGTTGAACTGGGTCCGGTTGATCCCAAGTTTCCGACACAGGGCCGAGACAGACGGATGCTGTCGCGCAAGCTGTCTGAGATTCGAACCGAACATGGCGCGAAGCTCAGCAGGGCTGCGAATGTCGTCGGTCATGTCTGTCCCCGGCGTTACCAATTCCCTGCAAAAACATGATAGCGGCGTCCGGATAACCGTACGCATATCAGCAATCGTAAAGATGACCCCAAGCAACGTATCCCCACGTCGCGTTGCGGCCACGAGGCTAACGCGCCGTAAGCCAAAGGCAATAGGCTTTATTCCAATTTGTTTGATGTTTATCCGAGAGAGGGCGGCGTTATGACAAAATTAACGCACATAAACTCAATCAGAGGCTGTCAGGCGCAGCATATTGGCACGTCAGGCCTGTCCTTGCCCCGGTTTCAACCGGTGAACCGGGGCAGAGCGTTGGTTTTTTAGTCGCCGCGCAGCAAGGCGGCGACGCCAGTGCGGGCAATCTCGATCAATCCCAGGGGGCGCATCAGATCGGCAAAGGCGTCGATCTTGTCCGGCGCACCGGTGATCTCGAAGATGAACGAATTGAGCGTGCTGTCGACCACATTGGCGCGGAAGATATCGGCCAGCCGCAGCGCCTCGACCCGTTTGTCGCCTTCGCCCACCACCTTGATGATGGCCAGTTCACGCTCGACCGAGGGGCCCTCGACCGTCAGGTCATGCACGTCATGGACTGGCACAATACGGCCAAGTTGCGCCTTGATCTGCTCGATCACCTGCGGGGTTCCGGCGGTGACAATGGTGATCCGGCTCAGGTGGCCGGTGTGATCCACCTCGGCCACAGTCAGGCTTTCGATGTTGTAACCACGGCCCGAGAACAAGCCGATCACGCGGGCCAGAACACCGGGTTCGTTCTCGACCAGAACCGCGATGGTGTGGCGTTCCTGAACGTCCGAAAACGTAGGCCGTAGGTTATAGGCCGAGTGGCGGGTGGAGCCTTTTTTGATATGTAGGGCAGACATTTATGTCCCTTTCATCATCCATCTGTGGCCGGACGCGCGAGGCGTCCGACTGAAATCTTCAAATGCGTCAGACCAGAACCGAGCCTTTGGAGTCGATCACGCCCTGTGTCTCGGCCTCGCCCAGCAGCATTTCGTTATGGGCCTTGCCCGACGGGATCATGGGGAAGCAGTTTTCGTGCTTTTCGACCAGACAGTCGAAGATCACCGGGCCGTCATAGGTGATCATCTCCATGATCGCATCGTCCAGATCGGCGGGGTCGGAACACAGGATGCCTTTCGCCCCAAACGCCTCGGCGAGTTTTACGAAATCGGGCAGGGCCTCGGACCAGGAATGTGAATACCGCTCGCCATGCAGCAGTTCCTGCCACTGGCGCACCATGCCCAGACGTTCATTGTTCAGGATGAACTGCTTGACCGGCAGGCGGTACTGAACGGCGGTGCCCATTTCCTGCATGTTCATCAGCCATGACGCCTCGCCCGCAACGTTGATCACCAACGCATCCGGGTGCGCCATCTGCACGCCAATCGAAGCCGGGAAGCCATAGCCCATCGTGCCCAGACCACCGGATGTCATCCAGCGGTTCGGATCTTCGAACCCGAGGTACTGCGCGGCCCACATCTGGTGCTGGCCCACTTCGGTGGTGATGTAGCGGTCGTGTTTCTTGGTCAGCTCTTCCAGCCGCTGCAGCGCGTGCTGCGGTTTGATGGTCTTTTCGCTGGCAGTAAAGGCCAGGCAATTCACCTTGCGCCAATCCGAGATCTGAGCCTGCCATTGCTTGACCGAGGCCGCATCGGTCTTGCGCCCGCGCGACTTCCAGACCTTCAGGATGTCTTCCAACACATGGGCCACGTCGCCGACAATCGGGATGTCCACGCGGATCACCTTGTTGATGGACGAGGGATCGATATCCACATGCGCCTTCTTCGAATTGGGCGAGAACGCATCGATGCGCCCTGTGATCCGGTCATCGAACCGCGCGCCTATATTGATCATCAGATCGCAGTCATGCATCGCCATGTTGGCTTCATACAGCCCGTGCATGCCCAGCATGCCCAGCCAGTTTTCGCCCGACGCCGGATACGCCCCCAGACCCATAAGGGTCGAGGTGATGGGGAAGCCGGTCGCGTCCACCAGCTCGCGCAGCAATTGGCTGGCTGCGGGGCCGGAGTTGATGACGCCGCCGCCAGTGTAGAAAACCGGCTTCTTGGCGGTTTCCATTGCGGCAACCAGTTCGGTGATCTCTTCCAGATCGCCTTTCAGAGCCGGCTGGTAATGCGATGTCGACGGCTTCGGCGCGTTGTATTCACCGCTTGCAAACTGCACGTCCTTCGGGATGTCGATCAACACCGGGCCGGGACGGCCGGATTTGGCGACGTGAAAGGCTTCGTGAATGGTTGCGGACAGGGAATCCGTATCCTTCACCAGCCAGTTATGCTTGGTGCAGGGGCGGGTAATGCCAACGGTGTCGGCCTCCTGAAACGCGTCCGAGCCGATCATGAAGGTCGGAACCTGCCCGGTCAGAACCACAATCGGGATCGAGTCCAGCAGCGCGTCGGTCAGGCCGGTCACCGCGTTGGTCGCGCCGGGGCCGGATGTCACCAGCGCAACGCCCGGCTTGCCGGTCGAGCGCGCATAGCCTTCGGCGGCGTGCACCGCGCCCTGTTCGTGGCGCACCAGAATGTGGCGAATGTCGTTTTGCAGAAAAATCTCATCATAGATCGGTAGCACGGCGCCGCCGGGGTATCCGAATACCGTGTCCACGCCCTGATCCTTGAGGGCCTGAACCACCATCTTTGCGCCGGTCATCTCACGTGTCATCTGCTTTGCTCCGTTCGCGACATGTGTCTTGCGTTTCGCATAAAAAAAGCCCCCGATTTTTTCGGAGGCGCATGGGTTCGATTATGGTTTACCGTTACCGGCCCATGCGCGTGGTTCCTACGATTACGACTAGCGTTCTCATCGCCAGAGGCTCCTTCTTTGCGTGCAGGGACATTATGGTCGGCGCGCAGGGGCGTCAACAGGCAATTGCACCAATTTTCTATCCTGAGGACCTGATTTTGCGACATTTTGTTGCGCAGATTGCCGCATGCTGGGAACTTCCGGCAATTTGTGGTGGAAAACCGCCGGTTGAACGGAATTTGAACTGGTCGGAATGCGTCAATGGAATGTCCGAAACGGGCATGATTGGCGGTTGTGTCTGCGCCACGCTGTGGGGGACGGAACCAACTGCGAGGCTCATCATGCTGCACGATCTGGTGGATTTGGGGCGCTATCCGATAGACTGTCCGGGGTCTCATGCCTATGACCGGATGATCGGCGACATTCAGCGCGAGTTAGAGCAGGATGGATGCGCCGTTTTGCCGGGGTTCGTGCATCAGGACGGGTTAAATCTGCTGGTGCAGGAGGCGGACGCCGTCGCGCCGCAGGCGCATCGCTCGTTCAATCGCACCAACGCCTATTTCACCAAAGACGACCCCCGGTTTGGCATCGGCCACCCGATCCGGCGCTTTTATGATCGGTCAAACGCGTTTGTCCCGGCTGACAACTTCCCGAAATCCAGCCCGCTGCGCCGGATTTACGAGTTTGACGGGTTCCTGCCGTTCATACGCGTCGCATTGGATGAACCCGAGGACAGGTTCTTTCGTTATGACGACCCGCTGGCGGATGTGATTATCAATGTAGTGGAAGAGGGGCAGGGTTTTCCCTGGCATTTCGACACCAACAATTTCACCGTCACTCTTGCCATCCAGAACGGGGAACAGGGCGGGGCGTTTGAGTATGCGCCGAACCTCCGCACCGCAGAGGATGAGAATTTCAATGCGGTGGCCTCGGTTCTGGATGGCGATATGTCCCGTGTCTGTCAGCTGGAACTTCAACCGGGCGACCTGCAGATATTCAAGGGGCGGTATTCACTGCACCGGGTTGCGCCGGTTTCCGGGGCGCGGCGTCGCTATGTGGGGATTTTTTCCTTTGTCGAGGCCGAGGGGATGTGCGGCGGGATCGAGCGGACGCGACAGCTATATGGCCGCGTTCTGCCGCACCATTACGAACGGGAAGGAACGCGCAAAGATCAGCTGCTGGATTGATACGGCCCAGCGTGTAGGATGGTGCTGTTTCTTGCGGAGGCCGGAATGTCCAACATCCTGCAACTCACGCCATTTGTTCTGTGCGCGTCACTGGACGCGCAGATCGCGTTCTACTGCACGCGGCTGGGATTTGAATGCAACTTCAGGCAGGACAATTACGCCTTTTTGAAGAACGGCCCGATTGCCATTCGGCTGTTGGAATGCCCGCCACGCGAAGATGGCAAACCCTTGGGGGACAATCAGTCCTATTATATCGACGTTCAGGACATTGACGCGCTGTATGACAGCCTGAAAGACGGGCTAAGCGACCTGCCCGAGGGGCGCGTGCGTCCACCGTTTGACCAGCCGTATTTGCAACGGGAATTCCACGTCATCGATGAGGACGGAACGCTGATCTTTTTTGGCGAGGATATTCGGCCAAGGGAGTAAGCCTCCCGTCCATCGTCGCAGCGCCTGCGGCGCATCTCCTCTGGTTGGGCCAGGCAGCGCGTGCCGCGCTGCGGCTGCGTCAGTAGCCGACGCCGGTGCCCTGCAAGACACCGTGTTCCAGAGCATAACGGGTCAGGCCTGCCGTAGACGAGATGCCCAGCTTGCGTTTGATGTTCTTGCGGTGGGTTTCAACGGTGCGGACCGAGATATCCAGCGCCAGCGCGACCTCTTTGTTCGATTTGCCCTGCGCCAGTTCCAGCAGAATGGTCTGTTCGCGGCCCGTCAATGCCTCGCGCGTGCTGTCGCCCTTGGGTTTCAGCGATCCGCTTGCGCCGGTGCACAGGTATTGCTGACCCTGCATCACGGCGTCGATGGCCTGTTTGATCTCATCGGTGGGGACGTCTTTGAGGATATACCCCTTGGCCCCGTGGCTTAGTGCGGTCGAGATATATTCGGGGCTGTCATGCATCGACAGGATCAGGATGCGCGTTTCGGGCAGGCGTTCGAGGATGATCTCGGTCGCGCTCAGGCCGCCAAGGCCGGGCATGTTCAGATCCATCAGGATCACGTCGGGGGCCAGCCCGACCGCCTGATCCACCGCCGCCTGACCGCTGCCCAATGTGCCGACCACCTCGATCTCATCATAGCTTTCCAGGATCGACTGGATGCCTTCGGCCACCATCGGGTGATCGTCGACGATGAGAACTCGGATTGTCATGTACCGGCCTTTCGGTTCGGGGTTGCGTCTTCCTGCGGCGGCAGCAGGCGGCTGAGCGGCAGGCTGGCCTCGATCGCCGTGCCCCCGCGCGGGCCGCGTGATGACAGAATACGCAGCGATCCGTCAAGCTGTTCGATGCGTTCCTGCATATTGCGCAGCCCGATCCCGGTGGTGATCTGGCCCGGTTCCGTCCGCAACCCGCGCCCGTTATCGGTGATCCGCATGGTCGCGCCCTTCTTGTGGCCACGCAGATCGATTGTAACACGGGTTGCATCCGCGTGGCGTTCGATATTGGTCAGCGCCTCTTGCGCAATACGGTAGAGGGCGATCTTGCTGTCATGGTCCAGCCGGTTGCGGAACACGACGGTCGAGAACTCGGTCTCGATTCCGGTGCGGTCGCGGAAATCATCGGTCAGGGCCTTCAATGCAGGGCCGAGGCCCAAATCGTCCAGCACGCCGGGGCGCAGGTCGCGGCTGATGCGCCGGACCTCGGTAATGGCAGTCCCGAGGTGATCGATGCCCTTGTCCAGCGGGTCCTGAGCGCCCGCATCATCGCCGCGCGACAGGCGGCGGCGGGCATTGTCCAAAGCGTAGCGCACGCCGACGAGGATCTGGCTGATACCGTCATGCAATTCACGCGCCACCCGGCCACGTTCTTCTTCCTGCGCATCAAAGACGCGCTGAGTCAGTTCCTTCAGCTTGGCATCGGCCAACCGCCGCTCGCGGATATTCAGAAGCATGCCCGAGGCAAAGACGATCAGCACAGCAGCCAGAACGATGCCGCCGATATACATGAAGGTGCGCTGAACCCGCGCCTCGACCTCGGCGCGGGCATTGGCGACGGTGGCCACGATATCGTCGATGAAGACGCCGGTGCCGACGGCCCAACGCCAATCCTGCAAACCCACCACGTAGGCGATCATCTGCGCCTCTTCCCCGGTCGAGGGCTTTTGCCACATGAAGCTGTGCCACCCGGCCCCCTGACGGGCCAGAGTGATGAATTCGTCGACAATCGGGGTGCCGTCACTGTCGGTCAGCCCTTCCCAATTGCGGTTGATGAATTGGGTCTGGCGCGGGCTGACCAGATTGGTGCCATCGTAATCGTAGACAAAAAAGAACCCGTCCTGTCCGTAGATCATGGCGGACAGGATCTGAGTGACAAGGGTTTTGGCGACATCATCATCCGGTTCGGCGCGACCGTAGATATAGGCAAACCCGTTGCGTGCCTGGGTGACGTAATTCTTCAACTCTTCCTTCTTGGCCTGGATCAGGCTGCGCTCCAGCGCTTGGATCTCGCGCTCGGCGGTGGCGCGGGCCTGATAGGCGACCAATATGGCAATCGCGGCAACGGCAACGACCAGAGGGATGGCCGCAACCAAAGACAGTTTCTGCGCATAGGTCAGCGAAACCAGATTTCTAAGTCTTTGCATGGTCGAATCGATACGCAAGCGGCGGCAAAAATGCAAAAAGATTGAACAATTCGGGCTCAAAAGGGCTGAAAAGACGCGATTGGGCTGGAGTTTCACAGGGATTAACCCGCGAAAAAGGGTCAGAAATCCGGTTTTCTACGCAGTAGTAGGTATTCCCTTTCACATCTTCGGCATTACGCTCCGGCCTATTGAATGCGACAGGCCCGGAACTGTCCGGGTTACGACTATAAAGGGGAGGAACACTTATATGGATCGTCGTTCATTTCTGAAAAAATCCGCTCTGGGCGGCTCGGCTGCTGCGGCAACGGCACTGGCGGCTCCGGCCTATGCGCAGGGTCAGCGGACCCTGACCATGGTAACCTCGTGGGGCCGTGGCCTTGCGGGCGTGTTCGACAGCGCACAGCGCTGCGCCGACAGCATCAACGCGATGTCGGACGGCAGCCTGAACGTTGAAATCAAAGCTGCGGGCGAGCTGGTTGGCGCGTTTGAAGTGTTTGACGCCGTTTCGTCGGGTCAGGCCGATATGTACCACGCGGCGGACTACTACTTTGTGGGCCAGCATCCGGGTTATGCCTTCTTCACCGCTGTTCCGTTCGGCATGACCGCGCAGGAACTGGTGAACTGGTACTATCACGATGGCGGCATGGAGCTGCATGACGAGCTGGGCTCGATCTTCGGCCTGAAATCCTTCCTGGCTGGCAACACCGGCGCGCAGGCAGGTGGCTGGTACTCGAAAGAGATCAACGGCCCCGAAGACTTCCAGGGTCTGAAATTCCGTATGCCGGGTCTGGGTGGACAGGCGCTGGGCAAGCTGGGTGCATCGGTTCAGAACATTCCGGGTTCGGAAGTGTATCAGGCGCTGTCCTCGGGCGCGATTGACGGGACCGAGTGGATCGGTCCGTGGGCCGACGAAAAGGCCGGTTTCCAGGAAATCACCAAGACCTACTACACCGCAGGCTTCCACGAGCCGGGCGCGGGTCTGTCGCTGGCTACCAACCGCGACGTGTTCGACGAACTGACACCGGCGCAACAGAAGATCATCGAGATCGCAGCCGCCGAAGCGCACCAGTGGAACCTGGCGCAGTTCCTGGCCAATAACGGTGCAGCCCTGCAGCGTCTGCAGTCGGGCGGCGTTAAGGTCATGGAATTCCCGGATGCCGTTTGGGACGCCTTCGGTCAGGCCAGCCAAGAGGTTCTGGACGAAAACATGGGCGACGAGCTGTTCAAGCGAATCCACGACAGCGCCATGGAGTCGATGGCAGCATCGTCGGCGTGGAACAACCTGTCGTCGGGTGTCTATACCTCGCAGCGCGACCGCGTTCGCGGCTAAACGCCAGTCATCAGACTAAACGGTTTCCCCGCCTGCGTGGGGAAACCTTTCCTGTTGCATATGCGCGGACCCATCATGCCGCTATAATCAGCGATGCAACTGACGCGACCCGGGGACAACATGCAGGACGATAACGGTATCTCGTTTTTCGGCGCCCTGTGGAATGGACTGATCTGGTTCATTCAGAACATTGCCGAAGCCTTCTATAATTTCGGATATGCGGTCACGCATCCGCAGCTGTGGCTGAACTGGTCCGACAAAGAAGCGATCATGCGCTTTGTCTATTACGGCGGCTCGGTCGAGTTCTTCTTTGTGGTCTTCACCCTGTTTCTGGTGCTGACGGCCATTGGCCTCTACTACCGAAACTTCATGTGGGGCATGGTGCGCGGCCTCGAAGGGTTTGCGAACACAACCGGGCGCTTCTTTGCCTGGGCGGGTTTGCTGATGGTGATCCAGCAGATCGTAATCGTCTTCATGCAACGGGTGTTTGCGCGGCCCGATATGTCTTTTGGTCTGGGTATCCCTTTTAGTCAGGATATCAGTTGGTTCGCGGAAGAACTCAAACTTTATAACGCCATGGTCGTTTGCCTGTGCTGCACCTATACATTCGTTCAGGGCGGGCATGTGCGGGTTGACCTGATCTATGCGGGTATCAGCCACCGAGCCAAGCGCGTGGTCGATATGTGTGGCGCGGTGCTGTTCATGATGCCGATGGCAGTGCTGACATGGATGTATGGCTGGTACTTTATGTGGCGGCACCTGATCGTGCCGAAACCATCGGCCAGTGACACGCTGGATCGCCTCGTGGCCAAGTCACGCGCCCTGCGCTGGAACGTGGAAACCATCGGGTTCAGTCCCAACGGGTTCAACGGCTACTTCCTGTTCAAAATCCTGCTCGTTCTATTTGCGGGCATGGTGTTCCTGCACGCGGTCGCGTTCCTGTGGCGGTCGTATCTTGAATACGTGGAAGGCCCGGAAAGCGCCGGAAAATACCTCGACAAGGACAGCCTTGGCGAGGGTGAAGAAGCCTATGAAGGCGCACATTAAGGACGGAGACCAAGACAATGCTATTCGGACTTGATGGCGTCGAGATCGGCCTCATTATCGTATTCTTCTGCCTCTTCGGAGGTATCCTGTCCGGGTTCCCGGTGGCCTTTGCCATCGGCGGGGCCGGGGTTATCTCATTCGGTATCATCGCCGCGCTGGACAGCGCCGGGCTGCTGATCCATCAGGCAATCGATACCAGCTCGCAAATGTACCGCGATCTGGTCGCAACGGGGGTGAAACCGGATTCGGTCTCGGTGTTCCGATACCCTGACTTGCCGAGGATAGGAGAACCGGTTTTCCCTGCAGGCTGGGAAACCGCGCTGGATCGCAACGTGTCCTTCATCGTGAACCGCATGAACGAACGTGTTCTGGCCGGTCAGTCGATTGAGACGCTGCTGGCCGTGCTGATGTTCGTTCTGATGGGCATCACACTGGAACGCTCGAAGATCGCAAACGATCTGCTGACCACAATGGCCCGTGTGTTCGGCCCGTTGCCGGGTGGTCTGGCGGTGTCTATCGTGGTTGTGGGTGCGTTTCTGGCCGCCTCGACCGGTATTGTCGGAGCGACCGTGGTGACCATGGGCTTGCTGGCCCTGCCGACCATGTTGCGGAATAACTACTCGCCCGAATTGGCAACCGGTGTCATCGCGGCCTCGGGGACGCTGGGGCAGATTATTCCGCCCTCGATTGTGATCGTTCTTCTGGGGACTCTGGCGGGTGATCTTTATTCGACCGCGCAGGAAACCCGCGCGGTTGAGGCCGGGTGTACCGATGCGCTGACCTATCTGGGCGAGCCTGCGGTGGTCTCGGTCGGAACCCTGTTCCAGGCGGCGCTGCTGCCCGGGATCATGCTGGCCTTGCTCTATGCGCTTTATGCTTTTGGCTACGCGCTGCTGAACCCCGACAAGGCCCCCGCAGTAGAACTGACCGGCGGCTCGGGCGAGGCGATCACGCGGTCCGAAGGTCTGACATGGTTGCTGGGTGCGCCCGCTGCGATCATTATTGGTGCGATCCTGTTGGGCAGCGCCGGGGTGATCGGCAGCCAGAATATCTCGGTCTCGGCCTTCTCGGATGTGGGGCAGGGCGCATCACTGCGCACGAACGTGTCCGAAGAGTGTAAAGCGTCGATGATCGACCTGCACGGTCAAGCGGCCTGGGATCAGGCGGTGGCCGAGCAGGAAGAGATCGACGCCGCCGGTGGCATCGCCAACGCCGAACGCCTGAGCGAAGAGGAACTGGCCACCGCGCGCGAGGCCAAGATCGCCAGCGCCGCGCCTATCGGCACGGGTGTCGCGATCGTCGTTGTTCTGCTGGCGCTGACCCTGGTTCTGGGTCGGGGCATCGCCCCGTCGCGTTCGCCGCAGCCTTTGATCGTGGGGGCGATTGGCCTGCTGTTGATGTTGCTGGTCGATATTCTGTTTATCGCACCGACGACCTCATCCGGGCTGACCTTTGTTCTGCTTGCCATACCCTTTGCCATCGCGATTTACGGGTGCAGAGAGGCCGCCGCACGCTGTGCGACAAACGATCTGATCCGGGTGGTGTTCCCACCGCTGGTTCTGATCATCGCCGTGCTGGGTTCGATCCTGGGCGGTATCACAAACCCCACACCCGCTGCGGCGCTGGGGGCGGGTGGTGCGATCATGCTGGCAGCCTATCGCAAGCTGCAGGATCAGGAGCGGTCAGGCAGCGTGATCATCTGGTCAACCTTTGCAGTGATCATCTGCCTGCTGATGGGCGTGAATTTCGATCTGCGCATCTCTCAGGGGAATGTGCCGGTCGAAACCTGGATCGCGTTTATTCTGGCTTATGCGGCATACCTTTATGCTCTGTTTGGTCTGATCTTTGGCTGCTGGGTCTTGTTCTCGAGCGGGGTTCTGAGCCCGGTGGTGCGGGAAACGGCCAAAGTAACCTCGATGGTGTTCACGATCCTGATCGGCTCGCAGTTGCTGAACCTTGTGGTGATTTCCTTCGGGGGCGAACACTATATCCAGCAATTCCTCAAGAGCTTTGACAACGAGTTCACGGTCTTCCTGATCGTGATGCTTGTGCTGTTCATTCTGGGTTTTGTGCTGGATTTCCTTGAGATCATCTACATCGTGATCCCCATCGTGGGCCCGGTGATCTATGGCGGGTCGTTTGATCCGAAATGGGTGACGATCATGGTGGCGGTGAACCTGCAGACCTCGTTCCTGACGCCGCCGTTCGGGTTCGCGCTATTCTACCTGCGCGGGGTTGCGCCGAAAGAGGTGACGACGGGCCATATCTATCGTGGCGTGGTGCCGTTTGTGATCATTCAGGTGGTGGGGATTGCGATCCTGTGGTCCTTCCCGGCGATTGTGACTATTGTGCCGGATTTGATCCCGAATTGATCTGATTGGGTGATCAAATTGAAAAAGGGGGCCTGCTGGCCCCCTTTTGCTTGTTTGTTTGGCGTTAAGGGGCCAGCCCCTTCTTGGCCTGCGGCCAATTCAACCCCGAGATATTTTTGGCCAGATGAAGAATGGATCAGGTGAACTGGATCAGGTCCCAGCGATTGCCGAACGGGTCGCGCCAGACGGCGACCGAGCCATAGGGTTCATGGCGCGGCTCTTCTTCGAAGGTGACGCCTTTGCCTTGCATGTTCGTGTGGTCGCGTTCGAAGTCATCGGTTTGCAGGAAGAAACCGACCCGGCCGCCCGTTTGGTTGCCGATGGCGGCGCTTTGATCCGGGCCGTCGGCTTTGGCCAGCAGCAGGGAGGCACCGTCAGAGCCGGGAGGTGTGACAAGGACCCAGCGTTTACCGCCGCCGAGGTCGATATCCTGTGTCAGGGCGAAGTCCAGCGTTTCAGTGTAGAATTCGATTGCAGCATCATACTCCGGCACCACAAGGGTGACGGCGTGCAGGGTTTGTTTCATGTTGGGTCAGCCTTTGGTGGGGTGGCGGTCTGGCAGATGGATATTCGCCACCTGTTCGGCAATGGGTGCCGAGGACAGAGGGTGATGAGACTCGTCCGAAAAGGTGTCGGGGTTCCGGATCTTCTGCCATTGCCCCTGCACATAGGCTTCGAGCCCTGAGAACTTGGCCTTGTACCCCATTTTCGGACTGCCGGGCACCCAGTAACCCAGGTAGATATAGGGCAGGCCGGCCTCGCGCGCGATTTCGATATGGTCGAGTATCATGTAGGTGCCCAGAGAGTTCTGAGGCTGCAGCGGATCATAGAAGGAATAGACCATGCTCAGCCCGTCATCGAGCACATCGGTCAGGCTGACGGCAATCAGGTTGCCGGTTTCGGGGTCGGCATATTCCACAACGCGGCTGCGGATCGGGGTTTCCTCGATCATCGCGGCGAATTCGAAGACGTCCATATCGGCCATGCCCCCATCGGCGTGGCGGGTGTCGAGGTAGCGGCGGAACAGTTCGTATTGTTCGTCCGTGGCCCAGGGCGATGTGGCGCGGCGTTGCAGGTAAGAGTTGCGTTTTGCCGCGCGTTTTTGGCTTTTGGTCGGGTGAAAGGCGGCAACGTCGATCCGGGCCGACAGGCAGGCCGCGCAATCTGTGCAGGACGGGCGATAGAGCACGTTCTGCGACCGGCGAAATCCTTGTTGTGACAGGGAATTGTTCAGCTGGTCTGCGCCTTCGCCTTGCAGGGCGGTAAAAAGCTTACGTTCCATCCTGCCCTCAAGATAAGGGCAGGGCTGGGGGGCCGTCACATAGAATTGTGGCGCAATTGGCAGCGTGTGTCGCATGAAGGTCTCATGTAGCCTCGGACCGGATGATAGCAACGGTTTTTGATGCCGCCAAGTGATTCACGCGAAGGCTGTTCAGGCCCGCTGATTGATCATGACTGTGCCCAGGAAGGCATCGGTCAGGCCCTGACAACGGGCGCTGGTCAGCATCATGATGATCGAGATGATCTGGACCACGAAAAACGCCATGCTGATGAAGTATCCGGCGGTATGGGCCACGGCTTTGCCCATATCCATACGCTCGCCGAAGGCATCGCGCAGCTCGATCCCCATGAAGCGCATGCCCAGCGTGGCCGAGCCGTTCGAGATGGTGATTACCCGGTAGACAAAGCTGATGACCGCATAAATCAGCGGCAGGAAGAACAGCCCCGCGCCAAATGTCAGGAAGACGGGCACGATGCACAGCAGTGAGATAAAGGCGATGTCGAACAGCCACGCGAAAAAGCGTTTGGTCGCGACGGATCGGTAAAATTCGGGCTGGCGATCAGGATCGGGCAGGTGGGTCATGTATAGCTGTCTCAGAGATAAGGTCGTGTCACCCTGTCCCGAAAATTCGGGACAGGGCAAGGGGCTTTAGGCAGGTTCGCCTTTGCCTTCGTCTTCGGTGTTCTCGCGGGCGCGTTCATCCATGAACTGGTCGAACTCGGCCTTGTCCTTGGCTTCACGCAGGCGATGCAGGAAGGCCTCGAAATCCTGCTGTTCGCGTTCCAGCCGTGCCAGAGTGTCTGCCTTGTAGGCGTCGAACGCGCTGTTGCCGGAAGGTTTCATGGCGCTCATATGGCTGTGCCAGGATTTGCGGCGGCTGCAGGACTTGCTGAACATGCGTTTGCTCCAGATCATATAGGCCAGAAGGGCCAGGCCCAGGGGCCAGAAGAAGATGAAACCAAGGACCATGGCGGCGATCCAGGCGCCTTTGCCTTTGTCGTCCATCCAGGCCTCGGTGCGGTGAAGCCATCCCGGGTTTGCAGGGGCGGCGGGTTCGGACAATGCGGTCATGTGGTCTCTCCAGGGTTTGATGTAAATTCCTTTCACATTGTCTAGATGGGGAGGTTCTGGCCGGTTGCAAGGGGTCGATGTGAAAAAGATTTACATTTTGTGGATCGGTTGACGGCAGAAGGCTTCGCACGCAGGGTGCAGGCATGACTGTAGAAATCGAAACCGCCCCTTCGCTTGCTGATATTCTGAAGCTTGAAACGCAGGTCTGGGCCGCATTGGTTAATGGTGATGCCAGCGCCGACAGGGCGCTGCTGAGCGCTGATTTTCTGGGTATTTACCCCTCTGGCTTTGCCAATCGTGACGACCATGTGGGTCAGTTTGCAGATGCACCGACAATGGCGGAGTTCAAGCTGAGCCAGGAAAAGCTGCGGATTCTGACGCCTGACGTCGTGCTGTTGTCCTATAGGGCGGATTACCTGCGCCCTGACGCCACCGAATGGGATGCGATGCTGATTTCCTCCCTGTGGGAGCGTCGGCATGGGGTTTGGGTCAACAGCTTTAGCCAGGACACTCCGGTTCAGGACCTGTGATGCGTTTGCCCCATTGACCTTGCCCTGCGGCGATGCGCAGGGTCCGGGTATGAATAATAGCCTGTCCATCAATCGTCTGCCGCGTGCGTTTGATCCCTCGCTGGGGGATGAAACGCGCGCTTTGATCCCGGATCTGAATGCTGAGCAAGGCGATCTGATCGCCGGGACGGCTGGATCAAGCCCCTATCTGAAAGGTCTGATCGAGCAAGAAAGAGAGTGGTTGCCAAACGCGCTGCACCACCCGGATGAGGCGCTGGACGAGGTTATGGCAACGGCCCGCGCGCTTGCGCCTGACCAGCTTAAACCGGGCCTGAGACTTGCCAAGCGCCGCATGGCAGTGCTGACCGCTTTGGCAGATATCGCGGGCGCATGGCCGTTGGAAAAGGTGACGGCTGCGCTGACCGATTTCGGAGCCTTGGCGGCGGATGTGGCGGCCAAGGCCGAGATTGCCACCCTGATCCGCCGCAACAAACTGCCCGGCATGACCGAGGATGACGTCGAAACCGCCGCCGGTATGGTCATTCTGGCGATGGGCAAGATGGGTGCGCATGAACTGAACTACAGCTCGGACATCGATCTGATCGTGTTGTTCGACGAGACGCGGTTTGACCCGGATGATTTCTACGAAGCCCGGCAGGGGATGGTGCGGGCCACGCGCAACTTCTGTGCCACGCTCAGTGACAAGACCGCTGAGGGTTATGTATTCCGCACGGATCTGCGCCTGCGTCCCGATCCGGCGGTGACTCCGGTCTGCATGGCGATGGAAGCGGCCGAGCGGTACTACGAAAGCTTGGGCCGCACGTGGGAGCGTGCAGCCTATATCAAGGCGCGCGCCTGCGCGGGCGACATTGCAGCCGGGCAGCGGTTTCTGGAAACGCTGCGCCCCTTTGTCTGGCGTCGGCATCTGGATTTCGCCGCCATTCAGGACGCCCACGACATGCGCCTGCGCATTCGTGAGAACAAGGGGACGGGCGGCAGCCTCTCGATCCCGGGCCACGACATGAAGCTGGGGCAGGGCGGGATACGCGAGATCGAGTTCTTCACCCAGACCCGCCAGTTGATTGCCGGGGGGCGCGACCCGGATCTTCGCGTGCGTGGGACGGTGCCCGGACTGGCAGCCTTGGCGGCAAAGGGCTGGGTGCCGGAAGACGTTGCTGAAAAGCTGACCGATCACTATCGCGCCCATCGCGAGGTCGAACATCGCATCCAGATGATCCACGACGCTCAGACCCATAAGGTGCCGAAATCTGCGGACGGGATCGAACGCGTCGCCTGCCTGATGGGGGCCACCAGCGCGGACCTGACCGCTGACCTGACCCGCCGCCTGAGCGAAGTGCACGAGCTGACCGAAGGGTTCTTTGCCCCCGGACCCGGGGCGTCTCCGACACCGGAACAAGAGGTTACGTTTGACAAGAGCATTCTGGCCCGATGGGCGACCTATCCGGCGCTGCGCTCACAACGGGGCAGGCGGATCTTTGACCGGCTCCGGCCTGAGCTTTTGTCGCGCCTCGCCAAGACGGCCAAGCCCGAAGAGGCGCTGTTGGCGCTGGACGGGTTTCTGGCCGGTCTGCCCGCTGGCGTGCAGTTGTTTTCCCTGTTCGAAGCCAACCCCCAACTGATTGATCTGTTGATCGACATTGTGGGCACGTCGCATGCGTTGGCCTCGCACCTGTCGCGCAATGCCTCCGTGTTCGATGCCGTGATCGGTGGCAGTTTCTTTGCCGACTGGCCGGGGCAAGCGGCGTTGCAGGCGGAACTGGCGCAGGCGCTGGAGGACGAGGCGGATTACGAGACCCAGCTTGATCTGGCGCGGCGCTGGTGCAAGGAGTGGCATTTCCGTGTCGGTGTGCACCATTTGCGGGGCCTGATCGATGGCGCGCAAGCCGGTCGCCAATACGCCGATCTGGCGCAGGCGGTCATCGCGGCGATCCTGCCTCATGTGGCCGACAATTTCGCCCGCAAACACGGGCCTGCACCGGGACGTGGTGCGGCGGTTCTGGGCATGGGGTCGCTGGGGGCAGGGCGGATCAATTCACAATCCGATCTGGACATGATCGTGATCTATGACCCGCTGGATCAGGATATGTCCGATGGCCCGCGCCCGCTGGCGACGCGCACATACTATGCCCGTTTCACGCAGGCGCTGATCACGGCACTGTCGGCCCCGATGTCTCAGGGTCGCCTATACGAGGTCGATATGCGCCTGCGCCCCTCGGGCAATCAGGGGCCGGTTGCCACCAGCTGGGCTAGCTTCACTCACTATCAGCAGGAAGAGGCATGGGTCTGGGAACACCTCGCCCTGACGCGCGCCCATGTGGTCGCGGGCGACGCCGGTCTGGCAAGTGATATTGAAACTTTCCGGGCCGAATTCCTGTCGCACCCGCGTGCGACCGACAAGGTGCTGCATGAAGTGGCCGAGATGCGCACCCGTCTGGCCGCCGCAAAGGCACCTGCTGGCGTTTGGGACGCCAAAAACGGCCCCGGCCGGATGATGGATATCGAGTTGATGGCGGAGACCGGCGCATTGCTGGCGGGTATCGCGGAGCGGGATGTCCGCTCGGGCCTCGACGGTGCAGTCGCTGCCGGTTTGCTGGATGTCGCGCAGGCACAAACGCTCAAGGACAGTTACGATCTATGCTGGTCGGTGCAATGCGCGGCGCGGCTGCTTTCGGGCAAGGTGATCGAAGCGGATGACATTGGCGAGGGCGGAACCGCCTTCCTCTGCCGGGCCACAGGGTTCGATCAGGTCGATGCGCTGCAAGCCGCGCTGCAAGACAGTTACACATCCGCCGCCGCGATCATCGGCAGCGTAACCAAAGAGGGCGAAGATGGCGCGCAGCACTGATCCCAACGACCCCAAGGGCCTAATCCGCGAGGCGTATAACATCGAAGGTATCGCCCTGCCGGAATGCCGCAGCATCTTCCTCGACTGGGCGCTGAGCTTGCCGGACGGGTTGGATCAGAAACAGGCGCTGACCACCTTGCACGCCGCCTATGCCGCGCAGGAGGCCGATCACCCGATGACACAGGTGCTGGCCGAGGGGTTGCAATCCGCTCAGGCCCCGAAACGACGTGGCGGCTGGCGCTCGCGCCCGCGCTAAGGGCTTTTCCTTCGCTCTGTTCGCGACTATGAGGCGGTCATGACCCAAACCGCCGAACGCCCCCGTATCCGCCTGAAACCCAAAGCCAATGCGCGCGGTCTGCGCCACGGGTTCCCGTGGGTCTACGCCAATGACATCGTCACCGACCGCCGCACCCGCAAAATCCCCGCCGGGGCAATGGCTGTGCTCGAAGATGACAAACGCGCGCCAATTGCCTTGGTGGCCGTCAACCCCGAGTCCAAGATCATGTGCCGTGTGCTGGACCGCGACCTCGACGCCGAGTTGAACGCGGATTGGTTCGAAACCCGCCTGCGCCGCGCGCTTGACATGCGCGAGCGTCTGTTCGATGCGCCATACTACCGCCTGATCCACGCCGAGGCGGACGGCTTTCCCGGTGTGATCATCGACCGCTTCGGGGACGCCTGTGTGATCCAGCCCAACGCGGCCTGGGCCGAGGCACATCTGGAAACACTGACCGAGGCGCTGGTTAAGGTGACCGGAGTGACGACCGTCCTCAAAAACGCCTCAGGCCGCACCCGCGGGCTTGAGGGGTTGGATGACGAGAACCAAATCCTGCGCGGGTCGGCCCCGGACGCGCCGGTACCGGTGCCGATGAATGGCGCGACCTATATGGCCGACCTGACTGGCGGCCAGAAAACCGGCCTGTTCTACGATCAGCGCCCGAACCATGCCTTTGCTGCCCGGCTGGTTCATCCCGGCGCACAGGTGCTGGATGTGTTCAGCCATGTGGGCGGCTTTGGCCTCGCCATGCTGGCCGGAGGGGCCGCGCAAGCTACCTGCGTCGATGGCTCCGCTGCCGCTTTGGACCTGGCAAGCAAAGGGGCCGAGGCTACCGGCTGCTCGGGTCGTTTCCGGACCCGCCAGGGCGACGCTTTCGACGTGCTGACCCAACTGGGCGAGGAGGGCGCGCAGTTCGACGCTGTCATCTGCGACCCGCCCGCCTTTGCGCCGTCGAAACAGGCACTGGATGCGGGGCTGCGCGCCTATGAACGCATCGCGCGTCTGGCCGCGCCGCTGGTTAAGCCCGGTGGCTATCTGGGCCTCTGCTCCTGCTCACACGCCGCCGATCTTGGACGCTTCCGCGACGCCTCATCGCGCGGGATCGGCCGGGCCGGACGCCAAGCGCAACTGATCCACACAGGTTTCGCAGGCCCCGACCACCCGCAACTGCCGCAACTGGCCGAAAGCGGTTACCTCAAAGCCGTGTTCTACCGGCTGTGAAGGCGGTTCTGGACACCTGCGTCATCTACCCCACGGTGATGCGAGAGATGCTGCTGGGTGCCGCCAAACTCGGCCATTTCACCCCGATCTGGTCGGCCCGCATCCTAGAGGAATGGGCCCGCGCCGCCCGCAAACTCGGCCCCGAGGGCGAGGCCCAGGCCCGCGCTGAAATCGCCCTGACTCAGGCGCGATGGCCAAAAGCCGAACGCGCGCCCGCACCGGGGCTTGAACAGCGCCTGTGGCTGCCTGACCCGGCAGATATCCACGTTCTGGCAACTGCCATTGACGCCTCAGCCGACCTTATCGTCACGGTCAACGCAAAGGATTTCCCCAAAAACATCCTTGCGGAAGAGGGGCTTGACCGCCGCGACCCCGACACTCTGCTTCACAGCTTCTGGCAAACCGACCCCGACGGCATGACCAATACCGCCACCCAAATCCTGGCCGAAGCCAACCGCCTGTCCGGCGACCAATGGACCTTGCGCGCGCTGATGAAAAAAGCCCGCCTGCCGCGTCTGGGCAAAGCACTCACTCAATAGGCGGGATCCCACTTCATCTGGCTGAAAATATCTCGGAGAGCCGCCATTGGTGCGCCATTGGTTCGAGCGCCAATGGCGGGAGGCTGGCCTCTCGCTGTGCAACCTCAGCCACCCGCCCAACGCTGCTCAAGCGCCTCCAACGCCGCAATCCGCTCACCCGTCTTCGGATGGCTCATGAGCCAGGCAGGCACCATTCCAGCCCTCTGCTGCGTCAGATCTTCCAGCTTGTGAAACAGGGATTTCTGCGGCTCGATCCCGATCCCGGCCTTGGTCAGCAAAGCAGCGGCGTATTCGTCAGCCTCATACTCATCCTGCCGCGACAGGCGCGAGGCCAGCAGTGAGGTCAGCGCATTGGCGATCATCGCGCCGACAAACGGAATGAACCGGTTCAGCACCAGGATCAGCGCCGTGCGCAAGGCGTTCTGTCCCGAGAAATCGATCATCCGACGCCGCGCATGACCCAAGGCCACATGCCCCAGCTCATGCGCAATCACGCTGGCCATTTCTTCGGCCGAAACCTCACCGTTCCGGAACTTGCGATAAAACCCGCGCGTGATGAAAATCCGCCCATCCGGCGCGGCCAGACCGTTCACCGGATCAATCTCATAAATATAAACCGGCACCCGCGCGATATCCAAAGCGGCGGCCAGCCGGTCGGTCATCCGCTTCAACGCCGGATCAGCCAGCTCGGTCGACTTCTGGTCCAACTCACGATGGGTGCGCCAGACGGAAATCCGGTACATCACAAGGCCATAAGCAATGGCGAGAAGGATCGGGGTGAAACGCAACATGGGGTAGATATGGTAGCGCTTCACGTCGAGAGCAAACAAAAAAGCCTTAAGTCGGCTGTGTGTACAAAGCGAGCTTTCCCTGCAGTTGCACCGACGTCTGCTGTTGTATTCACAGAGATCAACCGGGTTTGTCTTATTTACAAGCAGGGGTGCACGTGTAAGCGTTGAGGCATTCAAACGAAGCCGTCTTACCCATGCCTGACAAGAAGACCATCATTGAAAACCTGAATTGGACAACATCGCGGATCAGCGACCGTGTCTGGACAGTCTCTGTCGGTATTTTGGTTACTTGCATGTCTTTTGTTATCGAAGGCACTGCGAGTGACGGGGACGGCTTCTTGAGCCCTGCACGAATTGCAGGTCCGGCTTGCTTAGCAATCCTCTCGCTGGTCTGCGATTTGTTGCAGTATGTCGCAGCGGACTATCAAAACCGGGGCCTACTAAAAATTCTTGAAGAAAAGGACGAAGAAAGCGGCAGGTATCCGTACCCGTCAGCTTCAGGTACAATCAGGCGGCTGACTTACAACCTAAAGATTTTGTTTTGCGTCGCTTCTGCCATCTGGATTGGATTTGAGATGGCGCGCGCAACCATCAATGTGATTTAGGGTCGTTATGAGCGATTGGGACGGACCACGACATATTGCGCCTGAGCGGCGCATAACTCGAGCCGCTTACGGTGGCGAACCCGAGCCTCCTAACAAAGGCCCCGGGAAGTATCGAGCGCTGGCAGTATTGCTAATTGTGATTGCTGGTGGCTTCGGAGGGGCACGGTTCTACTACCATGGAGACGGTGTTCACGACTTAGTTGGCGAAGTGGCGCAACCCGGCGAGAGTCTTTCAGGTGAAGACCAAATAAGTATTACTTTGGCGTTGATTGAAGAAGGCGGGCGGGAGAACCTTGAACTTGCCCTTGGTGTTTTGATGCAGCTTTCCAGTGACCAAGACACCGAAACAGATACCAGAATTTCCGCGTTGATCCTTGTGGCGGAAATGTACGATCCAGCAACCTTCAATGCGGAAAGGTCTCCATTTCCTGTTCCAAACTCAGACGCAGCAAGAAGAATATACGCTCGCGCAGCTGACTTAGGTTCAGACGAAGCTCGAAAGCGAATGGAACGACTGGGCGAATAGTTACCTGCCCACCGCTACTTCGGAACCCGCAAATCCACAAAAAAAGCCTCACCCTCATCGCGGAACCAGCGCTCACCCTTGACGTGTTGATCTTCGTCCGTGAGCACCAAGGTGACCAGGGCGGGTGGTAGATGCGTCCGCTTTGCGGGATGTTGCCCTTGATCGGACAGCCTTCGGGCGCGTGTTCTTCCTCAACCTTGGCATTTTCCAGCGTTGCTCAGGGCAGTACCCGCTGGAAATTGGTGAATTTCGATCCGAGGCCATCTGGGTCTGCGAGAAGATGCAGCGTTCCCTAACCTCGCGACTCTACCAAGTCGGGCCGCTTGCCGAAGGGTCTGGTGCAGAAACTCCGCTAATCAGTTTTTAGAACTGCGTTTTGCAAGGCATTGCGGATTGATAGAGGACATTCGTGTACCGTACAGTAATCGGAAGTGTGGGCGCAAACCCGGCACACTGCTCACCGCGTCAGGTCCCGCATGCCCTGTTCCAGCCCGGCCAGCGTCATGGGCACCATCCGGTTCTCGAAAATCTCGCGGACCGTGCCGATGGAATGGGTGTATTCCCAGTACTTCTCGGGCACCGGGTTGATCCACAGGTTGGAACTCCACTGTTCGCGGGCACGTTGCAGCCAGACTTGCCCGGCCTCCTGGTTCCAGTGTTCGTTGGCACCGCCGGGATAGGCGATTTCGTAGGGACTCATCGAGGCGTCGCCGACAAAGATGCATTTGTAGTCCGGGCCGTAGGTGCGCAGAACCTCATGCGTTGGGGTCTGTTGATCCCAGCGGCGGCGGTTGTCGCGCCAGACACCTTCATAGAGACAATTGTGGAAGTAGTAGTATTCCAGATGCTTGAATTCGGTCCGCGCGGCTGAAAACAATTCCTCAACCACCTTGATATGCGGGTCCATTGAGCCGCCGACGTCCAGAAACAGCAGCACCTTGACTGCATTATGGCGCTCGGGCCGGGTTTTGACGTCCAGATAGCCGTGTTCAGCCGTGGCGCGGATGGTGCCGTCCAGATCCAGTTCCTCGACCGCGCCCTCGCGCGCCCATCGGCGCAGGCGTTTCAGGGCGACCTTGATGTTGCGGGTGCCCAGTTCAACTGTGTCGTCCAAGTTTCTGAATTCACGCTTGTCCCAGACTTTCACGGCACGCTGATGGCGGCTTTCCTTCTGGCCGATGCGCACGCCTTCGGGGTTATAGCCGTAAGCCCCGAACGGAGAGGTCCCGGCGGTGCCGATCCACTTGTTGCCGCCCTGATGGCGGCCTTGCTGTTCCTGCAAACGCTCGCGCAGCGTCTCCATCAGCTTGTCGAACCCGCCAAGCGCCTCGATCTCGGCCATTTCCTCATCGCTCAGATGTTTCTCGGCCATTTTGGCCAGCCAGTCGGCGGGGATGTCGACGGCATCCAGCACCTGATCAAAGCTGATCTCGCCCAGCCCTTCGAAACTGGCGGCAAAGGCGCGGTCGAACTTGTCGATGTTGCGCTCGTCCTTCACCATCGAGACACGGGCGAGGTAGTAGAACGCCTCGACATCATAGGTGGCCAGACCCTTCTTCATGCCTTCCAGAAAGGTCAGATATTCGCGCAGGGATACGGGGATGCCTGCTTTGCGAAGGTTTTCGAAGAAGGGCAGGAACACGGGCTACCCCACAAACCGCACAAGGATCAGCGACAGGATCAGGCCCACCAGGGCAAAGGCAATGCCATAGCCTGCCGCGTATTGCGCCATATCCGCAGCGTTGCCGTTGCGCTTGCGTGCGCTCAAAACGCCCAGGATTGCACCCAAAACAGCCATTCCCAGTACTACGAGCATTCGTTTGTCATCCGCTTGTATTGTTGTCCAAACGTCCAGCCGCGCCGCTTTCCACCAGCGACTGCACCACCAGATCCGAGCCAAACCCGTATCGCGCCCACCCCAGACTGTCCACCCTGACGGCGCGTGCCTGCTGCATCTGTCCGTCCTGCTTCAACGCCTCGGATTTCAGCAGTAGCAACGTCGCGAGGAGTGAGGCATTTTCGGCACGGGTCATCACATCAATGGCGCTGTCCAGCTGCGGCAGCACGTCCGGCCCGCGATCCTGTGCCAGGGCAAAGGCGGCGGTCTGGGTTGTGACGTGGGCGCGGTGCACCTCGGTTCCCGGTGTGGCGTTCAGGAACTGCATGGCGATCTGATATTGTTGCAACGCCGCTGCCGGATCGCGGAACTGGACCATGCGGCCCATCAGGTAATGCGGATAGGCGCGGCGATGGTCGGTCCATCCCAGTTGCCGACCGATTTCGGCGGCCCGTTGGGCGGCACGCATTTGCCGGGGGGATCCGGGGCCGGGGCCGAGGGATTTGTTGATTGCGTCGATCCATTCGCGCGGTGTTTCGGTCAATGGCTGCACTGCCAGCCGATCGCCGCGCGGGTTCAGACGGCTCAGCACACCCGGGATCACCGCCTCGACCTGTTCGCGGGTCATGCCGGTGCGCAGCTCGGGCGCATAGGCCGCCCGCAGGATCAGCATGTCGAACCCGGTCAGAACGGTGTGGATATTGTCGTCGTTGAACACCGAATCCGGCAGGTGATACAGGTCGTTCAACGGCCCCAGCGCCTGTGCCAGTTCTTCATGCAGGCAATCGCGCATTTCCTGAGGGCTGACATCGTAAGGGATAAAAATCCCCAATCGCTCGCGCTGGCGCAGCTCGGTCCAGCTGCTTTTGATCTTGCGCCGGTCGCGGCGGTATTCTTCCAGGCTGGAGGAGTTGGGCACCACGAAACAGGCCGCGTTTGGCAGGATGCGGTGAATGTCGCGCTGGCTGACGGCCTCGATAGTGATGTTGGACTGACCCTCGGTGATCTGGCGAATATCGATCCGGGCTTCGCGTTGCAGCCGCGACAGAAGGCTGGTCAGATCACGCTGCATACTGGGCGTGGGCCTGCCGGTCAGACGGACCGTGACCGGTGTCTCGAACCGTGTGAACACCGGCAGTTTTGTACCGCCTTCCAGTGCGAAATGCAGATCGACAAAATCCGAAGCGATGTTGGTGTTCGATCGCGCCGGAGGGGTAGGGCGCGCCGTTAAAAACGTCTTGGCCGGGGGCAGTGACCGTTCGACAACTTTCACGCTGTCCGGCAGCTCGATCCGTTCGACGGATGCGCAGGCGGAAAGCACCAGTGCCGCAGCAAGCGCGCCCCAACGCATCATGAGCGATTGTACCTGATAAAGGGCGTCAGCGTGCCGATCCGGTCATATAGCTTTCGTGCCGTGTGGTTGAAATCCTGCGTCAGCCAGTAGACCGACGGCGCGCCTTGTCGGTCAGCCTCGTCATACACCGCCTGGATCAGGGCGCGCCCGACTCCGGTACCGCGTGCTTCGGGCCAGGCAAACAGGTCCTGCAGATAGCACACCTTTTCAACCTTCCAAGCGTGGCGGTGGAACAGATAATGCGTCAGGCCGACAAGCCTGCCATCCTGTTCAGCGACAAAGCACGAGAAATCCTGCGGATCATCGCCTAACAGGCGCTCAAACGTGGTGTGGTAGACCTCATCCGGGACGGAGGTTTCATAGAACGCCAGATAGGCGTGCCACATCTCGGCCCATTGATCCCTGTCCTCAGTCGTGAGGGGGCGAATTTTCGGTGCGTTGGCCAAGCGATGCGTCCTGTTCCTGAGATAACCTTAGGTCTTTCGATGCTGACATCCACCCCGTCGCAAGGCAAGCCGCGTTCACAGCCTGTTCAAAGGCAATTTAGCGCTTGCTGCGCGCCATAAAGGCCAGACGCTCGAACAGATGCACGTCCTGCTCGTTCTTCAGCAGCGCCCCGTGCAGCTTGGGCAGGGCATTGGCCCCATCGCGTTTCAGATCCTCGGCGGTCAGATCCTCGGCCAAGAGCAGCTTGAGCCAGTCCAGCACTTCCGAGGTCGAGGGCTTTTTCTTCAGCCCCTGCGTCTCGCGGATTTCGTAGAACTGCGTCAGGGCGGTGGTCAGCAGTGCATCCTTGATGCCGGGGTGATGCACCTCGACAATGCGGCGCATTGTGGCCTCGTCCGGGAAGCGGATATAGTGGAAGAAACAGCGGCGCAGGAAGGCGTCGGGCAGTTCCTTTTCGTTGTTCGAAGTGATGATGACGATGGGGCGGTTCTGGGCCCGGATGGTCTCGCCGGTCTCGTAGACATGGAACTCCATCTTATCGAGTTCCTGCAGCAGGTCGTTTGGAAACTCGATATCGGCCTTGTCGATTTCGTCGATCAGCAGAACGACCTTTTCGTCCGCCTCGAACGCCTGCCACAGTTTACCCTTGCGGATATAGTTCGCGACGTCATGCACGCGCTCTTCACCCAGCTGACTGTCGCGCAACCGGCTGACGGCGTCGTATTCATAAAGGCCCTGCTGCGCACGGGTGGTGGATTTCACATTCCACTCGATCATTTTCAGACCCAACGCGCCGGCCACCTGCTTGGCCAGCTCGGTTTTGCCGGTGCCGGGTTCCCCCTTGACCAACAGGGGACGTTCCAGCGTGACGGCGGCGTTCACGGCGATATTCAGGTCGTCTGTGGCAACATATTCGGCTGTGCCTTGGAAACGTGCGGTCATGGGCCCCTCATGTGGTAGCGCGCGGATGCGGGCGATCTTGGTTCCGGGTTACAGAGGGGTGGGGTTTTTGACAACCCGGGTCGCTGCGTCGATTCAGCGGAAAATCGCAACGACTCCAAACCCTTTTACGTGATTCGCAGGTGCCCCGTTGTGCCGCCGGTTGAAACTTGCCCCAAAAAAACCTGCGTATGACCACTGAAAAACAACGTTTTGTTGTTTCAAGTCTCATATTTAGACAGCCCAGCGACCCGGCGCGCCGGTCCTACGTTTGTGTAGTGACAATCGTGTGCCCGTCGGATAAACGCTGCGCAGAAGGGGGTGCCAAATGTCAGGTGATACTACCGCTACCGACGTTTCAGGCCATACCGAGGGAGCAAATATGAAGCAGGAAGTTTTTCTGCCGGACGATTACCGCCCGGCCGAAGATGAACCTTTCATGAATGATCGGCAGCTTGAGTATTTTCGGCGCAAGCTGCTGGATTGGAAGACAGAATTACTCGCAGGCAGCCGCGACACGATCGAAGGGCTGCAAGACAATACCCGAAACATTCCCGATGTCGCCGATCGCGCAAGCGAGGAAACCGACCGTGCGCTGGAACTGCGCACCCGGGATCGTCAGCGCAAGCTGGTGGCCAAGATCGACTCGGCCCTGCGCCGGATCGACGAAGGCGAATACGGGTATTGCGAAAAGACAGGCGATCCGATTTCGCTGAAACGTCTGGATGCACGTCCGATTGCAACCATGACGCTAGAGGCGCAGGAACGCCACGAGCGGCGCGAGAAGGTTCACCGCGACGATTGATCGCTGCGGAATCCACAAGAACACAAACGCCGGGGCCTGTCGCCTCGGCGTTTTTGCGTTAAGCCAAGGGCATGAATATCGACGGGCTTAGATTCTGTGTCATCGGCGGCGGCATCGGCGGGCTGGCCGCAGCGCTGGCTTTGCGCCAACGCGGGGCGCAGGTGACAGTGCTGGAACAGGCCCCCGCCTTGACCGAGGTCGGGGCGGGCCTGCAGATCAGCGCAAACGGGATGCGCGTTCTGCACGCCCTGAACGTGGTCTCGGACATCCCCGAACTGGGGCAGCGATCTTACGGCACGGTGTTGTGCGACTATCGCAAAGGGCGTGTGATCAGCCGCGTTCCGGGCCCGACGGCGGGGGCGACCTATTACTACCACCGCGCCGATCTTCTGGATCTGCTGCATGACGCGGCCAAAAAGGCGGGCGTGGACATACGATTGAATGCGCGCGTGACCCAGGTGCACAAGCACCCCGCAGAAGCCGAGATTGTGTTGGCTAACGGGGAACGCCTCCGCGCCGAATGTGCCATAGCCGCCGATGGCGGGCGAAGCGCCATCCGGCCCGACTTGAACGGGCCCGAGATGCCCAGTTTCACCCATCAGGTCGCCTGGCGCGCGACGCTCCCGTGGAGTGGTGCCGAAGCAGAGCCGCGCGCAACCCTTACAATGGGTCCACGCCGCCATGTGGTGACTTACCCTCTGCGCGACCAGAAACTCATGAATATCGTGGCAGTAGAAGAGCGGTCTGACTGGCAGGAAGAAGGCTGGCGCAAGCAGGGCGATCCAGATGATCTGCGCGCCCGGTTCGCTGACTTCGGTGGCCCCGTGCGCGATATTTTGGCCGAGGTGAAGGAAGCGCATGTCTGGGCGCTGTTCCTGCGGCCCGTCGCCCAGACATGGCAAAACGGGCGTGTTGCCTTGCTTGGGGACGCCGCGCACCCAACCTTGCCTTTCATGGCGCAGGGGGCCTGTCTGGCACTGGAAGACGCCTGGGTATTGGCGCGGTCCTTCACGGACCAATCGGGCGTGGCCCGCGCCCTTGCGGCCTATGAGGCAACACGCATCCCTCGCGCCCAGCGTGTCGTCGCCACAGCTGCCGCAAACGCCCGCAACTTTCACCTGCAAGGCCCCATGCGGTTTGCCGCGCAGCTGGCGCTTTCAGCCCTGGGGCCGCATCTGACGCGCCGGTACGAATGGATTTACAGCCACGACGTGACCGCCTGATCTTTCAGATATCCAGATCCACCCAGACCGGAACGTGATCTGACGGCTTTTCATGCCCACGGACCTCGGCATCAATCCGGCAGTCGCGCATCAGGTCGGCGGCTTGCGGCGTCAGTAGAAAATGGTCGATCCGAATGCCGTCATTCCTGTTCCAGGCCCCCGCTTGGTAATCCCAAAACGAGTAATGCCCGGGCCCTTGGGTGCGGGCGCGAAACGCCTCGGTAAACCCAAGATTCAGGATCTTGCGAAAGGCCGCGCGGCTTTCGGGGCGAAACAGAGCATCCTCGCGCCACGCGTCGGGGCGTTTCGCGTCTTCGGGCTGCGGAATGATGTTGTAATCCCCGGCCATCAGCGCCGGTTCTTCACTGGCCATCAGGTCCCTGGCGCGTGCATATAGGCGTTCCATCCAAGCAAGCTTATAGTCGTATTTCGGGCCCGGAGCCGGGTTACCATTGGGCAGGTACAGCCCGCAGATCCGAATGGCCCGCTTGCCGACAACAGTCGCCTCGATCCAGCGCGCCTGCTCATCCTCGTCATCGCCGGGCAATCCGCGCGAAACATCCTCAAGCGGCAGTTTCGACAGGATGGCAACCCCGTTGAAACTCTTTTGGCCATGGGTTTCGACATTGTAACCACGCTCTTCGAACAATTCGCGCGGGAAGTTCTCGTCCACCGATTTGATCTCTTGCAGCAGAACGACATCGGGGTGCGCATTATCCAGCCACCGGGGCAGGGCCTCGGCCCGCGCCTTGATACCGTTGATATTGAACGTGGCGATTTTCATGCGCGCTCCTCCGATGCCTCAAGGCAACCTATCGCGCAGAACCGGCCCAACGGCAAGGCGGATGGCGGGTTTGCGAGGCTCTGCCTCGCGCTCCGAGGTATTTGGGAACAGAAGAAGTGCGGATTTTCTGCTTCTTCTGTTTGAAAATACCTCGGGGGAGTCGCGGCTTGCCGCGGCGGGGGCAGAGCCCCCAATTTTTCTACTACATGGAAAAAGAGGTGCCGCAGCCGCAGGATGAGGTGGCGTTGGGATTTTCGATTACAAACCGCGCGCCGATCAGTTCCTGGGTGAAGTCGATGACGGCATTTTCAAGAAACGGCAGGGAAACGGAATCCACGATGACCTTTTGGCCCTTGCCCTCGAGAACCAGATCGTCGTCCTGAGGTTTATCCAGCGCGATTTCGTATTGAAAACCGGAACATCCGCCGCCTTCCACCGCGACGCGCAGGGCTTGACCCTGATCCGCTGCGCCGATCTCGGCGAGGCGATCAAAGGCGCGTTCCGTGACTGTTGGGGGCAGATTCATGCCAATCTCCAAAGGTTTATTTCCTAAGCCGGGTACAATATATGAAACCTCAGGACAGGCGACAAGGACAAGACCTTTGGAAAGAGCGGGTTTTGCCTCGGACCCAGCCCGCGCGCGGGGGCGGCTGGTGCCGGAGGAGGAGAGCAGTTTCCGGTCATGCTTTCAGCGTGATCGCGACCGGATTATTCATGCCAGCGCGTTTCGGCGGCTCAAACACAAGACGCAGGTGTTTGTCGAGCATGAAGGCGACAGCTATCGCACCCGTCTGACCCATTCCATCGAAGTCGCTCAGGTGGCGCGTACCATTGCCGGGGCGTTGGGGCTGAACCCCGAACTGACCGAGGCCGTGGCTTTGGCTCATGATCTGGGACACACGCCGTTCGGGCATACAGGCGAGGACGCCTTGCACGCGCTGATGGCGCCCTATGGCGGGTTTGATCACAATGCGCAGGCCATTCGGATCGTGACCAAGCTGGAACGTCACTATGCCGAGTTTGATGGCTGCAATCTGACATGGGAATGTCTGGAAGGGATCGCCAAGCATAATGGCCCGGTGGTCGGCGAACTGCCCTGGGCACTGGCCGAATGCAATCAGGGGTTTGACCTTGAACTGCACACCCATGCCAGCGCCGAGGCGCAGGTGGCGGCACTTTCAGACGATATCGCGTATAACAACCACGATCTGTTCGACGGGTTGCGGGCGGGCCTGTTCACGGATGCGGACATTCAGGATCTACCGATTGTCGGGGCCTGTTTTGCCGAGGTGGGCGCCAAATACCCGGGTCTCGACCCTTATCGCCGTCGGCATGAAGCGCTGCGGCGGGTCTTTGGTGTTATGGTCTCGGACGTCATTGACACCTCGGCTGATCTGATCGCGGCGTCGGGGGCGGGGTCTGTCGAAGATATCCGGCACCTTGGGTCTCCGGTCATCCAGTTCTCGGGCGATCTCTGGACCCAGTTGAAAGAAATCCGCGCCTTTCTTTTCACGCGAATGTACCGCGCGCCTTCGGTGATGGAGGTGCGGGCCAAGGTCAGCAAAGTAGTCGAGGAACTGTTCCCTATCTATCTGAATGACCCGAAACAGATGCCGGGTCATTGGCATGACGATATCGAAGCCGCCGGTGATGAGACGGCTTTGGCCCGGATCGTATCGGATTACATCGCGGGCATGACGGACCGGTTCGCCCTGCAGGATCATGCGCGGCTGACCGGAGGCTGATCACTCGATCCCGATATAGGCCAGTGCCCAGACCTGCTGACTGGCCTGTTCCTGCGCCAGATCGGGGTCGTCGGTGGGCGGGAAGACGATCATGGTCGGGCCATAACCGCCGATGCCCATCGGGTTTCCATCGACGTGCGTGGCAACAATCGGTTGATGTGCTGAGATGCTGTCCCACGGGATTTCGGCCTGATAGCCATCCATCGCCATCGGCTTTGCCGTTTTCCCCTCGGCCCCGGCCATGGTCATCACATCTGACAGGCGCGGGCCGGAGAATGCGATGTCGCGCTGATTTCCCTCGGGGCCGTAGGCTATGGTGATCTCGACCTGTTCGAGCCCGTCCAGCATCACAGCATCGAAACCAGCCGCGCCGTCGTGCTGGACCTCAAGATAACCCAGCAGCCCGCCGTCATTCTGGCCGCGGGCGGGCAGGTTGGTCTCGGTCACGGCTCCGCCCAGTGTCAGCAGCACATGGCCCTGCGGCGCGGGCATATCGGCCCATAGTGGCGGGGCAGTGGTCAGCATCAGGCTCAGCGGCAGGGCAAGGCGCATTGTCGGATCTCCGGTTCGTGGATTTCTGCCGACACTAGCGGGCTTTGACGGTAAACCAAGCGCAAACTTTAGGCGTCCATTGACCTTGGCGTGGTGCGTGGTAAACCGCGCGGCAAGCAAAAGGACATCCGTAATGAACCTGTTTTCCGAGATCCGCGCCCTTGTACTGGACGCGCTGGCGCAGATGCAGTCCGAAGGCGCGCTGCCCGAGGGGCTGAGCTTTGACAACGTGGCGGTCGAACCTCCGCGCGATGCGGCGCATGGCGACATGGCGACCAACGCGGCGATGGTGCTGGCGAAACCGGCGAAAATGAAGCCGCGCGACATTGCCGATATGCTGGCCGGGAAACTGGCCGAGGACGCGCGCATCACCAGTGCCGAGGTGGCCGGGCCGGGCTTTCTGAACCTGCGGCTTGCGCCGACCGTCTGGCAGGGCGTACTGGCGGCGGTGCTGGAGCAGGGCACCGACTATGGCCGCTCGACCATGGGGCAGGGGCAGAAGGTTAACGTGGAATATGTCTCGGCCAACCCCACCGGCCCGCTGCATGTGGGCCATACGCGGGGGGCGGTGTTCGGCGATGCCTTGGCAAGCCTCTTGGCCTATTCGGGTCATGACGTGACCCGCGAGTATTACATCAACGATGGCGGCGCGCAGGTGGATGTGCTGGCACGCTCGGCCTATGAACGGTATCGCGAGGCCAATGGCCTCAGCCCCGAGATTGCCGAAGGGCTGTATCCGGGCGACTACCTGATCCCGATTGGCGAAGCGCTGAAAGAGAAATACGGCGACAGCCTGATCGACAAGCCCGAGGCCGAGTGGCTGGAAGAGCTGCGGGAATTCTCGACCGACGCGATGATGGACCTGATCCGCGCCGACCTGAAGGCGCTGGGCGTTGAGATGGATGTGTTCTTCTCGGAGAAATCCCTCTATGGCACAGGTCGGATCGAGGCTGCGCTGGAGTCGCTGACCGACAAGGGCCTGATCTATGAAGGCGTACTGGAACCGCCAAAAGGTAAAAAGCCCGAGGATTGGGAACCCCGTGAGCAGACTCTGTTCAAGTCGACCGAGCATGGCGATGACGTCGACCGCCCGGTAAAGAAATCCGATGGCAGCTGGACCTATTTCGCCCCCGATATCGCCTATCACTATGACAAGGTGAGCCGTGGTTTTGACGCGCTGATCGATGTGTTTGGCGCGGACCATGGTGGTTATGTCAAACGGATGAAGGCGGCGGTGTCGGCGCTGTCCGATGGCAAGGTGCCGCTGGATATCAAGCTGACTCAGTTGGTGAAGCTGTGGAAGAACGGCGAACCGTTCAAAATGTCCAAGCGGGCGGGGAATTTTGTCACCCTGCGCGATGTGGTCGATCAGGTTGGCCCGGATGTGACCCGTTTCATTATGCTGACCCGCAAGAATGACGCGCCTTTGGATTTCGACTTCGACAAGGTGTTGGCAAGTGGTCAGCAAAATCCGGTTTGGTATGTCCAGTACGCACACACACGGGTCATGGGAGTGCTGCGTAAAGCCGCAGAGCTCGACATAGCTGCCGATGACGCGACGCTCGCCAAAGCTGATCTCACTATCATCAATCGTGAGGCTGAGTTGGTCGTAGCAAAGAAACTGACAGAGTGGCCGCGTCTGGTGGAGATAGCAGCTCGTACTAACGAACCGCATCGGGTAGCCTTCTATCTCTATGAACTCGCTGGGGATTTCCATTCTCTGTACAATAAATTCAAAGATGATGAATCCTACAGCTTCATTCACGATGGCGATGTTGCCACAAGCCAGTCGAAAATCGCCTTGGCGCGGGCTGTTTCTGTTGTGATTTCAGCGGGCTTGGGTATTCTTGGCGTCACTCCGGCGCAGGAGATGCGGTAACAAAATCGCCCGAAACGCCGGTCTGAGGTAGGCAAGAAATGACCCGCGCGCCGTGTTTTTAAGGCGCAAACGGGCAGTGAGGCGGATATGGCGAGTTACGATTACTCGGGGCAGCAAGGCCCCGAGCATATGCATTACACGAATCAACCGCATGCACAGGATGCGCAGGCTGGCGATGCGCCGCGTGGCTCTTTCGGGCTGGGCAAGGCGGTGAATGTGCTGGGGGCGGTGGCTTCTCTGGCGCTGGTCGCCGGTGTCGGTATCTGGAGCTACAAGTTGGTCATGCGGGATGTCAGTGGCGTCCCGGTTGTGCGCGCCGCCGAAGGGCCGATGCGTATTCAGCCCGAAAATCCGGGTGGCCAGCCTGCCGACCATCAGGGGCTTGCCGTCAATGCCGTCGCTGCCGAAGGCTCGGCTGCGGCACCTGCGGATCGCCTGATCCTTGCCCCACGCCCGGTCTCGCTGACCGACGAAGACCTGCCCGCCGGAGAGTTGAAGCCAACCCAGGCGCTGCATGTGGTGGAAGAGCCGATTTCGAACCAGGAGGCGGCGGAGCTGCGGCAGAACGCGGTTGACGCGCTGGTCGCTGAACTGGCGGGTGAGGCTGCGCGGAATCAGCAAGAGGCGGAACCCGGTGTGCAGGTTGCCGCGCTGGCAACACCCGAGGAAGAACCCGCCATTGACCCCGCCGATCTCGCCGCATCTCTGCCCGATCCGGCGATTGCGGAGCTGCCGGGCGTGCGCCGCTCGCTGCGTCCCAACACGCGGCCCGCGCGCCGTGTTTCGGCCGCTGCTGCCTCGGAGGATGCGATCAATGCCGCCGTGAAGGCCGCGGCTGGTCTGGATGTTGACCCCGACACGCTGAGCAAGGGCACCCGTTTGGCGCAGCTTGGGGCATTTGAAAGCGCCGATGTGGCCAAGGCGGAATGGTCCCGTCTGGATGGCCGATTTGGCGAATATATGAAGGGTAAACAGCGCGTTATCCAGCGAACCTCAAGCGGTGGACGCACGTTTTATCGCCTGCGGGTACTGGGATTTGAAGACCTGAGCGACTCGCGTCAATTCTGCGCCGCGCTGGTGGCGCAAGGGGCTGACTGCATCCCGGTGGCCGTCAGGTGAGTTTCGGTGCCGCAATCACCGATGCCGAAGGTCTGCGGCTGACCGACGATGAAAGGGCCTTGTTCCGCGAGTTGAACCCGTTCGGGTTCATTCTGTTTGCCCGGAATATTGAAAGCACCGATCAGGTGCGCGCGCTCTGCGATGATTTTCGCGAATCCGTCGGGCGCAACTGTCCCATCACAATCGATCAGGAAGGCGGGCGCGTGCAGCGCCTGCGCGCGCCACTGGCCCGCGAATGGATGCCGCCACTGGATCACGCGGAACGGGCAGGGGATCAGGCCGAACGGGCCATGTATCTGCGCTATCGCCTAATCTCGCATGAATTGTTCGAGCTTGGGATCGACAGCAACTGCGCCCCAATGGTGGATACCGCACGGGCGGAAACCCATGCCTTTCTGCGCAATCGCTGTTACGGCGAGGATGCGGGCACGATTGGTCAGATCGGGCGCGCCGTGGCTCAAGCGCATCTGGATGGCGGGGTTCTGCCCGTCGTAAAACACATGCCGGGCCATGGTCGGGCGACGCTGGACACACATTTCGACCTGCCGCGTGTTGATCTGTCGCTGGACGAACTCACCGAGACGGATTTTGCGCCCTTCCGAACCCTGAACGATCTGCCCATGGGGATGACCGCGCATCTGGTGTTCGAACAGATTGACCAGACCCCGGCCACAATTTCAGCCCCGATGATGCGTGTGATCCGCGAGGTTATCGGGTTTGAAGGGCTGATCATGACCGACGACATCTCGATGAAGGCGCTCAGCGGTTCTGTCGCGGACCTGTCGCGGCAGGCGCTACAGGCGGGCTGTGACGTTGTTCTGCACTGCAATGGCAGCTTTGCCGAACGGGCCGAGGTGCTGGAAGCTGCGGGCCAGATGACGCAGGCGGCGCAGACCCGCGCAGAGCGCGCCCTGACCATGCGCAAAACCCCTGCGGAACTTGACATTCAGGCCGCCGAGGCGGAACTATCTGCCCTAATGGGCGGGCAGGTATATGAACGATAACCTTTTCAGCGAAGACCCGGTCTCGGTCGCCGATCGGCTGGCCGCCGAGGCGCTGATTGTTGACGTTGACGGGTTCGAAGGCCCGCTGGATGTGCTGCTGACCTTGTCGCGCACGCAAAAGGTCGATCTGCGAAAAATCTCGGTTCTTGCGCTGGCGCAGCAATATCTGGCCTTTGTTGAAAAGGCGCGGGCGCTGCGGATCGAACTGGCCGCCGATTATCTGGTGATGGCCGCTTGGTTGGCCTTTCTGAAATCCCGCTTGCTGCTGCCGCCGGACCCGGATGACGAAGGGCCGTCGGGCGAGGAACTGGCGGCGCATCTGGCGTTCCAGTTGGAACGTCTGCAAGCCATGCGCGACGCCGCCGCGCGTCTGATGGCGCGCGACCAGTTGGGGCGCGATTTCTTCAAGCGCGGGCAGGGCGAGGATGTGACCCGCATCCGCACCGTGACCTATTCCGCCACGCTGCTGGACCTGATGCAGGGCTATGCGCGTATCCGCACCCGCGACGAATTCCGCCCCTTTGTGATGGACCGCGATGCCGTCTTCACGATGGAGCAGGCATTGGAACGAATGCGCCCGCTGATCGGGTTTGCGGGGACATGGACGGATATGGAGACCTATCTGCCCCAAGGCTGGGACGCCGACCCGGTGCGGCGCAGATCAGCCACGGCGGCGACCTTTGCGGCCTCGCTGGAGTTGGTGAAAGAAGGACACATGGAGATCAAGCAAAGCGACACCTTTGCCCCGATCCAATTGCGCAAGAGGACCGAAACACGTGACTGACACCCCCGAAGAGACCGGCACCCTGTTCGAAGCGCCCCCGTTGGCCGAGCAGGAACGCATGGTCGAAGCGGTGCTGTTTGCCAGCGCCGAGCCGGTCACCATTGCCGACCTCGAAGCGCGGATGCCTCATGGCAGCAACGCCGCGCAAGCGGTTGAATTGTTGCAGAAACGTTATGAGGGGCGCGGTGTTCGCGTTGTGCGCGTCGGCGACGCGTGGGCGATCCGAACCGCTGCCGATCTTGGTTTTCTAATGCAAAAAGAAACGGTCGAGACCCGCAAGCTAAGCCGTGCGGCAATCGAAACGCTGGCTATCGTGGCCTATCACCAGCCCTGTACTCGGGCCGAGATCGAGGAAATTCGTGGTGTCTCGGTGTCTCGCGGGACCATCGACCAGTTGCTTGAGATGGAGTGGATCAGGCTCGGCCGCCGCCGGATGACGCCGGGCCGCCCGGTGACGTTCGTGGTGACGCCGCAGTTTCTGGATCACTTCGGGCTGGAAAACGCCCGAGACTTGCCCGGGCTGAAAGAACTGCGCGCCGCGGGGTTGCTGGAAAACCGCCCACCGCCGGGCACTATCCCGCTGGGGGAAAGACAGGACGACGCTGAGAATGAGGATCAAAGCGAGCTGTTCGAGGAAGAGTGATCGCGCCGCCCTTTTGTTGCCGCACAGGATGCCTATCTTGTGGTTTGAGAAACGGAGTTGAGCAATGAATGCCAATCGGATCATCGACATGATCGTGCGACAGGTCATGCGCCGTCTTGTCAACAAGGGCGTGGACAAAGGGTTTGATATGGCCGCCCGCAAAGGTCAAAAGCCCGATGCAGCGCCGGGTCCGCAGAAACGCCCCAACACGGCAAATCACGCAAAGAACCTGCGCCAAGCCCAGCGGATGACGCGGCAGATGCGCCGGTTCATGAAGTTTTGAGAACTACCCTACGGCCTTGAAATGTTTGGACAGTTTCAGGCCCTGACCCTGATAGTTCGACGCAATGCCCGCACCGTATAGCTGCGTAGGCATCTCGGCCATTTTCTCATAAACCAACCGCCCGACGACCTGCCCGTGCTCCAGCACAAACGGGGCCTCGTGGCAGCGTACCTCCAGCACTCCGCGCGACCCGGCACCGCCTGCGGCGGCATGGCCGAATCCGGGGTCGAAGAAGCCCGCGTAATGCACGCGAAACTCGCCGACCATGGCCAGATAGGGGGCCATTTCGGCGGCATACATGGGCGGGATATGCACCGCCTCGCGGCTGACCAGAATGTAGAACGCGCCGGGGTCGAGGATGATGCGACCGTCCGTGGTGCGCACCTCTTCCCAATATTCCTGCGGGTCATATTCGCCGATCCGGTCCAGATCGATCACCCCGGTGTGGGGTTTTGCGCGGTACCCCACCAGATCGCTGTCGGGCAGTTGCAGATCGACCGAGAACCCCAGCCCGTCCTGAATCACCGCAGGCCCATCGACCAAAGGCGATTCCCCGTGCAGCGTCATCAGTTCCGCGTCGGTCAAAGCGGCTTGTCCCTGACGGAACCGGATCTGGTTCAGACGCATCCCTGGACGGACAAGCACCGAGAATGATCGCGGGCAAATCTCGGCGTATAGCGGTCCGGCATAGCCTGCGGGGACGCGGTCAAACTCGGTTCCGCCATCGGTGATGGTGCGGGTCAACAGATCAAGACGCCCGGTCGAGCTTTTGGCATTTGCCACGGCCGTGATGCTGTCGGGCAGGGCCAGCGATTCCATCAGCGGCACCAGATAGACGCAGCCCTTTTCCAGAACGGCCCCGTCGGTGATGTCGATGCGGTGCATCTCGAACTCGGCCAGCCGGTCGGCGACTGAGCGCCCTTCGCCCGCCAGGAACGAAGCGCGTACCCGGTAAGCCACTGTTCCCAAACGCAGATCAAGGCTGGCCGGTTGCACCTGTGCAGGGATGACATCCGGGCTGGCGGTGATCTCACCGCGTGCGATCATCGCTTCGATCTGTTGGTTTGGACATACACCTGTCATTCCGATCCCCCCTGATGCCAGAGCGGGATCTGGCCAATCTGCCATAAACGTCGGTGTGATTTGGTCGGGCTAGCAGGACTCGAACCTGCGACCTTCCGTCCCCCAGACGGACGCGCTACCAGGCTGCGCCATAGCCCGACGTTGAGGTGTTCATAAAGAATTTCCCGGCAGGGGCAAGAGGAAAACACTGCCTTTTTGTCCTATCCCGCCGCTTGGGTTTCGACCCGATCCAGCCATTTGCGCAGGTCTTTCGCCAGTGGCGCGATTCGGCCCAGAAGTTCCTCATCATACTCGGACCGGTTCCAGGCCAGTGAGGCGATTCCCCCCATCAGCGGGGCTGCGTCCAGTTCGGGTTCCTGCGCGGGTGCATCGTCTGGCTGCGCCGCCTGCGGTTCGCCCAAATCCATATGAATCTGTTTCGACGCAGGGGCAGGGGCGGAAGTGAAGGGCACGACAGTATCATCACCGGCGCTTTCAGACGCTGCAACATCGTCCAGCTCTGGCGACAGCGACGCGACATGCGCGATGCCCTGTTCGCGCAGAATGCGCTGCACGCCTTTGATCGTTATGCCATCTTCATGCAGCAGCTTTTTGATACCGCCCAGCAGGCGCATATCATTGGGGCGGTAGTACCGCCGTCCTCCGGCCCGTTTGACAGGTTTGACCTGGGTAAACCGGCTTTCCCAAAACCGCAGAACATGGGCCTGAACACCGAGCCAGTCCGCAACCTCAGAGATTGTGCGAAACGCGTCGGGAGATTTGCTCATGTCCGTGCGGCCCTCGGGTTACTTGCGATTCCCGGCAGCGACGCGATCTTTCATCAGATGCGACGGGCGGAAGGTCAGCACGCGGCGCGGCTGAATCGGAACCTCTTCGCCGGTTTTGGGGTTGCGACCGATACGGGCGGTTTTGTCACGAACGCTGAACGTACCAAAAGACGAGATTTTCACCTGCTCGCCGCGCACCAAAGCGTCAGACATGTGGTTCAGAACGCTTTCGACCAGCTGCGCGCTTTCGTTTCGTGAAAGGCCCACCTCACGAAAGACGGCCTCGCTCAGATCCATTCGGGTCAGTGTTTTGTCGCCCATACCTTTTTCCCCTGTTGATATCAAAGCATAGGGTCCACGCAAATTCGCTGTCAATATCAATGAATTGCAGGCGGGTGTGTAAGCTGGAATGCGCTTGTTACCAGCGCAGGACAACCGCGCCCCAGGCCAAGCCGCCGCCGATGGCTTCGGTCACCAACAGATCGCCGGGCTTGATTTGCCCGCGCTGTTTGCCCACCGACAGGGCCAGCGGGATCGAGGCGGCCGAGGTGTTTCCGTGGTCCTGCACGGTTACGACCACGTTTTCCATCGGCAGGCCCATTTTTTTGGCGGTGCCTTGAATGATGCGGATATTGGCCTGATGCGGCACGATCCAGTCGACATCCTCGTTGGACAGGCCAGCGCTCGACAGGGCGGTTTCGGCCGTTTTGGTCAGCTTTTCAACAGCGTGGCGGAAGACCTGATTGCCCTGCATGCGCAGATAGCCGGTGGATTGCGTCGATACGCCACCATCCACGTACAGCAACTCCCGATAGCGCCCGTCCGAGTTCAGATCGGTGGCCAGGATGCCCCGGTCATCTGAGGTGCCGTGGCCTTCCTGATGCTCAAGCACCAGTGCCCCCGCGCCATCGCCGAACAAGACGCAGGTCGAGCGGTCCGTCCAGTCCATGATTCGCGAAAACGTTTCGGCCCCGATGACCAGAACGCGTTTGGCCTGACCCGACAGAATCAGCGCGTTGGCATTGCTGAGGGCAAAGACAAACCCGGCGCAGACGGCCTGTACGTCAAAGGCAAACCCCTTGGTCATGCCCAGCCGCGCCTGAACCATCGTCGCGGCGGAAGGGAAGGTCAGGTCAGCAGTTGAGGTGGCCAGGACGATGGCGTCGATATCGTCCGCCTCAAGCCCGGCATCCGCAAGGGCCGCCTGGGCGGCGTTGGTGGCCAGATCCGAAGTGGTTTCCCCATCGGCTGCAAAATGGCGACGTTCGATCCCGGACCGGGTCCGGATCCATTCATCGGTGGTGTCGAGTGTCTTTTCGAACTCGGAATTCGGAACAACGCGTTCTGGCAAATAATGCCCGACACCTACAACAACTGAGCGGCCTGCCATGCTGGGGTACTGCCTTTTTTGTTATTTTTCCGTCTGCGGCGCAGACTGCGCGGCATCTTGTGCAAGCTGGGCCGTCGATGCAACCCGTGCCGCCAATTTTTCGGCAAAACCCGACTCGGCCAAGGTGAAGGCCAGTTTGACCGCCGCCGACACACCGGTCGGGTCAGCGCCGCCATGGGATTTAACCACCGTGCCGTTCAGCCCAAGGAACACACCGCCATTTACACGTCGCGGGTCGATCCGCTTTTTCAAACGGTTCAGCGAGGTGATGGCAAGGATCGAGGCCAGCCGGGACAGTGGCGTGTATTTGAACGCCTGCCGCAGCAGGTCGCCAATCAGGCTGGCGGTGCCTTCCCCGGTCTTGATCGCGACGTTGCCGGTAAACCCATCGGTTACAATGACATCTGCCTTGTCGCCGGGAATGTCGCTGCCTTCGACAAAACCCACGAAATCGAAATTCGCAGGCTCGGCGAAATCGGCGATCATGGCATGCGCCTCTTTTAACTCGGCGCGGCCCTTGTGTTCTTCGGTGCCCACATTCAGCAGCCCGATCCGGGGGCGGTGCAGGGCCATGCCGTTACGGGCATAAGATGCGCCCATCAGGGCGTATTGCAGCAGATCCTTGGCGTCGGCGCGCACATCCGCACCGACATCCAGCATCACATTGAACCCCTGCGGGTTGCGCGAAGGCCACAGAATCGCAATCGCCGGGCGGTTCACACCGGGCAGTTTGCGCAGGCGCATCATCGACAAAGCCATCAGCGCGCCGGTATTGCCGCAGGACACCGCGCCATGCGCCTCGCCCTGACGGACGGCCTCAAGCGTGGACCACATCGAGGTCTGCTTGCCGCTGCGCACAACCTGGCTGGGCTTGTCTTCCATCGTGACCACGTCGGGGCAATCACGAAAAGCGACGCGCCCTTCAAGGACGCGCCGTTTTGCCACGAGCTTGCGCAGCATGTCTTCCGGACCGTGCAGAAGAAACCCGATATTGGGGTTCTTTTTGGCCGATTCCGCGAGGCCTGCAACAACAACTGCGGGACCTTCGTCCCCCCCCATAGCGTCAACCGAGATGGTGATCCGTTCGGCTTGCGTGGGTTGTTCAGTCATGCCTTGGCCTGCGCTCAATCAGGCTTAGGCTGCGTCTTCGTCCAGGTCGATTTCGTCGGCCTGCGCGACGACTTCACGATCGTCATAGTGGCCGCAGGATGCGCAAACGTGGTGCGGGCGCTTCAGCTCGCCACAGTTCGGGCATTCGTTCGGGTTTGCAGCAACCAGAGCGTCGTGTGCGCGGCGGTTGTTGCGACGCGACTTGGAAACTTTGTTCTGTTGGACGGCCATGGTCTCAACCTTTGTCTACTGAGGGTCAGCAGATTCGCCGCCGACCGTGGTTTCATATTTCGTTTATCGTGGTTTGACGCGCGTTTAGGGGACCAGCCCCGAAATGTCCAACCCAAAATCCGATGAGCGCGCGAAAATACTGCGATTCTCGTCATGTTCAAGTGATTTTTCTGACCGCCTGCTATGACAGGAAATCAGACCTCTGTCACTCGTCTTTTTTCAGGGCATCGCGCAATTCCGCCAGCCCTGCGAAGGGTTTGACATCCTCATCCGTCATCGCCTGTTTGCCCGGTTCGGTATAGTCGGCCTGACCCAATTCGGCCCCGTCCTTGCGTGGGTATTGGGGCAGGGCCAGCGAAAGCGCCTCGACCATCACGGCGGCTGGGTCGATCTCAGCGCCCAATGGCTCGGTCTCGTCATCTTCGGGGATTTCGAACTCGGGCTCGTCAGGGTCGGTCCAATCGGCCACAAATAGGCGCGAAACTGGGATGTCGATCCGGGTGGTCACGGGTTCAAGCGTTACCACACAGGGCTGAATCACAGTCGCCCCCAGTTTGCCGGACAGCGCCCAGTCGCGTTTTCCTGCTGCGCGCAGATCCCCGACAAAGCTGAGCTTGCGCAGGCCGAGCAGGCCCAGATCCCGGCCAATAGCCTCCAACACGTCCTTTCCCGGGCGCAATTCGAACGGGGTTGGGGCGTTTTGTGGCAGGTCGGCCACCCGCAATGCAGTAACGTCGCTCATTCGTGAGCCTTTCTATGTGTTGAACCGTGGCAGCGGTTTCTGTAATCGGATAGAAGCCGCAAGAGGCCAAGGCAAGAGGGTGCGTATGTTGATGATTGGAAACAGGTCGAAATCGGCGATGCGTTCGCTTGCGTTGGTGGCCTGTCTGGCTGTGATCACCGCCTGCACTCCGATCTTCCGGAATCACGGCTATGTGCCTCCGGCCGAGGATCTGGCCGAGATCAAGGTGGGCACGGATACACGCGAAAGCGTTGCCGAGGCGGTTGGCGCGCCCGGTGTCTCGGGGGTGGTGCGCGATTCCGGCTATTACTATGTCCGGTCCCGAATCCGCCATTATGGCCCCAAACGGCCCGAGGTCGTTTCGCGCGAGGTGGTTGCCATCAGCTTCGATCAGCGCGGTGTGGTCAGCAATGTCGAACGCTTTGGCCTGGAGGACGGGGTCGTCATCCCGCTGGAACGCCGCGTGACCGAATCCAGTGTCGAGAACACCGGCTTCCTGCGTCAGCTGCTGGGCAATATCGGCAACTTCAACCCGGCCAACATTCCGGGCGCGTCGAACTAAGTCACGGGATCGTCTTGTGAGGTTCACAGGAAGGTCACATGTCTTATGATATCGGGGCGGTAACTTGGATCTCCGGTCAGCAACCTCGGAGGATGCGACCATGGCAACAGCCGTTTTGTTGAACAAAGGGCGCTATCGGGCCCGGTTGGCGCAGTCTGAACGGGACGTGGCGGCGGCGCAGGCGCTACGGACGCTGGCCTTTGCGACGGAAAAAACCGACGCGGACGCGTTTGACGCGGTATGTTCCCATGTGCTGGTCGAGGATATGCAGGCCGGTGGGCAGCTTGTGTGCAGTTTCCGGATGTTGACAATGGGGAGCGGGTCCGAGATCGCGCACAGCTATTCGGCGCAGTTCTATGACCTGTCCAGTCTGGAAGGGTTCGGCGGGCGTATGGTCGAGATGGGCCGTTTCTGCATTCACCCCGATTGGACCGACCCGGACATTCTGCGCGTGGCCTGGGGGGCGATGACCGCGTTTGTCGACCAAAACCGGATCGAGATGTTGTTTGGCTGCTCGTCCTTCGCCGGGATCGAGACCGAGCAATACCTGGATTCCTTTGCCATGCTCAAACACCGCCATCTGGCGCCGAAACGGTGGTTGCCACGCGTCAAGGCGCCGGATGTTTTCCGTTTCGCCGCGCGCCTGCGGCGCAGGCCGGATGCGAAACAGGCAATGCTGCGGATGCCGCCTTTGCTGCGGACATACCTGCTGATGGGCGGCTGGGTCAGCGATCATGCGGTGGTGGACCGGCATATGAACACTCTGCACGTGTTCACAGGGCTCGAGATTGGGGCGATTCCCCCGGCACGGAAACGTTTGCTGCGAGCGGTGGCCGGGTGAATCCGTATTTTTAACGAGAAGAAGCAGGGGCGTTGACGCGCCAGCCCAGCCGGTTTAGCTGGCGGGCATGGCGAGAATTCCTTTGTTGCAGATGTCCGGCATTTCCCTGACCTTCGGGGGCGATCCGGTATTTTCCGAGCTTGATCTGGTGGTTCAGCCGGGCGACCGCGTGGCCCTTGTGGGGCGGAACGGGTCGGGTAAGTCCACGCTGATGAAAGTGATGGCGGGTCTGGTCGAGGCCGATCAGGGCGAGATCGTCGTGCCGCCGGGCAAGTCGGTCGGGTATATGGAGCAGGACCCCGGAATGAAGGGGTTTGCCACGCTGGGCGACTATGCCGCCAGCGGGTTGGAACCCGGAGAGCTGTACAAGGTCGAGCGTGCGGGGGAGGGGCTGAAATTCGACCCCACGCGCCCCGTTGAAACTGCCTCGGGCGGCGAGCGGCGGCGGGCGGCCTTGGCCAAGCTGATGGCCGAAGCGCCGGACCTGATGCTACTGGACGAGCCGACCAACCATCTGGATATCGAAGCCATCGCGTGGCTTGAGCGCGAGTTGGGGGCGACGCGGGCGGCTTTTGTGCTGATCTCGCATGACCGCGCCTTTTTGCGGGCGTTGACACGGGCGACGCTGTGGATTGATCGCGGTGCGGTGCGGCGGCAAGAGCAGGGATTTGATGCGTTCGAGGCCTGGCGCGACAAGGTTTGGGAAGAGGAAGATCAGCAACGCCACAAGCTGAACCGCCTGATCAAGTCCGAGGCGAAATGGGCCGTCGAAGGCATCAGCGCCCGGCGCAAGCGCAATCAGGGCCGGGTGCGGGCGTTGCAGGCGCTGCGGGCCGAGAAGGCGGCGCAGATCAAACGTCAGGGCTCGGCCGCGATGACGCTGGAGGCCGGGCCGAAATCGGGCCGCAAGGTGATCGAAGCCAAAGGGCTGGCCAAGGGATTCGGCGACACCCAGATCGTGCGAAATTTCGACCTGCTGGTGCAGCGTGGGGATCGCGTGGCCTTTGTCGGACCCAATGGGGTGGGCAAGACCACGTTGTTGAAAATGCTGTTGGGGCAAGTAGAGCCGGATGCCGGCGCGGTCGCTTTGGGCACCAATCTGGAGATTGCGGTGTTCGACCAGACCCGCGCTCAGCTGGACCCGGAGATGACCCTGTGGGACAGCCTGACCGGCGACCCCGAAATGCGGGTGTCGGGCAAGGCCGATCAGGTCATGGTGGGTGGGCAGCCCAAGCATGTGGTGGGTTATCTCAAGGAATTTCTGTTCGACGACGCGCAGGCGCGGGCCGCCGTCAAATCCCTGTCGGGTGGTGAAAAGGCGCGGTTGCTGCTGGCCAAGCTGATGGCGAAATCGTCAAACCTGCTGGTGCTGGACGAACCGACCAACGATTTGGATGTGGAAACGCTGGACCTGTTGCAAGAATTGCTGGACGACTATGACGGCACGGTCCTGCTGGTCAGCCACGACCGCGATTTTCTGGATCGGGTGGCCACAACTACTATCGCGATGGAAGGCAACGGGCGTGCCACTGTCTACGCCGGGGGCTGGTCGGACTATATCGCTCAGCGCGGAGAGGTTGCTGGGAAAAAGGGAGAAAAACCAAAGCCCTCCAAGCCGAAGGTCAAGCAGGAGGCGAAGCCGAAATCTGGCTTGTCCTTCTCGGAAAAACACCGGTTGGAGAAACTGCCCGCCGAAATCTCGCGCCTTGAGGCCGAGATCGGTAAGCTGGAAGAGTTGATGTCTGACCCCGACCTGTTCACGCGTGAGCCGGTCAAGTTCCAGAAGGCGTCTGAGGCACTGGTTGAACGGCAGGAAAAGCTGTCGGCGGCAGAGGAAGAGTGGCTGATGCTGGAAGAGAAGGCCGAGGCCGGGTAAACGGGGTCTCTTCGACGCGCAAAAGGCCACATTGAAAAAGTTTCACAAAACCGGAGCCTGGCGACTGCTCCGGTTTTGCCGTGGATGGGATCAACTTATCCGTGTCATTTCGTTCAGCGTAAACTCGGCCACGGCCCCTTCGGTGGCTTTCATATAAGCTGCGAGATGAGGCGCGTTCATATGCGTTTGCCACAGGTCACGGCTTTCCCAATTCTCATAAAACGCAAAAACACCGGGATTGCCTGTGTCCACATGCAGGTCGTATTGAATGCATCCGTCTTCGCCACGGGTGATTGGGATCAGCTTTTCAAGCTCGGCGCGGACAAGGTCTTCCTTACCCGGATGGGCCGTGATTTGAGCGAGAATGGTCAGGGCCATGATGTCTCCTTACAGGGTTGAGTTGCGATGATCCGGGATATGTGACACGTATGCAAAACACGCAAGTACGCACTATTTGTGCAGGTAGGTACCTTTTGTATACTGTCAAAGGCAGGAGGCGGCGGTGGATCGATTTGAAAGATATGACTGCAGCGCAGGCTGCCCGGTTGAGGCCGGGTTGGAGCAGATATCGGGAAAATGGAAAGGGCTGGTAATCTATCATCTTCTTGGCGGCACCATGCGCTTTAACGCCTTGTCCCGTGCGCTGGGTACGGTGACCCAGCGCAGCCTGACCAAGCAATTGCGCGAGCTTGAGGCAGATGGAATCGTGCATCGAAAGGTATTTGCCGAGGTGCCGCCCCGAGTGGAGTACAGCCTGACTGAAAAGGGGCAAGCGCTGCGCCCTGTGATCGCGGCTTTGGCGGATTGGGGTCAGAACAGGGTTATCGGAGGGGGTGAATAGGCCGGGCGGGGTTGCCGACCACGGTTTCTTTGGCCGCGACATCTTTGGTGACGACACTGCCAGCGCCGATGGTTGCGTTGTCGCCGATGGTGATACCGGGCATCAGAATGGCACCGCCGCCGACCCAGACATTCCGCCCAATGGTCACGGGCAGGGCGATTTCCAGACCCTGGGCGCGCTCGGTTGGGTCTTTGGCGTGCTGAGCGCAATAGATCTGAACATGGGGGCCGAACATCGTGTCGTCACCGATCCGGACCGGCGCTGTGTCCAGAATCACGCATCCGGCGTTGAAATAGACCCGGTGTCCAAGGTGGATGTTCATCCCGTAAGCACAGTGAAACGGTGCTTCGAGATAACACTCGGACCCAAGGTCCGAGAACAGCGCCTGCAATTCAGGGGCCAGCGCGCCGCGATCGTCCGGCGGGCAAGCGTTGTGCGCGTGAACTGCGCGGCGGGCTTGCGCCCGCAACGCGTCCAACTCGGGGTCCAGGCAGCAATACCACTGCCCGGCCTGCATCTTTTCACGCTCGGTCATTCGACAGACCTAGCGCATACGCAGCGCTCCGTCGATGCGGATGACTTCGCCGTTCAGATAGCCCATCTCGACAATGAAACCGGCAAGGCGGGCGTATTCGTTGGGATCCCCCAGGCGGGCGGGGTTCGGAACGTCAGCAGCCAGTTGCTGTTGCACCTCTTCGGGCAGGCCCGCCAGCATCGGCGTCATGAAAATGCCCGGAGCGATGGCCATCACGCGGATACCGGTCGAGGCCAGATCGCGCGCCATGGGTAAGGTCATACCCACCACGCCGCCTTTTGACGCCGCATAGGCCGCCTGGCCCTTTTGGCCGTCGAATGCGGCAATTGAAGCGGTGTTGATGATCACGCCGCGCGCGCCATCCGGCTCGGGTTCGTTTTTGGCCATTTCAACGGCTGCCAGTCGCGACACGTTGAAAGTGCCGACCAGATTGATGTCGATGGTGCGCTGAAAGGCGTCCAGCGGGTGCGGGCCATCGCGGCCCACGGTTTTGATCCCGTAGGCGATCCCGGCACAGTTCACCGTGGCGGTGATCCGACCCATTTTGCTTGCTGCGGTGGCAATAGCAGCCGCGACCGAGCTTTCGTCGGTGACATCGGTTTGTGCAAAATGGCCGCCGATCTCATTGGCAACTTGCGCGCCGCGGTCTTCATCCCGGTCCAGAATCGTGACTTGCGCACCGTGTTGCGCGAAATGGCGGGCGGTGGCCTCGCCAAGACCCGACGCGCCTCCGGTGACGAGTGCGGCTGTGTTCGACAGGTTCATGCGGATGCCTCCCAGATTTATGAACGTATGTTCAATAAGCGGCTTGGGTCGGGTGTGTCCAGATGTTTGGCCAAAGACCAAGCGTCATTTGCATCCGACGTGGGTGACGCCAGGTTAACAAATCTTCAGCCAGCGTTCATCCGGACCTCACCAGACGTCTCCATCTCGTGATCGAATAGCCTGACATGGTCAGGTGTTTCTATGTCAGGAGGTACCGACATGTTAACGAGTACGAAGCACAAATTGGGTGCGTTTGCGATTGCACCATTTGTTGGAGTTTTGATGGCAAGCAGTGCTGCGGCCGCGCCCGAGGTTTGCGATTGGCGAACAGCGCGGACGGCGGCGAATAGCGGCGATTATGCTGCGCTGTGTGACTGCACGCAGGTCACGCCGAGCTTTCTGAAGCAGCTACAGCGGCGTGCGGATTTCGAGACGACGTTGCAGAACACCGGCGCGATGTGCCCCGGTCTGGCGGCGTTGCTGACAGATCTGCCGACTGCGTCGATTTCGGACGCAGGCAGCACACGGGGCGAAGACCGCAGTTCGGATCGGGTAGCACAAGGCCCGACGGGTGGTGGAAACGATGGCGGCAATACCGGCGGCGGAGGCCAGGGCCCGGGTAATGGTGGCGGCGACGGTGGTGGTGACGGTCCCGGCGACGGTGGCGGTGACGGTCCCGGTAACGGTGGTGGTGACGGTCCCGGCGACGGTGGCGGCGATAACCCCGGCAATGGTGGTGGTGACAACCCCGGCAATGGTGGCGGTGAAGGCCCCGGCAAAGGCGGTGGTAAAGGTGGCGGCAAAGGCGGCGACGGTAAAGGTGGCGGCAAGGGCGGCGGCAAAGGCGGCGACGGCCCCGGAAACGGCAACGGGAATGCAGGCAACCCCGGTAACGGCGGCGGTAACAACAACGGTTCCGGACCAGGTACCGGCAACAACGGTAACAACAATGGCCAGGGCAACGGTTCCGGAAACGGCAAAGGCGGCGACGGCAAAGGCGGCGGCAAAGGTAGAAAGTGATGCGACAGCCTTGAACAATAATCGGCCACTTTCGGGTGGCCGAGTTTTTGTTGGCATCGGCTCTTCCCTAGCGCCCGGTCATCCTCAATTCACAAAAAAGACCAGTCGATCAAAGATCCAGCGAAAAGTTGGGCGGCTTGATCTTTGTGGCGACTGGCATTTTTTTGGCGACAGACGGCGGCAGTGCTGATTTAGCAATGCGTTCGCTTGTTTTTCCTTTCCGAAAGAAACTATCGAACCTCCAGTTGGCATCGATCGACTTTGGAAGCCCCCGCAACATCCGCTTTGTCTCTTCGGTCGCTTGCCCATTCCACCAGGGCTTCTTGTTACCCACACATTTCGCATAGAATTTTATGCGAACGCAGTATCCGGATTGTTGCTCTTCCTTTTTGATGGCCTCCAGCAGTTTGATCAGCTTTGCTTCAAAACTGTTTCGATAGATCGCATTTGCGCTGGCTGACATTGGCGTCAGGTTCTGGTTCGTGCCCGGCCCGCCAAGGCTCTGACTCAGGATATGACCTTTTTTGAACGTCTGTGCCTGAAACTCGGAGTAATCCGCAAGCATACGGATTTCGGACAAAGCCAACAGGTCGAGTATCTTGTCAACTGATGAGGCGCTGGCCAGCGCTGCCAGCGTTGACTTCTTCGAAAGCGCTTTTTGCACTTCCTTAACATCAATCAGGTCTTTGACATCCCATCGAGAATTGAAGCGTTCGACAATTGTGCATTGCCCGGCCTTGGGTGGGCTTCCTTTTTGCGACAGGCTATCTGTTGTCAGCGTACAGGAAACTTCATTCGCCCCGACCGAAAATTTTTCCCCTTCAAAGGTAATGTCGTTTCTTTTTGAAAACTTGAACGTATTTTTTAGCACCATGACACAACAATCTGCGAAACCAATACCCCGAACAGGTTAGCACAGAATGCGTCACGGCAAAGAAGTCGAGTTCACAGAAGGCCCCTGAGCACGCCCGTACGCGCTCAGGGTCAGTCGGTTTAGCCCAGTTGCACCAGCGCGTGCCGTTTCTTGCCTGCGCTTAGTTTGATGGGTGAGGACAAGGCACCCGCATCGATCATCAGCCCCGCATCTGTCAGCGGCGCGTCGTCCAATTTGGCGCCGTTTTCGGCAATCAGGCGCTTGGCCTCTTTGCCGGATTTGGCCAGACCGGATTTCACGATCAATTGCACGATCGACATACCGTCGCCCAGCTCAGCGGCGCTGAGGGTCAGGGTCGGGAGGTCGTCGCCCACGCCGCCTTTTTCGAACACTTCGCGGGCAGTTGCTTCGGCGGTTGCCGCGGCCTGTGCACCGTGGGCAAGCGTGGTCACTTCGTTGGCGAGGCGGATTTTGGCCTCATTGATCTCGGACCCTTGCAGCGCGCCCAGCCGATCACACTCATCCACCGGCATTTCGGTGTAGAGCTTCAGGAACCGCCCCACGTCCGCATCGGTAGTGTTGCGCCAGAACTGCCAGAACTCATAGGGCGAGCGCATGTCGGCGTTCAGCCAGACTGCACCGTCCTGGGATTTGCCCATTTTCTTGCCGTCGCTGGTGGTCAGCAGGGGCGAGGTCAGGCCGTAAATCTCGTGATCCAGCACCCGGCGGGTCAGGTCGATGCCGTTGACGATGTTGCCCCACTGGTCCGAGCCACCCATTTGCAGAACACAGCCGTAACGGCGGTTCAGTTCAAGGAAGTCATAGGCCTGCAGGATCATGTAGTTGAATTCGAGGAAGCTGAGCGACTGCTCGCGATCCAGCCGCGATTTCACCGATTCAAAGCTCAGCATCCGATTGACCGAGAAATGCCGCCCGATATCGCGCAGGAAATCAAGGTAGTTCAGGCCATCCAGCCACTCGGCATTGTTCAGCATCAGCGCCTTGTTCTCGGCGTCGCTGTCATAGTCGACATAGGCGGAGAATACCTTTTTGATGCCCGCGATGTTCTCATTGATCTGCTCGGGCCCTAGCAGGGGGCGTTCATCCGCACGAAACGACGGATCGCCCACCTTGGTGGTGCCGCCGCCCATCAGGGTGATCGGCTGGTGGCCGGTCTTCTGGAACCAGCGCAGCATCATGATCTGGATCAGGCTGCCCACATGCAACGACTTGGCCGTTGCATCAAAGCCGATATAAGCCGGTTTGCACCCACTGATCAGCGCCTCATCAAGGCCCTGATAATCGGTGCAGTCGGCGAGAAAGCCGCGCTCGATCATCGTGGCGATGAAATCCGATTTGGGGTGGTAGGTCATATCGTGCCCTCGGGGTTACTATTGCGGGGCACTGTATAGGCGGCAGGATGGGTAAGGGAAAGGCACCATTTTGCAAGAATTGGCAGCCTAATGCGCGGCAGTCTCAGCACCGGTTCCGGTGGCGGGCAATCGAAAGGCATAGAGCATCGCGACCACGTTCAAAATGGCCAGCGCGATGATCGGCGTTACCGGGTCGTGCAGATGCGCCACGGCACCCAGAACGGCGGCAAAGGCGATGCCGACCAGACCGGCCGTTACATCGCCCAAAGCGACCAGATAGGACCGCTCTTGTTCCTGCGTCATCTCGATCACGTAGAGGTAGCGCCCATAGATCACTCCGTTGCCGCCAAGGGACAGAAGCAGGATGACCGCGGCATAGATCCAGACATTGCTGGCATGGCCGGTCATGGTGAACACCAGCGCCATGATTGCCGAAAGCGCCGAGGTCAGACAGCCCAGCCACATCACATGCTTTACCGACACCCGACCGCTGAGCCAGCCCCACAGAATGGATCCGATCACGATCCCTGCGCTGGCACCGATCACAAAATAGCTGAGCGAGTGTTCGGTGCCGATATGGTAGGTGGCTGCGTGAATTGTGTAAAACGGCATCGCCAGCTCGACCGAGATGAACAGAACCCGGGCCAACAGGAACTTGCGGTACCACGGGTAGGCCATCCCGGTCCTGAAGCCTGTTGCAAGTTCGGTCAGGGGTTTCGGTTTCTCGACGCGTTTCGGCGGGCGCTTGATCTCTTCCTCGAACAGTCGCACCCCGGCAAAGCTGATCCCGGCTGCAAACATGGCGACCACGCCGCACCACATCACCACGATATGCCGCTGCATCGGCTGATCCGAAGCCAGCAGATCCTTGGTCACCCAGACCACAATGATGGCCAGCACACCGGATATGGTCGCCTGCGCAAACACCATCCGGTTGCGTTTGGACTCGGGCACCGAGGTGCCGTATATCTGGCTGGTGCCAAGGCTGTTGATACCCTGACACAAGCCCATGATGATGGCGGTCAGCAGGAACAGCAAAACCACCATCACCTGTGTCAGGTTGGTGGCGAACAGGGCGACAACGGCCAGAATGGCCCCCGTCAGGATGTTGGGCACATAGACGGCAAGTTTTGCGCGCGTCACGTGGTTGACGAAAGGCGAGACGAAGATTTCCGCAATCAACCGCGCCCCTGTTACGAAAGGCAACAGCAGGCCCGCGACAAAGGTAGGCGCGCCAAGGGCCAGGTACAGGAACGGCAGTACCAGACGCGGGTTCACCAACTGGCCGCCAATCGTAGCCAGCGCGCCGGACCAGAAGATCAACTGGTAGTTCCGGCTTTCAACTGCTTTTGCGTCTTTTGGCGTTTGCGCCTCGGTCATTCCCGCCCCGTTATTCGAAGATGCCCTGCAATGCTGGCGCAGAAGCAGGAATTGCGCAACGGGTTCGGTCGGGCCGAGTGTGGGCCTGCGGTCGCGCCTGCCCAAAAACGCGGCTTCTGTTTCTATTCGTCTTGCTTTGGCCGGGAAATGGCGGGCAGTGTCGAACCCGCAAGGGTAGAAAAAGAACGAGCAGGAGAATGACAGGTGCGCCCGGCCATTAAGACAAACAAGCCGATCCGAGCCCTTGGCACTATGTCCGGCACCTCGATGGATGGGGTGGACGCGGCGGTGGTGGAAACCGATGGCCACCGCATCTATGGCTTCGGTGACAGCGGATACCGCGCCTATTCCGAAGAAGAGCGTCAGATCCTGCGCGCCGCAATGGGACAGTGGCACGGGCCAGATGTCGATGCGGCGGCCGAGCTTGTGACAATCGCCCATGCCGAAGCGTTGTCGGAGTTCGACAATATCGACCTGATCGGCGTGCACGGTCAAACCCTTGCGCATGAGCCGCGCGGGCGTGGCACGTTGCAGGTTGGCGATGGCAAAGGTCTGGCGCAGGCGCTGGGCGTGCCTGTGGTCTGGGATTTCCGCAGCGACGATGTGGCCATGGGGGGTGAGGGCGCGCCGCTGGCCCCGTTCTTTCACTTTGCTTGCGCCAAATGGATTGGGGCTGATGCGCCCCTGTGTTTCCTCAATCTTGGGGGGGTCGGGAACCTGACCTATGTGGACCCAAGCTTTGACGGGCCCGAACAACCCGGCGCCCTGCTGGCGTTTGACACCGGGCCTGCGAATGCGCCGGTTGATGATTTGATGCAGGCGCGCTTGGGTCAACCGATGGACCGGGATGGCGCGGTTGCGCGCGAGGGCACCGTTGAAATGGGCGCGCTGGAACTGTTTCTGGCCGAGCCGTTCTTTACCAAGATGCCACCGAAGTCTTTAGATCGGAACGATTTTGCCGAGATGATCGGGCTGGTTCAGGAACTCAGTGATGCGGATGCGGTGGCGACTCTGACGGGGATGTGCGCGGCAGGGGTTGCGCAGGGGATCGGGTATTGTCTGAAACCTCCGTCCCGCGTTCTGGTCACCGGTGGCGGGCGGCGTAACCCGGTGTTGATGGAGATGCTGCGGGTCTCGCTCGATTGCCCGGTCGAACCGGTCGAGGCTGTTGGTCTGGACGGTGACATGCTGGAAGCTCAGGCATTTGCCTATCTCGCCGTACGTGTGGCGCGGGGTTTGCCGACCTCGTGCCCCGGCACGACCGGTGTGCAGGCGCTGGTAGGGGGCGGTGTCGTGAGTTCGGTCTCGATGAATCGGGCCGGGTGAGCCGGAACCGGAAAACAGTTCAAAAAAACAACTCATTGTGCGACGGTTGCGCGACACCCATGCAATGAGGGCCCGAGAGTATGGCAACCAAAGCCGAGCTTGAATCCGAGTTGGAAGCGCTACGCAGCCGCAATGCCGAGTTGGAGGCGAAGGGCGGGGCGGCTTCGACCCCCGGGGATCAGACCGAGCCCGTCAAAACCTCGGATGAGATTCGAAAGCTGCTGGAAGAGCACGGGATCGATCTGAGCAAAGCGCAGGCAATGGGAGAGGACGTGGTCGAGGAATTCGGCCGCCTGCAGAAGGATTATCCGATCACAGCCCTGCTGATTGCGTTTTCGCTGGGCTATGTGGTTGGGCGGGTACAGGGGTAGGAGCAACGTTATGAGCAGGCTGAGCAGAAATCTGGTCACGATCTACCGAACCGAACGCCTGATCGCGCGCCGTCGTCTGGCCGTTATGCAGCAGCAGACCATTCTGATGGTATTGGCGGGGATTGCCGCCATGTTGGCGCTGGTTCTGCTGAACGTCGCGCTGTTCTTTGCGCTTCGAAGCACGATGTCACCCGCTGCGGCGGCCGCGCTGCTGTCCATTGGTAATTTTGTACTGGCCGGGCTGCTTGTGCTGATTGCACGGCGCAGCAATGCCGAAGATGAGGTCGCACCAGCCGTTGAGCTGCGTGATATGGCAATTGCGGATATCGAGGACGAGCTTGAGGATATGGCGACCGAGGCACGCGACGTGGTGCGTGCGGTCAAAGGCATTGGGGCGAATCCTCTGGGGTCTCTGACGGCGGTTTTGGTGCCATTGATCAATATGCTGATCAAAAGCCGGACCGAGAAATAGGGGGCCGCTGCCCCCGTCGCGCAGGCGCGACTCCCCCGAGGTATTTTTGGCCAGATGAAGAACGGATCCTAGGAGTTGAGCGTGCGGGCGTAATCTTTGGTGAAGCCTGAATAGCCGTCGGATGTGGATTTCAGGTGGGTCCGGGTCCAGTCGTGGAATGCGGGAAGCTGGTGGAAGGGCACGTTCGGAAAGGCATGATGTTCGGCGTGGTAGGGCATGTTCCAGGCCAGAAACCGTATGATCCGGTTGGTGAAGGTGGTGCGCGAGTTTTCCAGCATATTGGCGACCGGTGGGCAGAGGCCGTGTTCGGCCAGAAGGTACAGGCGCAGCGCGGGCTGGGCGATCAGGACGGGGATGATCCAAAGCCAGAGCAGGAGCGTTGAGGAAAGCAGGCTGAGCAGGGCCAGTGCGTAAAGTGTGAGCAATATGCGCGCTTCGGTTCGGATCGCAGGATGCTGGCGCGTGGGCAGGTAGGGGGCGTCGATCTGTCCGAAGGCGTTTTGAGCCAACACTTTGCCCATGCCGGACCAGTAAGGTGCGCCGCTGAGGTAGAGTGCAAGACTGTGCCAGCTGTCAGGGCGCGGTTTTCCGCCAAGTTCGGGGTCTTTGTCCGGGTGGTTGGTCCATTTGTGGTGCGCCAGGTGGAAATACCGGAACCATGTGAAGGGCAGAGCGATTGGTACCGAGACCAAGTGACCAACCGTATCGTTGATCCACCCGGTTTTGAACGGTGTCTTGTGGGTGCATTCGTGGCTGAGCGTGAACAGAAAGACCAGCAGGACGCCTTGCGGGACCATAAGGGCCGGCCAGAGTGGAATTTGCGTGGCGATACCGATGCTACAAAGGGCCAAGAGCGCGAAATAGACCGCCAGATGTTTCAATCCTGCCGCGTCGGACCGGCGTTGCAGCTTGTCCTTGGTTTCGGCCGGAATTGAGGCGATGAGGGCGCGGTGGTCCATGGATTATGCCCTCGGAATGTCGAAGCCGGGTGGGGCCAGATCGAAGCCATCGAACTCGAACCCCGGCGAGACGGTGCAACTGACCAGCGTGTAATCGCCGGTGCTGCGCGCCGCCTGCCAGTGGCCTTCGGGCACGATCAGTTGCGGGGCGCCTGCGTTCAGATCGGGGGTCAGAAGGTGATCGGTCGCCGGCCCCTGATCACTTTCGCTGAGCGACAGCACCAGTGGCGCGCCGGAGTGATAAAGCCAGATCTCGGTCGCATCGACGCGGTGCCAATGGCTGCTCTCACCTTCCTGCAGCAGGAAGTAGATGCAGGTGCCCGTTGCGCGGCCCGCGTTGTCGGCGCGCCAGGTTTCTTTGAACCAGCCACCTTCCGGGTGGCGTTGCAGGTTCAGGTGGTCGATAATCTCTTGTGCGGTCATGGTATCCTCGGGGGTTTGAGGTGATTATGCACGGGTGCAAGTGATCCGCTATGGCAATTGTCGGTTCAGGTCATATGTTTGGCGCATGACCCTGACGATCCCGTTCGACAATTCTTATGCCCGCCTGCCGGATACTTTTTTTGCGCGGCAGGCACCGGTTCCGGTAAGTGCCCCTCGGTTGATTGCGTTCAACACCGATCTGGCCCGGTTGCTGCAGATCGCACCCGGGGATGTGCAGGAAATGGCCGAGGCTTTTGCAGGCAACAGCCTGCCAGACGGGGCCGAGCCTTTGGCACAGCTTTATTCCGGGCATCAGTTCGGCACTTTCAACCCGCAACTGGGCGACGGGCGTGCGGTTTTACTGGGTGAGACCATCGGGGCCGATGGGGTGCGGCGGGATATTCAGTTGAAAGGCTCAGGTCCCACGCCGTTTTCCCGACGGGGTGACGGGCGCGCGTGGTTGGGGCCGGTATTGCGCGAATATGTCGTGTCCGAGGCGATGCACGCGCTGGGCGTGCCGACCACACGCGCGCTGGCCGCGGTCGAGACGGGCGAGCAGGTGTTTCGCGAAACCCCACTGCCGGGAGCCGTTCTGACGCGCGTGGCGCGCAGCCATTTGCGCGTGGGGACGTTTCAGGTCTTCGCGGCGCGGGGGCAGGTCGACAGTTTGCGACGCCTGACGGAATACGCCATCGAGCGCCACTATCCCGAGGCCGATGGGCCGATGGGCTTGCTGCGCGCGGTGCGCGATGTGCAGGCGCGGCTGATTGCGCATTGGATGAGCGTCGGGTTCATCCATGGGGTGATGAACACCGACAATTGCTCGATTGCCGGGGAAACCATCGATTATGGCCCCTGTGCGTTCATGGACACCTATCACCCGAACACGGTGTTCAGTTCGATTGACCGGATGGGGCGTTATGCCTATTCTAACCAGCCCGACATCGCCGTGTGGAATCTGGCGCAGCTGGCGACCGCCCTGATCCAGCAGATGGAGGATAAAGAGGCCGCCGTGGAAGAGGCGACCGAGATTGTCCATGCGATGCCCGAGCAGATTCAGGATCATTGGCTGACCCGCTTTCGCGCCAAGATCGGGATTTCAGGCGCCGAAGCTGGGGATCTGGAGTTGATTTCCGATCTGCTGAAACGCATGGCCGAGCAACAGGCGGATTTCACCAACACGTTCCGCGCGCTCAGCGGTCAGGCGGCGCGGGATCAATTCACCGACCCGCAGGCCTTTGACAGTTGGGCCGAGGGCTGGACCGCGCGGTTGCAGCGCGAGCCGGAGCCGCAAACGGTCATGAACGCGGCAAACCCCGCCTTCATTCCACGCAACCATCGGTTCGAGCAGATGATCGAAGCGGCGGTGCAGGGGGATTACACTTTGTTCCAGCGTCTCGATACGGTGTTGTCGCGGCCCTATGACGACCAGCCGGATGAGGCCGACCTGACGCGCCCACCGACGCAAGGCGAGGTGGTTCACGCCACGTTCTGCGGCACCTGATTGCGGCCCAGCAGTTCGAACTGCAAACAGGTCTCGGACATTTCGATGGGCAGGGTCGGGGAAATCAGGCCGCTATCGGCCAGCATGACGGATTCGCGTTTCAGCTGGATTTCACGCCCCGACTCGGATTTCACATAGGTTCCCGAAGTGCTGCGATCGGTCAGGATCAGTTTGCCCGCCTTCATCGCAAGCACGGCGTGAAGGCGCGAAATCCAGGGTTGCGACAGAACCACATGGCAATCCGGAGAGCGCCCGATATTGAACTCGCCATTGCCCAGACACCGCCAGACCCGGTCTTCATGGCGCAGGATCAGCGTCAGTCCTTCGCGCGGCTGCCAGTTTTCCTCGGACCGCCCAAAGTTCTGGGGCAGCCTAGTCTGCATGATCGAATCCGAGTCCGGATGGATCAGTGAATAAGCAGTCTGCGGCTCGTTAAGGCCCTTTAGGCTCAGCTGGCCCAAGGGGATCAGAGTTTGCCGCAATTCATTTGGCAGCAACACAGCAACGCCCTGACTGAAACAGGCCTCACCCGGATTGGCCGCTGTCGCAAACCGGGCGGTGACGTTGACGGCCTCGCCGTATATCCCGCGCTGGCCGATCACGATGGGGCCGCAATGCACACCGATATGTACGGACAGAGGCGTGTGGGTCGAAGGTTCAATCAGCTTGAGCGCGGCCTGGTACGCGGCGCTTGGGTCTTCGAAATAGCTGAGAACATCGTCGCCCTTCTGCCCAACCGGTACGCCGCCGAACTCCAGCAGAACCGAGCGAAGCCGGTCGATCTCAAGCTGGATCAGTCGCTGGGCCTCATCATCGCCTACAGCTTTGTAAAGCGGCGTGCTGCCCACGATATCGGCAATGATCATCGTGGCGAATGTGGATTCAACGTCCAATAGCGCGGTTCCTTTTTGCGGCAGTTTAACCCCGCAGAATTTTGTGTACACTGACTTAATCTAATACTCTTAGACCATTGAATATACGCCCCCGGTATTGCAAGTCGCAAGACGCGCAGAACACCACAAATACGGGTTAATCCCGGTCGTTTTGTGACAATCTCGGGGCGGGGCGCTTGTCGGGGGCAGTGAACATCAAAAACGACTTCCAAAAACCACCGACCCTGCGCCTTGCCAGCTACAACATTCAGAAATGTGTCGGGCTGGATTTTCGGCGTCAACCGCAGCGGATCATGCAGGTTCTGAACGGCATGCAGGCCGATATTGTCGTTCTGCAAGAGGCGGATAAGCGCTTGCCGCCGCGCCCGGCCGCTTTGCCGCATTTCATGCTGGATGAGGCCGGATGGCAGATCGTCGATCTGGGCGGGGCCGGCAGTCTGGGCTGGCATGGCAATGCTGTGATCTGGCGCGGGGATCAGATCTCGGTCCGTCAGACCGGCCACCACGACCTGCCGGGGTTTGAGCCGCGTGGCGCTGTACGGGTCGAGTTTGATACGCAGATCGGACCGCTGCGTGTGATGGGGATGCATCTGGGGCTGCTGCCCGCATCCAGGCGGCAACAGATCACGCATATCCGGCGCTTCGACGATGATCTGGACCAGATGCCCACTGTCTGGGCCGGGGATTTCAACGAATGGTCGCGCCAGCCTGTGCTGGACACATTGGCGCCCGAGATGCGGTTTCTGCCGCCTGTGGCCAGCTTTCCGGCGGCGCAACCGTTGGGCGCGTTGGATCGGATTGCGCTGGGGCAGGGGATCGAGGCGCTGAACCACGGTGCACATCTGGACCGGCCCGCCCATATCGCCTCGGACCATCTGCCGATCTGGGCCGATTTGCAGCGCGCCGGATGATCTGCGCCTTGGGCGTCGAATCCCTGTGGCGCTGGGCACGCAGACGGTTTAAGACAGCACCCCAAGTAACTTCTGAGGGGCAGCATGTCCGACACGATCATCGCGCGGTGCGAGGCCAAGGGCCTGCGCATGACTGGCCAGCGGCGCACCATTGCGCAGGTGCTTGAGCAGAGCGCAGACCACCCCGATGTCGAGGAACTGTATGCGCGCGCCTCGGCCATCGATGCGGGGATATCGATTGCCACGGTCTATCGCACGGTAAAGCTGTTTGAGGAGGCCGGGATACTCGACCGTCTGGAATTCGGCGACGGGCGCGCCCGCTACGAGGATGCCGAGCGTGACCACCACGATCATCTGATCGACATGCAATCGGGCGAGGTGATCGAGTTTGTCGACCCCGAAATCGAGGCGCTGCAGGAAAAGATCGCCGCGAAACTGGGCTATAAGCTGAAAGGCCACCGGTTGGAACTGTACGGCGTTCCGCTGGACAAAGACTGACTCATCACCAATCGCGAAGGTCAGCCGCACGGGATATCATATATTCCGGGCGGTTAAGGCTTGCCTGAACGGGCGTCTTTCGATTTGGGTGAGTCAAAGAGCGGTAATTCGGGCCGCTGGTTTCAACGGATGTGATCATGAACAACGTGCACGGCATTTTGCTGGTCGTCGGCGCGATGGCGGCGTTCTCGCTTGAGGATATGTTCATCAAGCACATGTCGGCGACGGTACCGACCGGTCAGATCATGGTATTGCTGGGTCTGGCCTGTGCGGTGCTGTTTGCCCTGATGGCTGTGGCAACACGCAAACGCATCTTCAACACAGAAGCATGGCAACCCCTGCCGCTGATCCGCGCGGCGTGCGAAGGGGTTGGGGCCGTGGCTTTCCTGACCGCGCTGTCCCTGGTTGATCTGTCGACCGTGGCGGCTGTGTTTCAGGCGATGCCTTTGGCGGTGACGATGGGCGCGGCGCTGTTTCTGGGCGAACAGGTCGGCTGGCGACGGTGGAGCGCTATCGGTCTGGGTTTCATCGGTGTCCTGATGATCATTCGGCCCGGATTGGACGGATTTCAGCCGGAAACGCTGTTCGTCGTGCTCAGCGTCATTGCCATCGCCGCGCGAGACCTGATCACGCGGCGGCTGGACGCGCGGATTGCCTCATCCGTCGTGGCCTTGCAGGCCTATGTCGCGGTGGCATTGGCCGGGCTGACCCTGATGGTTCTGAACGCGCAGCCGGTGGCCCCGATGGGGTCGGCGCAAATCTGGCCGTTTGTCGGGGCGGTCGGCTTTGGCGTTCTGGCCTATTACAGCATCGTCACCGCAATGCGGATCGGCGAAGCCTCGGCCCTGACACCGTTTCGCTATACCCGCCTGATCTTCTCGATTGCGGCAGGGATGCTCATGTTCGGCGAGCGCCCGGATACGATGACGCTGGCCGGTGCCACGCTGATCATCGGATCGGGCATGTATACATTCATCCGTGAACGCAGGCTGGCGCGCGCGTTAGCAGTTGCCGCCTGACGGATCGTCGCAGGTTGGCGCAAACATTTGCCCAGAGTCGTGTTAGCGATAACATGAATGGTTTACTTTTTGCCCTGTGATGCTAAGAGGCGTGCAACTGAACGCAGCCACAGGGACGGGCCTCATGAGCACCATCATCGACATCCACGCACGCGAAATTCTGGACAGCCGGGGCAATCCGACCGTTGAGGTGGACGTGATTCTGGAAGACGGCACCATGGGCCGCGCTGCCGTGCCTTCGGGCGCATCGACCGGCGCCTATGAGGCAGTGGAAAAGCGCGACGGCGACAAGGCGCGTTATCTGGGCAAGGGCGTGCTGGAAGCTGTTGCCGCGGTGAACGGTGAGATTGCCGAAGAACTGGTTGGCTTTGACGCCACCGAACAGGTCGCCATCGATCAGGCCATGATCGAACTGGACGGGACCGAGAACAAAGGCCGTCTGGGGGCCAACGCCATTCTGGGTGTCTCGCTGGCAACCGCCAAGGCGGCGGCAGATTTCACCACGCAACCTTTGTACCGCTATGTCGGCGGCACCTCGGCCCGTGTTCTGCCGGTGCCGATGATGAACATCATCAACGGCGGTGAACACGCCGACAACCCCATCGACATTCAGGAATTCATGATCATGCCGACCTCGGCCACGAATATCCGCGAAGCCGTGCGCATGGGCTCCGAAGTGTTCCACACGCTGAAGAAAGAGCTGTCTGCCGCGGGTCTGGCGACTGGTGTGGGCGACGAGGGCGGTTTTGCCCCGAATATCGCAAGCACCCGTGAGGCGCTGGATTTCATCCTGAAGTCCATCGAAAAGGCAGGCTACAAGCCGGGTGAGGAAATCCAACTGGCGCTGGATTGTGCGGCGACCGAATACTTCAAGGACGGCAAGTATGTTCTGGCGGGCGAGGGGATCTCGCTGTCATCCGACGAAAACGCGGCCTATCTGGCCGCATTGGTCAACGACTATCCGATCATCTCGATCGAAGACGGTATGTCCGAGGATGACTGGGACGGCTGGAAAGCCCTGACCGACGCCATCGGCGACAAGGTGCAACTGGTGGGCGACGACCTGTTCGTGACCAACCCCGCGCGTCTGGCCGAAGGGATCGAGCGTGGTTGTGCCAACTCGATGCTGGTCAAGGTCAACCAGATCGGGTCGCTGACCGAGACGCTGCGTGCCGTAGATATGGCCCATCGCGCGCGCTATACCAACGTGATGTCGCACCGCTCGGGCGAGACCGAGGACGCCACCATTGCCGATCTGGCGGTGGCAACCAATTGCGGTCAAATCAAGACCGGCTCGCTGGCTCGCTCGGACCGGTTGGCCAAGTACAACCAGCTGATCCGCATCGAGGAATCGCTGGGTGAGGTCGCGGAATACGCGGGCGCGTCGATCCTGAAACGTTAAAAGAACAGGGTTGACCCCGTGGCGGCGCAAACCGCTGCGGGGTCGGCCACATTACTGTCGGCTGATCGGAACGAAGCTGACGACCAGCCCGGTTCCCGTTACACCCGCCGAATTTTCCTTGCTGAGTTCGGCAACCAGCTCGGGTTCCAGCACTTCAAGGGCCGCCGACAAATCGCCTGACGCGTTCGAGGTCGACTTGCGCGCAAAGACGATGTCCCCGGAAATCACCGACTGAATCTGATAGGCCGCCCAGTCAAACTGCCCGACATTTTCCCGCCAGCCACTGCATTTGGGCCCGTCGCCCTGTTCATTGAACAACCGGGATGCGTCCTGCAGTGTCACGGATGATTTCCTGGCATTGGTCAGCTTGTAGGAATAGTAGCGATCAATGCCGCCACTCAGCCCGGCCGAGGCGAATTTGGTTTCTATCCCACCCAACTCACCGGACGCTTCGAGCTTTTTCAGAAGGTCGATATCAGCGACGCGCTGGTCCGCTTCAAGCGTCACATCGGACAAAGGCAAGTCAAAGAAACACAGGCTTTCCAGGTTGGCAGGGCGGGTCAGGTCGTTGGTGGGGTTTTCGCGAACGTAGTACAAAGATCCGACACGGATGCCTTCACGCGGGGGTTTCAATTCACGACCGCCGGTTTCATCTGCGATAGGAACGGTTTCTCCGCATCCTACCAAGGCCGCCAGGCACAGTGCCGAAAGAGAAAAATAGACTGATTTCATATTAACTTACCTCTTAATCTAAATGCGGATACAGGATACCAAAGCGAGATTCGTTCCAAGTCTTACTTTGGCTTCCCCAAAAACCGCATGGATGGCTTCAGCCTTTGCTGCCGTGCGAACTCAAATGGAGAATGCGCACGCGCAAATGTGGGCATGACATCATCAAAAGCGCACCGAGCAGCCGAAGCGCATGTAAAACAGCTTATCAGGGCTGCCTGCTAAAATCCAAATTTCAGGTGAAACCGACGGCACCGGGTGGGTGGGAACGAGGTGGCGACAAAGAGCCTTGGCAAGTCAAAAACATCTGATTTTTCACCATTTTGATGCGAAAAAACTGACAATAACATGCTCATATGTGAACTTGTTCCTATATGAGGTACAATAATCGCGGTAATCCTTAACATATTACAGAAAGGGGGACGCGATGTCTGCTTCAAGATTCCTTCTTGTTCTTTCAGTGATTTCTGCTGGCGTTTTATCTGCCTGCACCGAGCCCGGAACCTATCCGATTACGGGGGCAGAGATCTCTCAGGATGACCCGGTTCAAGAGATGTACAATCCGGGTCTGATTTTCCGTGGGGAATCCCGCTAGAGCGGCTTGCTCATCAACATGTAGCGCTCACGCGGTTTGAAGCCCGTGCGCAGATACAGCTTTTGCGCCGTTTCATTGGTGCGATCGACTTCCAGATGCAGGGCAGTCAGCCCGGCCTCGGCCAGCGCTTTGGGCAAGTCCAACAGCACTTCGGTTGCGATGCCACGGCCCCGGACGGCAGGGCGGATGTAGATCTCGTCGACAAAGCCGTCCATGCCGCCGAACTCGACCGACCAGCCGAAGGTCAGGATAATGTAGCCCAATGGCGCGCGGCCCGGACCGATCAGATAGATGCAGCCATGCGGGATACCTTCCAACAAAGGCAGCAACGCCTCGCGTCGTTGGTCGGCATCCTGCGCGATCTGTGCCTCGGTGTGGAAAGCAGTGACCAGACCCATCAGGCGATCCAGATCCTCGGGGCGGGCAAGTCTCAGTGCGGCGCTCATAGGCGGGCCAGCCTTTCTGTCAGCAAGTCGAAAAATCCTTCGGCGTCGACATCACCCATGAACATCGCGTTCGGCGCACGATCCGTGACCCGCCACCAGTCGGCAACGGTCATGCCCAGCGTCAGCTCTGACTGGGTTTCGATCTCAACATTGATGTGGCGGCCCGAGAACAGGTCTGGCCGGATCAGATAGGCCGTCACGCAAGGGTCGTGCAGCGGTGCGCCTTCCGAGCCGTATTTTTCCTTGTCAAAGCGTTCGAAGAAATCGGTCATTTCGGCAACCGCATGGCCAACCTTGCTGTCCAGCGCCCGGAACGCATCGTTGCGATGGGGCGTGACCAGGGCGTCATGGGTTACGTCCAGCGGCATGACCACGATATGAGCGCCGGATTTGAACACAATTTCAGCAGCTTCGGGGTCGACATAAATGTTGAATTCCGCAGCCGGAGTGATGTTGCCGACTTCAAAATAGGCTCCGCCCATCAGCACGATTTCCTGCACCCGGTCGATGATCTCGGGCGCTTTCTGGAACGCTGTGGCAATGTTTGTCAGCGGTCCCAACGGACACAGCGTAACCGTTCCCGGATCCTGCGCGCGCAGGGTGTCGATGATGAAATCGACCGCGTGGCCCTCGGCCAGCGGCATCTCGGGATCCGGCAATACAGGGCCATCCAGCCCGGTTTTGCCATGCACATGCTCGGCGGTGATCAGCGGGCGGTTCAGCGGGCGGTCGCACCCGGCATAGACCGGGATATGAGTATGCCCGGCCAACTCGCACACTATGCGGGCGTTCTTGGCCGTCAGCGCCAGCGGGACGTTTCCGGCGACGGCGGTGATGCCCAGAACCTGGATCTCTTCGGGGCTGGCCAGCGCCAGCAGGATGGCGACGGCATCGTCCTGTCCCGGGTCGGTGTCGATGATGATCTTGCGCGGTGCCATGCTGTGCCTCCGGGGTCTTGAAGCGCGGACACTCGCAAGTGTCACCACACTTGTCCAGCGGTTTCAGGCCCCGGTCGGTGCGTCCACAGGCGGGAGTTTGCCGTTGGCGCGGTGTTCCTCGATCTTGACCTCATCCCACAGCGCATCCATCTCGGCCAGATCGCTTTGAGACGGCGTTTTGCCTCGGGCAGCCAGCCGTGCCTCAACCTGTTCGAACCGGCGGGTGAACTTGGCGTTGGTGCGGCGCAGGGCGGCTTCGGGCTCGATGCCCAGATGACGGCCCAGATTGACCATCACGAACAGCAGATCGCCGAACTCATCCTCAAGCGCATCGGCGTCCTTGCTGTTGCGCGCCTCTTCCAGTTCGGCAGCTTCTTCGGTGATCTTGGCCAGCACGTGGCTGGCATCGGGCCAGTCAAACCCCACGCGGGCGGCGCGTTTTTGTAGCTTATGTGCGCGCAGCAGGGCAGGCAGGTTGGCGGCGACACCGTCCAGCGCGCCTTTCTGTTCCTTTCCCGCACGCTCAGCCGCTTTGATGGTTTCCCAGTCGCGCGTCTGCTGTTCAGCCGATTTGTCGCGGGGTTCGTCGCCGAACACATGCGGATGGCGGTCGACCATCTTGTCCGACATGGTGCGCACCACGTCCTGAAAGGTGAAATGCCCGGCTTCTTCGGCCATCTGGGCGTGAAAGACGGACTGGAACAGCAGATCGCCCAGCTCTCCTTGTAGCTCATCATAGGCCTCACGTTCGATGGCGTCGGCAACCTCATAGGCCTCTTCGATGGTATAGGGGGCAATCGTCGAAAAATCCTGTTCGATGTCCCACGGACAGCCTGAATCCGGGTCGCGCAGGCGGCGCATGATTTCCAGCAAACGTTCGATACCCGCATCGCTGTCGTGGATCAGAGGATTTTCGGCCATTGCGAACCCTTTCGTTCCGGTGTCAGATGCATCCATTCCGCAGTCCCGATCAGGAGTCCACCCCAGATGCCCGTCGTCAACCGAATTGCCGATTTCTCAGCCGACATGGCCGCATGGCGCCAGCATTTGCACACGATCCCCGAACTGGAGTTCGAGTGCTTTGAAACCGCCGCCTTTGTGGCCGAGCGGTTGCGCGAGTTCGGTGTGGATGAACTGCACGAAGGTATTGCGAAAACCGGGATGGTCGCGATCATCAACGGGCAGGGTGAGGGGCCGACCATTGGCCTGCGCGCCGACATGGATGCGCTGCCGATCACCGAGGAAACCGGCGTTGACTATGCCTCGAAACACCCCGGCAAGATGCACGCCTGCGGCCATGACGGGCATACCACGATGCTGCTGGGTGCTGCGCGCTATCTGGCCGAGACGCGAAACTTCCGCGGCCGTGTGGCGCTGATTTTCCAGCCCGCCGAGGAAGAGGGCGGCGGGGCCAATGTCATGGTTCAGGAAGGCATCATGGACCAGTTCGACATCGCTCAGGTCTACGCGCTGCACAACGCGCCGGGCTTTGCCGAAGGCGCGTTCTACACCACGCCCGGTCCGATCATGGCAGCGGTCGATACGTTCGAGGTGCATATCCAGGGCGTCGGCGGCCACGGCGCGATGCCGCATGAGACCCGCGACCCGGTCATGGCCGCCTGCGCCATTGCGCAGGCGATTCAGACGATTGTCAGCCGGAACCACTATGCCTTGGACGATCTGGTCGTTTCGGTCACGCAGATCCACACCGGGACGGTCAACAACGTGATCCCCGATACGGCCTACATCAACGGCACCGTCCGCACATTCGACCCTGCCGTTCAGAAAATGGTGATGCAGCGGATGGAGCAGATCGTGCAGGGGCAGGCGGCCTCGTACGGGGTCGAGGCACGGCTGGATTATGTCGTCAGCTATCCCGCAACGATCAATGATGCCGACAAGGCGGGTTTTGCGGCCGAGGTTGCGCGGGACGTTGCAGGACCCGACAGGGTCACCGCAAATACCGGGCGTGAGATGGGGGCCGAGGATTTCTCGTACATGCTGCAGAAACGCCCCGGCGCGTATCTGTTCTTGGGACAGGGCGAGGGCGCGGGCCTGCATCACCCGAAATACAACTTCAACGACGAGATCGCGCCGGTGGGCGCATCGTTCTTCGCGCGGATCGTCGAAAAGGCCCAGCCGCTGGGCTGATGGGGGGCAGGTATGGCACTGGAAGACGCTAAGCATCAGGTAGACGAGGCCTTTACCAACCCCGATCTCAAGGGGTTGTCCTATGAGAACACATTCGGCGGCGCGACCTCGTTCCTGCGGCGGCTTTACACCAAAGAGCTGAAGGGCGTGGACATCGCCGTGACCGGGGTGCCGTTCGATCAGGCCGTGACCAACCGCCCCGGCACACGTCTGGGGCCGCGTGCGATCCGCGAGGCCAGCGCCCTGCAATCGCCCGATGCGCCGTATGGCTGGCCCTTTGATGCACTCAGCGAGCTGGCCATCGTTGACTATGGCGACATGGCCTATGACTACGCCAATATCCCGGCCTTTCCGGACACGCTAACCGATCATATCCGGACTATTCTGGCCGCCGATGTGGCCTCGGTCACGCTGGGCGGGGATCACTATATCAGCTTTCCGATCCTCAAAGCCTATGCCGAGAAATTCGGGCCGATGTCTCTGCTGCAATTCGATGCGCATACCGACACATGGGCCGACGATGATATGTCGCGCGTGGATCACGGGACGATGTTCTACAAGGCGGTGAAATCAGGGATCGTGGACCCCAAACGCTCGGTCCAGGTGGGTATTCGCACCCATAACGAGGACACGTTGGGCGTCAACATCATCGACGCGCGCGAGGTTTACGAATCCGGCCCCGCCGCCGTGGCGCAGAAGATCAAGGGCATTCTGGGCGACAATCCCGTCTACCTGAGCTTTGATATTGACGGTCTGGACCCGGCCTTTGCCCCCGGCACGGGGACGCCGGTCTGGGGTGGCCTGAGCTCGATTCAAACGCAGATCATCCTGCGGGACATAGCTGGGATCAACATCAAGGGCGGCGATGTGGTCGAGGTTTCGCCGCCTTTCGATACATCCGGAGCAACCGCGATTGCCGGGGCGCATGTGGCCACGCAGATCATCTGCCTGCTGGGGTGGAAACGCCTGATGGCTGGCAAAACGTAAACGCGACCCCTCGGGCGTTAACCAATGGTTAGCCATACCTCCGGTATGTGCTGAGGGACGTGATTTGATGGAGTGGGAACCAAACGCGCATGACTGAGTATAATCAACCGATCAGCGGCAATGATCTGGCGCGGTTTTCCGGGCCGAACACCTTTATGCGTTTGCCGCAGGCGACCTCGCTGGCGGGGCTGGACGTTGCGCTGCTGGGGATTCCGATGGATATCGGCACGTCCTGGCGCTCGGGCACCCGGTTTGGCCCCAAGCAGATCCGCAGCGAAAGCGCGATGATCCGGCCCTATAACATGGCCACATCTGCTGCCCCGTTCGACAGTTTGCAGATTGCCGATATTGGCGATCTTGCAATCAACACCTTCTCGCTGTCCGAAAGCCTAAAGATCATCAAGGACAGCTATGACGGTATTCTGGCGAAGAACGTGATCCCGGTGGCGATGGGCGGGGATCACTCGATCACTTTGCCGATCCTGCGGGCGATTGCGGCCAAACACGGGCCGGTGGCCCTGGTCCATGTAGACGCCCATGCGGATGTGAACGATGAGATGTTTGGTGAGAAGGAAACCCACGGCACCGTCTTCCGTCGCGCCTATGAAGAGGGGCTGATTGTCCCCGACAAGACCTTTCAGATCGGCATTCGCGGCTCGGGCTACGCCGCCACCGACTTTACCGAGGCCAAAGACTGGGGCTTTCGCCAGTTTCCGGCGTGGGAGTTGTGGCAACAGAACCTGACCCAGATCGGCTCGCAAATCCGCAAGACGGTCGAGGATCACCCGGTTTACATCACCTATGACATCGACAGCCTCGATCCCGCCTACGCCCCCGGCACCGGCACGCCCGAGATCGGTGGATTGACCACCCCGCAGGCGCTGCAACTGATCCACGCCTTGCAGGGGGTGAATGTGGTGGGCTGTGATCTGGTCGAGGTCTCTCCGCCTTACGACCCGTCGGGCAACACGGCGCTGACGGCGGCGAACCTGCTGTTCGAGCTGTTGTGCATCCTGCCCGGCGTGACGTCGCGGTAAAGCCGTACGGGGCACCTTGTTCCGGTGGCGGATCGGGATAGGCTGACGGGAAAAGGTTGAGGTAGGTGATGAAGATAGCCCTTGGTTTGCTTCTTTTTCTGGCCGTTGGGATGGCGGCGTATATCCGATTGGCACCGTCAGACCCAAAGCGCTGGCACGTGGCCCCTCAGGCCGATGCGGATCGTGACTTGCAGGGCGGCGTTTTGCGCGTGGTTGAGGCGGGTCCGGATGGCCTGGCGCGTCTGGATGCGATCGCAAGGGCGGCACCGCGCACCACGGTTCTGGCCGGATCGGTTGGAGATGGGATGATCACCTATATCACCCGCACCAAGGTGATCGGCTTCCCGGACTACACGACGGTCCAACAGGATGGGGATGTCCTGCGCATCCACGGGCGTTTGCGCTTTGGCCGCAAGGATTTTGGAGTGAACAAGGCGCGGGTTGATGGGTGGTTGGGGCAGATGTGACGCCGCAGGTGTCGCTTAGGACTCGGCGGTGTCGGGCGCAGGTTCCAGATCCGGCCAGTCGGACGGCAAACCAGACGACAAGCACCCTTCCTGCACCTCGCGCCACATGGGCACGTTCAGCGACATCTGGCATTGCGCCATGAACATGCGGCCATCGACCTGCAGGCAGATCATCTCACCCAGTTCAACGCGCGTGCCGGTTTTGTCGGTGCAATAACAGTCCTGAACCTTGCCATTCGGGCCGGTCACATCCGCCATAACAGGCGAGGCACACAGCAGGAATCCAAGAACGAACCGTTTCATGGGCGGAATCTTAGCACAAGGCTAGCCCTTGACCAAAGCCCCGGATTAAGAGACACCGCCGGGATGATCCCCGAAGAACGCCTTGAGCAGATAACCCAGCGATTCCAATACCTCGAAGCGGCCATGGCCGATGGCGCCTCGGGCGGGGATATTGCGGCTCTGGCCAAGGAGTATTCGGACCTCAAGCCGGTGGTTGACCAGATCATGGCGTGGCGTCAGCTGGTTGCCGATCTGTCCGAGGCCGAGGCGATGCTGTCCGACCCGGACATGAAGGAACTGGCCGAGGAAGAAATCCCGGAATTGCAGGCGCAGATTCCGCAGGCCGAACATGCGCTGCAACTGGCCTTGCTGCCCAAGGACGAGGCGGACGCCCGCCCGGCGATGCTGGAAATCCGACCCGGCACCGGCGGGGACGAGGCCGCGTTGTTTGCGGGGGACCTGCTGCGAATGTACCAGCGCTATGCGGAAAGTCGCGGCTGGCGGTTCGAGATTATCGAGGAACAGGCCTCGGATCTTGGGGGCGTCAAAGAAGTTGTGGCCCACATCAAAGGCGACAATGTCTTTGCCCGGATGAAATACGAATCCGGCGTGCACCGCGTCCAGCGGGTGCCCGAAACCGAAAGCGGCGGGCGTATTCACACCTCGGCGGCGACGGTGGCGGTTTTGCCCGAGGCTGAAGATGTGGACATCCAGATCGACGCGGGCGACATCCGCATCGACACGATGCGCAGTTCGGGCGCGGGTGGGCAGCACGTGAACACGACCGACTCGGCGGTGCGGATCACCCACTTGCCGACAGGCCTTGTGGTGACCAGTTCCGAGAAGTCGCAGCACCGCAACCGCGAGATCGCGATGCAGGTGCTGAAAACGCGGCTTTATGATCTGGAACGGCAGCGGATCGACAGCGAACGCTCGGCGGATCGGGCCAGTCAAGTGGGGTCGGGCGACCGGTCGGAACGGATCAGAACCTATAACTTCCCGCAAGGCCGCATGACGGATCACCGCATCAACCTGACGCTCTATAAGCTGGATCAGGTGATGCAGGGCGATCTGGATGAGGTGATCGACGCGCTGACCGCTGACGAGCAGGCCCGGCTGCTGGCCGAGATGGCGCAATGACCGGGGTGCAAACAGCGGCACAGGCCATGGTGGCCGCCACGGCGCGCCTGAGGGCTGCGGGCGTGGATGATCCGGCACGGGACGCGCGGGTCCTGCTGGCCCATGCGGCGCGGATCGAAGCCAGCCGCGTAACCCTGATCGCACCCGAAGAACTGCCGCCCGATATTGCCGAGCGTTACGACCAGTTGATCTCGCTGCGCGCCATCCGGGTGCCAGTCTCGCATCTTCTGGGCGAGCGCGAATTCTACGGTCGCCGGTTCCATGTCAGCCGCGACGTTCTTGACCCGCGCCCCGAGACCGAAGCGCTGATCGAAGCCGCGCTGAGCGAGCCGTTCGACCATGTGCTGGATCTTGGTGTCGGCTCGGGCTGTATCCTGATCACATTATTGGCTGAACGCACCAGCGCAAGCGGGGTGGGCGTGGATCTGAGCGAGGCCGCCTGCCTGCAAACCAGCGCCAATGCAGTGCAGCACAATGTGCAGGCGCGTGCCGAAGTGCTGCGCTCGGACTGGTTCGAGGTGGTCGAGGGCAAGTTCGACCTGATCGTCTCGAACCCGCCATACATTGCGCTGACGGAAATGCCGGACCTGTCCCCGGAAGTGCGCGAGCATGAACCCCGGATGGCCCTGACAGATGAGGGCGACGGGCTTAACGCCTACCGCCATCTGGCCGCCGATGCGCCGGATTTTCTGCTGCCTGGCGGGCGCATTCTGGTTGAAATCGGCCCTACACAGGCCACGCAGGTTGCCGCGTTGTTTGACGCCTCTGGTCTGGCGGATATCCGCGTGATCCCGGATCTGGACGGGCGTGACCGCGTAGTGGGCGCACGTCTGCCTGCTTGAAATCAACAGTATGAGGCCGAAAAACGCCGGTTTAGGTAAAAAAGCTGCGAAATATCCGAGAATCCTCTTGTCTGCCGGGGCAGGACATGTTTACTCAGGATTAGTCGGCGAGGTTGACGCTGTTGCAGCGCACCCCTGACGCCAAGCCCAAAAAAGTTGACTTCCCGTCATGGCAAACGCCGCAGAGCAGTGCAGAACACGGGTTGGTCGACAGCGAATGACAAGGCTGACGTAAAGTAAGATGAGATCTTCCAAATCCCGCTCGCGGGCCAAGAACAACCGCAATCGTCCTTCCGGCGGTAACGTCGTGAACCGTGTTTTTGACAGCTCGGGCCCCGAGGGCAAGGTACGTGGCACGCCGCAGCAGATCATTGACAAATACAACCAGCTTGCCCGCGACGCTCAGTTGTCAAACGACCGTGTCGCAGCCGAGAACTTTCAGCAGCACGCGGAACATTATCTGCGGATGCTGAGCGAGGCACAGCGCGAGATCGAAGCCCGCCGCGAAGAGCAGGAGCGCCAGAACCGCGAGCGTCAGGCTGAGCGTGACCGCGAACGCGCCGAACGGCAGGAACGCGAAGCCGCCCGTCAGGCCGACCCGGCCGAGGCACCACAACCCGATGTGATGGATTTCTCGCCCGAGGCGTCGGCGCCTGAAAGCGGGTTGGTCGAAACACCGGAAAGCAAAGGCGACGCCCAAACGGCTGAAGCGCCCGAGAAAAAAGAAAAACCCGCCCGCAAACCGCGTGCCCGCAAGCCCAAGGCCGCGCCTGCGTCAGAGGGTGCGCCCAAAACGGATGGGGATACCCCGGAAGCGGCTGAGTAAATCCCGATAGACGAATTCAAAAAGCCCCGGACACTGTCCGGGGCTTTTTTGCTCAGCGGTTCGTAATTTGGCGCGCCAGCGCACAAAAACCTTCAAGCGGGACTTGTTCGGCGCGTTCTGTGGGTTTGATCCCGGCTGCGATCAAGCGGTCCTCGATGTCGGGGGCCACGCCTTTCAGCGAGGCGCGCAGCATCTTGCGGCGTTGGTTGAAGGCGGCGGCCACAACGCGCGACAGCGTGGCTGCATCGGCCGGATAGCGCGGCTCGGGCAGGGCAGTCAGGTGGACCACGGCGCTGGAGACTTTGGGCGGGGGCGTAAATGCGCCGGGGGGCAGTGACATGGCGATGCGCGACTCGGCCCGCCATTGGGCGAGAATGGCAAGGCGGCCATAGGCCTTGCTGCCGGGTTGGGCGACGATGCGCTCGGCGACCTCGCGCTGGAACATCAGGGTCAGGCTTTGCCAGAAGGGCGGCCATTTGGGCGGGGTCAGCCAGCGGACCAGAAGCTCGGTGCCCACGTTATAGGGCAGGTTGGCGGCGACGCGGATCGGTGGCGTCAGATGTTCCAGCGGGTTGATTTCCAGCGCGTCGCCGTTGATCACCTCTAGCTGGCCCGGATAGGCCGCAGCGATGTCGTTCAGGGCGGCGATGCAGCGGGTGTCTTTTTCCACTGCCACAACCTTGCGCGCACCTTCCGAAAGCAGCCCCCGCGTCAGGCCGCCGGGGCCGGGGCCGATTTCCAGAACGTCGCATTGCGTCAGATCCCCGGCCTGACGTGCGATCTTGGCGGTCAGGTTGAGGTCCAGCAGAAAGTTCTGGCCCAGCGATTTGCGGGCCGACAGCTGGTGGGTCGCGATGACCTCGCGCAGGGGGGGGAGGGTGTCGATAGCGCTCATGATCCGGTTACCGTGGCGCGGGTTGATGGGGGAGCGCCAGAGATTTTTTGCCTCCGGCGGGGATATTTTCAGCCAGGTGAAGGATCAAGGGGTTTGTGCCATCTGTTGGGCGAGTTTCAGGGCCTCGATCAGGCTGGTGGGGTTGGCGATGCCTTGTCCGGCAATGTCCAGCGCGGTGCCGTGGTCGGGGGATGTTCGGATGAAGGGTAGGCCGAGCGTCACGTTGACGCCTCGGTCGAAATCCAGCGTCTTGATCGGGATCAGGGCCTGGTCGTGATACATGGCGATGGCCGCGTCATAGCGGGCGCGGGCGGCGGCGTGGAACAGCGTGTCTGCCGGATGCGGGCCGGTGACGGAGCAATCCTTGCTGTCCAGACCGGCGATCAGGGGCGCGATCCAATCCAACTCCTCGGTGCCCATCTTGCCGCCTTCACCGGCATGGGGATTCAGCCCCGCAATAGCGATCCTTGGATGCGCGATGCCGAATTGGCGGCGCAGCCCGTCGGCGGTCAGCGCGATTGTTTCGGTCAGCAGATCGGGCGTCAGTTCCTGTGGCACCCGTGACAGGGGGATGTGAATGGTGGCGGGAACAACCCGCAACTGCGCGCTGGCCAGCATCATCACAACGCGCTGTCGCCCCGCCAGTGCGGCCAGAAACTCGGTATGGCCCGGATAGGCAAACCCGGCCCCGTCGATCAGGGCCTTTTTGTGGATCGGCGCGGTGCAGAGCGCCGAGGCCGCGCCAGATTGCACCAGCGCCACGCCACGTTCGATCGCGTCGATCACGCTTGGGGCGCTGGCGGGGTCGGGCTGTCCGGGTGTGTTTTGGGCCGGGAAGTCCAGATGCAGTACCGGCAGCGCGTTTGGGCTGATCTGAATAGCTTCGGCCGGGTCTGCGATGTGTTGGGTTGGTGTGCCCGCAGGCAGGTGGGATGCATCGCCGATAAGGAAAAACGGGCAGGTGCCACGCAACTCAGCCCATGCCTTGGCAGCGATTTCGGGGCCGATGCCTGCCGGATCACCGCAGCTGAGCGCGATGGGGGCTGTCATTGCTCGGTTATGGATGCGTCGGCGCGCAGCTGTTCCAGCAGGCTTTCGGCAAAGGCTTGCAGGCGTTGCTGGGTCAGGGCGTTGGCGACATCAACGCGCGAGGTATCTTCACCCAGATCGCGGGTGCGGTTGCACAGCATCAGGAACATCAGCGTTTGCCCATTGTTGCGGGTCAGCGCCGTAGACACCTCGTTGCGGTCCAGCTTAGCCAGTTCCACGGCAACATCCTGCGGGATTTCCGATGGCGCGGCCTCGATCCGTTCCAGCACCTCGGCGGGTTGGTCCTTGGCGATGCCGTACAGGTCGTCGCAAGTGTCGATATCCTCGCGCAGGCGGGCAGCCTGGGCCAGCGTGTCACCGCTGCGCCCGCCGGGCAGGTAGTAGATCGCGTAGTCGATTTTCGAATATCGGGGTGCGCCGGTCGAGACCTCGCGAATACCGCGCATCTGGAACAGCGCGATGGCGTTGGGCAGGCCCACGGGCTCGGTGATCTCACCGTTTTCCAGTCCCAGAATCAAGGGTTGCAGCGCAGGTGGCAGGTTGGTGATGTTCAGCCAGTCCAGCCGTCCGCCATTGTTGCGGGTGGCAGCTGCCGAGTATTGCGCGGCGGCTGAGGAAAACGCGTCAAACCCTTGCAGGCGCGAGATTTCTTCGGCCAACAACTCGGTTTGTGCCAGGGTTTGCTGGTTCACCGGAATGATGATCTCGGACAGCAGGACCTGAAGGCCGCCACCGCCGCCCTGACCAAGGGCGCGGTTGATCTCGTCTTCGGTGGGGCGGGCCTGAGACAGAAAACGCGCGCTGATATAATCGCGCCAGGCCAACTGATCGGCCACGAAATCGCGTACCGTTTCGGGGTCAACGCCTGCATCGTCCAGCAATTGCAGGAACTGATCGGTGCTGAGTTGGCCGCGCGCGGCGAATTCGTCGATGCCGACCTGCACGTCTTCGGGGGCGGCCTGAATTCCGGCCTCACGCATGGCTTGTTTGCGCAGACGTTCATCGATCAGGGCCTGCCGGACCTCGGCCTCGGTGCCGCCGGGGATGCCCAGAACGTTCAGAAACTGGATCCGCTGTTCCAGTTCGTACCAGGTGACGATGTCCTGATTGACGCGGATCGCGGGTGAGAACAGGCTTTGGGCGCCCGACTGAGGGGCGGACAAGGCCAAGATGGCTGCTGCCAATGCCAAAGTAACCGGTTTGGAGCAACCGGAACGGAGAAACCTGACGAAACCTGTAATCAACTGCATTTTCTCTTGTATGTCTTTCCGCCGCCTTCAACGGCATATCCTGTCAGCGAAAGGGTAAACCCGAATTCGGTCGAAGGCTCAATAGTTGTTGTCGATGTAAAGCGCCTGCTTACGGACATGTTAACTTGCACGCACTCGTTCTGATAAGTCACGCCCAGCCCCAGACGAATGGGTTCCGAGGCGGCAAGATCATAGCGGGCCGAGGCGCGGGTCAGCCAGTTTTCGTCAACCCGGTAGCGCCCGCGCAGCCAGATTTCCGAAATCTCGTCATCCAGGTTTTCGGCGGGATCCGCTTCTTGCCAGACATAGCTGCCGGTGATCGCACTGCCTTCTCCGGTCCAGCCGCCGCGCAGCTCGGCCTTGGTAAAGCTGAAATCACCATCGATCAGCCCACGCCCGGCCAGCGACCAACCGTTGGCTGTATTGATCTGACCGGCCAGCAGCAGATCAGAGGTTGTGCCCTGTAGGCCCGAGGTCAGGTTGAAATTCGGGTCGGCTTCGCTGCGAAAGACCTGACCCACGGTGGCCAGCGCCTGCCAGCCGTTCGCCTTGTATCGCGCCCAGTTCACGCCAAAGACGGCGGTGGCCCCATCCTCGCGCTGGTCTTCTGCCGGGAAGCGGGACAGGGACAGAAGGTTGCCCTGATCGAATTCCTGAAACGTGCTTTCGTCATTGGGCACATCGGTATCGGACACATCGGTCCAGCCGAATTGCGCGATCGGTTCCAGAAACTGGGTCGCGCCGGATTGTTCCCGGCGGGTCATCGGATAGCGCAGGGTCAGTGCCGCGCGTGGCGTTGCACGTGTGACCTGATCCGGGAACGCGCTGTCATTGCGGATGTCGAACGTATCCACCGATGTGCCCAGCTGCACGTCGGCCCGAAGCCCTGTGGCAAAGGTCCAGCTGCGCAGCCACTCGGCGTCAAAGGTTGCACGTGCAATGTCACGCCCAACAATATCCTCGTCGCTGGTGCGTTCATGGGCGTGGGTGATAAAGCCCAGCCGCACTTCACCGCCGATGGCATTGGGGAAATAGCGCCTTTCATAGTTCAGATCGAACACACGCGAGGGGATCTCATCCTGATCCTCGCTGTCGCGCAGGGTCTTGTAATGGATGAAACTGGTGCGGAACGCGGTGTCGCGTTTGATCCGGGTCAGCGCGATTTCGCTGCGCAGGCGGTCGAAATCCGGCAGGCCGTAATCGGCGAGATAGGCGTCATCGGATGTGGTGCGCAGATTGAAGCTCAGCCGGTAGTCGTTCTTGAGGTTGAAGAAACCGTTGGCGAACAAATAGCCGCGATCCTGATCCGGTTGCACATCATCACGGGTAAACGCGCCTTCGATCTGAATGCGGCCGTTCTTGAAGGCCTGACGATAGCGATATCCCAGCGTTTTGGTCTGGGCCGACACATAAGGCGTCAGCGTCAGGTCCTTATGATCGCCGATTTTGAAGAAATACGGCACCTGCACGCCGGTCCCCAGTTGCGAGGTGCTGCGGATCGATGGCACCAGAAACCCGGTTGCCCGGTCAAGTGTCGGATCCGGCAGGCGCAGATAGGGGAAATAGAACACCGGGAAATCCAGCACCCGAAGCTGAGCGCCTTCGAAATACAACTGTCGTTCGAGCTGGTCGTGGATTACCTTGCGCGCCCTGATCTGCCACAGAGGCGGTCTGCCATTTGCGCAGACATGACAAGACGTGGCCGAGACCTTGCTGAACTGCGTATAGCGCCCCGCCGCCCGATTGGCCTGAACCGAGGCGATCTGGACCTGTTGGTCAAACACCATCCGCGCGCCGATCAACAGGCCGTTTTGAATACCTTCATCCAACTCGCCCGAATCCGCCAGCAGCGTGGTCTGTCCGGCCTGATCGATGCGGATCGGACCTTCAAGGACAAGCTGCCCGGTTTCCTGATCGAAAGTGACTCGTTGGGCGGTCAGTTTCACATCGCCCTGAAACGCCTCGACATTGCCTTCGGCGACCAGCTTTCGCTCGGGCGTGATGAAGATTTTGTCGGCCACCAGCAAGGCGGGCTGTTCCTGCTGCGCCGCTCCATCCGCAGGCGCGGGTCCAGGCGCGGTTTGCGCCTTCAACCCGGTGGTCGGGGCTGCAAAGACTAGGACACCTGCCAGCAGCGCAGATACGAGGCGCGGCATTACCCGTCCTCCGCATGCAGCAACAGGCCAAGTGACAGGAATATGGCGGCAACGGGCGGGGCCCAGGCAGCGACGTAGATGGGCAATTGACCGTTTTCCCCAAGAATTTGCGCAAAATTGCGTACGAAATAGATGGCAAAGCCCAACAGAACCGCCGTCAGAACCGCCACACCGGTTCCACCGAAACGCACGTGGCGCATGGTAAATGCGGCTCCGATCAGAACCATCGACACCAGAAAGAAGGGGCGCGCCAGTTGGACTTGCAGCCAGACCTCGTACTGCTTGGTCGAGAATCCGGCCTCGCGCAGATCCTTGATAAGCTGCGGCAGGTCGTACACAGAAACGGAGTCCTGTTGGCCCAAAGTGTCCAGAATGCGCTGACGGGTCAGCGAAGTGGGCAGGTCCAGCCGGTCATGCTCGACCGCGTTCAGTTCGGGGTTCTGGCCGTCCTCAAAGTTCCAGACCTTGGCCTGCATCAGAACCCAGCTTCCATCGATCAGCCGGGCACGGTCTGCAACGATCTGTTGGGTCGGTTTGCCGTCGGGATCGAACGAGACGATGGTGACATCACGCAGGCGCAACTCATCCCCGTTCGACGTGCCTCGGGCGTGGATCACGGCCTGACCTGTGTCGGTGCTTTGACGCAGCCACAGGCCTTCGCTGCTGATCGACAGGGCGGAACTGCCGTTGTTGCGGTAGGAATCGGACAGGCGCTGATATTCCTCGGAGGTGGCTGCTGCGATCGGATTCAGCAAGGTCACGGCAAGCGCACCGATGATCAGCGCCAGCAGGACAGGGGCCACCAGCGCCCGGATGCCGGACCGACCCGTGGCCCGCGTCACCACAAGTTCAGAGGTGCGCGCCAGCCCCACGAACAGCGCGATAGTGGCCAGGATCACCAGCAGGGGCAGCATTTCGCTGATCGCGGCGGGCGTGTTCAACAAGGTCAGTTGCAACAAGCGGCCAAAGGACAGGTCAACCTCGTTGAACCGACGCACCTGTTCGATCAGGTCGATCAGAATCATCAGGGTCAGAAAGATGCCGCCGATGACCAGAAAGCTTTGCAAAAAGCGGCGGGCGAAGTAGCGGTCCAGTATCACGGGCACAGCCCCGCTGGGCTTACATCGCAGGCAGTCTGGCCAAGGCCTGTCCCGCATATGGTCATGCGCGACGGCGTGTGCCTGCCGTTTAGTGCCACTGTCGTCTCCCCTCGAGCCTGCCGAATATTTTTTCAGGACTTTAATGCAATTGGTGGTCGGGGAAAACTGCTATCTGGTCAAGCCGGGCGACGCGGGCTAGGTCTTGGGGAACAGATTTTGAGGAGCGCGCAATGAGCAGTCTAGTCCCCATCCAGTTTCAGGCCTTCGACGTGGACGCGATGGCACAGGCCGAGGGGCGTGTCGTCGTCGTCATTCCCGCGGACCGAAAGCTGAGCCCGGCGGCCAAACGCGCCAATCGCCTGACGCGCGGCGCCGTGGCGCGGCTGCTGGAAAGCGACCGGTTTGAAAAGGTGAATGTCGGGGATGTGGTGTCGCTGGCCTGGCCAAGCGGAATGGCGGCCGAGGCGCTGGATATCCTGATCCTGCCGCGCCGCCCTGATGCAGATGAGGCGCGAAAGGCCGGGGCCAAGCTGGCCAAGCTGTCGGATAACCAACCTTTGCTGGTCATGGCCGGAAATCTGTCCCGGACCGAGGATCTGGCGATGGGCATTGCCCTGCGTTGCTATGATTTCGACGCGCACAAGTCCAAGGACAGCGACGCGCCGGGGCCGGTCACGATCAGCCATAACAAACCGGACGAGGTCGAAGCCGCCTTTGCGCCGATGTACGCGGTCGCCGATGGTGTGCGGATGACCCGCGACCTGACCAACGAACCCGCAAATGTGCTGACCACCACCGAATTCGCGGATCGTTTGGCCGAGATGGCCGAGCTGGGTCTTGAGGTCGAAGTGCTGGACGAGGACAAGCTGGCCGAACTGGGCATGCGCACATTGCTGAGCGTCGGGCAGGGCTCGGACAGCCCGTCGAAAGTGGTCGTCATGCAGTGGAATGGCGGTGACAAGGACGATGCGCCTCTGGCGCTGGTCGGCAAGGGCGTGGTGTTTGATACCGGTGGTATCTCGCTGAAACCGGCTGGTGGCATGGAAGACATGACCATGGATATGGGCGGTGCGGGTGTTGTTGCGGGCACCATGCGGGCGCTGGTCAAACGCAAGGCCAAGGCCAATGTGGTCGGGCTTGTCGGGCTGGTTGAGAACATGCCCTCGGGCAACGCGACGCGTCCCGGCGATGTGGTCAAATCGATGAAGGGCGACACGGTCGAGATCATCAACACCGATGCCGAAGGGCGTTTGGTGCTGTGCGACGTGATGTGGTACGCGCAGGAACGGTTCGAACCGGTGGGCATGATCGATCTGGCAACCCTGACCGGCGCGATCATCATCGGGCTTGGGCACGAAAATGCCGGTGTCTTCTCGAACAATGACACGTTCTGCGATGCCTTCCTGAAATCGGCGCAGGCCGAGGATGAGGGCGCATGGCGGATGCCGCTGGGTGAGGCTTATGACAAGCAATTGAAATCCCGCATTGCCGATATGAAGAATGTGGGCGGACGGCCCGCAGGCTCGATCACGGCGGCGCAGTTCCTGCAACGGTTCGTCAAGGATGACACGCCGTGGATTCATCTGGACATTGCCGGGGTGGCCTCGGTCGCGTCCGAGACCTCCTACGCGCCCAAGGGGGCCACTGGTTGGGGTGTCCGTGCGCTCAGCCGCTTTGTGCAGGACAATTTCGAGTAAACCATGGCGGCCGTCTATTTCTACCACCTGACCCAGAGGCCGCTGGAGCACACTTTGCCGGTGCTGCTGGACAAAGCGCGTCAAGCCGGGTGGCGGATTGCCGTGCGGGGCACCGATCCCGCCCGGCTGGACTGGCTGGATGAAAAGCTGTGGCTGGGGCCGGAGGAAACGTTCCTGCCCCATGGCCGCGCAGGCGGGCCGCATGATGCGATGCAGCCGATCCTGCTGACCTCGGAGATGCAGGCGGCAAATGACGCCACCTGCGTTATGTCGGTGGATGGGGCGGCGGTGGAACCGGACGAGGTTGCCGCGTTGGATCGGGTCTGCATCCTGTTTGATGGCAATGACGAACAGGCCGTTAACCATGCGCGCGGACAGTGGAAAGCCCTGACCGGCGCGGGGTGTTCGGCACAGTACTGGTCCGAAGAATCGGGCCGTTGGGAAAAGAAAGCCGAGGCGTAACGCGCGGCTGTCGCAAATTTCAGGAGGGTGACGGATGGAAATGAAGCCATTGGGTCGTACCGGCATCATGGTCTCTGATCTGTGTCTGGGAACGATGACCTTCGGGACGCAGACGTCCGAGGCGGATGCGCATGCGCAGATGGATCTGGCGCTGGGGGCAGGGATCAATTTCGTCGATGCCGCCGAGATGTATCCGGTGAATCCGGTCTCGAAGGAAACCATCGGGCGGACCGAGGAGATTCTGGGCAACTGGAACGCGGCCAACGCGGCACGCCGGGGCGATTATGTTCTGGCCACCAAGCATTCGGGGTCGGGCATGTCTTACGTGCGCGACGGCGCGCCGATCTCGGCGCAGACCATCCCTGAGGCAATCGAAGGCTCTCTGCGGCGGTTGCAGACTGAATATATCGACCTCTATCAGTTTCATTGGCCCAATCGCGGCAGCTATATGTTTCGGCAGAACTGGAATTACTCCCCGTCGGGTCACAACACCAACGAGGTTCTGGACAACATGCAGGAGTGCCTTGAGGCCCTGCAGGCGCAGGTCGACAAAGGCAACATCCGCGCCTTCGGCCTGTCGAATGAAAGCGCCTGGGGCATCGCGCAGTGGCTGCGCCTGTCCGAACAGATGGGCGCGCCTCGGGTCGCGTCGGTGCAGAATGAGTATTCGTTGCTGTGTCGGCATTTCGACACCGACATGGCCGAGCTGAGCGTTCATGAAGACGTGGGCCTGATGGCGTTTTCGCCTTTGGCGGCAGGGTTTTTGACCGGCAAGTACCAGGGCGGCGCGGTGCCCGAGGGGTCGCGCATGTCGATCTCGGCCGAGATGGGCGGGCGCAAGTCGGACCGGGTGTTTGATGCGGTGGCAGCCTATCTTGAAGTTGCCTCGGCGCATGGTCTGGACCCCACCCATATGGCGCTGGCATGGTGCCGGACGCGTCCCTTCATGATGTCGGCCATTTTCGGTGCGACTTCGGTAGCGCAGTTGGAACATATCATCGCAGGGAAGGATCTGCAGCTTTCGGCTGAGGTTCTGAAGGACATTGGACATGCGCATCGCGCGCATCCGATGCCATTTTAGGGGGCTCTGCCCCCGTCGCCTTTGGCGACTCCCCCGAGGTATTTTTGGCCAGATGAAGCGGATCCGGTCAGTGATGGGTGGGGTGCGCGCGCTCTTGCCTCAGGTCGCGCGCAGATTGGCCGTGGGCGGTGCGGAAGGCGCGGGCGAAGCTGGATTGTGAGGTGAATCCGGTGGCCAGTGCCACATCCATCAGCGGAATGTCGGTGTCGGTGACCAGACGGCGGGCCTCGGCCAGGCGCAGTTGCAGGTAGTGGTCTTGCGGTGTGGTGTTGAGGCGCAGGCGGAACTGCTGTTGCAGCGTGCGCGGGCTGGTGCCCAGACGGTCGGCGATATAGGCGAGCGGCAGGGGGTCGTCGAGCGCGGATTCCATCAGGCTGTTCGCTTTGGCCGTAAGCGCAGAGTGGCGGTGCGGGGCACCGGTGCGGCTTTGCGGTTTGGTGGGTTCCGGCGCGCCTTCGTACAGGAACAGGCCCGAGACGCGCGCGGCAAAGCCTGCGCCGTGACGCGCGGCGATGATGTGCAACATCATCTCGACCGCCGGGATCGCGCCGCCGGATGTCAGGCGGTTTTCGGATACTGTGAAGCGGTCGGGGCGGACATCTACCTCGGGGAAGCGGGCCGCGAAGTTGTCGAGGTCTTCCCAGTGGGTTGTGGCCGCGTGGCCATCCAGCAGACCAGCCTCGGCCAGCAACCAGGGGCCGCCGTCAATGCCGGCCATTGTGGCACCCGTGCTGGCAATACGGCGCAGACCGGCCAGCAGGCTGGGGGTGGCGTGGCGGGCCAGTTGGAACCCGGCCACGACGATCATCAGGTCGCAGCTTTGCAGCCGCGCCAAGGGGATGCCGGGGACGCTCAGCGCGCTGGTCAGCATCGCGGGTTCCGCTGTGGCGGTCACGTAGTCCCAGTCAAAAGCCGGGCGGTCCGCCAGACGGTTGGCGGCGCGCATCGGATCAACCGCCGAGGCGAAGCTGAGCGTGTTGCATTCATCCAGCACCAACACCGCCGTTTTCAGGGCGCGATGTTCGGGCTGGAGTATGTTTTTTGCGGATTTCATCAAGTTCGATTCGCATTCTGGCAAGTGTTTCCCCAAGGCTGCGTCAGAGTCGGGGGTGAACGCAAATCGATTGCCGGGGAGAAGCCTGGGGAAAACTCAGGGCGAAACCGGGTATAACTTGGGGAAAACACCATGCCTCTGGAAATGAACCGCGATGTCTTCATTACCTGCGCTGTTACCGGCTCGGGTGGAACGCAGGATCGCAGCCCGCATGTGCCACGCTCGCCGCAACAGATTGCCGATAGCGCAATTGCTGCCGCCAAGGCCGGTGCGGCGGTGGTGCATTGCCATGTGCGCGACCCTGAGACCGGCGCACCCAGCCGTCGGCTGGATCTGTATCGCGAGGTGACGGACCGTATCCGTGACGCCGACGTGGATGTGGTCTTGAACCTGACGGCGGGTATGGGCGGGGACATCGTGTTTGGCGGGGTCGAGAGCCCGTTCCCGGTGAATGAAGCCGGAACCGACATGATCGGGGCCTCGGAGCGCGTGGCGCATATTGCCGAATGTCTGCCGGAGATTTGTACTCTGGACTGCGGCACGATGAACTTTGCCGAGGCTGACTATGTCATGACCAACACCCCCGGTGCGCTTCGGGCGATGGGGCAGATGATGACCGATATGGGCGTGAAGCCTGAGGTCGAGGCCTTTGACACCGGCCATCTTTGGTTTGCCAAGCAGTTGGTGAAGGAAGGGATTCTGGAACCGAATGCGCTGGTGCAACTGTGCATGGGGGTTCCGTGGGGGGCACCGGATGATCTGAACACGTTCATGGCGATGGTGAATAATGTACCGGATGACTGGACGTTCAGTGCCTTTTCGCTGGGGCGGAACCAAATGGCCTATGTGGCGGCAACGGTGCTGGCAGGAGGCAATGTGCGTGTCGGGCTTGAGGACAATCTGTGGCTGGACAAGGGCGTCTTGGCTGAGAACTGGCAGTTGGTCGAACGCGCGGGCACCATCATCGAGAACATGGGCGCGCGGGTGATCGGACCGCAGGAGGTGCGCGAGAAGCTGGGCCTGGTGAAGCGGGCACCGGTTGCGAAGTGACACCTGCGGGGAAATTGGGGGCCAGCCCCCAAACCCCCGGGATATTTCTGGCCAGATGAAGAGGCGGATCGTGGACAAAGAACAACGAGCAAAAACAGCGGCAATCATAGGGGGCGGTGTGATCGGCGGCGGATGGGCTGCCCGGTTTCTGCTCAATGGCTGGGATGTGCGGGTATTCGACCCGGACCCGGAAGCCGAGCGCAAGATTGGCGAGGTTCTGGACAATGCGCGGCGGTCTTTGCCGGGGTTGAGCGATGTACCTTTGCCGCCCGAGGGGGCGTTGACCTTTCACGACGACATTGGGGACGCCGTTCGGGACGCGATCTGGATTCAGGAGAGCGTGCCGGAACGTCTGGATTTGAAGCTGAAGGTTTACAAAGGGTTGCAGGAGGCGTGCGATCCGGACGCGATCATTGGCTCTTCGACCAGCGGGTTCAAGCCGTCGGAATTGCAGGAAGGCGCGCTGCTGCCCGCGCAGATTGTGGTGACGCATCCGTTCAACCCGGTCTATCTGCTGCCATTGATCGAGTTGGTGCCGACCGCCAAGAACCCGCCCGAGATGGTGGAACGGGCGCAGGAGCTGTTGAAATCGGTTGGATTCTTCCCCCTGCACATCAGGAAAGAGATCGACGCGCATATCGCGGACCGCTTTCTGGAGGCGGTTTGGCGCGAGGCGCTGTGGCTGGTCAAGGACGGGATCGCCACGACCGAAGAGGTGGATGAGGCCATCCGCATGGGCTTTGGCATTCGCTGGGCCCAGATGGGGTTGTTCGAGACTTATCGCGTGGCCGGTGGCGAGGCAGGGATGCGGCATTTCATGGCGCAGTTCGGGCCCGCTTTGAAATGGCCCTGGACCAAGCTGATGGATGTGCCCGAGTTCACAGATGAACTGGTCGATATGATCGCGGATCAGTCGGACGCGCAGTCCGGGATGCATTCGATTCGGGAACTTGAACGCATTCGGGACAATAACCTTGTGGGCATGATGCGGGCGCTGAAGGCGCAGAATTACGGCGCGGGGGCGGTGTTGAACCGGCATGACGCGCTGCTGAAACCGGGCGCGCTGCCGACGTTGGATCAGGCGGATCTGAGCCAGCCGATCCTGACCTTGTCACGCGCCGTTCCCTTGGATTGGACAGATTACAACGGCCACATGAACGAGGCGAAGTATCTGGAAGCCTTTGCTGCTGCAACCGACCGGTTCATGGAAATCATCGGCTGCGATGCGGACTATATCGCCTCGGGCGGCAGCTATTTCACCGCCGAAAATCACATCCGCTATCATGATGAGGCCCATGCAGGCGCGAAGATTCAGGTGCGGACGCAAATGCTGTTGGGGCAAGGCAAGAAGCTGCACCTGTTCCACAGCATGTATGAGGGCGACACGCTTTTGGCCACGGGTGAGAGTTTCCTGCTGCATGTCAGCCTGCAGACCCGCCGCCCAAGCCCGCCGTTGCCCGAGATCGAAGCCGCCATGGCCAGGATAGCCAATGCGCAAGCTGATCTTCCCTATCCGGAAGGAGCGGGTGCCGCGATCCGAAAACCCGCATGACGCAGCGGGTGTTGATCACCGCGGGCGCCTCGGGCGTCGGGCGCGCGATGGCCGAGGCGTTTGATGCCGCAGGGGCGCAGGTTTGGGTGGTGGATGTCGACGAGGACGCTTTGCAGGGCTGTCCGGACCATTGGCAGTCCTCCAAGGGAGATGTGTCGGACGAGGCGCATGTCGCCGAGGTTTTCGCGCAACTGGAACAGGCCTGGGGCGGGTTGGATGTTCTGTGCGCCAATGCAGGTGTGGCCGGGCCAACCGCACTGGTTGAGGATGTGTCTTTAACAGATTGGAAAAAATGCCTTTCCGTCAATCTTGAGGGCGCGTTTCTGTGTTCAAAATACGCAGTGCCGATGCTGAAACGTGACGGGCGCGGTGCGGTGATCATCACATCATCCACGGCGGGGCAATATGGCTATCCGAACCGCGCGCCTTATGCGGCGGCCAAATGGGGTGTGATCGGGCTGGGCAAGACACTGGCGATGGAACTTGGCCCTCACGGTGTGCGCTGCAACGTGATTTGTCCGGGCGCTGTTGAAGGTCCGCGCATGGAAGGCGTCCTGCAGCGCGAAGCCGCCGCAAAGGGCATGACGCGGGATCAGGTCTATGCGGGCTATGCCTCGGGCACCTCAATGGGGCGCTTTGTCGAGGCGCATGATATTGCTGAAATGGCGGTCTTTCTGGCCTCGGACGCGGCGCGGCTGGTTTCGGGGCAGGTCATCGCGGTGGATGGTCACACGGTCAATCCTGACCCGAAACTCTGATCTGCTTTGTCAGCCTTGATTCGGGCCGCGGATCTGGCGGATTGTGCTGCGCACGGCCTGCCAGTCTTTGGCTTCCTGCGTGTTTCCGGCGGCCTCACATTCGCGCATCTTTTTAGCGGCTTCCGCCTCGGCCTGGTCGCCATGGGCCGTGTACAATGCGCGTGCATATTGGGCAGTCTGTAATGCGTCCATTCCTGTCAGCCTCCATGGAATGTCTGAGGGTTCGCGCGGTCACTATACTACACGACCCGCCAAATCGCACGATTGGGGGATTCCCTTTAGCCCTCAGCCGTCGGCAATCTGGGCGCGCAACTGGCGCAGATGTTCTGGAAAATGGCGCGCTGTCATATCCGCCTCGCGGATCAATGTGTCGAAGTGGCGGGTGAAAACCTCGATCCGGTCGCGGTCCCGGAAGGCCATATAGTGACCGCCAGCATAGAAAACACACAGCAGCGGGCCGAAGATTGTGACCGGCGCGGAATACAGGCGTTTTGCGTCGAACAGATAGATGCGCAAACGTGGGTAGAGCTGTTCACAGAGGCTCAGCAGGTGGTCGATTTGTTCCAGGCGGAAAGAAAGCGGCAGGCCCTGATAGTATCCCTCGGCCTGCGCAAAGCTGCGCATTTCAAACAGCGGCATGGCGATTTCATAGTCTGACTGCGCGCTGCGCATCCAGGACAGACGATCCTCGGAGGCACCGATGGCCTGATCTGCCGTGCGACCCAGATGCGGGGCGTATTCCCATTCCAGCACCGCGCGGGTCTTGAGCATGTCGGGTAGAGTAGCCGGCACATAGCGGATTTTGTAGCCCGCAGCCTCTTGATGCCATTGAAAAATCCGCTCATCCACCAGTGCGCGGGGGGCTTCGGTCATGGTCAGGGAACTGGCCAGTAGTTCCGCCGCGCTTTCGGGGCGGTTCGACAGGCTCAGCAGCCAATCCGCTGAAACCCCAAGCGCCGAAGCACAGCCGCCGATCACATGCGCATTGGGCAAGCGCGCGCCTTCATCGGCCAGTAGTTGAGACACTGTGGACCGGTCTACCCCGATGCTGCGGGCCAGAGCGCTTTGGCTGACATGGCGGTCCTCCATCGCGCGGGCCAGTCGCAGGCGAAACTGCGCAGCGCGGACGCGTTTGTCGAGTTTTTCATCCATGTGTTTGAAAATATCACAGGTGATGAATTTTGTTAATCATATTCAGAATTCCCAACGTCCGGGCCGGTAAGTAACACTTTTGTGAGAACAATAAAAACTGGGGTCCGGAATGGAAACGCGACGAAGATCGGTCGTGAAAGCAATCATTTGGAATGCTGTTGGGTTGGCGGTCATGACATTGGTCGGTCTGATCGCAACAGGATCGGCGGCCATTGGCGGTGCGCTGGCGCTGGTCAATACGGCCATTGGTTTGACGCTTTATGTCCTCTACGAGCGCATTTGGGCCGGGATTTCGTGGGGCCGCCATGGGTGAGCCAACGACGCCGAAGACACCCGAATGGGGCACGTTTGCGCTGATCGTCGCGTGCTATGCCACTTGGCTGGCGGTGCTGTTTTGGTTGGCCGCCTGGTCGTTATGGTTGGCGATTCCGGCGATGGGGTTGGTCGGGGCCTTGCATTCTTCGCTGACGCATGAGGCGCTGCACGGCCATCCGTTCCGCGCCAAATGGTTGAACGAGGCCCTGTTGGCCTTGCCCCTGACACTGTTTATCCCGTTCAATCGCTTCCGCGATCTGCATCTTGCGCATCATCAGGATGCCAACCTGACCGATCCATATGACGACCCCGAGACGAATTACTTGGACCCCAAAATCTGGGCGCAATTATCCGGGTGGAAGAAGCGGCTGTTTGCAATCAACAACACGCTTCTGGGCCGGATCGTGCTGGGCCCGGCCATTGGGCAGGTCATGTTTGTTCGGGACGAATGGCAGGGGATGATCCGGGGGGATCGCGCGGTTCTGGTGGCATGGGCGCTGCATATTCCGGGCGTCGCGGTGGTTTTGTGGGTTGTTGCGCAGTCGACCATGCCGGTCTGGGGATTTGTCCTGTCGGCCTATATCGGTTTGGGGCTGGTCAAAATCCGCACCTTCCTGGAACACCGCGCGCATGAGAAATCGCGCGCCCGGACCGTGATAATCGAAGATCGAGGGTTGCTGTCCTTTCTGTTTTTGAACAACAACTTGCACGTTGTTCACCACATGAACCCATCCGCGCCTTGGTATCAGCTGCCTGCGCTCTATCGGGCCGGGAAAGAGCGGTATCAGGCGTGCAACGAGGCGTATGTCTATCGGTCTTACGCGCAGATATTCAAAGAGTATTTCTGGCGGGCGAAAGACCCGGTGGCCCATCCGCTCTGGCCAAAGCCCTGATTTCGCGACAGAAGGGAAGCCATGAGCTTGTGGATTCCCGTCACCATCGCAGCCGCCTCGTTCCAGACGGTGCGGTTCATGCTGCAAAAATCGCTGAGCAGTGTGAAACTGTCCGCGGCTGGTGCGACCTTTGCGCGGTTTGCCTATTCGATGCCGCTGGCGGTTTTGGGATTGGCTGTGGCGCTGTGGCTGACCGGTGCGGCGATGCCGCCGCTGACGGCGCAGTTCTGGCTGTTTGTTGCCATCGGTGGGACCGCGCAGATATTGGCGACGGTCTGCGTTGTCGCCCTGTTCAAACAGCGCAATTTTGCGGTGGGAATTACCTTTAAGAAGACCGAGGTCATCCAGACCGCAATTGTCGGGTTTCTGATCCTTGGGGATAAGGTCTCAGCCGGTGCGCTTGGCGCGATCCTGTTGGGATTGCTGGCGGTTCTCTTGTTGTCCAAAACACCGGGCGGGGACGGGGCGTGGTGGCGTCATCTGACCAACCGCGCATCGCAACTGGGGCTAGGCTCTGGCGTTCTGTTTGCCTTCTCAGCCGTCAGCTATCGCGGTGCGTCTTTGGAACTCGGGGAAATTGACGCCTGGTTCCGCGCCTTAGTGACCTTGGCGGCAGTGGTCACGTTCCAGTTTCTCAGCATGGGCCTGTGGCTGCTGTGGCGCGACCGGGCCGAGTTGCGCGCGGTCTGGGAAACCCGATCCACCGGCGTTTTCGTCGGGCTGACCAGCCTCGGCGGCTCGTTCTGCTGGTTTCTGGCCTTCACCTTGCAAAACGCGGCCTACGTCAAAGCGCTGGGGCAGGTAGAGCTGATACTCAGCCTATTGGCCTCGATCCTGTTCTTCCGCGAGACAATCACCCGGCGCGAAATCGCCGGGATGGGTTTGCTGGGCGTTTCGATACTGACGCTGGTGCTGACGATCTAGCTGGCGCGGCGTTCGTCGAAGCTCAGCGCGATGAAGCTGGGCAGATGATCACCCATGCCGACAACCGCTGGGCCAGTATCGTCCCGGCGACCACGGCCCTTGGCGGGCTTGTCCTGCTTGCGCTCATCCTTCTTGCGGTCGCGCTTTTTCTCGTCTGTGGGCTTGACCTTTTTCTCGGGCTTGGGCGTGTCCGGCTTCGGCTCGTCCTTTACCGGGTTGTCGATGCGCGGAATGTCCTTCTGGATCAGCTTCTCAATCGCATCCAGCGCCTTCTCATCACGGCCCGAGCAGATTGTAACAGCCTTACCTTCGCGGCCCGCGCGACCGGTACGGCCGATACGGTGCACGTAATCCTCGGCATGGCCGGGCACGTCGAAGTTGAACACATGGCTGACCGATGGAATGTCCAACCCGCGCGCGGCCACGTCAGATGCCACCAGCAAACGCAATGAGCCATCGCGGAATCCGTCCAGCGTTTTCATCCGCTGGGACTGATCCAGATCGCCATGGATGGCGGCGGCGTTATAGCCGTATTTCTTTAGCGACTTGGCGCAGATGTCCACATCCGTCTTGCGGTTGCAGAAGATGATCGCGTTGGTGCATTTCTCACCCTCGGCATCGATCAACGCACGCAGAACCTTGCGCTTTCCACTGGCCTCGCGATCCCGACGCCCACCTTTGAACATGACGACGCCCTGTTCGATGGTCTCGGAGGCGGTGGCCTGACGGGCAACTTCGATCCGGGCGGGGGCGGACAGGAACGTGTCGGTGATGCGTTCGATCTCGGACGCCATGGTGGCCGAGAAGAACAGGGTTTGACGGGTGAAAGGCGTCAGCGAGAAGATGCGCTCGATATCGGGGATAAAGCCCATATCCAGCATCCGGTCGGCTTCGTCCACCACCATGATCTGAACGCCTGTCAGCAGCAGCTTACCGCGCTCGAAATGGTCCAGCAAGCGGCCCGGCGTAGCAATCAGAACGTCCACACCCCGGTCGATCAGCGCCTCTTGCTCCTTGAAGCTGACGCCGCCGATCAGCAGCGCCTTGGTCAGTTTCAGGTGCTTGGAGTAGGTGTCGAAATTCTCGGCCACCTGCGCGGCCAGCTCGCGCGTCGGGCACAGCACTAGCGAGCGCGGCATCCGCGCGCGGGCGCGGCCACGGGCCAGCAGGGTGATCATCGGCAGCGTGAAGCTGGCGGTTTTACCTGTGCCGGTTTGCGCAATGCCCAAAACGTCCTTGCCTTCAAGCGCAGGCGGTATCGCGCCTTCCTGGATCGGAGTGGGGGTTTCGTATCCGGCTTCCTCAATGGCTTTGAGGACCTTCGGGTTCAGGTTCAGTTCGTTAAACTTTGTCATGTATGTCCGGTTCAAGCGGACACTTGACCTGGCCCGCGCATCAAAATCTGCCGGGCCCGGATGGCCACGCGCAACAGGCGCGTTTCGGCTTTGGGCGCGGACATAACAAAAAGGTAGGTCAGGGTCAAATGAAGACCAGTCTGACGTTGCGCGGTTGCGTCAAATCGGGATTTTGCGCAACAATTCAGGCCCTTCCGGGAAAGTGTTTCGCGATCTTGTCGGGCAGGTTCAAGGGCCTGTGCCGGATCAGCCCGTGTTGTTCCAGCCGTGCACGCACATCGGGGTCCTGACCGCTCATTTCCGCGTAGAAGGCCCGCAGCCCGTCCATGCCTTGCTCGGCCTCGATCCAGCTGAGCAGTTCGTTTTTGCTCAGACCGCCCTTGTAACGCGGTACATTGGGCGACATTCCTGGCTGGTAAGAGCCTCGATTCATTCGGAAATCATAGTGACCGATCCAATGGTCCCAGTCCGGTGCGTGGCGGTGGCACAGCTCAAGCTGGGGCAGTTCGGTTTTGCAGGGCAGCAGTTTCTTGTTCTGAAACAGATTGTGGATTCGAAAGCTCAGGTTCGGCAATCCGGCCCGCACGAACAGCTTGCCCTGCACGTGGCTTAGAAATCCGCCCAGCACAAACCCGCCATAGGTGGGGTAGAGGTCCTGCACCAGCGCCTCGCGGCCTGGCCCCTTGGGGATATGCGCTTTGTAAAGGTCGTCGCCCCCGGCCAGCGCCTCGATCGGGCGCACCCGAAAACCGGGAATGTCTGCCGGAACCGAGCGCAAAACACCCGCAATCGGCTCGGACGACCACAGGAACTCATCCACATCGATATGGGCCAGCCAGTCCAGATTGGTACGCTTGTAGATATGGGTGGCGTGCACGGTTTGACGGATCTGGTGCTTTTCCGGCCGTGTGCGTTTTCGTTTCACCCAGAACGCGTCGTCACAAAGCCGGACCCGAACCTTTGGATGCGCGCGAAGTGCCCGAAAGGCGCGCCGGTTTGGTTCGTCAAGGTAGATGTATAGTTGGTCCGCCCCAAGCTCCAGATGGTGCGCGACAAAGCCAAGGATGTCCTCGGCAGACCCCCGCACCATTGACACGATACCCCAGGTCGGAACGTGCGTGTGATTGTCTTGGTCTGAAGCCATGCAAGTCATTGTGGCGGGGTCTGTTTTTGAGCCTGTGCCGAAATGTGATACGATAGCGCCACTTTATGAGTTCTTACATTTGTTATTGAGGAGATTACAATGCCTCGTGTTGTTCCCGCGTCATGGATGCCCGATGTCAATATGGAGCGCATCCATCTTCATTGGACGGCCGGAGCGCATAGCGCCAATGCCAATGATAAGAACAGCTATCACATTCTGATCGAATCCGATGGCACTCTTGTGCGCGGAAACAAGTCGATTGCTGAAAATGCACGCCCCATGAGTTCGAACTATGCGCGGCACACACGCGGTGCCAACACGGGCGCGATTGGTGTGTCGCTGTGCTGCATGCTGGGGGCTGAACGGTCGCCTTTCGATCCCGGCAACTACCCCATGACGCGAACCCAGTGGGATCAGGGAATGCTGGTCGTGGCGGATCTGGCCGAGAAATATAACATATTGGTCACGCCCACCAAGATCCTGACACATGCCGAGGTCGAGCCAAATCTAAACGTCCCGCAAAACGGAAAATGGGACATTGTGCGGCTGGCCTTTGACCTGTCGGTCAAGGGGTATGACGAAGTCGGACAGTTGCTGCGGTCCAGCGTCGCCGCCGCGTTGGATGATGGCCCGTTGATTGCTGCGGACGCGATGCCCGAAGACGCGAAGGCCCCAAGATACCGTGTGACGGGTGTCGCGCCTTCAACACTGAATTTGCGCCGCACACCCGGCGGTGAAAAAATCGGGGCACTGCCCGAACGTACAACCGTGGAGCGACTGGGTGTCGATGGCGAGTGGTGGCGCGTTCGCACAAGGCAAGGGTATATCGGTTACGTCTTTTCCACGTATCTCAAGGCGATAAACCCCTAGCCTTGGTCAGACCATCATCTCTTTGGTGGCCGTCAGGTTCAGCGCCGGATAGTCGCGCACGACCCGGTCGATGTCCCATTGCAAACGCGTCAGATAGACGATGTCGCCATCATGGTCATGGGCAATGTGCTGCTTGTTGGCGTTCACGAATTTCTCGACCTCGGCCTTGTCGCCGCTGACCCATCGGGCCGAAGTGAATTGCGACGCTTCGAAGCGCACGGGCAGGCCGTATTCCATCTCGATCCGGCTGGCGAGCACTTCGAATTGCAGCGCGCCGACGACGCCGACGATAAAGCCTGACCCGATCGAGGGTTTGAATACCTTGGCCGCGCCTTCCTCGGCAAATTGCATCAGGGCTTTTTCCAGATGCTTGGCCTTCATCGGATCGCCCGCGCGGACACCCTGCAGCAGTTCCGGCGCAAAGGACGGGATGCCGGTCACACGCAGCGCCTCACCCTCGGTCAGGGTGTCACCGATGCGCAACTGACCGTGGTTGGGAATGCCGATGATGTCCCCGGCCCAAGCTTCATCCGCTAGTTCGCGATCCGAGGCCAGAAACAGCACCGGGTTCGAGATCGCCATTGGCTTTTTCGACCGCACATGGGTCAGTTTCATGCCACGCTTGAAATGGCCGCTTGCCATTCGCACAAACGCCACCCGGTCGCGGTGCTTGGGGTCCATATTGGCCTGCACCTTGAAGACAAAACCGGCGACCTTTTTCTCATCCGGTGCAATCTGACGCGGCTCTGCCGATTGAACCTGCGGTTGCGGGCCATAAGCGCCGATGCCTTCCATCAGTTCCTTCACACCAAATGAGTTGATGGCCGAGCCGAACCAGATCGGGGTCATATGCCCCTCAAGCACCGCTTGCGGGTCCAGCGCGGGCAGCAATTCGCGCGCCATTTCGACCTCTTCCAGCAGCTTGTCCAGCAGATGCTCGGGCACGTGTTCCGCCAGTTTCGGGTCGTCCAACCCGTCGATCTGGATGCTCTCGGCCACCTTGTTGCGGTCGGCGCGGTCCATCAGCTCCAGCCGGTCGCGCAGCATGTCGTAGCAACCGATGAAATCACGTCCCACGCCGATGGGCCAAGCGGCGGGCGTGACGTCGATGGCCAGCATTTCCTGAATTTCGTCGATGATCTCGAACGTATCGCGGCTTTCGCGGTCCATCTTGTTACAGAAGGTCAGGATCGGCAGATCGCGCAGGCGGCAAACCTCGAACAGTTTCTGCGTCTGGCTTTCCACACCTTTCGCGCCGTCTATCACCATCACGGCGGCATCCACGGCGGTCAGCGTGCGATAGGTATCCTCGGAAAAATCCGAGTGGCCGGGCGTGTCCACCAGATTGAACCGGAAGTTCCCATAGTCGAACGACATCGCCGAGGCCGAGACCGAGATGCCGCGATCCTTTTCCATCTGCATAAAGTCCGACCGGGTCCGCCGTGCCTCACCCTTGGCGCGCACCTGACCGGCCATCTTAATCGCGCCCCCGTACAGCAGGAACTTTTCCGTCAGCGTCGTCTTACCCGCATCCGGGTGCGAGATGATGGCGAATGTCCGGCGCCGGGCGATCTCGGGCGGCAGAGAGGGTTGGTTCGAGGTATCAAGCATAAACGCGCGTATAGGCGGGGAATCCCGCCGAGGCAAGACAAAGGGGTGGTTCGAATCGGCGGGTTGTGACAGAAGGAACATATAGTGAACAAAATATGGAGTGGACCAATGAATTTGAAAGAAATCGCCGAAGAACTGGTCGCGGGATGCCGCGAGAACCGGGCCAAGGAAAACCTGAGCAAGCTCTACGCACCTGACGCAGTTTCGGTCGAGGCGCAGGACATGTCGGGTATGGGCCGGGAAACCCAGGGCCTCGAAGGCATTCGAGGCAAGCACGATTGGTGGGAAAACGCGCACGACGTCTCTGGCGCAACGGTTGGTGGGCCGTTTCTGCACGGCGACGACCGCTTTGCCGTGATCTTCGAGGTTCAGGGCACAGTGAAAGACAGCGGCGAAAGCTTTGATATGCGCGAGGTGGCGATTTACCACGTCGCGGACGGAAAAATCGTGCGCGAGGAGTTTTTCTACTGACAAAGCTCGTCTGGTCCTTCCGGTCGGGCCGGTGCAAGATAAGGCAGGACAGGGAGGATCAGAATGGATCTTGGAATTCGCGGCAAACGCGCGCTGGTCTGTGCCAGCAGCAAGGGATTGGGTCTTGGGTGCGCCGAAACCTTGGCCGAAGCAGGCGTTGATTTGGTGATGAACGCCCGCGGGGCCGAGGCGTTGGAGGCCGAAGCGGCCCGCCTTCGTTCGGACCACGGCGTGGATGTTCAGACGGTGGCCTGCGATGTGACCTCGGCCCAGGGGCAGGCGCAGGTGATCGAGGCCGCGCAGGGCGTGGATATTCTGGTGAATAACGCAGGCGGGCCACCGCCGGGAATGTGGTCAGACTGGGACCGCGAAGATTTCATCAAGGCGCTGGACGCCAACATGCTGACACCGATTGCCTTCATGAAAGCGCTGTTGCCGGGGATGATGGACAAGGGCTGGGGCAGGGTGGTCAACATCACCTCGCAATCCGTGCGTGCGCCGATTGCGGTGCTTGGCCTATCGAATGCCGCACGCACCGGGCTGACAGGGTATGTTGCCGGGACGGCCCGGCAGGTCGCGCCAAACGGGGTGACCATCAACAACCTGCTGCCGGGCATTCATGCGACGGACAGGGCGGATTCGCTCGACAGCGGCGTGGCGGCGCAGCAAGGGATTTCGATGGATGAAGCGCGTGCTGCGCGCGCGGCCACGATCCCCGCGCGCCGTTACGGCACACGCGCCGAATTCGGGGCCGCCTGTGCCTTCCTGTGTTCGCAACATGCCGGGTTCATCGTCGGGCAGAATATCCTGCTGGACGGTGGCGCAACCAATCTGACAATGTAGCCATGGCGCAAGGGTTTTCGCTGAAAGACCAGCTGTTTAACGATGAAAAAACCCGTTATCTCGCGGGGTTGTTCGCCAAGGCCGATGCATCCTTTGACGCGGATGCATTTCACGCACGGGTCATGTCGCGCCTGCTTGAGCTTGAGTTGAAAGAGCGGATGACGTGGATCGCGGACTGCCTGCAAGAGGTTGTTCCGGGTGAACTGCCGCAGGTCGCGCCCGTAATCCTGCGCGCGCTTCCTCCGCCTTTGGATCCGACAAAAACCGATGATGATTTCGGCGATTTCATCTTTGCCCCTTTGGGTGAGTGGGTGGTGTCGGTTGGGTTGGAAAACCCTGATCAGTCGCTGGACCTGCTGGCCGAGATCACGCAGCGCTTTTCGATGGAGTGGGCGATCCGCCCGTTTTTGAACCGCTGGCCCGATCAGGTTCTGGCCCGGATGCAGGACTGGTGCGCGCATGACAGCTATCACGTGCGTCGGTTGGTCAGCGAAGGCACCCGTCCGCGTCTGCCATGGGGGCAGGCCATCGGGCTGGAACTGGATGATCCGTTGCCTTTGCTGGACCGGCTGCACAGCGATCCGACACGCTATGTCACCCGATCGGTCGCAAACCATTTGAATGATGTTTCCAAGAAACAGCCTGATCAGGTGCTGGCGCGGCTGCAACAGTGGCGGGATGCGGGCGCGCAGGACGCGGATGAACTGGCTTGGATGACGTCGCACACGTTGCGGGGCCTTGTTAAGGCTGGTCATCCGGGGGCGATGGCGATGCTGGGCTATGATCCTGACGCCGACGTGGCAGTGACGATTGACCTCAACACGCAGGCCCGGATTGGCGAGGCACTGGAGTTCTCGGTGGATTTGAAAGGCCCGGATGGTCAGCCTGTACTTGTGGATTATATCATTCACTTTCAACGCCCTGGCGGAAAAACCTCAGCCAAGGTGCACAAGTTGAAACAAGCCGTTCTGAAAGATGGAAAGCTGCGACTGGACAAGCGGCACAAGCTGAAGGGAGATGCCACGACGTTCAAGCTGGTGCCCGGCGCGCACCGGCTTGAGGTTCAGGTCAATGGCAGGGTGCGGGCGGGGATCGATTTCGATCTGTTGGGTTAAATCCCCCCTCACGCTTTCGTCAAAACCCAAGATGCCGGATTGCACCGGGCGCAGCCGTGCACTAGCTGCGGTGCAGCTGTTTGCGAAAGGAAAGCTGAGATGAAGCATGAATCGGTGCAGAACTATTATGGCGAAGTGCTGCAAAGCAGTGCGGATCTGCAAACCAATGCCTGCTGCACACCGGATGACATGCCGGATCACCTCAAGCGTATCCTGTCCAAACTGCACGATGAGGTGCTGACCCGCTACTACGGCTGCGGCCTGATCGCGCCGCTGGATCTGGAAGGGATGAGCATCCTCGATCTGGGTTGCGGCGCGGGTCGGGACGTCTATGCCCTGTCCGCGATGGTGGGCGAAACGGGCCGGGTGGTTGGCGTGGACATGACACCCGAGCAGCTGGATGCGGCCCGCGCGCATCAGGAGTATCATGCCGAGGCATTTGGATATGCGGCCAGCAATGTCGAATTTCACCACGGCTATATCGAAAAACTTGACGAGCTGGACCTGGAGCCCGGTTCCTTCGACATCATTGTTTCGAACTGCGTCATCAACCTGGCAACCGACAAAGAGGCCGTTCTGCGGGGCGCGCATCGTTTGCTGAAAGACGGCGGCGAGATGTATTTCTCGGACGTCTACGCCGACCGCCGTATCCCTCAGGCAATGGCCGAGGATGAGGTTCTGTATGGCGAATGCCTGTCGGGCGCGCTGTATTGGAACGATTTCCTGTCGATCTCGCGCAAAGCAGGCTTTGGTGATCCGCGCCGCGTCACCCATCGCCCGCTGACCATCGAAAACCCGGTGCTGGAGCAGCGGGTTGCACCGCTGAACTTCCTGTCGGCCACCTATCGGCTGTTCAAACTGCCCGAACTGGAACCGGCCTGCGAGGATTACGGGCAGGCCGTGATCTACAAGGGCACCATCCCCAACGCGCCGCATCTGTTCGAGTTGGATGATCATCACGCGATTGAAAAAGGCAAGGTCTTTCCGGTTTGCGGAAACACCTGGATGATGCTGAAAGACACGCGTTTTGCGCGTCACTTCGACTTTATCGGCGATTTCTCGACCCATTATGGGATCTTCGATGGCTGCGGCGGCGAAAGCCCGTTTGAAGCGGTTGGCGAGACTGCATCGTCGGGCGGGTGCTGCTGATCCCTTGAACCTGCGGGGCGGGGTTGCTATCCCCGCCCAAGCCCGATGCTTTTGATCGGGAAAGGCAACGGGGTCCCTTGGTGACAGAAGACGCAACTCCTCCACGTCTGGAAATTCGCAATATGGTCCGCCGGTTTGAAGGGCGGGTCGTTGTCGATGACGTGTCGCTGACCATTCAGGCCGGGCAGGTGACGTGCCTGCTGGGGCCGTCGGGTTGCGGCAAATCCACCACCTTGCGCATGATTGCCGGGGTCGAGATGCAGGACTCGGGCGAAATCTATGTCGATGGAAAGCTGATCTGCGACACGGTGTTCCGGGTGCCGCCCGAACGGCGCGAGATCGGGCTGATGTTTCAGGATTTTGCCCTGTTCCCGCATCTGAGCGTGGCCCAGAACGTCGCTTTCGGCCTGAAGGGCAGCAAAGACGAAAAACGCGCGCGCGTTGAGGAGTTGCTGCGTAAAGTCGACCTGATGCGCTTCATCGACGGGTTTCCGCATCAATTGTCGGGGGGCGAACAGCAACGTGTCGCGCTGGCTCGTGCCTTGGCCCCACGCCCCCGCATCATGCTGATGGATGAGCCTTTCTCGGGCCTCGACAATCGTCTGCGCGACGGTATCCGGGATGAGACGCTGGCAATCCTGAAAGAAGAGGATGCCGCCGTTCTGCTGGTCACGCATGAACCCGAAGAGGCGATGCGCATGGCCGACGAGATCGCCCTGATGCGCCGTGGCAAGATCGTACAGCAAGGCGCGCCCTATAACGTCTACACCAGGCCAGCCGACAAGGCGGCGGTTGCTTTCTTCAGCGATGTCAATGTTTTGCGGGCTGAAGTGAATGGCGCGTTGGCGCAGACGCCATTTGGTCAGTTCCTTGCCCCCGGCATCCCGGATGGCACCGATGTCGAGATCGTCTTTCGCCCGCAACACATAAAGCTGGATTTCGACCGCAACGGCAAAGGTCCATCGCCCACCGCCACCGATGGGGTTGCCGCACGCGGCACCGTGGAACGTGCGCGTTTTCTGGGCAATGAAAGTCTGGTCGAGTTTCGGATGGACCATGACGGCTCGATCCTGAAAGTGACGGTGCCAAACGTGTTTGTGCCCAATCCCGGGCGCGTCATGTGGCTGACCATCCGGCGCGACCGCTGCTTCGTTTTCCCGGTCTAGGCCGCAATTTCCGCCAAAGTGGTGCGCGAAAGCCTCAGATTGCGTATGCGCTTTGCTTGCCGCAACGCAAGGGCGGGTCTATCAAGGGCCAAACGTGGGGATGATCGGGCACATGCGTATTCTTTTGACCAATGATGACGGGATCAACGCACCGGGTTTGATCACGCTTGAGGCGATTGCCAAAGACCTGGCCGGGCCGGACGGCGAGGTTTGGGTTGTCGCCCCGGCGTTCGAGCAATCGGGCGTCGGGCATTGCATCAGCTACACCCATCCTATGATGGTCGCCAAACTGGGCGAGCGTCGTTTCGCGGCCGAAGGCTCTCCGGCGGATTGCGTGTTGGCGGGGCTGCATGATGTGATGAAGGACACGCCGCCCGATCTGGTGCTGTCCGGGGTAAACCGGGGTAATAATTCTGCCGAGAATACGCTTTATTCCGGCACAATCGGCGGCGCGATGGAGGCCGCTTTGCAAGGCGTACCCGCAATTGCCTTGTCGCAATATTTCGGGCCACGCAATCTGGGGCTGGACGATCCGTTCGAGGCTGCAGCGCGCTTTGGGGCCGATCTGGTGCGGCGTATTCTGGATGCCACCCCCGCTGAGCAAAGCGATTACCGCCTGTTTTACAACGTGAATTTCCCGCCGGTCCCGGCGGATGAGGTTCTGGGCACCCGCACCGCGCCGCAGGGCTTTCGCCGCGACACGCGGTTCTCGGTCGAGCCGCACAGCTCACCTTCGGGGCGGCGGTTTTTGTGGATCAAGGGCGGGTATCAGCACAATCCGACCGCGCCGGGCACGGATGCGGCGGTCAATCTTGCCGGGTATATCTCGGTCACGCCGATGCGGGCGGATCTGACGGCGCATGATGCGCTTGAGGCGTTGAAGTCGATCGAATGAGCGGACTGGACCCTGAAACCGTAATGCAGTTCCTGTTTGCCCTGCGCAAACGGGGCGTGACAGATGCGCGCGTGCTGGCCGCGATGGAGCAGGTCGACCGGGGCCGTTTTGTGACAGGTCTGTTCGCGGATCGCGCATATGAGGATATGCCGCTGCCCATCGCCTGCGGGCAGACGATCAGCCAGCCTTCGGTCGTTGGTCTGATGACGCAGGCGCTGGATGTGCGCCCCAGGGACACTGTTCTGGAGGTCGGTACCGGCTCGGGCTATCAGGCGGCGATCCTGTCGAAGTTGGCGCGCCGGGTCTATACGGTGGAACGGCACCGGCGGCTGGTGCATGAAACAGGCCAGTTGTTTCGCGCGTTGGGTCTGACCAACGTGACCGCGATGTTGTCTGATGGCTCGTTCGGTTTGCCGGAACAGGCGCCTTTTGACCGGATCATCGTGACAGCTGCGGCTGAGGACCCTCCGGGCCCGCTCTTGGCGCAGCTTAAAATCGGGGGTATCATGGTGCTACCCGTAGGACAGTCAGATGCGGTGCAGCAGTTGATCAAGGTGACGCGCACCGAGGATGGTCTGGACTACGACGAATTGACGTCCGTCCGTTTCGTGCCTCTGCTTGAGGGGCTTGGGAAGGACGAGGCATAACAGGTCTTAGAGTTTTGTCGCCAAAACCCCGGAGAACAGGGGCAGGTGTTGAGGATCGACGTGATGAGAGCAGTTTCCAAATCGGCAATGCGCCGCTGTGTTACCGGGGTCGCTGCCTTGGCAATTCTTGCCGGGTGCGAAGGGCCGCTGGATTATGACCTGCGGGGGCAGATCGGCGGGTTTTCGACCACCGGTGCCGCGCAAAGCGCCACGGCCAGCCGTCCGGCACCGGATGCGCGTGGTGTGATCACCTATCCGAACTATCAGGTCGCCGTGGCCCGCCGGGGCGATACCGTCCGCGACGTGGCCGCGCGTGTGGGCCTGCCCGAAGGCGAGCTATCGCGGTTCAATGGGTTGCAGACAACAGACAAGCTGCGCGAGGGCGAGGTCTTGGCCCTGCCGCGCTCGGTCGGGGCGGCGAGCGGTGTTGACATCGCCTCGATCGCAGGCTCGGCCATTGATCAGGCGCCCGAGACGGGCTCGGTTCAGACTACAACGCTGGAACCGGCCAGAACCGCGCCAGCCCCGGCCCCAGTGCCCGCTGGGCCTGAACCGATCCAGCACAAGGTCAAACGGGGCGAAACAGCTTATACGGTATCGCGCCTTTATCAGGTTCCGGTTGAATCGCTGGCAGAATGGAACGGGTTGGGTCCGGATTTTGCGATCCGCGAAGGTCAGTACCTGTTGATCCCTGTCAAGAACCAGCCTGCGCCGCGCGCGGCTGCGGCGGCCCCGGCGGCTGAGGCAACCAACGTGACGCAACCGGGGCAGGGCTCGCCCACTCCGACACCCCCAAGCGCTACGCAGCCGCTGCCGGATGAACAGGTCGCACCGCTGACCGAGTCGCCCGAAGCTCCGGACGTTACTGCCGAAGCCCCCAGCAATACGGGCACATCGGCGCTGTCACTGCCGGTATCCGGCAAGATCATCCGGACCTATGAGAAGGGCAAAAACGAAGGCATCGATATCGCTGCCGCGCCGGGTACATCCGTTCAGGCGGCTGAGGCGGGGACTGTTGCGGCCATCACAGCAGATGCGGATCAGGTGCCGATCATCGTGGTCAAGCACAACAATGACCTGCTGACGGTCTATGCCAATGTAGATAATATTGCCGTCAAGAAAGGCGATCGGGTCCGGCGCGGGCAGAAGATTGCGGCACTGCGGGGCGGCGACAACGCCTATGTGCATTTCGAAGTGCGTAAGGGGTTCGAGTCGGTTGATCCCGAGCCATATCTGAAGTGACGTTGAATGGCCCGTTCCGGGCCATGCCTCCGGCGGAGGTATTTTTAGCCAGATGAAGCCGGGATTACGCGTTTGGGTCGTAGTCGCTCAGGCGTTTGCCGGGTTCATCTGTGAAGAGTTCCGGTTGGGGCGTGATGGATTCGATCAGGTCGATGCGGAAGACGCGAAAGCCTTCGCGTAGTTCGCACCATGCTGTAAGGGTCCAGACTCGGCCCCAGTATTCCATGTGCAGCGGGCGGATGATGCGGTCGGTCAGGGTGCCGTCGATGCGGCGATAGACGAGGTGCAGTTTCTGTCGTGCTTTGATGGCGGCGCGGATCGGGGCCATATGGGCCAGTCCGCGCGCGGCGTCAGCAAAGGGGTAGACCGCGAATTTCCAGGCATCCGCTTCGGCTACGACCTGCGTGGGCAGAACCGCGTCGATCTTTTCCGCCAGCGACTCGGCGGCTGATTTGAGGTCCGAGTCTGCAGCCTCGGCCACGATGGCCATGCCGAGGTTCAGGGCTTCGAGTTCGGAGGGTGTCAGGTTCAGCGGGGGCAGGGTGATCTGCTCGCGCACCATGTAGCCCACGCCGCGCTCGCCCTCGACCGGAACGCCCGAGGCGACCAGCGTATCCATGTCGCGGTAGATGGTGCGGACTGACACCTCGAGCCGATCCGCGATGTCCTGCGCGCGGTGCAGTTTGCCGTCGCGCAGGATCTGTATGATGTCGAACAGACGGTCAGTGCGGCGCATGACACGCCGATCTAACCGGGGTTACGCGGTCATGTTCCATAGCACAGTCTCATGGCGCATCTGGACGCTGTCGGGATTGATCACCGCCATCATGGCGGCGGCGCAATCCTGCTGCATGAATTGCGCAGCGGCATCTTGCGCGGCATTCATATCGGTCCAGACGACATAGTCGGTCCACCGGCCATCCTCGCCCTGGCTCAGCTGACGATGGGCAAAGCCGGGGGCCGACCGGACAAATGCCTCGGACGCCTGGCTGAGTTTCACGAACTCTTCCGCCGTGGTGCCATTGGCGAGGCTGAAGGTGACGATTTCCGCAACATGGGTCATTTGATTCTCCGTTGACCAGGTTTCGATGACCTCTGCCTAGTCCCTTACAACTGACATAAACCTGTCAGTTGAGAAATGCGAGCCCCATGAATCCATCCGATCACATCAAATTTGAGCACCAATTGGGGCCAGTTCCCTTTTGACGGGCAGGTTTGCGGCGTAAACACAGGCTCAGATCATATTCCGGGCGCACGGCGCCCAAGCAAAGGAGAAGAGACATGCTCAACAATATCGGCCTTCCCGGTCTTCTGCTGATTGCGGTTGTGGTGCTGGTGCTGTTTGGTCGCGGCAAGATCAGCTCGTTGATGGGTGAAGTCGGCAAGGGCATCACCGCGTTCAAGAAAGGCGTCAAGGACGGTTCGGAAGAGATCGAACAGGACGCGTCCGAGCTGGCCAAGGATGTCACGCCCGAAACCGAGAAAGACAAGGTCTAAGCGCAGATGTTTGATCTGGGCTGGACCGAGCTTCTGGTCATCGGCATCGTTGCGCTGATCGTGGTGGGGCCCAAGGACCTGCCGGTGCTGTTTCGCAATGTCGGGCGCTTTGTCGGCAAGGCGCGGGGCATGGCGCGCGAATTCAGCAGCGCCATGAACGAAGCGGCGGATCAGGCGGGTGTGAACGAGATCAAGAAGGGTCTTAATGCTGCGACGAACCCTGTGAACACGGCCATGGATGGTGTGAAACAGGCGGCGCAGGACATGGCCAAAAGCATCGACCCAACCAAATACGATCCCGACAGCGCAACCGGGAAACTGGCGGCCGAGCGGGCCGAACAAGCCAAGAAGGTTCAGGCCACGAGCGCCCGCGCCACGGCCGAGCGCAAGGCCAAGGAAGCCGCTGATGCGCTGGCCAAGGCGGAAGAGGCCGAAGCGGCGCTGAATTCCGAGAACAAGACATGAGCAAGACCGACGAAATCGAAGACAGCTCGGCCCCGTTGATCGAGCATCTGGCGGAACTGCGTACGCGGCTCATTCATTGCGTTGTGGCGTTTCTGGTCGGGATGATCATCTGCTTCACCGTGGCAACGCCGCTTTTCAACTTCCTGACGCACCCGCTGTGTGAGGTGCTGAACGAACGTGGGCAGGATTGCGGGCTGATCTTCATCTCACCGCAGGAAGGCTTCTTTGTCGCCATCAAGGTTTCGCTGCTGGGCGGGTTCATTCTGGCTTTCCCTTATATCGGAATGCAGATGTGGCGGTTCGTGGCACCGGGGCTGTATCGGTCGGAAAAGAACGCGTTTCTGCCCTTTATGGTCGCGTCACCCTTCATGTTCCTGCTGGGTGCTAGCTTTGCCTTCTATGTCGTCACGCCTTTGGCTTATGACTTCTTCCTTGGCTTCCAGCAGTTTGGCGCGGAAGGTGAGGCTGTGGTCGATGGTGCGACTGCTGCTCCGCTAAGCGTTGTGTTTCAGGGCTCGGCACAGGAATACCTGAACCTGACGATCAAGTTCATTGTGGCCTTTGGCCTGTGCTTCCAACTGCCAGTCCTTTTGACCCTGATGGGCAAAGCCGGGTTGGTCAGCGCCGAAGGGTTGGGTGCGGTGCGCAAATATGCGGTTGTTGGCATTTTGGTGTTGGCCGCGCTGGTGACGCCACCCGACGTGATCACTCAGGTCATCCTGTTCGTGGTCGTCTATGGCCTTTACGAAGTGTCGATCTTCCTCGTCGCCCGTGTCGAGAAAAAGCGCGAAGAACAACTGCGTGCCGATGGCTATTATGATGACGAAGCCGAAGCGGATGAAGAGATCATTCAGGAAGAAGAAGGCAAGTAACCTTCCCTGATCCCGGACAAAGGCGCGCCTCGGTTGGCGCGCCTTTTTCATTGGCGGCTCTTGTCGTAGTGGGCGGATCATGGTTTGAAACCGCCAGACCCTGACCCGGAGGCCCCGATGGACGATCAAGCCCTGAACCGTATCGCCGACGCGCTGAATCGCATGGCACCCGCCCCATTGGCCGCCCCGGATTTCAACCAGGCCCCGGCCTTTGTCTGGCATGTCGAGCCGGACCGGCTGGAGCCGGTGACGCAAGTCAACCGGGTCGATCTGGATCTGCTTGTGGGCATCAACCGCTCACGCGACACATTGCTGGACAATACGCGCCGGTTTGCCGACGGGTATAAGGCCAATAACGCCTTGCTCTGGGGGGCGCGGGGGATGGGGAAATCCAGCTTGGTCAAAGCAGTGCATGGCACGCTGCAGGCAGATCACCCAAACCTGAAACTGGTGGAATTGCAGCGCGAGGATATGGGCTCGGTCGCGCGCCTGCTGAACCATCTGCGGGCCGCGCCGTACAGGTTTATCCTGTTCTGCGATGACCTGTCCTTCAGCCATGATGACCAGCACTACAAATCGCTCAAGGCCGTGCTGGATGGCGGTATCGAGGGCCGCCCCGAGAATGTGGTCTTCTACGCCACCTCAAACCGCCGCCACCTGATGCCGCGGGACATGATTGAGAACGAACGCTCCAGTGCCATAAACCCGTCCGAAGCGGTCGAGGAAAAGGTCTCGCTCTCCGACCGGTTTGGTCTGTGGCTGGGCTTCCACCCCTGCGATCAGGACGAGTACCTTGCCATGATCGGCCGCTACTGCGGTGCCTACGGGGTTTCAGTCGACCCAGAATCCCTGCGCGCCGAAGCCATCGAATGGCAGGCCACCCGAGGCGCGCGCTCGGGCCGCGTCGCCTGGCAATTCTTCGTCGATCTGGCAGGGCGCAACGGCGTCCATATCGCCTGATCCCAGCTTCATCTGGCCAAAAATATCTCCGCCGGAGGCATTGCCCGGAACGGGCCATTCCCCTATAGCAGTGCCAAAATCCGCGCCGCCTCATCTGCTGTGCTGGTCAGTGCATCCCGATCTTCGCCGGGATGAAACCGCGCGCGTACGGCTGTCGGCATCGGCGCAGGTTCCACGATGGAAACCCGTGGGCCGGTGCGTTCGGTCTCGACCTGCCAACTGCGGGCCAGTGCCATCTGTGCAGCCTTAGTGGCCCCGTAGATGCCATAGAACTTCTCGCCCGCCTTGGGGTCGTCAAAGAACACTGCGTGACCGGCTTCACCCAGCAAAGGCGTTACATAAGGGATCAGGACCGAGGTGGCATTGGCGTTTGTGTTCATCGCCTTCGTCCACTCTTTCGGATCAACGAAATGCGCCGGTGTCAGGGCCGATGTATGAACGGCCGTGTGCAACCAGAGATCAACCTTGCCCCAGCGATCGTGAATGCCCCGACACAGGGTCGCCATGGCGTTTGGATCGGTGATGTCCATTGGGGCTAGGGTGGCGGATCCGCCCTTTGCCTTGATCCGGTCGTCCAGTTCTTCCAGCCCGCCGGTGGTGCGGGCAACGGCGACGATGTGATAGTCGGGGGCCAGCGCTTGGGCAAGGGCTGCGCCCAACCCGCGTGAGGCCCCGGTGATGAGGGCAATTTTGGTCTGATCGGTCATGGCAGCGGTTTGAACCCCATCGCGCAGGGCGTCAAGAGGGGGTTAGCCCCCCGGAATCGCGATCCGCCGGGTCTGGCCGCTTTGTCGCAGCATGATCCCATGTTCATCGATGGCAACAATGGTGCCCGAGCCGACCCGGCTGCCGGTCTTGACCTCTTTGACACGACCCGACGCCATACGCATCAGGGCGCGCAATTCGGCCTTGGGGCCAAAGATCCCAAGAACAGACACAGAGTTTTTCTTCAGCGCGCCCTTTTGGGTGGCCGCGCTTTTGACGGTAGCGTTGGACATGAACTGCGGTCAGGGCAGGACCCGGACCCCTTTGGTGAGTGGTAGCAGAACGGTGGTTAACAAAGGCCAAAGGGGAACAAAAGACTGCCGCCGCGTCGCAGGTTTCGGCATAAAATTCCGTTCCACCGAAACCTTTGCAAAACCAAAGGGTTCAACTTGGGGGTGTGGCGGCAACTTTTCGTGATCGGCCCGTCATCGACCAAATCGCGCAAAACCCGGACCTGAATGCCTCAACTTGATTCGCCGCTGACCTCAGCCCGAGGCCAGCTTGGCCCCGTTCCAAGATCCGCCAACGACCTCCATATCTTCGCGCTTTTTACTGACCCGGCTGCTGTTTTCCAGACTGTCGAGGTAATCGTCGCTGACACTGCCCGTGATGTAATCGCCGTCAAAGCAGGAGCAATCGAAGGCTTCGATCTCGGGGTTGCCTTCCTTGGCCGCCCAGACCAGATCGTCGAGATGCTGATAGAACAGGGCATCCGCGCCCAGTTCCTCGCGGATTTCTTCGATTTCTTTGCCGTTGGCGATCAGCTCATGCTTGGTGGGCATGTCGATGCCGTAGACATTGGGATATTTCACCGGAGGCGACGCGCTGGCGATATAGACCTTTTTGGCCCCGGCCTCGCGGCACATCTGCACGATCTTCTTGATGGTATTGCCGCGCACAATCGAGTCGTCGATCAGCAGGACATTGTGATCCTTGAACTCAAGCGGAATGGCGTTCAGCTTGCGGCGGACGGATTTCTGGCGTTCCTCCTGACCGGGCATGATGAATGTCCGACCGACATAGCGGTTCTTCACCAGACCTTCGCGATAGGGGATGCCGGTGATCTTGGCCGCTTCAAGCGCCACGGGGCGGGCGCTGTCGGGAACCGGGATGATCCGGTCAATCTCAAGCCCGGAATCCTGAATCTGCTTGGCCAACGTTTGACCCATGCGCATCTGGGTTTTGTAGACCGATACGCCATCCAGCAGAGAATCCGGACGGGCCAGGTAGACATATTCGAAGATACAGGGGGTCAGCTTGCCTTCGACCGCCTGGAATTCGTGCATGTTGCCGTCCAGATCGATCAGGATCGCCTCACCCGCGCGCAGGTCGCGCAGTTTCTTGAACCCGTTGATGCCAAAGGCCACATCCTCGGAGGCAAAGGCATAGTCGTTGCCGTCGCCATCGGTTTCGCGCACAGCCACAGACAGGGGGCGAATGCCGTACGGATCGCGGAAGGCCAGCATCCCGACTCCTGCAATCAGGCAGATGACTGAATAGGCACCCTGCACCCGCTCCATCGTCATCTTCACGCCCGCGAAGATGTTGCGGATGGGTTCGACATTGCCGTTGACCTTGATCGCATCGGCCACCTTGTCGGCCAGCACGTTCAGCAGAATCTCGGAATCCGACGTGGTGCGCAGGTGGCGGCTGTATTTGCCTGTCACCTTCTCACGCTGCTCGGCGGTGTTGGTGATGTTGCCGTTATGGACCAGATAGATCCCGTAGGGCGCATTCACAAAGAATGGCTGCGCCTCAGCCGCGCTGAGCGAACCTGCGGTCGGATAGCGCACATGGCCCATGCCAACCTTGCCCAGCAGGGTTTCAGCGTCCGTTGCGTTGAAGACGTCCTTGACCAGACCGTTGGCCTTTTTCTCGCGAAAAAACTCACCATTATACGTGACGATCCCCGAGGCATCCTGACCCCGGTGCTGCAGCATCAGCAGCCCGTCATAGATTTCCGCAAACACATCATGTGTCCGGCTTGCGATCCCCAAAATCCCACACATGTACGGGCTCCAATTTCTATGACGTTGTAACGAGAGGTTTGACCGGCATGGGGGATCGGATGGCCTGCGCCAGACGCGGGATTGGGTGTGTTTCCAAAGCCAGATGGCCAATCATCGATGCGGCGCACGCAGATGAAAACACAAAGAACAAGACCGGCAGCTCCGATTCCGTGGCGGGTTGGCCCCCACATAATGCCTTAGAACGCGCCTGTCATCAAAGGATCACAAATACACAATGCCGCAGGTGGGTTTTGTGCAACCGTGATCCGGGGCCAAGGCTGATGACATATGATTTCATTTATGCTGACATGTCGGAAAGGGCACGAAAACCAGCGGATATAGCGGGCAGGGGGCTTTTATGTGGCAAAACAGGGCACCATCGAAGAAAGATGAAACACCCAAGCGGCGGTGCCATCGATGTCGCGGCATGGGGCGGGCGCCCTGTCAGATCTGCAACGGCTCGGGCGAGGTCATCAAAAGCCGCGATATTCACGGCAAGCCGATCACCAGTCGCTGCGACGGCTGTTTCGGGCTGAAGACGATCCGATGCACCGTATGCGGTGGCGAGGGTTTCGTTTAGTTTGACACAAAAAAGCCCGGGCAGTGCCGGGCTTTCCGTAGACTGGTTAAGCAGCAATCAGTTGCCGGTGCTTTCAGCAGCAGGGGCCGAACCGTTCGAGGTGCAGCTTGCTACCAGCTCTTCATACTGCGCAGTGACCCAGCCCAGAGCGGCCTCGGGGTTCTGCTCTTCGATCTGCGAACTGAACTGTTCGAATACCTTGGCCGAGCGGCTTTCATCCACGATCGTATAGGACTGGCCGGTCATGACCGTGTCGTAGACAAAGAAGGCGATGGCAACCAGCAGGATGCCACGTGCAATGCCGAAGAAGAAGCCAAGCGCCTGATCCAACCCGCCCAGAGCGGAACGCTGCACCAGTGACGAGAACAGCGGTGTGAAGATGCTGACCACGATCAGGGCGATGGCGAAAACGGCGGCGAACCCTGTGATCACCGACAATTCGCAACTGTCGCGCAGGAAATCCCCGACAACCGGGATTTCCTTGACCAGCGGAACAGCCTGCGGTGCAAAGATGAATGCAAGGACTGCCGCCGCGACCCAACCTGCGATGGCCAGAACCTCGCGCATGAACCCGCGCGAATAGGCCAGCAGACCTGACAGCACGATGATCAGGGCCACAACCCCGTCAATTATTGTAAAACCTTCCATGGCCCTCGCCTGTTCTTTTTCTGCCCCTCGCGGCGCGACTTTAACCTGCTCCGAAGGTTTCGCCAACAAACCCAACCAAATCAGAGGGCCGGGTGAGTGTCAGACCTGCCACAGTACCGGTTTTGCCGCCAGCCGGAGCGATTGCCGACGTGAAACCAAGTTTTTGGGCTTCTTTCAACCTGTTTTCGGTCTGCGGGGCCGGTCTAAGTGCCCCGGATAGAGAGATTTCTCCGAAAACCACCGTGTCGGCGGGCAGGGCGGTGTCTTCACGCGCGCTTAGCAACGCGGCGGCAACGGCCAGATCGGCGGCGGGTTCGCCGATTTTCAGGCCTCCGGCGACGTTCAGATAGACGTCCAGGCCAGTGAACGGAACGCCGCATCGCGCCTCGAGCACCGCAAGGATCATCGCCAGACGCCCGCTGTCCCAGCCAACAACCGTACGGCGCGCCTGCGAATGGGGCGAGGGCGCGACCAGAGCCTGCAATTCCACCAGAACGGGGCGGGTGCCTTCGATGCCTGCGAACACGGCGGAACCGGGGCTTGGGGTGCCGCGTTCCGACAGGAACAGGGCCGAGGGGTTGGTGACTTGAGCCAACCCCTTGCCGGTCATCTCAAACACGCCGATCTCATCAGCGGGGCCAAAGCGGTTCTTGACGGCGCGCAGGATGCGGAACTGATGGCCGCGCTCGCCTTCGAAATAAAGAACGGTGTCAACCATGTGCTCGACGACCCGAGGGCCCGCGATCTGGCCTTCTTTGGTGACATGGCCGACCATGATGATCGACACGCCATGTCGTTTCGCAAACGTGGTCAATTCATGCGCGGCAGCCCGGACTTGTGATACCGATCCCGGCGCGCTGTCCACATTGTCGGCCCACATTGTCTGAATCGAGTCGATGATGGCGAGGCCGGGTTTTTCGGCCTCTAGCGTTGTAAGGATGTCGCGCAGGTTGGTCTCAGCCGCCAGTTGGACGGGCGCATCTTCCAGCCCCAAACGGCGGGCGCGCATGCGGACCTGCGCGCTGGCTTCTTCGCCTGAGACATAGATCGTCTTGACGCCCGCGCGCGCGAACCGGGCAGCCGCCTGCAACAACAGGGTGGACTTGCCGATGCCGGGATCTCCGCCGACCAACAGAGCAGAGGCGGGGACGAGGCCGCCGCCCAACACGCGGTCCAACTCATCCACCCCGCTGAGTGTACGGGGTGGCGGTGTCTCCTCGGTCGACAAGTCCGTGAGTGCGATGGACGTGCCCCGCTTGCCGCCGAGGGATTTCTTGGCCGGACCTGCCGAAAGTGGCACGTCCTGGGTGATTGTGTTCCATTCGCCGCACGCATCGCAGCGGCCGGACCATCTTGTATGCGTGGCACCACAGGCCGAGCAGGAGAAGGAAGTCGTCTTTGCCATGTGGCCTTTGGTGCCCGAGGATGGGCGGTTCTTCAAGCCCTTGCGGGCTTTCATCCCCGCCGGTGGCGCGCTGCGGGCTCAGGCCCGACGGGCCATCCCCCGCAGCGGGCGCTGACGCGCCTATTCCGCCGCCCGAGGGGGGGACATTGCGATGACGCTGGACGCGCTTGGATCGCTGTCATCAGGGGGGGATTGCAATTGGGCGGAAAGTTCCGGCAGCAACTCGAACAACTCGTCCCGCAGGCGGCTGAGTTGGGATTTGGCGATGGATTCCTCGATCTCGATGTCGCGGGTCCATTGGCTGAGCTCGTGCAGGATGGTCTGCGCATCCTCGATCCGCTTCTGAAACAACTCAACCTCTTCCTGCCGCTGTTGCAGGAAGGTGCGGGCGCGTCTGACACGATCCTCGCCGTAGGTTTCGGCCAGTTCCTGACTGACCTGACTCATCTGGGCCGCCGTTTCCAGAACTTCAGGTTCCAGCGCCTGCAGGTCGGGGTGATCCCGCAGAAAGGCCATCCGTTCCTTCACCGCGTCGAATTCCGAGGCCAGCGCAAACGCCCCGCTACGGTCGGCGGCATGGGCCACCTGATAGGCATGGGCGATGTCCTCCATGTTCAGCGAGAACTTCCGATGCGCGTTTTCCAGCGCCATCATCCGCGCATTGGAGGGCAGGTAGAAGGCCAGCATCAGAATCAAGCAGGTCAGGCCTATCTGGATATAGACGCCCGCATCGATGGTGCCGCCGGCAAATCCGGCCTGCATCGACAACCACGGCCAGACGCCAAGCGCGGACAGGGATGTAGCGACAACTGCGCCAAGCGCTGCGGCGCAAATCAGGAAAAAAGTCAGTCTTAAAAAGGCATTCTGAAATTGCAATGTAATGTTATGGAGCGCGGCCATGATAGTCCTTCTCCTTTTCAAACCGGTACACACCGGGCCGAAGCGGAGGGAAAGATCAAACACGCAAGGTGATCCGCTGCGGACCCGTAAACGACAAAAAACTTTGCTGCTCGAATATTAAAATGATACTCAGATTAATGTTTTCAATCAATTAGGTCTGAGGATTTCGTGAACTGGATGTCATCTCGGTAATATAACCCAGCGCAAGCGAGGCCAGAATGCAGGCGGTGAACAGGTACAGGCCCCAAGCGGTTTCGACGGTGGCGTATGAGATGCCTTTGGCCAGCGTGATATAAAGCGCGATCAGGAAGATGTCGGCCATGGCGAGCCTGCCGAGGATGTTGAGCGCGGGTTGCACGCGGGCGTCCAGTAGGTCCCATTGGATCAGGGCGGTGCCGATGGTTTTGATGTAAGGCGCGACAAGGGCGAAGATCGTGACGACCAGCGCGAGGAAGATGTCGGATTTCCACAAGGACTGGAGGCCGGTGATGACGCTGATTTCGGATAGGCCGAAGATTGGGAGGAGCCCCGCGCGCATCAGCGGGGCGAACCACGCGATGGGGTAGAGGATCAGGAGGGAGAGGGTGGCGAGGCGGAGGGTCATCGCACTAGTCGCGATGCCACGTTAGTTTTTCTTCACGCAACCTGAGCTGAATGGCTTGGATAACGATCATAAGTGCCTCAATGTCAGGTGTGGCGTGGCTTCCGAGGTATGGATACCGAGAAACGTATGGGCGGTCGTACACCTGATCAAGCAGATCTACGTGTATTCCCAGTGTCCGGTACAATTCGGTAAGTTCCTCCGCTTCAAGGTGCTCGTTTACTTCAACTAGCTCTTCCGGCAGTTCGACGTTTTGAAGAAGAGCTGAGATCTCGGCCTCAAGGCTAGGGTCGTCAAGGATTTCAAAAAGCTTAGAAATACTATGTGTTTTGCAGTTATCGATGCCGCGACACGCTATCAGCCCCTTGAGGCTAGTTTCGAGAGAAACGCCTACCAATTGCGAAAGGGGGCGTAAAATAAGTAGTTTGTCCCAATAGAAGCGATGCCGGTTAGCGAACTCAGCTTCCCAAATAATCTTCGCTGCTTGTAAGTATTTCTCAGAAATTTGAGCGAACAAGTGGGGGCTCATTGACTCCCGTTCTTCTAAGAACTTTGTCACCGCACCGCCTCAATCGGCCCTTCTGCACTCCCGCTAATGAACTGCTCCAGATACGGATCGCCCGAGGCGTCCATCTGGCCCACAGGCCCGGTCCACTGGATCACCCCGTCATGCAGCATCGCCACGTTGTCGGCAATCGCGCGGACGGAGCTCATGTCGTGGGTGATGGTCATCGCGGTGGCACCCATCTCGGTCACGATTTCTCGAATCAGGTCGTTGATGACGCCGGACATGATCGGGTCCAACCCGGTGGTGGGCTCGTCGAAAAAGATGATCTCGGGCTCGGCGGCGATGGCGCGGGCGAGGCCTACGCGTTTTTGCATACCGCCGGACAGTTCAGCAGGAAAGCGGTCGGCGACGTTGGATTTCAGACCGACGCGGCGCAGTTTTTCGATGGCGATTTCGCGGGCTTCCTCGGCTGGGCGCTTCAGGGAACCGCGCAGCAGGCGGAAGGCGACGTTCTGCCAGACGGGTAGTGAGTCAAACAGCGCCGCGCCCTGAAACAGCATCCCGAACCGGGCCAGAAAGGCATCTCGGTCGCCTTTGGTGGCGTCTTTGCCGTCCACATAGATCATGCCGCTGTCGGGTTTGATCAGGCCGAGGATGCATTTCAGCGCTACCGATTTACCGGTACCCGAGCCGCCGATGATGACCATCGAGGTGCCCTTGGGGATCTCAAGGTTCAGCCCCTGCAACACATGGTTGTCGTCAAAAGCTTTATGTACGTTCTCCATCCGGATCATAGCGAGAAGAACACCCCTGTCAGAACGAAATTGGCGGCCAGGATCAGCACGGCGGCGGCCTCGACCGAGCCTTTGGTGGCGCGGCCCACGCCTTGCGCGCCGCGGCCTGAGCTCATGCCGTAGTAGCAGCCCATGACGGCGGCGATCATGCCGAAGGCGGCCCCTTTGACCAGTGATGAGACGATGTCGCGCGTCTCAAGGAAATCCACCGTGTTTTTCAGGTAGGTCGCCGGGTTGAAGCCCAGGTTTTGGGTGGCAACCGTATAGCCGCCCATGATGCCGATCACATCGCCCACCGCGACCAAAGCAGGAACGGTGATCACCGCCGCCAGCACGCGAGGGGCGGTCAGGTATTTCATCGGATGGGTGGACAGCGTGACCAGAGCGTCAATCTGCTCGGTCACTTTCATGGTCGCGATCTCTGCCGCGATGGACGAAGTCACGCGCGCGGCGATCATCAGGCCGACCAGTACGGGGCCAAGTTCCCGCACCATGCCGATGGCGACGATCTGGGGGACCACGGCCTCGGCATTGAAACGTGCGCCGCCGGAATAGATCTGTAGGGCCAGCGCGCCACCGGTGAAGATTGCGGTCAGGCCTACCACGGGCAGGGACAGCCAGCCGATATTCAGCAATGCCATGGCGAATTCGCGCGGGTAGAAGGGCGGTCGAAAGATATGCGACACCGCGTCCAGCGCGAATAAGGCGACGCGTCCGAACGCAGCCAGCATGTTCAGGACCGCGCGGCCCAATCCGCCAAGCATCAGAATGGGGTTCATTCCACGTAACCCCGCGAGTACCTGCGGCCCAGTGACGTCAGAATTTCATAACCGATCGTCCCTGCGGCCTCGGCCAGATCATCCACCGTCTGATGGCCGTTCAGGATGCGCAGGCGTTCGGGGTCCTGCGGCAGGTCGGTGACATCGACGGTGATCAGATCCATCGAGATACGGCCCACGACCGGGCAGGGCTGATCGCCCGAAAACGTATCAATGCCGCCGCCAATCGCGCGGTGCAGTCCGTCCGCATATCCCGCCGCCACTGTGGCGATGCGCGATGGACGCCGGGCAGTCCAGCTGTTGCCATAGCCTACGGATTCTCCGACTTCCACGGCGCGGACCTGAATGACCGGCAGATCAACCGTGACCACCGGCTTGGCCCCGGCAAAGGGCATGCCACCGTACAGGCCGACGCCCGGACGGCAGAAGTCGAAATGGAACTCGGGCCCCAGCAATGTCCCGCCCGTCGCCGCAAGCGAGCGCGGCGCGGTGACACCGTCGGTCATCTCGCGGAAGGTTTTCAACTGCTGCTGGTTCATCGGGTGATCGGGCTCGTCCGAACAGGCGAGGTGGGACATCACGACCAACGGGTTCAGCGCCTCGGCCTTGGGACGCAGCTCGGCCCAGTCGGCGGGTTCCAGCCCCAGACGGTTCATGCCGCTGTCAAGCTGGATGCCGAACGGATGATCTGGCAGGGCCTGCATATGGCGCTGGAACTGCTCGGCCGAGTTGATCAGCGGCGTCAGGTCGTGATCGCGCAGCAGATCAGTGTCGCCCTCCATATGGCCGGAAAACACGGCAACCATCGGTCCGGGGCCCACAGCCTTGCGCACGGCGACGCCTTCCTCGGCGACGGCGACGAAAAACTTGCGCACACCTTCCTCGGCCAGCGCGCCGCTGACGGGTCCGGCCCCCAGCCCATAGGCGTCGGCCTTGACCACGGCGCCGGTTTCAACATTGGTCTTTGCATCCAGCGCCCGCCAGTTGCTGGCAACGGCCTGAAGATTGATTGTTAGTCGTGCTGTACTCATGCGTCGTTCATGCCATTGCGTCGTGGCAGGTCAAGGGGGTATCGGGCTTTTCCCGACAAGATACGCTGCGACATAGGCAGCATCTGGCTGAGTACAAACGGTCCGCGCGGCTGTCGAGCGTAATCTTCTGCAAAAACACCATTGTTTGAAAGGGGTTTGGATTATGTGACATCTGGCGTCAAACGCGGCGGAACCTTGGTATCGTTGATCCTCTGAGGGTCAAGCCGATCCCTGCGCAGGCGGCGACAGCAGCGGTTTTTCGTTGCTCAGATGCCGCGCCACCAGTTTGCGCTGCTGCCTGCCGCTGGGAATGAAACAGGCAGGCTTGCCGGTTTGTGCCTCAGCCGCGTTCAGCGCGGGGAACAAGGCCAGCAATTCAGCCCGCGGCTCTGGCGTGACGGCAAACACGGCCTGCGGGCCGGTGAACAGGCTTTCGCTGGGCGCGCCTTCGGCGAACAGGACAACATGACAATCAAACACCAGATGATGATAGGTGACCTGAGTGATGCTGTCGTCGATGAAGATACCGGGCAGGTCGGTCAGCCGGATTGCCGAGATCAGCACGTCCTGCGTTCCAAACATCCGCCCGGCAATCGGCGACCGCACCAGCATACGATGTTGACGCGAAACCAGCAGATCGCGCCCCGGCAAACTCTGGCCCAAGGCTCCGGCCACGATACGGATCGGGCGCAGCTCGGGTTGCGAGATCAACTCGGACTGTCGCAGAGCGCGGGAGAGATTCAGCCGCAGAGGCAGATACGCCCCGGTTGCGGTCAGGACCAAGTCGCCGGGTTTCAGGTCTTCGACGGCAATCTGCCCGCTGTCGGTCTGGATCAGAGTGCCGGTTGCAAAACAGGGCGCGCCCGGGCTGGGGTTGTCGTTGACGACGTAGTTGATGCCATCGGTCGACGTGACCGACTGCGTTGAATCCGTCAGGTCCGGATCGCTGTCGTTGCCAATGCGGTTTGCGGTCAGACCATCGGCGGCCCCTTCGGTGGCCGTGACGTCGCCGTCGAATGACACGAACCCCAGAACGGTGCCATTGTCATCGAGGGATACCGCGCCAAAGCGATTGATGCGCGCGTTCAAAACGTAATAGTCGAACCCGCCGACTGTGGTCATGGTGCCGCTATCGACCGACGTTGTGCTGCGCACTGTGCCGTTGGGGTTATACACCTCGACCGTCAGGCCCGAGACACTCTGGCCCGTGGGCACCCGGATTTCGATGAAGTCGTCATCCGGGTTGTTGAAGCCCGGACCGTTGCGATAGCGAATTTCCGAGATGATGGCTGGCAAATTCCGCGCGTCCTTTTCAGAGCATGGCCTCTATTTAGCCCCATACCCAGCCTGCCGTACAGGTGAGAGGAAACGGCATTCTCCCCGTAGGACAGGGGTGCCCGGCACCAGCTTGGGTCAGTACCCTTCGATCTCGCCGCCCTGTTGCCAGGGTTTGACCAGATTGCCAAAGCGCGTGAACTGCGCCTCAAACGACAACTCGACCGTGCCGATGGGGCCGTGGCGTTGCTTGCCGACGATAACCTCGGCCTTGCCATGCAGGCGTTCCATGGCCTGCTTCCACTCTTCCATCTTTTCCAGCTCGTGATCGCCGGGCTTTTCGCGCTCCTTGTAATATTCCTCGCGGAACACAAACATCACCACATCGGCGTCCTGTTCGATCGAGCCCGATTCCCGCAGGTCGGACAGTTGCGGGCGTTTGTCATCGCGGTTTTCGACCTGACGCGATAGCTGGGACAGGGCGATCACCGGGATGTTCAACTCTTTGGCGATGGCTTTCATGCCCATCGAAATCTCGGCGATTTCGTTGACGCGGTTGTCGGCCATGCCGCGGCACAGTTGCAGATAGTCGATCACCAGCAGGTCCAGCCCATGCGTCCGCTTTAACCGCCGTGCGCGGGCGGCAAGCTGAGAGATGGGCAGGGCAGGGGTGTCGTCGATGAACAGCGGGCAGGCTTCCAACTCTTTCGCGGCATCGACGAAACGGCGGAACTCGGCCTCGGTCATGTCGCCCTGACGGATCTTGTGGCTTGAGATTTCGGACGCCTCGGCCAGAACCCGGCCCGCCAACTGCTCGGCGCTCATTTCAAGCGAGAAGAACCCAACCACACCGCCGTCAATTGCGCCCTCGGTGCCATCCGGTTTCAGCCCGCGCTTGTAGGCTTTGGCCACGTTGAACGCCACGTTGGTCGCCAATGAGGTTTTCCCCATCGACGGGCGCCCCGCCAGAATGATCAGGTCGGATGGGTGCAACCCGCCCAACTGCTTGTCGAGATCGGCCAGACCGGTGGAAATCCCCGCCATACCGCCACCGCGCTGGTAAGCCTCGTTGGTGACGTTAACGGCTTCTGTGACCGCCTTGAGGAAGGATTGAAACCCCTGTTCGGTCTGGCCCTGCTCGGATAGCTGATAAAGCTGTTGCTCGGCCTCGACGATCTGTTCTTTCGGCTCGCTGGACACATCAACCCGCGCCGCCTTGTCCGAGATGTCCCGGCCCAGCCGGATCAGCTCGCGCCGGATGGCGAGGTCATAAATCATCTGAGCATAGTCATGCACCGCAAAGGCACTGATCGACGCGCCCGCCAGCTTGACCAGATAGGCGGGACCGCCCAGTTCCTTCAGGCCCTCATCCTCGGCCATGAAGGATTTCAGCGTCACGGGCGAGGCCAGCGCATTCTTGGCGATACGGTTGGCCGCGACCTCATAGATGCGGGCATGGACCGGGTCATAGAAATGCTCGGCCCCGATGATCGAGGCGACCCGGTCATAGAGGTCGTTATTGGTCAGGATTGCACCCAGAAGCTGCTGTTCGGCCTCAATGGAATGCGGCATGGTTTCGGCATTCTGAATCTGTGCCGCTGCCTGCTCGATACTGCTGATCTCGTTCATTGCTGCTCTCACCGTCCCTTGGGACAAGGTCCATAGCTTAGCCCTGCGAGTCGGGGCAAATTGTATGTTTTCTGGGGATATGCTGTGAATATCTCCGGGCCCCATCATCTTGAAGCATGAGGGGGCCGGACGTCAACATATTGTGCGGATTAAGTCCGCCGACCTGCCACTGTTTCCGTTTAGAAAACAGATTTCGCGACGTCAGCTTTTGTTCGCTTCCTGCCAGCCGCGCGGGTCGTTCAGGAAGGCTTCGACGCCGCTAAGGGTCTCTTCGTCAAAGGCCTTTTGCGCCTTGGCTTCGGCCAGAACATCCCACCATGTGCAAAGGCTGTGCAGCTTCACGCCATGATCGCCCAGCGTCTTTTCTGTCTCGGGAAAAATTCCGTAGTAGAAAATGACTGCCGTATGCCCACAGGATGCACCAGTTTCGCGGATCGCATCGACAAAGGACAGCTTGCTGCCGCCATCGGTGGTCAGGTCCTCGACCAGCAGCACGCGTTCCCCTTCGCTCATCGCGCCTTCGATCCGGGCGTTGCGGCCGTAGCCCTTGGGTTTCTTGCGCACATAGGTCATTGGCAACGCCATACGCTCGGCCACCATTGCGGCAAAGGGGATGCCCGCCGTCTCGCCGCCTGCGATATTGTCGAACGCCTCGAACCCAGCCTCACGCATCACAGTGACGGTCAGGAAATCCATCAGGGTCGAGCGGATGCGGGGGTATGAGATCAGCTTGCGGCAGTCGATATAGGTCGGGCTGGGCAGGCCAGAGGCCAGCGTGAACGGCTCGCGCGAGTTGAAGTGCACGGCCTTGATCTCCAGCAGCATCCGCGCGGTCAGGCGGGCGATTTCGGTGCTATCGGGGAATGAGCTGGGGATCATGGTGCAAACCTCTGGGCTGAAAACGCGTTGCGGGCTGATAGCCTGACCCTTTGGCCGGAGTCGAGGGGGTGAAAAAAGAAAAGCGGACCCCCAAGAGGTCCGCTTAGGCCCTTACGGGCAGAGCATGCCAAGGTGGGCTTAGCTGCTCATGTCATAGGCCCGCTCGCCGTGTACCGACAGATCGAGCCCGTTTGTTTCGGTCTCGGCGTCTACGCGAAGTGGGGTGATCAGTGCAACCACCTTGACCAATACAATCGTGACAACTGACGTAAAGACACCCACGATCACCAGCCCGCCCAGTTGCGCGGTCCAGGTGCCCAGACCGAACAGTGCAATCATCAGGGTGCCAAAGATGCCGCCAACCCCGTGCACCGCGAACACGTCCAGCGTGTCGTCGATATTCAGCTTGTTGCGGATCACGAACACGGCCTCCTGGCACAGGATGCCTGCCACAGCGCCGATGATCAGCGCCTGAACCGGGCCGACAAAGCCCGAGGCCGGCGTGATCGAGGCCAGACCCGCGATGGTGCCGGTCACCAGACCGACCATCGAGGCTTTGCCAAAGCGGATCTTCTCCCACAGCGCCCAAGTCAGCGAGGCGGTGGCGGCGGACAGATGTGTGACGGTCATGGCCATCGCGGCCCCTCCGTCAGCGGCCAGTTGCGAACCGCCGTTGAAGCCGAACCAGCCGACCCACAGCATCGCGGCACCGACCATAACAAAGCCCGGATTGTGCGGCGGTGTCGTGCGGTTGCGACGCGGTCCGAGGATGACAGCGATGATCAGCGCGGCCAGACCGGCGGTTTCGTGGACAACGATGCCGCCCGCAAAGTCGCGCACGCCGATCTCACCCAGAATTCCACCATCGGCCAGCATCCCGCCGCCCCAGATCCAGTGCACCACCGGCGCATAGCACAGCAACATCCACAGCGCCGAGAAAGTCAGGACAAAGCCAAAGCCCACGCGTTCCACATACGCGCCGACGATCAGCGCGGGTGTGATGATGGCAAAGGTCATCTGAAAGGCGAAGAACAGAATCTCGGGCAGGGTGCCTGCAAGGCTGTCCACATCGACGCCGCTCAGGAAAGCTTTGCCCAAACCGCCCCACAGCCCGCTTTCACCGGGGCCGAAGGCGATGGAATACCCGGCGACCAGCCAAAGAACGCTCATCAGGCAGGCGATGCTGAAACAGTGCATGAAAACGCTCAGCACGTTGCGGGCGCGTACAAGGCCGCCATAGAACAGGGCAAGCCCCGGTAGTGTCATGAACAGGACCAGTGCGGTTGCAACGATGATCCAGGCTGTGTCGGCTCCGTTCATGGGCCGGTCTCCTTTTCCCTGCGGATGCTCCGGGACGCCCATCTGGGCAGGTCGGAGCCGTGTGAGTGATTGTGCGGGGCGTTGAAGCGGAGGCGAGGTGAGGAAAAAAGAGGCAGGGGTGGAAATATGCGCCTAATTTGGCGTCTTTTGTTCAACTGATGACAGTTTTTGCATCCGTTGCGGGCGAATGCCTGAAAAACGGGCGGTTTAGGAAAAGGCCTGATGCAGCAGGGCCAGCGCATGATCCCGCGCCGCTTTGCGCACATGGTCCCGTCCCAAAGCACCGAATTCGACGGTTTCGGTGCAGGTTTCCAGCCCGTCACCGGCCAGCCCAAAGCACACGCGCCCCTCGGGCTTGAACTCGGATCCGCCGGGGCCTGCGATGCCGGTGACCGATACGGCCAATTGCGCCTGCGAGTTGCGCAGCGCGCCTTCGGCCATTTCGCGGGCGACCTCTTCGGACACTGCGCCGTAGGCGTCCAGAGTGTCAGGGCGCACACCCAGCAAGTCCTGCTTGGATTGGTTGGTGTAGGTCACAAACCCGCGTTCGACCACGGCGGAACTGCCGGGAATATCGGTCAGGGCGGCGGCCACCATACCTCCGGTGCAGCTTTCGGCCGTGGCGATCATGACGCCGCGTGCCTTTGCCAGATCAAGCAGGGCGGCGGCGGTCACAGCCCCAGAACCCCATGTGCGATACCGGCCAGAACCGCGACGCCAATCGCAGCGAACACCCCGGCGATCACATCGTCCAGCATCACGCCCATCGCGTCATTGCGCCGGTCGGCCCAGCCGACGGGGCCGGGTTTGGTGATGTCGAACAACCTGAACAGCAGGAAACCCGCAATCCAACCGGGCCAGAGCGCCGTGATCTCAATCCCGTGCGCCCAGGCCGGATAGGACACGGCCCAGAGCGCGATGAACTGGCCCGCGACCTCATCAATCACGATTTCCGACGGGTCGTGATCGTCCTGACCAGCGGTCATCACGCGCGTTGCCCACACGCCTGCGATAAAGGTCGCAACGGTGGCAATGGCCAGCAGCGGAAAGCCACCCAATGTGTGCAACAGCCAGGCCAGGGGCTGGGCGGCCAGCGATCCCCAGGTCCCCGGAGCCGGACGCAGGTGGCCCACGCCACAGACGGTTCCGATCAGGCGCGCGGCGTTCATGCCTTCACCAGACAGGCGGTGGCCAAAGCGGCGATGCCCTCACTGCGCCCGGTAAAGCCCAGACGCTCGGATGTGGTGGCCTTGACCGAGACCTGACCGACCTGCAAACCCATGATTCTGGACATCTCTTCCCGCATCGCCTGCGCATGGGGTCCGATCTTGGGGTATTCGCAGACCAGCGTGCAATCGGCGTTCGAGATGCGATAGCCCATTTGCCCGGCCAGTTCGACGGCGTGGCGCAGAAAGATCTCGCTGTCGGCCCCCTTCCACTGCGGGTCAGATGGCGGAAAATGCTGCCCGATGTCGCCCTGCGCCAGTGCGCCATAGATCGCATCCGTCACCGCGTGCATGCCCACATCCGCATCCGAATGGCCCTGCAACCCACGCTCATGCGGGATTTTCACGCCGCACAGGATTACGTGATCCCCCTCGCCAAAGCGGTGCACGTCATAGCCGTTGCCCAGCCTTACATCCATATCCAGCCCCAATATGCGTTCTGCCCGGGCAAAATCCTCGGGTCGTGTGATTTTGATATTATCCGGGTCGCCCGGCACGATGGTCACGTCCAGCCCTGCGGCGCGCGCGACCTCGACATCATCCGCTGCGCCGCCGGGATGGGCGGCATGTGCTTCGGTGATCGCCTCGTAATCAAACCCCTGCGGGGTTTGCGCCGCAAACAGGCCCGTGCGGTCCTGCGTGCCAGTAACCGAACCATCCGCCCCGGTCCAAAGCGCGTCCGTGACCGCCAGACCCGGTGCAGCGGCCTTGGCCGAGGTCAGAGCCTCCAACACGTTTCGAATAGTGTTTTCCGCCACGCAGGGGCGGGCGACATCGTGGATCAGAACGCGGGTGACGCCTTGGTCCGCCAACGCCGCCAACCCGTTGCGCACGGATTCGGACCGGTCATTGCCGCCTGCGGTCAGGGTCAGGCCACTGGTTCGATATGCCGCCCACGCCGCGTCGTCGTCGGGCGAAAGCACCAGAACGATCTGATCGACCTGACCGCGAAACCTGGCGATGGTCCAGTCTGCCACTGTGCGATCGCCCAGCGTGCGCCATTGCTTCGGCGCACCCCCTCCGGCGCGGGTTCCGCGTCCGGCGGCGACGATGATGGCGGCGGTTGTCATTTGGGGCTCGGCCTTCCGTGGTTCTCGCCATTGTTTAGGGGGCGGTGAATGCAGAGGCAATCACCCGCGTTAACGTGATTAAAAAATAGGCAAGTGATGATTTTGCAGGCTTGTGACCCGCCGTTTTGTTGTTCATATGCGCGGAATTCGATATCAAAACCCCAAATGCTCAAGGATTAGGCACGTTGACCCTGCATCTTGCTGACAAAACCCTGAACCCGCCGGTGTTACTGGCCCCAATGGCCGGAATCACGGACCGGCCCTTTCGCGATCTGGTGATGCGCTTTGGGGCCGGAATGGTCGTCAGCGAAATGGTCGCCAGTCAGGAGATGGTGCAGGCCAAGCCGGGCGTGCGCGAACGGGCCGAATTGTCTGCGGACGTGGAAAACACCGCCGTCCAGCTTGCCGGGCGTGAGGCACATTGGATGGCCGAGGCCGCCCGTCAGGTCGCGGACCGCGGCGCGCGGGTGATCGACATCAACATGGGCTGCCCGGCCAAGAAGGTCACAAATGGCTATTCCGGCTCGGCCCTGCTGAAAACGCCCGATCACGCGCTGACGCTGATCGAGGCGGTGGTCGAGGCCGTGGACGTGCCCGTCACCCTGAAAACACGGTTGGGTTGGGACGATGCGCTGCTGAACGCGCCGGATGTGGCGCGCCGGGCCGAAGGGGCGGGCGTTCAGATGGTTACGATCCACGGGCGTACGCGCTGTCAGTTCTACAAGGGTCGGGCCGATTGGCAGGCGATCCGCGCGGTGAAAGAGGCGGTCTCGATCCCCGTCATCGCAAATGGCGATATTGTTGACACCAAAGCGGCGCGTACGGCGCTGGACCATTCCGGCGCTGACGGTGTCATGGTCGGGCGCGGGGCGCAGGGAAAACCCTGGCTGCTGGCGCAGATCTGCCATGAGGTTTACGGCACCGATGCCCCTGCAATCCCGGAAGGTGCTGATCTGATCGACATGGTGCGTTCGCATTATCAGGCGATGCTGGGTTTCTATGGCGCCGATCTGGGCCTGCGCGTCGCGCGCAAACATCTTGGCTGGTACATGGATGAGGCCGGAACACCCGCGCCGTTGCGCCGGGCGGTTCTGACCTCACGGGATACAGACGAGGTCCTGCGCCTGCTGGGCGATGCCTTGAACGGCACGGCAGAGGTGGCGGCATGACCTCGGATCAAAGCATCTGGAACTCGCTGCCGGTTCCGGCCTTTATCATTGATGCCGAGGATCGGATTGCCGACGTGAATTCCTCGGGTGAGGGGTTTCTGAATGCCTCGCGCAAAGCGGTGATTGGTGAGCCGGTCTGGGATCAGATCGCCGTGGATGCCCCGCTGGAAGAGGCGTTTCTGCGCGCCCGCCAGCACGGCACGCCCTTGTTCGTCAATGATGTGGATGCAGGCTCGGGCAACCGCGCGCCGTTGCAATGCGCGCTTCAAATCGCGCCTTTGGTCGGGCATCCGGGATCGATGATCATGATCATCTCGCCCCGCGAACTGGCCGGGCGCATGACACGTGGCAATACCGTCAAATCCGCCGCCCAAGCAGCGATTGGCATGGCCGAGATGCTGGCGCACGAGATCAAGAACCCTCTGGCCGGTATCACCGGGGCGGCACAACTTCTCAGCATGAATATCCCGCCGCAAGATCTTGAACTTACAGATCTTATCGTCGCAGAAAGCCGCCGGATCGTGAAGTTGCTGGAACAGGTTGAGCAGTTTGGAAACCTGCAGCAACCTGACTTCAAACCGGTCAATATTCACGATGTTCTGGACCGCGCCCGCCGTTCGGCCTTGCTGGGGTTCGGTGCGGACATGACCATTATCGAGGATTACGATCCGTCCCTGCCGCTGGCCTTTGGGGATCCCGACCAGATCCTGCAAGTGGTTCTGAACCTGCTGAAGAACGCCTCCGAGGCCGCAGGGCCGGACGGTGGCACAATTCGCCTGCGCACCTATTTCGAACATTCGTTCCGGCTGCGCCGCAGTGATGGCTCGGGCCATTCGCTGCCCCTGCAGATCGAAATCATCGATGACGGGCCGGGCCTGCCAGAGAAAATCCGCAGCGATATTTTCGACCCTTTTGTGTCTGGCAAGGAAAACGGGACCGGACTGGGGCTGGCATTGGTCAGCAAGATCATCTCGGACCATGACGGCTGGATTTCAGCCGATTCCGTTCCGGGACGCACCGTCTTTAAACTGTCGCTGCGCCGCGCACCGGCAGAGAGCATATCGAAGGAGAGCACCTGATGGATGGCACCGTTCTGGTCGCAGATGACGACCGCACGATCCGCACTGTTCTGACCCAGGCCCTGACGCGGGCTGGATGCAAGGTGCACGCCACCTCTTCGCTGACCACGCTGATGCGCTGGGTGGGCGAGGGCAAGGGGGATGTTGTGATCTCGGACGTGGTCATGCCGGATGGGAACGGTCTGGAAATGCTGCCGAAAATCGCTCAGGACCGGCCCGGATTGCCGGTCATCGTGATCTCGGCCCAGAACACCATCATGACGGCGATTCAGGCGGCCGAGGCGGATGCCTATGATTACCTGCCAAAGCCCTTCGATCTGCCCGATCTGATGAAGCGCACCGCGCGCGCGTTGGAGCAGAAACAGCGCCTGCATACCGAGCCTGAAACCGAACAAAGCGACCGCCCCGATGAGTTGCCCCTTGTTGGGCGCACCCCGGTCATGCAGTCGCTGTATCGTTTGGTGGCGCGGGTGATGAATACCGATCTGTCGGTGATGATTTCTGGTGAAAGTGGGACCGGTAAGTCCCTGATCGCGCGCGCCATTCATGACTTTTCGGACCGGCGTACCTTGCCCTTTGTCACCGCAACCGCAGCCGATTTGCGTGATCTTGAGGGACCCGCGCGCGTCATGGCGCGTGTGCGCGGCGGCACGCTGCTGATCGATGAGATTGCTGACATCGATGACGAGATTCAGGCCCGGATCGTGCGGATGATGGACACGCCGGGCGAACACGTGCCGCGCTTTATGGCCACCAGCCAGTCGGACCTGACCGACGGAATGGAAAGCGGTCGCATTCGGCAGGACCTGTATTACCGCCTGTGCGGCGCTACGATTCATGTGCCAGCCCTGCGCGAGCGGGTCGATGACATCACCCTGCTAGCCGAGCACTTTCTGGCCCGCGAAGAACGTGACAGCGGCGCCAAACGCTGGCTCAGCACTGATGCGGTGGAACTGGTCCGGCGTTATTCCTGGCCCGGCAACGTACGGCAGTTGGAAAACGCGATCCGACGTCTGAGCCTGACAAGCCGCGCGGACGAGATTTCCAAGGCTGAGGTCGAGATGGTGCTTGGCAGTCAGCCCGAGGCCGAACCGGTTCTCGGCGGGGGCGAGCGCGAGAAGCTGTCCACGTCCGTTGAGCGGCACCTGCGGCGGTATTTCGACCTGCACGGCAACATGCTGCCGCCTCCGGGCCTGTACCAGCGTATCCTGCGCGAGGTTGAGGCCCCGCTGATCGAAATCGCGCTGGAAGCGACCGGTGGAAATCAGGCGAAATGCGCGGATTTGCTGGGAATCAACCGCAATACGCTGCGGAAAAAGATTACAGACCTCGATATTCAGGTGACACGCCGTCGCAAACTGATGTAATATCGCCACACAAAGCGTGGCATCCGGGTATCGCCTAGGCAACGACCACGACATATGGCGGTTCGTCGCGCAAGCGACACATCAGAATGAGGGCAGACGGTGGCAACCCGAGCACAGAGCGGGATGATCCCATCGATTAGTCGATGGCGAAAATCCCGAAAACTGCGCAATTTCGGCACCTTGGGGCTGGTTCTTCTAGGACCTGCCTTGGCGCTTGCAACCTATCTTGTCATTGGTCCGTTTGATCTGGGGGCGACCGCTCCGACATTGCGTCTGATTCTTCTTGCAGATCTGGTATACGTGCTGGTTGTCGCGGCCCTTGTGCTGAGCCAGTTGGGCAGCCTGATCGCGGCGCGACGGGCGAAATCGGCAGGCTCTCGCCTGCATTTGCGTCTGATCGGGGCCTTTACGCTGCTGGCGCTGGTGCCCACAGTCACCGTGGCGATTTTTGCAGGGCTGACGGTGAATATCGGCCTTGAGGGCTGGTTCTCGGACCGTGTGCGGCAGGTTGTAGGCTCATCCCTGACCGCAGCCGAAGCGTATGAACTTGAACACCGCCAAGGGCTGACACAGGACGCGGCTGTTCTGGCGCTTTATCTCGACAATGCCCGCTCGCGCGATTTCTACATCTCGGACGCAGAACTGCGCGAGGTTCTGGCGCAGGGGCAATCCCAGATCCAGCGCGGCCTGCGCGAGGCCTATGTGATCGATGGCAGTGGTGAGATCCGCTCGCGCGGGGATCGGTCTTACCTGTTCAACTACGAAGCCCCGACGCCCGAGCAGATGATCGAGGCCACGGATGATGGCCTTCTGATCATCGCCGATTGGGAAAACAATGAATTCCGCGCACTTGTGCCCTTGCAGGCCTATCTGGACCGGTATCTCTATGTCAGCCGCGAAGTGGACGGTCAGTTGCTGACCCTGCTGGACGACACCAAGGAAACGGCGCAGTTCTACCAACAGCTTGAAAGCGAACGGGGACGGGTGCTGTTCGAATTTGGTCTTTTGTATCTGGGCTTTGCGCTGATCCTGATCCTTGCGGCCATGTCCCTGGGCATGTGGTTTGCCGAGCGTCTCTCGCGCCCCGTGGGACGTCTGACAACCGCCGCGCAGCGCGTCGGCGCGGGCGACCTGAGCGTTCAGGTGATCGAAGAGGCCAGCGACGACGAAATCGCCATGCTGGGGCGGTATTTCAACCAGATGACCCGACAGTTGAAGGGCCAGCGCGACACGCTGCTGGAAAACACGCGCCAGATTGAAAGCCGCCGCCGCCTGTTCGACTCGGTGCTAAGCTCGGTGACATCGGGCGTTGTCGGGGTAGACCCGGATGGGTGCGTGACCTTCGTCAACCGTTCAGCCGAACGCTTGTTGGACTGGTCCCGCGGCGACCAGCATCTGGCCATCGGTATTGCGGTGCCTGAGTTTTTGCCTCTGTTCGAGAGCCTGAAGGACAGCGGGCAAGAGGCTGTGCAGGGCGAAATTAAAGTGACTCGCAAGGGGCAGTTGGAGAACCTTCTGGTCCGCATGGCCACCCGGCGGGGTGAGGATGGCGGATTAGAAGGCTATGTTGTGGCCTTTGATGACGTCACCGATCTGGTCAGTGCGCAGCGGATGGCCGCCTGGGGCGACGTGGCCCGGCGGATCGCGCACGAGATCAAGAACCCGCTGACCCCGATCCAGCTGAGCGCCGAGCGGATCAAACGCAAATTCTCGCGCAAACTGGACGAAGAGGATTGCGATAGCCTCGAGTCGATGACCGACGTGATTGTGCGGCAGACCAACGACTTGCGGCGGATTGTGGACGAGTTTTCGAAATTCGCACGTATGCCCGAGCCGGAACGGCGCGAAGAAGATGTTGTCGCCTTGGTGCGCGAGGCTGTGTTGCTGCAGCAGGCCGGGCAGCCAACCGTGCAGATCGATGCGGATTTGCCAGATCAACCAATCTCGGCGGATCTGGATGCGACCATGCTCAATCAGGCGCTCACAAACCTGATCAAGAACGCAGGCGAAGCCATTGATACCTTGAAGGAAAAAGGCGCGCCTGAAAACCTGAAACCACAGATCAAGGTGGCCGTTTCCGACGATGACGCGGGTACGATCATCACCATTGCGGACAACGGTATCGGTCTGCCCGAAGACCGGGCGCGGTTGTTTGAACCCTATGTGACCACACGCGACGAAGGGACCGGGCTGGGCCTGCCCATCGTCAAGAAAATTATCGAAGAACATGGCGGAGCGCTGACGCTTGAAGACGCGCCCGTATTCGACGGACAGGACCATTTTGGCGCGATGGCCGTGATCCGTTTGCCGGGGGCGAATCTGCCCACCAATTCAGCGCCACAGAAGCAGGCGATTAAAACCAACAAACTGAAAGCAGGCCAAAGATGAGCGACATTCTTATCGTAGATGACGAACGCGATATTCGCGAGCTGGTGTCCGACATTCTGGAGGACGAAGGCTATTCCACACGGCTGGCGGCAAACTCGGACGAGTGCATGTCGTCGATCAATGCCGAACCGCCGGGGCTGTTGATCCTGGATATCTGGCTGAAAGACAGCCGCATGGACGGGATCGACATTCTGAAGGCGGTCAAACGCGACAACCCGGATGTGCCGGTGGTGATCATTTCGGGCCACGGCAATATCGAGATCGCGGTCGCCGCGATCAAGCAGGGTGCGTATGACTTTATCGAAAAGCCCTTTAACATTGACCAGTTGATGGTGGTGATCCGCCGTGCGATGGAGACCTCGCGCCTGCGTCGCGAGAATGCCTCGCTCAAGCGCAAAGAGGTCAGCAATTCGGACATGATCGGCAAGTCGGCCTCGTTCCGGGCGATGCAGGGCCAATTGGACAAGGTCACCAAGTCGAACGGCCGCGTGATGCTGAGCGGCCCGGCCGGGTCGGGCAAGGAAATCGCCGCGCGCTATATCCACGCCCATTCCAACCGCGCCAACGCGCCGTTTGTGACCGTCAACTGCGCGGGGATCGAGCCGGAGCGGGTCGAGGAGGTTCTGTTTGGCCGCGAATCCTCGGAACGCGGGGTGGATTCGGGCTTGCTGGAAGAGGCTCATGGCGGTGTGATCTACTTTGATGAGGTCGCCGATATGCCGCTGGGCACGCAGTCGAAAATCCTGCGGGTGCTGGTCGATCAACAATTCCAGCGGGTTGGTGGCAGCGACAAGGTGCGGGTCGATTTGCGCGTGATCTCGTCTACGAACAAGGATCTGGACGACGAGATTGCGGCCGAACGCTTCCGGGAGGAACTGTATCACCGCCTGAACGTCGTGCCGATTGCGGTGCCGTCGCTGGAAGACCGGCGCGAGGATATTCCGGTCCTGGCCCAGCACTTCATCGAAATGTGCAACGAAACCCAAGGTCTGCCGATCCGCGAATTGTCGGAAGAGGCCGTCGCGCTGCTGCAAACCATGACCTGGCCGGGCAATGTGCGCCAGTTGAAGAACCTGATCGAACGGGTGCTGATTCTGGGCGATGGCACCGGGCCGATTGAAGCTCGAGAATTGCCGAGCGACGAGGATAAGGCCGAAGAGTCGGGCCGTGTTGTCCTGTCCGGTGCGCTGGCGACCTTGCCTTTGCGTGAAGCGCGTGAAGCGTTCGAGCGTGAATATCTGCTGACCCAGATCAATCGCTTCGGCGGCAATATCAGCCGCACCGCCAGCTTTGTCGGGATGGAGCGCAGCGCGCTGCACCGCAAGCTGAAATCGCTGGGCGTTGTGACCTCGAACAAATCCGGTGCACGCGTGGCGCAAATCGATGAGCCGGAACCGGCGGAGTGATGTACCGGAAAGGCTGTGCTGGCCATGAGCGTTCTGACATCAGGGAACAGGCTTGAAACACGCGGGTACCCCGGCTTTGACAAACGCCTGAAACGGTTGCGCCGGTCGGTCGGGTACAAGCAATCTCATCTGGCCGAGTTGCTGCAGGTGGATCAGGCCACCGTTTCAAGGTGGGAGCGGGGCGGGCAAACCCCGCCGCCGGACACTCAGCAGGCTGTGTTTGCCGCGCTAGGGCCTGCACGTGCGGATAACAGCGCCTTGCGGCGGCTGGTCATGACCTCGTCCGACTGTCTGCATCTGGTTGAAGAGGCCAGCCATAAATGCCTTGCCTATTCCGCCAGCCGGGCACGGGATTGGAAGACCAGCCAAAACGCTCTGCTGGGCGTATCACTCTGGCAATTTGCTACGGAAGAAATTCAGCAGGCCGAGGCCGAACTGGACGCCGACGGCTGGTGGGACATGCACACGCCTGCGCCAAAGGCGTTTCAGACGTCTGAGGCTGTCCATGACCGCATCCGCATCAGCGCCGGAGAGATCATCTGGGAACGTCTGTATCTGTCTGATGGAACACCGGTGCGTCTGGTCAGCGGGTCCAGACATTAGGGCCGCATAATTTATGCGTTCCGTGGTCTGATCGGGCGCTGTAGAAGCGGCGTATGACACAAGCTTTTCAAGTCCTTCTGCTCTGGCTGGCCGGGCTGGGCGCGGCGACGCAGTTTGCCAAGATCGCGGTGCCGTTCCCCCAGCTTTTGCAGCTGTATCCCGATCACGCGGAGACGATGGGTTGGCTGCTGTCGATCATCAGCCTGCTCGGTGCCGTGCTAGGGGCCGTGTCCGGGGCAATCGTGGGTCGGGTGGGGCCATTGAAGCTGCTGACCTTCGGCCTGTGTCTTGGGGGTGCGATTTCAGTGTTTCAGGCAACATGGCCCGGGTTTTACGTCATGTTGGCCAGCCGGTTTGTCGAGGGTCTGTCGCATCTGGCAATCGTCGTCGCCGCCCCATCGCTGATCGCGCAGATCACCAGCGGCAAGGCGCGGAACATGGCCATGGTGCTGTGGAGCACTTTCTTTGGCGTAGCCTTTGCGCTGAATGCGTGGCTCGGGCTGCCTTTGATCGAGCGGTTTGGGCTGACTGCGTTCTTCCTGCTGCACGGTTTTCTGATGATCGGGGTCGCGGCGTTGATCCTGATAACTCGGTTGCCCGTGCAACCCGCCTCGCCAACAGTGCCGTGGCGGTGGAGCGAGGTGCTGCATGTCCATCTGCGCACCTACCGGTCGCCTTTCGTGTCCGCGCCAGCCGTCGGGTGGTTCTTTTACACGCTGACCTTTGTGTCCTTGCTTGCCATCCTGCCGGGCCGTCTGCCCGAAGAGACAAGCGGTCAGATTGCCGGGCTGATGCCGCTGGCGGGGATCGTGCTCAGCTGGGTGGCCGTGCCATTTCTGCTGAACGTGATGCCGTGTGTTGCCGTGATTAATCTGGGGTTTGGGCTGGGTATACTGTCCATTGCTGGCGGTTTCCTCGGCCTGCCGCTGGAAATTGTCTGCGTCCTGCTGTTTGCGGTTCTGGGTCTTGTGCAAGGGGGCAGTTTTGCCGCCGTGCCGATCCTGAACCAAACCGCCGAGACGCAGGCGCTCAGCTACGGGGCCATGGCGCAGATGGGGAATGCGGGCAACCTGCTGGGCACGCCGGTTTTGCTGGCCGTTCTGTGGCGGGTTGATGAGGCCGGAATGCTGATCACCGTGATTGGTATCTACGCGTTAGCCATTTTTGCGCATCTGGCCTTGTCCCGCCGACGCGCGGCGCAAGGTTCAACCTGATTGACCGGGCGAGATGATCTGGAATGATCCGTCATCGAACTTTACAAAACAGGATTGCGTGGTCAGCGGGGGCAGGGTGGTTGTGCGGGCAAGTGGCACGCTGGATTTCACGCCCGATTTGCAGGGCGGCAGGCTGACCGGGCGATAGCCCTTTTGCGCCATGCACTGCGCCTCGACCTTGTTGCGTAGGGGTTTGTTGACATCCACCGTGTAGACATTTCCCGGCTCCCACCATCCGGGTGAGCGGTAGCACCTGCCGCGCCCGTCGCAATAGGTCCGACCGGGCCAATAGACCGGCGGGCTTTGCCGGATCTGATTGGCAACCGGCGCATCCTTGAGGGCCTGAACCTGACACTGGGTGGTTTCCGTCTGCATGCGCGAGACGCTCTCACCCTCGCGATAATACAAAGACAGGGGGCCACAGGCGCTGAGCGCCATCAGGGGAACCAGCAGGGCAACAAGTGTTTTCATGTGCTTATCTTGCCCCAGACCAACAGTTAAGACAATTCAATTGACCCCTATCGGGCCATCTGTCATTCAAAGATTTCAGGCAGAAGGGCCAGGAACATGAAGGTCATCATTTGCGGTGCGGGTCAGGTTGGTTGGCAGATTGCACGGCACCTTTCGGGCGAGCTTAACGACGTCACCGTGGTGGACAACAACCCTGACCTTGTGCGCCGCGCGACCGAAACGCTGGACGTGCAGGGCATCGCAGGCTTTGCCAGCTATCCGGATGTTCTGGATCGGGCCGGGGCGCGGGACGCGGATATGATCATCGCCGCGACCCACTCGGACGAGGTGAATATGGTCACCTGTCAGATGGCGCATTCGGTGTTCTCGATCCAGCGTAAGATCGCGCGTTTGCGGTCGAAATCCTATTTGCAGGCGATCCATTCCGACCTGTTCCGCCGCGATCACCTGCCTATTGACGTGGTCATCAGCCCTGAACGTGAGGTTGCCGCCGCCGCCATGCGCCGATTGTCGGCCCCGTCCGCCTTTGACACCGAATTGTTCATGGATGGTAAGGCGCAGCTTCTGGGCATTCGGGTGGATGAGGATTGCCCCATCGTGAACACCCCGCTGCGCCAGTTGACCGACCTGTTTTCGACCCTCAGCTCGATTGTTGTCGGGGTCCGGCGCGAGGGCACCTTGTTTGCTCCTGAATCCGAGGACCAACTGTTTGTGGGCGACGAATGCTATGTCTTCACAAGCGTAAATGACGTCGACCGCACGATGGAGGTGTTCGGCAAGTCGCAAAAACGACAGGACCGTGTGGTGCTTGTGGGCGGCGGCAATGTTGGCCTTGAGGTTGCCCGCACTCTGGAAGAACGCGAGGGCCGAGTCAGGGCGAAGATTATCGAGCGGGATCGCCAATGCGCCGAAAAAGCCGCCGAAGCGCTAGAGCGGACGATTGTATTGCATGGCGACGGCTTGGATTCCGCGTTGCTGAGTGAGGCAGGCATTGACCGCGCCGATGCGATGCTGGCGGTTACGGATGATGATCGTACCAACATGCTGGCCGCCGTGCGGGCCAAGGCCGAAGGCTGCGCGTTAGCGATTGCCTTGATCAACGACCCCAGCATGGTCGCTCTGATGGGCCCGCTGGGCATTGACGCCTATATCAACCCGCGCGCCACGACGGTCAGTTCGATCCTGCGTCATATCCGCCATGGACGCGTGCGGCAGGTCTATTCGATTGGCGATGCCGAGGCCGAGGTGATTGAGGCCGAGGTTCTGTCAACCTCGCCCATGGCCGGTCAAAGACTGCGTGATATCGACTTTCCCGAAGGTGTTTTGGTGGGGGCCGTCCGCAAAGGGGATGATGTATTGCGCCCCACGGGCAGCCTGCGGATCGACGAAAAGGACGTTGTTGCGATCTTTGCCATGGCCAAGGACGTGCCCGAGGTTGAGCGGCTGATGCAGGTCTCGATCGATTTCTTCTGATGGCACGCGTGAAACCACAACAGGTTGGGCTATTGCGGCGGTTGCCGCTGTTTTTGCTGATCTGGGGATGCGTTTCGATCTCGATGTGGGTGCCGGCGGTCTTTGCGCTGGTGCTGGATGACCACGATACCTCGCGCGCCTTTCTGTATTCGGGTCTTTTGGGGCTGTTTCTGGTGGCGACCATTTCCCTTGCATCCTCAAACCGGGTGCCGCGGCGGGGCACTTTGGGACAGCTGGCGGTGCTGTTGGGGTGTTTCACGGTCCTGCCGCTCTTTCTGGCCATCCCGTTTCACGAGGCGCTTGGCAACACCACGTTTCTGAACGCCTATTTCGACATGGTCAGCGCCCTGACCACAACAGGTGCGGATCTGTTTCCCAACCCTGATCGACTGAGCGCGCCGCTGCATTTGTGGCGGGCGATGGTGGGCTGGATGGGCGGTCTGCTGATGTGGATTTCAGCGGCGGCGATCCTGGCCCCCCTGTCGCTGGGCGGGTTCGAAGTGACCGCGAAGGGCCAGCCGGGGCGCCCCGTCTCGGGCGTGGCACAAAGTGAGACGGTTGACCCACGCGGCCGCCTGATCCGGGTGACACGCACGCTGACCCCGGTCTACGCCGGTTTGACGGCCGTGATCTGTATCCTGCTGTTGATCGCCGGAGAGCAAGGCCTGACCGCCATCTGTCACGCGATGTCGGTCATGGCGACCTCGGGCATTTCGCCGGTCGGCGGGCTTGAGGGGGCACAGGCCGGGATCACCGGTGAGGCAATTCTGCTTCTGTTCCTGTTCTTTGCCTTGTCCCGTCTGACATTCTCGGCGGATACTGCGACAAGCGGCTTTTCGCGGCTGGACAAAGACCCCGAGTTTCGGATCGGCCTGCTGATCGTGCTCGCGGTTGCCGCTCTGCTGTTTTTCCGCGTTTGGGCCGGGGTTAACGAAATTGGCGGGCAACTTCAGCCCTTGCAGGCGCTGCATGTCATCTGGGGCATGCTGTTCACTGGACTGTCTTTTCTGACAACCGCCGGGTTTGAAAGCGCCAACTGGAACGACGCGCAACAGCTTTCGGGGCTGGGAACACCCGGTCTGATTCTGATGGGCCTTGCGCTGGTCGGCGGCGGCGTCGCCACCACGGCAGGCGGCGTGAAATTGTTGCGGGTCTTTGCGCTGTACCTGAACGGCGCGCGCGAGATTGACCGGCTGATCCACCCCTCCTCGGTTAGCGGGGCCGATGGCGGCAACCGGCGCATCCAAAGCGACGGCGCATTTATTGCCTGGATCTTCCTGATGCTGTTTGCCCTGACGCTTGCGGTGTTCAACCTGCTGCTGGCCATGATGGGGTCGGGGTTCGAACAGGCGATGGTCCTTAGCGTTGCCGCACTCAGCACGACCGGCCCGCTGATCGAGCTGGCCACGGATGTCCCGATCCGGCTGATCGACCTGTCGGGTGGGGCCAAACTGACGCTGTGCGCCGCAATGGTGATTGGGCGGCTCGAGACGCTGGCAATCATCGCCCTGATCACCCCGTCGCTGTGGCGGGATTAGGCCAATGTTAAGTCTTGGCATTACTGCCTGATTTTTCATCTGGAATATCTGGGCGCAGCACTCCATACTCTGCCAGAGGGAGCGCGTTGGTCCGCAGCGCGTAGCAAGAACAACGGCGAGATAACAAAATATGGCTTCGGACAGACAGAATCTTCAGGACGCGTTCCTGAACAATGTACGGAAAGCAAAAGTCCCGGTCACGATTTTCCTGATCAATGGTGTAAAATTGCAGGGTGTGATCACCTGGTTCGACAATTTCTGCGTGCTGCTGCGCCGCGACGGACAGTCGCAACTGGTCTACAAACACGCGATTTCGACGATCATGCCATCGCAGCCGATCAGCCTGTATGAGGGCGAAGACGCCTCTTGATGGAACATGAACGGAGGCGCACCCGGGCTTGGGTGCTGCATCCTGAAATCAAGTCAGATGAACAGCGCCGTGTCCCCGAATCAGCGCTGGAAGAAGCGGTGGCACTGGCTGCCGCATTGCCCGATCTGGATGTGGTCGGGTCCGAGATCGTGCGCCTGCAACGCGCCCAGCCGGGTCTGCTGTTCGGCAGCGGCAAGATCGAGGAACTGGCCGAACGACTGCATGACGCCGAGGTCGAGCTGGTGCTGATCGATGGTCCGGTGACCCCGGTCCAGCAGCGCAACCTGGAGAAGGCGTGGAAGGTCAAAATCCTCGACCGGACCGGTTTGATTCTGGAGATTTTCAGCGACCGTGCCCGCACCCGCGAAGGTGTGTTGCAGGTCGAAATGGCAGCGCTCAGCTATCAGCGGACGCGGCTGGTGCGGGCCTGGACCCACCTGGAACGTCAGCGCGGCGGGTTGGGCTTTGTCGGTGGTCCGGGTGAAACGCAGATCGAGGCCGACCGACGCGCGATTGATGAACAACTGGTCCGTCTGCGGCGTCAGTTGCAGAAGGTGGTCAAGACGCGCACGCTGCACCGTGCGGCGCGGGCCAAGGTGCCGTATCCGATTGTGGCGCTTGTGGGTTACACCAACGCAGGCAAATCCACGCTGTTCAACCGCTTGACCGGGGCCGAAGTCATGGCCAAGGACATGCTGTTTGCCACGCTGGACCCAACCATGCGCCGCGTTGTTCTGCCTGATGGCCCCGAGGTGATCCTGTCGGACACGGTGGGCTTTATCTCGAACCTGCCCACCGAACTGGTCGCTGCCTTCCGCGCCACGCTGGAAGAGGTGCTGGGCGCCGATCTGATCGTGCATGTGCGCGACATCAGCCATGAGGAATCGCAGGCGCAGGCCGAGGATGTGCAGGCCATTCTGACCTCATTGGGGGTCGATGATGAACGCCCGATGTTGGAGGTCTGGAACAAAACCGACCTGCTGGACCTTGATGAACGCGAGGCGACACTGGCCCGCGCGGACCGGGATCCTGCGATCTTTGCGATCTCGGCCGTGACGGGGGATGGGATTGACCCGCTGCTGGCGGAAATCGCAACGAAACTGCAGGGCGTCCGCCATCAGGTCACTCTGTCCCTTGGGTTTTCCGAGGGCAACAAACGCGCCTGGCTGTTCCGGCAGGATGTGGTCCGATCCGAAGAACAGACCGAGGATGGTTTCGAAATCACCGTACTTTGGAACGACAAACAGGCGGCTCAATACTCTTCGTTATAGTATGATCAAAAGGTCCAATCATGTCTGACACGCCAGACAAACGCATATTCCTGAACGGGTATCTGGATTTCCCTGCAGATCGGCTGAACGATGTGCGCACGGCATTGCCAGATCATATCGCGCTGACGCGAGCAGAACCCGGCTGCGTGTCTTTCGAGGTTGATGAAGATCAGGACCAGCCGGGTCGGTTCAACGTTTCCGAGGTGTTTGTCGATCAACCGGCGTTTGACGCGCATCAGGCCCGCACGCGCGCGTCCGATTGGTTCAGTGTTACGCAGGGGATCGCCCGGCATTATGTGATTGAAACCGCAGGCGACAGGCGGGGCTAAATCAGCTCCTACCGACCTGCCTTTGATACTCGGCCAGGTCAAACCACCAGGATGAGGATCGCACCTTGTGGTTGGCGTCTAACTCCCATTCCTCCCACCCGCGGGTCACGACCGGGTTGCCGGTTTGCGCGTGGTTGCCCTCCAGCGTCCAAACGAACAGGGCGTGGGTTCCGGCCCATCGCAGCATATCGCAGCGCAGGTCCAGATCGGGGAGTTCCGCGTACAGATCGCGCGCCATCGTGGCTATTGCCTCGCGACCTTCCAGCGGCGTGCCGCCGTTGATGGTCATCTGACAGTCCGGCGCAAAATAGCTGGCGACAGCATCGGCATTACCGGAACTCCAGGCAATGGCGTAGTCGCGCGCGAGGTTGTTCAGGACATCCCGAATACTGGCCATGATCGCCCCCTTGGTCCCACATAGTCGGTAGGGGGATGGTAGGCGAAACCGGGCAGGGGTGCCACGGTGCCTTGCAGCATAGGGCGGGGACTCGCCGACCCGGCGGATTATCGCGGAATCAGAGTGGTCACACCAACGGCGGCGGCCCGCGCCAGATCGATGTCGAGTGACATGGGGATGTATTCTCCGCGCCGCCACAGTTGCGCCTGATCGTCATAGTAGCGCGACAGGAAATGCCCTGACTGACCGGTGGCCGTGATAAAGACGGAACTGTCGGGGTCAGCGAAATCATAGACGCCGCGATAGCCTGCGCCGTGGACATTCTGGAACGGATCCGGCCCTTCGCCCGAGGTGCGCCCGCGCAGCAGCGTGTTGTCACCCCCGCTGGTCGATTGCCGGATATTTACGAAATAGCGCAGGACCGGGACCTGTCCCAGAACCGGATGATCATGCGTCGCCTGATGCGCATCGCCCCAACGCAGCGATTCCAGGGCCGAGCCGTAATTCTCGGAAATCCAGATCAGCGCGTCATCCAGCGCCAGCCGCGCCATGTCGGTGCAGGTTTCCACCGGGGCGCTTTGGCGGACGTCGCACCAGACCGAGGCACCATCGATGTCGCGATAAACCCGTTCGATGAACAAGGGTTCCACATGCTTGAACTCGCTGGCCAGCGGGCCAAGTTCATCCGCGATCAGGCGGATCTGCAACGCGCGCAGCCAGGCGGCATAGATCAGGGGTTCGGGCAGATGCTCGTTCATCTCGCCGTTCCATTCTGCCAGCAGAGACAAGGCGATCTCGCGCTGGCGCTCGGGCGTGCCTTCGGGGGCTGACGCGCCGGTAAACCACAGATCAGCCCCGATCAGCGGCAGCAGCGACCGGGCGGTGAAGCTGACAGTGTCAAGCTGCGCCTCGATAAAGCTGTCGCGGGTGTGGACCTCTCGCGATTGCATCAGGCGTTCCCAGCGATGAACGCGCTGGGTGTCGCCCCATTCATACGAGACATGGTTGGGAAAGGGGCGGTCGATGACCTTGTTATTGGTGTTGCCTAGCAGGCCTCCTAAGGGGGCCACGAATTCGGGGTTGTTGGCATAAGGCAGGCGGCCCTGCCAGCGGTTGGCGTCAAGCCAGCCGGGGGTCGGGATACGGCCCTTGCTCTGGTTTCGCAGGTTGCGTTGCGGCATGGCGCCGATCAGTTTCATGCCGATCGTGTCCCCATCGACCAGTGACAGGTTTTGCGACGGAGCGATAAATTTCTCTCCAACCTCAAGAGCTTCCCGCACGGTGTTCACGTTCATCAAACCCATCGACGCGCTCATCGACGTGTCGTTCGGGCTGAGCGCGGTCCAGGACAGGGAAACCACATGACCGGGTGGCGTGATCGTTTCCAGATCGTAATGGCTGCCGGGCAGAACCGGACCATTCTCGGTCCAGCGCAGGGTCAGGGTAATGGGGGCTTCATCCTTGATCTCGATGATCGAGGGGCGGGTGCGGAATTCCTTGTAGCCGTCTGGGGTCAGGTATTCTTCGGGATTGTCGGGGTTCAACTGCTCGATATGCAGGTCCTGGTCGTCCAGATACGAGGATGTCAGGCCCCAGCCCAACCGGTCGCTGCGTCCGCTCATGACGGCAGGAATGCCGGGTATTGTCGCGCCGATCACGCCGCCATTGGCCAGCCCCAGATGCGCCAGATACCACACACCGGGCGCGGTGAAGCCCAGATGCGGGTCATTCGCTAATAGCGTTCCACCGCTGGCAGACCGTGTGGGTGCTGCGGCCCACGCGTTCGACGCACCGGCAAGCCCGCGTTTGGGGAACGGCGACAGCGGCGTGTCCGGCATGTCTGTTCCGGCTGCATAGCGGGGCAGACCGGGGAACAGCGCGGCATATTCTGGCAGGGCGGCGATGCCGGGGCCGGGGACGTCTGGCAGAATGTCAGAAAGGCGCGCGGGGTCGTTCAGCATCAGGGACGTGCGCGCGCGCAGAACCTCATCCTGCAAATGGCCCGACAATTGCAGCCCCATCAGCTTGATCACCGCAAGGCTGTCACCCGGTTGCCAGGGCGACACGGGGGCGTTGAACAGAAACATCTCGGGCGCGCCACGGCCCAAAGCCTCTTCGTTGATCTGAGTCAGGCGGGTGTTGACGCCAGCGGCATAGGCCCCTAGCGCGGCCTTTGTGTAATCGTCCTGAGCGTCAACCGACCGATGGGCCAAACCATAGAGGTCGAGCCGGCGCAACAGCTTATCGATGGGCACCGTCCGAGCGCCAAAAACCTCGGACAAACGACCCTGAGCGGTGCGGCGCATGACGGTCATCTGCCACAAGCGATCCTGTGCATGGGCATAGCCCAGACCGTAGAACACATCCGGGTCGGTTTCGCCAATGATATGCGGGACGTTTGCAGTGTCGCGAATGATTTCAACCGGGGAGGTTAAGCCTTGAACCTCAAGGGTTTGATCGTATTCGGGCAGGGACTGGCTGGCCAGAAAATAGACCAGCCCGATCGCGGCAAGCACCAACAGGATCAGACCCGAGGCGATACGCACCAGCCAGCGAAAAACAAGACCCATAAATGCCCCTCAATCCCGTTCGATTATCGTTTGCGCAAAGACTAATGGATGGGGCCAGCAACCGAAAGAGGAACGCGGCAGGAACCTGCCCTGACGTACCGAAAATAAGTGCCCCGCCGCACCGGAATGCGACGGGGCTTGCCAGAGGGGTGTGGTGTTCGAAACTTACGGAATGATCCGGGTGTATTTGGTGCCTTCGACCGTTGCGCCGATCTGCAGGCCCGCCTGTCCGAAGACAGCGGCCAGAACCGGTGTGCGCAGCGTGGTTGTGTCGGTCGACAATGAATCGCCCTGATCGCTGACCACGTAGCCGATGTCAGCCCCGGCGGTCCAACCGCTGGAGCGGCGGAAATCGTTCAGTGCGTCCTCGGTCATGAAGAACAAGACGTGTGCGTATTGCTGCGCGCCGATCTGAAGGCCCGCGCTGCCTTTGACGGCCGAGTAATAATCAACCGTCGCACCGTTGATCTGCAACGCGCCGCGCCCGTAGCCGCCACCGAAGACAAACCCGGCTTCGGTGATCAGGGGCATGACCAACAAGCCATTGGCCTTGTTGGCAATTTCAACCGTGTTTGGATAGCGGCTGTACATCTCGGTCAGCGTTGCGGCGACGCGTGCATCAATCGTGGCTGCGTTCGAATTGCCAACGCCGTTGCCGCATGCGGCGGTCAAGGTCAGCCCAGCCATGCCAAAAGCAAAGCCACGACGGCTCAGTCGGGGGGATTGGGAACTGCTCATATGTCCTGTCTCTTGATAAAGGTGCCTGATATGTCGGGTGATCCCGATCTTATGTGCAAGAATACGCCGATTGCCCGTATATGTCACGGGAAAGCTTTGCGCGCCTGCGTATCAATAGGCGAAATATCGCGACAATCCGGGGTTTTAGCCCTGCAGTATCTGTGCAACCTTGGGGGCGAAATAGGTCAGGATACCGTCGCACCCGGCGCGTTTGAAGGCCAGCAGGCTTTCCAGCATGACCTTGTCGCCATCGATCCAGCCGTTCTGCACCGCTGCCTGGATCATCGCGTATTCACCCGAGACCTGATAGGCATAGGTCGGCGCGCCAAACGTGTCTTTCACCCGGCGGCAGATGTCCAGGTAGGGCATACCGGGTTTGATCATCACCATATCCGCGCCCTCGGTCAGGTCGCGTTCGATCAGGCGCAGCGCTTCGTTCGAGTTCGCGGGATCCATCTGATAGGTTTTCTTGTCACCAGTCAGCGCGCCCGATGCGCCAACCGCATCGCGGAACGGACCATAAAAGGCGCTGGCGTATTTGGCGGCGTAGCTGAGGATCATCACGTTATGGTGCCCTGCGCCTTCCAGCGCCGAACGCATCGCCCCGATGCGGCCATCCATCATGTCAGACGGGCCAATGATGTCCGCGCCGGCCTCGGCCTGAGCAAGGGTCATCTTGACCAAGGCTTCAACGGTCCGGTCATTCACGATCTTGCCATCGACCACATAGCCGTCATGGCCGTTGATATTGTAAGGGTCCAGCGCCACGTCGGTCATGATCGCGATCTCTGGCGCAGCCGCCTTGATCGCGCGGATTGCGCGGTTGGACAGGTTGTCGGGGTTCCAGGCTTCGGCGCAGTCTTCCGTTTTCAGTGCTGGATCGGTGTAAGGAAAGATGCAAATCGCCGGGATTCCAAGGGCCTGAGCCTCAACCGCTGCCTTGGCTATCAGATCGACCGAGCGGCGAATGACGCCGGGCATCGAAGGCACCGGTTCTTCCACACCTTCGCCGTCGCGCACGAAAACCGGCCAGATCAGATCGTCCGTAGTCAGCGTATTCTCACGCACCAAGCCCCGAATTGCCTCGGACTGCCGGGCCCGGCGAAAGCGGGTCATGGGGTAGGGGGCGATGGTCGGTTTCATGGCGCGTGCTCCTTGAACATTGCCGCATTGGGTGGCATGAATTCGCCTAGGGCTCAAGGGTACCAATGGACGCGCCGCTGCGATAGAACCCCCTGAGGATTTTGAATAAAGGGCTGGGTTTGGACTGGTACACCTCGATCTTCGAACTCATCGACATGCGCAGCTTTTCGAATCTGTGGTTCTGGATCGTTCTGGCGGTGATGTGGTCCTCGGCCAGCCATTGGGTGATGGGGGTGCCTTACGACCTGGTCGTGCGGGCGCGCCGGATCGGCGGGCAGGTCGAGCTTGATCTGCTGGACATCGTGCGGATCAATTCCAACCGTTTGCTGTATCTGGTGGAAGTGTCGGGCGCAGTCCTTCTGGCGCTGGCCTGTTTTATATTCACCGGATTGGCAACGCTTGGGTTTTATTACGGGGTCGAATTTGCGCAGGCCCTGTTCCTGTTGATGTTCCCGATGACCATCGTCACGGTTCTGAACGTCGTCTACGCCCGTCGCTTGCGCCAGCATGAACTGACGCTGGAAAGGGTGGCAAAAGCCTTGTCTCGGTGTCGGCTTTACACCCAGATCATCGGCATGATCTCGATACTGGTCACTTCCCTCTGGGGCATGTATCAGAACCTCTCGATTGGCGTTCTTGGATAGCGAAATCTGAAAGGCAAGGCGATGAAGGCTCCGAACCACGTGACAGTCGGCGGCGCCCCGGAAGGGTTTGACGCGCAGCTTGTCCTGAACGAGATCGCGCGTTCGGGTGGGCCGGTCTGTCACGTCGCGCGGGATGACAAACGGATGGAGGCGATGCGCGCCGCATTGGCCTTCTTTGCCCCGGACATGCCGGTCTTTGTGTTTCCCGGCTGGGATTGCCTTCCTTATGACCGGGTGTCGCCCAATGCCGATATTGCCGCGGCGCGAGTGGCAACTTTGGCGGCTTTGGTGCACCAGATGCCCGAGCGGTTCGTGCTGCTGACCACGCTAAACGCCGCGACCCAGCGGGTGCCCGCGCGTGACGTCCTGCGCGAGGCTGCATTCACCGCCCGTGTGAACCATCGCGTGGATGAGGACGCGCTGCGCAAGTTTCTGGTGCGCATGGGGTTCACCCAAAGCCCCACGGTGATGGAGCCGGGCGACTACGCGATCCGGGGTGGCATCATCGACATTTTCCCGCCGGGTGAATCCGGGCCTGTCCGGCTAGACCTGTTCGGCGATGTGCTGGACGGCGCGCGTCGGTTTGATCCAGTGTCCCAGCGCACGACCGAGAAGCTGGAGGTGGTTGAACTCGCACCGGTTTCCGAGGTCATTCTGGACGAGGCTGCAATCACGAGGTTCCGCCAGAACTATCGCATCGAATTCGGCGCTGCCGGAACTGATGATCCGCTGTATGAAGCAGTTAGCGCAGGCCGAAAACACCAAGGCGTCGAACACTGGCTGCCGTTCTTCCACGAAAAGCTTGAAACGCTGTTCGATTATCTGCCGGATGCGACAATCACGGTTGATGATCAGGTGACACCGGCACGGCTGGCACGTTGGGATACGATTGCCGATCAGTACGAAACCCGTCGTCTGGCGCTGGAAAACCGCTCGCGCATGGATACGGTTTACAAGCCGACGCCGCCCGGATTGCTGTATATGGATGACGCGGCTTGGGAACAGGCTGTGGGTGACCGGCGGGTGATGCAGTTCAGCCCGCTGCCGCAGGCCAGCGGTCCCGGCGTGATCGATGCAGGCGGGCGGATAGGGCGCAACTTCGCGCCCGAACGGCAGCAGGAAAGCATCAGCCTGTTCGGCGCGCTGGCAGGTCACATCACTGACAAGCTGTCCAAAGGCCCGGTCCTGATCGCCTCGTATTCCGAGGGCGCGCGCGAACGTCTGACCGGGTTGATCGAGGATGAAGGCCTGGCCGAAGCCATTCCCGTCACCGACGGCACCCGTGTCGGCAAACGGGGGTTGCATCTGGCGGTCTGGGCGCTGGAACACGGGTTCGAAACCCCGGACCTGACGGTGATTGCCGAGCAGGACGTGCTGGGCGACCGCCTGATCCGCCAGCCCAAGAAACGCCGCAAGGCCGAGAATTTCCTGACCGAGACCCAATCGCTGTCCCCCGGCGATCTGGTGGTTCATGTCGATCACGGCATTGGCCGTTACATGGGCATGGAAGTGGTCACCGCCGCAGGGGCCGCCCATGAATGCCTGCTGCTGGAATATGCCGAACAGTCCAAGCTGTACCTGCCGGTTGAAAACATCGAACTGCTGTCGAAATACGGCCATGACGAAGGGCTGCTTGACCGTCTGGGTGGCGGCGCTTGGCAGGCCAAGAAGGCCAAGCTGAAAGAGCGCATCCGCGAGATGGCGGACAAGCTGATCCGCATCGCGGCCGAGCGTGCCTTGCGCAAGGCTCGGGTGATGGACCCACCGCCCCACGCGTGGGAGGAGTTCAGCGCGCGATTCCCCTATCAGGAAACCGACGACCAGCTACGCGCGATTTCCGAGGTGATGGAGGACATGCATTCCGGCGCGCCGATGGATCGTCTGATCTGCGGCGACGTGGGGTTCGGCAAGACCGAGGTCGCCATGCGCGCCGCCTTTGTTGCCGCCATGTCGGGCGTGCAGGTGGCGGTGGTTGCGCCGACCACCTTGCTGGCCCGTCAGCACGCGGCCAGCTTCAAGGAACGGTTTCGGGGCTTCCCGCTGGAGGTGCGGCAATTGTCGCGCTTTGTCTCGGCCAAAGAGGCGCAACAGACCCGCGACGGGTTGGCGCGCGGCACGGTGGATATCGTGATCGGCACCCATGCCTTGCTGGCCAAAGGGGTGCGGTTCCAGAATCTCGGCCTGCTGATCATCGACGAAGAACAGCATTTCGGTGTCGGCCACAAGGAACGCCTGAAGCAACTGCGCTCGGACATTCACGTGTTGACGCTGACCGCCACTCCGATCCCCCGGACATTGCAATTGAGCCTGACCGGCGTGCGCGATCTGTCGATCATCGGCACTCCGCCCATCGATCGTCTGGCCATCCGCACCTATGTCAGCGAATTCGACGCAGTCACCATTCGCGAGGCGCTGCTGCGCGAACACTATCGCGGCGGGCAGAGCTTTTACGTCGTTCCCCGCATCTCGGATCTGCCCGAGATCGAAGAATTCCTCAAAGACCAGCTGCCCGAACTGTCTTATGTCGTCGCGCATGGCCAGATGGCGGCGGGTGAGCTCGACGACCGGATGAACGCGTTTTATGACGGCAAATACGACGTGCTGCTGGCGACGACGATTGTCGAAAGCGGGTTGGATATTCCGACTGCGAACACAATGGTTGTGCACCGGGCGGATATGTTCGGTCTGGCGCAGCTCTATCAGATCCGGGGGCGGGTCGGGCGCTCAAAAACCCGCGCCTATGCTTACCTGACCACCAAGCCGCGCCAGAAACTGACCGCGACGGCCGAAAAACGGCTGCGGGTTTTGGGCTCGCTGGACACGCTGGGGGCAGGGTTCACGCTGGCCAGCCAAGACCTCGACATTCGCGGCGCGGGCAACCTGCTGGGCGAGGAACAATCCGGTCAGATGCGCGACGTGGGCTATGAACTCTACCAATCGATGTTGGAAGAGGCGATTGCCAAGATCAAGGCCGGTGAGATGGAGGGGCTGTCGGATGCCGACGACCAGTGGGCCCCGCAGATCAATCTGGGCGTCCCGGTTCTGATCCCCGAGGAGTACGTGCCCGATCTGGACGTGCGTCTTGGCCTCTATCGACGTCTGTCGTCGCTCTCGACCAAGGTCGAGTTGGAAGGCTTTGCCGCGGAACTGATCGACCGCTTCGGTGCTTTGCCGAAAGAGGTGAACACCCTGATGCTGGTGGTGCGCATCAAGGCGATGTGCAAACGGGCGGGGATTGCCAAGCTGGATGGCGGGCCGAAGGGTGCTACGATCCAGTTCCACAATGACAAGTTTGCCTCGCCTCAGGGGCTGGTGGAGTTCATCCAGAACCAGCGCGGCCTTGCCAAGGTCAAGGACAACAAGATCGTCGTGCGCCGCGACTGGAAGAAGGACAGCGACAAGATCAAGGGCGCTTTTGCCATTGCCCGCGATCTGGCGGAAAAGGTTGTGGCCGAGAAGAAAAAGGCGAAAGCCTAATCCCCGGTCACAAAGGTACAAAGCTGCCAGTCGCCCGCGTCGGATTTCACCAGTGCGGCGCGGTAGCCCACCATGGACCACAGGAAATCGCTGTGCATATAGCCGAGTGTGCCATCAGTCAGGCGGACCAGTTGGTATTCGGCGCCGTCCTGATATTCGGGCACCAGAACGACCTCGTGGCTGATGAAGTCCAAAATACCGCCACTGCGCGCTGCGGACCGGCGCAGGGTGACCCGGTCTCCGGTCACGAAATAGGCCAGAAACGGATCCAGCGCGGCGGGCAGAGAGATCTGCCATTGATGCGGCATCCAGAATTCGCCCTGATCATCGAAATAGCCGGGCTGGGACAAAGTGTCTTCCAACGCAGTCCAATAGGCTTCGCGCAGCGCGTCGGCCTGGTGGCGTGTATCCTCGGCCAGCGTTTCGGGCGGTACGGTCAGGCTTTGCCGAAACGCTTCGGGGCCGCTTTCGGTGCCGTGACTGATATAGATATCGGGGCAGGCGGCGGCGATCACGGCCTCGGTATCGCGAGCGGCGACTTTGGCCAGCAGGTTGTCGCGAAACGCCACCAGAGACGGGTCACTGCCCGCCTGATCCACGGGGGTGAAACTTTGGCGATCCGCCCAGACCGGCCCACAGATCAGCGCGGCCAGCGCAAGTTTCAGTGATTTCATTCGGCAGCTCTCATCGCGGCTTGGGCGCAGAAACAGGATGCGCCGACTGCACCGTCGGCTCGTGCCAGCGCAAGGTCAAGCCGTTGTTTGATCTGTTTGATTTCAACCGTCTCGCTGCGCGCTTTCAGGCAATCATGAAGGCCCTTCAGGCTCCAGACATTGTCCGGATGGATCGAGGCGCGGCTGAGGTTTCCGCCCAATCCCAGATCCTTGCGATAGACCGCTTCGGCCTCGGCCACATGGCCTTGTTCGAACAGCAGGGCCCCAAGTGCGTGGCGCGTGGGTTGCATCCAGCCCCACGGCTCATCATAGGGCAAGGTGTCGTCCAACTCGACCGAGCGGCGCAGGTGCGCAAAGGCGATCTCGAAATTGCCTTTGCGGTATTCAATCTCGCCGCGCAGCATCTCGGTTGCGACCTCCAGCAGATCGATAACGCGGTTGTTGTGCAGCCGCCGCGCCTCGGGCACGCAGGCTTTGGCGCTGAGGAACAGCTGTTCCTCGGCTTCGGCCTGCGCCACATCGCCGGTTGCGGCATGGGCGATGGCGCGGGCGTAATGGGTGGTTGCCGTCAGCGTGCGGAACAGGTCGGGGTCTTCGGGCAACTCCAGTGCCTTGGCCTCTTCCCAGCGGCCAAAGCGGATCAGGATATGAGGGCCCATCGACATATAGCTTTCGAAGAAATCCGCCATGGGCGGGCTTTCAACGCGCAGCATTTCTTCGGGCGTGGTGTCCCAAAGCCCCTGATTGGCGCGCAGTGCGGGCTCCATCTGGCCCAGAAACAGCGCGCCATAGATGGTGAAGTGATAGTTGTGCTGGCGATAGCCGGTATAGATGTTGAACGCGCCTTCACGTTCGTAATACTTCAGATCGGCGACCGAGGCCTTTTCGTTCCAGTGCACCACATTCTGATAGTGCCCGCAAAGCACATCGATATGGGTCGGCATATGCACAAGATGCCCGGCATCGGGGACCAGAGTGCGCAGCACGTCGCCCGCTTTCAGAGCCTTCTCGGGGGTCGGCGACATTTCCATCAGGTGAACATAAAGGTGCAGCAGGCCGGGATGAGACATGGCGGCGGGGTCGTTCTCCATCGCCCATTCCAGCACCTCTTGCGCCTCAAGTGTGGCAGCCCCGTCGGCGGGTTTCCCGGTGCTCAGGTCCCACATTTTCCAGGGCGTCAAGTTCAGCAGGGATTCGACATAGATGGTGCGCAGGTCCAGATGTCCGGGCTGGGCAGCGAAGGCTGCGCGCATGGCGTCGGCAAAGTCGAAATCCCATCGATGCATATCCTCGACCGGATCCCGTTGCGGGTAACGCGCAGGCAGGGCGTTGATCAGCGCCTTTTCGACATCGGTACATGTGTCCGTCAGCGCCAGCGCCTTCTGCGCGGCGTCATAGGCTATGCCAAGGGCCTTTTGCCGCCCCCGGTCATCCTGCAATTCCCATGGCAGGTTGTAGTTCGGACCGGCGGCATAAGCGACGCCCCAATGGGCCATGGCGCAGGCCGGGTCATGCTCAACCGCTTTCTGGAAACAGACCACAGCCTCACCGTGGTTATAGCCATAGGTCCAAGCCAGACCCCGGTCGAACCAAAGCTGGGCCTCGGCCGATGATGTGGTGACGGGGCAGGAATAGGTGCCCAAATCGTAATCATAGCTCATCAAATAACCTCCCCCGGAATGTTCAAGGCAGGTTAGCGCGTTTCACGGGATCTGCACAGGGTCAGGCGGGCAGGCGGTTTTCGATCCGGCCCATGTGAACCATCAGACCAAAGGCGACGATGCACATGGTCAGGATGCCCGTTGACAAAGGCGTGATCGAGCCATCGAACAGCAGCCCCACAGGCGCTGCGATGCCAGCGGCCAGCACCGTGGCAACCGATCCGATGACTGATGCGGCCATGCCTGCAATATGTCCCATCGGCTCCATCGCGATGGCGTTCAGGTTGCCCAGCGTGACGCCCGCCATGAAGAAAATCGTGGTTTGCCACACCACAAACAGCGCGAATGAGGCGTTGGGCGACATTGGCAGAGCGTTCAGCGTAATCACCACGGCGGTGATCAGAATCTGGCCCCCCAGCGCCCATGTGACCATGCGGCGCATCCCAACCCGCACCACGAGGGCCGCGTTCAGCAGACTGGCCGAGCCCGAGATCAGGGCCACAAACCCAAACCAGAACGGAAAGCTGTCCGCCCGGTCATGCACCACGTCATAGACGGGCTGCACCATGGTCAGCATGGTGAACAGGATACCCATGCATAAGGTCTGAACCATGATCGACAGGCGCACCGTGGGATGGGCAAACATCTCTTTCGTGGCGGCAACCATCAGTGGCAGCCGGAAGGGGCGGCGGTTTTCCACTGGCAGAGACTCGGGCAGGCGGGTGCCCATCCATGTGACTGTAATCAGGGCAAACAGGATGAACGAGACAAAGATGCCGCGCCATCCGAACAGGGCGATCACGCCTGCGCCCATCATTGGCGCGGCTGCGGGCACCAGCGTAAAGATCATCATCGCAATCGAGATGATCCGCGCCATGATGCGCCCCGAATATAGATCTCGGATAATCGCCATCGCCACAACACGCGGACCCGCCGCGCCAAGGCCCTGAACCACGCGGGCCGCCAGAACCAGTTCCAGAGAGGAACTGGCCCAGGCCACGACCGAAGCCACGATATACAGCACAACGCCGCCGTAGATGACCGGCTTACGCCCAAAGGCATCCGACAAAGGGCCGGTGAAGAACGTCCCAATCCCCATGCCCAGCACAAAGGATGTCAGGATCAGCTGCGCGCGGTTGACGTCATCGGGGCTGAGCTGCGCGCCGATCTCGGGCAGGGCGGGCAGCATCGAGTCGATTGAAAAGGCGATGGTCGAGAACATCATTGCGATCAGCGCAATGAATTCCCCTCGGGACATGCGATTGGCCATGGGCGCTCCTTACCTGTTCGCGCTATCACGGCAGATCAGGTTGCGCCAGACCGGAATTTTGCACAGAGCTCTGTGCTTCTATGCAGAGGAAGCCTCAAGTTGAGACATGATCTCGGCAATCACTTTTTCCCACATTTCAGGGGGTTGCGCGCCCGGAACGGCGTGTTGATTGGCAACGATATAGGTGGGCACCGAATTCACACCCATTTCGCGCGAATGGGTGTCGCGTTTGCGGATATCCTCGCGGTCGGCGTCTGATTTGAGAAGTTTCATGACCACGGCGGCGTCCATACCCGCGCTGTCGGCGATGTCCGAAAGAACCTCGGGGTCGCCAATGTCGCGCGCCTGAACGAAATAGGCGTCGAACAACGCATCGACGACGGCGTTCTGTTTGCCCTCGATCGCGGCCCAGTGGATCAGGCGGTGGGCGTCCAGAGTGTTGGGTGTGCGTTTCATCCCTTCGAAATCAATCGTCAGACCGGCGTTTTCGGCATGTTCGACCACAGGCGCATAGGCGCGCACCGCGCCTTCTTTACCGCCGAACTTACGCTCAAGGTATTCGCGCCGATCCATTCCGGCGTCCGGCATCTCGGGGTTCAGTTGGAACGGGTGCCATTCGATGACAAAAGGATGATCCGGCACCTTGGCCAGCGCCTTGTCCAGATGGGTCTTGCCGATATAGCACCACGGGCAGATCGGGTCGGACAGGATATCAAGCTTGACGGTCTGGGTCATTCGGAGGTCGCCTTGAAATAGGCCGGCAATGCGCGGCGCAGGAGTTTGCCGTTGCCGCCGGTCGGCAACTCGGGAAGGTGAACAAAGGCGCGCGGTTGTTTGTAGCGTGCCAGATTGGCTTGGACATAGGCGTGCAGGGCCGCGTCGTCCAGTCTTTGGGGGCCTGTGTAGAAGGCGGCGATCACAAACGTGTCTGGTTTGACCTCAACCGCAGCCGCGCCGACCTGGGTGATACCGGGATAGTGGGACAGCGCCGATTCAACCTCGACCGGTGAGACGCGATAGCCGCCTGCGTTCATCATGTCGTCGTCGCGGCCCAGATAGGTGATCTGCCCATCCACGGCCATGGCGCCCTGATCGCCGGTCAGGAACCAATCGCCCTGCATCCGGTCCGCGACTTCGTCCGGGGCGTTCAAATAGGTCAACATCAGGCCCGGGTCCGAGCGATGGATGGCGATGGTACCTTCCTGTCCCTGAGGGACTGGCCCGTCCGGTCCAAGGATCGCCACACGGCGGCCCGGCTGTGGTTGCCCGAGCGCTTCGCCGCGTGCCGGATGCGCCGGGCTGGACGAAATGAAGGTCGAGCATTCGGACATGCCATAGGCTTCATACAGCTCGGTCCCGGTGGTCGTTTGCCACTGCGCGTGCAAAGACCGCGACAGCTTTTCGCCCGCGCAAAGCCCATGGCGAAGGTCAGGCAGATCGATCTTGTCGGCTGCTTGCAGCATCTTGCGAACCACGCCCGGAGCAGCCGCAAAAATAGTTGCGCGGCTGTGGCGCAGAAGCTGGGGCAGTGCTGAGATGTCGGTGCCCGGCTCGGGGATCAGGGCGGTCGCGCCAATTGTCCACGGGTCCATCAGGCCGGTGCCCAGCGTGTAGGTCCAGTTGAACGCCCCGGCATGGCACAGGCGGTCGTTCTGGGTAAGCCCGTACCAGCCATCCACCATCATCTGCCGTGCCCAGATCGCGCGGTGGGCGTGGGCCACAGCGCGCGCCTTGCCCGAGGTGCCCGAGGTGTAGACCACATAGGCCAGTCGCTGGGGATCGCCCAGATCAAACGCAGCAGGGGGCAGGTCACGCATGGCGGTCAGCGCAGGCAGGTCGATCTGATGCGGATGCGGGGCGCAGGCCACGGACGGGTCTCGCAGGATGACGGCGGGGTCCAGATCGGCGATCATGCGGGCCGTTTCCGGTTCGGTCAGTTGCGACGATGTTGGGACCGGTACGATCCCAACGGCAATCGCCCCAAGATAGGCGATGGGGAAATCCACCGTGTTTCCCAAGCGCATCAGTGCAATGTCACCGGGTTTCAAACCGGCCTGCAACAACCCGGTGCCCGTGCCCAGAATGGCGCGTTTCAGTCGGCTGTAGCTCCAGTCATCCGTTCCATTCTGGCCGAGGACGGACAGGGCGGTTTTGTCAGGCAACTGATCCGCCTTACGCAAAACATGTGCGGCCAGATTGAACGGTTCAGGGCAGGGGGCGGGCGGCCCCTGATCAAAGATCGACAACATGCTGTCTGGCTAGCGCGGCGCTTGTCGCGTTGCAAGCACGGCTGGCTGGTTCTATAGAAAGGCCATGAGCGACCAAGATCCCAAATCCCTAATCCGCATCGCCCGCGAGTCTGGCGTCGAGACTGAACTCGAGCCGCTGGATCTTGGCGCGCGGGTGCGCGAGCTGCGCAAGGCGCGCAACTGGACGCTGGAACAGGCGGCAACACAGGCGGGTCTGGCGCGTTCAACGCTTAGCAAAATTGAAAACGGGCAGATGTCGCCCACCTATGACGCGTTGAAGAAACTGGCCACCGGGTTGGAAATTTCGGTGCCGCAGCTTTTCACCCCGCCGCAGCGGGATCAGGTGATCGGGCGGATGGCCGTCACGCGTATGGGCGACGGAACCGCGCATGCCACGGTGACATACGAGCACGAATTGCTGGCCGAGACGTTGACCAAGAAGCAGATGTTGCCCTACCGCGCGCGCGTGCGGGCGCGGTCAATGGATGAGTTCGACGGCTGGGTGCGCCATGACGGGGAAGAGTTTCTATACGTGCTGACCGGCGTTGTTCGCCTGTATACCGAGTTCTACGAACCCGTCGAAATGCGTCGCGGCGACAGCGCTTATTACGATGGCAGTATGGGGCATAACGTGGTGTCTGTCAGCGACGAAGACGCAACGATCCTGTGGGTGACGTCACTTAACTAGATGAGCGTGGGACAGTTCGTGGTTCAGGCGTTCCGTGAACAGAAAATCCTCAACCTCTTCCCGGGCTTCGTTCACGGTCAGATGATGACGCTCGGCCAGGTAGGCCTCGAACTGTTCACGGTTGTTCCACACGCGATCCATGTCCTGATCCCTCAGGTTTGGAAATCGTCGTTTGGCACGGGCATAGGTCGCGCCCAGGTCCTGCGTCAGATCTGTCCAGTTCAACATGTGCGAGCTTCCCTTGGTTTGCTTAGGACTGCTCTCCCCCACAGACAGCGTACGTATGTGTTGGCGTGACCTCGGACATGACAAAATGTCGCAGTCTGTTTTGGGGTGGTGCCGAACGAAAATGCCCGCTGCGGACATCCCGCAACGGGCGATCGGACCTGCAGTTCAGTGTGAGTGGCAGCTGGTCCGTTTGTTCTGTGTCAGGACATGAGCGACACGCGATAGGTGTCCGTAAAATAACAATTAAATCGCAGTGTTGATCTGATCTGACTAACTACAAGGTATATCGGTAAATTGCGCATAGTAAAGCGTTTTGAGGCGTCAAATTGATCTTTCGCTAAGATTTGTTGGCTGCGCGGAATATAGCCGAGGGCTTCGCGCAACATACCAGATTTGGGGGTTGGTCCCGCATGTGCCAATTTTTGCCGAACCCGGTCGATTGATCGCCGGATTGAACAGCCGGGGATTGATCTGCACCCGACGTCCTTGGGTCAGTTAGCTGTCAGCAAAAGGATCACGCCGGACCGTTACTCTTCGTACCACCAGACTTCGGGCATGTACTGAGGGCCGTCGCCATAGATCGGAAGCGTCTCGGGGAACTTCAGCGCATTTACATGCGCGATGCGGCCGACATCAAAGCTCCAGATCGGGATAACATAGCGGCCGGCGGTCAGAACTCGATCCAGCGCACGGGTGGCGGCGACGAAATCTTCCCGCGACTCCGAGGCCAGCATCGCGTCGATCATCCCGTCCACGGCGGGTGAGGCGACGCCCATCAGGTTGCGTGTGCCCGGCGTATCGGCATTTTCGCTGCCCCAATACAGGCGCTGCTCATTCCCCGGTGACAGGGACAAGGCGCGGCGGAACGGGGTCACGTCGAAATCCAACTCGGACGTGCGACCGGTGTACTGTGCGCTGTCGACCTGTTCTGTCATGACCTGAATGCCCAAACGTTCCAACGCGCGGGCATAGATTTCGACGGCGGTTTCCATCTCGGCGTCGCCCTGTTGCAGCAAAACGGTCATGCGGAATGCCTCGCCGTTCTGGTTTTGCAACACGCCGCCCTGAATGGTCCATCCCGCCTCGGCCAGCAGCTTTGTCGCTTTGCGGATATTGGCGCGGTTGCGGGCCGAGCCATCCCCTTGGGGCAGGGCATAACCTTCCAGGGTGCCGGGGGTCAGGTCCGAGGCAAAAGGCTCCAGCAGCTCTTTGACCTTGCCGGTTGCCGGGCCGGGCTGCATCGCCAGATCCGAGCCCGAGAAATACGAGGTGATCCGAGGCTGCGCGCCACCGGTGATTGTGTCATTGATGAATTCGAAGTTGAACGCCAGCGTCAGCGCCTCGCGCACGCGCCAGTCGTCAAAGGGCGCTTTGCGCGTGTTCATCACAAACCCGGTCATGCCCGAGGGCTTGCCGTGCGGGATCTCGGTCTTGATCACGTCGCCGCGCTGGATGGCGGGGAAGTTGTACTGGGTGGCCCATTTGTCGGCATTGAACTCGCGCACGGCGGACAGTTCCCCGGCTTTGAACGCTTCGAACAGTACCGTGGCGTCGCCATAGAATTCGATCCGCATGTCATCCAGATTCATCGTGCCCCGGCGGAACGGGACATCATTGCCCCAGTAATCGGGGTTCCGCTTCAGGTTGACATATCGCCCGGCCTCATAGTCGTCGATCACATAGGGGCCGCTGCCGATTGGCACATCATGCAGTTGGGCGTCGGCAAAGCTGCGACCTTCCCACTGCGCCTTTTGCAGGATCGGACGCAGACCGGCGATCAGCGCAAGTTCCCGATCCGGTTCATTAAAGGTGATCCGGACAGAACGCGGGCCGGTCTGTTCGATGCTGTCGATTTTGCCCCACAGACCGCGATAGCGCAGATGCCCTTCGGTCCCGAGGGTCTGGTAGGACCAGATCACATCTTCGACAGTTACCGGGTTTCCGTCTGAAAATTCAGCCTCTTCCCGCAGTGTAAATTCGACCCAGGACCGGTCTGGTGCAGTCTCAACTGATTCGGCTAACAGCCCGTAAAGAGTGAAAGGTTCGTCCCAGGACCGGCCCATCAGGCTCTCGTGCGTCCAAAATCTAAGCTGCCAGGGCGAGGTGCCTTTTTGCACAAACGGGTTCAAGCTGTTAAAGCCGCCCGTGTTTCCAAAAACGACCCTGCCACCTTTCGGCGCATCCGGATTGGCGTAGGGCAGCGACACAAAATCCGGTGGTAGGGCCGGGTCGCCATACATAGCTATGCCATGGGCCGAATCTGCATGGGCGAAAGAGGTCGCCAAAATGCAGGCGATTCCCGCTGCGAATGGACGAAGAGGGCTTAGGAAATCCGGGCGCATTTTGGAAACAATCCTGCTCTGGCCTTATTTTGTTGGGGATCACCGTACCGATGATTTTTCTTATTTTCAAACTTTTAGCTTGGATGAAGGCACAGAATTGCTTATAAAGGTCTCACTGCTCGATAGGTTTCTTGCCTGTATGAAACCTGCCTCAATAACTTAACGCCCGCTTCGTGCGGGCGTTTTTTTTGGTCGGTTCGCGCGGTCTTACCGCGGTATTTTAGCGGCGTCTTTCCCCGTTTTCTTTGCAGGTGCAGCATGGCATGCTGTGCCCAATCTGATGCTAAGGGAGAACGGTCATGAGCCTGTCGGGCAAAACAGCAATCATTACAGGATCAAACTCGGGGATCGGGCTGGGCGTCGCGCGCGAACTGGCCAAGGCCGGGGCGGATGTGGTTCTGAACTCGTTCACCGACCGGGATGAGGATCACGCCTTGGCCGCCGAGATTGCCAAGCAGACCGGCACCAATGCGCGCTACATCAAGGCGGACATGTCGAAGGGTGACGAATGCCGGGCGCTGATCGAACAGGCCGGGACCTGCGATATTCTGGTGAACAACGCGGGTATTCAGCATGTGTCGCCAATCGATCAGTTTCCGGTCGAGAAATGGGACGCGATTATTGCAATCAACATGAACTCGGCCTTTCACACCACGGCGGCGGCCTTGCCAATGATGCGCGCAGTGGGCTGGGGGCGGGTCGTCAATATCGCCTCGGCGCACGGGCTGACGGCCTCGCCCTTCAAGGCGGCTTATGTTGCGGCCAAGCATGGGGTTGTCGGGATGACCAAAACCGTAGCGCTGGAAACCGCGCAAGAGCCGATCACCTGCAATGCGATCTGTCCCGGTTACGTGCTGACACCGCTGGTCGAGGCGCAGATTCCCGACACGATGAAGGAATACAACATGAGCCGCGAGGATGTGGTGAAGAACATTCTGCTGGAGCGGCAGCCGTCGAAAGAGTTCGCAACGGTTGAGCAATTGGGCGGAACCGTGCAGTTCCTGTGCTCGGACGCGGCGGCGCAGATCACCGGCACGACGATCTCGGTCGATGGGGGCTGGACGGCTTTGTGAGTTTCCATGGGGGCTCTGCCCCCATACCCCCGAGGTATTTTTGAACAGAAGAAGGGGCGGGGTCTTGAAACAGATCAACCTGGCATTGCAGGGCGGTGGGGCGCATGGGGCGTTTACCTGGGGGGTGCTCGACCGGTTTCTGGATGAGGAAGATATTGAGGTTGCGGCGATCACCGGAACCTCGGCGGGGGCGCTGAACGGGGCGGCGTTCAAATCCGGCATGGTGCATTCGGGCCGAGACGGCGCGCGGGCGCGGTTGGATGAGCTTTGGAAGCGGATGGGGGCCGTGGGCGATATGCGGCTGGCCAACTGGTTTCGCGGGTTGGAGCCTGCGAGCATTGCGCAGGCCATGGAGTACTCGCTGCCGTATTCCATTGGCGATGCGTGGTCGCGGATGGTGTCGCCCTATGCCTACGGGCCGTTCTATACGAACCCGCTGGAACCCGTTGTGGACCGGTTCAATTTCAAGGAAATCTGCGCCGATCAGGGGCCGCGCCTGTTTGTCTGCGCAACCTGCGTGCGCAGCGGCAAGATCCGGGTGTTCACCGGGGAGGAGATTTCGACCGATGCGATCCTCGCCTCGGCCTGTTTGCCGACGCTGTTCAAGGCGGTTGAGATTTACGACCCCGAGACGGAGCGGACCGAAGCCTATTGGGATGGGGGCTATACCGGCAACCCGGCCTTGTACCCGTTGTTTGGCGATGATTTGCCGGATGATGTGGTGATCGTGAATATCAACCCGCTGGAGCGCGATGAACTGCCGGTGACGCCGCAGCAGATTCAAAACCGGATTAATGAGATCAGCTTTAACTCATCCCTGTTCCGCGAGTTGCGGGCGATCAATTTCGTTCAGCGATTGCTGGAGGAGGGCAAGCTGAAGGCCGGAGAGATGAGCCGCGTTCTGGTGCATATGATTGCGGATAACGAACTGATGAACAGCCTGTCGGTTGCCACCAAGACGGTGCCCAACCCGGTGATCCTGCATAAGCTGAAACAAGCGGGTCGTGACGCCGCAGACGGGTTCTTAAGGCGCCACAAATCGGACTTGGGCCAGAACAGTACGGTTGATCTGCCCGCGATGTTCGGCTGATCACTCGGGCGGCTGGGTCGGGTCTTTTTCGTTGGGATAGACCAGACCGGCCGAGATCACCAGTTTCGCGGCGTCTTCGATGCTCATGTCCAGCAGGATGACGTCTTCGGCTGGAAAGAACAGCAAAAAGCCCGAGGTCGGGTTGGGTGTGGTCGGGATAAACACGCTCAGCAGATCGCCGCCGGTTTCCGCGCGGGTGCTGACCTCTCCCTTCGCGGTCGTCGATACGAAGCCGATGGCCCAGATGCCACGGCGCGGATATTGCACCAGGCAGGCTTTTTCAAAGGACCGCTCGGTCTGGGCAAAGACCGTTTCCGAGATCTGTTTGATGCCGGAATAGATCGACCGCACGATGGGCATCCGGTTCACCAGACTTTCGGTGAACGAGATGAAGGACCGGCCCAGAATACCCTTGGCCACCCAGCCGACCAGTACGGTGAACACCAGGAAGATGATAACGCCGACGCCGCGCAGGTTGATGCCCACATATTGTTCGGGCCGGAATTGCTGTGGCACCAGCGGCAGAACGGCGCTGTCGATCCAGCCGACAACGGACCAGATCAGCCACACGGTCAACCAGACCGGAGCAATGACGACGATCCCTGTCAGGAACGACGCGCGCAGGCGCGAAAACAGGCCGGGGCGGCGGTGGGGTTCTTCGTCAAACGGTGTATTCATTACAGGTCCGGGTGATTTGCGGAATTAGTTAAGCAGTCCAACGCGCCCGTGCAATAGGGCGGAGTTACACACCGTTTGCCAACGCTTTAGCGATGTTCGCCGCCAAACGGGCGTTGTTGCGGACCAATGCGATATTGGCGGTTAGCGAGCGGCCCTGGGTCTTTTCAAAGATCCGTTGCAGCAGATACGGCGTCACGGCTTTGCCGGTGATCCGGTGGGTTTCGGCATCGCCTTGCGCGGCGGCGATGATCGGGGCCAGCTCGTCGGCCGGGATCTGGTCGGCTGCGGGGATCGGGTTGGCGACCAGTTGGCCACCGGGCAGCCCCAGCGCGCGGCGGGTGGCGTGGGCTTTGGCGATGGCCTCGGCACTGTCCATTCGCAGGGGCGCAGCGTAGGGGGATTTCGCAGACCAGAAGGCGGGGAATTCGTCCTGCCCATAGGCGATCACCGGGACGCCCAGAGTTTCCAGAACTTCCAGCGTTTTGGCCAGATCTAGAATGGCCTTGGCCCCTGCAGCCACCACTGTAACCGGCGTTTGGCCAAGCTCGTGCAAATCGGCGGAAATGTCGAACGAGGTTTCGGCACCCTGATGCACGCCGCCAATGCCACCGGTGGCAAACACCTCGATCCCCGCATATTGTGCGGCGATCATGGTGGCGGCGACTGTGGTGGCCCCGGTGCCCCCGGTTGCGATACAGGCGGCCATATCCGCGCGTGAGAGTTTGGCGACGCCCTGCGCCTGACCCAAAGATTGCAACTGATCGGGTTCCAGTCCGACATGCAGCACGCCTTCGATCACCGCCATGGTGGCCGGAACGGCCCCGGCGTCGCGGATGTCCTTTTCCACCTGGGCTGCGACCTCGACATTCTGCGGGTAGGGCATGCCATGGGTGATGATGGTGCTTTCCAGCGCCACGATGGGCTGGCCTGCGTCTTTGGCGGCGCGGACCTCGGCTGAGTAGTGGATGTTGATCACAGGGGAGTTTCTCCGGAAACGTAAGTTGCGGCGGCGTTCAGCGCGCGGGTCAGGGCCGTCTGTTCGTCGGCACCGCCCGCTTCTGAGGCGATATGGGCGGCCATGAAGGTGTCACCTGCGCCAGTGACGCGGGTTACCAGAACCGAGGGCGGGGTTTGGGTCAGAACACCCGACGACGAGCCGACGGTGGCCGAGTTGCCCCCGTCTGTCACCAGCACGCGCAGCGCGCCCCGGTCCAGAAGGCCCTTGGCGGCGGATTCGGAATCGGCAAACTCGCGCTGGCAGAGCAGACCGGCCTCTTCCAGATTGACATACAGCGTCGCGCGGGCGTGTTTCAGGAAGGGCAGCAGGCGCTCGGCCTTGCCGGGCGAGGCGGGGGCGACCCTCAGGTCGGCTTTGCCAAAGGCCGGGCTTTGCGCGATCTCTTCCAGCAGGTTCAGCGTCAGGTTGCCGTCCAGCGCAATCGGGCCTTCGAAGGGGGTGTTTTCGTATCCCAGCGGACCATGCATCAGGGGGCGCAGGATCTTGGCCCCTGCAGCCTCAAGCGAGTGTGCATCGGCAATGGCGGCGATCAACCCGTTGGCCCCTTCGACGGCCATATAGCGGTCGGTGGGCAGGTCCTGCGAGCGATAGATATGTTCAGTCACCATTCCCAGCCGTGCGCAGGAATTGACCAACTCGTCCCCCTCGGGGTCGCGGCCAATGGCGGTCAGCAGGGTCGGGGTCATGCCAAAGCGCACCAGCGTCATGGCGATGTTCATGGCAACGCCACCGGGCAGGCGGGTGATCCGGCCCGGCACGTCCGATCCCTGCCGCATGGCGCTGGCCGACCGCCCGATCACGTCCCACAGGACCGAACCGATACACAGGATGTCGCTGTTCTGAGTCATGCCGCTGTCATGCCGCAGCACCGGGGGCCTTGCAAGTCCGAACGTTAACGCCAACACAGATAAACCGCCTGTGCTGTGCGTTCAGGCTTGCGATCTGATGCGTTCGGCGGGAAACTCGGCCCGGTATGATTTGTGATTTGATTTCTATTGCAGAGCGTTGCGCATGAGCGGCTTTTTCCGCCTGATGATGGGTCTGATGCTGTTGGCGATGCCCGTCCAAGCCCAGACCCCGCCGCCGACGATTGTCGAGTTCTGGACCAAGGCAGACAGCCTGTTTCTTGAAATCACCCTGAACGCCGAGATGTTTCTGGCGGGGATTGATCCTGAAACCCATCCTGACCTGACCGACAATGCTGGCTACCGGGCGCTACGCCAAAGGGTCTCGTCCGAGTTGGAGCCCGAGGTCCGCGCGTTTGTCACCGACTGGAAGGCGCGCTTGCAGGTTGAGGCCGGTGGCCCGGTCGTTCTGGCCTATGAAGGGGTGCGCATTCCCGTTGTCGGCGATACCGCCAACCCCCGGGTTTCAAGGCTGTTGCTGACAGCGCCCTTGCCGAATGGGGCGTCCAATTTGCGCCTGACATGGCCTGCGGGTCATGGGCCGGTTGTTTTGAAACAGCAACAGGTGGCCGCCCCTTACACCGGTTATCTCATGGCCGGAGAATCCAGTCCTTCGATCCCATTGCAAGGCGGCGCGGCCCTCAGCCCTGAACAGGCGGTGCAGGTGTTCTTCCCCAAAGGGTTTTCGCGTATCGTGCCCAACGGTTTGCAAGAGATCGCGCTGGTTCTGGCCTTGGTTTTTCTGTCCCTGACACTGCGCGCAGTAATCGCCCAGATGGTGTTCCTGTCGATCGGATTGGTCTTCGGACTGGCGCTTTCGGTTTACGGAGCGTTGGGGCTGTCACCATTTGTAGCCTCTATCGCCCTCACATCCGCCATCGTCATTCTGGGGCTCTGGAACCTGATCCTGAGGCGTCTTCACGTCTTTCGATTACTGGCGGTTTTTGCTGCCGGTTTGCTTCTGGGCAACGTGCTCAGCGCCTCCGTGATCGCGATTGGCGTGCCGCCCGATCACCTGCCACCCGCCATCCTGGGATTTGCCGGGGGTGCGGTGGCTGCACTCAGCGCGGTTGCGGCGGCAGGCTATGCCGGTGCTGCCCTGATCTCTGGCGGGTCGCATCGGATGCGAGGCCGGGTATCGGTTCTGGCCTCGATCCTGATTGCGGGTGTCGGGGTCTATTGGATGGTCGCGCCGTGGATGCTTAGCTAGGCATGTGGGCCAATAGCGCGTTCAGCGCGGCCAACGGATCCTCGGCTGACCAGATTTCATCGCCGATGCCGAAGAAATCGGTGCAGGGCGACAGGTCGCGGATCAGGTCGGGGGTCAGGCCGCCCTCGGCCACAACGGGAACTTCGATCATCTCGGACCACCACTGGAACAGGTCCCTTTCAGCCAGCGTACCATCGCCCAACGACGACGTGCCGACCGGGCCAAAGGCGACGTAATCGACGCCAGCCTCGCCAGCGGTCATTCCGTCATGGCTGGACGCCCCGCAGAAACTGCCGACAATCGCGTCCGCGCCCAGTTCCTTGCGGGCCGCACGCACGGACCGGGCGGCATCATCCAGATGTACCCCGTCCAGCCCCAGCCGTTGCGCCAGCAGCACGTGGTTCGAGATTACGATGGCCACGTCGCGCGCATGGGCCACCTCGCGGCAGGCATCGGCAGCGCGGGCGATGGTGTCCTCGTCATTGCCGGCCAGCGCCAGACGAATGCACGCGATCTCGGCCCCGTCCAGCACCCGCGCCAACTGGTCCGGATAGGTGCTGAGCGTGATGGTCGGCGGTGTGATCAGATAAATCTGCGGCTGCTCGGGGGTGTCCATTGGCGCGTCCTTCGCTTTCAGTCTTTGGCGCGGTTTAGCGGATTGCGGCGGGGAAGCAAACTTTTAAGCCTGCCGAGCGGGTATTTGGGAACAGAAGAAGAGGATCGGGTTGCTCTGTCAAAGCTGGCGGATTAGAGCGGGCGGAGTTTTTCGGAGACAGCCATGCCCAGCGATACATCCCAGCCTTCCTTCGTGCTTGTGCGCCCGCAGATGGGTGAAAACATCGGCGCCGCCGCGCGGGCGATGTGGAATTTCGGGCTGGACCGGATGCGGATCGTGGCCCCGCGCGACGGGTGGCCGAACCCCAAGGCGGTGGCGATGTCCAGCGGGGCGGGGCGGCTGCTGGACGAGGCGCAGCTGTTCGATGATCTGGCAGGCGCGCTGGCCGACAGTACATTCGTATTCGCCACCACGGCGCGGCAGCGCGGGTTGACCAAACCGGTCTACAGCCCGGAACGCGCCATGCAGGTCGCGGCCCAGAAGGTGGCGGCGGGTGAAAAGGTCACCGTTTTGTTCGGCCCCGAACGGGCAGGGCTTGAGAATGAAGATATCGCCAAGGCAAACGCCATCATCTCGGTGCCGGTGAACCCGGAATATGCCTCGCTGAACCTTGGGCAATGTGTCTTGCTGACCGCTTATGAGTGGATGCGCCAGACCGGCGATGTGGTGCATGAAGCCACCGATTTGGGCAAGGGCGACTGGGCCACCGGCATCGAGGTCGAGAAACTGGTCGAGCATTACGAAGATCGGCTGGAAGAGGCCGGGTTCTTCTATCCGCCCGAAAAGGCCGACGGCATGAAGACCAACCTGCGCAACCTTTGGTCGCGGATGCGCATGACGCGGGCCGATGTGCAGATGTTGCACGGGATCATGCGGCAGATGGTCCGTTGGAAAGATAAGGGCTGAGGCTGGACCTCGCCCGTCAGTGGCCCTAGCTTGCGACGAAATCCAGGACACATGAGGACAGCATGAGCGCCAAGCGCAGCATCTTCGAAGACGTCTCAGACAGCGAAAAACAACAAGCCGTGCAGCCGGGTATGATCGACAAGGGACGCGGTGGCGCGCGCAAGGCGATCCGCGCCTGGCTGATGATCCTGTTCGCCTTGGTCGTTGTAATGATCGCCGTGGGCGGGTTGACCCGTTTGACCGACAGCGGCTTGTCGATCACCGAGTGGCGTCCAATCACCGGGGCGATCCCGCCGATGACCGAGGCCGACTGGCAGGCGGAATTCGACAAATACAAGCAGATCGACCAGTGGCGCATCCAGAACCAGTGGATGCAACTGAGCGATTTTCAGTTCATCTATTGGTGGGAGTGGGGCCATCGACAGTTGGGTCGCCTGATTGGTCTGGTCTGGGCGCTTGGCTTCTTCGGCTTCCTTGTCGCCCGCAAAATCCCGACCGGCTGGACCGGCAAGTTGCTGATCCCCGGCGCTTTGGGTGGTGTTCAGGGCGCGGTCGGCTGGTGGATGGTCGCCTCGGGCGTCACGCAGGGTGAGGGGATGACCGCCGTCGCCAGCTATCGCCTAGCGGTGCATCTGGGACTGGCCTTTGTGATCCTGGGCTTCCTGGCCTGGTACATCTTTGAACTTGGGCGCGAGGAACGCGACCTGATGCAGGCCCGCCGCGCGAAAGAGGCGAAACTGTTCTCGCTGTCGACCGGCCTGCTGCATTTCACCTTTTTGCAAATACTCATTGGCGCGCTGGTCGCCGGGATCGATGCCGGGCGGTCTTTCACCGATTGGCCGCTGATCGGCGGGCAGCTTCTGCCACCGGATGCAACCGCAATAGACCCCCTGTGGCGCAATTTCTTTGAAAGCCCCGGATTGGTGCAGTTCATCCATCGCTGCGCCGGGTATCTGCTGTTCATCTTCGCGATCATCGTCTGGCGGCGCGGCCAGACCAGTGCGCATCCGCAAACCCGGTTCGCCTTCAACGCGGCCTTTGCGGCGCTGTCGCTACAGGTCGTGGTTGGTGTCATCACCGTGCTGTATGCCGCGCCATGGCAGATCGCGATCTTCCACCAGTTCATGGCCGTCGTGGTCTGGACTCTGATCCTGCGCGCCCGCTTCCTGAGCGGCTATCCCATTGCAACTTCAATTCGTGGAGCCTGAGCCCGATGACTGCCTTTGACGACCTGATGGCCTTTCAACGCGAAACCTCGGCCCTTGGGCAGATCGCTGGCCGCCTAGGCTGGGATCAGGAAACGGTGATGCCGCGCGGGGCCGCGCCCCAACGGGCCGAGGAAATGGCCGCGATCGAGGCGGTTCTGCATGCCCGACGGTCCGACCCGCGTGTGGCGGAATGGCTGGAGCAGGCCGAAGCTTTGGACACAGCAGGTCAGGCACAGCTACGCGAAATCCGCCGGTCCTATGAGCGTACCGTCAAAGTGCCCGCCGATCTGGCGAAAGCCATCGCCCGTGTCACTTCGGCAGCGCAGGGAAAATGGGCACAGGCGCGCGCGGATGAGGACGTGTCAGCCTTCCTTCCGGTTCTGGAAGAGGTCGTGACCCTGAAACGCGAAGAAGGTGCCGCTCTGGCGCAGGGCGGCGACATCTACGACGCGATGGTCGAGGATTACGAGCCCTACACAACCGGCGCACAGATTGCGGCGATCTTCGATCAGATGCGCCCGCGTTTGGTGGCGTTGCGCGCGGCCGTTCTGGACAAGCCTGCGCCGCAGGCGCTGGCCGGTACGTTTGACGAGGCGGCCCAGATGCGCGTTTCGCAGACCCTGGCGCTGGCGTTTGGATACGACCTGAACCGGGGCAGGGTGGACAAGGCGGTGCACCCGTTCAGCTCGGGCAGCGGATCGGATGTGCGGATCACCACACGCACCAGCGAAACGGACCCGTTCAACTGCTTCTACTCGACCATTCATGAGGTCGGACACGCCGCCTATGAGCAAGGGATCGACCCGGCCTATGCGCTGACCCCATTGGGAAGCGGCGTGTCTATGGGCGTACATGAAAGCCAAAGCCGGATTTATGAAAACCAGATTGGCCGGTCGCGTGCGTTTACCGGATGGCTCTACACCCAAATGCGCGACGCGTTCGGGGATTTCGGGATCGCAGATGCCGATGCATTCTATGCCACGGTGAACCGCGTCCATAACGGCTATATCCGGACAGAAGCGGACGAGGTGCAGTATAACCTACACATCATGCTGCGCTTCGACCTGGAACGCGCGCTGATGGCCGGAGACCTTCAGGTCAGCGATCTGGAAGCCGCGTGGAATGACCGCTTCAAGGCCGATTTCGGTTATGCTGTCGACAAACCTTCGAACGGCTGCCTGCAGGACGTCCATTGGTCGGTTGGCCTGTTCGGCTATTTCCCGACCTACTCGCTGGGCAACGTTTATGCCGGGTGTCTGTATCAGGCCCTGCGCAACGCGGTGCCGGGGCTGGATGGTCAACTGGCCGAAGGGGACACCTCGGGCGCGACCACTTGGCTGCGCGAAAGCGTGCAGCAATACGGGGGGCTTTTCGCCCCGCGCGAGATCATCCGGCGCGCCAGCGGGGTCGAGCCGGGGCCGGAGCCCTTATTGGCTTATCTGGAGCAGAAATTCGGGGCGCTTTACGGGCTCTGACGATCTGCCGTCACGTTGTTGTGTGACAGCGTGGCGTTTGGCGCTGTGGTGCGTAAACTGGACATGTCCAAGCCACTTTGATCGCCGGTTCTGCGTGAAAACACAGATTAAATCCCACTTGGCTGCCGCCATAACCAGCGGCAATCTGCAATCGGCGCGCAGAGGCGTGGCAGAGCTTCGACGCAAGCTGCGCGGTGCAGAGCATGAGGTGCATTATTTTCATGATGTCGCCGATCCCTATTGCTATCTGACCGCGCAGATCCTGCCCGAATTTCAGGAGCGCTATCGCGTTAAACTGTGCATTCATGTGATCTCTGGCCCGCATTCGGATGCGATCCCCGCGCCCACGGAACATCGGCAAAACGCCCTGATGGATGCAGGGCGTCTGGCCCGCCGGATCGGGCTGGATGCGCCGCAGGAACCGGCGGCAAAGAAGGTGGAAACCGCAAAGCGCCTTCTTGCAGATGCTTTAGGAAAACCTGACGCCGCAGAACGCCTGCGTGCTGTCACCGCAGGCGTTTGGGGCAGGGAGACTATGCCCGACGACGGTGGCGTGGATCCCGGGCAGGCGATGGAGGTCGGCGACCAAAAACTCGCCGCGATGGGACATTACCTGGGTGGAACGTTTTACTATGGCGGCGAATGGTATTGGGGCGTTGATCGGCTGCACTATCTGGAGGACCGGCTTTCGCAGCTACACCTGCGTCAGGGTGATGCGCCGGTAGCGCCCTTGAAAGAAAACGCGCGGCTACCGAACATTCAGGGCAGTATGGAGCTGGAGTTCTTTTTCTCATTCCGCAGCCCATATTCCTACCTGGCTTTTGACCGCGTTGTTGATCTTGCCAACCGCTACAACGCTCGCCTGATCCTGCGCCCCGTTCTGCCGATGCTGATGCGGGGGCTGCCGGTACCCAAGCTCAAGTCCGGCTACATCCTTGGCGATTGTGCGCGTGAAGCGCGCAGAATGAAGATCCCGTTTGGTCGAATTTGTGATCCTTTGGGGCCTGGCGTCGAACGCGGGTACGCTTTGTTCGACCATGCCGAGGATCTTGATCGGTTGGCGACCTACTGCTCGACCTTCATGCGTCTGGTCTGGTCCGAGGGAGTGGACGCAGCCTCCGACAAGGGTATGGCGCGAATTGCGGGCGCCAGTGGTCTGGATTGGGGGGCCGCGCGTCAGGCTCTGGCCACTCAAACATGGCACGACCGGGTTGAGAAAAACCAAAGCAGACTGCAAGAGATTGGTCTGTGGGGCGTTCCCAGTTTCTACGTAGCCGGTCAGGCGATTTGGGGGCAGGATCGGTTATGGGCTGTGGAGGATTTGCTGCGGGCTCAAGGGTCGGGCACGGGTGGACGCTAGACCACCTGAACCAATTCGATCCGCGCGGCAACGGCGGCAAAGAACAGGACGCTGCCGACCAGCACAAACATATGCCAGATCGTGTTGTGGAACGGCAACCAATCCAGCAGATAGAATGCGACGCCCGCGGTGTAGACCAGCCCTCCGGCGATCATCAGTGTGATGACTGTGGGCGATAGCTCAGCCAGCATCGATTGACCGGCCCAGACGGCGGCCCAGCCCATGAGCAAATAAAGCGCCAATCCGAACCAGCGGAATCGGTTCGGGTCAAACATCTTCAGCGCCGATCCCAGGGTTGCCGAAAACCAAAGCCCGATCAGCAGCCCCGTTGGTTGCGTACCCGACAACAGCAGGAACGGCGTGTAGGTGCCCGCGATTTTGACGTAAATACCCGAATGGTCGAGGCGGCGCAGGAACGCGCTCCAATCGTCGTGTTCGATCATGTTGTAAAGCGCTGAGAAGGTCAGCATCAAAACCAGCGTCACGCCATAGATCGACGCGCCCAGAACGGCCACTGGGTCCGATCGGTAGTAGATCGTCAGGATGATCAGCATCGGCACGGCGATCAGGGCGGACGACACGCCAAGCACATGGATCACACCATCGCTTACGCGCTCGGCGCGGCTGTAGGCGGGGCGGATATGGGCAAAGGACCACATGTTAAGAAAGCTAGGCCTCGGATTGGCCTCGGGCAAGCGCGCCAAACGGGCGCTTGCCGATAACGTGATCCAGAACGGCAAAACGCCCGCAAGAACGGGAGCTTTGTTTCATAAGTGTTGGAAAATGTGAGGGTTACTCCTCGGTTTCCTCATCCCCTTGGTCTGCAATCCAGGCGACCGAGACAACCTCTTCCCCCTTGCCGGTGTTGAATACCCGCACGCCACCCGCGCTGCGCGAGCGGAAGGAAATGCCATCGACCGGAACCCGGATCGATTGGCCCTTGGAGGTCGCCAGCATGATCTGATCGTCGATTTCGACCGGGAAGGACGCCACCAGTTCGCCGCCGCGCATAGCCTTGTCCATCGCCGCCACGCCCATGCCGCCACGTCCACGCACCGGGTAGTCGTGGCTGGAGCTCAGCTTGCCTGCGCCGCCGGTGGTGATGGTCAGGATCAGGTTCTCGGCCGCCGACATCTCGGCATAGCGTTCCTGCGTGATCACGCCGGGGGCTGCTTCGTCCTCATCGGTCTCGCCATCGTCCGCGATACCCGCCACGGCGCGGCGCATCTTGAGGTAAGCGGCGCGTTCATCCGGGTCAGCCTCGAAATGGCGGATTACGGACATCGAGACCACGCGGTCACCATTGGTCAGCTTGATACCACGCACACCGGTAGATTCGCGCGAGTTGAAGACCCGCACATCGGTGGTGCGGAAGCGGATCGCGCGGCCCGAATTGGTGACCAGCATCACGTCTTCATCTTCCGAACAGATGCGCGCGTTTACCAGTTCCACATCCTCTGGCAGTTTCATCGCGATCTTGCCGTTGCGGCGGACATTGGTGAAGTCCGACAGACGGTTGCGGCGTACGTCTCCGGCGCTGGTGGCAAAGACGATTTGCAGGTTTTCCCATTCCTCATCCGGCACATCCACCGGCATGATCGCCGCGATGGAAACCCCGGTCGGGATCGGCAGGATGTTGACGATCGCCTTGCCCTTACCTGTCCGGCTGGACTGCGGCAGACGCCAGGTCTTGAGCTTGTAGACCATGCCTTCGGTGGTGAAGAACAGCAGCTGCGTATGGGTGTTCGCCACGAAGAGGTTGGTGACCACATCCTCTTCCTTGGTCTGCATCCCCGACAGGCCCTTGCCGCCACGCTTTTGCGCGCGGAAATCGGCCAGCGGCGTGCGCTTGATGTAACCGCCCGAGGTGACGGTGACGACCATATCCTCACGCTCGATCAGGTCCTCATCTTCCATATCGCCGGACCAGTCGACAATCTCGGTGCGGCGGGGTACGGCGAATTGCTCACGCACACTGCGCAGCTCATCACCGATGATCGACATAATGCGCTCGCGCGAGGACAGAATATCCAGGTATTCCTTGATCTTGGCGGCCAGTTCTTCCAGCTCGTCCGTGACCTCTTTGACGCCCAGTTGGGTCAGGCGCTGCAGGCGCAGGTCGAGGATGGCGCGGGCCTGAACTTCGGTCAGGTTATAGGTGCCGTCGTCGTTCATCTTGGACAGAGGATCGTCGATCAGGCGCAGATAGCCTTCGATCTCGGAGGCTGGCCAACGGCGGGTCATCAGTTTTTCGCGCGCCTCGGCGGCATCAGCCGACGAGCGGATGGTGGCGACCACTTCATCCACGTTTGACACAGCCACAGCCAGACCACACAGGATATGGCTGCGTTCCCGCGCCTTGCGCAGGTCGTAGGCGGTGCGGCGGGCGACAACATCCTCGCGGAAGTCGATGAACGAGGTCAGGAACCGGCGCAGGGTCAGTTGCTCGGGGCGGCCACCGTTCAGGGCCAGCATGTTGCAGCCGAACGAGGTCTGCATTGGTGAAAAGCGGTAAAGCTGGTTCAGCACCACCTCTGGTGTTGCATCGCGCTTCAGCTCGACCACGACGCGCACGCCGTTGCGGTCGGATTCGTCCTGAACGTGGGCCACGCCTTCGATCCGCTTCTCGCGCACGGCCTCGGCGATCTTTTCGATCATCGCGGCCTTGTTCACCTGATAGGGGATTTCGTCCACGATGATGGCATAGCGATCCTTGCGGATTTCCTCGGTGCGGGTCTTGGCGCGGATGATGACGCTGCCGCGCCCCTCAAGATATGCCTTGCGGGCACCGGACCGGCCCAGCATCACGCCGCCAGTCGGAAAATCGGGGCCGGGGACGTATTCGATCAGTTGCTCGGATGTCAGGTCCGGATCGTCGATCAGCGCCAGCGTGGCATCGACCACCTCGCCCAGGTTATGCGGCGGGATGTTGGTTGCCATACCCACGGCGATACCACCGGCACCATTGACCAGCATGTTGGGGAAACGGGCGGGCAGGACGGTTGGTTCGCGGTCCTTGCCGTCATAGTTGTCCTGAAAATCGACCGTGTCTTTTTCGATATCGGCCAGCAGCGAGGCGGCGGGCTTGTCCATCCGAACTTCGGTATAACGCATCGCCGCCGGGTTATCGCCGTCCATCGAGCCAAAGTTGCCCTGACCATCCAGCAGCGGCAAAGACATCGAGAAATCCTGCGCCATCCGCACCAGCGCGTCATAGATAGCTGAGTCCCCGTGCGGGTGGTATTTACCCATCACGTCGCCAACCGGACGGGCCGATTTGCGATACGCCTTGTCATGGGTGTTCCCGGTTTCGTGCATGGCGTACAAAATCCGCCGATGCACCGGTTTCAGCCCGTCGCGCAGATCGGGGATCGCGCGGGAAACGATGACCGACATGGCATAGTCCAAGTAGGACGTGCGCATCTCGGATTCGATAGAGACCGTCGGGCCGTCATACACTGGGCGCTCGGGCGGGGTTTCGTCCATGTTTTCAGGGATTTCTGGCGTATCGCTCACGTAAACTGCTCGTCCTTAGTGCAGACTCTATATTTTGTGGTTACATCCTATCAGACCCGGCACATAAGGTGCAAGCAAGCAACGAATCTTGCCCGGAAATTCCGAAGTAACACTCAAGTAACATCTTGTTATCCAAGTATTAGGCAGTTTCGGTGTTACTTTGAAGAGACCTTGCACGGAATTGGAGGTCTGAATGGAGCAGAGCGAAACGGAATTGATGCTAAAGGGATACGGGCTGACGACGGCAGAGTTTTTCTATCACATGCCCGACTATATCCACGTCCTGAACACGTTTATCTGGCAGGAATATGATCTGGCCCCGGATCACCCGAAACTGTTTGAATTCATCGATTTTTGGCAGCGTGAGATCGAAGGTCCGCTGCACTCGGTCAAGTTCACCCATCGCAAGATGATCGCGCCTGGCGAATGGCGCAACATGGTGGGTGAGTTTCGCGTGAATTAACGGCTTATCCCGCACGCCAGGCGTATACGGAACAGCCGGTCGAGCCTGAGGCGGTAAAGCTGTTGCCATCTTCGGCCAGACGCCCGCGCCATTTGACGGTGATACCGGGGAAATAGTCCGTCCCGCTGATCTGACCCTCGTTCACGAACATCACCGTATTGGCGGTTTGACCCAGTGAGTCGGTCAGGCGCCCGGTATATTTATTGCCGCCCGCATGTGTGTAGCGCGTCGTGCCTGTCACTTTGACAACCAAAGCGCAGGTTGCCTTGAATTGCCACGTCCCGGCCATGGACAAGCCGGTATCGGCAGGTTTTGGGGCGGGTGCCGTGGCTTTGCAGATGGTGCCGGATTTGCCTTGCAACTCTTCCAACGCATGTCTGGTTCCCAGATCATCAGCACCCAGATTTGAGCCACTGGCCGACCGATACCGGGCAAAGGCTTGCCGGGTCCGGGGGCCTGCAACTCCATCCGCGCCACCAGCACTGCATCCGAGCGCATTCAAAGCCGCTTGGGTGGCGCGCATCACCTCTTGCGTGTCTGAAACCGTAGGCGCGGACGGGGCAGAGGTGCGCTCAACATCCACTGATGTATCGGCCGAGGCCAAGCCGTCGCGCAGTTGCAGGGCGACCTCGTAGGCATAAGTCTCGGACTGATCGGCATATTTCTGAAGGAAACTGTCCAGCGCAGTCACCGTTCCAAGCGAGCGCGCAAGCTCAAGATCCGCGCGCATGTCGTCGCTTGGGCGCGCCGATGGGCTTTCTGGCGATGTGGTGCTTATGGCAGGGGTGAAATAGAATTCCCCAAGCAATTCATCGTAATAGGCCGGGATTTGCGTGTGCTGCACGCTGCTGGACAAGTCCCGTACTTCGCGCCGCAGGTCGGCCACCATGCTGCGCAGTTCCAGACCCGGCTGCGACAGGCGTGGCAGCAAGGCACGGGTGAAGACTGAATTCTCGGCTGGTTCATTATCGCTCAGCCGGTCCAGCGCCATCTGTCCGGCCCCGGCTGAAAAGATCACGAACATGCCTTCGGGTGCGTTGATGCGGCCCAGCCCACGCGTCCGTCCGACACTGCGCCCGGCGACGGTGTCAAACGGGTTGTCGCGGCAGGCGTCGATGATGGCGATTGAAGTGCGCGCACCGGTTGAGCGTACGCGGTCCAGCAGATCTGAAAGGGCGATGGATTCGGATTTCACGAAATCGGTCTCACCCGACAGGGGCGCGACGATATCTGTGGGCAACAGATAGTTTTCGCCGTCGATTTCCACCCCATGTCCGGCAAAGAATACAAACGCCGTATCGCCGGGATCCAGGCGAGAGGTGAATTCGGAGATCCTCTGGTTCATGCCGCGCCGGTCGAGGTTCAACCCCTCGATGGTCTCAAAACCCGCACCCTGCAACTTGTCCGAGACAGCGCGGGCATCGGCCACAGCTTTCTGAAGGTCGGTGACAGATTGGTATTGGTCATTGCCGATAACCAAGGCCAACCTTTCTTGCGCGCAAAGCGGCGCGGCGCAAAGTGCAAAAGCAAAAACAAGAAATCTGAACATCACAACAGCCCAACAGCAAATGACCCTTTTCCTTCTATACAGAAAAAGGGCGCAAAGGCTCAGTGACTTACATTACTTTTTGTTTTTGCCGGATCAGCCCGAACAACTGGCCCCGCCCAGAACGCAGAATTTGGCACAATGGGGGTGGTTCAGATGCACATCCGCCTCAGCCTCGGCCAGGGTTGCGCCCATTTCGAATTCGGGGGCGTAGGGCAGAAGAGTGCAGGCCAGCACAGCAGGGCGTTCAGCGCCTTTGCGTTTGACGACCATGCGCGCGCTGGCGCACATCACGGCGTCGGGGGATTTGTTCAGGATACCCCAGCAAGCGGTCGTGATTTCAGGGACTTCGACGGTTTCGTCCATTTCCGGGAACAGCACGGTCTGGCCGGGGTTCGTGGCGTCGATCTCAAAGCCGTGTTTTTCGAAAAACGCAGCGTATCCGGCGCGGCTGTCCGCGTCGCTGTCGCCCCAGACGGTGCGCCCAGCGACGGCCATATTGAAGCCGTTGTCGCGCAGCCATTCCATGCCCATCACGGTCTTGGCGAAACTTCCCTTGCCGCGTTCCTCATCATGCAGTTCGGGGCGGTAATGATCGACGGAAATCCGCAAAGTCAGCTTGTCGTTGTAGTCGCGCTGCAAGTCCAGCAGACCTTCGCGCATCTTGCGGCGCATCATCGGCAGCATGGCGTTGGTCAGGATCAAAACCTCGTACCCGCGTTCCAGTGCGGCGCGAGTCATCTCGATCATCTCGGGGTTCATGAACGGCTCGCCGCCCGTGAAGCCGATTTCGCGGATGGGCCAGTTGCGCTGTTCGATCTGGTCCAGATAGTCGGTCACTTCAGCCGCAGTGATATAGACCAGCGCATCGTTTATGGGGCTGCTTTCGATATAGCAGTTTACACATTCGATATTGCACAAGGTACCGGTATTGAACCACAGGGTTTGCGGATTTGTCAGCGCAACCGAGGCGCGGGTCTGCCCGTCTGCCGTCACCAATCTGTCTTGAAACTTGCCGATATTGGCAAGCTGGGGGGCATTGTCTTTCATTCCCGCATCCGGTTCTTTGAAGTGGTTTGACTGACTTAGCTGTTTATTGTCCTGTTGGTAAGGGCTTGGGGCTGTTCTGACAGAGTTTTGATGAATGAGAAAAAATCTCAAAAAACCTCGATGTGATTGCGCTAACATTGGACATGCCGACAGGGGCAGGGTAAGGACGGGCCATGGTTTCTCGCGTCATACCTGTTGACCCATTTGATCTAGTCATTTTCGGCGGCACCGGCGATCTGGCGCAGCGCAAGATTCTGCCTGCTTTGTTTCGCAGGTTTTGCGCAGGGCAATGGCCCGGTGATGCCAGAATCATCGGCGCAGCCCGCAGCGACCTGACCCCGGATGGGTTTCGCGAAATGGTGGCCGGTTCGCTGAGGCTGAACGCGCCCAGACGGGCGGCAGATTCGGATGCATTGCGCGGATTTTTGCAGCGTGTCGATTATGTTGCGCTGGATGCGATGTCGGCGGACGGGTGGGGCGATCTGTCGATCAGACTGACGGATGATCGCGTTCGGGCCTTTTATTTCTCGGTCGGGCCGCGCCTGTTTGGTCCGTTAGCGGAACAGATCAGATCGCATGGCTTGGTCACGGCGCAGACCCGGATTGTGGTCGAAAAACCCTTTGGTCATGATCTGGAAAGCGCGCGAACGCTCAACGCCACGCTGGCCGCGCATTTTGACGAGGGGCAGATTTACCGGATCGATCACTATCTGGGTAAAGAGACGGTCCAGAACCTGATGGCCGTGCGCTTTGGCAACATGCTGTTCGAGCCGTTGTGGAACAGCCAGTATGTCGATCACATCCAGATCACCGTCGCGGAAACTGTCGGCGTGGATGGGCGCGAGGAGTATTATGAGCGCGCCGGTGCCATGAGGGATATGGTGCAGAACCACCTGATGCAGCTGCTCTGCCTGATCGCGATGGAGCCGCCGGCCAAGTTTGACCCCGACGCGGTGCGGGATGAAAAGCTGAAAGTCATTCGCGCGCTTGATCCGGTCGAACCGCATCACATCGTTCGCGGTCAGTTCGCGGCTGGGCCGGACGGGCCGGGCTATCGTGAGGTCGTGGGCCACCCACGCTCGACCACTGAAAGCTATGTGGCCCTGAAAGCGCATGTCAGCAATTGGCGGTGGGCGGGAACGCCGTTTTATCTGCGTACCGGCAAGCGGCTGGTCGCGCGGTCCTCGGTCATCAATGTGCAGTTCAAGGACGCGCCGCATTCGATCTTTGGTGAGGCTGCGGGGCGGCACGCGAATGCGCTGTCCATCCGGCTGCAGCCGAACGAAGGCATCACGTTGAAGGTGACGATCAAGGAACCGGGGCCGGGTGGAATGCGTCTGATCGACGTGCCCTTGGACATGAGTTTCGCCGAAGCGCTGGGGCCTGAAAATCAGGATCCGCCCGACGCCTATGAACGGTTGGTGATGGACGTGATCCGGGGCAATCAGACCCTGTTCATGCGCGGCGACGAGGTCGAGGCCGCATGGACCTGGACCGACCCGATCATCGCCGGTTGGCAGGCGCGCGGCGATGTGCCCAAACCTTATGACAGCGGCAGCACAGGCCCCGGCGACGCCGAGCTGCTGATGAAACGAGACGGTCGCCTCTGGCAAGGAATAAAGCCATGAAAATTCAGGACTATGCCGACCGCGATATGCTGGCCATCGACGTCGCGAACGCCTTGGCCGGAGAGCTTGAGGCGGCGCTGCTGCACAATGAAACGGTTGCACTGGCGGTGCCCGGTGGCACCACGCCGGGTCCGGTGTTCGACGTGCTCTGCGCAGCCGATCTGGCATGGGATCGCGTGCGCGTCATGGCCACGGATGAGCGCTGCGTGCCCGCTGACAGCGACCGTTCGAACGAGCGCTTGATCCGCGAGCGGCTGCTGACCAACCGCGCCTCGGTCGCGCAGTACATCCCGCTTTATGTTCCAGGAGCCGAGCCAGAGGCTGCTCTGCCGGAAATCGAGTCCCTGATCGCGCCGATTCTGCCGCTTTCGGTTCTGGTTCTGGGGATGGGCGAAGACATGCACACGGCCTCGCTGTTTCCGGGAATGGAGGGTCTGGCCGCTGCGCTGGACAGCCACGCGCCAACGCTTGCCGTGGCCCGGACCGAGGTTCAGCCGGAACCCCGCATCACGCTGACCGCGCCGGTTCTGGATGGGGCACTGTCCAAACACCTTATTATCTTTGGTGCGGCCAAACGGGATGCGCTGGAACGCGCCATGTCTTTGCCCCCCGAGGATGCGCCGATCGCCGCCGTTCTGAGTGGCATGACCGTACATTGGGCGGAGTGAATGTTATGAAACTGGATCACCTGAAATCGCTGGCAGGCAACGCCGGGCGCATTCTGAATTTGTTCGACGCTGACCCGAACCGGGCGCAGGGCTTTTCCGCCTCAACCGGTGACATGGTGTTTGACTATTCAAAAACCCTGATCGACGCGGACGTGCGCGCAGGGCTGATCCGCCTGTGTGACGAGGCTGACCTGACCGCGCGGCGCGAGGCGATGTTCTCGGGTCAAAAGATCAATGAAACCGAAGGGCGCGCGGTGCTGCATACGGCGCTGCGCAATCTGGATGGGGGTTCGATGCAGGTCGATGGGCGGGACGTCATGCCCGACGTGCTGGACACGCTGCACCGGATGCGGGTCTTTGCCGAAGAGGTGCGCGGCGGTGCGATCTCGGGCGTTGGGGGCAGTTTTACGGATGTGGTGAATATCGGCATCGGCGGCTCGGACCTTGGCCCAGTGATGGCGACCCATGCGCTGTCGCCGTATCACGACGGCCCGCGCGTTCACTATGTCTCGAACGTGGACGGGGCGCATATTGCGGATACGCTGCGACAGCTGGACCCGACGCGAACGCTGATCATCGTCGCCTCAAAGACGTTCACGACGATTGAGACCATGACCAACGCCCGCACCGCACGGGCATGGATGAGCGACGGGGGCGGCGACCCGACCAAGCAATTCGCAGCGGTCTCCAGCGCGTTGGACAAGACACATGAATTTGGCATCCCGGCAGAACGAGTCTTTGGCTTTGCCGATTGGGTCGGTGGGCGCTACTCGGTTTGGGGACCGGTAGGTCTGCCGGTGATGATCGCCGTGGGGTCGAACGCGTTTGATGCGTTTCTGCGGGGCGGGCAGGCGATGGACCTGCATTTCCGCTCGGCCGAATGGGGAGAAAACATGCCGGTTCTGCTGGCACTTGTCGGCATCTGGCACCGTCAGGTGTTGGGCTATGCCAGCCGCGCGGTTCTGCCCTATGACCAGCGTTTGCTGCGGCTTCCCGCCTATTTCCAACAGCTTGAGATGGAATCGAACGGCAAATCGGTAGCGATGGATGGATCGGACCTGACCGTTCCCTCTGGCCCGGTTGTCTGGGGCGAACCCGGCACAAACGGTCAGCACGCGTTTTACCAGCTGATCCATCAAGGCACCGACGTCATCCCCTGCGAGTTCATGGTGGCCGCCGAAGGGCACGAGCCGGAACTGGCCCATCATCACCGCCTGTTGCTGGCAAATTGTCTGGCCCAGTCCGAGGCGCTGATGCGTGGCCGGTCACTGGACGAGGCCCGCGCCCGGATGGCCGAAAAAGGCTTTGAAGGGGCCGAACAGGACCGTCAGGCCCGCCACCGCGTGTTCCCCGGAAACCGCCCCTCGACCACGCTGATCTATCCCAAGCTGACTCCGTTTGTTCTGGGCCAGATCATTGCCCTTTATGAACACCGCGTGTTTGTCGAAGGCGTGCTGCTGGGCATCAATTCGTTCGATCAGTGGGGCGTGGAATTGGGTAAGGAACTTGCCACCTCGCTGGGCCCCATTGTGGATGGTGATGAAAGTGCGGCGGGTAAGGATGGATCGACCGCGGCATTGGTTGCATATGCTTTACGGTACCGCGATTAGCGCCATTTAACGCAGCTTGCCCTGCGGGCGGGTTGCATTTTTTAATTGTCAGACAATTAAATGCTTGGCAGGGTTCCCCCTGAGGATAAGTCTGAATTGACGCGCGGGGCCACACCCCCAGGTGTCGAGGACAAGGCGATGGCCGCACATGGCCGCGCCGAAAATGGGGAGGATGTCCATGCTGGGACAGATGATGACGCAGCCTTTGCTGATCTCGTCGCTGATTGATCACGCCGAACGTTATCACGGGCAGACCGAGATCTACTCGGTCGAAACCGATGGCACCGTGACACACACGAACTGGGCCGAGGTCGCCGGCAATGCGCGCAAACTGGCTTCCGCGCTGACCAAGCTGGGATTAGAGCCTCAGGACAGGATCGGCACGTTGGCCTGGAACAACCGGCGACATCTTGAGATCTACTATGGCACTTCGGGCGCGGGATATGTGTGCCACACGGTCAATCCGCGTCTGTTCCCCGAGCAACTGTCCTATATCATAAACCACGCGAAGGACCGGGTTCTGTTTTTTGATGCCACCTTTATCCCTCTGGTCGCGGCTCTGAAATCCGCGCTGACCGAGGTCCGGCACTTTGTCCTGATGGGACCACGTAATGACGAGGCGCTGTCCCAGATCGATGGGGTGGAGTTCTATGATGAACTGATCGAGACCGGCGATGCGGATTTTGTCTGGCCCAGTTTCGATGAAAACATGGCGTCGAGCCTGTGTTACACCTCGGGCACGACGGGGAACCCCAAGGGTGTCTTGTATTCCCATCGTTCGACTTTGCTGCACAGTTTTGGGTCAAACACCCGCGATTGCATCGGGTTTTCGGCCCGCGATGTGGTGATGCCGGTTGTGCCGATGTTCCATGTGAATGCTTGGGGCTCGCCCTATGCCTGTGCGATGTCGGGGTCCAGAATGGCGTTGCCCGGCCCGGATTTGCATGGCGAGGCGCTGGTTAACCTCATCGACACCTACGGCGTGACGCTGGCTATGGGCGTTCCCACGATCTGGCAGGGATTGCTGGCCCATGCGGCGCAATCGGGCAGCCAGCTGACCAGTCTGCAACGCACCGTGATTGGCGGCGCGGCGTGCCCGCCATCGATGATCGACACGTTCCGCGACACCTATGGCGTTGACACGATTCACGCCTGGGGGATGAGCGAGATGAGCCCGCTGGGCACAACCAATACGCCGCTTGCCAAGCATCTGGACCTGCCCATCGAAGAACAGCGCAAAATACGCGAGAATCAGGGCCGTCCGCCGTTCGGGGTGGAACTGAAAATCGTTGATGACGATGGCAATGATCTGCCCCATGACGGCGAAACCCAAGGCGATCTGATGGTGCGCGGCCACTGGGTTCTGGACAGCTATTTCCAGATGCAGGATCAGGAGTTGTTGCAGGATGGCTGGTTCGCCACCGGCGATGTGGCGACCCTGGACCCGGACGGCTACATGACGATTCGGGACCGGTCCAAGGACATCATCAAATCCGGTGGCGAATGGATCAGTTCGGTGGAACTGGAAAACATCGCCGTTGCCCATCCAAAGCTCGCCACCGCTGCCGTTGTAGGTGTACCGCATCCGAAATGGGACGAACGCCCCTTGTTGGTGGCTGTGAAAGCCGAAGGGCAGGACCCAAGCGAACAGGAACTGCTGGCCTTCTTCGATGGAAAAACCGCCAAATGGCAAATCCCGGACAAGGTTGTTTTCGTTGATGCTTTGCCACTGAACGCAACCGGCAAAGTGCTGAAACGCAACCTGCGCGCGGATTACAAGGACGCCCTGGCGGGATGATCTTGCGCGTGTGAGGGTGAATGGCTCCGGCGGTAGGGATCGAACCTACGACCAATTGATTAACAGTCAACTGCTCTACCGCTGAGCTACGCCGGAACGGTCCGCGCCGTATAACAACCAGATTTCGCGTCGTCCAGAGGGTACAGGCAAGTTTTTTTGACAGGGCAACTCTGGCCGCAATTCATTGGTGATTGCGCCCAATAGAAGCATGATTTTGAGGGGGAAGATTTTGGCTCCGGCGGTAGGGATCGAACCTACGACCAATTGATTAACAGTCAACTGCTCTACCGCTGAGCTACGCCGGAACTGAGGGCGCGTATAACAACCCGGATTTTCCTCGTCCAGTGGGGAAGCGTGCGTTTCGTAAAATTTTTTCGGGCTCAATCCTGCCGGGCAAAAACGGCGTCTGCGGACAAGGCGCCGCTATGGGTTGCCTTGGATTTTCCAACCAGATCAACCAGATGGGCAAACACATTGCGTTCCGCTGCGGGCAGAAGGGATTTGGGAGTTTCCGTGTAGATACGCTCGGCCAAGTCTCGGGCCGTGCCGGGGCGGTCTTCCAGCGCCGACAGGATTTGCGCCTCGCGCCCACGGCGGTGCTGAATCAGCCACTCCAACCGCCCGGACGGGTCGGTGATGGGCGCTCCGTGCCCGGCGTGGAAGACCGCCCATTCGCGTTCCTGAAGCCGGTAACAGGCGGTCATGAAATCGGTCAGGTCTCCGTCAGGTGGTGACACCAGCGAACTGGCCCAGCCCATCACGTGATCTGCGGTGAAACAGGTCTGGCCCCAGGCCAATGCGATGTGGTTGCCCAGATGTCCCGGCGTGTGGATCACCTCAAGCTGCCAATCCTCTCCCTCAATCACCTCTCCATCGGCGACTTCGATGTCCGGGCGAAACTGCGTATCGATGCCTTCACCGCCTCCGGCCAGACCGTTTTGGGCCAGTTGGGACATGACCGCGCTGCGCCCGGCCTCGGGCCCCCCAAAGGCGTAGATCTGCGCTCCGGTGCGTGTAGCCAGTGGTGCCGCCAGCGGTGAGTGATCCAGATGGCTGTGCGTCACAAAGATATGACTGATCTTCTGGCCCGGTTCCAAAGCCTCCAGAATCGCATTTAGATGCGCGTCCGACAAAGGGCCGGGATCAATGATTGCGATATCCCGCTGCCCCAGCAGATAGGTATTGGTGCCCCGATAGGTCATGGGCGAAGGGTTGGGGGCCAGAATGCGCCGCACCCCCGGTTGCAACTGCGTGGCAATCCCGGCGGGCGGGTTGAAATCGTCTGGGGCCTGCATTCTGTCCTCTTCCTCTTACCCGGGCAGCCCGCTAGGTTTAGCGCATGTCTTCGCAATGGCTCAAACCCTATCTGCCACACAGTCTTTACGCCCGGGCGGCGTTGATTCTGGTTGTGCCGGTGATCGTCCTGTTGCTGGTGGTCGGGAATGCGTTCCTGCAACGGCATCTTGAGGACGTGACCGCGCAAATGGTCCGTGCTGCCGCGCGCGAAGTTGATCTGATCACAAGCGCGATGAGTGACGTCGAGACGCAGCAACAGGCCATCGCTGCCGTGCGTCCCGATCTGGTTGCGCTTGAAATCAGCGCGCGATTCCTTGGCATCAATGAAGAGCCGAATATCGGAACGCGGCGCTGGTATGATTTCATTGCGCCGCAGGTCGAGGCCAACCTGCACGCCCTTTTGCCGGATCTGGATGCCGTTGCACTGCCCAACGGCCCAGACGCCCGGCTATATCTGAATACGCATCTGGGGACACTCGAGCTTGTGTTCGACCGCAGGCGACTGGCCCCGACAGCACCGCACCAGTTGATCGTGACAATGCTGTTCTTTGCGATTGTCATGACGTCGATTTCATTTCTTTACATGCGCAACCAGTTGCGGCCGATTACGCGGTTGGCTGATGCAGCACAGGCGTTCGGACGTGGGCGCGTTGTACCTTACAACCCCGGCGGGGCGATTGAAGTACGTGCAGCCGGAAACGCTTTTCTGGACATGCGTGCCCGCATTGAACGCCAGATGGAGCAGCGGACGCTTATGCTGTCCGGCGTCAGCCACGACCTGCGGACCCCCTTGACCCGTCTGAAGCTTGGCCTGTCGATGTTGCCCGAAGATGAGGCCGCGCCGCTGCAGCAAGACGTCACCGAAATGCAGTCTCTGCTGGATGCTTTTCTGGATTTTTCCCGCGGCGCTGCCGAAGGTTCTCCGGAAGAGGTCGAGCCCAAGGCGCTTGTGCGCCAGATCGTCGAGGATGCCAAACGGGCCGGTTATCAGGCTGAACTGGTTGACGTTGACGGGCAGGGCTCCGTCATGCTGCGCCCCATGGCCATTCGACGCGCGGTCGAAAACCTGATCGGGAACGCCGTCCGCTATGGCAATCGCGCTGATATTAGCCTGTCGGTCACGCCGAAAACCCTGCGCATCCGGGTCGAAGATGACGGCCCGGGCATCCCCTCGGAGATGCGGACCGAAGCGGTCAAGCCTTTCACCCGCCTTGATCCTGCGCGCAACCAGAACCAAGGCAGCGGCGTCGGCCTTGGCCTTGCCATCGTCGCTGACGTCGCCCGCGCACATGGCGGAGTGCTAAGGTTGGGCAAAAGCGACCGATTGGGCGGATTGTGCGCCGATATTATCATTGGGCGGTAGATGCGGCAGACATTTGGGCAAAGCCGTGTCGGATCAATTCGATAGCGGAACGAGAAATCTACGACCTGATTCCGTAAGAAAACCCGGTTTTCTGGTAGGCCCGGCAGGACTTGAACCCGCAACCAAAGCGTTATGAGCGCTCTGCTCTAACCAATTGAGCTACAGGCCCGCCTGAGGCTTTGAGTACCACGGTGAACGCCCGCGTCAAGCCTGACCGTTGCATAGATGCGCACAATCGACTAACCCGCCCGCAAAGCATTCGTAAGGGACCTACCATGACAGCGGGCAAGAACGGAATCACCTATGCCGATGCAGGCGTTGACATTGATGCAGGCAACGCTCTGGTCGACCGGATCAAGCCCGCCGCCAAGCGGACCAACCGCCCCGGCGTGATGAGTGGGCTGGGCGGGTTCGGAGCCCTGTTTGACCTCAAGGCGGCTGGGTATGAAGACCCCATACTGGTCGGGGCGACCGATGGTGTCGGCACCAAGCTGCGGATCGCGATCGATACCGGCGTCGTGGATGGCGTTGGGATTGATCTGGTGGCCATGTGTGTCAACGATCTGATCTGTCAGGGCGCTGAGCCCTTGTTCTTCCTCGATTATTTCGCCACCGGCAAGTTGGACACCGATACCGCTGCGCGGATTATCGAAGGTATTGCCGAAGGTTGCGCCCAATCGGGCTGTGCCCTGATCGGCGGTGAGACGGCGGAAATGCCGGGTATGTATCCCGATGGCGATTTTGATCTGGCGGGCTTCTCGGTCGGTGCGATGGAGCGTGGGGCGGACCTGCCGGATGGGGTGCAGGCGGGCGATGTGCTGCTGGGGCTGGCCTCGAACGGGGTGCATTCCAACGGTTATTCTCTGGTGCGCAAGCTGGTTGAGATTTCGGGGCTGGGCTGGGACGCTGAATCTCCCTTTGGCGGCGGCTCGCTGGGTGAGGCGCTGCTGACGCCAACGCGGCTGTATGTGAAGCCCGCGCTGGCGGCGATCCGGGCAGGTGGCGTGCATGCGCTGGCGCATATCACCGGTGGTGGCCTGACCGAGAACCTGCCGCGCGTGTTGCCCGAAGGGCTGGGTGCGCAGATCGATTTGGATGCGTGGGAGTTGCCGCCGGTCTTTGGCTGGATGGCTGAAACCGGCGGGATTGCCGAGGCCGAGATGCTGAAAACCTTCAACTGCGGTATCGGCATGATCGTTGTCTGCGCTGCAGATCAGGCAGATGCGCTGTCGGCGTTGTTGAGCGACGCAGGCGAGACCGTCTCGCGCATCGGAACGGTTACAGAGACAGCGGGCGTGGCTTATTCGGGCAAGCTGCTGTGAGTCACAAGCGCGTCGCCATCCTGATTTCCGGGGGCGGGTCGAACATGGTGTCGCTGGTCGACAGCATGACCGGCGATCATCCGGCACGGCCCTGTCTGGTTCTGTCCAACGACGCGCAGGCAGGCGGTCTGGTCAAGGCCCGGGATCGCGGGATCGCGACCGCAGTCGTCGATCACCGCCCGTACAAAGGCGACCGCGCCGCGTTCGAGGCCGAACTGCTGAAACCGCTGGAAGAGGCACAGCCGGATATCGTCTGCCTGGCCGGGTTCATGCGGGTTCTGACCGGCGATTTCGTCTCGCGCTTTCAGGGCCGGATGCTGAACATCCACCCGTCTCTGCTGCCGAAATACAAGGGCCTGAACACCCATGCACGGGCCATTGAGGCGGGTGATTCGGAACATGGCTGCACCGTGCACGAGGTGACGGCGGCGCTGGATGATGGTCCGATTTTGGGTCAGGCGCGGGTCCCCATTTCGCCCGAGGATACGCCCGAGGATCTGGCCGCAAAGGTTCTGGTGTGGGAGCATCAACTCTACCCAGCGGTGCTGCGCCGTTACGCAGAAGGCAACAGGTCTGTTCTTATGCTGCCCTGATCGCCCTTGGGTGATTTACACGCGCGTAAAAATCGTCTTATGGTCGCCTGTATCGCTCGGGACGCGGAAAAACGGGCAGTCACACAAAGAACAAGAGCAAGAATAGTACGGCGCATGAAAACCCTGACGACGACGCAAGAGCTGGCTGAATTCTGCTCGGCTGCTGCCGGATACCCCTATGTCACAGTAGACACCGAGTTTCTGCGCGAGCGGACCTATTATTCCAAACTGTGCCTGGTGCAGCTGGCTGTCCCGTCCGAGGATGAGGACAGCGCCGTTCTGGTCGACCCGCTGGCGGATGGCCTGTCGCTGGAGCCTCTGTTCGAGTTGTTCAAAAACGAAGATGTGGTCAAGGTGTTCCACGCGGCCCGGCAGGATCTTGAGATCTTCTGGGTCGAGGCCAATGTATTCCCGACCCCTCTGTTCGACACCCAGGTCGCCGCGATGGTCTGCGGTTTTGGTGAGCAGGTCGGCTATGAGACACTGGTGCGCAAGATTTGCAAGCAGGGCGTGGACAAGACATCCCGATTCACCGACTGGTCCAAGCGCCCGTTGACGGATGCGCAAAAGACCTACGCCCTGGCCGACGTAACCCATCTGCGCCGGATTTACGAACATCTTGCGGCCGAGCTTCAAAAGACCAAGCGCAGCCATTGGGTATCCGAGGAATTGCGCACGCTGACGCAGCCGGGAACCTATGACATCCGACCCGAGGATGCGTGGAAACGGGTGAAAACCCGCACAAACTCGGCCAAGTTCCTCGCCGTGGTGCGGGAACTGGCACAATTCCGTGAATCGTATGCGCAGGAAAACAACGTGCCACGCAACCGTGTTTTCAAGGATGATGCGCTGATCGAGCTTGCCTCGACCAAGCCCAAAAACCCGTCGGAACTGGGCGGATCGCGCCTGTTGCTGCGCGAGGCGCGTAAGGGTGAGATTGCCGATGGTATTCTGACTGCCGTGAAGCGTGGCGTGAACTGCCCGCCGGACCAGATGCCCAAGGTCGATACCTCGCGCGACAAGCTGAAGGTCAACCCGGCGCTGGCGGATTTGCTGCGCGTACTGCTGAAATCGAAAACCGAAAGTTCGGGCGTGGCCGCCAAGCTGATCGCGACCAGTTCCGAACTGGATCAGATCGCAGCAGGCGAGCGCGAATTGCCTGCCATGTCAGGCTGGCGGTTCGAAGTGTTTGGCGAGGATGCTTTGAAGCTGTGCGAGGGCAAGATTGCACTGTCTGCCAAAGGTCAGGCCGTCAAGGTCGTTTCACTGTAAACGCCCTTAACGCCGCCGCGATTCCAGTGCGTTTTGCTGTCCGACCACCCGGACCACGCGGATGCCCTCCAGGTCTTGCTTGGTGACATTGATCGCGTCGGACACCATGCGCGTCCTTTCAGACCCTTGTGCGGTCTGATAGGTCGGGTAGTTCACGCGAAACACAAACTCCAAAACGCCATTCTTCCGGTTTTCTTCTGATTCCAAAGGTACAAGCCGCGCCTCATATGCGCCCTGACGGATTGCAGTGCCCGAGGCATATACGATTGCCCCCGAAGGTATGGCATCGATCCGCAATTCATCGATTTTGGCGATAGGAACGCTGGTATCAACCTCTTCAGGGCGCGCAAACAGACCGCGACCGCCGCGTTGTTCGGGAATCAACGCATCCGCGTTATTTGCCGGAGCTGTCTCGACCGGGGCCGGGGTGCTGGAGCCAAACCAGTTCGACGGGTTCACCCGCGACTCGCGCCAACTGTTACAGGCGGTCAGGGTCAATGCGGCGACGACAAGGATGGACAATGATTTTTGCATGGACCCACGGTTCTTTGGCTGTATTTCAGTCAATGGGTTAGCGCAATTTCCGTCCCTTGAAAAGCCACGGCAGGGGCTGGACAGCCGTGCATCGCCGCCTTAGGTCACAATTGTGAATGCAACGGAAGGACCGCCGCACAATGGCAACGCCCGCCTTTGAAGACATCGTCGAGGATTTTGAGTTTCTGGAGGACTGGGAAGACCGGTACCGCCATGTGATCGAGCAGGGCAAGGCGATGGACCCGCTTGACGATGCACTCAAGGTTCCGGCGACCAAGGTGAACGGCTGCGCCAGTCAGGTGTGGCTGCACCCAATGATCGAAAACGGCGTGTTCCGGTTTGACGGCGATAGCGACGCATTGATCGTGCGCGGGCTGATTGCGGTTCTTCGGTCGCTGTATAACGGTTTGCCCGTTGCCGAGGTTCCCAAGGTGGACGCAGGCGGTGAATTGGCGCGGCTTGGGCTGAACGACCACCTGTCAGCGCAGCGTTCAAACGGCTTGCGTGCCATGATCGAACGTATCCGCGACGTCGCGCAAGAGAACGCCTGACCCTAACCCGGTCGCTTGGCCCAGTCTTTCAGCGTGACCTCAAGATCGCCGTATCCGGTGAGGCGGCGTTCAAATTCCAGACCCATCTTGTCGGCACAGGCGCGGGCGCGTTCGGTCAGGGCAGGGTCATCGGTCTGGGCCTGATAGACGAGCTTTGTGTAATTGCCGAAATACATGTCCCGCAGTTCCGGGTGACGGTCCAACCCTAGTGGCTTCCATACAAAGGCATCGAACTGCCGGGCCAGAAAATCCGTCAGATAGAAAGCCGTCGTTTCATCGTCGCCGTGGTCGGCGAAGGTCTGATTGCCTTCGAAAAACGAATAGCAATGGGGGCCTTTGACCATCTCAACCCCCAGACGCTCGCAGGCTTGTTGCAGCAGTCCACCGGTGCCGCAATCGGCGTAGACCACAAAGATCTGGTCGTAATGATCGCGGTGTTTGGCCACGGCGTCCTCGACCGCCTGCGTGATCCGTTCAGGATGAATGTGCAGAATCGCCGGCAGACAGGTGAGCGCCATGTGATCCCAGCCATTGCGTTTTTTCAGATCCAGGATCTCGCGCGCCAAGGCTCCGCAGGCGATCAACAGGATGCTTCCGGACGTATCGGTGGAGTATCCCTGATTGGTCAGGCTTGTATCGTCGGGCAGGGTGTCGTTCGGCATGGCTGTGCTTTCTGCGGCGCTGTGTTCAGAAAAGGACGAATGACGGATTAGGGCAAGCCTTGCACCGACATCCTGTGTCAGGTCGCCGACGCCTTGGTTCCGGACCGCTTCACTTGAGACAATCCAACAAAAAAGCCGCCCATGTGAGGGCGGCCTTTCAATCAGATATGTCTGACGGGTCAGCCTGCCAGTTGGTTGTGCTTGCGCGATACGAATTCTTTCGCTGTCTCCACCGCAACAGCGGCGTCCCGGCAATAGGCGTCTGCACCGATGGCCTTGCCGAATTCCTCGTTCAAAGGTGCGCCGCCGACCAGAACGATGTAGTCGTCGCGCACGCCTTGCTCGACCATCGTGTCAATCACCACCTTCATGTAAGGCATGGTGGTGGTAAGCAGGGCGGACATGCCCAGAATGTCGGGCTGTTCGTTTTCCAGCGCTTCCAGGTAGTTCTCGACCGGGTTGTTGATGCCCAGATCGACAACCTCGAAACCCGCGCCTTCCATCATCATCGAGACAAGGTTCTTGCCGATGTCGTGGATGTCGCCCTTCACGGTTCCGATCACCATCTTGCCTACGCGCGGGGCGCCGGTTTGCGCCAGCAGAGGCTTGAGGATAGCCATGCCACCTTTCATGGCGTTGGCGGCCAGCAGAACCTCGGGCACGAACAGGATACCGTCGCGGAAGTCATGGCCGACGATGGTCATGCCACCGACCAGTGCTTTGGTCAGAACGTCATAAGGCATCCATCCGCGTTCCAGCAGGATGTTCACACCTTCTTCGATTTCTTCCTTCAGGCCATCGTAAAGGTCGTCGAACATCTGTTCGACAAGTTCGTCGTCGTTCAGTTCGGACAGGATGATGTCTTCTTCATCAGACATGGGGCGATTCCCTGAGTTGTTTGGACCAAAGGTCCATGGTGGCATTTGTTCCGTTTTGGCTAAAACGTCGCAGTTTGACTGTGACGATTACGACCTCAGTGGTTTCGGGACCGACCTATAGGATAGAAATTCGCAACCTGCGACTGAATTCTTCGCAAGATCATTCTGCATATGGTTCAGGTCGTTAGGCGAAATCCCTTGGATTCTGTTTTTTGGCCGGAAAGCCACGTGGCACTTGCCGTAGCGGCGGTCTTTGGTTACTTTGCCGAAAGGAACAAAAAGCGAACAAATGGCCGATCATTTCACAATCCGGGGGCGGGGAACCGCATCAAACGACGCTGGTCGGTTTGAACGCTATGCCACTGTCGCAACCGATGATGGCTGGTCGGCGGACGAAGACCTGCCACCCCTGCGTACCGAGGTTCGGGATGAGGTCGCGCGGAGTGTGATCACCTATAACCGATCTCCGGATTTGCCCTTTGATCGATCGATTAACCCATATCGCGGGTGCGAACATGGTTGCGTGTACTGTTTTGCCAGACCCAGCCACGCTTATTTGGGTCTGTCCGCAGGGCTGGACTTTGAAACACGTTTGGTTGCCCGCCCGAACGCGGCGGATGTTCTGCGCAAAGAACTGTCATCGCGGTCCTACCGCGTGGCGACCATCGCTTTAGGAACCAACACGGATCCCTACCAGCCCATAGAGAAAACCCGTTTGATAACAAGGGAATGCTTGCAGGTTTTGCAGGGTTTCAACCACCCGGTTGCCATTGTCACCAAAGGCGCGCTGATCGAGCGGGATCTGGATATTCTGGCCCCAATGGCCGAGTTGGGACTGGCGCGGGTCGGCATATCGCTGACCACGCTGGATGCGGATTTGTCGCGTCGGATGGAACCTCGGGCCCCGTCACCAAACCGACGGTTGCAGATGATCCGCAGATTGACCCAAGCCGGGGTGCCGGTGCGCGTGATGACATCCCCGCTGGTTCCGGGGCTGACCGATCACGAATTGGAACAGTTGCTGGAGGAAGGCCGGGACGCCGGTGCAGACACCGCAAGTTGGATCATGCTGCGCCTACCCAGAGAGGTCTCGGGACTATGGCAAGAATGGCTGGCCCAGCATGAACCCGCGCGCGCGGGTAAGGTGATGTCCCGGCTGCGCGACATGCACGGAGGTCGGGATTACGATCCCCGTTGGGGTCACAGAATGCGAGGCGAGGGGGAGTATGCGCAGGTCATTGCGCAGCGTTTTACGAAAACCTGCAAGCGCCTTGGGCTGGCAATCAAATCCGACGCTCTGCGCTGCGATCTGTTCTCGATCCCGCCGCAGGCCGGGGACCAACTGAGCCTGTTTTGAGATGGACCGGGCATAGTCATTTCTGGGCCAAAAGGCTGCTACCGCCTTCTTCTCTGGCCTCTTGTGGACCAATTGGCTGGGCCGCTGGTTCACTTACAGCAAGGACCAAAGCCCTGACCGAAACCCGCAAACAGAGGCATTGGTCAAGAAAAAGAGCATTGGCGGCGCCAGAAGAATTCGAAGCGGCGGCACAACGAGGTTTACCGTTGTCGGCCGGATCCACATTTGACTGCTCAAAAAAAACCCCGCAAATCGCGGGGTTTTTCTCGTGTCATGCCGCCTCAGCGGTTTTCGATATCCACGTAGTCGCGGTTGGTCTCGCCCAGATACAACTGACGCGGACGGCCGATCTTGTTCTGTGGATCGGCAATCATCTCTTTCCACTGGCTGACCCAGCCAACGGTGCGCGAAAGGGCAAAGATCGGGGTGAACATCGAGGTGGGGAAGCCCATCGCCTCGAGGATGATGCCCGAATAGAAGTCCACATTCGGGAACAGTTTTTTCTCGGCGAAATACGGATCTTCCAGCGCCTCACGCTCAAGTTCCTTGGCGACCTGCAGCTTCGGATTGTCTTCGATGCCCAGCAGATCCAGCACTTCGTCAGCCGACTGCTTCATCACCTTGGCGCGCGGGTCGAAATTCTTGTAGACGCGGTGGCCAAAGCCCATCAGGCGGAACGGGTCGTTCTTGTCCTTGGCGCGGGCGATGTATTCAGGGATACGGTCAACGGTGCCGATCTCTTCCAGCATCTCTAGACAGGCCTGGTTCGCACCGCCATGGGCCGGACCCCACAGGCAGGCGATGCCAGCGGCGATACAGGCAAACGGGTTTGCACCGGACGATGACGCCAGACGCACGGTCGAGGTCGAGGCGTTCTGTTCGTGATCCGCGTGCAGGGTAAAGATGCGGTCCATTGCACGGCTGAGGATCGGGTTCACCTCATACTCTTCCGCGGGAACGCTGAAGCACATGCGCAGGAAGTTCGACGCATAGTCCAGATCATTGCGCGGATAAACGAAAGGCTGACCGGTGTGGTACTTGAAGGCCCAGGCCGCGATGGTGGGCATCTTGGCGATCAGACGGTGCGAGGCGACCTCGCGCTGATGCGGGTCCGAGATGTCGGTCGAATCGTGATAGAAGGCCGACATCGCGCCAACCACGCCAACCATGATCGCCATCGGGTGCGCATCCCGGCGGAAGCCGCGATAGAAATACTGCATCTGCTCGTGCAGCATGGTGTGACGGGTGATCGTGGTCTCGAAGGTTTCAAGATCCTTGGCGCTCGGCAACTCTCCGTACAGCAGCAGATAGCACACTTCCAAGAAGTGGGATTTCTCGGCCAGTTGGTCGATCGGATAGCCCCGGTGCAGCAGCTCGCCCTTTTCGCCATCGATATAGGTGATGGTGCTGTCGCAGCTTGCGGTCGAGGTAAAGCCGGGGTCATAGGTGAACACACCCGCCTGACCGTACAGTTTGCGGATATCGACAACGTCAGGCCCAGCGGTAGGCGAGTGAACCGGCAACTCATACTCTTTTCCATGCACGGTCAGAGTGGCTGTTTTGTTGCTATCAGTCATGATTGTCCCTTCTTCATTCGTGCGCAGGCCAGATCGTTGCCGAATCCTGCGGGCAATGACCGCGCGCAAGCGCGCAGTCCGGGTGTTAGCGGAGCAGCGTTACCCGTTTATGAAGCTTGGGTTTATTTCGCTGCCTCAGAAAGCCGCGCCAGGGTTTCTTCGCGTCCCAGCACAAGCATCATGTCAAAAACCGAAGGTGTGACGGCCCGACCAGCCAATACAGCCCTAAGCGGGCCTGCCAGCTTGCCGAACTTGACCTCCCTTGCTTCGGCAAAGGAATTCAACGTCTCTTCCAGCTCGTTCCGGGACCAGCTAGCATTTTGCAACTGCGGCGTCAATTCATTCAGTATACCATCGGATACTGATGCCAGCGCTTTTGCGGCTTTCTCATCCGGGGCAATCGGCCGTTCGGTCAGTACAAAATGCGCTTTTTCAAGCAGTTCCGGGAAAGTGCGCGCGCGATCCTTGAGGCAATACATCGCACGTTCCAGATCACCCGATTGTGTCTGTGTGAGAGCGGGCAGCTCTGCTGCCGCGAGGTAATCTCCAATTTCTTGCCGCAGCGCAGCATCATCCGAGATCGCGATGTGCTGACCGCACAGGTTTTCCAGCTTTTTCAAGTCGAAACGCGCCGGGCTTTTGCCGATTCCATCCAGATCGAACCACTCTTTCGCCTGTGCGTCGGTGAAGAATTCGTCGTCACCGTGGCTCCAACCCAGACGCGCCAGATAGTTGCGCATACCGGCGGCGGGATAGCCCATCGCCTGATATTCCTGCGCGCCCAAAGCGCCGTGGCGTTTGGACAGTTTCTTGCCGTCAGGCCCGTGAATCAGCGGAATGTGCGCCCAGACCGGAACGTCCCAGCCCATCGCCTCGTAGATCATCATCTGCCGGGCGGCGTTGTTCAGGTGATCGTCGCCGCGGATCACATGGGTGACGCCCATATCGTGGTCATCGACCACAACCGCCAGCATATAAACCGGTGTCCCGTCCGAGCGCAGAAGGATCATATCGTCCAGCTGATCGTTGCGGATGGTCACGTCGCCCTGAACCTGATCCCGGATCACGGTCGCGCCGTCCTGCGGCGCCTTGATGCGGATCACAAAAGGCGCATCGGGGTGGGTTTGCGGGGCCGCATCACGCCAGGGGCTGCGGAACAGGGTCGATTTCCCCTCGGCCCGCGCCTGTTCGCGGAAGGCGGCGATTTCATCCTGGGTCGAGAAACACTTATAAGCCTTGCCCTCGGCCAACAGCTGATGCGCAACCTCGGCGTGTCGCGCGGCCCCTTCGAACTGAGAAATCACGTCGCCGTCGTGATCCAGCCCAAGCCACTCCATGCCTTGTAGAATCGCTGCGGTGGCCTCGGGGGTCGACCGCTCGCGGTCCGTGTCTTCGATTCGCAGCAGGAACTTGCCACCGCGCCCGCGCGCATAAAGCCAGTTGAACAGCGCTGTGCGTGCACCGCCGATGTGCAGAAAACCGGTGGGTGAGGGTGCAAAACGGGTGACGACCTGATCGGACATTATTTTGATTAACCTTTTGGTAACCGCGACGGGCATAGTGTGGCGCTTGTCTAACGAGCCCGAAGGACGGGGGCAACCATGCGTGTTCTTGCACGGGCCCAGGTGGCGCTGCTGAACCAGACGGGGTTCCTGTTTCCATGGTCTCCGGTGTGTCTGTCGCTTGGGATCGGCCTGTATTTCGGATTGCGGTTTGAACCGGGCTGGCCGATCTATCTGGGCTTTGCGACCACCGGCTTGGTGCTGATCGGCCTGTGCCGCTTGTTACCTGCCGGATGGGGATCGTTGGCAATCGGGGGGGCGCTGGTTGCTGTCGGCTTTCTGCTGGCAGGTGCCCGCGCCCATATGGTGGCGGAACCGGTTTTGTCATGGCGGTATTACGGCCCCGTCGAGGGGAGGGTCGTCGCCATGGACCGGTCTGCCTCGGATGCGCTGCGACTGACGCTGGATCAGGTGCGGGTAGGGGACGTGCCGCATGATCGGCGACCGCAGCGCATCCGTCTTTCCGTTCATTCTCAGGTTGGTCCCATTGCGCCGGGGCAGCGGATTATGACCACCGCCCATCTGTCGTCGCCGCAAGGCCCGGTCGAGCCCGGCGGTTTCGATTTCCGCCGCCACGCCTGGTTTCAACGCCTTGGCGCTGTTGGATACACCCGCGTTCCGGTCATGACCATTGCCCCGCCGCAGGACGCGATGGATGGGGTTCGGATTACCGCGATCCGCATGAAGATTTCCGAGCGGGTGCGTGAGATCTTGCCGGGGGAGGTTGGCGGCTTTGCCGCCGCCGTCACCACCGGAGACCGCAGCGGTATGGGGCAAGCCGCGCTTGGGGCGTTACGGGCCTCGAACCTCGCGCATTTGCTGGCAATCTCGGGCTTGCATATGGGGCTGTTGACCGGGTTTGTCTTTGTGGCCTGCCGGATCGGGCTGTCCGCGATCCCGGCCTTGGCCCTGCGCGTTCCGGTTCGCAAACTGGCCGCTGGCTGTGCGCTGGTCGCTGCGGTGATCTACTTGATGCTATCGGGCGGAAACGTGGCGACCGAACGTGCATTTGTCATGGTCACAGTCATGTTGGGCGCGGTTCTGATCGACCGCCGTGCCATCTCGTTGCGGGCGGTTGCCGTGGCGGCGTTGATCGTGCTGGCCTTGTGCCCGGAAACCCTGTTGAGCCCCGGTTTTCAGATGTCATTTGCGGCAACCACGGCCCTTGTGGCCGTCTTTGGCACATTGCGTGACTTCGGCCCGATGCCCGGCCCCAAATGGGTGCGGCCGATAGCGGGCGTTCTTATGTCATCTGCAATCGCCGGTCTTGCCACTGCGCCAATCGGAGCGGCACATTTCAACACCATGTCGCATTATGGCCTGCTGGCGAACCTTCTGTCGGTTCCGGTGATGGGGTCGGTTGTGGTGCCCTTTGCCGTGGTGGCGGCGCTGCTGGCCCCGTTTGGGTTGGAGGCGATTGCCATTCAGGTCATGGGCATTGGCCTGCGATGGATCTTGATGATAGCGGACTGGGTCTCGGGCCTTGAGGGCGCGCAGGGTTACGTTGTCAGCCCGCCCTGGTTTATGCTGCCGGTGATGGCCCTGGGCGCGCTTTGGATTGCCCTGTGGCAGGGCCGGGCGCGGTGGATCGGCCTTGCCCCCGTTGCCCTTGCCTTTTTGTTCTGGACGTCTGGCCATCGCCCCGAGGTGCTGATCGCCGAGTCCGGTGGATTGGTGGGCGTCATAACCGAACAGGGCAGGGCGCTGAGCAAAGAAAAAGGCAGCGGTTTTGTTGCGACTGTCTGGTTAGAGAATGACGGGGACGGGCAGGATCAGGGGCACGCCGCCGGTCGTTGGCCGGGGCAGTCCGGCCTTATCCAGCGGATTGCCTTGCAGGACAAAGAGGTCATCCATGTCACCGGCAAAAGGGCCGCGCAGGAATTCACCGAATGTCATGAGAATCAGATCGTTGTTTCAGCCATAAATCTGGACATGGACGGAGATTGCAGCGTTTTTGACCCCGAACGGCTGTATGAGACCGGTAGCCTCTCCATCACTGATGGAAAGCTGATCACCAGCGCCGATCTGACAGGGCATCGTTTATGGTCCCCGAAACCTTCCGAGGACCGGCGCCAGAAGCGGGATCAGTAGGTGCGGATCAACCCGACCAGACGACCCTGAACCTTGATTTTGTCTTCGGGCAGCACCCGCGTTTCATAAGCCGGGTTTGCGGCCTCAAGCGCGATGGCCTGACCGCGGCGGAAGAAACGCTTCAAGGTGGCCTCCTGATCCTCGACCAGAGCAACAACGATGTCGCCATTATCGGCGGTCGATGTCTCGCGGATCACAACGACGTCGCCATCATTGATCCCGGCATCGATCATCGAGTCACCCTTTACCTCAAGCGCGTAATGCGAGCCCTGACCCGAAACCATGGGGCCGGGCACGGCCACACGATGCGAGACGTGGCTGATCGCCTCAATCGGCACACCAGCGGCGATCCGGCCCATAACGGGCAGTTCCATAGCGTCCACCGCAACAGGTTCAAAGTTTGCCGGGCGTTGGCCTTCAGGCTTGTCACCATCGATCACGCGCGGGCTGAACCCCGCCGTGGGTTGTCCGCCAAGGCTTTCGGGCAGTTTCACAATCTCGATCGCGCGGGCACGGTGGGCCAGACGGCGGATAAATCCACGCTCTTCCAATGCCGTGATCAACCGATGAATGCCGGATTTCGAACGCAGGTCCAGCGCGGCCTTCATTTCGTCAAAGCTGGGCGGAACACCGTCCGCCTGCACGCGTTTGTGGATGAATTCCAGCAAATCCAATTGCTTCTTGGTCAGCATCGCTCACACCTCGTCGCTCATGCGTTTTCTTTTGTTCTACGCATGTTCACGTTTTGTGTCAACGAATTTGACGATGTTCTATATCGGCAGGTAGCGCACCGTTGCCCCCGCAGGCAGAGCGGGATCGTCGGGCGGGCGCACCAACAAGGCGTTGGCCTGCGCCAGAACGCTCAGCAGGGAACTGTCCTGATCAGCACAGGCGCGGATGCCGTTTTCGTCAAGGATTGCGCGCATGTAGTGCTCGCGCGGACCATTCTCCGACAGTGGCTCGACTAAAGTGGCGGTCCTGAATGGTGTCACAACCGTATCCAAACCCAACATGCGCCGCACCATCGGGGCCAGAAACAAATAGCCGCAAACCATTGCGCTGACGGGATTTCCGGGCAGACCGACCATGGCCGCATCGCCCATCCGTCCGGCCATCAGGGGCTTTCCGGGCCGCATTCGGATCTTGTAGAACGACCGTTCCATCCCCAGCGCCTCGGACACGTCGGACACCAGATCATAATCGCCGACCGACGCGCCGCCGATTGTCACCACCAGATCAGCGCCCTCGGCCAGACCAAAGGCGGTTTCAAGCGACGACACCGTGTCCTGCGCGATGGGCAGGACGCGGACATGCGCGCCAAGCCCTTCCAGCAAGGCTTTGAGCCCGAACGTATTCGAGGCGATGATCTGGTCAGGGCCGGGCGTTTCGCCGGGCATGACCAATTCATCCCCGGTCGAAATCAGCGCGATCTGAGGTTTCCGCGTCACCGGCACCTTTGCGATATTCATGGCGGCCATCAGGGCGGCATCTTCGGGACGGATCAGACGCGGGGCCGTGATTTTGGTACCCTTGGCGAAATCCACCCCGGCGGGCCGGATGTTGGTTTTGGGACCAGGGGCGTCGGTTATGGTAATCAGGTCGCCCCGGCGCTCCACATCTTCCTGAATGACAATGAAATCAGAACCTTCCGGCACAGGCGCGCCGGTGAAAATGCGCACGGCCTGACCCGGCCCGACACGTCCATCGAAGCGATTGCCCGCAGCGGATTCCCCTACGACTTTGAACATGGAATGCAGTTCAACCTCAGCCGCTTTGACCGCGTATCCATCCATGGAAGAGGCCGCAAAGGGCGGTTGATCGCGCGTCGCTGCGACGTCTTCGGCCAGGACCCGGCCTGCGGATTGGGCCAGTGGAATATGCTCGACCGGCAGAGGGACCACCAGATCGAACAGCAGGGCGCGGGCGTCTTCAACCGTGATCATTGCGCTTCGTAACGCCCTGATTTTCCGCCGTCTTTCAGAAGGACCCGAATGCCGCCGATCTCCATCGCCTTGTCCACGGCTTTGGTCATGTCATAGACCGTCAGCGCGGCGGTCGAGACGGCCGTCAGCGCCTCCATCTCAACCCCGGTCTGGCCCGAGGTCTTTACGGTGGCTACGATCTGAACACCCGGTAAATCAGGGTCCAGCGTCAGCTCCACTGCAACCTTGGTCACCGGCAAAGGGTGGCAAAGGGGGATCAGGTCAGGCGTTTTCTTGGCCCCCATGATTCCGGCCAGTCGCGCAACGCCCAGAACATCGCCCTTCTTGGCGCGGCCTTCTGAAATCAAATCAAAGGTTTCCGGCGCCATCTTGATGTATCCGGATGCGACAGCCACGCGGTCGGTCACCTCTTTATCCGAGACATCGACCATATGGGCCTGACCTTGCGCATCGAAATGGGTGAGCGGCATCACATCACTCCGGGGATCAGCGGGTTTGACAGGATGTGCCGGGTCGCGGCGGTCACGTCGTCCTGACGCATCAGGCTTTCGCCGATCAGGAAACACCGCGCGCCGTAACGGGCGATATCGGCCAAATCCTCGGGCGCGCCCAGACCGCTTTCGCAGACGATCGTCCGGTCTCCTGGAACCAGCTTCGACAACCGCCGGGTCGTATCGAGAGTGGTCTCGAACGTCTTGAGATTGCGGTTATTTATTCCGATCAGGGGGCTTTTCAGCTGCGTTGCGCGCTCCAACTCGGCCGCGTCATGAACCTCGATCAGAACGTCCATGCCCCAGTCAAACGCGGTTTGTTCCAGTTCAGCGGCCTGAGCGTCCTCGACCGAGGCCATGATGATCAGGATACAATCTGCCCCCAATGCGCGCGCTTCGACGACCTGATAGGGGTCATACATGAAATCCTTGCGCAGGGCGGGCAGGTTGGTGGCGGCTCGGGCTGTGGTCAGATAGTCTTTGGCGCCCTGAAAGCTTGGTGTGTCCGTCAGCACCGACAAACAGGCCGCGCCACCATCTTCATAGGCTTTCGCCAGAACCGGTGGATCAAAATCCGGACGGATCAAGCCTTTGGAAGGGCTGGCCTTTTTGACCTCGGCAATCAGTCCATACCCGGTGCGGGACGCATCGTGCAGCGCTGCAGCAAAGCCGCGAACTTCGGGCGCTTCGCGCGCCTCGCTTTCCAGTTCGTCCAGCGATTTTTGCGCCTTGTCCGCTGCGATCTCTTCCAGCTTGTAGGCTTTGATTTTGTCCAGAACAGTCTCGGTCATGCGGCTTCCTGTGTGATCCGCGCCAGGGCGGTTATTTTCTCTTTTGCTTTGCCACTGTCGATGCTTTCGGCAGCCTTTTCAACACCTTCGCGCAGGTCCGAGGCCGCTTCGGCCACGACCAGAGCGGCAGCCGAATTCAGCAGTACGGCGTCGCGATAGGCCGACGACGCGCCATCCAGCAAGGCGCGAAAAGCGGTGGCGTTTTCTTCGGGCGTGCCGCCGATGATGTCCTCGAACGGGTGCACAGGCAGGCCCGCGTCTTCGGGATGCAGTTCGACCTCTTTGACGGTATCGTCTTCCAACGCAGCAACCCAGCTGACGCCGGTGATGGTCAATTCATCCGTGCCGTCCGAGCCATGCACCAACCAGGCGCGGTCGGAGCCCAACAGACCCAGCGTCTCCGCCATCGGTCGGATCAACTCGCGCGAGAACGCACCGGTCAACTGACGCTTGACGCCCGCTGGGTTGGTCAGCGGCCCGAGAATGTTGAAGATCGTGCGCGTCCCAAGCTCTTGCCGCGAGGGCATGACATGGGCAATCGCCGGGTGGTGCATCGGCGCCATCATAAAGCAGATACCGGCTTCATTCAGTGCCTTTTCAACCACTTGCGGGCCAACCATCACGTTGATTCCCATCTGCCCCAATGCGTCCGCCGCGCCGGATTTGGAACTGAGGTTCCGGTTGCCATGCTTGGCCACCGTGACACCGGCCCCCGCCACGACAAAGGCCGTCGCGGTCGAGATGTTCAGGGTTCCCTTGCCATCACCACCCGTGCCTACAATATCCATTGCACCGGTAGGTGCGGATACGGCGTTGCACTTGGCGCGCATCACAGCGGCGGCGGCGGCGTATTCGTCCACGGTTTCGCCACGTGTGCGCATCGCCATCAGCAGCCCGCCAATCTGGCTGGGGGTGGCTTCGCCGTCGAACAGAATGCCAAAGGCCTGTTCCGCCTCGGCACGGGTCAAAGGCCGATCAGCCGACGCGCCGATCAGCGGTTTCAATGCGTCGCTCATGCGGGGACTTTCAGTTCTTGCAGGAAGTTCTTGAGCAGGGCGTGGCCATGCTCGGATGCTATGGATTCCGGGTGGAACTGGACGCCGTGAATGGGCAGTTCCTTGTGTTGCAGCCCCATGATGGTGCCGTCTTCCAGTTCCGCCGTGATCTCAAGGCAGTCCGGCAGCGTCTCACGCTCGACGATCAGCGAGTGATAACGGGTCGCTTCAAAGGGTGAGGGCAGTCCGGCGAAGACGCCTTTGCCCGTGTGTTTCATCGTGCCCATCTTGCCGTGCACGATCTCATGGCAGCGCACGACTTTGCCGCCAAAGACCTGTCCGATGGTCTGATGGCCCAGACAGACGCCCATCAGGGGTGTCTTTGTCTCGGCAGCGGCTTCGGTCAGGGCAAGGCATATCCCGGCCTGATCCGGGTCACAGGGGCCGGGGCTTAGCAGGATACCGGCGGGGTTCATCGCCATGGCTTCCTGCACATCCAGCGCATCGTTGCGGCGAATGACCATTTCGGCCCCAAGTTCGCCCAGATAATGCACCAGGTTGTAGGTAAACGAGTCGTAGTTGTCGATCAGCAGCAGCATTTGGGCACTTATCTTCGCTTGGGCATTTCAGGCTGGCGATGCAGCCCCCGGCCACGGTATAATGTCGGGACATACATGCTCAGGCTTGTGCGGCAGCGTCAAGAGGACATCCCGTTCCCGGCGCGTCATCAGGCCAAGCGTCGCAGCAGACGGCGTCGGGATGGGCAATGCAGTAGACAGGCGAAAGGCACTGGTCATGGGCGGATTTATCGGGGGAATGGTCGCGGGCGCGGTCGTTGTTTTGATTCTGGGCGCGGTACTGTCGTTGCAGGCGCCGTTGGCTCAGCGAACCGCGGTCACGACCGAAGCGCCGCAACCCGAAGACGTGGTGACATCCGAGGCCCCGGAAGGTGTGGCCGAGACCGGATCGGATGCGGATCTGGTCGAAGTGCCCCCCGCTGCGCCAAATGTTGCCGAGTACCAAGAAGAGGACGCAGCCGATCTGTCAGGTCTTGAGGCCGAGGCAGATGCCCAACCTGTGATCACCGACCCGGCGCAACAGGCCGAACAGCCTGATCCTGCGGTGTCCGAGGACGTCGCGGTGCTGACGGATCCGCCCGCCGCGCCACAACTGCCGGGGGCTGCGCCAGAGGCCCCTCAGGACGATAGCCAACCACTGGTGATCGACGAAACACCCGCGCCGCCTGCAAACGAAGATGTGGCTGGACTGGAACCCCAGCCAGAACCGGCACCATTGCCGGGCACGTCCAACGAGGACACCGAAGAGAACCCGTTTGAAAACAGCCCGATTGCCGTTGAAGGCGACGAGGATGTTTTGCCCCGGACCTTGCCGCGTCTTGCAGCTCTGCCTCAGATCGGGGGGGAGGGTGAGACCAGCACCAGCTCAATCATTGGCAAACGCGTTGTTCCCTTGACCGAACGGGACGATCCGCCAGCGACGGATACGCCGGCCACGGACACGGCAGGTACGGACGGATCGATTACCATCGCGGTCGGAAAGCCCATCGAGGCGTACGCCGCGTCGTTCGATAACCCCGAGGCCAAACCGCTGATGTCGATCATTCTGATCGATGACGAGGACGCGTTTGGAGCAGAAGCGCTGCAGGATTTTCCCTATCCGATTAGCTTCGCCGTCAGCCCGTCCGACCCGAATGCAGCCGAGAAGATGGCCCGCCACCGAGCCGCCGGGTTCGAGGTGATGGCCCTGGTTGATCTGCATGAGGCAGCCAGCGCGCAGGATGCCGAGGTTTCGATGTCCGTGTGGCTTGAAGCGCTGCCCGAAACCGTGGGCATTCTGGAAGGGGTCGATACCGGCATTCAGGGCAATCGCAAACTGGCCGATCAGGTGGCCGAGATTGCGGGTGTGACAGGCCGGGGTCTGATCACGCAGGATAACGGGTTGAACACGGTCCAGAAGATCGCGGCCCGCAACGGTGTGCCGTCGGGCGTGGTGTTCCGCGATATCGACGGGGCTCGTCAGGACCCCAAGATCATGCGCCGGTTCCTGGACCAGGCCGTGTTCCGCGCCGGACAGGAAGGCACGGTTGTGATGCTGGGTCGCGTGCGGCCCGAGACGATCTCGGCCCTGCTGCTTTGGGGATTGGAAGATCGCGGCAATCGGGTTGCGATGGCTCCGATCTCGGCCGTCATGATGCGCGAAGTGCAGTAAGATAAAGAAAGGCGGCTGATCCGGGATCGCCGCCTTTTCTTATTAGTTGCCGTTGCCGGTGAACCGGGCAGCATCTGCCGCAGCCCGTCGGATCGCATTCGATTTGTGGACGGTCTCCATATATTCCGCCTCAGGGTCGCTGTCGTAAACAACGCCGCCACCGGCCTGAATATAAAGCTTCTGATCCTTCACGATCGCTGTGCGCAGGGCGATGCACATATCCATATCGCCACCCGCGCTGAAATAGCCGACACCGCCGCCATAGACGCCGCGCTTTTCCGGCTCCAGTTCATCGATGATCTCCATCGCGCGGACCTTGGGCGCGCCCGAGACGGTCCCCGCAGGCATCCCGGCAAAGAAGGCATCCAGCGCGTCTTTGTCCTCGGCCAGTTCGCCAACCACGTTCGAGACGATGTGCATCACGTGACTGTAGCGTTCGATGATGAACTCTTCTGTTGGACGTACGGTGCCGATCTTGGCAACGCGGCCTGTGTCGTTGCGGCCCAAGTCGAGCAGCATCAGATGCTCGGCCAGTTCTTTCTTGTCAGCCAGCAGATCGACCTCATTGGCCTTGTCTTCTTCGGGCGTCGCGCCGCGTGGGCGGGTGCCTGCGATGGGGCGAATGGTGACTTCATCGCCGAAGACGCGCACCAGAATTTCGGGGCTCGCGCCCACAACCTGAAAGCCGCCGAAGTTGAAGTAGAACATGAACGGCGACGGGTTGGTGCGGCGCAGCGAGCGATAGAGCGCAAAGGGCGGTTGCGGGAAATCCTGCGTCCAACGCTGGGCCGGGACGACCTGAAAAATGTCGCCCGCGCGGATGTATTCCTTCGCCTTTTCAACCGCTTCCATGTAGCCGGATTTGGTGAAATTCGACACGGGCGGCGCAACCTCGGACGCGTCCCCAAGATCGCGGGTCTCGGCAGGCATGGCGCGTTCCAGATCGCGGACCGCGTCCATCACACGCTCAGCCGCTTGGGCATAGGCGGCCTTGGCGGATTGCCCCTCACTGACCCAGGCGGGCGAGACAACGGTGACCTCGCCCTTCACACCGTCCAGCACCGCGATGACCGAGGGGCGCAGCATGATCGCGTCCGGCAGACCCAGCGGGTCGGGGTTCACGTCTGGCAGATATTCGACCAGACGCACCATGTCGTAACCCAGATAGCCAAACAGCCCGGCAGCGGCCTGCGGCAGATCATCGGGCAGGGCGATCCGGCTTTCGGCCAGCAATGCACGCAGATTGTCCATCGGATTGCCGTCCTGAGGCGCAAACGCCTCGGGGTCGAATCGGGCCGAGCGGTTCAGTTCAGACACTTCACCCTGGCAGCGCCAGATCAGATCCGGCTTCATCCCGATGATCGAATAGCGCCCGCGTACCTCTCCGCCAGTGACGGATTCAAGCATGAACGCATCTTTCTGCGCGCCGGTCAGTTTCAGCATCAGCGAGACTGGCGTGTCCAGATCAGCGGCGAGACGTGTGTAGACGACCTGATTTTCACCCGCCTCATAGGCGCGGGCGAAACTGTCGAAATCGGGGGTCAGTGCCATCTTGGTCTCGTTTAATAGCTTGCCTGCACGGCGTTCAGGGCTTGCTGATCGACCACAGGGCGGGCCCGTGTTTGCGCATCGCGCACATAGGCGTCAAAGATATTCTGGGCCAGTGCCTGATCCAGTTGAGCGGTCAGTGCTTCCTGCACCTGACGCAGTTCGTCGGTCTCGGCCGGAGGCAGAATCTCATCCAGACGCACGATCATGGCCGCGTCGTTGCCGCTGATCACGCGCAACTCGCCGGGTTCCATTTCGAACACTTCGGCCATGAAACTGGGCGGCACATCGTCCAGAAACGCGGTGCGGGTCAGGGCGTTTTCGACGCGGAACGGCAAGCCGGTTGCAGTGAAATCGCCGTCGGTTGCCAATTCCACCAGGACCGAGGCCGCCTGATCCAGCAGTGCTTTGTTTGTCTCTGCAGCAATCCAAGCGGCGGCGACGCGATCACGCGCGCTGTCCAGCGGTTCAGGGCGCGGCGGCAGTTCTTCATCCAATCGCAGGGCAAAGATCGAGCCGTCCTCAAGAAAGCCGATCTCGGGGAAGTCGCCTTCACGCACGGCTTCGGCGGCGGTGCGGAACCCGTCATAGGCGGCAACACTTTCGTCGCTGTCGCCGGTCCAGTCGATCTGGCCCAATTCCATCTCGGTCTCGGCAACCAGTTCTTCCAGGGTGGCACCACCGGCCAGCATGTCGTTGATGTCTTCCGACTGCGCCTCGATCAGACGGCGGGCGCGGTCCGAGGCGATTTCTTCGCGCAGGGCCGGTTCGGCGTCTTCAAACGGAGTGTTGTTTGCGGCCAGCGATCCGTTGATGCGGAACAGGGCAGGGCCGAAGACCGACGGCAACGGACCGACGACCGCGTCCAGTTCGGCGGCAAACACCGCATCGGCGGCCTCGCCCAGATCATCGCGTGTGACGTCGCCCAGATCGATATCGCTCAGCTCCAACTCGCGGTCGCGAACCAGTTGTTCGAAAGTCGTACCGCCGACTTCAAGCTGCGCCTTGGCATCATTTGCGGCCTCTTCGCTGGGGAAGTTCAGACGCTCGACCAGACGGCGTTCGGGCTGCTGGAATTCCTCCGCGCGCTGATCGTAGAGACGACGCAGCGTGTCCTCATCGACCTCGACCGTGTCCACCAGCATCTCGGGCGACAGGATGGCATAGGTCAGGCTTTTGGTACGAGGCAGGGTGAACTGATCCGTGTTCCCATCGTAGTAAGACTGAACCTGATCTTCGGTCGGCTCGGCGACCGGCGTGGTCAGCGCGTCAACGCCAAGCGTGGCCACGGTAAAGCTGCGACGCGCGCCGATATAGTCGACCATGGTTTCGGTCAGCGTTGCGGGCATCTTCACGCCACCAGTCACAGCGGCCTGAATGATCGTGCGCGAGGACTCCTTGCGCAGATCGTCTTCGAACTCGGTATCGGTCATGCCGATCTGTTCCAGCTGGAACCGATAGGCTTCGCGGTCAAACGTGCCGTTCACGCCCTGAAAGGCCGGGATCGCCACAATCTCTTCCTGCAGGTTTTCATCCCCGATCGAGATACCAAGCTGAGCGACCTCGTTGTCCAATGCGGCCAGCGCAGTCAGGCGCGACAGGGCCAGTTGGTCCAGCCCAAATTCACGGGCCTGAGACATTTGCAGCGGCTGACCGGTCTGCGCCTCGACGGCGCGGATTTCGCGCTGTAGCTCGCGCACATAAGCCTCGACCGAGACGCTTTCGTCGCCCACTTGCGCCACGGTCCGCACCGTACCGCTGAGATTGGTTGCGCCAAAGCCTGCGAGACCTACGAACAGAAGGCCCATCAGTATCCAGACAAAGGTTTTTGAAAGACTGTTCTTGCCTGCAGCCATAATGCCCTCTTGGTGTTTTTGGCAGGTCTCTGCCCTGTTGGTCGGGGCCCTGAATACGACGCGTGCCGCCGGGGGGCAAGCTTAGAAGGAAAGCGTCTGCAAACGATCGAACAACCGGCCGATTCCGGCCCTGTCCAGATTGGCAAAAGCCACACGGACTTGCCGTTCCCTGGCAGGGTCGCCTGCGGGCATAAACATGGTGCCCGGCAACAGCAGGATACCTGCTTCGGGGACCAGACGACGGGCCAATTCATCCGAAGGCATGTCGAACGGATGTTCGAGGTATGCGAAATAAGCGCCCAGCCCCAAAAGCCGCCAGCCTTTTGCCGTCAGTGCCTGCATCCCCTCAGCGATGGCAGAGCGGCGGTCGAGGATTTCGTCGCGCTCACCGGCCAGCCACTGGTTCAGGTTCTGCATGCCCCACAGGGCCGCAAACTGGCCGATTTGGCCGGGGCAAATCGCAACGGTGTCCAGAAATTTCTCGATCTCGGCCAGCAAGGTCGCGCTGGTCGCAATGGCGCCGACCCTGTGCCCGGTCAGGCGATAGGCTTTCGAGAAGGAATAGAGATGCACCAGCGTCTCGTCCCAGCCGGTCTGTTGGAACAACTCATGCGGTGGGCCACTGCGGCTGTCGAAATCGCGATAGGTTTCATCGACCAGCAGGTAGATGCCCGCCTCGCGCGCCAGATCATAGAAGGCGCGAACCAGATCAGCCGGGTACTCGACCCCGCCGGGATTGTTGGGCGTGACCAGGGAAATCGCGCGCGTCTTGTCGGTGATCAGAGCGCGCGCCTGATCCGGGTCGGGCAGCAGATCCTCACCGGTGGGCAGATCGATAGCTTGCACGCCTGCCATGTCCAGCCACATTTTGTGGTTGAAATACCAGGGGGTTGGCAGGATCACCTCATCCCCCTGATCGGTGATGGCCGAGATGACGGCTGAGAAGGCCTGATTGCAGCCCGAGGTGATCGCAACCTGTTCCGGCATCACAGTGGCGTCGTAATGATCTCCGATCTGGTTGGCCAGTTCGGTGCGCAGATCGTCATTGCCCAAAACGGGTCCGTAGAGATGCGCGCTGTCCTGCTGCACCGTGAAGTCGGCCATGGCCTGCCGCAGGGCCAGCGGCGGAGGATCCACCGGCGCGGCCTGGCTGACATTGATCAGAGGGCGATCATCGGGAAATGTGACGCCGTCCAGCCAACGCCGCGCCTCCATCACCGGGGGTGGGAAGGTGGCGCTGGTGCGGGTCTGGGTCATGGCGTGCCGATCTTTTGCGAGGCTCTGCCTCGCGCTCCGAGGTATTTTTAAACAGAAGAAGGGATCAGTCGGTGCCGCGATAGGGCTCGACATATTGCAGGGCCATATCCCACGGGAAGAAAATCCAGGTGTCCTGGCTGACCTCGGTGATGAACGTGTCCACCATTGGGCGGCCTTTGGGCTTGGCGTAAACGGTGGCGAAATGCGCCTTGGGATACATGGCGCGTACCAGTTCCAAGGTTTTGCCGCTGTCGACCAGATCGTCGATGATCAGAACACCTTCGCCATCTCCCATAAGCGCCGCATCTGGGGCTTTCAGAACTTCGGCCTCGCCCTGTTCCTGATGGTGGTACGAGCGGACGCTGATTGTATCGACGGTGCGAATATCAAGCTCGCGGCTGACGATCATTGCCGGGGCCATACCGCCACGGGTGATCGCAACAACCGCGCGCCATGCGCCGTCATCGGGGCCTTGCCCGTCCAGCCGCCACGCCAAAGCGCGCGAATCGCGGTGGATCTGATCCCAGCTGATGTGAAATCCCTTTTCGTGGGGCAGGCGGTCCTTGGCGCTCATGTCTTTAGCCTTTCTCGACGTCCGGGGCATCGACGGCCTTCATGCCGACAATGTGATAACCCGAATCCACGTGCAGGTTTTCCCCGGTCACACCGCCGGACAGGTTCGACAGCAGATACAGCGCCGAATTGCCCACATCGTCGATGGTCACGTTGCGGCGCAGGGGCGAGTTATACTCGTTCCACTTCATGATATAGCGGAAGTCGCCGATGCCGCTGGCGGCCAGCGTCTTGATCGGACCGGCCGAGATCGAGTTCACGCGGATGCCGTCCTTGCCCAGATCTTCGGCCAAGTATTTGACCGATGCCTCAAGCGCCGCTTTGGCCACGCCCATCACGTTATAGTGTGGCATCACCTGTTCTGCGCCGTAATAGGTCAGCGTGATCGCGCTGCCGCCTTCGGACATCATCTTTTCGGCCCGTTGCATCACAGCGGTAAAGGAATAAACCGACACATCCATGGTCAGTTTGAAATTCGCCCGGCTGGTGTCGACATAGCGACCGCGCAATTCGTTCTTGTCGGAAAATCCGATGGCATGAACGACGAAATCCAGCTTGCCCCATTTTTCTTCCAGCGCGGTGAACAGCGCATCGATCGATGCTTCGTCACTTACGTCGCAGGGCAGGACAACCTCGCTTCCCAACTGAGCCGCCAATGGATCGACGCGCTTTTTCAGAGCATCGCCCTGATAGGAAAAGGCCAGCTCGGCCCCGGCGTCGGACAAGGCGCGGGCGATTCCCCATGCGATTGATTTGTCATTGGCCAGTCCCATGATGAGGCCGCGTTTTCCGGCCATCAACTGATTTGACATGTTTGGTTCTCCGCCTGTCTTCGCGATGTGTTGCGTTGGTTTATGCCATTGGGTGCGCTGCATCAAGGCCGTGCACCCTTGCCCGCAGCAGGTTCTCGCCTTAGGCTCGGGGACAATACTTTCCAGGGGATGGAAATGACCGAGCGTGATGGCATCTTTGCTGGCTCCGATCCGTTTGAAATAGCGGCTCGGTGGTTAGGCGAGGCTGAAAAGACTGAATCAAACGACCCCAATGCAATTGCCCTGGCAACTGTCGATGCGGATGGCATGCCCAATTCGCGCATGGTTCTGTTGAAAGATATTGAACCGAACGGTTTTGTTTTCTACACAAACTATGAAAGCAAAAAGGCGTCCGAGTTGGACGGTGCAGGGAAGGCCGCTTTTGTCATGCACTGGAAATCATTGCGGCGTCAGATCCGAGTTCGTGGTACAATCACCCGCGAAGATGGGCCGAAAGCGGATGAATATTATGCATCCAGGTCACTGAAAAGCCGGTTGGGGGCTTGGGCATCGCGGCAATCACAACCGCTCAGCAGTCGGGCCGCGCTGATGGCCGAGGTCGCCAAGGTGACGGCAAAGCACGGTCCTAATCCTGCACGGCCACCGTTTTGGGGAGGGTACAGATTAGCACCAACCGAAATCGAATTCTGGGCTGACGGGGCGTTTCGTCTGCACGACAGATTCAGGTGGCAACGGGAAAAGCCGGATTCGGCGTGGCATGTGGAAAGGTTGAATCCATGACGTTCACGTGTCGCGAAATGCAACAGTCAGAAAATAAACGACTTTTTCAGCTTGAAATTGTGGGTCATTCCCATAAACAACAAACCCTTAACGAACTGCTAAAATTCGCGATGGGAAAACAGTGCCAGAAGATCTGAACAACATGTATCGCGTCCAGGGACACGTAAAATGGTTCGATCCCGCAAAGGGATACGGATTTGTTGTGTCTGACGAAGGCGGTCCGGATATTCTGTTGCACGTGAACGTGTTGCGCAATTTCGGTCAAAGCTCGGTCGCGGACGGGGCAGGGATCGAGATCATGACCCATCGCACCGATCGCGGCGTTCAGGCGGTCGAGGTGATCAGTGTTGATCCGCCTGCACGCACGGACTCGATGGTGCTGGCTGATTTTTCCGAACTTGATCCTGACGTGATCTCTGACGCCCCGCTGGTGGCGGCGCGGGTCAAATGGTTCGACAAGGGCAAGGGCTTTGGTTTTGCCAATGTCTTTGGTCGCGGCGAAGATGTGTTCCTGCATATCGAGGTTCTGCGCCGCTCGGGCCTTGCGGATCTGCAGCCGGGCGAGGCGCTGGCGATGCGGGTGATCGATGGCAAACGCGGGCGCATGGCGGCACAGGTTCTTGCCTGGGAAGCCGCGCTGGACGACTAATACTTTCATGATGCGCTGCCTTACCGTTCCTGCCGTGATCCTTACGATGTGGGCAGGAAACGTGTTTGCCGAATGCCGGCCCGACCGAGTCGAGCTGAAAAACGATCAGGCGCAGATTCGGTTCGACGTCGAGCTTGCCGTTACCCAGCAAGAACGATCCCGCGGCCTTATGTTCCGCGAACACCTTGCGAACCGGTCGGGCATGTTGTTCGTGTTCGATCCGCCGCAGCCGGTTGTGTTCTGGATGAAGAATACTCTGATACCGCTCGACATCATCTTTCTGGACAAGACCGGAGCCGTGACGCGCGTGCATCAGGGGGCCATTCCGGGCGATTTGACCCCGATTGAAGGGGGCGATGCCGTGTTTGCGGTGTTGGAAATCAACGCCGGTTTGTCCGCACGATACGGGATCGAGGCGGGAACCCAGATGCGGCACGAAATTTTTTCGCAGGGCCCCGCAATTTGGCCCTGTTAGGGCTTTTCAAATCAGATAGGCATCGTTAGGAAGGCGCACGGTCCGGGGCGTGGCGCAGTCTGGTAGCGCACCTGTTTTGGGTACAGGGGGTCGTAGGTTCGAATCCTGCCGCCCCGACCACTTTCTTCCCTTCAAGTCGGCGAGCCACCCAACGCGCGGTAAAGCGTGCTCATCGTCTTGTCCAATTCTTCGCTTTCCACCGGAACCTCAACTTTTGATCCGTTTTTCTGCGGCACTTCAAACACCAGCGACGCATCGACCCTGTAGCCGCCCGAGGTTTTGGTCGGGATCAGCCGCATGATGCTTTTGGGCAGGTCCTGAGGATCCCCGTCGTAGTTCAGAATCAGAAAGGCGGTCGCTTCGGGCGGCAAAAACTCGCTGCACGCAAAACCGCGATCCCCGAGTTTTTGAAAGGTTTCGCCGGGGCCGGAACAGCTGGCTTCGAAAGTTTCGAACAGGCGCGTGGGGTAGGTATCGAACTGCGCGCTGCGTGACGCATCGGGCACATCTTGTTGTGTGCAGGCCACGATCAGGGCCAGTGCCGGGAGAAAGCGAAACGGCTGCATCTTCTTGTAAGCCCTCAATCATTTGCGTTTTTGTCACGCGCCGGATTTGCCGGATCGCAAAGGCGCGGGATGATTCTGTTTCAGCCTAGCCAGTCGGGCGTTGGTTGATCAAACGCTGATAACTGTGCTGGTAAAAACAACAATTCCATTTTGAGAGGTTTGGGTTCGGCGGAATTTCGCCGTGGATCATTCTGTGGAGGAATCGCAGCACCGGGCCCCGACGCCTTTGTCGGGGATCGGGTCAACACAAAAGATTTCAAAAATGACCCAAAAATGCCGTTGACGATCTATGGTGAGATACGTCAGATTGTATGAGCCGAACAAGACGCCACTACATCTGGTATGAAATCCGGGGACGGCGCGGGCGAGGGACGGAACGCACACCAAAGAAATGTGCAACCGCTAAGACGGTTATGCGTTGCCACGGGCAACGCCTGATCTTCTGCGTCTGTCAGGTTCGGCATGGTGGTGGGCCCGGTATTTCATGGGTCTGACGCTGGGTAGACGGTCATTAATTCGAAGGCAGCGGACATGAAAATTGAAAGAAAATTCACCAAACCGGGGCAGGACGCATACGCAGATCTTGATTTCGTGTCTGCAACATCAGAGATCCGGAACCCCGACGGAACCATCGTTTTTCGGTTGGACAACATCGAAGTTCCGTCAAGCTGGAGCCAGGTGGCCAGCGACGTCATTGCGCAGAAATACTTCCGCAAGGCCGGTGTTCCGTCCAAGCTGAAGAAAGTAAAAGAGAAAGACGTCCCCGAATTCCTGTGGCGCTCGGTTCCTGCCGATGGTGCTGAATTCGATGGTGAGACGTCCTCGAAGCAAGTGTTCGACCGTCTGGCAGGCGCGTGGGCCTATTGGGGCTGGAAGGGCGGCTATTTCTCGGATGAAGAGGACGCGCGCGCCTATTTTGACGAGATGCGCTATATGCTGGCGTCACAGCGCGCTGCGCCAAACTCGCCGCAGTGGTTCAACACCGGTCTGCACTGGGCCTATGGCATCGACGGCCCGGCGCAGGGGCACCATTATGTCGATTACAAAACCGGCAAGCTGACCAAATCGAAATCCGCTTATGAACACCCGCAGCCGCATGCCTGCTTCATCCAGTCCGTCGATGATGATCTGGTGAACGAAGGCGGCATCATGGATTTGTGGGTGCGTGAGGCGCGCCTGTTTAAATACGGTAGCGGAACCGGAACCAACTTCAGCCATCTGCGGGCCGAAGGCGAGGCGCTGTCAGGTGGCGGCAAATCCTCGGGCCTGATGGGCTTCCTCAAGATCGGCGACCGCGCCGCCGGTGCGATCAAATCAGGCGGGACAACCCGTCGGGCCGCAAAGATGGTGATCGTCGATGCCGATCACCCGGATATCGAGCAATTCATCGAATGGAAGGTGATCGAAGAGCAGAAAGTGGCCTCGATCGTTGCCGGTTCGAAGATGCACGAGAAGATGCTGAACGGCATTTTCGAGGCCATCCGGTCCTGGGACGGGGCTGCCGATGACGCCTATGATCCGAACGCAAACGACGCCCTGAAAAAGGCGGTGCGTGAGGCTAAAAAGGTCGCGATCCCAGAGACTTATATCAAGCGCGTGCTGGATTACGCCAAGCAGGGCCACGACAGTATCGAGTTCCCGACCTACGACACCGACTGGGATTCCGAAGCCTATAGCTCGGTCTCGGGCCAGAATTCGAACAACTCGATCCGGGTGACCAACGCTTTCCTGACCGCTGTTGAGAAAGATGCCGATTGGGAGTTGATCAACCGCACCGACGGCAAAGTTGCCCGCACCGTCAAGGCGCGCGACCTGTGGGAAAAGGTCGGCCACGCCGCATGGGCCTGTGCTGATCCGGGTATCCAGTTCCATGACACCGTGAACGAATGGCACACGTGCCCCGAAGACGGTGAGATTCGCGGCTCGAACCCGTGCTCGGAATATATGTTCCTCGATGACACGGCCTGTAACCTGGCCTCGATGAACCTGCTGACTTTCCTGAAGGATGGTGAGTTCCAGGCGGCGGATTACATGCACGCTTCACGCCTGTGGACACTGACGCTGGAAATTTCGGTGACCATGGCGCAATTCCCGTCGAAGGAAATCGCGCAGCTGTCCTATGACTTCCGCACCTTGGGTCTGGGTTACGCCAACATCGGCGGTCTGCTGATGAACATGGGCTACAGCTACGACTCGGACGAGGGGCGCGCGATCTGTGGCGCGCTGACTGCGATCATGACCGGTGTGGCCTATGCGACTTCGGCCGAGATCGCCGGTGAGCTGGGCGCATTCAAAGGGTATGAGCGCAACGCCGACCACATGCTGAGGGTCATCCGCAACCACCGCCGCGCGTCGCAGGGCGTGACAGAAGGGTATGAGAAACTGGCCGTGAAGCCGGTGCCTCTGGACCACGGCAACTGCCCGGACAAGCGTCTGATTGATCTGGCCATGTCGGCTTGGGACGAAGCGCTGAGCCTCGGTGAGAAAAACGGCTATCGCAACGCGCAGGCCACCGTGATCGCGCCGACAGGGACCATCGGTCTGGTGATGGATTGCGATACCACGGGGATTGAGCCGGACTTCGCTCTGGTCAAATTCAAGAAGCTGGCCGGTGGCGGTTACTTCAAGATCATCAACCGCTCGGTGCCCTCGGCGCTGGAGAAGCTGGGCTATTCCTCGTCTCAGATCGAAGAGATCGTGGGCTACGCGGTCGGCCACGGCACCATCGGCAACGCGCCGGGGATCAACCACACCTCGCTGACCGGCCATGGTTTTGGCCCGAACGAACTGGCCAAGGTGGACGCGGCGCTGGAAAGCGCGTTCGACATCCGGTTCGTCTTCAACCAGTGGACACTGGGCGAGGATTTCTGCACCGGCGTGCTGGGCATCCCGGCGACAAAGCTGAATGACCCGACCTTCGATTTGCTGCGCCATCTGGGCTTTACCAAAGCGGATATCGACGCAGCCAACGACCATGTCTGTGGAACCATGACGCTGGAAGGCGCGCCGCATCTGAAGGAAGAACACTACGCGATCTTCGACTGCGCCAACCCGTGCGGCAAGAAAGGCAAGCGTTTCCTTGGGGTTGACAGCCACATCACCATGATGGCGGCGGCGCAGAGCTTTATCTCGGGCGCGATCTCGAAAACGATCAACATGCCGAATGACGCGACCATCGAGGATTGCCAGAAAGCCTACGAACTCAGCTGGTCGCTGGGTGTGAAGGCCAACGCGCTGTACCGCGATGGCTCGAAACTGTCGCAGCCTCTGGCCGCGGCGCTGGTCGAGGATGATGACGAAGCAGCGGAAGTGCTGGAGAGCGGTTCGACGCAGGAAAAAGCCGTCGTTCTCGCCGAGAAGGTGATCGAGAAGGTTGTGGTCAAGGAAATGATCCGCAGCCATCGCGAGAAACTGCCCCATCGCCGCAAGGGTTATACCCAGAAGGCGATCGTGGGTGGCCACAAGGTCTATCTGCGTACCGGCGAGTTCGAAGACGGCAAGTTGGGCGAGATTTTCATCGATATGCACAAGGAAGGCGCTGGCTTCCGGGCGATGATGAACAACTTTGCCATCGCGGTCTCTGTCGGCCTGCAATACGGCGTGCCGCTGGAGGAATTCGTCGACGCCTTCACCTTCACCAAGTTCGAACCGGCGGGGATGGTGCAGGGCAATGACTCGATCAAGAACGCGACCTCGATCCTGGACTACATCTTCCGCGAACTGGCCGTGTCCTATCTGGACCGCACCGATCTGGCCCATGTGAAACCCGAAGGCGCAAGCTTTGACGATCTGGGTCGCGGTGAGGAAGAGGGCGTCTCGAACGTCTCGGAAATTAGCGACAGCGCCGCGTCCAAGTCCTTAGAAGTGCTGAAGCAAATCAGTTCGACCGGTTATCTGCGCAAGCGTTTGCCGCAGGATCTGGCGGTGTTTAACGCGGGTCAGGCCGAACTGAACGGCATGGCGGAAACTGCAGCGGCCTTCGATACCCCGGTCGCGGAAACAGCCGTGGCAACCGGCATGGACGCCCGCACCAAAGCCAAGATGCAAGGGTACGAGGGCGACCCGTGCGGCGAATGCGGAAACTACACGCTGGTGCGCAACGGTACCTGCATGAAGTGCAACACCTGCGGCGCGACAAGCGGGTGTAGCTAAGGAATTGTAGGTTGGGGACCAGTGGTTGCAACACTGATCCCCGGCTGATCTCGCAATCGATTAGCGCGCTGCGAGATAAACCAAATCCGGCCCAAGTAGGGTCGACAGATGAAAAGGAAGCAGATCGGTATTTGGTGATCAATAGCGTGCTTAGAAATACAGAGTTGTCCCGAGACTTACCAACAGGAAATCGTGACCGCCTGTGAATAAGGAGCCTGCGAAATGGCAAAAAATACCGGAGACGGATATCGCCGAGGCGCTGTAACTGGACGCACACAGTTTCAGCGAGACGATGGAAATTGGCAAAAGCGTGATGAACGTACTGGCCAGTTCATGCCCGTGAAGGACGATGGCAAACCCTACAAGGGTGTCGCCAAGGAGCCTGATGGGCGAGACACTCCCAACGCTTAGTTGGGAAATATTAGCGCCCCGGCACCCCGGGGCGCAGGGGTCGGATAGCTGCCACAGGTACCGACCCCGACGAATACGGAGAATGGTCGCAAGACTTACCAAAGACCTTTCTCCACTTGGCCGACATGCCCGTGTTGGCCGCAAACAGGGTGGGGCGGAATATTTGCTCCCTCCCACTCTTTCACGGGGCGGGTGCGCTCGCCCCATGCGCAGTCCAGGCCGCAGGCAAAAAATACCGGGCGGTCAACGAAATGAGCCTGGAAGGCGAAACTGACAGGGGGCTTCGGCCCCCTTTCTTTTTTGCTGCGCCGAGTCGCCTCTTATCAGCAAGCCCTTGCCGGATCGGCTGCATTTCGTCGGGCAAGAATCGCCGACGGGCGGGTTGCGCGTTTCGTCCAGCAAGGGATTGCGGACCCGACTCGGGGAAAGTCGCAAATAATGGCGCGAAATCCCGCAGTTCAGGTCAATGGGGTGACCAGAACCGGGTTGAAGGTGTTTGTAAGACCTGTCCGGACGCAAACACGAAAAACTCACTCAGGAGGCACTAACATGAAACCGCAAAATCTGGCCGTTATTTCGGCAATCGCACTCGGGCTGCCCGCGCTGGCACTGGCGCAATCGGCGGCGGACACGAACGGGGATGGCGTGCTGACCATCGACGAAGTGCAGGCCGTCGTGCCCGAGGTGGACGCCGATACCTTCTCGGCCATGGATGCCAACGGCGACGGCGCGTTGGATCAGGACGAAGTCGCAATCGCACAAGAGGCCGGACTGCTGCCCAACAACGGGTAATCCGGCATGACAAAAGGCGGTCCGATCCCCATCGGACCGCCTGTTTTCAATATGTTACGCGGGCAAGTGAATGTTGAACTTGCTGCGCAGTTCCGCATCCAGAAGCGGATCAAAGCGGGCAGGCGAAGGCATCCCGAGGATTTCTTCCTTCCGTGCGGTGGCCTTGTCCAGCAAATCCGGCTTGCCCAGTTCGGCCCATTCTTTTGGCGACGTCCGATCCCCGAAGGTGGGGTAGACGTAATCGACCTGCATCCGGCTAAGGGTGGCGTCGGTTCCAAGATAATGCCCGGGGCCGCCCATGCAGACCTGAGCAATCTGGTCCAGAGCGAGCGTTTCGTCATTGACTTCGATCCCGCGAACACAGCGCTGCGCCTGTCCGATCAGATCGTCGCTGAGGATAAGGCTTTCGAAACAGAAACCCAGCAGCGAGGCGTGCATACCGGCGGATTCATACACCATGTTCAGCCCGGACAATCCGGCCATGACGTTCGAGCACATCTGCTCCCACCCGGCCTGCATGTCGGGCATTTTCGAATCCGAAGCACCCGCAGCAGCGCCGCCCGGCAGGTCGTAGAACTGATGCATCTGGGCGCAGCCTGCGCTTAGCAATGCCTGCTCTCCGGACCCGATGGACATGGCACCGGTCCGCAGGTCCAGACCGAAAGGCCAGGTGCCAAAAATCGCGGGTGCGCCTGGCTTTACGGCATTTACATAAACCAAACCGGCGAGACATTCTGCCGTTGCCTGAGTGATGGCGCCGGCGATGGTAGAAGGCGCGGTGGCCCCGGCCATGCCTGCGGACAGCAACAAAACCGGCATTCCGGCCTTGATGCATTCCTCCATCACTTCGCAGCTTTCGGTGGCGAATTTCATTGGAGGAACGACAAAGCAGTTCGAATTGGAAACAAAAGGCCGCTCGCGCCACTTGTCCTCGCCACCTGCAATCATGTGCAGCATCTCCATGGCCGGGGCCACGTGCGACGGTTCGGTAAACGAGGTGCCGATATGCTTGTAAGTTCCTGAACAGGCAGCATAAACCGTGTTGTAGTCCATTTCCATGTTGTCGAGAATGTCGCGACACACCATTGGGCGCTGGACAAAGTGGATGTTGTCGAGCTGCTGGCAAATCCGCGCCGCGTCATGCAGATCCTGCACGGTTGAATCGCGGTATTCGCGGCCATGGACGTCAACCATGCTGACAGCGGCTCCGGCGGTGCCATAGTGGACCTTGGTCCCGGTCAGGTCCAGATCGTGTTGCCCGTCGCGGCTGTATAGGGTGATCGACCGGTTTGCCTTGGCGATCGTATCTTCGACCAACGCGCGGGGAAACCGGATGCGCCCGTCATCGCCCAGCGTACATCCTGCACCAACCAAATAGTCGATTCCGCTTTGCGGGGCGTCGGCAAGGCCAATGGTTTCAAGGGCTTGCAGCGCGGCGTTGTGAATTTTCTCGATCTGCGCCTGCGTCAGGGGCTTGTAGGTTCCACCCTCCATGCCGGGGCGGATCGGGCGCAGATGCTCGGGCAGCGCCGAGGCACGGGCTGCTCGGCGCGCAGAGCGCCCACCGCTGCGAGAGGTGTTACGGGGTTGGTCATTCATGTCAGGGGTCCGGTCTTTGGAATCAGTCTTGAGTGTGAAGGATCAAGACAGCTGCGGACGCCCGCGCGCCGCACGCCCGCGATCCGCGCCGATGGTGCGGCTGATCAGACGTATTTTCCAAATTTCGTTCGGCATGGAACCTCGCTATTCGTGGTCGCAATAGTTGCAGCGAAGGGCGACGCGATCTGTCCCGTTTGCGACGCGGTGGTAAAAAACCGGCAGGTTTCGAAGCGGGCCTCGCGAGATAGGTGTCAGAGTCAGATTTTCTCCCGTTAGGGAAGAAATCTGTTATAGTTTATTAACTTATTGCTGAATAACTCGTGAAGTGAATTGAATTTCGGTCCCTGTAGACCACCTGTTATGTTAAGCCTGTTGCCGCTTATTTTGGATTGAGCGTGTCCTGATGACGGAGATGAAATCGCTTTCGGCCCTGATTGTCTGGATGACAATCGCCAGTGTCGGTCCCGCCTTTGCGCAGGACTGGACCGGGGCCTATGCCGGTTTCAGTTTCGGATACGCCGAGGCGGATGGCCCGGCTGGGTCCAGCGGCGACAACACCGTCTTTGGGGCGCATATCGGGTACGATCAGGATTTTGGCAATTTCGTATTGGGTGGCGAACTGGAATATAACCGTTTGTCCCTGAACCTGAGCCAGGATCAGGGCAGTCTGGACAGCATGACCAGCGTCAAGCTGCGCGGTGGATACGATTTTGGTGGTGCGTTGGGATATGTTGTTGTCGGCGCCGCCCGCGCAGAGACCTCAGCCGACAGCGATACGGCAGCTGTCTATGGGATTGGCGTGGCCTATCCGATTGGCGAGAATTTTATCATCAGCGGTGAGGCGTTGCGCCAGAACTTTGACGATGTGACCCGGTCCGAAGGGGGCCTTGGGTCGAACGTTTTCAATCTGCGCACAACTTTCCGGTTCTAGGCCGGTTACTCTGCCGCCCGTTGATCCGCCAGATTGGCCGCACACTCACAAAGGATCTGCAAGGCCGAAGCGAACCGATCATCATCCACCGTCATGGCAACACGAATGTGACCAGCAGCAGCGCGTCCAAAACTTTCACCCGGCATCACGGCAATCGCGTGTTGATCCAGCAGGGCATTCGCGAACTCTTCGCCGCTCAGCCCGGTCGCGCGCACGTCCAGCATCAGGTACATCGCGCCTTGTGCGGGGACGAGGCCAACGGTTTGCTGCCGGGCCAGAATCTCTTTGGCCAGCGCGCGGCGGCGGCGGAAAGGGGCGGCGATTTCGGCCTCTAACTCAGTTCCCGCATTCAGGGCAAAACTGGCGGCGTCCTGAACGAAACCGGGCACCCCGTAAGTGGTATGTGTTGCCAGATTGATCAGATGTGAAATCACCTCTTCCGGGCCTACGATCCAACCGCAGCGCGAGCCGGTCATGGCATGGGATTTCGACATCGAACCAACGACCAGCGTCCGCTCGACCATGCCGGGCAGGGCGCGGGGCGAAATGTGCTCACCTTCCCAAACCTGCGTATCATAGACCTCGTCCGATATCAGCCACAGGTCGCGGAGAGTGCATAATTCGGAAATGTTTTCAATCGTTTCGCGGGAATAGACAACGCCAGTGGGATTGTTGGGTGAGTTGATCAGCAAGGACACGGCCCCATCCGCGACCGCATCAATATCTTCAGCGCGGGGCTGAAAGGCATTGTCGGCCGACGTTTGAACAGCGCGCGCAATGGCTCCGGCACCGCGGATCGTGCCGGGGTAGGTCGCGTAGTAGGGATCAAGGTAAAGACCCAAACCCCCCGGATCACAGACTGCGGTATGCGCCGCGAACAGGGCGGCTTGTCCGCCGGGGGTGATCAGCACGTTGTTGCGGGACGTGGGCACGCCGGTCCGCATCTGAACCCGTGCTGCCACCGTGTCGCGCAAAAGATCGGTGCCAGGCACCATGGCATAGCCGGTATGGCCGGACCGCGCCGAAAGATCCATGGCTTGCAGGATCGAGGCATCGGTGCGGATGTCATGCTCGCCAATCGTCAGTTCGGTTACAGCGTGACCCTCGCTGATCATGCGACGCGCGCGGTAGAACACGTCCCACCCGTCGCTGCCGCCGCCGGTAAGATGCGTGATGCGATTTGACAGTTTCATGCAATGCCCCTGTTTGTCTTGACGCTGAATGGGGCAGAGCCGTCAGCGAAAGTCAATCAGCTTCGCGCGGGCAGGGTGGCCTGAACCTTTTTGGTGAGCGATGCGCGCACCAGATCGTACGAAGCGGCCAACCGATGCCGCATCTCTTCCTTATCCGCATCAAAGGGCAGGTGCACCCAACTGCGGTGAAAATACGGGGCTTTGACGCCCACGCCTGCGTCGATCAGCATCTGGGCGGTTTCGATGTCCGGTGTCTTGACCGAGACACCGTCATTTGCCGTGCCGATGCAGGCAAACATCTTGCCGCCCACCTTCCAGGCGTCATGGCCACCACCCCAGGGGTCCGACCATTCGGCCCCCGGCAGGTCGCGGCATACGGAGTTGACGAAATCCCGGCTCATGGTCGCAGAGTGCCGGGGAAGGTCCGCAAACTCAAGCCTTGGCTTGGCGCGTGACGCGTGTTATGCCACGTGCCATGAACCGGATGAACTGCATCATTATCTGCTGCATTACCTGCTGATTTATCAAGCGGGCCGGTTTCTTTCGTTTTCATCTCTGAGACAAGTTGCTAAGCCCGCGCCAACGCGCAAGCTTTAGGAGCCCGAGTGATGACGACAATCAAGCTGCACAACACGCGGACGCGGACGAAGGAAGATTTCGTTCCGATCGATGCCGAAAACGTGCGGATGTATGTCTGTGGACCCACCGTCTATGACCGGGCCCATCTGGGTAACGCGCGGCCGGTGGTGGTGTTCGACACGCTGTATCGGGTGTTGCGTCATGTCTTTGGCGCGGATCATGTGACTTACGTGCGCAATTTCACCGACGTAGACGACAAGATCAACGTGACCGCGCTGAAGCGCAAACAGGCCGGGGCCGAAGGGTCTCTGGAGCAGTTGGTCCACGAACGCTCGGATGAGACCATCGGGTGGTATCTGCACGATATGGGCGCGCTTGGGACGCTGGAACCGAACCAGATGCCACGCGCAACTGAGTTTATCCCTCAGATGATCGAGATGATCGAAGACCTGATCGCCAAGGGCCACGCCTATGCGGCCGAAGGTCATGTGTTGTTCGCGGTGGACTCGTGGAAGGAAGGCTATGGCAAGCTGTCGGGTCGGTCGGTCGATGACATGATCGCGGGCGCACGGGTCGAGGTTGCGCCGTACAAGAAAAACCCGATGGATTTCGTGCTGTGGAAGCCCTCGACCGATGATCTGCCGGGGTGGGAGTCGCCCTGGGGCCGGGGTCGACCGGGTTGGCATATCGAATGCTCGGCCATGAGCTATGAGCTGCTGGGGGAGAGTTTTGACATCCACGGCGGCGGCAACGACCTGATGTTCCCGCACCACGAAAACGAGATCGCGCAAAGCTGCTGCGCGCACCCCGAGGGTGAGTTCGCTCGGGTCTGGATGCACAATGAGATGCTGCAGGTCGAAGGTAAGAAGATGTCCAAGTCGCTGGGCAATTTCTTCACCGTGCATGACCTGTTGGAACAGGGCGTACCGGGTGAGGTGATCCGCTTTGTTTTCCTGCAGACCCATTATCGCAAGCCGATGGATTGGACCGAAAAGAAGGCGGGTGAGGCCGAGGCAACGCTGCGCAAGTGGCGGGCGCTGACAGCGGGCATCGAGCCCGCCGCCAGCGCGGCACCCTCGGTGATCGCGGCACTTGCGGATGATCTGAACACGGCGGGTGCCATTGCAGAACTCTACCGTTTGGAACGCCAGATCAGCCGTCAAAAAAACGCATCGAACGAACCTGTGAATTTGCAGGATGGATTATTGCAGAACTTCTTGGCTTCTGCACAATTGATGGGACTTCTGTTACCCGAAATGGGAGCTTGGGCGGACGCAGCATCCGTTGATCTGACCTCTCATTCCGATCGATTGGCAACGGCCCGCGCCTCAGCGATGCAAAACAAGGATTTCTCGGAGGTTGATCGTCTAAAGTCAGCCTATATCGCCGCCGGTCTTGAGGTCCGCATGAGCAAGAATGGCGTTGAACTGGTCCCCGGTCCGGGTTTCGATCCTTCGAAGTTGGAGAAAATATAGATCACCGTTCAACCCGGGGCTTGCCCGGGCAGCGCCCGACCGCCCCCATGGGCGGGCGCTTCGCATCCACCCTCGGTCGGGCACCGCCCGAACAAGCCAAAGAGCCAGAATAATGACCAAGGAACGCCTCTACCTCTACGACACGACCCTGCGCGACGGGCAGCAGACGCAGGGGGTGCAGTTCTCGACCGCCGAGAAGGTGCAGATCGCGCAGGCGCTGGATGAGTTGGGGGTCGATTATATCGAAGGCGGCTGGCCCGGCGCGAACCCGACCGACAGCGCGTTTTTTGAGGTGGCTCCAAAGACCTCGGCCCGGTTGACGGCGTTTGGGATGACCAAGCGCTCTGGTCGGTCGGCCGAGAACGACGACGTGCTGGCGGCGGTGATGAATGCGGGCACGCGGGCGGTCTGTCTGGTCGGTAAGTCGCATGACTATCATGTGACCCACGCGCTTGGGATTTCGCTAGAGGAGAATGTCGAGAACGTCCGCGCCTCGGTCGCGCATCTGGTGGCGCAGGGGCGCGAGGCGCTGTTCGATGCCGAGCATTTCTTTGATGGGTACAAGGACAACCCCGGCTATGCGACCGAGGTGTGCCGCGCTGCGCTGGAGGCTGGCGCGCGCTGGGTTGTGCTGTGTGATACCAACGGTGGCGCTTTGCCTGCCGAAGTTGGGCGCATTGTGTCCGACCTGATTGCTGCGGGGCTGCCGGGGGATCGGTTGGGCATTCACACCCATAACGATACCGAGAATGCGGTGGCCTGTTCGCTGGCCGCCGTGGATGCAGGCGCGCGGCAGATTCAGGGCACGCTGAACGGGCTTGGAGAGCGTTGTGGCAATGCGAACCTGACGGCACTGATCCCGACCTTGTTGCTGAAAGAGCCTTACGCCTCGCAATTCGAGGTCGGTGTCAGCCTTGACGCTCTGGCCGGTCTGACGCGGATCAGCCGGATGCTGGACGACATCCTGAACCGGGTGCCCAGCAAGCAGTCGGCCTATGTGGGGGCCTCGGCTTTTGCGCATAAGGCCGGGTTGCACGCCAGCGCGATTCTCAAAGACCCCTCGACCTATGAACATGTCGATCCGGCGACGGTGGGCAATGCGCGGATCATCCCGATGTCGAACCAGGCGGGGCAGTCGAACCTGCGCAAGCGCCTGACCGAGGCCGGGTTGACCGTGAAAAAAGGCGACCCGGCATTGGGGCGCATTCTTGAGCGGATTAAACAGCGCGAGGCCGAGGGTTATTCCTATGACACCGCGCAGGCCAGTTTCGAACTGCTGGCGCGGGATGAACTGGGGCAGTTGCGCGAGTTCTTCGAGGTCAAGCGCTACAAGGTCACCGTCGAGCGGCGCAAAAACAAGTACAACAACATGGTCAGCCTGTCCGAGGCCGTGGTTGTGGTGAAAGTAGATGGTGAAAAGAAACTGTCGGTCAGCGAGTCTCTGGACGAGCAAGGCAGTGACCGGGGGCCGGTGAACGCGCTGGCCAAGGCGCTGGCCAAGGATCTGGGACAATATTCGCAGGTATTGGCGGATATGCGGCTGGTCGACTTCAAAGTGCGGATCACCCAGGGCGGGACCGAGGCCGTCACGCGCGTCATCATTGACAGCGAAGACGGGCAGGGGCGGCGGTGGTCCACCGTTGGGGTCAGCGCGAACATAGTCGACGCGTCCTTCGAGGCGCTGTTGGACGCAATCCAGTGGAAGCTGGTGCGGGACTGTGACCCTCAGCAGGCGGCGGCAGAGTGACGGCGACGTTTGACGAGGATGTCAAAGCCTGTGCCGCTTTGGTGCACAAAGCCGATCCTGATCGGTTTCTGGCGGCAATGGCCGCTCCTGTCCCGGCGCGGGCGGTCCTGTTTCCGATCTATGCGCTGAATGTCGAGGTCGCGCGCGCGCCCTGGGTCACGCAAGAGCCGATGATTGCCGAGATGCGCCTGCAATGGTGGCGCGATGCTTTGCAGGAGATTGCGCAGGGTCCGACCGTGCGGCGGCACGAGGTTGTGACGCCTTTGTCTCGGGTCCTGTCGCCCCACCTGGCCGGGATGCTGGACGAATATGTGGCGGTGCGGCGGTGGGACATCTATCGTGACCCGTTCGAGGATCAGGGCCACTTTGACGCCTATATCAATCACAGTTCCGGTTCGCTGCTGGTGGCCGCGGCACAGGCCCTTGGGGCTGCGGATGAGGGTGTGCTGCGTGATTTCGGCTATGCCATAGGCGTTGCGAACTGGTTCCGCGCGATCCCCGAGCTTGAGGCGCGCGGGCGCATTCCTCTACTGGATGGCACGCTCGATGGGGTGAAGACGCTGGCAGAGGCAGCTTTGGTGCGATTGACGCGGGCCCGATCTGACCGCGATGCGGTATCGGCAGACGCCCGTCCGGCGCTTTATGGCGGGTGGCAGGCCGAATGGATTTTGAAACAGGTGATTGCACGCCCGGATCGCGTCGCGGCGGGTGCTTTGACGCAGGGTGAGGCGCGGCGGCGGCTGTCTCTGATGTGGACCGCTGCGACGGGTCGGTGGTGATCAGGCTGTTTTCGGATCGGCTGGCCTGAGGACCAGCCACAGCAGCGCTCCGCCCGCCAGGGTCAGCAACGGGATCATAGCGAGGTTGACGGCCGTCCAACCCTCGACCGGCGAGCCACCGGAACAGTTCATCAACCCGCCCGAGGCCAGCGAAGCAATCGTCACTCCTCCGAACACCAGCAGGTCGTTGAGGCCTTGCATCCGGCCTCGTTCATGCACTTCGTGCGAGGCGGCGAGCATGCTGGTTGCGCCGATAAAGCCAAAGTTCCAGCCGATGCCCAACAGGATCAGGGCGATGAAGAAATTGCCCAGTTCGACCCCTTGCAGGGCGACGACTCCTGCGCCTGCGAGGATTGCAAGGCCCAGGGCCACGATCTTTTCGACGCCGAAACGTGCGATCAGGTGGCCGGTGAAGAAGCTGGGGACATACATGGCCAGCACGTGGCTGGTGACCACATCCGCCGCGTCATTGGCCGAGAACCCGCAGCCGACAACCGCCAGAGGGGTCGAGGTCATCACAAGGTTCATCAGCGCGTAGGAGACCATGGCGCAGATGATCGCAACGGCGATGCGCGGGGTTTTCAGCAACTCCAGCCGCGACCGGCCTTTAGGTGCGTCTGCGGTGGGTTTTGGCGGCGTCGGGATGTCCAGAAAGAAGAACAGGGCCGAGCCAATGACGTTGACGGCAATCACCGCGATATATGTGCCCAGAAACGGAATGACATAGGCCTGCGATGTCAGTTTGACGATTTGCGGGCCGATGATCGCGGCGGCCAGACCGCCCGCCATGACATAGGAAATCGCCTTGGGCCGGAACGCGTCCGAGGCGGTATCGGCTGCGGCAAAACGGTAAAACCCGTGCGCGCTCATGTAGATGCCCGTCAGCAGGCTTCCCAGCAGAAAGATCGTGAACGAGCCGAGATAGAGCCCATATGCCCCGACCAGACCGCCCAACGCTCCGGCTGTTGCGCCGACCAGAAAGCCCGCACGACGGCCCCAACGCTGCATGATAGCCGAGATCGGCGTAGCGGCCAGCATTGAACCCAGAACAATCAGCGAAATCGGCAGTGTCGCAAGGCAGGGGTTGCTGGCCAGCGATTGCCCGGCCAAGCCACCAACGATGAAAATCATCGGCATCTGCGCACCTAGAATCGATTGCGCGGCGACCAGAACAGCAACATTGCGTTTGGCTTGCGAGTCGTCCGGGGTGGCTGTAGTCATCGTCATGCGCCAATGCGTATCGGTGAAAACGCTGACGCACAAGCGGCTTGCATATGCGGCTGTGGCCCCTAACGTGCGAAGCGTGTCACAAAGCAGAGATCCCATGGCCGTAGGGCGCATCATTGAAACCCCCGACTGCGTGACGGAAGGGGCCGAGTGGCTGGCCAATGCGTGCCCGCGCATGGCTTATGCGATGGAGCAGACCGGTCCTTTGCCCCTGCGGCGTAAGCCCGACGGCTTTGCCCAACTGCTCAGCGCGATTGTCAGTCAGCAGGTCAGCGTGGCCTCGGCCAACGCGATCTGGAAGCGGATGCAGGACGCAAAACTGACCGGGCCGCGCAAGATCATGTGGGCTACGGATGATGATTTGCGGGCTGTTGGATTGAGCCGTCAGAAGATCCGATACGCCCGTGCTCTGGCTGAGGCGCGTATTGATTACAAAGCGTTACGAGACGTCCCTGATGCAGATGTCATTGCCACGCTGACGCAGGTTCCGGGCATCGGCGTCTGGACCGCCGAGATATACGCCATGTTTTCACTGGGGCGCGCGGACGTCATCGCGCCGGGCGATCTGGCCCTGCAGGAAGCCGCGCGCGTTCTCTACGATCTGCCCAAGCGCCCGACCGACAAGGAGCTTCGCCAGATGGCCGAGGCGTGGTCGCCCTGGCGCTCGGTTGCGGCCCGGGTTTTGTGGGCCTATTACCGGGTGGCCAAGAAAAGAGAAGGGATCAGATGACTCGGGTTTTGAACGCGCTCAGGAAAGAGCCGGTTTCGGGCGATACACGCTCGGTCGTGGTGTTCGTGCACGGCTATGGGGCCAACGGGGCCGATTTGCTGGGCCTTGCCGACCCGCTGGGTGAACACCTGCCGGATACGCTGTTCGTGGCCCCCGACGCGCCCGAGCAGATCCCGGGAATGCCGAACGGCTTTCAATGGTTTCCGATCCCGTGGATCGATGGCTCGTCCGAAGAAGAGGCGCGTCGTGGGATGGAAATGGCGGTCGAGGATTTCAACGCTTTCCTCGACGCGCTGATGGTAGATGAGGACGTGCTGCCCGAGCAGGTCGTTCTGTTCGGCTTCAGCCAGGGCACGATGATGAGCCTGCATGTGGCCCCCCGCCGCGAAGACCCGGTTGCCGGGATCGTGGCGTTTTCGGGCCGGTTGCTGGAGCCTGAACTGCTGGCCGACGAAACCGTTAGCCGAATGCCCATCCTGCTGGTCCATGGCGATGCCGACGATGTGGTCCCGCCGCAATCGCTGCCCGAAGCCGCCGAGGCGTTGCAGGCTGCTGATTTCAAAGAAATCTATGCTCATGTGATGAAGGGCACGGGCCATGGTATCGCACCCGATGGCCTAAGCGTCGCTTTGGCCTTCATGCGCGACAAGCTGAGCCTGTAGCGATGATCGCCATCCGCCCGATGATGCCCGAGGATGTGGCCGAGGCCTGCCGCATCCTCAACCACATCATCGCGGCGGGTGGCACGACCGCATTTGAAATCCCGTTTTCAGAGGCATTGTTCGCGCAAAGCTATCTGAATGGTGCTGATAAGATCTGTTGCCATGTTGCCTTGGACGACCAGGGCGCGGTTGCCGGGTTTCAGTGGTTGGGCACCTATGACGCGTTGCCCGATGAGTGCGCCGATATCGCAACCTTCACCCGCCGCAACCCGGTGCTGCGCGGCGCGGGCCGGGCCTTGTTTGACGAGACGGAGAAGACGGCCTGCGCGCTGGGGTTTTCTGCGATCAACGCCACGATCCGGGCGGATAACCTTCTTGGCCTAAGGTATTACGAAAAAATGGGTTTCCGGGACTACTCGGTCGCGTATGGCGTTCCGCTGCGCGACGGCACCCCGGTCAATCGAATCTCGAAACGTTATGATCTGAGGAAGGGAGCGTAGTGCTGGTTGTCACAGGAATTGTCGAAGTGAACGAGGCCGGGGTTGAACAGGCCCGCGAGGCCGCTCAGGCGATGGTTGCGGAAACCGTGAAAGAGCCCGGTTGTCTGGTCTATGAATTCAGTCAGGTGCTGGGACATCCCAACCGCTTCCGTGTCTATGAGGAATGGCAGGATCAGGCTGCGTTAGAGGCGCATTTTGCGACACCGCACATGGCCGTGTTCCGCGCGGCCTTGAGTGAGGTTGGCCTGACCTCTCGCGAACTCTACACGATTACAGGTGGGCAGAAGCAGCCGCTTGGCTAATCGGGTTCAACCCCACAAGTGACCTTCGGCAAACTCGACCGAATTGCCCGCCGGGTCGCGGATATAAAGGGATCGCGCACCGCTGGGCCAGTCGAACTCGGCATCGATGGGGACGTTCCAGTCCAACAGGTGCTTGCGCATGGCGGAGATTTCATCGCGGGTCAGCACAAGGCAGACATGCCCCGGACCCCGCGCGCCATGCGGCGGAACGGGCAGGTCCGGGTTCAGGGGCGGTTGTTCGGTCTGATCCGGGTTGAACAGCAACAGGACGGACCCGCCGACACGGTAGAACACATGCCGATCGGTGATCCGCTGAATGCGCTCCAGCCCCAGAACCTCACCATAAAACTGCTCTGCCGCGTCCAGATCGTCAACGTAAAGCGCGGCCTCCAGAATGGCCGACGGGGCAGGTATGTCCGGCGTGAGTTTCATACCCGCATTTTAGCAGAGATGAGCCGCCCGTGTCACCGCCGCGTACGGCGGTCGCGTTTGCGCTGTGGGGCTGTGTTGAGGTCGGGCAAGGGCAGGCTGTCCCATTGGCCGGGCTCCAGATCATCCAGCGTCCAGTCGCCGATGCGATAGCGGATCAGGCGCAGGGTCGGCAGCCCGACCGCCGCCGTCATCCGGCGCACTTGTCGGTTCTTGCCTTCTCGGATGGTCAGTTCGATCCAACTGTCCGGCACGGACTTGCGTTCGCGGATCGGTGGTGTGCGGGGCCAAAGGCCATCCGGCTCGTCCATCTCACGCGCTTTGGCGGGCCGGGTCAGGCCGTCTTTCAATTCGACTCCATCGCGCAGCGCCTTCAGCGCGGCTGCATCGGGCTCGCCTTCGACCTGAACCCAATAGGTCTTGGCCATCTTGTGCTTGGGGTCCGAGATCTGCGCCTGAAGCCGCCCATGATCGGTCAACAGCATCAGCCCCTCGCTGTCCCGATCCAAGCGCCCGGCCGGGTAGACCCTGGGCAGATCGATGAAATCGGACAGTGTTCGACGTGGCGACTCGGCGCTGCCGCGATCGGTGAACTGCGGCAGCACGTCAAAAGGTTTGTTGAATCGAATGAACCACGACATGCCTCCGCCATAGCCTGCAAAACATGCTGTGTGCAACCTGTGGATAACTGTCATGTGCCTGTTACGGAACAGGCTTACCCAGTCTTCGAGATATTGTGGAAACTCAGGGCTTGTCAGAGATTTACCACGATATATAGTTATCTTAAGGCCGGGGCGGGTGCTCCCCGCTCTGGTGTCACAAACGGGCAGCTGAGAGCGAGGAGCGATTCTGTTATGGACGGAGACTTCAGGACCGAATTTGTAAGAGAGCCGGGGACGCTCAAGCATCACCCGGCGCTGGTTTTGAATGCCGATTACCGCCCCTTGTCCTATTACCCGCTGTCGCTGTGGCCCTGGCAAGAGGCGATCAAGGCCGCTTGGCTGGACAGGGTGGACATCGTGGCCGAATACGACGAAGTCGTCCGAAGCCCCAGCACCGAGATCCGAATACCCTCGGTCGTTGTTTTGAAAGACTATGTAAAACCCAGAAAGCGCGTGGCCTTCACGCGCTTTAATTTATTTTTGAGGGATGAGTTCCGCTGCCAGTATTGCGGCAGTCGCGACAACCTGACGTTTGATCATGTGGTGCCGCGCGCCGCGGGTGGGGTGACAAGCTGGCAGAATGTGGTTGCGGCGTGCAGTCCTTGCAACCTGCGCAAAGGGTCCAAATCACTGCGCCAGGCAGGCATGACCCTGCGCAAACCGCCGCGTCAGCCCGATGCCGAAGCGCTGCGCAATATCGGGCGAAAGTTTCCGCCGAACCACCTGCACGAAAGCTGGATCGATTTCCTGTACTGGGATGCCGAACTGGACGAAATCTAAGCCTTCGCGCGCCAGGCGGCGAGCCAGAACAGAACCAGCACCGCCGAGATTACCGCGTTCCAACCGGCCATGGACAGGCCCAACATCTGCCATGGGATCTCATCACAGCGCACCAGCGGGGCGGACATGATCTGATCCATCAGCTCTTGCGCCGATAGCCCCCCTATATCGCCCGAGGTGCAGCTGGTCGGGCCTTCCCACCAGCCTTGCTCGACGCCCGCATGAAAAAGACCGATGGCAGCGGTTGTCAGCGCGGCCAGGGCACCGGCCAGGGGCAGCAAGCGAACAGTTGGCAGGGCCAACGCCAATGCGCCGATCACAATGGCGACGCTGTGGGGGTAGCGCTGCCAGATGCACATTTTGCACGGTGCCAACCCACCGACATACTGAAAGGCCCAGGCCCCCAGCAACAGGGCAGCTGATCCGCCGGCCGCCAGCACCACATAGGTTGCGCGTTTCGTCATAGGTATCGCACCGCAAGAAAGCCGCCGAACAGCAGGATGATGAACAGCGTGAACATCAGGCCCAGACGCTTTTCAATGAAGTCCCGGATCGGCTCGCCAAATTTCCAAAGAAGGCCCGCCACCAGAAAGAACCGCAACGCGCGCGCCAGAATCGAGGTCGCGACGAAGGTTCCAAGCGGCATGCCCGTCCAGCCCGACATAATGGTGATGACCTTGTAAGGGAAGGGCGTCACCCCCGCCGCCAGCACAGCCCAGAAGCCGAAATCGTTGAAGCGGGTGTTGAACTCTTCCATTGCGTGGGCTTTGCCCATCGCCTCCAGAATGGGTTGGCCGATGCTTTCATAGGCAAAGGCTCCGATCGCATAGCCCAGCAGACCGCCCAGAACCGAGGCCACCAGAGCAACGCCGGCAATCAGCCAGGCGCGTGAGGGGCGGGCCAGAATCATCGGGATCATAAGCACATCAGGCGGGATCGGAAAAAATGAGCTTTCGACAAAGGCGACAATCGCCAGCGCCCAAAGCGCCCGAGGATGCTCGGCCAGTCGAATGGTCCAGTCGTAAAGCGATCGTAACATGGTTTACTCAGATCCCGGTCTTTGACCGTGCCAGCCAAATCACGCACCCGTGGACCCGTCAACCGCTGGGGTGCAAACAATCGCTACGAAGGTTGATTTTTGCCTCTGGACCTTCCCCGCTCTGGGCGCTAATCCAGTGTCCGTGGCCCAAGTGGCGGAATGGTAGACGCAGGGGATTCAAAATCCCCCGCCTTCACGGGCGTGAGAGTTCGAGTCTCTCCTTGGGCACCACATTTTTATCCCTGATACATGCTGAGAAACGGTTTGTTGTTCTTCATGTGGCGGCTGATCAGTGTTTTTTGCTGTTTGCCGTTTGGAACAATGCAGGCGGGTTCAACCTGTGTCGTTGCGCAGTCCAACTCGGGAAACAAAGTCAGTATTTCTTCGCGCATGGCGGCGGGGAACATTTTCAGGGCTTCGGGGCCTGTGAACAGGCTTTCGGTTGGTGCGCCATCGGCAAAAATCACCTCGTGAGAGTCAAACAAGATGTGGAAATACTCGACATCGGTGACACTGTTGTCCACGTAGATTCCCGGCCATTCGGTCATCTTTACGGCGGCAATCAGGGCTTCGGTTTGACCGAACATCCGTTGGGCGATTTGTGACGATACCAGCATTCGATGCTGGCGTGAAACCAGCAGGTCCCGGTTTGGTAAACCATTACCCAATGCGCCCTGAGTGATGCGAACCGGCCGGAGCTTCGGGTTTCGGGACAAGGCGCTTGCATCCAGCTTGCAAGACCCGATCCAACGGATGGGCTTGGCACCGTTTCGGGTTTCGACCAGATCACCTTCTTTGAGCATTTCCACCGGAATCAGCCCACCCGGCGTGGCAATCCCTGCGCCTCGCGTCAGGCAAACAGCCCCTTCAATGTCGTCATATTGAGGCGAGTTGCCGGGGATCGTGTTCGACACGGTGATCGTATAAACAACACCCGGGACAAGAGGTTCGGACGGCAGATACCCGGCAAGTATCCCAGCACCAGCGGTAGAGTTCGGGTTCGAGTCAACTTCGATCTGATACAACGTGATGGTGCTGCCATCGGGGGCCGTCAGGGTATATTGCTGTTCTGAATATACCGTAGTTGTCGGACCACCCAAAACCGTGCCGTCCGCAAAAGTGGCGGTTCCGAACTGGTTGGTGTCGTTGCCGTCTTCGTTGCGAAACAGGTCCCCATCCAGCACGTCATCGTCATCGTCAACGACCAGAATGACATCGTTGCTGCCATCATAGCCCCCAACCAACGAGACCGTATTGCCGGAAAACACCAGATCGGTACTCAGGTAGAGTTCATAGGTGGTGATCGGCATGTTTCAGATGCTCGGTAAAATAGTAATCACAAACTTTTGATCACGTTAGATCAACGTTCCAGCCTGTCAAGTCATGGTCCCGCCACCTAAAGGCCGGTTCGTTTCCCACGGGGAAAGTTACAAAAGACGCGTCACATCTGAGCGAATGGGCGAAGTATCGACAAGGCGCACTTGACAACTTGCGTCTCGGAATGAAACCTCGAAATTGTTGGGAGACATTGGAAAAATTCAAAAGTTGCACGGGTTGCATGACGAACTGATCTGACGTATCGGCGCGTCCCTCGCATTCGCGGGGCTTTTGTTCTTTCCCGCTCACACAATAAAAAATGGGAGTTCTTACATGAAAAACAGCAGCAAGCTTAGCCTCGGCGCATTTGTCACCGCGGCGATGATGGCACCGGCAGCCTATGCCGAAGAGTTCATCACAATCGGTACCGGCGGCGTGACCGGAGTTTACTATCCGACCGGTGGCGCGATCTGCCGTCTGGTGAACAAGGGCCGCAAGGAACATGGCGTGCGCTGCTCGGTCGAATCGACCGGCGGATCGGTCTACAACATCAACACCATCCGCGAGGGCGAGCTGGAGTTCGGTGTGGCGCAGTCCGACTGGCAGTACCATGCGTATAACGGCTCTTCGAAATTCGAAGAGGCTGGTCCGTTCGAAAACCTGCGTGCGGTCTTCTCGGTTCACCCCGAGCCGTTCACCGTTGTGGCCCGTGCCGATGCCGGCATCACCAACTTCGAGGACCTGAAAGGCAAGCGCGTCAATATCGGCAACCCCGGTTCCGGTCAGCGCGGCACCATGGAAGTCCTGTTGGGCGAAATGGGCTGGACCACCGATGATTTCGAACTGGCGACCGAACTGAAGGCGGCTGAACAGTCGGCGGCCCTTTGCGACAACCAGATCGATGCGATGGTCTATACAGTCGGCCACCCCTCGGGTTCGATTCAGGAAGCAACCACAGCCTGCGATTCCGTTCTGGTGAATGTCAGCGGTGACGCGGTCAGCAAGCTGGTCGACGACAACTCGTTCTACCGGACCGCGACCATCCCGGGTGGTATGTATCGCGGATCGGACGGTGACACCGCAACCTTTGGTGTCGGCGCAACCTTCGTGACCTCGGCGGATGTGTCGGAAGACGCGGTTTATGCGGTTGTCAGCTCGGTCTTCGAGAACTTCGACGACTTCAAAAAGCTGCACCCGGCATTTGCCAACCTCAAGCCCGAAGAGATGATCGCGGACGGCCTGTCGGCTCCGCTGCACCCGGGTGCCGAGAAGTACTACAAAGAAAAAGGCTGGATTCAGTAATCCGGACCCAAAGCAGGGTGCCCACGGGCGCCCTGCCACCCAAACCCGTAGCAAACGGGTGATTCAGAAGGCCGCAAAAGGCCGCGACGGGGAGACATTTGCATGAGTTCCGACACACAATCCAATCGTCCGCTATCCGAAGAAGAGCTACAGGAATTAGTTGCTTCCTCCGATGCGGGTGGGCGCAACCCGGTCGGTAATGTCGGGATATTCCTGGCCATTGTGGCAGCGATCTGGTCGATCTTTCAGGTGGTTCTGGCCTCGCCGCTGGCGAATTACATATTGCCCGGCAGTATCGTGAACAATTCGCGGCAGTTCCATCTGGCCTTTGCCATGTTTCTGGCCTTTGCGGCCTATCCGGCGCTGAAGTCCAGCCCTCGGAACTATATTCCGGTTCAGGACTGGATCATGGGCCTGCTGGGCGCGTTTGTCGCGCTGTACGGCTATTTCTTCTACCAAAAAATCGTCGATGCGGGCGGTTTGGCCGATGACACGGACAAATGGGTCGCTCTGGGCGGTCTGCTGTTGCTGTTCGAGGCCGCACGCCGCGCGCTTGGTCCCGCAATGGCGATCATCGCGACGATCTTTCTGGCCTACGTGTTCTTCGGCTCGTCCGAATGGGTGCCCGAGGTTATCCGCTGGAAGGGTGCCAGCCTGAAAAAGGCGATGAGCCATATGTGGATCACGTCCGAGGGCGTGTTTGGCATCGCGCTTGGGGTTTCAACCAAATTCGTGTTCCTGTTCGTACTGTTCGGCGCGTTGCTGGATAAGGCCGGGGCAGGGAACTACTTTATCAAAATGGCCTTTGGCGCTCTTGGCCACCTGCGCGGTGGTCCGGCCAAAGCGGCGGTTGTTGGTTCGGCGGCGACCGGCCTGATCTCGGGCTCGTCCATCGCCAATGTTGTGACCACCGGCACCTTCACCATCCCGCTGATGAAACGCGTGGGCTTTTCCAGCGAACAGGCGGGCTCGGTCGAGGTTGCCTCGTCCGTGAATGGCCAGATCATGCCCCCCGTGATGGGCGCTGCGGCCTTTCTGATGGTGGAATATGTGGGCATCTCGTATGTCGAGGTGATCACCCACGCCTTCTTGCCTGCCGCGATTTCCTACATCGCGCTAGTCTATATCGTGCATCTTGAGGCCGTGAAGCGGAACATGCCCACGCTGGGCGACCGTGACGTGCATCTGGCGCGGACCGTTGTGGGGATGTTCTCCTTCTTCATCGTCTTTGCCGGGCTCTGCTATGGCTCGCAATTCCCGGTCGATGCGGTGACCGCATGGGTGCCGTCAGCGGCTGGTCTGGTGCTGAGCCTGATTGTCTGTGCCGTCTATGTCGCGCTTTTGTATCTGGCCGCTCAGGTGCCAGATCTTGAACCGGATGATCCGAACGCCAAAGAGGTGCAACTGCCCGTCATCGCAGACATCTACAAGGCCGGTCTGCACTACCTTCTGCCGATCATCGTGCTCGTTTACTTCCTGATGATCGAACAGAAATCGCCGGGCCTGTCAGCCTTCTGGGCGACTGCTTTGCTGTTTGTGATCCTGCTGACGCAAAAGCCGCTCAAGGCGATGTTCCGGGGGCAGAGCAACCTTTACAACAGCTTCATCGATGGAGTTGCCGATCTGTGGCAGGGCATGATCGACGGTGCGCGCAACATGATCGGGATCGCCTTGGCCACGGCCACGGCGGGTGTGATCGTGGGGACGGTGACGCTGACCGGTGTGGGGCAGGTGATGGCCGATCTGGTCGAGTTCCTGTCGGGCGGCAACCTGATCCTGATGCTGATCATGGTCGGTATCCTAAGCCTGATCCTGGGCATGGGCCTGCCGACCACGGCGAACTATATCGTTGTCAGCTCGCTGATGGCGGGCGTTGTGGTCGAACTGGGCGCGCAAAGCGGGCTGATCGTGCCGCTGATCGCGGTGCACCTGTTCGTGTTCTACTTTGGGATCATGGCGGATGTGACGCCTCCGGTCGGGTTGGCCAGTTTCGCAGCGGCTGCCGTATCGGGTGGCGATGCGATCAAGACCGGGTTTACCGCGTTCTTCTACAGCTTGCGCACCGTGGCGCTGCCGTTTGTGTTCATCTTCAACACCGACTTGCTGCTGATCGATGTGACATGGGTCGAAGGGATAATCGTCGCCATATTCGCGACCATAGCCATTCTGGTCTTTACCGCCGGTACCATGGGCTATTTCCTGACCCACAGCCGTATCTACGAAAGCGTTGCGCTGATCTTTGTCGCCTTTGCGCTGTTCCGACCGGATTTCTTCATGGACCGGATCTCACCCCCGTTCCAGTCGGTGGAACCTGCCGCGTTTGAAGAAACGATCGGGCAGACGCCACCAGGGTCCGAGGTGCGACTGGTCGTGTCCGGGCCGGATTTCGACACGTTGGAGATGGTCGACACGACGGTCGTCGTCACTGTGGGCGAAGAAGAGGGTGGAGCGGCCCGGGTCGAAGCGATGGGTCTACTGCTGATCCCCGAAGACGGGCTGATCAAACTGGAAGAGCCGCTGTTTGGCGCGCCGGTCGCGGATGAGCTGGGCATCTTCGACTATTACGGGGACGAGGCCGTGCGCCTGACCTCGGTCAGCCTGCCGTCCAGCCAACCGCCCAAGCAGTTGATCTACCTTCCGGCGATGCTCTTGCTGGGTCTGATCGCCTTCCTGCAACGTGGCCGTGCCGCCAGACAAGAAGAGGTGCCCGCATGACAAAGTCAGTTCTTTGCGCCGTCGATATCAGTAACGGAGATCTGGACAGCCCGGTCCTGAAACAGGCTGCGGCGCTGGCGGATTTGGATGGGGCCCAGTTGGATGTGGTGACGGTTCTGCCTGATTTCGGGGAAAGCTGGGTGTCGGGCTTTTTCGAGCCCGACTTCCACGACAAGGCGCTGGAAGAGGCCCATAACAAACTGACCGCGCTGTGTGTGTCGGCGTTGGGCTCGGACCGCAATGCCTCGATCCGTCATGTGGTTGCAACTGGTACGGCCTATCAGGAAATCCTTAAAACCGCCGACAGCGCCGGGTCGGACCTGATCGTGATCGGGGCGCACAAGCCGGATTTCAAGGATTACCTTCTGGGCCCCAACGCTGCGCGCGTAGTGCGGCACGCGGCGGTTTCGGTCTACGTCGTCCGCTGATCCAGAGTGTGCGACCTTTGAGCTGAAGTATCATGCGACAGGAATGGCCCGAGAGCGCCGTAGGCGTGGCAGGGTATTCCTGTCTCAGAATAAAGGTCGCACGCTTTAATACCCGGTCATCTCAAGGTAGCCGCGCCCTGCGTGGCTGCCTGAGACGGTGACCGGGCCTTCCCAATATTCAAATCGCGTCGCCATCCAGGCGTCAGGGATCAGGGCCGAAACCTCGACGTTTATGTCGCGGTCAGGCAGGGTGACGTTCCATCGAATTGGCACATCCCGACCCGCAACGCGTGCGGTTTCAAGTGGTGTGAACTGGGCCGATCCATCAGGCAGTGTCTGGCTGCTGCCATCCGCATTGATCCACGTGGCCGCCGTGAAATCACTCCGTGCCCCGCGCAGGCGAAACGCCATCAGCTTGTCACCATCATCGAAGCTGAGCGAGAACCAGTCCCACCCGCTTTGATCCTCGGCCAAGGGCTGCGACGACCACTCGCGATCCAGCCAGGCATGACCGGTGACGGCGATGTCTCCGTCCGGCAAATGCAGGGTGCCTTCGACGGCGTAGAACGGTTGGGAATAGTAATAGCTCGCCTGACCGTCTGCGGATTTCACGGAATATCCGCCGTCTCCGTGAAAGACCAACGGACCTTGGGCGTTCAGGGACAGGGTATAGCCGAAATCCGCTCCATTCGCAGTCAGCGACAGCGAGTCGAAATCCGGCCCGCTCATACGCCATTCGTCGATCCATGCGGCAAAGGGTTGGGCGGTTACTCCGGCCTGACCGATGCCGCCGCGCGACAGGCGTTCCGCGAAGTAATGGCGTTCGGGCGTGGTGACGGCTGCGTGACCCATCCAGATCTGCGGGCTTTGCCAGCCGTCGGTGTCAAAGGGTTTCAGGGCGGATCGGAACAGTGTCCACTGGATGCCATAGTCGCGCCCGTCTTCGCCCATCAAGTTGGCTGTCAGGTACCACCATTCGATGCGATAGCTGGGATGCGCGCCGTGATCCCTTGGAAAGACATATTGAAAGTCGCTCTGCGGCACGTCGAACCCATCCGCCGAGCCGCCCAGACCCGCGTAGCCTTGCGCCAGAGCGGGTATCGGTAGCCAGCAAAATAGGATCAGAAAAAGGGCCTTAACGTTCATTGGCAAAAACCCTCAGTAAGTTGGCCGGGGGCAGGCGTAACAGTCGCAGCGCGGGCAGGGCGGCTGCGACAAGTGCGGCAACCAACGTCAGCAGAAACAGATACAGCCAATCCCACGGGAATACGTACATCGGCAGGCGCCATCCAAAGGCCTGGACATTAATGACAGCAAGCAGCACCCAGGCCAGAACCAGCCCCAAAGGCAGTGCCAGACAGGCTGTCAACGCCGCCAGAAGAACACTGCGCAACAGCTCGAATTTCGCCAGTTCTGCGCGATTCAGACCCAAGGCCCAAACCGGCGCGATCTGAGGCAGGCGCTGGGTCCACAAGGTCAGAAGGCTGGTTAAAATGGCGAACCCGGCGACCCCAAGCGTAAGGATGTTGAGTGAGGAGGTCACGACAAAGGTTTTCTCAAAAATCGCCCGCGATTGCGCCTTCATCGCGGCCTGCTGCACCACGTTTCGGGGCGGCAGATCGAAACGCGCGCGTAGCGATTGCGCCATCTCGGTCGCCGCGCCCGGGTTCATACGTATCCCAAAGCGCCTTGCGTCTGTCCCCGGCGCGATCTGATCCAGTTTGGTCATGGACACAATCGCCTGACCGGTGGGGTTGCCATAATCGGAATAGACGCCCGCGATTGGCAATTGATGGTCCGGCGCGATCGTCAAAACATCCCCCGGCCAAAGCTGCGCGCGGCGGGCCAGTTGCTCATTGATCAAAATGGCCTCACCCGCCATCACCCTGTTCCAATCGCCATCGGATCGGGCAATCAACGGCCAGTTATCCCGGTAGACCGGATCGTCTACGACCCCATACAAGAACAAAGGCCCGGTGGTGTGAGGCAACTCGACACTGCGGATCGGCAGGATCGCATTGACCTGAGGGGCCAGCCATACGGCCATCTCGCTGGCTTGCTGGTCATTTTGGGCAGTCACATAAATTTCGGCGGTCAGGCGTTGGTCGAGCCATCCGATGAAGGTTAGCCGGAAGCTGGAGACCATGGTGCCAACGCCGATATTTGCAGCCAGCGCCAGCAGCAGGGCCATCAGTGCCAGAGAAAGCCCCGGCAATTGCGCCCGCATATCGGCCCAGATCCATTGCGATACAGGGCCGCGCGCTTGTTTAGCACCTACCGATAGGGCGATAGACAGAAGCAGGGGCAGCAACAGGGCGGCCCCGGTCAACAATCCGGCGAGCAAGACAAACCCGGCAAGCAGGCCACCGAGGCTGGTATAGAAAAGAGTACCGCCGACAATCAGAAACACTCCGATGACCCCGGCCAATCGGTGTGTCTGTCCCGAACCGCTCCAGGCCTGCACGCCGGGCCCTTCAAGCAGTGGCATCCGGGCCAAACGCCAAAGCGCGTGGCCGCTGGCCCCCAAGGTGCCCAGCAGCGCCATGGCCAGCCCCGCAAGCGCCCATTCGGTTTGCAGGGTCAACTGTCCCGTCACAGGCGCGCCGTATAGCCCGCGCAATGTTGCGGCCACGTCGGGCAGCAGCGCGCCTGCCAGAAAGAAACCCAGGATCAGTCCCAGTGCGCCGCCGATACAGGCCAGCAGGGTCAACTCGGCCAGGATCAGCCAGACCAGCCGCCGCATCGAAACACCCAGGGCGCGCAACGTTCGGATCATCCCGCGCCGTTGGGCAAAAGCCAGCCCGACCGTGCCATTGACGATGAAGAGGCCAACGGCGAAGGACAGCAGTCCAAAGGCTGTCAGGTTCAGGTGGAAGCTGTCGGTCAGTTGCGCGGTATCGACCTGCGAATCCGGGCTGATCTGTTGCAGTTCCGGTGCGACATCCGACAGTGGCAACCGCCCGCGCGGTTGGCTCGGCAGAACGACAAGGCGCGAGATCGCACCGGGTTGACCCAGTAGAGTCTCGGCCACGCCAATGTCGGTCAGAATGACATCCGGGGGCAGGGAACGGGAAAGAAGAATGGGCGGCAGATCGCTCACCGGTTCCAGAACAGGTGCAAGATCGGGGTGCACGACAAGACGTCCAGGCGCGGTCAACATATCCGCAGGGTCGGGTGGGTCGGCGTCCTGTTCGGTCTCGGTAACGGCGGGCAGGGCCGGGTATGCCACCATATCCACACCCATCAGGCGCATTGTCCGCCCCCCAACGCGGAAAGTACCCTCGAGCACAGCTGCAACCTGCCAACCGGCCTGACGCAGTTGGGCATAACGCGCAACGGGGATGGGGCCGGTGGGATCGCGCAGTTCATCGAACTGACCAAGTGCCAGTTGTGCGTTTGCGCGGGCATAGCTGGCGCGCGCTTCGGCATTGATCGCCTGCACCGCAGACCACAGACCAGTGGCCAATGCGATCCCGATCAGCAATGTCGCAAGTTGCAGCCAGTGCGCGCGCCAATGGGAAAGCAACGCTTGTATGACCGGTCGCGTCATTGGATCCGGCCACCGGCCAGATGCACGCGCCGTTCAAGCCGCGCAGCAATTTCGGCGGAATGGGTGACCAGCAGCAGCGCCGCGCCTGTATCCGCCACAAGCGATAGCATCAGGTCCAACACAGTGGTGCTGGCGGTTTCATCCAGATTGCCCGTGGGTTCATCTGCCAGCAACAGTTTCGGGCGCGCACCCATGGCGCGGCCGATGGCCACCCGCTGCTGCTGCCCGCCGGACAGGTTCTCGGGGAAGCGATCCAGAAGATCGGACAATCCCAACCTGTCCGCCAGATGGGCGCTCCAGTCGGGATCATGGCACCCGGCCAGCCGGGCGTGGAACGAGAGGTTCTGTGCAACCGTCAGCGACGGGATCAGGTTAAACTGCTGAAACACCAACGAAACATGACGGCGGCGCAGGTCGGCCCGTCCAGCATCATCCAGCGAGGACAGGCGCGCTCCGTTCAGCGTGATCTCGCCCCCGTCGAACCGATCCAAAGCGGCTGCGAGGTTCAGCAGAGTGGATTTGCCGCTGCCGCTTTCTCCGGTCAGCGCCAGCGTCTGCCCCTGATCCAGTTCCAGCGACACGTCGCGCAGCACCGGCCGCCCGCCGGGATAGGATTTCTGCACCTTGTCTATTGTCAACAGCATCGACCGACCCACTTTTTCCCAGCAGGATGTGCAACAGTTTTGACCTATGTCCAGTGCAGACCGACCCCCGGTGCGTTTCGCCGCAGGGGCAAAATCCGCCAACCGGGCTTGTGCCAAGGCGCGGCACGGGCCATTCTGGCTGACAGAGTCATGGCTGCAATTCAGGGTGAAAAAACATGAGCTTGCTGCACCAGATTGTATGGGGCAGTGCCTTTCTGGGGCTCTGCTTTGTGGTCGAGATCTTTTTGCTGACCTGGTGCACAATCGTCATCATGAGGATGGAGCCGAAATGGTCCAAAAGCGGGCTTTTTCTGGCGACTGCTGCACCGATTGCAGTGGCTTTGGTGTTCATTGTCCTGACACACACCATTCAGGTCTGGATCTGGGCGGTTGTTTGGGTCCTGCTTGAGGTGCTGCCCGACTGGAACACGGCCCTTTATTTCTCGTTGGTCACATTCACCACGCTGGGCTATGGCGACATCGTTTTGGGCGAGGCGTTGCGAATTTTCGGCTCGTTCGCGTCGGTAGCGGGGCTTTTGGCCTTTGGCCTGTCCACCGCCTATATGGTGGCCCTGATGACCCGCGTGTTTCAGGAACGGTTCTTTTCCTAAAGGATGGGCGCAAACAGCCGGGCCAGCGGTGCCCCGAACCGGATATGGGCCGGTTGTTGTTGCAAAGACCGGGTGAGTTCATAGCAGTTCTCGAAATCCGCCAGCAGCATCCGTTCAACGGCTTGCGTTGCCCTTTGATCGAAGAACAGGGCCATCGCTTCAAAATTCAGGCGGAAGGAACGGTTGTCCAGATTTGTTGTTCCAACCGCGGCCAGCGTGTCATCAACGACAAACACCTTCTGGTGCATGAACCCGTCGGTATAACGAAACACCCGCGCGCCGCAGTCGCGAACCTCATCGAAATAGGCGAAAGCGGCCAGCCAGGGCAGGCGGTGATCGATCATGTCGGGTACCAGGATTCGCACATCGACGGCACGCATCGCCGCGTGTTGCAGGGCGGTCATGATGTCGATATCGGGCACGAAGTAGGGTGAGGCGATCCACAGCCGTTCCTTCGCCTCGGCGATGGCGGAAAAGAACAGCATCGCCCCGGTTTCGGTATCGTCTCCGGGCCCGGTTGCGACCAGCAGGGCGTTCATATCCTGCTCGGACTCGGTTCCGGCCCAATCCACTTCGTCGATCAGGTCTTCGTCGCGGGCCCAATGCCAATCCTCGGTGAAGATAAGTTGCAGCTGCCGGACGATATGCCCGGTCATCTTGATATGCGTGTCGCGCCAATGGCCAAAATGCTTGCTTTGGCCAAGATACTCGACCCCGACATTATGCCCGCCGATAAACCCGATCTCGCCGTCGATCACCACGGTCTTGCGGTGGTTGCGGTAGTTGAGTTGGAAACGGAAATTCGGCCCGCGCTGATCCTTGGGATTGGCTACGTCGATCCCGGCAGTCTGCATGGTCTCAAGATACTCGGTCGGCAGCCCGTAACTGCCCACAGCATCGGTCATGAACCGGACATGCACGCCGCGTTTTGCGGCAGCGATCAGCTTTTGCTGCAGTTTCAGACCCAGATCATCGGCGCGTACGATGTAGAACTGGATTAGGATGTAGTTTTTGGCCGCATCGATGGCGTCAAAGATCGCATCAAACGTGGCTTGCCCGTCGATCAGCAACTCGGCCCCGTTGCCGCGCGACACCGGGAGGTGCGCCAGAAACTCGAACGGGCGGGGGTTGATCGACATCGTGGACGGGTCGGGCTTGGAATAATCCGCAAAGCTTTTGATGCCTTCGACCACACGCTCGCTTTCCTGTCGTGCGATGCGATAGCCGCGAAACCGGTGGTGGCCCAGAAACAGGTACATAGGCACCGCAAAGAACGGGGCCGAGACCAGAAAGACCACCCAACCCACCGCACCTTGCGGGGTTCGGGCGGTCTGCGCGGCGCGAACGGAAAACACGACCGCCGTTACGTACAGGGCAAAAACGGCGGTCGAAACAAGCAGTGTCCACATAAGGTTCCAGGATCCGGGTGGTTTTTAGTTCGCCCCAGTGTAGACGCGAGACCAGTCCTGCGCCATATCCACGATCACCCATCCCATATCTGGGCCTTTGGCCAACCCATCGACCAGCTTGCCAATTGGGCTTTCGCGGTCATAAGCCCATTCGCGGTCTGCATCCGTGTGATGAATCAGGACACCCAATCTGGGCCCTTCGCCTGCGGTAACCCACTCCATCATCGCGAAATCCCCGTCCGAGTTTCCACCCGCAAGGATCGGTCGCTTGCCGATGGTGCGTTCGATATTGATCGGCTTTCCTTCCTTGTCATCAATGAAAGCGATGCCCGGCGTCTTGACCACGGTGGGCACGCCATCGACATGGTCGAAACTGGTATTGCCGTAGGTGCCCAACACCTGATGAGGGGGAATGCCATAGGCATCTTCGGCAAAGACCCGCATGAAATGGATGCCGCCGCCGGAGACGATATAGGTGGTGAACCCTTCGTCACGCAGATAACGCAGCAGCTCGACCATCGGCTGATAGGTCATTTGATCGTAAGGCAAGTCAGTATCCGGGTGGCGCGCCGTTTCCAGCCATTGGGCCACGGCGGCCTGAAACTCGGCAACGCTGGTGCCGGAATGCGAGGCATTGACGACCTCGATCAGCGCGTCATGACCGCCTTGCAGGATCGTGGCCAGATCGCCTTCGGCGGCGGCCTTCAGGGCAGGCGTTGTCAGGATCGACGGATCCTGCTCGGCCATGTCCGCAAGGCGATCCATGGCAAAAATGAACTGAAAATAGACGGGCTGTTCTGCCCAAAGTGTGCCGTCATTGTCGAACACGGCAATCCGGTCGGATGGGGTGACATAGGCGGGGCCATCCGGATCGGTCACGCCCTCGACAAAGTTGATAATCCGGGTGCGGGCATCGGTATCCTGCCAGCTTGGCAGCGGGTCAGCCTGTGCCATCAGGGGCAGGGCAAGCGCGGACACAACAGCGGTCAATCGCAGCATGAGAATTACTCCGTTCAATAAAGGAAGGGCCGCCATCATCGGCGGCCCCCTGAGTGGCAGGCGAACTTAATTGCCTGTCGGTGTGCTGAGCTTTTCCATCACCTGATCCAGGCTGAAGCTGGCGGCTTTCTGGCGTGGTGGGAATTCCTGGAAGGTGCTCAGGAAGTTGCCCACATATTGCTGCGCCGGCACCAGGAAATACGCCCGGTCGAGGATCCAGTCGTAATAGGTGTTCGAGGTGCGATAGCCACGCTCGTACGGGTCGCGGCGCAGGTTGACGATGATCGGCACGCGCAGTTCGGTGAACGGCTCCATCCACGCACGGAAGGTTGCCCATGCTTTCTGCTCAAGGAAGATCAGTTTCCAGTCGTCAAAGCGCAACGCCGACAGATCGCCATCGTCGGTGAAGTAAAAGATCTCGCGACGGGGGCTTTCTGTGGTCTCACCAGTCAGCAGGGGCAGGATGTTGTAGCCATCCAGATGCACTTTGTAGTCTCGGCCCATCGCGGGCGAGGAATAGCCTGCTTTCAGCTTGTCCTTGATCTCGGGGTCACCGGCAACGGCCAGGTAGGTCGGCAGCCAGTCCATGTGATGCACGATTTCGTTGTTGACGGAACCGGCCTCGATCTGTCCGGGCCAGCGCACCATCGAAGGCACGCGCCAGCCGCCTTCCCAGTTGGTGTTCTTCTCACCCCAGAACGGGGTCGAGGCCGCGTCGGGCCAGGTGTTGTAGTGTGGTCCGTTGTCGGTCGAGTAATGCACGATGGTGTTGTCGGCGATGCCCAGTTCGTCCAACAGGTCAAGCAACTGGCCAACATGCATGTCATGTTCGATCATGCCAGCGGTGTATTCGTCCGCCGGACCGCCAAAGATCTCATTGGCCTGCTGCCGCATCTCGTCTTTCACATGGGTGCGGAAGTGCATCCGCGTCCCGTTCCACCAGACATAGAACGGCGTCCCGTTGGCGTTGGCTTCGCGAATGAACTCAACAGCGGCTTCCAGCGTTTCCTCGTCCACCGTCTCCATCCGTTTGCGGGTCAGGGGACCTGTGTCCTGAATCTCGCCCCCGGCGGAGGAGCGGATTACGCCGCGCGGACCATAGGCTTCGCGGAAGGTGCGTCCGTCAGGCAGGATCGCGTCACCGGGATAGTCTTCGTGTTCGGGTTCTTCTTCGGCGTTCAGGTGGTAGAGATTGCCGAAAAACTCATCAAATCCGTGGTTTGTGGGCAGATGTTCATCCCGGTCACCCAGATGGTTCTTGCCGAACTGACCGGTGACATAGCCATGGTCTTTCAAAAGGCCGGCAATGGTAGGATCTTCGACCTGCATGCCTTCTTTCGCGCCGGGCAGACCAACCTTGGACAGGCCGGTGCGGAAAACCGATTGCCCCATGATGTATGACGACCGCCCGGCGGTGCAGGACTGCTCGCCATAGTAATCCGTAAAGATCATCCCTTCCTTGGCGACACGGTCGATATTGGGTGTGCGATACCCCATCAGGCCCATCGTATAGGCCGAGATATTGGATTGACCGATATCGTCACCCCAGATGACCAGAATGTTTGGCTTTTGATCCTGCGCCCAGGCGGGCAGGGCCAAAAGCACCGAAAGCGCACCGACGGCTGCGCGGCGTATCCCAGTACGCCAGTGTTCCACCAATTGAATAGAAGGTCGCATGTCTTGCTCCTGAATTTGCGGGCAGAACCGCCCGAGAGAATTTTTTGTGCTTTAACGTCGAGAGCCGGATCGACTACTCTGCGGATAGCTGTAAACGTCCTGTTCAAGCCCAGCTTGCGCAGGAATCGCTTGGCACCAAATTAGGCCAACAGCATGGGCCAAAACTTATCACATGATGATTTTCAAATATACCGATGTTAAAAAACAAACCTGATCTCAAGCCGTTGCAAGATTCAAATTGGCTGCAAACCCGGTCTGCCGGGTTCCGAACGGCGTTGATGGCCTGCGCCGTACACCGCAGGTATGAGGCCGGAGAAGCGCTGTATAACCACGGTGATCCGGCAGACGGCATTCATGGCGTGCTGGATGGTGGTGTCAGGCTGACCACCCCTGCGGATGACGGGCAGGAGTACGTTCTGCATCAGGAAGGGCGTGGGTTCTGGGTCGGTGATCTGGCGCTGTTTGCCAACGCGCACCGGCTGGTTGGGGTGGTCGCGACAAAGCACACCGAGGCCTTGTTTTTTCCGTCGGCCATGCTGGACAGGATGGTGCAGCAAAACCCGGAATACCTGCGCGATTTCTATGTGTTGTCACATGAAAACATGCAAAAAGCCCTGCGGATCATTGCCAACCTTGGCGTAACGGGTACGGAAAAGCGTCTGATCCTGCGGTTGCTGCATCTGGAGGAGGTTGCCGCAGACGCCGATGGCTGGCTACAGGTTTCGCAAGAGGAACTGGCCGCGATGATCGCCGTATCCCCGCCGACGCTGCACCGGACGCTGCAACGGCTGATCAAACAGGGCCTGATTGCTGGCGGCTATGGGCGCCTCAAGCTACAGGACCGCCCGGCTCTGATCGCGCTTTGCCAAAGCTGAGGTCAGGGCTGATCATCCCCTAGTCGCCCGTCCAGCGACATCAGGATGGCCACCGGGCGCAAGGCGGGGATGTGGCTGAATACGATCAGGATGCAAACGGTTAACGGCACGCTCAGGAACGCTCCGATAAGGCCCCAGACGGTGGTCCAGAACATCAGGGCCAGAACGACCAGAAACGTGGACATGTTCAGCGACCGGCCCAGCATCGCCGGATCTACGAAATTGCCGATCAGGAACTGGATGGTGCCGCAGCCCAGAACCACCACCAGAAACGGGCCGATGCTTTCGAATTGCACAAGCGCGATCATGGCCGGGAAGACCACGGCAATGATCGACCCGATCGAGGGGATGAAGTTCAGCGCAAAGGTCAGAACCGCCCATGTTTCGGCATATTCCAGTCCGAGGATGCGGAAGACGGTGTAGCTGATGCCCGCCGTGATCAGACTGATCAGGGTTTTGACCCCCACATAACGCTGCAGGCTGAATGAAATTGCATCCAGCATCGCCGAAAACTCTTTGCCGGTTTCGGGGTTGCCTGCGGCCAGTTGGATTTTCTTGCGAAAGGCCAGTCGTTCGGCCATCAGGAACGCGACATAAAGGCTGATCAGAAAGAACTGATTCAGCAGCGAGGTCGCGCTGCCCAGCAACAGCCGCGCCAGATAAGACATGTCGATACTGACCAGATTGTCGCGAATGAAGGTCGTGACATCACTGCCCACCAGCCCCGCCACGCGGTTCACCGCATCATCGAACTGGGTCTCATACGTGTTGATGCTGCGGGCGAACTGTGTCGCCTGACTGCCCAGAATATACATGATCATGAACAAACCGGCCAAAACCACAGTTACTCCGGCAATATTGGCCAGCCAGACGGGGGCTCGGGTCACCGCAATGACCCGGTCGCTGAGCGCGATGATCAGAACATTGATCAACAGGGCCATCGTCAACGGAATCAGAAAAGCGGCACCCGCATACAGCCCCAAAACAACCAGAGCTGCGATGATACAACTGTCGCGTACCACGGACAGGCTGGGGCGATAGCGATCTTTCGGGCTGTTTGGATCAAGGGTCATTCGCAAACCTGAACTATGATAGGGCGGGCGCATGCAAAGCGGGTCGGGTTGTCCTGATCCTGCACAGCCGGGTAAGTTTATGCAATGCAGTCAGTTATTTATATATCGGGATTTACGACTTCCCGGGTTCTACCGGGGCTGCGGGCGGGCTAGGGTTTCAGAATGTCGCAACCATCGATTCTACTATCCGGCCGTCTGATCAAAGCGCTGTTTCTGGCGTTTCGGCGGTTCAGCGAGAAAAACGGCTTTGTCATGAGCAGCCATGTCGCCATGTCGATGATGATGGCGTTGTTTCCGTTTGTACTGTTCACCGTGGCGCTGGCAGGGACGTTGTCGCAAGGCTATGTGACGGACGAGTTGATCGACCTGATTTTCGGCGCGTGGCCGCAGGATGTGGCTGGCCCGATTGTGTCCGAACTGCGGGCGGTTCTTCAGGGGTCAAGCTCGGGCGTGATCACGATCGGCGGTTTGCTGGCGGTGTATTTTGCTTCGAACGGGGTGGCGGCGGTGCGGGCTGCGATGAATCAGGCCTATCACGACCGGGACAGCTGGCCGTTCTGGAAGACGAGGCTGCTGTGTATCGTTTTGGTCATTCTGGGCGGGGCCGCCATTCTGATCGTCGCTGCGGTCGAGGTCGTGCTGCCCGTCTACACAACGCTGGTGTCCAAGCATACGGACGTGGATGTCTCGACTTGGCTTTCGGTGGACCGGTTGCGCTGGACCTTTACCGTGGCCGTGCCGGTGGCGACCATACTGCTGGCGCATCTTGTTCTGCCGACGCGGCGCCACCGGGTGATGCAGATCCTTCCGGGCGTGGTGCTGACCCTGCTGCTGTTGGGCGGCGGCGGCTGGGCCTTTTCGATCTATATCGCCCAATTCGCCAGCTACAGCGCCACCTATGCCGGTCTGGCCGGGGCCATGGCCGCCCTGATCTTCCTGTACCTTTGCGCAGCGATCCTGATCTTGGGCGCGGAATATAACGGCGCGCTGATGGACCTGCATAGCGAGGATGACAGCGCATGAAGTGGCTCGCCTTTGCGGTTTCCGTGTTGATATCCGGGATCGCCTACGCTCAGACCCCATCATATGTTGGATCCGAGCAATGCGCCGATTGTCATACCGAAGAAACAGCCGCCTGGGCCCAATCCCATCACGCATTGGCCTGGACCGGGGTTGAAGACGGGGCGCTGGTCGCGGGTTTTGACGGCACGGTGTTCGAACATGACGGCATGTCGGTCCGCTTCGGTTATCGTGGTGCGACGCCTTATGCGGATGTGACCGAGAAAGATGGTGTGACGACCAGTTATGACGTGCACTCCGTCGTCGGGATCGAGCCGTTGCAGCAATATCTGTTCGAAACCGAACCCGGACGATTGCAAAGCTTTGATGTCGTCTGGGACACCGAAAACAAGCGTTGGTTCCACCTCTATCCCGATCAGGACCTGCCGCCGGATGACGGGCTGCATTGGACCGGGCCGTATAAGAATTGGAACGCACGCTGCGCCGAATGCCACGCCACAGGATTCGAAAAGAACTATGATGTTCAAAGCCGAGCCTATCAGTCCCGTCAGGTCGAAATCGGTGTCGGGTGCGAGGCCTGCCATGGTCCGGGCTCGGCGCATATCGACTGGGTTGGCGGAAAATCGGTTGCAGAAGGTCTAAGCGAGTCTGGCTTTCTGATGTCATGGGGCAGGGGCCAGACCGAGGCGGAAATCCAGCAATGCGCCGGGTGCCATTCCCGGCGCGAGGCGCATGAGCAAGGCAACTCTCTGCCCGGCACGCCCTATCACGATGCCTATAATCTGGCCCTGCTGCGGCCCGGAACCTATCACCCGGACGGGCAGATTCTGGACGAGGTTTATGTTTACGGCTCGTTCCTGCAATCGAAGATGTACGCGCAGGGCGTTGGCTGTATGAACTGCCACGAACCCCATAGCGCCGAGCTGCGGGCCGATGGTAATGGCGTTTGCACGCAATGCCATTCCCCGGCGGGCAACCCCGATTTTCCGACTTTGGCGCGCAAGGAATACGACACGCTGGCGCATCACCACCACCCCGAGGGCAGCGCGGGTGCGCAGTGCAAAACCTGTCATATGATCGAACGTGTCTATATGGGCGTCGATGGTCGCCGCGATCACAGTTTCCGCGTGCCGCGCCCGGATTTGGCGCTTGGACAGGACGCCTGCACCGATTGCCATGAGGATAGGGATCAGCCTTGGGCGGCTGCCCGGATTGAAGAATGGTTCCCGAATTCATCGCATCGCGGCCCGCATTTCGGATCGTCCTTTGCCCCGGCGATGGCGGGGCAGGCGGACAGTCCCGAAGGGTTGCTGGCCATTGCCCTCGATCCCGCACAGCCGGGCATCGTCCGGGCCACGGCAGCTTATCTTTTGCAACCGTTTGGCTCTGCAGACGTGGCAGAGGCGACAGTTGCGCTGCTGGCGGATGCCGACCCGCTAATACGGGCCAATGCGGTCGCCTTGCAGCGACAGGCATCCTTCGTCGATCAGGTGCAGCGGCTTGAGCCGCTCTTGTCCGACTCGCTGCGCAATGTGCGTATATCGGCGGCGAAAGAGTTTCTGAACATTCCGCCGCAAGCCCTGACGCCGGATCAGCAAGCCCTGGCCGGGCAAGCGATGGCCGAATGGCAGGACGCAATTGCCAACCGTCTGGATTTCCCCGAGACCCATATGGTGCTGGGCGGCATGGCGCTGACCTTCCGCAATGCACCCGCCGCCGAACGGGCGTTTCGCGAGGTTGTCACGCTTGATCCGCAACGGGCCGAGGCCTGGCCGATTCTGGTGCAACTGGCGCAGATCAACCGGGGGCCGGATGCAGCACATGAGGTCGTGAAAGAAGGCCTAGGGCGCATCCCGGACGACCCAAACCTGCAAGAATTGTCCAGACAAATCGGGCCATAACATTGGCATCTGCCTGCCCGTATCGCGCCATTTTCCCGGCAAATTCTGACGTTAACCCTTAGGTCGAGGGTGTCGGCCTAAGGTGCAGTCAAAGGTGGCAATATGTCGAAGCATTCAAAGAAACTGACCATTCCACGGGGGAAGTGGGTCTCGCTTGACCAGCGGATCGCGCAGTTGCGCGAGCAAAAGCCGGTTGATCTGAACCACGGAGAGGGCCTGATGCTGCAAGGCATCGCAACCGCATCGCTGAGAGAGCAGCGTTTGCCCGGCCAGATCTCGCTGGAAGATTAACTTCAGCCGCGAAACCCGGTTGCCACCACGAATTTCTCGGAACTGTCTGAACGGGATGCGGGCGGTTTGACGTTGGCAACCTTGTCGAATTTCTGCTTCAGCAGCTTCTGCAAATCGCCCTCGGCCCCTCCGGCCAGAACCTTGGCCACGAATGTGCCGCCTTCTTCCAGCACGTCAAAGGCGAAATAAGCCGCCGTTTCGCACAGCGCCATGATCCGCAGATGGTCAGTCTGTTTGTGGCCCGAGGATGCGGCGGCCATGTCCGACATCACCACATCCGCCTTGCCGCCCAGCCAGTCTTTGACCTTTTGATCGGCGTCATCTTCCATGAAATCCAGCACATGCGCTGTGGCTCCGGCCACGGGTTCGACCTCTTGCAGGTCGACGCCCAAAACCGTTCCGATCCGCTTGCCACTTTTTTCGCCCAGCGCGTTCACCCGTTTGACGGCCACTTGCAGCCAGCCGCCGGGCGCGCAGCCCAGATCAACCACACGGGCACCCGGCACCAGAAACCGAAACTTCTCGTCCAGTTCCAATATCTTGAACGCCGCGCGTCCGCGATAGCCCTCGGCCAGCGCGCGTTTCACATAGGGGTCATTCAACTGCCGCTCGAGCCAGCGGGTCGAGCTGAGCTTGCGCCCGCGCGCAGTCTTCACCTTGACCTTCAGGTCGCGTTGCCCACGGCCTGAAGTGTTTTTGCCACTCGGTGTCTTCGCCATCAGAACGGTCCGTCTTCCAATACACCGTCCGCACTCATCTGCGCATAAAGCAGACCCTCGCGCAGCCCCCGGTCCGCCACGGAAAGGCGGTCGGTGGGCCAGCATCGAAGCAGCGCCTGCAAAATGGCCGAGCCGGACATGATCAGGGCCTGCCGGTCATCCCCGATCCGGGGGTCGCGGCGGCGCCCGTGAGGGCCGAGTTCTAAATACCCGCGTATGACTTTGTCAATCTGATCGCTGGTCATGCGCAGACCGTCCACCTTGGTCCGGTCATAACGTTTCAGCCCCAGATGGGACGCCGCAACTGTGGTCACAGTGCCGCTGGTGCCGACGATCTGAAACCCGGCGCGGGCCTGTTCGTCCTTGTAGGGGGCAAAATCGGCCAGATTTTCTTCGAAAAACCAACTCATCAGGGCGAAACGGGCCGAGTCATCTTCGACATCGTTGAACTGATCGCGCAGCGTGGCGACGCCCAAGGGAACGCTGATCCAATCCACCACCTTGGCGGCGGGAAATGGGCTGTCGGCAGTGTGGAACCCATTGTGGAGGCGCATGATTGCCGCCGGACGGTCGCGGCGCGGGACCGAGGAAATGTCGATCCACACCAACTCGGTCGAGCCTCCGCCGATGTCGACGACCAGTAATTGCTCGGTCTTGGTCGAAACCAGCGGCGCACAGGAAATCACCGCCAGACGCGCCTCTTCCTCGGGCTGGATGATCTCAAGCGTCAGGCCGGTTTCGCGCTTCACCTGACGGATGAAATCGCGCGAATTCTTGGCCCGGCGGCACGCTTCGGTGGCGACCAAACGCATGCGTTTGACCTTGTTGCGTTTCAGCTTTTGCTGACAGATTCGCAGCGCCTGAACGGTGCGCGACATCGAGGCCCGGGACAGCCGCCCGGTCCGTTCCAGACCCGCGCCCAACTGCACGGATTTGGAGAAACTGTCGACCACATGGAACCCGCTACCCTTGGGTTGGGCTATCAACATGCGGCAGCTATTTGTCCCCAGATCCAACGCAGCATACAGCGCATCAGGATCGGGTCTTGCCGGCGCGGGGCTTTCGACCGCCTTCGGGAACGCGCCCGCACCTTTGGGACGCTTGGGCGCCATTCGTCACGCCCTCCGATTTTCGAGTTAATTTGACCCTAGGCGGGGTATCGCCGACGCGCAAGTGATTTCAATATTGAATTTAACGTGAGTGTCACACAGCGTTCATACTGGAATGCGATCCCCGCGCGGGATCCCCGATACGGGATTCTCTACCAGCTTTCAGCCAGATACGGAGATTGCCATGAAAGACGAACGCACCCTGTCCTTTGATGAATACGATGAGGTCGTAAACCCACGTCCCGAAGAATGTGAATTTGATCGCGTGGTCGAACGCGCCTTGTCGCGTCGCGGATTCCTGGGCGGCGTTCTGGCTATGGGCAGCTTCACCGCCGTTGGCGGCGCGCTTATTCCTTCTGGCGCGCGCGCAGCGGCGGACCGGTTCTCGTTCGAGGCGATCCCTGTATCCACCGCAGACGACGTGATCGTACCGCCGGGCTACAAGGCCGAGGTCATGGTCCGTTGGGGTGACCCGCTGTGGTCTGATGCGCCCGAGTTTGATCACGCGACCCGTGGGACGGCCGCCAGTCAGGAGCGCGCCTTTGGCGACAATACCGATGGTCAGGACGTGTTCTATCAAGACGGGCACGTGTTGCTGGTGGTGAACAACGAATACACCAACCGCGACATTCTGTGGGGCAACAATCCCGATGCCAAGGCAGCTTCGGACGACGACGTCGCCAAGGGCATGATGGCCCACGGCGTGACCGTGGTTGAGATCGCCAACACCGACGGTACATGGGGCATCGTCAAGGACAGCCCGTATAACCGCCGCATCACGCCGCAGACCGATATGACGATCACCGGCCCTGCCGCTGCTCATGATTTGATGAAAACCGCTGCTGATCCGACTGGGACCACATCGAAAGGCACCTGGAACAACTGCGGCAACGGTATGACCCCGTGGGGCACGTACCTGGCCTGCGAAGAGAACTTCAACGGCTACTTCTCGGCAGAAGACGAAAACCACGAGGTCAGCGCTGAGTTGAAGCGCTATGGCGTCTCGGCCAGCGACTGGGGCTATGGCTGGGCCAAGATCGACGACCGTTTTGATGTGTCGAAAAACCCAAACGAGCCGAACCGCGCCGGTTATGTGGTTGAGATCGACCCGACCGATCCCAACTCGACCCCGCGCAAACTGACCGCCCTGGGCCGATTCAAGCATGAAAACGCCGAAGCGGTCGTTAACAATGATGGTCGTGTTGTCGTGTATATGGGCGATGATGAACGCGGCGAGTTCCTGTATCGCTTTGTCTCGGACGGCGTCTATGCCGCTGGCGTGGACACCAACGCCCTGCTGGAAAACGGAACCCTGTCGGTCGCCAAGTTCAATGACGACGGCACCGGTGAGTGGCTGGATCTGACGCCCGAGACAACGGGTCTGGCCTCGCAAGCCGAGATCAGCATCCACACCCGTCAGGCAGGCTCCGCCGTTGGCGCGACCACCATGGACCGCCCGGAATGGGTTGCTGCCAACCCGAACGTGGCCGAGGTGTATTGCTGTCTGACCAACAACAAGAACCGGGGCGTCAAACCGAATGCCGGGGGTGACGACACCTCGGTCAACGGTCCCAACCCGCGCGAGGCCAACAATTACGGCCAGATCGTGCGGTGGCGCCCGGACGGTGGCGATCACACTGCCTCGGGCTTTGCTTGGGATCTATATGTTCTGGCGGGTAACCCCAATGTGCATCAGGATGCCTATGGTGGCTCGGACAACGTCAACGCCGACAATATGTTTAACTCGCCCGATGGTCTGAAATTCGACAGCAACGGCCTGCTGTGGATCCAAACCGACGGCAACTATGGCAACGAAGGCGATTTCGAAGGGCAGGGCAACAACCAGATGCTGGCAGGTGACCCGGTCACCGGTGAAATCCGCCGCTTCCTGGTTGGTCCGAACGAATGCGAAATCACCGGCCTCAGCTGGTCTCCGGATCGCCGCACCATGTTCGTGGGCATCCAGCACCCGGGCGAGGACGGCAACAGCCACTGGCCCGAAGGGGGCGATGCAGTGCCGCGTTCGGCGATCATCGCGGTGACTCGCGAAGATGGCGGGCTGGTGGGTTAACCCCTCTGGACCCTTAAAAACATGCCCCGGACGCGGTTTCCCGTCCGGGGCTTTTTGGTTTTATGAAGCGGTTTCATAGTGAATTGAGGATTATGATATGCGCAATTGCAGGGGCACTGTGTAAAAGCCCGGTACACCACCCTGGGCAAAAACGTCGTTTGGAAAGCGTTGGGTGTCGAAAATCGACTGACCCGAGCCCAGATTGAAGTTTAGAACCGCCCCATCGGGTTAGGAGGAATCACAGCAATGCCTGACGTCACCATCGTTTACTGGCGCGACATTCCCGCTCAGGTCATCGTCGGCAAGGGCCGTCGTGGGGCCAAGCGGCAGTTGGAAGAACGGTTCGAGCAAGCCATCGACCGGGCTGCCATGAAGGTGAACGCCAAGGACAGTGATGCCTATCTGGCCGAATGGCGCAAGGCCGAGCCTTTCGCGGTTGAGGGCGACCCGTCCGAGATTGCCGAGGCGCAGGCCGTGCGTCTGGAAACGGAATACGATCAGGACCGCATCAAAGCGCTGATCGCCAATGACGGTTGGGCATGAGCCCGAGACAGCTATGGGAGGCCGCAATGGCTTTGCTGAACTTCAAGAAACGTGATGCGGTCGAAAACGGGCCGGTGAATCCGACCGTCGAAGCCTTCTTGCAAGGCTATTCGATCGAGGTGATGCCCCGCACCGCCGAAAAGGTCGAAGATTTCCGCTCGCTGCTGCCAGAAGGCACCCGCGTCTACATCGCCCATATCGAGGGCACGCCCATCGAAGACATGGTCAAGACCGCCAAGCGTATCGCAGCCGAGGGCTATCCGGTCATGCCGCACTTCCCGGCGCGTATCATCAAGGACGCGGCGACGCTGGAGAACTGGATCTCCATGTATCAGGGCGAAGCGGGCGTCGAGCAAGCGCTGCTGCTGGCAGGTGGCGTTGCCAATCCGCATGGTGATTTTGACAGCTCGATGCAGTTGCTGGAATCCGGTCTGTTCGACAAGGCGGGTTTCAAGCGCCTGCATGTTGCCGGCCACCCCGAGGGCAACAAGGACATCGACCCGGACGGCTCGACCAAGAATGTTGACGACGCGCTGCGCTGGAAACAGAAGTTCAGCGAAACCACCGACGCGGAAATGGCTCTGGCCACCCAGTTTGCGTTTGACGCCAAGCCGATCATCGCATGGGCCGACAGCCTGAAAGAGGCGGGGATCGACATCCCGGTCCATATCGGTATCGCGGGCCCGGCCAAGCTGCAGACGCTGATCAAGTTTGCCATCGCCTGCGGTGTTGGCCCCTCGCTGAAGGTTCTGCAGAAACGCGCCATGGACGTGTCCAAGCTGCTGCTGCCCTATGAGCCGACCGATGTGATCACCGAACTGGCCAACCACAAAGCGGCCAACCCGGATTTCAACATCACCAACGTCCACTTCTTCCCGCTGGGCGGGATCAAGACCAACGCCAACTGGGCGATCAATAACGGCGGCGCTTCGGCAAAGCCTGCAAACTCCTAAGGAACGGATATGACCCGTACAGTCGTAGAATCAAAAACAAAAACTGCCGTTCTGGGCTTTGACGAACCGTTCTGCGTGATCGGCGAGCGGATCAACCCCACAGGCCGCAAGAAACTGGCGGCTGAACTGGAAGCGGGCGACTTTTCGACCGTGGAAAAAGACGCTCTGGCACAGGTTGCGGCAGGCGCGACCGTGTTGGATATCAACGCGGGCGTTGTCTACAACTCGAACCCCAACCCGAACGAGACCGAGCCGCCGCTGATGACCAAGATCGTCGAGCTGGTGCAGGGGCTGGTTGACGTGCCGCTGTGCATCGACTCGTCGGTTCCGGGTGCTTTGGAAGCCGGTCTTGAAGCGGCTGAAGGCCGCCCGCTGCTGAACTCGGTCACCGGCGAAGAAGAACGTCTGGAACTGGTTCTGCCGCTGGTCAAAAAGTACAATGTGCCGGTTGTGGCGATCTCGAACGACGATACTGGCATCTCGGAAGACCCTGATGTGCGCTTTGACGTCGCCAAAAAGATCGTTGAGCGTGCAGCCGATTTCGGCATTCCCGCACATGACATCGTGGTTGACCCGCTGGTCATGCCAATCGGCGCAATGGCAACAGCCGGTCAGCAGGTGTTCGCTCTGGTCCGTCGTCTGCGTGAGGAACTGGGTGTGAACACCACCTGTGGTGCGTCCAACATCTCATTCGGTCTGCCGAACCGTCACGGTATCAACAACGCCTTCCTGCCGATGGCTATGGGTGCTGGCATGACCTCGGCGATCATGAACCCGGTGGCTCTGCCGGTGACACAGAAGAAGATCGCCGAGAAGAAAGAGGCCGTTGCCGCCGCTGGCATCATCCTGCCCGAAGGCATGGATGATGAGACCTTCGTGCAGATGTTCGGTCTGGGTTCCACCCTGCCGCGCGCCGGTAAGGAAATGGAAGCCATCCGCGCCGCCAACCTGCTGACCAACAATGACCCGCATGGCGGCGAGTGGATCCGGTTCAACAAAGCGCCCGAAGCGCCCGGCGCTGAGGGCGAAGGCCGCGGACGCCGTGGTGGTGGCCGCCGCCGCCGCGCCTGATCCAAAGGCTATCGCAAATTTCAGAGGCCGGGCATTTGCCCGGCCTTTTTTCGTCAATGCCGAAGCCCGATGGCCCGGTTGATCTCGCCCCCGGTGTTCACTGCGCAATAGGTGGGGAAGGGTGCCCGAGCGGATAGATCGATATCCCGCTGGATCCACTCACGCTCTTCCAATTGGTGCAGGGCGGATGACAGGGCGCGATCGGTGACCGAGGCCAGCGTTGTTTTCATGGTCGAAAAGCGCTGCGGGGTTTCCGTCAAGGCCAGTATCGGAACTGACCAATTGCGCCTCAGCAAGGTGAATTCGGTCTCATCAGGAACGGTCGCCACAATTCTGCTTGCGATTTCAGCGGCCTTCACGCCCTCTGCGGTCAATCTGAACTCGGGTCGCAGGGGGTGACCGTGACCCGGGTTTCTTTCCAACAGGCCCAATTGAAAAAGATGATCCAGACTGGCGGCAAAGGACGTCCGGCTTGCACTGGTCGCGGCAAGCAACGGGGCCTGACGGCCCGGAACCCCAGAATGCAGCGCTGCCAGAATGTTCAACGACCACGCCCTAGAGGTCAGCTTGACAAGTGTCGCAATGTCCATAAAGTATAGTTAATATAATTTCAGACATAAGGAAAGCGCAATGGCCCTGATTTCTCTGGACAACACGATTACGCTCGCAATCTCGGTTCGTGATCGTCATGCAAGCGCGGATTGGTATGGCGAAAAGCTTGGCTTCGAATTAATCCACCACATTGACGAAGCCGGGTGGAGCGAAATGCAAACCAAGACCCAAGGCGTGACCCTTGGATTGGGCGAGCAGGCAGAACCAGCGCCGGGCAACACCGTTCCGGTATTCGGCGTGGCCGACATTGCAGCGGCCCGAACTGCGCTGGAAGGGGCCGGAGTGCGGTTCGATGGCGAAACCGAAACCATTGAAGGCATGGTCAGCACCGCAACATTCTACGACCCGGACAACAATGCCCTTATGTTGGCGCAGGATTTGACCAAAGCCGGATAAGCACGTGTTTCAGAGGTAAGTCGGGAATACCCTCTGAGTGACCACCACACCTAACAGCCGCGCATTTCCTTGCAATATGGACCTGTTCCGGGAACAGTGACGACGGCGTCGGCACGTAAAAAGGTGGTCACTATGTCCAAACATCACCCCCCGAAACTCTCGGACGCGGATCTGACCAGTAAGTTGGGAAAGAAGGACTATTTCGACCAGTTGATCGATCTGCAGGCCAAGCTGGCCATCGTCCAGCAGGCGTTTCTGTTCCATGGCCTGAAAGGCGTGATCGTCTTTGAAGGCTGGGACGCGGCGGGTAAGGGCGGCACGATCCGACGGATCAGCCAGGCGCTGGACCCGCGCAGCTTCAAGGTCTGGCCCATCGGCGCGCCGCGGAATTATTACCTCAACCGCCACTACCTGTTGCGATTCTGGGAGCGTCTGCCGCCCTCGGGCGCAATTTCGGCCTTTGATCGCAGTTGGTACGGGCGCGTTCTGGTCGAACGGATCGAAAAATTGACGCCCGAACATCGCTGGCGCGCGGCTTATGACGAGATCAACGCTTTTGAACGGATGCTGACGGACGACGGCACGCGGATCATCAAGCTGTTCTTCCACATCTCGCAGGACGAGCAGATGGAGCGATTCACCGAACGGCTCACAAATCCGCTGAAACGCTGGAAACTGACCTACGAAGATTTTCGAAACCGCGAAAAATGGGCCGAGACAGAGGTGGCCGTGGACGAGATGCTGGCCCGCACCTCGACCCAGAACGCGCCCTGGCACGTGATACCGGCAAACAACAAAAAATATGCGCGTATCAAAGCGATGCAGGTTATTGTTGATGCATTTTCGAAGGATGTTGACCTGAACCCGCGCCATCTGGACAGCGAAACCCTGGATGCCGCGTGCGAGGCGCTTGATGTCGATGAGACGCTGATCGAAAGCCTGCGCGCGCGGACCGAGTGAGTTTTGAGCCGAGCCGGGTGACAATCCCGCTTGAACCCTTGTTCCCGGTGGTGCTATCCACTTCCATGCGGCGGGTATGATGTAATGGTAGCCTGTCAGCTTCCCAAGCTGAACGCGCGGGTTCGATTCCCGCTACCCGCTCCAGAGTTTTCCCCATCGGACCAAAATACTGCCGTTCGCTGGTACACTTGCGCGCGGAGTCGCGACCTTAAATTCGAAGCAGGTCGCGACCGTGGTCTTTTTGGGCTTACCCCCGGCGTCGGCGACGGCGGCCACCGCCTGTTTCGGCGTCTGCGCCACCCGTGTTAAAGCTGGGCGCGGGCAGGGTGACGACCTGACCGAGTTCCGGGAACGGGTCGGTTTTGTGCGGGATGGCGTTGGCGGCGACGAAATGGTCCTGAAACTTGGGCTCGATGGCGGTTTCGATCTTGGTGATCTCGCGCACGACCCGTTCGATCTCGGCGCGCGATCCGATGTTGCAGAGCGCAATCCGCGCACCGGTGCCAGCGGCGTTGCCCGCGCTTGTGACCTTGTCCAGCGGCGCGTCTGGGATCATGCCCAGAACCATCGCGTGTTTGGTCGAGATATGCGCGCCAAACGCGCCCGCCAGAACGACGCGATCCACGCGGTCGACCTCCATCTCGTCCATCAGCAAACGTGCACCGGCATAGAGCGCGGATTTGGCAAGTTGGATGGCGCGAATGTCGCCTTGGGTGACGGTGATGCGCGGGCCGCCTTCGGCGCTGGCGTCGTGGATCAGATAGGCATGGGTGCGGCCTTCGGGCACGCAGCGGGGGGTGCCGGTCTGCTCGGCCGAGCCAATCAGGCCGCTTTCGTCCAGCAGCCCCGCGATGCGCATTTCGGCAACGGCTTCGATGATGCCGGACCCGCAGATGCCGGTAATGCCGGTGGTGGCGATGTCTTTGTCAAAGCCTTCCTCGTCGGACCACTTGTCCGACCCTATGATGCGGAACCGGGGTTCTTTCGTCACCGGATCAATCTCGATCCGTTCGATGGCACCGGGCGCGGCGCGCTGGCCGGAACTGATCTGAGCGCCCTCGAACGCAGGTCCGGTGGGCGAGGAACAGGCCAGAACGCGGCTGGTGTTGCCCAGCAGAATCTCGGCATTGGTGCCCACGTCGACGATCAGCACCAGATCCTCGGATTTGCCCGGCTCTTCCGACAGGGCCACGGCGGCGCAGTCCGCGCCCACATGGCCCGCGATGCAGGGCAGGATGTAAATCTGTGCGCGGGGGTTCATCGCGGTCAGGTCCATCTCGCGCGCGGGCAAGGACATGGATTCCGACGTCGCCAGCGCAAACGGGGCCTGTCCCAGCTCAACCGGATCGAGGCCCAGCAGCAGATGGTGCATGACCGGGTTGCAGACAAACACCGTCTCGACAATCAGCGCGGCGTCGATCCCGGCCTCCTCGGCGATCGAGGTGGTCAGGTCATTGATCGCCTCGCGCACGGCCCTGGTCATCTCGGCATCGCCGCCGGGGTTCATCATGGCGTAGGACACTCGGCTCATCAGGTCTTCGCCGAACCGGATTTGCGGGTTCATCAGGCCCGAGGACGCCTTGACCTCGCCCGTTTCCAGATCGGTCAAGTGGGCTGCGATTGTGGTCGAGCCGAGGTCGATGGCCAGACCGTAGAGGCCGTGTTCATGCAGGCCGGGCCAGATCTCGACGATACGGCCCACCGTGTCCTTGTGGCCTTTGTGGACGGCGACGGTGACCTCCCATTTCCCTTTGCGTAGAACCGGTTGCAGCTTGGACATCAGCGACAGATCGGCGGTCACGGCGTCGATGTTCCACTGCTGGCGCAGGGCGCGTTCCAACCGCTCCAGATCGCCGGTGGGGGAATGCATGTCGGGTTCCTCGACCACCACGAAATACAGGCGTGTTGCCGGGTCCATGGTGATGGCGCGCGCGGCGGCGGCCTTGCGCACGACCTGACGGTGTACCTGGCTTTCAGGCGGGACGTCGATCACCACGTCGCCCTGCACCGACGCCTGACAGCCCAGACGGCGACCGGGTTTCAAGCCGCGCTTGTCGTCGTAGCGCTGCTCGACCGCGTTCCATTCGCTTAGCGCGTCTTCGGATACGGTGACGCCATGCTTGGGAAACTCGCCATAGCTTGGCGTGATCTGGCATTTCGAACAGATGCCACGCCCGCCGCAGACCGAATCCAGATCGACGCCCAACTGGCGCGCTGCGGTCAGAATCGGGGTGCCAACCGGGAAATGCCCCCGTTTTCCAGAGGGAGTGAAGACGACAAGAGGGTCGGTGGTCATGAATGGCCTGCCTTTGTATTCGCGCGTATGCCGCGCAAGATATGAGTTTATGCGCAAAGGGAAAGGCCATTCAGCGGCAGGTTTTGATCAACCAGCGTCGTTTTGGGCGCGGCATTCGCCGACATTTGGCAACAACTTGGGGTCAGGGGCTTTTCCTTGGGGTTGATCCATGCAATAGGGTCACCGCCAAACGGGCTTTTGCATGGGGTGAACAGATGCAGATTCGCGAGGCGCTTACCTTTGATGACGTTCTCTTGGTGCCGGGGGCTTCCTCGGTTCTGCCTGCGACGGCGGATACCAGCACGCGTGTGACGCGGCAGATCACCATGAACATCCCGCTGCTCAGCTCGGCCATGGACACGGTGACCGAGGCGCGCATGGCGATTGCGATGGCGCAGGCGGGTGGCATCGGGGTGATCCACAAGAACCTCTCGGTCGAGGAGCAGGCCCGCGAAGTGCGCCGGGTCAAACGGTTCGAATCGGGGATCGTCTACAACCCGGTCACGCTGCGTGCCGATCAGACGCTAGCTGACGCGCAGGCGCTGGTGCAGCGGTACAATTTCACCGGTTTTCCTGTGGTGGACGATCAGGGCCGAGTCGTCGGCATCGTGACCAACCGCGATATGCGCTTTGCGACCTCGGACGACACGCCGATCCACGCGATGATGACCTCGGACAATCTGGCGATGCTGCAAGAGCCTGCGGATCTGGAAGAGGCCAAAAGCCTGATGCGCGCCCGCCGGATCGAGAAACTTCTGGTAGTCGATGGCGAAGGAAAGCTGACCGGACTGTTGACGCTGAAAGACACCGAACAGGCGGTCCTGAACCCAACTGCCTGTAAAGACACCCTTGGACGTCTGCGCGTCGCGGCAGCAACCTCGGTTGGCGATGCCGGATTTGAACGGTCCGAGTTGCTGGTCGATTCGGGTGTGGACATCATTGTTGTCGACACCGCGCACGGCCATTCGCAAGGCGTTCTGGATGCGGTGAAACGGGCCAAGACCCTGTCGAATGAGGTTCAGATCATCGCAGGCAACGTGGCCACGGCGGATGCGACCAAGGCCCTGATTGATGCGGGCGCGGATGCAATCAAGGTCGGGATCGGGCCGGGCTCGATCTGTACCACGCGGATGGTAGCCGGTGTTGGTGTGCCTCAGCTGACCGCGATTATGGATTGTGCGGCGGCTGCCGGGGACGTTCCGGTGATTGCCGATGGCGGCATCAAGTTCTCGGGCGATTTCGCAAAAGCGATTGCGGCGGGCGCGTCCTGCGCCATGGTTGGTTCGATGATCGCAGGGACAGACGAAAGCCCGGGCGAGGTTATCCTGTATCAGGGCCGTTCGTTCAAATCCTATCGTGGCATGGGCAGCCTGGGCGCGATGGCGCGCGGGTCTGCGGACCGGTATTTCCAGAAAGACGCCGCCAATGACAAGCTGGTGCCTGAAGGGATCGAAGGACAGGTGCCCTATAAAGGCTCGGCCAGCGCGGTTGTTCACCAGTTGGTCGGCGGCCTTCGGGCGGCCATGGGCTATACCGGCTGCGGCACGGTTGAAGAGATGCGCAAGAACTGCAATTTCGTTAAGATCACCGGGGCCGGTTTGAAGGAAAGCCATGTGCATGACGTTCAGATCACGCGTGAAAGCCCGAACTACAGGGTGATGTGATCCGGTATTTGGATGCAGACGGCACCCTTTAGCGGGTGCCGTTTTGCATTTGCGCCGCGCCTAACAGGAAACGGAATAGGCAATGACACCTGCAGCCCGCGTTCAGGCCTCGATTGAAATTCTGGATCAGATTCTGGATGGCGCGCCGGTTGAGAAGGCTCTGACCGGCTGGGCCCGTCGCAGCCGGTTTGCAGGGTCAAAAGATCGCGCGGCGGTTCGGGATCACGTTTTTGATGCCCTGCGCTGCAAGCGGTCCTTTGCCGCGCTTGGCGGCGCATGCACCGGGCGCGGGCTTATGATCGGGGCGATCCGTGCAAAAGATGGCGATGTGGACACCCTGTTCACCGGCGATCGGCATGCCCCTGCACCTGTTCAATCATCTGAGACTGCGCGCGCGTTCACGACGGACGCGGAACGTTTTGACATCCCAGACTGGCTCTGGCCTCGGTTCTCGGCTTCGCTTGGAGATGACGCCATAGCGGCGGCTGAGGCTTTGCAAAACCGGGCTCCGGTGCATCTGCGGGTGAACCTTCTGAAGGCCGACTTGTCCCTTGCCACGGAACGCCTGAAAGCCGACGGCATAACCGCTCAACCGCTGGAGATCTGCCCAACGGCTTTGGAGGTAACCGAAGGCGCGCGCAAGATTGCGCAGAGCCGCGCCTATCTCGACGGTCTGGTCGAGCTGCAGGACGCCGCGAGCCAGGCGGTCGTCGCGGCGCTGGACTTGCGGCCGGGCCTGCGGGTTCTGGATTATTGCACCGGCGGCGGTGGGAAGGCTTTGGCCTTGGCCGCGCATCAAGGGGTCGAGGTCTTTGCGCATGACGTGAATGCCTCGCGGATGCGCGACTTGCCCAACCGGGCCGAACGCGCCGGTGCCAAGGTGACGTTGGTGACGTCAGACGAGTTGGCCCGACACCAGCCGTTTGACATTGTTCTGGCCGACGCGCCTTGTTCAGGCAGTGGCTCATGGCGGCGCGCGCCTGCGGGTAAATGGGCGCTAACCGAGGCGCGATTGCAAGAACTGACCCGCATTCAGGCGGATATTCTGGTCACGATTGCGCCTTTGGTCCGGGACGGTGGCGTACTGGCTTACGCGACCTGTTCGATGTTGGATAGCGAGAACGCAGACGTTGTTGACGGGTTCCTGAATGCAAACCCGGAATGGCGTGAACAGCTACGCAAATCGTGGCGAGTGGCACACGGAACGGATGGATTCTTTACGGCACACTTGACGCGGTAGCGCGTCACCGAATAGCAACCTTGGGTAGAAGTCCGTTGTTCTATTTTCGTTAAGCGGGAATTAACCAAATTGGGGTCGAAATACCCCAACGCCCAATTGACCGAACCGTTCATGTCCGACGCTGCCGAGTTTTTTCCCGATCCGCCCGACCAGAAATCACCGCCCGCGTGGCGCGCGGGCTCTTTGGCTGTTGTAGCGCTTGCTTTGACCCTGGCGCCGATGTCCGGTCTTTTGTCCTCGGATTGGATGTACGGCTTGTGGGTGTCGGGTGGGTCCTTGCTGGTCGTCGTGCTGGGCGTCGTCGCAAAGACGATGCTGGCAAACCGCTCGGCGCAACAGATGGCCTCGGTCATGGCCGCCTTTGCGCAGCAAGACCCGTTTCCATGCCTGATCGCGAACGCGCATGGCGACATCCTTATCGCGAACGCACAGGCCCAAAAAAGGTTTCAAGCCGATCCGGGTGCAGGCCTGGCCAAATGTTTGCGATCGGTCTTTGCCAATCCCGCCGCGATTCTGCTGCGCCTTCAATCGCAGGCGCAGGCTCAGGGGCGCGCGCATGAGGATATTGTCACCCATGACGCAACCATCCCGGTTTCTGTTTTCGGGCTTGGAAACGGCCTGTTTTGCTGGCGGTTTCACCTCAATGAGGGCGGTCCGTGGACGGATCTGTCCCTGCCGGTTTTGACCGAGGGGCGAAACGGCGTCGTGCTGGACCTTAACGCCGCCGCTGAACGTCTTTTGGGATATCGGCCCGAAAAAATGGACCAGTTTCTGCCGGATAGCCTTGGGCCCGAAGGCGGAATTCGGCAACTCACAACACAAAACGGCACGACGCCTGCCGCCGTGACACAACTGTCGCGCTCGGGTATTGGGCGCAATCTGGCGCTGGTGCCTTTGGCCGAGACACCAAGCCATGGGGTCGGAACATGCTTTGCCGATCTGCCTGTTCCGATCATGTGCCTGCTGCCGGACGGAACGATTCAGGAAGCCAACCGTCTTGCGCTGAAACTGCTGGGCGGAAGCCATCTGAACCACACCAACATCAGCCACATCATGCAGGGGCTGGGCCATCCGATCCTCGAATGGTTGGAAAGGACCGCGGCCGGAGAAGACACGCAGCGGTCCGAATTCCTGCGCCTTACCCGCGATGACAAAGAGATTTTCGTGCAGGTGACGCTGAGGCGGGTGATCGATGACGGGCAGGTCTGCCTGATTGCCGTTCTGAACGACGCGACCGAGCTCAAGACCCTTGAGGCCCAGTTTGTGCAGGGGCAGAAGATGCAGGCCGTCGGGCAGTTGGCGGGTGGCGTGGCGCATGATTTCAACAATTTGCTCACCGCCATCTCGGGCCATTGCGATTTGCTGTTGCTGCGCCATGACCACAATGATCCCGACTATGCCGATCTCGTCCAGATCAACCAGAACGCCAACCGCGCCGCAGCCTTGGTCAGTCAGCTTCTGGCGTTTTCGCGCAAACAAACCCTGCGACCCGAGGTTTTGGACCTGCGCGACACAATCTCGGACCTGATCCATTTGCTAAACCGGCTTGTGGGGGAAAAGGTGCAGTTGACCCTCAGCCATGATCCGGTTCTGAAACCCGTGCGCGCCGATAAGCGCCAATTGGAACAGGTGCTGATGAACCTTGTGGTCAACGCCCGCGACGCCATGCCGGATGGGGGTGAGATTCGGATTGAGACCGAGGTGCTGGCCCTGACAGAACCCCTGCGCCGCGACCGTGCGAGTGTACCGCCGGGCGAATATGTGACTGTAAAGGTCAGCGACAGCGGCATCGGCATTCCCGCCGACAAACTGCAAAAGGTGTTCGAGCCGTTTTATACGACCAAACGAACGGGTGAGGGGACGGGGCTGGGCCTGTCCACCGTCTATGGCATCGTCAAGCAGACCGGCGGTTTCATTTTTGTCGACAGCGCGCCGGGGCGGGGAACCGATTTCACCGTGTTTCTGCCGGTCTGCACTTCGGCCTCGGCCCCGGAGGTGGTGGAAGAGGCGCCACCGGTCGTCCAATCAGCGCGTCAGGGCGAAGGGGTTGTGCTGCTGGTGGAAGACGAAGCGCCGGTCCGCGCTTTTGCAACCCGGGCCTTGCGCCTGAAAGGCTATACGGTGCTCGAGGCGGAATCGGCCGAGGATGCCCTGCGCCTTCTGGAAGACCCTGACCTGATCGTGGACGTCTTTGTCACGGATGTGGTCATGCCGGGTATGGATGGGCCGACCTGGGTGGGCAAGGCGTTGGAAACCCGGCCTGATGCGCGGGTGGTCTTTATGTCGGGCTACACCGAAGGTGCATTCGGGGATTCAGGGCCACAGATCGCCAACTCGACCTTCCTGCCCAAGCCGTTTTCACTGAACCAACTGACCGAGGCCGTGCACCAGCAGCTTGCCTAAAGCGTGCGACCTTTAGCCTGAATTACCCTGCGACAGGAATGGCCCGCGAGCGCCCAAGGGTATTCGCGTCTCAGATTTAAGGTTGCACGCTTCAAAGGGCGACGTCATGGGTTGCGAATTCCTCGGCGTGTTTGCTGCGGAACTTTCGTTCGGTCTCGGCTGACAGGGTCAGGTCGCCCGGCGGGGAAACATTCTCGCGCGGCAGAGAGATGTCCATCTGCAACCGGTCCTGCAAAAAGCTCAGGACCTTGTCCTGATGTTCGTATTTGAAGATATGGGTTGCACCGACCCCGTTGTTTCTGGTCCGAAAAAACTGGCTTTGGCTGCCTACATCCGCAAACCCGGGGCGCGGGTTCTGCATATAGGCGCGAACATACTCATCAAAGCTCAGGTTGCGGGTCGAATGGGGATGGCCGATCCGATCCTCGCGGCTGCGAAAGCGGTACCAACTGCCCAGCCAGTCAATCGGTTCGCGTACGACGGCCATGATTTCCATCTCGGTGTCGTACATCTTTCGATACATGTTCTGAAAAAACCGATCAAACCGGCGCACCGGCGCGTGTTTCAACTCGGGTGGGCCGGTCACAACCAGATCGGCCCGCGCACCCAACGCGGTGTGGTAAGCCGTGCTGCCAGTCTTGGGGACAGATAAAAACGCAAGGCGTTCTTTATAGAAAACAAGCATTTATCGGCCCCGAACTGTATTTCACCATGATGGCAGAGTGTCGTAAACGACTCTTTAACACAATTGCCCAAAAGTAAGTTCTGTAAGTTTTAGTTGAAATGTTCTCTTTTTGGTCCCATAAGGAACAAGAGGCGAACAAAGCAGCGATTGCCGCCCGGCAAAGGGTGTGACAAAAGGGAAGGCGACAGGACAATGGCGGATCTTCTGACGATGAGCGACAAGAAAAACGCGGATAAGCAAAAGGCGCTCGACAGTGCGCTGGCCCAGATCGAACGGCAGTTCGGCAAAGGCTCGATCATGAAGCTGGGCGAGGATGCCAAGCAGGATATCGACGCAAGCTCGACCGGATCGCTGGGTCTGGATATCGCGCTGGGAATCGGCGGTCTGCCGATGGGGCGGATTGTTGAAATTTACGGGCCGGAAAGCTCGGGTAAAACGACCCTGACGCTGCATTGTATTGCCGAACAGCAGAAACGTGGCGGTGTCTGCGCCTTTGTCGATGCGGAACATGCGCTGGACCCGCAATATGCCCGCAAGCTGGGCGTCGATCTGGATGAGTTGCTGATCTCGCAACCCGATACCGGCGAACAGGCGCTTGAGATTACCGATACGCTGGTGCGTTCGGGGGCTGTGAACATGGTCGTGGTCGACTCGGTGGCGGCGCTGACGCCGAAATCCGAGCTTGAGGGCGACATGGGCGACAGCAACGTGGGCGTTCAGGCCCGCCTGATGAGCCAGGCGATGCGTAAGCTGACCGGCTCGATCAGTCGTTCGAACTGTATGGTGATCTTCATCAACCAGATCCGGATGAAGATCGGTGTCATGTTCGGCAGCCCGGAGACCACCACCGGTGGCAATGCGCTGAAGTTCTACAGCTCGGTCCGTCTGGACATCCGCCGCATCGGCGCGATCAAGGACCGCGACGAGGTGGTCGGCAACCAGACCCGCGTGAAGGTTGTGAAGAACAAGGTGGCACCGCCGTTCAAGCAGGTGGAATTCGACATCATGTATGGCGAAGGTATCAGCAAGATGGGTGAGTTGCTGGATCTGGGCGTCAAGGCTGGCGTGGTCGAGAAATCGGGCTCGTGGTTCAGCTATGGCGACGAACGGATCGGGCAGGGGCGCGAGAATGCCAAGCAATACCTGCGCGACAATTCCCGCATCGCGCTGGAGATTGAGGATAAGATTCGCGCGGCCCACGGTCTGGATTTCGACATGCCGCCCGGCGCTGCCGATGATGACGACATCCTCGAAGCGTAAAGGACGCTGACGGGAACAGCAGAAATCCCCCGGCACCCCGATGGTGCTGAGAATACTGGGAACAGGGCGGTCCATCGGGGCCGCCTTGTTTCGTTTGGAACGGCTATGCTGTGGACACTCCCCGGACGCGGCGGTAAACCTGCGCAAACGAGTATGATTTCGCGCTGAGAGAGCCTGATGCCCACGCTGAACGATATCCGATCGACCTTTCTGAACTACTTCGCCAAGCAGGGGCACGAGGTGGTTGCGTCCAGCCCATTGGTGCCGCGCAACGACCCGACGCTGATGTTCGTGAACTCGGGCATGGTGCAGTTCAAGAACCTGTTCACGGGCGTTGAAACCCGCGACTACCAGCGCGCCACCACGGCGCAGAAATGTGTGCGTGCCGGCGGCAAGCACAACGATCTGGACAATGTGGGTTACACCGCGCGGCACCATACGTTTTTCGAGATGTTAGGGAATTTCTCGTTCGGCGACTACTTCAAACCCGAGGCGATTCCTTTCGCGTGGGAGCTGATCACCAAGGAATTCGGTATCGACAAGAACCGTTTGTTGACAACGGTTTATCACACCGATGATGAAGCGTTCGAGATCTGGAAAAAGGTCGGCGTGCCTGAGGATCGGATCATCCGCATCGCCACCAGTGACAATTTCTGGCAAATGGGCCCGACCGGCCCCTGTGGCCCGTGCACCGAGATTTTCTATGACCACGGCGACCACATCTGGGGCGGGCCACCGGGATCAGCCGAGGAAGATGGCGACCGGTTCATCGAAATCTGGAACATCGTTTTCATGCAGAACGAGCAGTTCGAGGACGGCTCGATGGTGGAACTCGACATGCAGTCGATTGACACCGGTATGGGGCTGGAACGGATTGGCGCGCTGCTGCAGGGCAGCCATGACAACTATGACACTGACCTGTTCAAAACGCTGATCGAGGCGTCGGCGGATGCAACTGGCGTTGATCCCTATGGCGACCAGAACGTGCACCACCGGGTGATTGCGGATCACCTGCGCTCGACCTCGTTCCTGATCGCGGATGGTGTGATGCCATCCAATGACGGGCGCGGCTACGTGCTGCGCCGGATCATGCGCCGCGCGATGCGCCATGCGCATCTGCTGGGCGCAAAAGATCCGGTTATGCACCGGCTGGTTCCGACTCTGGTGCAATTGATGGGCGCGCAATATTCCGAACTTGGACAGGCGCAGCCGCTGATCGAAGAGACTCTGCTGCTTGAGGAAACCCGTTTCAAACAGACATTGGATCGCGGCCTGAAACTGCTGGATGATGAAGTTGCAGGCCTGCCCGAAGGTGCGGCTTTGCCCGGCGATGCGGCGTTCAAGCTGTATGACACATATGGGTTCCCGCTGGACCTGACGCAGGATGCGCTGCGCGAAAAAGGCCGAACCGTCGATACCGATGGGTTCGACGCCGCCATGGCCGAGCAAAAGGCCAAGGCCCGTGCCGCGTGGGCGGGTTCGGGCGAAGCAGCGGATCAGGCCGTTTGGTTCGACGTGCTGGACAGCGCGGGGGCCACGGACTTCCTGGGTTACGATACCGAGAAAGCCGAAGGTCAGGTTGCCGCGCTGATCGTCGATGGCGCTTTGGTCGACAAGATCGAGCAGGACAACAGCGGCTGGGTCGTGGTGAACCAGACGCCGTTTTACGGCGAGGCCGGCGGTCAGGTTGGCGACACGGGTGAAATTCGACGGCTGGAGGAGCGCGATGATGTTTCGCGCGTCGAAGACACAAAGAAATTCGCAGACGGGAAGGTCTATGCGCACAAAGTAACCGTGGATCACGGCGCTTTGTCCAAGGGCGACGCGGTTGAGTTGGAGGTTGATCACGCGCGCCGTTCGGCGATCCGTGGCAATCACTCGGCGACGCATTTGCTGCACGAGGCCTTGCGCGAAACACTGGGTGATCACGTGGCGCAGCGTGGGTCGTTGAATGCATCCGACCGCCTGCGGTTCGATTTCAGCCACTCCAAAGCGCTGACGCTGGACGAAATCCAAAAGGTTGAACGCGAGGTGAATGATTTCATCCGCCAGAACTCGACCGTCGAGACCCGGATCATGACCCCGGATGACGCGCGGGGGCTGGGTGCGCAGGCCCTGTTTGGTGAGAAATACGGCGACGAAGTGCGCGTTGTGTCGATGGGCAAGGCGCCGACCGGTAAGGGACAGGATGGTGAGACCTGGTCGATTGAACTGTGCGGCGGTACGCATGTGCGCCAAACCGGCGACATCGGAACCTTTGTTGTTCTGGGCGACAGCGCCAGCAGCGCCGGTGTCCGGCGGATCGAAGCGCTGACCGGGGATGAGGCGTTTCGCTATCTTTCGGCGCAGGATCATCGTCTGGCCCAGATCGCGACAGAGTTGAAAGCACAGCCGGATGATGTGGTCAGCCGTGTCAAATCCTTGCTGGACGAACGCAAGGCGCTTCAAAACGAGGTCGCTCAGCTGCGCCGTGACCTGGCCATGGCTGGCGGCGCGGGGCAGGGCAACGGGGCCGAGGCGCGCGAGGTCAATGGCATCAAGTTCCTGGCCCAGGCGCTGAGCGGTGTATCGGGCAAGGACCTGCCTGCGCTGATAGACGAACACAAAGCCCGTCTTGGCTCGGGCGCGGTATTGTTGATCGCGGATGCTGGTGGCAAGGCCGCCGTTGCGGCCGGTGTGACGTCGGACCTGACCGACACGGTTTCCGCGGTGGATCTGGTGAAGGCCGCTGTTGTGGAACTGGGCGGGAAAGGCGGCGGAGGCCGTCCCGATATGGCGCAGGGCGGGGGCAAGGATGCCTCCAACGCCGACGCGGCGATCAAGGCCGCCGAACAGGTATTAGGAGCGTAACATGCCCGCACTCTGGATTTCGCACGTAACGGTGACCGACGCCGAATCATATGGAAAATACGCCGAGCTGGCCGGACCCGCGATCGCCAAACATGGCGGTGAGTTCATCGCCCGCGCCGCCCGTTACGTTCAGTTAGAAGGGAAAAAGCGGCCACGGAATGTGGTCGCCCGGTTCCCGTCCGTCGAAGCGGCGGTGGACTGTTATAATTCGGATGACTACCAAACGGCGCTGGATCACGCGCGCGATGCCAGCGAACGTGAGTTGGTCGTGGTTGAGATCACCGACTGAGAATCACCAGACGCGGTGCGTTTCGGGCGCGTCGCGTGCAAGTGGGCCGTAAGTAAGCGAAAATCAGCCAAGGCGCGGATGGCATGATTGTGGCAACTGCAGGCTCGCGAAAGGCGTGAGTTTTACTTCATAAATGTCATACACTTAAGCCTGCTCAGGCGAGTATCCGATCAGGTTTCCCGTCACAATTGTGGCCATCTGAACCCATTTCTTGCCCGAAATGGTCAAAATAAGTGACGAATTTCCGCCCTTTTTCCCCTTCAGTTTCGACCTAGATTGCATAATCGGCCACGTTTACGGATAGTTTCTGAAAACGGAATATGGTCCGGTTTGACGACAATCGCTCGGAGAGACTTGGATCGAGGGACAGGCATGAAATCGAATGGCGGGAAATTCACGTCCATCTTAGGGCGCGCTGCGGCAGGTTCGGGGCGCTTTTTGGGTGTCGTTGCCATTACTTTTGGCACGTTCCTTGGGGGAACCGTTTCCCAGGCCTCGGAAGGGGCTTTCATCACCAGTGTATCCGCGTCCCCTCCGCCAACCGGCGCACGTCAGTTGTGCCGCCAGTATGATTGGGCGTGCACCACGAAACGGTCCGGGTCCCTGACCAGCCAGCAAGAGATGCAGATCGTTCAGCGCATCAATCGCCACGTAAACGCCACCATTCGCGAAGTGACCGATCAATCGCAATACAGAACTCGCGAACGTTGGGCGCTTCCGACCTCGCGCGGTGGCGATTGCGAGGATTTCGCGTTGCTGAAAAAGCGCGATCTGATCAACGCAGGTATCGATCCCAGAAAACTGCTGATTGCAACTGTGCTCGACAAACACCGCAATGCACATGCTGTATTGGTCTACCGTTCGGCGCAGGGGGATTTGGTTCTGGACAATCTGACCAATCGAATTAAGCCCTGGTCCGCGACCCAGTATCTGTTCCTTCGCATGCAGGATCCCAAACAACCTCGGCGTTGGGTTGGTGTCTACGGTAGCAGTTAACGTAAGACCAAGAACGCATCGCAAAAAGCCAGCGGCGACAGTTGCAACCGCTGGCTTTTTTGCATTCTAACCCGAGCTTAGTTCGTGCCCTGATCACCGGCTTCAGGCGAGCCGCCGCCTTCGGTTCCGTTACCTTCGGGCGAGTCACCCCCTTCGGTTCCGCCGCCTTCAGATCCACCGCCGGAGCTGGACCCACCAGAACTGGACCCACCAGAACTGGAGCCACCTTCGGACCCACCAGAGCTGGAGCCACCCGAGCTTGAACCACCAGAGCTGGAGCCACCCTCAGACCCACCGGAGCTTGAACCGCCTGAGCTTGAACCGCCCGAGCTGGAGCCACCTTCAGAACCGCCGGAACTGGAGCCACCCGAGCTTGATCCACCAGAGCTGGAGCCACCTTCGGACCCACCGGAGCTGGAGCCGCCCGAGCTCGATCCGCCGGAGCTGGAGCCACCTGAGCTTGATCCGCCGGAGCTGGAGCCACCGGAACTTGATCCGCCGGAGCTGGAGCCACCGGAACTTGATCCGCCCGAGCTTGATCCACCACTGGAACCGCCAGTAGGCGTCACGCCGCCCGAGCTTGAGCCGCCGGAGCTTGATCCACCACCGGAACTGGACCCACCACCGGAACTGGACCCACCGCCAGAGCTTGACCCACCGCCGTTTTCGTCAGCCGGACCGTCGCCGGAACGTTGTGACGGCGCGCCAATCGACGCTGTCGGGAAGTCGGTCAGAACTGCTGCGAACGCGGGGCAGGTCTGAAGCGTCCGGGCCAGAATATCTTCGAAATCCGAACGACGCTGCAGATACCGCAGCATACGGGATTCAACGACGGTACAAGCACACAGGGTTTCCGTCGATACAGACTGTTTGGCGGTCCGAACTGTACATTTCCCATCAGCCAATGCGGGACCAGCCGCGAGCAAAGGAAGTGTAGCTGATGCAAATATAACGGGTAGTATACGAGACTTGATGCGCATGGCGCTACTCCTTGAAACTCATTACTTACTGCGTCGATCTTATGCACTATTGAAACCGTGCGTTGTATGAACGACGTCACACTTTAGTCATGAATACACCTTTCTCTGGCCGAATTTACAAGGGCCGGATTGGGTGAGTCACTTGATTTTAACTTTACTAAAAGTTGAACGGCCATGAAAAACAGGGGTTAGACCTGCCGTTACGGAAGGTCTCCCCATTTTCATCATTTTTGGGATGGATGAAAAAATGTCACACTCGTGTCATTGTTTCCAATTTCGAAATCGACCATTTGCCACAATTTAGGCGGATTTCGCCATGCGCTTGCGTTCATGGGGGTCCAGAAAGCGCTTGCGCAGACGAATGGCGTTGGGGGTTACCTCGACCAGTTCATCATCGTCGATATAGGCAATCGCCTCTTCCAGCGAGAACTGAACATGCGGCGTCAGGCGTACAGCGTCATCAGATCCGCTGGCGCGCACGTTGGTCAGTTTCTTGCCCTTCAGAGGGTTCACTTCCAGATCGTTGTCGCGCGAATGCTCACCGATCACCATGCCCTGATACACTTCTGCCTGAGGGCCAACAAACATGCGGCCACGCTCTTCCAGATTCCACAGCGCGTAAGCGACAGCCTGACCTTTTTCCATCGAGATCAGAACACCAGCGCGACGACCGGGGATCTGGCCTTTGTGAGCGGCCCAGTCATGGAACACCCGGTTCAGTACGCCGGTACCACGGGTGTCAGTCAGGAATTCGCCGTGATAGCCGATCAGGCCGCGCGAGGGGACATGGGCGATAATGCGGGTTTTGCCCGCACCAGCGGGGCGCATCTCGACCAGCTCACCTTTGCGCGCGCCGGTGATTTTTTCGATCACCGCGCCCGAGTATTCGTCATCCACGTCAATGGTAACTTCTTCGACCGGTTCCAGCCGCTGACCGTTTTCTTCGCGGAACAGAACCTGCGGGCGCGAGATGCTGAGTTCGAACCCTTCACGGCGCATGTTTTCAATCAGAACGCCCATCTGCAATTCGCCACGGCCTGCAACCTCGAACGCTTCACCTCCGGGGGTGTCGGTGATGCGGATGGCAACGTTGGATTCGGCCTCTTTCATCAGGCGGTCACGGATGACGCGGGACTGCACCTTTTTGCCGTCCCGCCCGGCCAGGGGCGAGTCGTTGATGCCGAAGGTCACAGTGATGGTGGGCGGGTCGATGGGTTGGGCGGGCAGGGCTTCGTCAACCTGCGGCGAGACCAGCGAGTCGGCGACTGTCGCCTTGCTCATACCCGCGATGGTAACGATGTCGCCTGCTTCGGCCACATCGATGGGCTGTTGCGCCAGACCACGGAAGGCCAGGATTTTCGAGGCGCGGAAGTTCTCAATCAGCGTGCCGTCGCGGCTGAGCGCCTTGAGGGTGTCGCCGGCTTTCAGGGTGCCGCTTTCAACGCGACCAGTCAGGATACGGCCAATGAACGGGTCGTTGCCCAGTGTTGTGGCCAGCATGCGGAAAGGTTCGTCTTTCTTTTCGGCCTGCTTGGGCGCGGGGACGTGATCCACGATCAGGTCGAACAGGGCGGTCAGGTCCTTGCGGGGACCGTCCAGCTCCATATCGGCCCAGCCGGACCGGCCGGAGGCGTACATTGCGGGGAAATCCAGCTGGTCGTCATCGGCGCCGAGGTTGGCGAACAGGTCAAAGCATTCGTCCAGCGCCCGGTCGGGCTCGGCATCGGGCTTGTCGACTTTGTTCAACACCACGATTGGACGCAGACCCAACGCAAGCGCCTTGGAGGTCACGAACTTGGTCTGCGGCATCGGGCCTTCGGCGGCGTCGACCAGCAGGACCACACCGTCCACCATGCTGAGGATCCGCTCAACCTCACCACCGAAATCGGCGTGGCCAGGGGTGTCAACGATGTTGATGCGTGTGCCCTTCCACTCGACCGAGGTGGCTTTGGCCAGAATGGTGATGCCACGCTCGCGTTCCAGATCGTTGCTGTCCATGGCGCGTTCCGCCACGGCCTGGTTTTCCCGGAACGCGCCGGATTGTTTGAGCAGCTCATCCACCAGGGTCGTCTTGCCGTGGTCCACGTGAGCGATGATTGCGATGTTGCGCAGGTCCATGAGAGGTCAGCCTTTGAACGGGAAGTTGCCGCGCGCATAACGCGGCACGCGCAAAGTTACCACCCCTAACAGGCGTTCAATGGCCCGCAGTCTTCGAAAACAGGTGAATGATCAGAATTCCGGCCAGGATCAGGGTCAGCCCCAGAACGGCCCAGATGTCCAGTTTTTGTCCAAAGACAACGAAGCCAATTATTGCGATGAAGAATATCCCCAATCCGGACCAGATTGCGTAGACGATACCAACCGGCATGAATTTCAGGGTCAGGCCCAAAAGGTAGAAGGCAAACCCATAGCTGACAACGACCAGAACCGACGGCCAAAGCCGCGTGAATTGCTGGCTGGCCTGCAACGCAGTTGTCCCTACGGTTTCTGCAAAGACCGCAAGCAGCAGGATCAGGTAGGCTTTGGGCATGTTTTATACCTTTGTCTCAATAAACCCAGGCAAGCTTGACCACGACTTTGCAATCTGCGGCAAGCACATTCAGTTGGAAAGCAGTGCCGACCCACAACATGAAGGTCAGGTATACCTGACTATGGGTAAAGTTGAATTTGTGTAAAGTTCCCCGTGTATTGGTTTTTTTTGTTACTGAGTATTGTTTCATGACGTTATTTGCAAAAACCGTCATTCTTGCTGCGTTTGTTATCGTAGCGCTTGGGTGGCTTGCTGGCGGGGGGTCCGTCGATACTGATGCAGCCAATATGGTTGAAAAGTTGGATGGTAGCGTAATTTAAGCGCCGATCAGAACGAAGCAGAGGGAAAAGGGGCCTTTGGGCTCCTTTTTCTATTTCTGGCTATGCGCCCGCTGTGCTGTGCGTTTGAAAATAGGCGGCCAGTTGCGGCTGTAGCCACTGCCAAAGCTGCGGGGCACCGCCTTCAACCGCCGGTCGTACCCGTGTTTCCAGCTGAGCATAGGTTACGTTGTAATCGACCCACGACCCGCCACCTGTTTCCAGATTGGCCACCGGGGTCTGGAACCGGTCAACGGCCTTGGCAAACCGCGCATCCGGCGTCTCCGCCGCCTCGAACTCGTGCCACAGAGCCGCGAATTGCGTTTGCTGCGGTTCGGGAAGCAGGCCGAACAGACGTTTTGCTGCCGCCTCCTCTTTGGCGGTTTGGGCGGCGTGATCCACTTGTCCGTGGATCGGGTGATCTCCGGCGTCGATTTCGACGATATCGTGCAGCAACAGCATGCGCAGGGCGCGGGCCTCGGACACTCCGTCCTCGGCATATTCCGCCAAGACCCAAGCATAGAGCATAATGTGCCAGGAATGCTCGGCAGAATTCTCAAACCGGTCGGACGCCATCAGGCGCGAGGCGCGCAGGACTGTTTTCAACTGATCAGCCTCGGCCAGGAAGGGCAGGCGTGTTGTAAATGCGTTGGAGTCCGTATCCGCGCCGTCCAGCAGTGCCCGCGCATGACCAAAGGCCAAAGGGAAATCCTGCGCCAGATAAGCTGCGCGCCCACCGTCCAGATTATCTTGCACGACGTCAATATGATCGGCCCGAGGATGCTGCGCGCAGAGCACCTGAAATAGGGGCTGAGAGCGATCCAGAATTTTTGCAAAACGGGCGTCGGCGGATTGATCGGCCTCGAACTCCTGCCAGAGGCTTTGAAACTCCGCCGCCTGATCGGCGGGCAGCAGGCCAAACAGTTCCGAGGCCGCGGCTTGTTCAGCCTTGGCGACGGCCTGCCAGTCGGTCTGCAGATGGATCGGATGGTCGCCCACGATGATCTCAACCAGATCATGCAACAGCAACATGCGGATCACCCGGTCAATCGAAACCTCGGGTCCGGCCAATGGCTCCATGACCAAAGCCCAAAGGGCCAGATGCCAGCTATGCTCGGCCGAGTTTTCACAGCGGGACAGGTCCAGCAGGACGTTTGCCCGTTCCACTGTTTTCAACCTGTCGGCCTGTTTCAGAAAGGCGATTTGGGCCGACAGACGATCACTCATTGCTTTTCGATAGCTTTCACTTTTGAGCGGTGGTCGCTGAGACGCTTGATCACAAAGGTGCGCGCCTTGCGTTCCGCCATCCGGACGCGGATTTCGGTCAGAAATGCCTCTTCCAGCGATTGCGACGCCGCGCCCAGAACCTCACCCACCTCGACAAAGAACCGGTCGTCGCCGGTTTCGTCCATAACCTTCATCGTATCCTCGGCCAGTTTGGCGGCGAGGGTGGTGATGGTGTCAGACATCAGCGCGTGGTCTCGGTCAGGCGGCGTTTCACATAGTCGCTGACATCGGTGATCAGTGTATCCATGTGACGGTCCTGGAAGAAATGGTCTGCACCTTCGACCTCGTTATGGGTGATGGTGATGCCTTTCTGTTCATGCAGCTTGTTCACCAGCGATGTGGTGTCCGCCGGAGGGGCAACGCGGTCGGCTGATCCGTTGATGATCAGACCGGAAGACGGGCAGGGCGCCAGGAACGAAAAGTCATACATGTTCGCCGGGGGCGACACGCTGATAAAGCCCGTGATTTCGGGCCGGCGCATCAGCAATTGCATCCCGATCCACGCACCGAACGAAAAGCCAGCGACCCAGCAGTGTTTCGAGTTGTTGTTCATCGACTGCAGGTAGTCCAGAGCCGAGGCCGCATCGCTCAACTCGCCTACGCCCTGATCATATTCGCCCTGGCTGCGGCCCACGCCGCGGAAGTTAAAGCGCAACACGGTGAAACCCATGTTGTAGAACGCATAGTGCAGGTTGTAGACGACCTTGTTGTTCATGGTCCCGCCAAACTGTGGGTGCGGGTGCAACACGATGGCGATCGGTGCGTCTTTTTCCTTTTGCGGGTGGTAACGGCCTTCCAGGCGGCCTTCGGGTCCGGGAAAAATCACCTCGGGCATGTGTGCTTTGGTCCTGTCTTTTTCTTCCGAGAGCCCGGATATACTTGACGATAATCGTCGGGCACCTTAGAACGGTTCTAATATGTAGCGGCGCGTACCGTCGCTGTCCGTCGGAGATACGCACTGGCGGCGGCGGCGTCAATGATTTCGCGCGCATCTTGCCATGAGGGATTGTCAATGAAGCTTTCGACGAAAGGTCGTTACGCCATGGTTGCGCTGGCTGACATTGCGCTGCAGCCCTCGGATCAGCTTGTGACGCTGGGCGAGATCTCAGAGCGTCAGGACATATCGCTACCGTATCTTGAGCAATTGTTCGTCAAGCTGCGCCGGGCCGAGCTTGTGTCTTCGGTCCGTGGCCCCGGTGGCGGCTATCGACTGGCGCGCCCGGCCTCGGACATTCGCGTGGTCGAGGTTCTGTCAGCCGTTGACGAAACCGTTGACGCGATGACCAAAGGGGCAGGTGCATCCGGCGCGTCCTCGGGCAGTCGCGCGCAATCCCTGACCAATCGTCTGTGGGAGGGGTTGAGCGCGCATGTTTACGTATTCCTGCATCAGACGCGGCTGTCGGATGTGATCAAGAACGATCTGGCGCCTTGTCCTGCTGTTCCCAGCCTGTTCGCTGTGGTGGATGAGTAAGGCGATGGTGTTTCACGTTACAGGCAACCGAAAAAAGATGCATCCATGAATCGCGTTTATCTGGATCATAACGCGACCACGCCGTTGCGACCCGAAGCGCGGGACGCGATGATCGCGGCGATGGAGGTCTGCGGGAACCCGTCCTCGGTCCATGCAGAAGGGCGTGCCGCCAAGGCGCTGATCGAACGCGCGCGGGCGCAGGTCGCATCGGCCTTTGGGGCGGATGGAGCGGATGTGGTGTTCACTTCAGGCTCGACCGAGGGTGCGGCCTTGACGCTGGCAGGGCGCGATATGCATGGGCCCGCGATTGAACATGATGCAGTAAGAGCCTGGATTGATGAAGATATTCCTGTTTTATCAACGGGACTGGTTTCTTTGGAAGATCCGGCGCGCGCCACACTGCAACTGGCCAATTCCGAAACCGGTATTGTGCAGTCCTTGCCGTCGGGTCTGGCCGTGACGGATGCCACGCAGGCGTTTGGCAAATTGCCTGTTGCGTTCAATTGGCTGGACGTGCAGATGGCGCTGATCTCAGCTCACAAGCTGGGCGGGCCCAAGGGCGTTGGCGCGGTTGTGATGAAACGCGGCACTGATCTGGCGGCGCAGATCAAGGGCGGCGGACAGGAAATGGGGCGTCGGTCCGGAACTGAAAATGTGATTGGAATCGCGGGGTTCGGGGCTGCAGCTGAAGCAGCCGCGCGGGATTTGGCCAACGGTGTTTGGGAGCAGGTCGAAGAATTTAGAAATATTCTAGAAAACGCTCTTGAGGCCGGAGTTAAATCACCTATTTTTGTCGGGAAAGGTCAAAAGCGACTGCCGAACACTCTGTGTTTCGCGACCCCCGGCTGGAAGGGCGAGACGCAGGTCATGCAGATGGACCTGTCGGGTTTTGCAGTCAGTGCGGGCTCTGCCTGCTCCAGCGGCAAGGTTCGTGCCAGCGCGGTATTGACTGCAATGGGATTTGATGAGGTCACAGCAGCCAGCGCGATCCGCGTTTCGCTGGGTCCTTTGACAACAAAAGAGAATGTGCTGCGTTTCGCTGAAACGTGGCTTGAGAAAGAGAAAAAGCATCGCGCGCGCGCCGCGTGATCTGACGGAGGGTAAGTTATGGCCGCTTTGGACCAGACCCAGGTGAAAGAAGGTGTCGATCAGGAAACCGTGGATGCGGTACGCGAGGTCGGAACCTACAAATACGGCTGGGACACCGATATCGAGATGGAGTATGCGCCCAAAGGCGTGAACCCGGATATCGTGCGGTTGATTTCGGAAAAGAACGAAGAGCCTGAATGGATGACCGAATGGCGTCTGTCGGCCTTCGAGCGCTGGACCAAAATGGATGAGCCGAAATGGGCCATGGTGCATTACCCGCCGATCGATTTTCAGAACCAGTATTACTATGCCCGTCCGAAATCGATGGAGGAGAAGCCGAAGTCGCTGGATGACGTCGATCCCAAGCTGTTGGCGACTTACGAAAAGCTGGGTATCCCGCTGAAAGAACAGATGATTCTGGCCGGGGTCGAAGGGGCCGAAGATGCGCCCGCCGAAGGCCGCAAGGTCGCTGTGGACGCGGTGTTTGACTCGGTTTCGGTAGGGACGACATTCCAGGCCGAATTGAAAAAGGCCGGGGTGATCTTCTGTTCGATCTCCGAGGCGATCAAAGAACATCCTGAGCTGGTCAAGAAATACCTGGGCACCGTGGTCCCTGTGTCGGACAACTTCTATGCCACTTTGAACTCGGCCGTGTTCTCGGATGGCTCGTTCGTCTACATCCCGCCGGGCGTCCGCTGCCCGATGGAGCTGAGCACCTATTTCCGCATCAACGCGGAGAATACCGGTCAGTTCGAACGCACGCTGATCATCGCCGACAAGGGCTCGTACGTGTCTTATCTGGAAGGTTGTACTGCACCTCAGCGTGACACCGCCCAATTGCACGCGGCTGTGGTCGAGATCATTGTCGAAGAAGACGCCGAGGTGAAGTATTCGACCGTTCAGAACTGGTTCCCCGGGGACGAGAACGGCAAGGGCGGCATCTATAACTTCGTAACCAAACGCGCCGATTGTCGGGGTGATCGGTCCAAAGTGATGTGGACTCAGGTCGAAACCGGCTCGGCCGTGACCTGGAAATATCCGTCCTGCATCCTGCGCGGCAATGAAAGCCAGGGTGAGTTCTACTCGATCGCGATTGCGAACAACTATCAGCAGGCCGATACCGGCACCAAGATGGTTCATTTGGGCAAGAACACCAAGTCGCGCATCGTGTCCAAGGGCATCAGTGCGGGCAAGGCGCAGAACACCTATCGCGGTCTGGTTTCGATGCATCCGAAAGCCAAGGACAGCCGGAACTACACGCAGTGTGACAGCTTGCTGATCGGCGACAAATGCGGCGCGCATACGGTTCCGTATATCGAGGTCAAGAACAACTCGTCCCGCGTTGAGCATGAGGCGACGACGTCGAAGGTGGATGATGATCAACTGTTCTACTGCCGTCAGCGCGGCATGGATGAGGAAGAGGCCGTGGCGCTGGTCGTGAACGGGTTCTGCAAAGACGTGTTGCAGGCGCTGCCGATGGAATTTGCCATGGAAGCGCAGCAACTGGTAGCGATTTCACTGGAAGGCTCTGTCGGCTGATGACGCGGTCACCCCGGAACGGCATCCAGAAGGATGATGTGCTGACCTGGCTGGGCTATGCGCTGCCGGTTTTGGGCGGCCTGCTGGGGGTGGCTTACGTGAACATCAATCACATGGCTTTCATCAACCCGGTCTGGGCGGTTGGTGGTGGGGTAATCCTGGGTTGGATTGCTGCACGGCTGATCCGCAAGGTACTGGGATAGGGATTTATCGGGGCGACGATGCCCCTTGCGAGATGCAAAAGGACAAAACATGCTGGAAATCAAGAACCTGCACGTACAGCTTGAAGAAGAAGACAAGCAGATCCTCAAAGGTGTAGACCTTACGGTCGAGGCCGGCAAGGTACACGCGATCATGGGGCCGAATGGCTCGGGCAAGTCGACGCTCAGCTATGTGCTGTCGGGTCGCGATGGATACGAAGTGACCGACGGTTCGGCCACTCTGAACGGTGAAGACCTGCTAGAGATGGAGCCGGAAGAGCGCGCCGCTGCTGGTGTGTTCCTGGCGTTCCAGTACCCGGTCGAAATTCCGGGCGTCGGCAACATGACCTTCCTGCGTACGGCTGTAAACGCTCAGCGAAAGGCACGCGGGGAAGAGGAACTGTCGGCCGCCGACTTCCTGAAAGAGGTGCGCGCCAAGGCCAAGACCCTGAAGATCGACGCGGACATGCTGAAACGTCCTGTGAACGTTGGTTTCTCGGGCGGTGAGAAAAAGCGCAACGAGATCCTGCAGATGGCCATGCTGGAACCCAAGATGTGCATCATGGACGAGACCGACTCGGGCCTTGACGTGGATGCGATGAAGCTTGTGGCCGAAGGTGTGAACGCGCTGCGCGACGAAGGGCGCGGGTTCCTTGTGATCACCCACTATCAGCGCCTGCTGGATCACATCAAGCCCGATGTGGTGCATATCATGGCGAACGGTCGCATCGTCAAATCCGGTGGCCCGGAACTGGCGCTTGAGGTCGAAAACAACGGTTATGCCGACATTCTTGCCGAGGTGAACTGATGGCCTTGCCCGAAGTCAAACAAACCGCAACCGAGGCGCGGCTGGCAGCGCTGACCATGCCGGATGCCGGATGCACCCGCGCCGCGCGCGAAGATGCGCTGGCCCGCGTGCTTGAGATGGGTCTGCCCAACCGTCGCGACGAATATTGGAAATACACACGGCCCGACACTCTGGTCGCGCCTGCGGCCATGCCCGCTGCAGTCTTCGTGGATGATGAACCCTTGGTGTTCGACGAGTTCGACCGCCTCAAGATCGTGTTTATCGACGGTGTTTTCAGCGCCGAGGAATCAGATGATCTGACGCAGGAAGGCGTGAGCATTGATCGTCTGGAGGATATCTGCTGCAAGGATATCCACTGGGCCAAAGACCTGTATGGCGTTCTGGAAGCCCGCGGACAGGTTCCGGTGCAGCGCCCACTGGCCGCGCTGAACACCGCCTTTGCGTCGGACGGGGTTGCCATTCATGTAACGGGCAAGCCGTCCAAGCCGATCAACCTGATCTACCGGCACGAGTCCGCGACGTCTGACGCGATCCTGCACCACGTAATCCGCGTCGAAAGCGGTGCCGAGGCGACCATTCTGGAAACCGGCCCCGCCGCGTCGCGCTTCAACAAGTGTATGGAGATCGACATTGCCGATAACGGCACGCTGCATCACGTCCGCGCGCAGGGCAGGGATTGGGAGCGTCGGGCCGCGACCCATATGTTCACCCGTCTGGGCACCGAGTCTGTCTACAAGTCCTTCACCCTGACCGTGAATGGTGTGCTGACCCGAAATGAACAGGTTGTCGAACTGACCGGCGATGGCGCCGTCGCGCATGTGGCGGGGGCCTGTGTCGGCGATGGTGACTTTCACCACGATGACACCGTCTTCATCACCCATGATGCGGTAAATTGCGAAAGCCGTCAGGTGTTCAAGAAAGTGCTGCGCAACGGTGCGACCGGCGTTTTTCAGGGCAAGATCCTTGTGAAAGAAGGTGCTCAGAAAACCGACGGCTATCAGATCAGCCAGTCGCTGCTTCTGGACGATGACAGCCAGTTCCTCGCCAAGCCCGAGCTTGAGATCTACGCCGACGACGTGGCCTGCTCGCACGGCTCAACCTCGGGCGCGATTGACGAGACCGCGCTGTTCTACCTGCGCTCGCGCGGGGTTCCGACCAAGGACGCGACCAATATGCTGACGCTGGCGTTTCTGGCCGAGGCCGTCGACGAGATCGAAGACGGCGCATTGGCCGAGGCCATCGTAAGCCGTCTGGAAGGTTGGTTGGCGCGCCGCAGCTGATGCCTGTGTCGTCAGATATCGTTGCCACATACCGGGGGCCGGGGCGTGTCGTGCGCCGGCTTCTGGATATGGGTCCGCGCGAAGACCGGGCGCTGATTTTCGTCATGGCCTTCTGCATTGTGTCCTTCATCGCTCAGATGCCAAGCCTTGCGCGCCGTGCGCATCTTGAAGGGGTGGAGCTGAACATGCTGCTGGGCGGTGCCTTGCTGGGCTCGGTCTTTATCCTGCCGTTGTTCTTTTACAGTCTGGCGCTGATCTCGCATTGGGCCGCGCGTTTGGCGGGTGGCAAAGGGACGCCCTATGGCGCGCGTCTGGCGTTGTTCTGGGCCTTGCTGTCTTCCGCACCCTTGGTTCTGCTGAACGGACTGGTTGCCGGGTTCATCGGCTCTGGTCCAACGCTTACCCTTGTGGGTTTGATTTGGGTTGCCGTTTTTGTCTGGTTCTGGTTATCCGGACTGCGACAAGTACAAAGGTCCGCTGAATGAATACTCCGAACCTGGGTCAACTGGCGGTTCTGACGCTAAGACAACCCGCCGAGGCGGCGCGTCAGCTCTTGGCCCTGAACCCGGGGCGCGAGGTGCTGTGGCTGGCGTTTTTCCTTGCTGTTGTGCTGAACTGCATAATCCAGTTGGGCATTGACCTGTCGATTCCGGTTGTCGAAGGCGATGCTGGCCCGATTACGGAAAGCGTTCCGATTGTATTGGTTCGCTCGGCAGGTACGATGATGTTCAGCATCCTTGCCTTCCTGTTCGTCGGCCGTTTTCTGGGCGGAACGGCGCGGTTCGAGGGGATGATGGTGCTGATCGTCTGGGTGCAATACCTGCAGATCGCGGCATTGCTTGGCGTCCTGATCCTGAGCCTGACGATCCCGTTCCTGATGGCGGTGTTGCTGTTGGCCACCGCGATCCTGAGCCTCTACATCACGTTGCATTTCCTGAACGAAGCGCATCAGTTCGGATCGCTGTGGAAATCGTTCGGCGTGGTTTTGTTGTCCGCTTTGGTTGCGGTTCCTTTTGTCCTTATGCTCGCCCCCGTGGCGCCCGTCTAGGAAGACAACCCTATGTATGATGTGCAGAAAATCCGCTCTGATTTTCCGATCCTGTCGCGGCAGGTGAACGGCAAGCCGCTGACCTATCTGGACAACGGGGCCTCGGCGCAGAAACCTCAGGCGGTGATTGATGCAGTGACCCGTGCCTATGCCGAGGAATATTCGAACGTCCATCGCGGTTTGCACTACCTGTCAAACCTCGCAACCGAGAAATACGAAGGCGTTCGCGGCACGATTGCACGTTTCCTTGGGGTGGCGAATGAGGACGAGATCGTCCTGAATTCGGGCACCACCGAAGGGATCAATCTGGTCGCGTACGGCTGGGCCATGCCCCGGCTTGAGGCTGGCGACGAAATCGTGCTGAGCGTGATGGAGCATCACGCCAATATCGTGCCCTGGCATTTCCTGCGCGAACGGCAGGGCGTTGTTCTGAAATGGGTCGATGTGGATGCCGATGGCGGCCTTGATCCGCAGGCCGTTCTGGATGCGATTGGACCCAAAACCAAACTGGTGGCCGTGACGCAATGCTCTAACGTTCTGGGCACGGTTGTGGATGTCACAGCCATCACCCAAGGCGCCCATGCCAAGGGTGTTCCGGTTCTGGTGGACGGTAGTCAGGGCGCGGTTCATATGCCTGTCAGCGTCGATGAGATTGGCTGCGATTTCTACGCGATCACCGGGCATAAGCTCTACGGCCCCTCGGGGTCCGGCGCGATCTTCATCAAATCCGAGCGTATGGCCGAAATGCGCCCCTTCATTGGCGGCGGCGACATGATCAAAGAGGTCAGCAAGGACCAGATCACGTACAACGACCCGCCGATGAAGTTCGAAGCCGGAACACCCGGCATCGTTCAGACCATCGGTTTGGGCGTGGCTTTGGACTACATGATGGATCTGGGGATGGAGAACATCGCCGCCCATGAATCCAGCCTGCGCGATTATGCGATGCAACGCCTGACCGGGTTGAACTGGCTACAGGTCCAGGGCACCCGCCCGGACAAGGCCGCGATCTTCAGCTTCACGATGGATGGAGCAGGGCACGCGCATGACGTCTCGACCATCCTTGACAAAAAGGGCGTCGCCGTGCGCGCCGGTCATCACTGCGCGGGTCCGTTGATGGATCATCTGGGCGTTACTGCGACCTGTCGGGCGAGTTTTGGCCTGTATAACACCACCGATGAGGTCGACACGCTGATCGAAGCGCTTGAACTGGCGCATGATTTGTTTGCGTGAAACCTTGCCGGGACCCGCAGATTTCCAGTTGCACCCGACCCGGAACAAGGTTAGCTAACGGCCAAGGCACCTGTAGCTCAGCTGGATAGAGCGCTGCCCTCCGAAGGCAGAGGCCAGAGGTTCGAATCCTCTCAGGTGCGCCATCTTTCATTAGATTTAGGATCCGCACTCCGGTCGGATCGCCCGGTCGGATTGCATTGCGCAAAACAAACCCCCGTCAGAGGATCTGTGGGGGTTCGGAACAATTGGTTTTAACGAGGCGGATTAGCCGCGCCAGGTGCGGACCACGCCGCAATCCATATGTACGAAGTTCGACCGGTAGTATTGGCCTACACCGCCCGCGCGGCACGACATCGCCGCTTTGGCCATTTGCGAGACGGAACGCGAGCCAAGGCGAAGGTCTGCCGCCTGGCCTTGCATGTGCAGGGAGTTCCGGGCAACGCGGCGGGATCTGGAACGCAGCATGGCGTTTGTCTGCGGCGAACGATAGCCGGACAGCAGCATGTAAGGCTCGTTCACGTCCAGAAGATTGTGGGCGGCGGCCATGATGTCGACCGTGCGCAAATCCATGCTTTTGACCTGATCGGTCCGCCAGTCGCGCATGAAATGGTTCACTTCCTTGACAGCATCCTTGATGTATTTGCCGTCAACCCAATATATCATATCGATCCGTTCGCCTGTGCGACCGGAATACATGCGGATACGACGAATGTCGCCGCCGCCGCGAAGAAAACCTGCTGCATTGGAATAAGTCGGTGCTGCAGCAACTGCTGTGGCTGCGAATGCCCCCAATAGGGCACGCCGGGTCAAGCCCGATGTACTGCTCTTGGTCATTTTTGTTTCGTCCCGTACTGTTCCTGCCTGCGCACGATGTTACGCGCGCTGTATTAATATTTTCCCATCCCAGATGGCGAATTTATGGCACAATCGGATTCGGTCGCCAAGAAGTGTTTGATACTCACCTTTTCAAGGGGGAATTTTCGGCAGTTTTTTGCGCAGATGGGGCAACCGGCACATTTTTTGCGCAATTGAGGCGTTTCGGCACCGCTTCGATGCAAACGCGCATCAGGCCGAAATAGAAGAGGCCGAGTAAGGAATTTGTGAATAGACAAAGGCAGAGTGCAAAAATGATATTTGTTCGGCGCATCCCCATCAGCGCAAACTATTGAATAACCAAGGGCATCCCATGTTCTCAGTATTGCGGACCAGTACCAGTATCCTTGTCGCGGCATGTTTTGCGGCCACAGCAGCCATTGCCAACACAACGTCTGACCCGATTCAGGGCACCGCGTTTCAAATGGCTGTGGCCGAGCACACTCCGACATCCAGCGATATTGCGGCGTTTTACCGGACCAACGGGTTTTCGCCTGTCTGGGTCGGAGCCTCGCAAGATCATGCCGACCGGCGCGCCGCGTTGATCAACGCGCTGTCCAACAGCCATATGCACGGTCTGCCCTCAGCAGGTTACGATGTAGACGCGCTGGTTGAACAGATGCGGCAGGCGCGATCTGTTCGGGATTTGGGCGCGGTCGAGGCTGAACTGACGCGGGTGTTTCTGGCTTACGCCGACGATCTGTATTCCGGTGCCCTGCGCCCGGCCAGCATTGACGACGGGCTGGTCCGCAAGGTGGAACGGCGCAGCCCCGAGGAACATCTGCAGCAACTGAACACGCATGGTGCGGCCTATCTGGATCAGCTCGCACCGCAGACGCGCCAGTATCGTGCGCTGATGAAGCAGAAACTCGCACTGGAGGCTCTGGTCGATCAGGGCGGCTGGGGCGCGAGTGTTCCGGTGGCCAAGCTGGAACTTGGGGATTCAGGGCCAAATGTCATCAAGCTGCGCAACCGTTTGGTGGCGATGGGCTATCTGAAACCCACTGCCAGCCCTTCGTTTGATGCCACTTTGCTTGAGGCTGTTCGCAGCTTTCAAACCGCGCATGGGTTGGAGCCGGACGGTGTTGCCGGGCAGGGCACGATTTCGGAACTGAACCGCCCGGCATCGGACCGGTTGAAGTCGGTTCTGGTGGCGCTGGAACGCGAGCGTTGGTTGCCGCGTGAACGTGGGACCCGCCATATTCTGGTGAATCAGGCCGATTTCTCTGCCAAGATCGTCGATGACGGGCAGGTCACGTTCGAGACCCGCGCAGTAATCGGCAAAAACGTGCATGACCGCCGCAGCCCCGAGTTTTCGGACGAGATGGAGCATATGGTGATCAACCCCAGCTGGTATGTGCCACGCTCGATCATCACAAAGGAATATCTGCCCAAGCTGCAATCCAACCCGAATGCCGTGGGTCATATCCAGATCACCGATCGCAGTGGCCGTCAGGTCAACCGCGGGGCCGTGGACTTCACCCAATTCACCGCGCGCAACTTCCCGTTTGCGATGCGTCAACCGCCGAGCAAAAGCAATGCACTGGGGCTGGTGAAGTTCATGTTCCCCAACAAGTACAACATATATCTGCATGATACGCCTCAGAAATCTCTGTTCGCGCGCGAGGTGCGGGCCTTCTCGCATGGCTGTATCCGATTGGCGCAACCGTTCGAATTCGCCTATGCGTTGCTGGCCAAGCAAGAGGAAGACCCAAAAGCGTTTTTTCACCGAGTGCTGAATACCGGCAAGGAAACCACAGTGAAACTGGACCAGAAGGTTCCGGTGCATCTGATCTATCGCACCGCCTATATGGGCCCGAAGGGCGAGGTGCAGTATCGCCGCGACGTCTACAACCGCGACGCCAAGATTTGGGACGCGCTGCAAAAGGCAGGGGTAGCCCTGCCGGACGTTCAGGGGTAAGCACGGGGGCAAATCCTGCCGAAAGAAAGCCCGCCATGCAGTTTACCATTCAGCAAATCGCCGACAGCCTTGGTGCCGAGTGCCAGGGCGACACCGGCCTGACGATTGTGCGCGCGGCCGAGCCCGGTGACGCCGGACCCACCGATCTGGCCATGGCGATGTCACCGAAATATGCCGAGGCTCTGGCAGGTGGTGAGGCACGCGCGGCGGTTCTGTGGGAAGGTGCGGATTGGCAGGCCATGGGCCTGCGCGCGGCGATTTTTGTGAAACGTCCGCGCATGGCGATGGCAGGCATAACATCGATGCTGGATCGCGGGCAGGGGGTTGAGCCCGGCATTCACCCCTCGGCCGTGATTGATCCGACGGCAGAGATTGGCGCAGATGTGTCGATTGGGCCTTTGGCGGTTGTCGGGGCCAGGGCGCGGATCGGGGCCGGATCGGTAATTGGCGCCCATTGCACGATTGGTATCGACGCTGTTCTTGGCGAACAGGCGCTGCTGCGCGAAATGGTCAGCATCGGCGCGCGCGCTCAGATCGGGGATCGCTTTATCGCCCAACCGGGCGCGCGGATTGGTGGAGACGGTTTCAGCTTTGTAACTCCCGAAGTATCTGGCGCAGAAAACGCGCGCAAAACCATGGGGGATCAGGGTGAGGCGAAGGCGCAAAGCTGGCTGCGCATTCATTCTCTGGGCGCGGTTGAAATTGGTGACGATGTCGAGGTCGGCTCGAACTGTACCGTAGACAATGGCACAATTCGCAACACCCGGATCGGCGATGGGTCGAAACTGGATAACCTTGTGCATGTGGGCCACAACACCCGTGTGGGGCGTGACTGCCTGCTGTGCGGACAGACCGGCGTGTCCGGCTCGGTCGATATTGGCAACAACGTGGTGTTGGGCGGCCAGACCGGCGTGGTGGACAACATTTTCATCGGCGACGGCGTAATCTCGGGCGGCGGCACCAAAATCCTGTCCAATGTGCCCGCCGGTCGGGTGATCATGGGCTATCCGGGGATCAAGATGGAAACCCATACCGACATCTACAAAGCGCAACGCCGGTTGCCGCGTCTGGCCCGCGACGTTGAGGCACTTAAAAAGGCTGTTTCCAAACAGCCCCCGAGCGATTAAATCATCCTCAGATTGATAATCAGGGGATCGATATGAGCATCAGCGACCGCGTCATCGCAATCATTGCAGAGCAGGCCGTGCTGGAGCCATCGGATGTGACACCCGAAAGCACGCTGGAAGATCTGGGCATCGACAGTCTGGGTCTGGTCGAAAGCATCTTTGCGATCGAGGAAGAGTTCGACATCTCGGTTCCCTTCAACGCCAACGAACCTGAATCGAACGATTTCGACATCTCGAACGTGGCCGCGATCATTGCGGGCATCGAACAGCTTGTGTCGGAAAAGGTCTGACCCGGAACAATGAAACGGGTTGTTATCACCGGCGCGGGCACCATCAACTCGCTGGGTCACTCTGTCCCCGACACGCTGGAGGCCATGCGTGAAGGGCGCTGCGGTATCTCGGAACTGGAGTTTCGCGATGTCGATCGTCTGGCCATCAAGATCGGCGGTCAGGTGCGCGGGTTCGAGGCCGAAGGGCGCTTTAATCGCCAACAGATGTCTCTGTATGACCGGTTCACGCAGTTCACACTGACCGCAGCCAAAGAAGCCATCGAGCAATCGGGGATCGAATTCCACGGGGAATTGGCGGCCCGGTCCGGCGTCGTGCTGGGCACGGCAGGCGGCGGTGTTTCGACCTGGGACGACAATTACCGGTCGGTCTACGAAGACGGAAAAAACCGCGTGCACCCCTTTGTTGTCCCAAAGCTGATGAACAATGCGGCCGCCAGCCATGTGTCAATGGAACATAACCTCAAAGGACCCAGCTTTACCGTTTCAACAGCCTGCGCATCGTCGAACCATGCGATGGCGCAAGCGTTCCAGATGGTCCGCAGCGGTGCTGCGCCTGCGATGGTCACCGGCGGGTCGGAATCGATGCTGTGTTTTGGCGGCGTGAAAGCCTGGGAAGGCTTGCGCGTCATGTCCAAAGACGCCTGCCGCCCGTTCAGCGCTAACCGTAACGGGATGGTTCAGGGCGAAGGTGCCGGCATTTTTGTCTTCGAGGAATACGAACATGCCCGCGCGCGGGGTGCAGAAATCCTGTCCGAGGTCGTCGGGTTCGCCATGTCCTCGGATGCGGCCGATATTGTCATGCCCAGCAAGCAGGGCGCATCACGCGCCATGGCCGGGGCTTTGGCTGACGCAAAGCTGAACGCCAGCGATGTCAGCTATATCAACGCGCATGGCACCGGAACGGCAGCAAATGACAAAACGGAATGCGCCGCAGTTGCAGACGTGTTCGGGCCGCATGCGGATGACCTGATGATCTCGTCCACCAAGTCCATGCACGGGCACCTGATCGGCGGCACTGGTGCTGTCGAATTGCTGGCCTGCATCATGGCTCTGCGGGATGGCGTTATTGCGCCGACCATCGGGTACGAGGAACCCGATCCGGAATGCGCGCTGGATGTGGTACCGAACGAGGCGCGCGAGGCCAAGGTGGATGTTGCCCTCAGCAACGCCTTTGCCTTTGGCGGCCTGAATGCTGTTCTGGCTTTGAAGAAGGTCTGAAGACGATCCAAAAGTCGCCGCAGCGTTTCCACCGCGGCGACGAAAGCATCGCTTAGTTTACGTTGACGCTCAGGCTGTCAAAGCCTGAGGTGAAGCCAGACAGCGACATGTCCATGGTCAGAACCTGATCCGGGAAGCGTGCGGGCACCAGCGAGAAGGTCGCCTTGCTGCCCGCCTTCATGGCATCAATGTCACCCTGGCTCAGACCCAGTTGGGCGACGCAGCCGACCGGCACACAGTGGTGATAGTTATACAGCTTGCGCGGCGCGCCATCGATGGACAGCGCCAGTTGCGCCTGCAGCAGGGTTTCCAGCGGGACGATCACATTCGCCCAGGCCACGGCGGCCCCACCTTCGGGTAGTTTGCCAATGGACACCTCGGCAATCGGATCGCCTTGCTGGCCGTTGAGAACCTGAACGATGGCGCATGGGTCTTCGCCTTCCTGCGCCTTGATGCAGGACACCTCCCAATCGCCGGAAGTTTCTTTGACGAACTGTTCACCCGCACGCGGACCGGTCTCGCCCAGGTCCAGCCCGTTATCGGCCTCGGGTTCCGAGGTTTCCTGTGCACTGACAGCGCCGCAAACAAGGACAGCAGCGAGCGTATTGATCGAAAGGAGTGACTTGATCATGAATGCCTCGATATTTGGTGATTGAGTTTTTTTCTTCCTCTAGCACCGTTCACGGCTGGTGTCAGGCACTAAGCGATGCGTCGGTTCGAAAATGAACAATTTCTTGCCACTCAGGTAGGGTTTCCACCCCTTAAAAACAAGAAAAAGGGAGCTGGTGGAGCAGCTCCCTTCTATAAATGTTTCTCCCCGTCGGACTGGCCGACTTAGTTATGTGGCAGACGTTACGAGAGGGGAACGCAGTGGTCAACTGCTAACCTGAACTTTTAATATACTCGTCAGTTCAGTTTAATCCGCGTGAACGGGCAAAAAAGCCGTGCCCGAAGGCACGGCCAGTCAACAGGGAGGAAGTGCGCCTTTGCGGCTGGCACCACAAAGCGCGCAAAATGACTATCGCAGTCAAAGGTTAACTTTGTATGCTGGGTCCGGATCGGTGAGACATAAGGCAGTGAAAACATGGGCGAAGATATCTTTCTGGGCGGTGGCGGTCAGGACTATGGCCAGCCGCAGGGGCTGACGCTGAAATACGCGAACCGGCATGGGTTGATTGCCGGGGCCACCGGGACCGGCAAGACGGTGACTCTGCAAATTCTGGCCGAAGGATTTTCCAAGGCAGGCGTTCCGGTATTCCTGTCGGACGTCAAAGGTGACCTGTCCGGGCTGGCATTGCCGGGAACCGAGACACACAAACTGCATCAGGCTTTCATGGATCGCGCCACGCGGATCGGATTCACCGATTTTGCCTACGCCGCTTGCCCGGTGACCTTCTGGGACTTGTTTGGTGAGCAGGGGCATCCGGTTCGTACGACAGTGACTGAGATGGGGCCATTGCTATTGTCCCGCCTGATGGAGTTGAGCGAAGCGCAGGAGGGGATACTGAACATCGCCTTCCGTGTGGCAGATGAAGAAGGCATGCCGCTGCTGGACCTTAAGGACCTGCAAGCGCTGTTGGTCTGGATTGGTGAGAACCGGGCGCAGCTTTCATTGCGTTACGGCAATGTCTCGACCTCTTCAATCGGTGCGATCCAGCGCCGGTTGCTGGTGTTGGAGAACCAGGGCGGCACCCGACTATTTGGGGAACCGGCGCTGGACCTTGCCGACCTCATGCGTACGGATGAGGCCGGGCAGGGTGTTGTGAACATCCTCGCCTCGGACAAACTGATGGGATCGCCGCGCCTTTATGCAACTTTCCTGCTATGGCTGCTGAGCGAGTTGTTCGAAGAACTGCCCGAGGTTGGTGACCCCGAGAAACCCAAGCTGGTCTTCTTCTTCGATGAGGCCCATTTGCTGTTCGAAGACGCGCCGAAGGTTCTGATCGACAAGGTGGAACAGGTGGCGCGCTTGATCCGCTCCAAGGGTGTGGGGGTCTATTTCATCACGCAGAATCCGGCCGATATACCCGAAGATATTCTGGGACAGTTGGGCAATCGCGTGCAGCACGCCCTGCGGGCCTTTACCGCGCGCGACCGGAAGAACCTGCGCCTTGCCGCAGAAACCTATCGCGAGAATCCGGCTTTTGACACCGAAGAGGCAATACGTGAGGTCGGCGTGGGTGAAGCCGTCACATCAATGCTGCAAAAGAAGGGTGTGCCGGGCATTGTCGAACGTACACTGATCCGCCCGCCGGGTTCCCAGCTGGGGCCGATTTCCGACGCTGAACGCCGGACGGTTATGACCGCGTCACCAATGGCTGCGAAATACGACACACCCGTCGATCGAAAATCGGCCTTTGAGATCCTTCAGGCCCGCGCCGAGGCCGCCGCCAAGGAAGCCGAAGCCGCCGAGGCCGAAGAGGTCGTGGAAATGCAGACGGCGATGGAGCGCGAATTCGCCTCGGCCCGCAGATATTCGGGCAGTCGGGTGGGGCGGTCTTCCTCGCGCGTGACACGCAAGAAAGACACGTTTGCCACCGCGATGAGCGAGGCCGTGATCAAGGAACTGAAAGGCACCACCGGTCGCCGCATCGTGCGCGGCATCCTGGGTGGTTTGTTCCGAAACCGCTAGCTTAACCTTTCAGGCGGCGCTGGCCTTCCTGACGGCAATAGGCATCCGCCTGACGCACCGACATCTTGGTCGCCGGGAAATCAATGGCCCGGTCCCAGGTCACGCGGTCATGGCGATAGAGCTGACAGGTCACCACACCCTCGGGCGTGTTGACCTTGACCGGTGTGGTTTCCAGATCTTCGGGCGAAGGGACGCAGGCCGCAACTGCCGCAACAAGCGGCAACAGGATGACAACTTTGCTGAGTGGTTTTTTCATGGTTCTAAGATCTACTCTTTAGACTGGGTAACTGGCCTTATAAGACCGGCGAGAGGGTGTGTGAGTGAGCGTCGACAGAAATGAAGACGTATCCAATGCCGGGAATGGTGGGTTGGTTTAGTCAAAAAATCTTTAAGAATCAAGAAGCCGCGCCGGTATTCGCCGACACGGCTTTGTGATTTGAGAAGATTTCAGCCTATTTCTCGGGGATCAGCCCCCTTGGACTGAATCTGAGAACAATCAAAAGCACCAGCCCCATGGTAAACAGGCGCATATGCGCGGCGCTTTCGATCAGGTGCGCTTTCAGGGCGCTGCCGTCCGGCAGGCCGGATGTAATCAGGTTCATGATCCACAGGCCCATCGGTTCGACCTGAACCCACAGGAACCAGATCAGGAACGCGCCCAGAACCGCGCCAAAGTTGTTGCCCGAGCCGCCAACGATCACCATGACCCAGACAAGGAAGGTAAAGCGCAAAGGCTGATAGGCGCTGGGGGTCAACTGCCCGTCCAGCGTGGTCATCATCGCGCCTGCAATCCCGCAAATGGCCGAGCCCAGTACAAACACCTGCAAATGACGGCGGGTGACATCCTTGCCCATCGCCTCGGCGGCCACTTCGTTGTCGCGGATCGCGCGCATCATGCGGCCCCAAGGGCTGTGCAGCGCCTTTTGCGCCATCCACAGCAGCACCAGCAGCACGATCAGGAACAGAAGTGAATAACCCAGCTTGACCGACAGGGTCGAAGCGGTCACCGGGTCAAGCCCCAGCCATTCCGCCCGCGCGATAAAACCGGGATCCTGTTGCAGGTCGATCTCATACCCGACCACGGGGGCGGGGCGGGGAAGGCCGTAGACGTTCTTGACGCCGCGGGCCAGCCAATCTTCGTTCTTGAGGACCGCAATGATGATCTCGGCGATACCAAGCGTGGCAATGGCCAGATAGTCGGACCGCAGGCCCAAAGCCGTTTTGCCAATCAGCCAGGCCGCGCCCGCCGCCAGCAGCCCGCCCGCAGGCCAGGCCAGAAGAACCGGCAGGTTCAGCCCACCTAGATTTCCCGCAATCGCCGGATCGATGGCCTCGACCCCCGCAACGCTGGGGTCAAACACCGCGCGATAGATGAAAAAACCAGCCACAAGGATGCCGAGGATGGACAGGTTGCGCACATTGCCCTTGGGCAGTTTCTGCGCCGCCATCACGGCCGCAACAACGGTCGCCGCACCCAATAGCAAAGCAAGCACAATACCATACCCGCCAGAGGACCACGCCCCGGGCGTCGGCGGCGTAGATACCAACACAACAGCCAGACCGCCCAGCGCGACAAAGCCCATGACGCCAACGTTGAACAGGCCCGCAAAGCCCCATTGCAGATTCACCCCAATCGACATGATGGCCGAGATCAGCCCCATGTTCAGGATCAGAATCGCCGCGTTCCAGCTTTGCGTGAATCCGGTCATCAGGATCAGCCCGCCGACCACGGCAAACAGAAGCGTGTTTTTGGTTGCTTCGCTCATACCGCTTTCCCTTTGAACAGGCCCGTGGGCTTAAACAGCAAGACGATCAGCAGGATCACAAAGCTGACGGCGAATTTGTAATCGGTGGACAGGAACTGCACCAAACCCGACGGCGCCAGAGTCTCTGGTGCGAGATAGGTCAGGACCTTTTTCCAGGCATAAGTGATCGTCACCTCGGAAAACGCGATGATGAACCCGCCGGCGATTGCGCCCAGCGGGTTGCCCAGCCCGCCGACAATGGCCGAGGCAAAGATCGGCAGAAGAAGCTGAAAATAAACGAAGGGCTTGAAGCTCTTGTCCAGCCCGTAAAGCACCCCGGCGGTGGTCGCCAGCGCCGCCACGATGATCCAGGTGATCATTACAACGCGTTCAGGGTTGATGCCGGACAGAAGGGCTAGATCTTCGTTATCCGAATAGGCCCGCATCGACTTGCCCGTGCGCGTCTTGTTCAGAAACCAGAACAACAGCGCCACCGCAACGACCGCCACGACAACGGTAATCGCTTGGGATGTGCGGATCGCCAGACCCTCACTCAGCCCGGTCATCGCCTTGAAATCCCGTGCGGAAATCAGGAACCGCGCGCCGTCGGAAAACCTCTGATCGTCGGGTCCGATTACAAAGCGCACCAACCCGTTCATGATGAACATCACGCCCATCGACACGATCACAAGGATCACCGGCTTGGCCTTTTGCTCGCGATAGAACCGATAGACCAGCCGATCCGTGATCAGAACCAGAACGATACAGCCAAGGATCGCAAAGGGCAGCGCCAGCAGGGCGGTCGGCAGAGGCCCAAAGCTGACACCGGCAGCCTGCAGGCCCCAGGTTACCAGCACGGCGATCATCGCGCCAAAGGCCATCGTATCGCCATGGGCGAAGTTGGAAAACCGCAGGATGCCGTAGATCAGAGTGACGCCCAGCGCCCCCAGCGCAAGTTGGCTCCCATAGGCAATCGCAGGAACGATCACAAAATTCGCAAGCGCAACAAGCGCGTTCAGTAAATCCATCAGTTCTTCTCACTGTCCGAGTGCAGCCTTATGGCATGCCCTGCCTGCCGGGCACAATATTTTGCGCCCGTTTTTGGGTCGTAAATTACAGTTCCAGTGAGAAAATTGTACGATCCGTCAGCTTATCGGATCATCACAAGCACCATGGTCCTGGGTGGCGTGCGGACCCTTGATTGTCAGGTCATAGCTCAGGTTGTCGAAATCAACCACAAAGGTGATCACGTCCCGCTCCATCAGGTGTAGAAATGTCAACGACCCGATGCCCGACAGGATGGTCGCTTCGCCCCGGATGGCGTCGGTTACGATATAGCCCTTGTTGGTGCCACCCGAACTGGCGAGGGTCACCGAGCTGCCGTCTTTGTCCGACACGCAATTGACGACAAAATCCGCGCCGTCCAGTGGGCCTGCATTCTGGGCCGAGGCCAGCTGGGGGATCATCAGCGAAAGGGTCAAGGCGATCATCTTCTTCATCGGTCACATTTCCAACTTTTGGGCGGTCTACGGGGCGCTGATTTTCACGCCACTTACCGCCTGGTCTTAGGTCTGATGAGATCAGGTTTGGCGTCGAATCCAAACACGGATCACATCAATAGACCTAAGCCAGAAAGTCGGCTGGGAAACGGTGTTACATCCGTTCTCACCGTCAGTTGAGTCGCGGTGAATATTCCGTGTAATGACGCATTATATCACATTGATATTTAACGGTTAAGTTTACTCAACCGTGCCAAGATCAAACTTGCCCTTCCGTGCACGTCCCTTTGTCATTTGCCGAGTGTTCCCCATTGATCGACAAATCATAAGTCATATCGGAAAAGTTCACGACATAGGTCAGAACCTGCGTTTCCTGCATCGACAGGAAAGTGACACTGCCCACACCTTTCAACACCTGGGCGTCAAAGGCCACAGTGTCGCCAGCGATGTCGATGGTCGAAATCGTGCCCGCACTGCCTTCCGACGCGCTGTTGAGGACGAATTCAGTTCCGTCCAGATTTGAAACGCATGAAAAAACATGCTCCTCTGCTGCGGCTCCCGACGCCACCAATGCGAACAGCGTCGCCATCATCCATTTTGTCATTTTTGTTGTTCCCTGTCGTTCTTCATTGATGTTGTGCGCACGCCAATCCGAGCAGCGCGATGTCAGGCGCAGGTGGAACTGGACCATCTGCACGCACGCGATAGGAGAAGATTCTGACCGGAATGTATCCTTAAACGGGCAATCTTTGGATTGAATGGCAGCTAAATCGAACCGATGTGATGCTGATTAGATGTGTAATAACATAAGCTTACAATGCATCTTTGAAAGACGATCTGTTACGCCGAGCATCTTCGCCGCAAAACCGCCTTATTTTGGCGCGGAATCACTCAATCCTCCGCGCCCCAGGATACCGGCGTCAGCCGCCCAGGAAACTCTTGCGCACTTCCGGGTCTGCCAGCAGTTCCTTTCCGGTGCCGGAATAGGCATTGCGGCCCTGTACCAGCACATATCCCTTGTCCGCAATCTCCAGCGCCTGACGGGCGTTCTGTTCCACCATCAGGATCGGCAACCCGGTGCGCGATACCTCGATAATCCGGTCGAACAACTCATCCATCACGATGGGCGAGACACCGGCGGTCGGTTCATCCAGCATCAGCACTTTCGGTTGCGTCATCAGCGCGCGGCCCACGGCAACTTGCTGGCGTTGACCGCCGGACAGCTCGCCGGCGGCCTGGTTGCGTTTGTCGCGCAGGATCGGGAACAGGTCATAGACCTGCTCCATCGTTTGGCTGATATCATCCCGACGAATGAAAGCCCCCATCTCAAGGTTCTCTTCCACCGTCATCGAGGTAAAAATATTCTGGGTTTGCGGCACAAAGCCCATCCCCTTGTTCACCCGGTCTTGCGGGGACAATGACGTGATATCTTCTCCGTCCAGCCGAACAGAACCGGCGCGCACGTCCAGCATCCCAAACACGGCCTTCATCGCGGTGGATTTACCGGCCCCGTTCGGGCCAACGATCACCGCAATCTCGCCCTTGTCCACGGCGATGGTACAATCATGCAGAATATCCGGCCCCTTGCCATAACCGCCGGTCATGGTGTCCCCGATCAGAAACGGCTCAGCCATTCACAGGATCCTTCTTCATCTGGCCAAAAATATCTCGGGGGTCATGGGGGCAGAGCCCCCAATAAAACAATTCAAGCGCGCCGCAGGCGCACATCTGGATCACTCCATTCACGCGCCTGCCTCCAGTTTGTCTTTGTTCTTCAACCCGGTTCCCAGATACGCCTCGATCACATGCTCATTGGCCTTGATCTCGTCCAAGGTCCCCTCGGCCAGTACCTTGCCTTCGGCCATACAGATGACCGGATCGCAAATCTTGCCGATGAAATCCATGTCATGCTCGATGACCACAAAGGTATAGCCGCGTTCCTTGTTCAGGCGCAGAATTGTGTCGGCAATGGTCATCAGCAGGGTGCGGTTCACGCCCGCGCCGACCTCGTCCAGAAACACGATCTTGGCGTCGACCATCATGGTGCGTCCAAGCTCCAGCAGTTTCTTCTGCCCACCCGACACCTGACCGGCCTTGTGAGCGGCCAGATGTTCGATGGTCAGGAACTCTAACACCTCATCCGCCTTGGCCTTCAGCGCGCGCTCTTCATCCGCGATCCGCTTGCGCCCGAACCACGTGTTCCACAGCGATTCCCCAGCCTGCGCGCCCGGCACCATCATCAGATTCTCGCGACAGGTCATCGAGGAGAACTCATGCGCGATCTGGAACGTGCGCAGCAAACCCTTGTGGAACAGATCATGCGGGGGCAGGCCGGTAATGTCTTCGCCATCCATGAACACGCGGCCAGACGTCGGTGGCAGAACACCCGCAATCACGTTAAACAGCGTGGTTTTTCCAGCACCGTTCGGGCCGATCAGCCCGGTGATCGAACCCTTCTGGATTTCCAGCGATGCCCCATCCACCGCGTGAAATCCGCCGAAATGCTTGTGCACGTCCTCGACGACGATCATCTTTTCCCCTAGCCGCCGTTTTCGGCGTTCTTATCCCATCCTCGAACCCGAGGTGCGGCCTTTTTTCATTGAAACAGCCCGGACACAAGGCCCGGGCTGCTTTGTTTTATGACGCTTAGCGCAGGATCAACGGAAGTTGACGGTCTTGTTCTCGCCGTCGGTCACTTCGATCTCACGATACGAGCCCGCGCTTTCGCCGGGGCCGATCAGTTCAACACCCGAAGCGCCGACATAATCGATGTCCTGACCCGCGGCGATAAGTTCCAGACCCTTGACCAGCTCACCCGGATAGATCTTCTCACCCGGCGCGTTCGCGACGTCCATCACCTTGGCACCGTAATCCGCCGGGTTGGTGGATCCTGCGGCCTGCATTGCCAGCATGAACAGCGCGGCGGCGTCATAGGATTCAGGCGAATACGGCGACGAGCCGTCAAAGCCCGCGGCTTCCGCCATGGCAAAGTACTTCTCGGCGCCTTCACCACCCGAACCGGCGATCTGCCCGAACGAGCCGTTCAGGTCGGGACCGACATTTGCAGGCAGCGAGTCACCGATCATGCCGCCAGGCAGACCGAACGTGTCAAACGCGCCGCTGTCCAGCGCCGACTGGATGATGCCCAGACCACCCTGATCCAGATAGCCAGCAACAACCAGAATGTCGCCACCGGCCGAAGCCAGCGCGCCCACTTCGGCCGAGTAATCGGCTTTGCCGTCTTCATGCGCGGCCACGATGGTCACTTCACCCCCCGACGCCTCGAACGAGGACTGGATCGCATCCGCCAGGCCCTTGCCGTAGTCGTTGTTGGTGTAGGTCAGCGCGATCGAGCTGATGCCTCGGTCATTCAGAATGTCCGCCATCACCTGACCTTCACGCGCATCCGACGGTGCGGTGCGGAAGAACAGGCCGTTGTCTTCCATGGTCGACAGGCCGGGCGACGTGGCCGAAGGCGAGATCATGACCATGCCGTTCGGAATCGCCACGTTCTGCAGGATCGCGCCGGTCACGCCCGAGCAGTCACCGCCGATGATACCGGCAACGCCATCCGCGATCATGCGCTCACCGTTCGAGGTGGCCAGACCGTTGTCGATACAGCCGGTATCGGCGCGGGTGCCAACAACTGTCTTGCCGTCCAGCAGTTTGCCCGACTCGCTGACCTCGGCAATCGCCATTTCTGCGCCCGAACCCATGGCCGGTGCCAGAGATTCGATGGGGCCGGTGAAACCGAACAGAATGCCCAGCTTCACATCCTCGGCCATGGCGGTGCCCGCCAGCAGAGCGGTTGCTGCAGTTGCTGTAAGCAGCTTTTTCATAAGGTTACTCCCTGATGTCGTAGTCTAACTGGGCACGACCCTAGGCAAGCTGTCGGGAAAAGAAAAGTCTTATAGAGGTCCTGCTTTTTGACAAAGCGCACCTATCTGTTTGACGTATCGGCTTGCCCTGACGACTGAACCCCAACTGATGGAGGTCACATATGATCCGGCTTTTCGCGTTTTTCGTTCTGATCTGGTCCGGCGGCGTGGCTTATGCCCAGACATTGCAGACAGCCGACGGCCCGGTTCGGGCCACAAAGATGCTGGGCGGGCTGGATACGCCTTGGGCGCTGGGTCTTCTGCCCGACGGCAGCTATCTGGTGACCGAGCGGGACGGCGCGCTGATCCATGTGTCTGACGGCGAGGCCCGGAATGTGTCGGGCGTGCCAAAAGTCGCTGCCTCGGGGCAGGGCGGTTTGCTGGATATCACCATTCCCCGCGACTTCAACCGCAGCCGTGAGATTTTTCTGACCTTCTCCAAACCGCAATCCGGCGGCGCGGGCACCGCAGTGGCCGTTGCGCGCCTTTCCGAGCGTGGGGACAAGCTGACCAATGTAAGGGTCGTGTTCGAGGCCAAACCGGGCGGCTCTGGCGGTCGCCATTTCGGCTCGCGCGTGGTCGAGGCGCAGGACGGGACCCTGTTCATTACCATCGGAGATCGGGGCGACCGGCCTTCGGCGCAGGACACCAGCACCCATATGGGGTCGGTCATTCGGATCAACCGTGATGGTTCGGTTCCTGCGGACAATCCGTTTGTCGGGCAATCCGGTGTGCGACCAGAAATCTGGTCCTATGGCCACAGAAACCCGCAAGGGGCCGGTCTGGATGCGCGCGGAACATTGTGGGTGTCCGAACACGGCGCGCGCGGCGGAGATGAGGTCAATCTGGTGCAACCCGGTAAGAATTACGGCTGGCCCGTGATCTCGTACGGTACCCATTATTCCGGTCAGAAAATCGGAGAGGGGACGTCAAAACCGGGTTTGGAGCAACCGGCGCTGTATTGGGACCCCTCAATCGCGCCCTCGGGCCTGCTGGTTTATTCCGGTGACATGTTCCCGCAACGGAAAGGCGACATTTTCGTAGGTTCGCTCAAGTTCGACTACATCGCACGCCTGTCCGGCTCACCCTTGCGCGAGGTTGAACAGATCAAAGGTCCGGAAACCGAACGCGTACGCGACATCATTCAAGGGCCGGACGGATCGATCTGGTTCATCTCTGTGGGGCAGGGCGCTGTTTACAGGCTCACACCCGGCTAATCAGATCGACAGCCGCCCGCTCTGCGAGCCGCGCTCGCGATAAGGCGTCGTATTGTAATGCGCCCGGTAGCATTTCGAGAAATGACTGGGTGAGGCAAAGCCGCAGGCCAAGGCCACGTTGATAACACTCATATCGGTCTGCATCAGCAGGTTACGCGCTTTGTGAAGGCGCAACTCCATGTAATACCGCTTGGGAGACCGGCTCAGATACCGGCGGAACAGGCGTTCCAGCTGGCGGGTCGACATGCCGACATCTTTGGCAAGGATCGAGGGCGAAATCGGCTCTTCGGTGTTTTTCTCCATCATCAGGATGACCTGGCTCAGCTTTGGGTGCCGCACCCCGATCCGGGTCGGGGTGGACAGGCGCTGGGTGTCCTGATCGGTGCGGATCGAGGAATAGATCATCTGATCCGCCACCGCGTTGGCCAGTTCCTCGCCGTAATCATCCGCAATAAGCTTCAGCATCAGATCGATCGAGGATGTACCGCCCGCCGTTGTCATGCGGTTGCCGTCCACGATGAACACGGATTTGGTCAATTCGACCGCGTCGAATTCCTCTGAAAAGCTGTCGGCGTTTTCCCAGTGGATTGTCGCCCGCTTGTCATCCAGCAATCCGGCCTTGGCCAGCGTATAGGCGGCGGTGCAAAGACCGCCAATCTTCAGACCCTTGCGCGCCTCGCGCCGCAACCAGTTCAGAACCTTCTTGGTGGTCGAAGCTTGAACGTCCACCCCGCCGCACACCAGGATCACATCGTCGCGATGCAGCTCTTCAAGGTCCGAATCGAGCTTGAATGTTGTTCCGGCGGAACACGACACCAGTTCGCCGCCTTCGCCGACCAACGACCAGCTATAGATCTCGCGCCCGGCCATGCGGTTGGCAATGCGCAGGCTGTCCAGCGCAGACGCGAACGACAAAAGCGAGAACTTGTCCAGCAAAATGAATACGAAATTGACAGGCTTATCCGACCCGCCGTCCACTGTGACAACTTGGCGTTGCTCTTGCATGGCTGTTGTTTCCCCGAATCCACGACGGCTGAACCCCCGTCGCGTGTGATTTGCCAGACACCATGCTCAAAGCTTGTTTCCGGCGTCAAGAGGCGCAAATGGGATATGGTCACTCTGCAATGCATTTTGTATAGAGGCGACCTGAACACTTCAGCGGAGATCAAAGCTATGACCGAATGGCAAAAATCGAACTGGCGCAACAAGCCCCGGGTTCAGATGCCAGACTATACCGACGCGGCCGCGCTGGCCAAAGTCGAGGCTCAGCTTTCGCAGTATCCCCCGCTGGTCTTTGCGGGCGAAGCGCGGCGTCTCAAGCAACATCTGGGTGCCGCCGGTCGCGGCGAGGCCTTCCTGCTGCAGGGCGGGGATTGTGCTGAAAGCTTTGAACAATTCAGCGCGGATGCGATCCGTGACACGTTCAAGGTGATGCTGCAGATGGCGATGGTTCTGACCTATGGTGCCAAGGTTCCAGTGGTCAAGGTGGGCCGCATGGCGGGCCAGTTTGCCAAACCGCGCAGCGCGCCGACCGAGGTTGTGGATGGCGTGGAACTGCCCAGCTACCGCGGCGACATCATCAATGAACTGGCGTTCACCCCTGAGGCGCGGATTCCGAATCCGGCCAAGATGCTTCAGGCCTACACGCAGGCGGCGGCGACGCTGAACCTGTTGCGCGCCTTCTCGACCGGCGGTTTCGCGGATATGAGCCGCGTTCACTCGTGGACCCTTGGGTTCACGGACGAGCAGGACGTGCAGAAATACTCCGAGATTGCCGACCGCATTCAGGACACCATCGACTTCATGGATGCCGCTGGGATCACGGCGGATACCACGCATGAATTCTCGACCGTTGAATTCTACACAAGCCACGAAGGTCTGCTGCTGGAATATGAAGAGGCGCTGACGCGTCTGGATTCCACCTCGGGCAACTGGCTGGCTGGCTCGGGTCACATGATCTGGATCGGCGACCGCACCCGTCAGCCTGACGGTGCGCATGTGGAATTCTGCCGGGGCGTTCAGAACCCGATCGGTTTGAAATGTGGCCCGACAACAACTGCCGAAGACCTCAAGGTTCTGATGGCCAAGCTGAACCCCGAAAACGAAGAGGGTCGCCTGACCCTGATCGCACGCTTCGGGGCTGGTAAGGCAGGCGAGCATCTGCCGCGTCTGGTCAAGGCCGTGAAGGAAGAAGGGGCCAAGGTCACTTGGGTCTGCGACCCGATGCATGGCAACACGATCAAGTCGGCCACAGGCTATAAGACACGTCCGTTCGATTCCGTCCTGCGCGAGGTGCGCGACTTCTTCGGTGTGCATCAGGCCGAAGGCACCATTCCCGGCGGCGTGCATTTCGAGATGACAGGTCTGGATGTGACCGAATGCACCGGCGGCGTGCGGGCCGTGACGGAAGAAGACCTGTCCGACCGCTACCATACCGCCTGTGATCCGCGCCTGAATGCGTCGCAGTCGCTGGAACTGGCCTTCCTGGTGGCAGAAGAACTGACCAACCTGCGCCGGAACGGCTCGAAACGCGCCGCAGGCTGAACACGGCAGATATGAATGCGAAACGGCGGGCCAAAGGCTCGCCGTTTTTCGTTAATCGTCGCGGGACACAACCAGACGCAAATGACTTGCCGCCGGTTTGAACCCGGCCTGATCTTCGGCAAAGCCTGCGGATTCTCTGGCCGCATGTGCCGCCGGGCTCTGCAACTCGGAGACCGGCTTGATGCGCTGATCCGAGATCGTGAACCGGCGCGGGGTAGGGCCGATGGTGCCATCGCAAAGCATGACGCCCATGATCCGGCTGACATCGCCCAGATCGCTTTTCAACGGCAACAGGATCAAACGGGCCTGCAGGCGGGTGCGACCGAACCCTCCGCCGGACACAAGCCCCATCTCGGCCGTTGCGGGGGCCGAAAACACCTGTTCCAGCGTGTATTTGACCTTGGGCCGGGCATCGGCCTCGAAAAACGCGGTGAACGGCATGCCGCGCACTTCCATACCGGCAAGCTGGTTCAGATGCGTACCCGCCAGCCGAAACCGGGCCAGACCGGGTGCAATACGTTCCAGAATGAACGTGTATTGCAGAACGTTTTCCAATCCACGCGGGTCGATCTGCGACCGCATGGGCACACCGTCTTCCGAAAGCAACGCGGTCCAATACGCCTCGGCCTGACGGATCGGCGAAAGAGAGCGTCCACTGTCAAAGCGATCCATTGCGACGATCTTTCCAAATTCTGAGCCGGAGCCAGTCCCGAAAAAGGTTTTCATTACCATCACCCTACCGTCAATTGATCGCCATTTTCCTAAAATGCAGTGCATCGGGGGCATTCGCGGCCCGACAGCCTGTGCTACGGCCAAATTGACACGGGTTAATACAATTTTGGAGGAATTCTTTAACGAATGGTTAACTTCTGCGGATGAATTGCGTGTTGAGCAAACTCTTGCTCTGGACCGGCCAATGGCATTAGGTGCGGCAGACAAGAAAAAGACGTGTGGGACAGAAAGGGCAGTCATGATCAGATCCATGACCGGGTTCGCCTCGGGGACGGGGGAGTTTGGCCCGCATAGCTGGAGTTGGGAGCTGCGCAGCGTCAATGGTAAGGGCCTGGACATGCGCATCCGCGTGCCGGACTGGCTGACCGGGCTTGAGGCTGCGTTGCGCGCCACCCTGTCCAAATCGCTGAGCCGGGGCAATGTGACCCTGTCGATGCGCCTCAGCCGTGATGAATCGCAACCCGATCTGGCCTTGAACGCAGCCGCAATGGCTGCGGCGCTGGACGCCTTGCAGCAAACGCAGGAGTTGGCCGAAGCCAAGGGGATCACCTTGGCCCCATCCAAGGCAACCGACTTGCTGGCACTGAAGGGGATGATGGAGGCAGGCACCGAAGCCGATGATCCCGCGCCGCTGGTTGCGCATCTGACATCCGAGTTTGCGTCCCTGTTGGCGGCTTTCATCGACATGCGCCGGACCGAGGGGGAGGCGCTGGCCCAGATCCTGCGGGCTCAACTGGATCAGGTTGAAGCCCTGACAGCGCAGGCTGCCGATCTGGCCGAACAGCGCAAGGACAAGATGGCAGACGCCCTGCGCGACAACCTTGCGCGGGTCTTGGATAATGCACAGGGGGCTGATCCGGATCGTGTGGCGCAGGAACTGGCGCTGATCGCGGTCAAGGCCGACATCACGGAAGAGATTGACCGCCTGACCGCCCATGTTGCCGCCGCGCGCGATCTGCTGGCGCAGGACGGGGCCGTGGGGCGGAAACTGGATTTCCTGATGCAGGAGTTCAATCGCGAGACCAATACCCTATGCTCCAAGGCGCAAAGCGCGGAACTGACGTCGGTCGGGCTGGAACTCAAGGCCGTGATCGATCAGATGCGCGAACAGGTGCAGAATGTTGAATGAAAATAGGAAGAACTGAAATGGCAGATCGCCGCGGGCTACTTATCATCCTGTCTTCGCCATCCGGCGCGGGCAAATCCACTTTGGCCCGTCGGCTAATGGCCTGGGACACCGGCCTGGAATTCTCGATCTCGGCCACAACCCGCGCCCCGCGTCCGGGCGAAGAACACGGGCGCGAGTATTATTTTCAGACCGAGGATGAGTTCAAACAGCAGGTCGCCAATGGCCAGATGCTGGAACACGCGCATGTGTTCGGTAATTTCTATGGCTCCCCCGCTGGCCCGGTGCGCGAGTCGATCGATGCAGGCAAGGACGTGCTGTTCGACGTGGATTGGCAGGGCGAGGTTCAGATCCGTAATTCGGACCTTGGAAAACACGCGTTGTCGATCTTCATCCTGCCGCCCTCGATTCCCGAACTGCGCCGCCGTCTGGAAGGCCGGGGTCAGGACAGCGAGGACGTGATCGCAAAGCGGATGCTGAAAAGCTGGGATGAGATCAGCCATTGGGGCTATTACGACTATGTTCTGGTCAATGATGATCTGGACGCGACCGAGGAAAAACTGAAAACTATCGTCAGTGCCGAACGGATGCGCCGCATTCAGCAGCCGAAGCTTCAAGACCACGTCCGCACATTGCAAAACGAATTCGAGGCCCTGTCATGACCATTTACGCCCTGGGTGATCGCGTGCCCGAAATCCATGAAGACACCTGGGTCGCGCCGGATGCCAATCTGATCGGCAAGGTCGTTCTGGAAGAAGGTGCCTCGGTCTGGTTCGGCTGCACGATCCGCGCCGATCATGAAGAGATTCGGGTGGGCGCAGGCAGCAATGTTCAGGAAAATTGTGTCATGCATATCGATGCGGGTTATCCGCTGACCATCGGGGCGAATTGCACCATTGGTCACAAGGTTATGCTGCATGGCTGCACCATCGGTGAAAACACTCTGATCGGTATGGGCGCGATTGTTCTGAACGGGGCAAAGATCGGGAAGAATTGTCTGATCGGGGCAGGGGCCCTGATTACCGAGAACAAGGAAATCCCGGACAATTCGCTGGTCATGGGATCACCGGGCAAGGTTGTGCGCCAGTTGGATGATGCCTCGGCCCAGCGGATCACGTTCAGCGCGCTGCATTATCAGCAGAACATGCGCAAATTTCGCGAAACCATGAGGCCTGTGTCCTGACAGATCGGGACAAGTACGGAATCAGCCGATGTCAGAAGACCTGCTTACGGAAATAGTGTCGGCCATTCCGATGCCCGCGCTGATGGTAGATCAGACCGAGCGCATCATCGCCGCAAATACCGATGCCCGCACGCTGCTGGGGCAAAATATGCAAGGTCGGCATTTCGCGACCATCTTGCGCCAACCGCAGGTGATTGACGCGATGGAGCAGAGCCTGCGCAGCAAAGGGCCCAGCAAAACCCGGCATCTGTCCAATGACGGCGCGCAGGATACGACGTTCGAAGTTCAGTGCCGCTATATGAACGGTGTCGGTGCCGTCTCGGGCGGGGCGGTTCTGGCCATCTTTCAGGACATTACCCATCTGGAACAGGCCAGCCAGATGCGCCGTGACTTCGTCGCAAATGTCAGCCACGAATTGCGCACGCCCCTTACGGCGCTGATGGGCTTTATTGAAACCCTGCGCGGCCCCGCGCGCGAGGACGCAGCGGCGCGGGATCGGTTTCTTCAGATCATGACGGATGAGGCGAACCGGATGAACAGGCTTGTTGGCGATCTGCTGTCGCTCAACCGTGTGGAAAGTGAAGAGAGGGTGCGCCCCAAGGAACAGCTGGAACTGACGGGGCTTTTGCAGTCGACGCTGAACTCGCTGAAACCCTTGGCCGAGGATGCCAGTGTCGTCCTGAATTTGAACGCGCCGCAGGACCCGGTGTCATTGATCGGTGACAGCGACCAGTTGCGGCAAGTGTTCACGAACCTGATCGAGAACGCCATCAAATATGGCGGCAGCGGCGGCAGTGTCGAAGTGCGCATTGTCCCGTCCGAGCGTGACACAGCCATGCGCGGCCCGGCGGTCCGGGTTCAGATCGTGGACAAAGGCCCGGGCATCGACGCGGTGCACCTGCCACGCCTGACCGAGCGATTCTATCGCGCCGACAGCCACCGCTCGCGTCAATTGGGTGGAACCGGGTTGGGGTTGGCGATTGTAAAGCACATCGTCAATCGCCACAGGGGGCGGTTACGCGTGGAAAGCGATCTGGGCAAGGGATCGGTCTTTACTGTTATTTTACCACGGTAATGACTGGGTCCGCGGTTGAACCCGCCGGTATGTAAACGGCGCATGGCAGCTTTGCGTCACGTCACTCAGTTTTCATAACGACTGTCATAAAGCTGTTACATACCTGTCACAAAAGGCTTACGCACCTCACTTAAACGTGCCCGCAAGATCATCATGGGGGTGATCAAGTTCTACTTTTCAGGGAGACTGAAATGTCCTTTGTAAAACTGTCGGCATCTGCGCTGGCAATCGCTGCCGTCTCGGCAACCACTGCTGCAGCTCGTGACAACGTACAGGTTGCCGGTTCGTCGACCGTTCTGCCTTATGCCTCGATCGTTGCTGAACTGTTTGGTGAAAACACCGATTTCCCGACACCCGTTGTCGAATCGGGCGGTTCTTCGGCGGGCCTGAAGCGTTTCTGTGAGGGCGTTGGCGAAAACACCATCGACGTTGCAAACGCATCGCGCGCCATCCGCGAAAAAGAAATCAAAGCCTGTGCCGAAAACGGCGTGACCGACATCATGGAAGTCCGCATCGGCTATGACGGCATCGTTTTCGCAAGCCAGCAGTCTGGCCCTGCCTTCACCGCGTTTGAGCCTGCAGACATCTTCAATGCCCTAGGCGCGAAGGTTCTGAAAGACGGTGAGATCGTCGACAACCCCTACAACGCCTGGGCCGAGTTCAACGGCGACCTGCCTGACGTTGAAATCGCCGGTTTCATTCCGGGCACCAAGCACGGCACCCGTGAAGTGTTCGAAGAAAAAGTTCTGCTGATCGGCTGTGAAGCAACCGGTGCAATGGAAGCCATGGTTGCAGGCGGCATGAGCGAAGATGATGCCGAAGATGCATGTCTGGACGTGCGCACCGATGGCAAGTCGGTCGACATCGACGGCGACTACACCGAAACCCTGGCCCGTATCGACACCAACCCGAACGGCATCGGCGTCTTTGGTCTGGCGTTCTACGAGAACAACACCGACAAGCTGAAAGTTGCGACCATGTCCGGTATCGCACCGTCGACCGAGACCATCTCGACCGGTGAATACCCTGTGTCGCGTCCGCTGTTCTTCTACGTGAAGAAAGCCCATATCGGCGTGATCCCCGGCCTGAAAGAATACGCTCAGTTCTTCACCGCTGACGAAATTGCTGGCCCGTCGAGCCCGCTGGCCAACTATGGTCTGGTTGCTGACCCTGAGCTGTCCAAAACTCAGGAAGCGATTGCCAACGAAGTCACCATGGGTTCGGGCAGCTAAGCCCCCTTCGATATGATTTGCGGGGGGCGGCATTCTGTGCCGCCCCCATGTTTCTTCTCTTCCCGATCAAGACCTGTGGGGGCGTTATGCCGATAATTTGGCTTTTTCTGATTGTCTTGGCGATTGCGGCAGTCGGTTATGTGTTGGGGCGGTCTCGCGCCTTGCAAAGCGCCGGGGGCGACAGTCGGGAACTGCATTCCCTTCCGTCCTTTTACGGTGCCAATGTCGCGCTGAAGGTGGTCATACCTGCCTTTGGGTTGTTGATCGTGTGGCTGCTGGCGCAGCCGTTATTCGTGAACTCTCAGATCTCTGGGATGATCCCGGACTCGGCCATTCAGGAAGGCTCGTCGCGCGGGCTGGTCATGGCCGAAGTGCGCCGTACCGCGTCGGGGCTGGATGCCGCCATCACTCAGGGTCAGCTGGACGAGGCTGTCGCCCAAAACCCAAGCGCGGATGTCGCCGACATCACGCAACTTTTGAAAGACGCCGGGCAGGTTGTGACATCGACCATCACGCAACCGGTTCTTCAAGCCGCGCAACGCTATCGCGTGATGAATGCAAGCGGCTATCTGGTGATGACGATCGCTGTGATCCTTGTTGCACTGGCAGGGGCAGCCGTCAGCCTGGTGCAAACCAATGCCAGCTATCGCGCGCGAAATGTGGTTGAGCAGGGCGTCCGCGTTTTGCTACTGGCCGCCGCGTCCATCGCCATCCTGACAACCGTTGGCATCGTTCTGTCACTGGTCTTCAATACGTGGGAGTTCTTCCGACTATACCCCGCCTCTGATTTCTTCTTTGGCACCACCTGGGCCCCCAGCTTTTCGGGTCGGGGTGGCGCGTCGGATCTTGGCATCCTGCCGCTGCTGTGGGGCACGCTGTATATCTCGGTCGTTGCCTTGCTGGTGGCGGTGCCGATTGGCCTGTTCGCTGCGATTTACCTCAGCGAATATGCCTCGCCCGCCGTTCGTTCGATTGCCAAGCCGCTGCTCGAAGTTCTGGCCGGTATCCCGACCATCGTCTACGGCCTTTTCGCCCTGCTGACTGTTGGCCCGATGCTTCTGGGTGTCTTCGGCGATGAAGGTTTGGGCTGGATGAAAGCCGGTACGGCTGTGATGACCGCCGGTCTGGTCATGGGCATCATGCTGATCCCGTTTGTCTCATCCTTGTCAGACGACATCATCAACGCCGTGCCACAAGCGATGCGCGACGGGTCCTATGGATTGGGTGCCACGCAGTCCGAGACCATTCGTCAGGTGGTTCTGCCTGCCGCATTGCCGGGGATCGTGGGGGCCATCCTGCTGGCAGCCTCGCGCGCCATTGGTGAGACCATGATCGTGGTTCTGGGGGCAGGGGCCGCAGCGCGGCTTAGCCTGAACCCTTTTGAGGCGATGACAACCGTCACCGCGAAAATCGTAAGCCAGCTGACCGGTGATGCAGATTTTGCCTCGCCCGAAGCGCTGGTTGCCTTTGCGCTTGGCATGACACTGTTCGTTGTCACGCTGGGCCTGAACGTCTTTGCCCTTTACATCGTGCGCAAGTACCGGGAGCAGTACGAATGACCGACGCAAGCATGCAAACCTCTGAGCCGCGTCGCAAATCTGTGTCGCTCACGGCGTCAGACGCACATACCCGCAAACGTGCCAATGCCGAAAAACGCTTTCGCGCCTATGGGATCGTGGCCATTGCCACCGGCCTGTTCTTTCTGCTCGTCCTGTTCGCCTCGATCCTGTCCGAAGGGATCCCGGCCTTTACCCGGACCGTTGTCAGCGTGGAATTCACACTGACCGAGCAGGAACAGGAAGAAGCCGAAAGCACCTTGTTCAAGACCAAGGCCTATTCTGACCTGTTCATCGCGGCCTTGAACAAAGAGCTGGATGAAAGCGGACTTGAGGTCGATTTCGACGAGGCCGCGATTGAGCGTCTTCTGGGTAAAGTCGGCGGAACCATTCGGACGTTCTATGCGGACAACCCGGATCAGTTGGGCCAACCGGTTGAGTTTGATCTGGCAGCGTCCAGCCGGGTGGACGGATACTACAAGGGCCGAGTGTCGCGCGACAGCATTCAGGACAGCCGCTTCCTTCAGAAAAGCGACCTGGATCTGGTGGATGCGCTGGAAGAGGTCGGGATCATCAAGCAGGTCTTCAACTGGCCCTTCATCACCGGCGCAGACTCGGGCGTGGACAACCCCGGCGGTGCTGGTATCGGCGCCTCGGTCGTGGGTTCGTTCTTCATGATGCTGGTCGTTCTGGGCCTGTCCCTGCCGATTGGTGTGGCGGCATCGATCTATCTGGAAGAATTCGCGCCGCAGAACAAGTTTACCGATCTGATCGAGGTAAATATCTCGAACCTCGCCGCTGTTCCGTCGATTGTGTTCGGTATCCTCGGTCTGGCTGTGTTCATCCAGTTCATGCACCTGCCGCAATCGGCCCCGCTGGTCGGTGGTCTGGTGCTGACGCTGATGACATTGCCGACGATCATCATCTCGACCCGCGCGTCGCTGAAGGCGGTTCCTCCGTCGATCCGCGATGCCGCACTTGGGGTAGGGGCCTCGAAAATGCAGGCGGTGTTCCACCACGTGCTGCCGCTGGCTGCGCCCGGTATCCTGACCGGAACCATCATCGGTCTGGCGCAGGCTTTGGGAGAAACCGCGCCGCTGCTGCTGATCGGGATGGTAGGCTTTGTGGCCCGTGGCTACCCCGACGGCTTCCTTGCTGGCTTTACCGAAGCAAACTCGGCCATGCCCGCCCAGATCTACACCTGGGCCGCCCGCGCCGATGTGGGTTTCTACGAAAAGGCCTGGGGCGGGATCATCATTCTGCTGATGTTCCTGCTGACCATGAACATCATCGCAATCATCCTGCGCCGCCGCTTTGAACGCCGCTGGTAAAAAGGGGCTATACTATGAACGACATGTCGCGAGTGGAGAGACAAGTGGACACCAATGAAATCAAGCTGGAGTGCCGGGACTGCCAAGTCTACTACGGCGACACCCACGCCATCAAAGATGTGAATGTCGACATCGAAGACAAAACCGTCACCGCGTTCATCGGCCCGTCGGGCTGCGGCAAGTCCACCTTTCTGCGCTGCCTGAACCGGATGAACGACACAATCGACGTGGCGCGCGTTAAGGGCAGTTTCAAACTGGATGGCGAAGACATCTATGACAAGCGCGTCGATCCGGTGCAATTGCGCGCCAAGGTCGGTATGGTGTTCCAGAAACCGAACCCGTTCCCCAAGTCGATCTATGACAACGTAGCCTACGGCCCGCGCATCCACGGCTTGGCCAAGAACAAAGCAGAACTGGATGAGATCGTTGAGAAATCGCTGCGCCGCGGTGCAATCTGGGACGAGGTCAAGGACCGCCTCGATGCCCCCGGCACCGGCCTGTCGGGTGGTCAGCAGCAGCGCCTGTGCATTGCTCGCGCCGTAGCGACTGAGCCGGAAGTTCTGCTGATGGACGAGCCATGCTCGGCGCTGGACCCCATTGCGACCGCGCAAGTCGAGGAACTGATCGACGAACTGCGTGCGCAGTATTCAGTGGTGATCGTCACCCACTCGATGCAACAGGCCGCGCGCGTCAGCCAGAAAACCGCGTTCTTCCATCTGGGCAACCTGGTCGAGTTCGGAGAAACCGGCCAGATCTTCACCAACCCCGTAGATCCGCGCACGGAAAGCTACATCACAGGCCGCATCGGCTGAGCACAGGTATTCAGATATGACCGATATGAGCGAACAACATATTGCATCTGCTTTCGATCGTGACCTTGAGGCCATCCAGGCGCATATCATGAAGATGGGCGGCTTGGTCGAAGCCGCCATCATGAGCGCCGCCCGCTCGCTTGAATCCCGCGACGTGGAACTGGCGCAGGAAGTTCGGCAGGGTGACAAGGCCATCGACGCGCTGGAAGAGGTGATCGACGAGGAAACCGCCCGCCTGATCGCACTGCGCGCGCCAACAGCCAGCGACCTGCGTCTGGTTCTTTCAGTGTTGAAAGTATCCGGCAACCTCGAACGGATCGGTGACTATGCCAAGAACATCGCCAAGCGTACCACGGTTCTGGTCGATGCAGGCGAGGTCAACGGCAGTGCCGCCGCCCTGCGCCGCATGGCGCGCGAAGTCGAACGGATGCTGCGCGACGCCCTGGACGCCTATATCCAGCGCGATGCCGAACTGGCGACCGACGTCATCAACCGTGATGAAGATGTCGACCAGATGTATAACGGCCTGTTCCGCGAGTTCCTGACCTATATGGCCGAGGACCCGCGCAACATCTCGGCCTGTATGCACCTGCATTTCATCGCCAAGAATATTGAACGGATGGGCGATCACGTTACCTCGATTGCCGAGCAGGTGGTCTATCTGGTCACGGGTGAACGCCCGGCCGAAGCGCGGCCCAAGGCCGACACCACGTCACAAACCGTCTAGGAGACGCAGAAGATGTCCGCAGATCAGCCAACTGTCCTGGTTGTCGAGGATGAACTCGCCCAGCGTGAAGTGCTGGCATATAACCTCGAGGCCGAAGGGTTTCGGGTTTCCAAAGCCGCCAGCGGTGACGAAGCATTGCTTCTGGTGGATGAAGACAGCCCCGACATCATCGTTCTGGACTGGATGATGCCCAATCTCAGCGGGATCGAGGTTTGTCGGCGGTTGAAAACCCGGCCCGATACGCGCTCGATCCCGATCATCATGCTGTCGGCGCGCTCGGAAGAGGTCGACAAGGTGCGCGGCCTTGAAACGGGCGCAGACGACTATGTTGTCAAACCTTATTCGGTTGTCGAACTGATGGCCCGCGTGCGCACCCAATTGCGGCGCGTGCGTCCGGCGACCGTGGGCATCCTGTTGGAGTTCGACGACATTGTTCTTGATTCCGAGACGCATAAGGTCAGCCGCGACAGCAAGCCGCTGAAACTGGGCCCGACCGAGTTCAGGCTGCTGAGTACCTTCATGGAAAAACCGGGACGCGTCTGGAGCCGCGAGCAACTGCTGGATCGGGTCTGGGGCCGCGACATCTATGTCGATACGCGGACCGTCGATGTTCATATCGGTCGGCTGCGCAAGGCATTGACCCAACATGGCGGTGAAGACCCTGTGCGCACTGTGCGCGGCGCCGGTTACGCTTTGGGATAACACATCAAGGGCAGGGACCTCGGACACCGGTTTCCTGCCCATGACAATTGCTTGTGGACACGTGCCAAACTCTTGCTGTTTTTTGCGGCAGACCCACGTTAGGGTGCAGCAAATCTGATCAAGCGGAGAAGCACAATGAACGCGCCTCAAACGAAACCGACCTTGCGTGCAAAAGATGCGCCGGATCTGGGTAAATTTTCGTGGGAAGACCCGTTTCGCCTGTCTGACCAACTGCAAGAAGACGAACGGATGATCACCGACAGCGCCCGGGCCTATGCTCAGGAAAAGCTGCTGCCGCGCGTGACCGCTGCTTACCAGAACGAAGAAACCGATCCTGAGATTTTCTGTGAGATGGGTGAGATGGGCCTGCTGGGCACCACGATCCCGGAGGAATACGGCGGTTTGGGCGGCAACTACGTGTCCTACGGCCTTGTAGCGCGCGAGATTGAGCGTGTGGATTCCGGATATCGCTCGATGATGTCGGTGCAAAGCTCGCTGGTCATGTATCCGATCTATGCCTACGGCAGCGAAGAACAGCGTCAAAAATACCTGCCGAAACTGGCTTCTGGCGAATGGATCGGTTGTTTTGGCCTGACCGAAGCTGATGCAGGCTCGGATCCCGCAGGCATGAAAACGCGGGCCGAGAAAATCGACGGTGGCTACCGGTTGACCGGCAGCAAAATGTGGATCTCCAACGCTCCGATTGCGGATGTATTCGTGGTCTGGGCCAAGTCCGATGCGCATGACGGCAAAATTCGCGGGTTTGTTCTGGACAAAGGGTTGAAAGGTCTGAGCGCGCCGAAGATTCAAAACAAACTAAGCCTGCGCGCGTCGATCACCGGTGAAATCGTTTTGGACGGCGTTGAAGTGGGCGAGGGTGCGTTGCTGCCGCATGTTCAGGGCCTCAAAGGTCCGTTCGGCTGTCTGAACCGCGCCCGCTATGGCATCAGCTGGGGCGTCATGGGGGCTGCGGAACACTGTTGGCACGCGGCGCGTCAATATGGGCTGGACCGTAAGCAGTTCGACAAGCCGCTTGCTCAGACGCAATTGTTCCAGCGCAAACTGGCGGATATGCAGACCGAGATCGCCTTGGGCCTGCAGGCCAGCTTGCGTGTCGGTCGTTTGTTGGACCAGGCCGAGGCCGCGCCCGAGATGGTGTCGATTGTGAAACGCAACAACTGCGGCAAGGCGCTGGACATTGCACGCATGGCCCGTGACATGCACGGCGGCAACGGCATTTCGCTGGAGTTCCACGTAATCCGCCACATGGTCAATCTGGAGACCGTGAATACTTACGAAGGCACGCATGATGTCCATGCGCTGATACTGGGGCGTGCTCAGACGGGGTTGCAGGCGTTTTATTAAGCCTTGCGCCCAATCCCAAATCTGCCGCCAACCGCGCGTTTGGCGGCAGTGAGAGCAGTGTTCTGGTAAGCGTATAATCAGTATTATGTAAAATAATTTAATTTGAAAACACTGCAAAACCTTACGCTTAGCGCACATAACTGAACCACATCGGAAACGCCCCATGGATCTAAATGGAAAAACAGTTGTTGTAACCGGCGCCGCTGGCGGCATTGGCAAAGGTCTGGCTCAGCGGTTTGCGCAGGACGGTGCAACGGTCGTGTGTTCGGACATTGATCTTGCAGCCGCACAAGCCGTTGCCGCTGGTATCGGCGGCCATGCCTATCCCTGTGATGTGTCCAGCGAAGCGCAGATCAAAGCTTTGATCGATCATGTTGAAAGCGAGATCGCGCCGATAGATCTGTTCTGTGCAAATGCTGGCATCCTGACGCTTGGCGGCCCGGATGTTCCGGATGACGACTGGAACAGGATCTGGACCATCAACGCTATGTCTCATGTCTGGATGGCGCGTCATCTGGTGCCGCGCATGATCGAACGTGGCAAAGGCTATGTGCTGATCACGGCCTCAGCAGCCGGACTTTTGAACCAACCGGGCGCAGCGCCGTATGGGGTCACGAAACACGCAGCCGTCGGATTTGCCGAATGGTTGTCCTTGACCTATGGCCATAAAGGCCTGGGCGTATCGGTCCTGTGCCCTCAGGCCGTGCGGTCCGAGATGACGCGCGGGCACGAGGCTTCGGTCGCCGCCATAGACGGAATGCTGGAACCCGAAGACGTCGCAAACGCCTGTGTCGAGGCCATTCGCGCCGAACAGTTTCTTGTTCTGCCACACCCTCAGGTTCTGGATTACATCCGCCTCAAATCCGCCGACTATGATCGTTGGCTGATCGGAATGCGGAAGTTAAATCAACAGTTTGTGGAAGATAACTAAACCCTCGACTGTGGCTTGCGCATCAAACCTTCCTGCGCGACCGACGCAACCAAAACTCCGTCCTGCGAATAGATCGAGCCGCGATTGAACGAGCGTCCCTGCCCTGACCACGGTGAATCCATCGCGTAAAGATGCCAGTTCTCGAAACGCACCGGCGCATGAAACCACATTGTATGATCAAGGCTTGCGCCGTTCACCTGTCCGGTGAACCAGCTTAGCCCATGCGGGCGCATTCCCGAACTCAGCAGACCCATGTCCGAGGCATATGCCAGCAACAGGTGCTGTGTTCGGGCATCAGCGGTTGCGGCGGCCCCCATGCGGAACCAGATCTGGTTGCGGTCATCTGCCACCGCCGGATTGAACGGGTCCAGATGCCCAACCTCTCGTACTTCGATAGGACGTTCGCGCATCAGTTCCTTGCGAAGTCTCTCGGGAACGCGGTCCAGGTATTTGCCCCGAAGCTCGGCTCGGGACGGATAGGTTTCTGGCCCGTTCAGTGCGGGCATCGCATGCTGATGTTCCCATCCTTCATCCTGAACATGAAACGAAGCCGACATGTTCAAAATTTGCCGCCCATGCTGAACCGCAACGACCCGACGAGTTGTAAAAGAGCCTCCATCCCGCGCCCTATCAACTTGATAAATAACTGGAATGGATGGATCGCCGGGACGAATGAAATAGGCGTGCAAAGAGTGGCAAAGCCGATCCTCAACCGTTCGATAGGCTGCGGCCAGGGCCTGGGCGATCACCTGCCCGCCAAAGATGCGGGTCGGGGTTTCGCCGCCAGACCCGGTGCCCCGGAACAGATCAACCTCAAGCCGTTCAATATCCAGAAGGTCAAGAAGAATACGTTCGGCTTCGGTCATGGTCCTGTCTCCGGAAGTGATCGTGTTTTGGGTATCAGCCGGTATCGGATCATTCAATCATGGCGGCCAGAACCAGCGCCTTTAACTCGGCCCGGGACGGATAGGAACTGGATGGCGACAATTGCGTAAAAAACACGGCTGTCAGATCGTTTTTCAGGTCGAGCCAGAAATAGGTCGAGGCCATGCCGCCCCAGCTGAAATCCCCGACCGACCCCGGCACACGCACCCTGCCCGGGTTCAGGACGACCGATCCGCCCAGACCAAAACCCATCCCCTCCATCGGTTGTTCCGCAAAACTGCTGGGGCCCATCGAGGCAATATCGCCCGGTAAGTGGTTGCAAAGCATGAAGTCTACGGTCTTCGGCCCCAGCAGACGGTGACCGTCAAAAGCCCCCCGATTGCGCAGCATTTCGACAAACCGCGCATAATCGTCGATGGTGCTGATCAACCCGCCGCCGCCGGAAAATGTGGTCGTGCGTTCAAAGGGCGATGATCCGGCCTCATCCACAAGGCGCAGAGTTTCCGTGCCCCGCTCGGCAGAGTTCAGCGCCATGGCGTCGCCGGACAAGGGCGAGTAGAGCGAGGCAAACCGGTCCCCTGCCCCTTGAGGCACCGAAAAGCCGGTTTCGGTCATCTGAAGTGGTGCGAATATCTCTTGCGCGAAGTACCGATCCAGCGGCAAGCCGGACACGATTTCGATCACGCGGCCCAACACATCCGTGCTGACCGAGTATTCCCAGCGCGTACCGGGTTGAAACGCCAGCGGAAACGCGGCCAGATCACGGATACAATCTGCCAAAAGCCCTTGGTTAGGCTTGAATAACAGATCCTGTTCATCCATCGCTTTGGGCAAAAGGCCTGGATTGAACGGATAGCTGAACCCGCTGGTATGCGTCAGCAACTGATGAAGCGTCGGCGTCGGTGCATCCTCGGTTTGATCCAGCCGTTCGGCACCGGGAATAAGCGCCTGCATCCCACTGAATTCCGGAAGAAAATCGGACAGAGGCGCATCCAGGTGGAACAGCCCCTTCTCGGCCAGCATCATCAGCCCGACCGACGTGATCGGTTTGGTCATTGAGTAGATCCGGGTCAGCGTGTCCCGCTGAAACGGCAGATTATTTTCAACACTACGCTGGCCGCAGGCGTGAAAGAACACTTCGGAGCCTTGATGTGTCAATAAAAACGCGCTGCCCGCGTATTTTCGCTGCGTGACATACCGATCCATCCAGGTGCGGATGCGGTTCAGGCGGTTTGGGTCGAAGAATGTCATGGTGAACCTGTCTGAAAGCTGCCTGATTTCACCCTATGCCAGCACCGCGAAGTTTGTCCCTTGCAATGTGCAGGCCATAAGCGATTACTTTCTATGAAAGACTGCCCCCGTCGCAGATTCGTTGCGTGCCTGTTCTAAAGATCTGCCGACACCTTCCTCTGGAGTACCGACATGGCGCAAACCATAGATTTCGTTTACGATTTTTGCAGCCCGAATGCGTTTCTCGCGTATAAAATGCTGCCGAAAATCGCCAAGGGGCACAAGGCGACGGTCGTGCCGGTCCCGGTGATGTTGCCGGTTATCTTCAAATCCACGCATAACCAAAGCCCGTTCGAGGCTTTTTCAGAAAACCGTCAGAAATCATCCTATCTGACCCATGATCTGCATCGCTTTGCCCGCCGTCGCGGCGTAAGCTTTCACATGAGCCCGCATTTTCCGGTGAACACCAAATTCGCCATGCGCGGCGCGTATTATGCGTCTGGAAAGCCGTGGGAAAACAAATATATAGACGCAGTATTTGATGCGATTTGGGTGCACGGTCAAAAGGTCGATGAGCTGAATGTGTTGTCCGAGATCCTGCGCGAGGCCGAACTGCCCGTCCGCAAAATCCGCGAGGCCATCGCCGCGCCCGAGACCAAGCAATTGCTGAAAGAGCAGACCAAAGACATCGTCAGACGCGGTGCCTTTGGTGTTCCCAGCATGTTCGTGGGGTCCGAGATGTTTTTTGGCAAGAACAGCCTTGCCAATCTCGACCTTGAACTTTCTCTGAAAAGTTAAATGCTTGACGACCCAACCTAACGTTGTTCCAGCGCGGCCAGCCCGTGTTGCGCGAAGATGGGAACATAGGCTCCGAACGCCTGGGCGCGTTTTGGATCGGACGCGTTGCCATCCAGCGCGCGTTTGTAGACGCCCTGCAAAATCCCCGCCATCCGAAAGAAGTTAAAGGCCAGGTAGAAGCCGAAATTGTCGATCCCCGGCAGACCGCGCCGTTCGCAATATTGTGCGATAAAGGCCCGATCACTAGGCAGGCCCAGAGCTTCCCGGTCGATTCCGGCCAGCCCGCGCCCCTCCTTTCCCGGAGGCATTTGCCACTGCATGATCACGGCGGCCAGATCTGCATAGGGATGACCGATGGTCGACAATTCCCAATCCAGAACACCGATGCAGTCGGTGCCGTCTGCGGCGAACATCAAATTGTCGATGCGATAATCACCATGCACCAGCGTCCGCTGCCCATCATCCCGCGGAAGTGACGCCTCTAGCGCATCAATCAACCTGTCCATGTCCGCAATGGTCGCGGTTTCGGATGCGCGGTATTGCTTGGTCCAGCGTGAGATCTGGCGTTCGAAATAGTTCCCCGTCGGGCCGTAGTCAGTCAGACCAGCGGCGTCGATGTCCACCATATGCAACTCTGCCAGAACCCGGTTCATTTCGTCGATGACCGCGCGGCGGGCATCGTTGCTTTCGCCCTCCATCTGCGGCTCAAGAAAAACCCGGCCTTCCAGATGTTCCATTAAGTAGAAGGCCGATCCGATCACCGAATCATCCTCGCACAGTAACAGCATGCGCGGCACCGGAACGCGGCTGTCTGCAAGGGCGCGTTGCACCCGGAACTCTCGATCCACCGCATGGGCGGATTTCAGCAGCACACCCGGGGGTTTGCGGCGCAAAACGTACGACTGTTTTGGGGTACGCAACCGGAAGGTCGGGTTCGACTGGCCGATGGCGAATTTCGTGGCGTCCAGCGGACCTTCATACCCCGCCAGATGTTGGGACAGGTAGGCGTCGACAGCATCCAGGTCCAGATCGGTTTCGGTGCTCATAACTGGCCCTCGCACTTAGAACGCGGCTTCAAAGATATTGCCAGCGGTCACAACGTTAATGCCACCTGACACCGGGATAACCGCACCGGTCACGTAACTGCCACCGCGTCCGCACAGAAACAGCATACAGCCCGCAATATCCTCGTCCCGGCCCACGCGGCCCAGAGGGACGGATTTGCCGACCTTGGCGCGAGTATCTTCGTCCGCTGTGGCAAAAGCTGTCATGCGCGACACGAACGGCCCCGGGGCCAGGGCGTTCACGGTGACATGGTAAGGCGACAATTCTTTCGCCAAGATTTTGGTCAGGTGCAGCACCGCAGCTTTGGACGCCGAATAGCTATAGGCCCCATCGCCCATCGGAACCTCACCCATGACCGAGCCGACATTGACGACCCGCGCAGGATCTTCGGCGGTGCCGGATTTCATAAGCAAGGGCAACAGTTTCTGGGTCAGATCGAATATGCCAGCAACGTTGACGGACATGACCTTGTCCCAAGCGTCATATGGGAACTGCCCCATTGGCGCGCCCCAGCTAACGCCGGAATTATTCATAAGAATATCAAGGCGGTCAGTGCGCGCATTAATGTCCGCAACCAGCGCGTCAATCCCTTCCTGGCTTCCCAGATCCCCGCCAAATCCAACCGCGCCGCCCGGTGCATCCAGCGCGTTCAACTCTTCGGCAACTGCTGCGCAGGCATCGCCTTTGCGCGAGGCGATCAGGACATGGGCCCCGGCCCGGACCAAAGCCTCGGCCGCCATGCGCCCGATGCCGGTTGCACCACCTGTCACCAGCGCGGTTTTGCCTTGCAGCGAAAATAGGATCTCGGGGGTCATGGTCTGCTCCTCACTGACATCTGTGGGCAGGTGCCGTTGCGGGAACCAAGGGGATGGCCCGTTGACAACACATGATCCTGCACCAAAGCTTCCTGTGACAGAATAACAGAGACATCAGGGTCAACATGCAAGCATTACTCAGCGTCGCGCCCGGCGGGCCCGAGACTTTGGAACTGACCACCCTGCCCGATCCAACCCCCGGTAATGGCGATCTGTTGATCGGAGTGAAAGCGGCTGGCGTGAACTTTCCCGACACGCTGATCATCCGCGATCTGTATCAGATGAAGCCCCCGCGCCCCTTCGCCCCCGGCGGAGAAATTTCCGGAGAGGTTCTGGCCGTCGGTGAAGACGTCACCGGATTTGAACCGGGTGATCGGGTGCTGGCGCTGACTGGTCACGGCGGATTTGCGACGCACCTGACACTTAAGGCTGCGACGGCGATCAAGATCCCGGACGAGATGCCGTATGAGGACGCCGCCTGTTTCATTTTCACCTACGGCACCTCGTACCACGCTCTGAAAGACCGCGCGCATCTGCAATCCGGCGAGACACTCTTGGTTCTGGGCGCGGCCGGAGGCGTCGGTTCGGCCGCGATTGAGTTGGGTAAGGCCATGGGCGCGCGGGTGATTGCGGCGGTGTCGTCGCAGGACAAGGCCGAGTTTTGTCGTCAGGTCGGCGCGGATGAGACCATCGTGTACCCGAAAGACATGGACAAGCAGGCGCAAAAGGACTTCTCCGGCCAGATCAAAGCATTGGCCGGGCCAAATGGTGTGGATGTCGTCTATGACGCGGTCGGAGGACCCTTTGCCGAGCCCGCCCTGCGCAGTATGGCGTGGAACGGGCGCTTTCTGGTTGTCGGCTTCCCGGCAGGGATACCGAACATCCCGTTGAACCTGCCCTTGCTCAAAGGGTGTCAGGTCGTTGGAGTATTCTGGGGCGCGTCCGTATTCCGTGACCCAAAGGGGCACGCGGAAAATGTTGCCGAGTTGTTTGGCCTCTATGCTGCGGGACACATCAAACCGCGCATCAGTGATCGATTCCCGCTGGCCAAAGCCGGACAGGCGCTGGATCTGCTGGCCGGGCGTTCGGTTCTGGGAAAGCTGGTCGTCACACCCGGTTCAGACTGAAATTCGCGCTGAACAAGCGGCACAAGATCACAGCCCGGGGCGCTTATGCTGCAATGCGACACAGCGCAGTAGACAATCTGGCCTATTCATGTCTATGAACCTGTAATGGGGATAGTAAAGACATGAATAACGTTCTGGTTTTGAATGGTCCGAACCTTAATTTGCTGGGCACGCGCCAGCCCGAGGTTTACGGCAGCACCACCTTGCAGATGGTCGAGGATTTGTGTGTCGAACATGGTGCGTCCATCGGTCTGAACGTCACGCATTTCCAATCCAACCACGAAGGCGCGTTGATCGACGCGATTCATGCGGCGCGGCGCGCGCAGGACGGTCTGGTTCTTAACGCGGGTGCATACACGCATACCTCTATCGCGCTGATGGATGCGATTGCCTCTGTCGAACTTCCGATGGTCGAGGTTCATCTGTCCAACATCCACGCCCGCGAAACCTTTCGCCATACGTCCTATATCGCAAAGGTAGCACTGGGGCAGATTTGCGGGTTCGGGGCGCAGAGCTATGTTCTGGCGCTTGACGCGCTGGCCGCCCATTTGGGGTCAAGAGGTGCCGGATGACTCTGAAAGAATACCTGCATTTCGTAAGCTACGCCAAAACCCTGGAAGAGTTGTGGGACGCGCATTGCCGGCAGATGGCTGAATATGGCTTTGACCGGCTGATTTATGGCTATACGCAGTTCCGCACAGAAACCTCGCTGGGCGACCCCGAGGATTTCGTGATCCTGACCAATCACTGCCACAACTACGTGGATGGTTTTCTGAAGGGCGGACTGTACTTCCATGCCCCGATGCTCAAATGGGCGCTGGACAACGAAGGCGCTGCCAGTTGGCGGATGATCCAGGACATGATGTCCAGCGGTCGTATGACGGCGCAGGAACGCAAGGTCTTTGAGTTCAACAAGTCGATGGGCGTTGTGACGGGCTACACGGTTAGCTTCAATTCCGTCTCAATGCGGTCGAAGGGTGCGATTTCACTGTCCGCAAAAGGTGGGCCAAGTCAGAATGAAGTTGACGAGATCTGGGCAGAGCATGGCGAAGACATCCTGTTGATGAACAACATGGCGCATCTCAAGATCCTGACCCTGCCGTATAATCCCCCGAACCGGGCGCTTACCAAACGACAGCGCGAGGCGTTGCAATGGGTCGGGGATGGCAAGACGACTCAGGACATTGCGCTGTTGATGGGGCTGACCTCGGCCACCGTGGAAAAGCACCTGAGGCTCGCGCGCGAGTCGCTTTCGGTTGAAACCACGGCGCAAGCGGTCCTCAAGGCCTCGCTACACAACCAAATGTTCATCATGGAGGCCTGATGTCGTTGATTTCTGACGCTAAACTGCGTCAATTTACCTTAGGTAAGGAAATCATGACTTCCGGTTCACGCGATAAAGTTGCAGATTGATATTGTTCCGTGAGTGGTGGCTTTAGCCAGGGAACACATCGATCAGATCTTTGCAATTTCAGAGCTCTCTGGTCACTCTGACACTGAGGCGCCTATTTGTCCGCGTCACGAGGTCGGAAATTTGGGGGGCCTCGACCATCCCCATCATGCGGGGCCCTCCATCCTTCTTCCTCTTGGTTTGCGTCGGCCTGACGTTGGCCAAAAAGAAAACCGGTTACGCTGGGCGTAACCGGTTTTTTTGTTGTGTCGGGCCTCTGACGAGGCCCTGAATGGTCGCTTAGCCTTGCGCTGCTTTGGCGACTTCGGCTGCGAAGTCTTCTTTTTCGACCACGATGCCTTCGCCAACTTCCAGACGGATGAAGCCGGTGATGGTTGCGCCCGCTTCTTTGGCCGCTGCTTCAACGGTCAGGTCAGGGTTCACAACGAACGACTGGTTCAGCAGAGTCGATTCCGCGACGAATTTCTTCATGCGGCCTTCGATCATCTTCTCGATCACCTGCTCCGGCTTGCCGGATTCGCGGGCGATGTCCATCTGAACCTGCTTTTCCTTTTCGACAACAGCCGGATCCATGTCCGCTTCGGACAGGGCCGCCGGGTTCACAGCCGCGATGTGCATCGCAACCTGCTTGCCGATTGCTTCGTCGCCACCGGTCAGCGCGACCAGAACGCCGATTTTGCCCATGCCGTTGGTGGCTGCGTTGTGGACGTAGGACACAACAGTGTCGCCCGACAGCTTGGCCATACGGCGTACCGACATGTTTTCGCCGATGGTGGCGATCTTGTCGGTCAGGGTGTCGGCAACGGATTTGCCACCCAGATCAGCGGCCAGCAGCGCGTCAACATCTGCAACGCCTTCGGCTGCGTAAGCGATCTTGCCAACCATTTCCTGGAACTCGGCGTTTTTCGCAACGAAGTCGGTTTCCGAGTTCACTTCGACAGCAACACCGTTGCCACCGTTGACGTGAACAGCAACCAGACCTTCTGCTGCGGTACGGCCCGATTTCTTGGCCGCTTTGGCCAGACCTTTGGTGCGCAGCCAGTCAACGGCTTCGTCCATGTTGCCGCCGGTTTCGGTCAGCGCTTTTTTTGCGTCCATCATGCCTGCGCCGGTTGCGTCGCGCAGTTCTTTAACCATTGCTGCTGTGATTGCCATCTCTTGGCTCTCCTCAATTCAAACGGAATTGGGGCAGGTCATACCCTGCCCCATATGTCATTTACGTGACGGGCAGCTTACGCTTCGGCAGGTGCTTCAGCTTCTTCTGCAACGGCTTCTTCAACCGGGGCTTCTTCGAACTCGCCCAGGTCAACGCCTGCGGCACCCAGCTGAGCGGTCATGCCGTCCAACGCGGCACGGGCTGCCAGATCGCAGTACAGAGCGATGGCGCGCGCTGCGTCGTCGTTGCCGGGGATGATATAGTCAACGCCGTCGGGCGAGCAGTTGGTATCGACAACGGCCACAACCGGGATACCCAGCTTGTTGGCTTCGGCGATGGCCAGTGCTTCTTTTTTGACGTCGATGACGAACAGCAGGTCAGGAACGCCGCCCATCTCGCGGATACCGCCCAGCGACGCCTGCAGCTTGGCCTGGTCACGTTCCATGCCCAGACGCTCTTTCTTGGTCAGGCCTTCGGCGCCTGATTCCATCGCTTCGTCGATCTGGTTCAGACGGTTGATCGACTGGGAAACGGTTTTCCAGTTGGTCAGCGTGCCGCCCAGCCAGCGGTGGTTCATGTAGTACTGAGCCGACTTTTCAGCGGCTTCGGCGATCGGGCCGGCGGCCTGACGCTTGGTACCAACGAACAGAACGCGGCCACCTTTTGCAACGGTGTCACGAACGGCCTGCAGCGCCTGGTCCAGCATCGGAACAGTCTGGGTCAGGTCCATGATGTGGATGCCATTGCGCGAACCATAGATGAACGGGCCCATGCGGGGATTCCAACGCTGTGTCTGGTGACCAAAGTGAACGCCAGCTTCCAGCAGCTGACGCATGGAGAACTCGGGAAGAGCCATGCTATTTTCCTTTTCCGGTTTACGCCTGGGCGGGGGTGAAAGAAGCGGATGCTCCAACCGGCGGTCTTGATGAGGATGTCTCCCTCAAAAAGCCCAAACCCCACCTGCGGGTTTGAATGGCGCGCGTATACGGCAGGTTTTGATGCAGTGCAAGGGCCTTTTGCCCTTATTTTTCAAGCCGCGCCAAGCTGTGCGCATGCCGCACAGCCTCTTCACAATGCGCCGCCAGCGCCTTGCGGTTTTCAAAGTCGCTGACCTTGGCGGGCGCGTGGTAAATCAGTTCGACCGAACCCTGACGCCGTGCGCCGAGTGTCTTGAGAAGGTGCGGACCGAACTCCATATCACCCCACCAGCCATAGAACCGATCCGGTTGCTCCTTTGGCGCGTGAAACACGACGGAAACAGGCTGCACATACATAAAATCACGCAGTTCATCTGCGAAGAATGCCGCGAAGAGCGTTGTTTTAAATGGCAAAACCCGCAATCCATCGGTCGAAGTCCCTTCGGGGAAGAACAACAGTTTGTGTCCGGCCTTCAGGCGAGACTCGAACACTTTGGTCTGCTCGCGCGCCTTTTTTGGGTTCCGCTCGATAAATACGGTTCCGGTCGAACGGGCCAGCCAGCCGATTCCGGGCCATTTCGCGACCTCGGCCTTGGACACAAAGTAAATCCGCTTGCGCGCGTTCAGGGCGAAGATGTCCAGCCAGGACGTGTGGTTCGCCACCACAGCTCCGCGCTGCTGCATCAACTCGCCCGACGTTCGAAAACCGATACCCAGAAACCGGAGTGCATTGCGGCACACAAATTGCGCGATGAACGGAGTAATCGGACGACGAACCCCGAAGAGAGGGAGTTCGAACAGGCGAATGGTCAGAAGGACGATCAGGCCCCCAAACACCAAAAGCGCCAGAGGCACCCCGCGCAAGATGACAAGAACCCAGCCCAGCGGACCCAGATTGATCGGGTCAGGTGCCTCGTCACTATTCCACAATGGATCGTTCACGCCGGTTATGCCCCACCATAGATGCGTTTTTGCCGCTCGTTCATACGGGCGGTATCCAGGATCAGGCAAACATCCGTGGTGTTGAACGCATGGTCGATAAAGGCCCCCTCGCCCACAAATCCACCCAAACGCAAATAGGCTTTGATCAGCGCGGGCACCTGCACCATCGCGGCGCGGCGGTCGAGGTCTTCGGGCGCGACCAGATCCATCGATTGAAACACGTCCGGCTGTGCCCGCACCCGCAGATCCTCGGGGGCCAGATGGTTGTGGTGCAGCATGGACAGGGATTGCGCGAGGGGTTGAACATCGGTGCCGTGAAAGCTGGCGACGCCGAACAGAACTTCGATCCCGCGTTCGTTCACATAGGCGGCCAAGCCATTCCACAGGTGATACATCGCAGTACCACCGCGATAATCTGCATGCAGGCAGGACCGGCCCAATTCCAACAGCTTGCGTCCGCTTTGCTTTAAGACGGTCAGATCATACTCGTCTTCGGAATAGAACTGCCCGATTTCCGCAGCACGTTCGCCCGGTAACAGCCTGTAAACGCCCACAACTTCGCCACTCAGGTCGTCAATGGCCAGCATGTGATCGAAATACGGGTCGAACTTGTCCTGTTCCAGACCCGCGTCGTGATCGACCATCTCGCCGCCGCCGCCCAGTTCGCGCACGAACACATCATAGCGCAGCCGTTGCGCGGCGCGCAGGTCATCCTCGGTTTCGGCGAGTTTGATGGTAAATGAGGGGCCTGTATCCGGCATGTCTATCCTTTGAATTGCCCCCGGCTGATACCGCAGGTTTTCACGTAAAGGCAACACGGCCACATCTGGTGTTCAGCGTTAACCTTTCCTAAACCAGTTTCACGGATCAAAGACCGGCACCAGGGCAATGCGTGTCCCGTCGATTACCACTTTCCCCTGCTCGCGAAAGTTAACGGTGATCTTGCCTGCGATGTTGGACTGCACCTGTCCGATACCCCAATCGGGGAAATCCGGGTGGCGGACATACATGCCCGGTGCAAGAATGGCATTGAGGTCTGACATTTGGGCTCCGGTCCGGTGGCAGATACAGCAGGAGGTACGCATGGGCGCTACGGACGTCAACCTGGCCGAGCTGATCGGCTCGCGGATCTGTCACGATCTGATCAGCCCGATTGGGGCAATCACCAACGGATTGGAACTGTTGGACATGGTTGGCGCAGTGCAGGGCCCCGAGATGGAGTTGATCTCGGGCAGTGTTGGCAGCGCGGGCGCGCGTATCCGGTTCTTTCGGGTGGCGTTCGGGTCGGCCAGCGATCAGCCGCTGGGGAAGACCGAAGTCGCTGAATTGCTGAAGGATATCGAACGCGCCGGACGTGTGCGGGTGAACTGGAACCTGACCGAGCCGGTGCCGCGCAATCAGGTCAAGCTGGCCTTTCTGGCGCTGATGTGTTGCGAAAGTGCGATGCCCTTGGGTGGCGAGGTCGAGATTTCAGTCAATGGTACCGGCTGGCAGGTGACCGGGACGGCGGACAAGTTAAATGTCGACCCTGATCTTTGGAAGAACGTCACAACGGGGCGGTTTCCCAAAAAGATCACGCCCGCGCAGGTGCAGTTTGCCCTTCTGCCGGAGACGGCGACCGCGATGGGGCGGCGGGTTAGCGTAGAAACCAACTCAACCCGCGCCGCCCTTCGGTTTTAGGCGCGGGTTGTGCCGTTGCCGCGCACCAGGTACTGAAAACTGGTCAGTTGCGCCGCGCCCACCGGTCCGCGCGCATGCATCTTGCCGGTGGCAATCCCGATTTCAGCGCCCATCCCAAATTCACCACCATCAGCAAACTGGGTTGAGGCGTTGTGCATCAAAATCGCACTGTCGAGCCGTTCGAAGAAGCGCCCTGCGGCAGCAGTGTCCTCAGTCATGATACAGTCGGTGTGGTTCGAGCCGAACTGTTGGATGTGCGCAATCGCCGCGTCGATATCGGCAACGGGTTTGGCAGCGATGATGCTGTCCAGAAACTCTTTGCCCCAATCATCGGCGGTGGCTGCGACGGTCCCTTCTGTGGCCAGAGCGCCCTCGGCATGGACCTCGACACCCGCTGCAATCAGCGCCGCGATCACGTCACGCCCCAGCGTGTCTACGACATCTTGATGGACCAGAAGACACTCAGCCGCGCCGCAAATTCCGGTCCGGCGGGTTTTTGCGTTCAGCACCACGTTCAGCGTCTTTTGCGGGTCAGCGGCTTTGTCGATGTAGATATGCACGATGCCTTCCAGATGCGCGAAAACCGGAACGCGCGCCTCGCGTTGAACCAGCCCGACAAGGCCTTTGCCGCCACGGGGTACGATGACATCGACGTAATCGGTCATGGTCAGCAATTCCTGAACCGCGGCGCGATCCCGGGTCGGCACCAGTTGAATCGCATCCTCAGGCAGTTTCGCGGCCTTCAACCCTTCGACCAGACACGCGTGGATGGCAGTTGAGGAGTGGAAGCTTTCGGATCCACCGCGCAGAATCACCGCATTCCCGGATTTCAGGCACAAGGCCCCAGCGTCTGCCGTCACATTGGGGCGGCTTTCGTAAATCACGCCGATCACACCCAACGGCGTGCGCACCCGCTGAATATTCAGGCCCGAGGGCATGTCCCATTCGGTGATCACCTCACCCACAGGGTCGGTCTGGTCCGCGACAGTGCGCAGCCCGTCAACCATGCCCTGAATGCGGGATTCGTCCAGCATCAGGCGATCCATCATTGCGGGGCTCAGGCCCTTGTCACGACCAAACTCCAGATCTTTCTTGTTGGCCTCGATGATTTCCGCACGGTTGGCCCAAACGGCCTCAGCAGCCGCGATCAGGGCCGCATGTTTGCGCTCGGCGCTGGCAAAGGCCAGTTCGCGCGCAGCCTCTTTGGCGCGTTTGCCAAGGTCGGCCATCAGGGCGGGGATATTGTCGAGGTCCTTCATATCATATGCCTTTCTGCGCCATTACAGCGCCAAATCATCCCTGTGGATCAGCGCCGCGCGACCGGGATAGCCCAGCGTCGCCTCAATCTCCGAGGATTTGCGCCCCTTGATCGCGTCCGCTTCCTGCGCGGTATAGCGGCTGATCCCTTGCGCCAGTCGCCGCGCCTGCGGGTCGAGGATTGCAACGGGGTCGCCGCGCCCGAAATCTCCGGTGACTTCGACGATACCGGCGGGCAGCAGGCTGTTGCCATTGGCCAGCGCTTTTGCGGCACCCGCATCCACCTTGATCTCCCCACGTGGTTTCATGGCTGAGATCCAGCGCTTGCGGGCTGCATGCGGGTCCAACGTCGCCGTGAACCACGTGCAGCTCGCGCCATTTTCAAGCAATTTCAATGGGTTGAGGGGCGATCCTTCGGTTATCGCCATGTCACAGCCCGCCGCAGTCGCCATTTTGGCGGCCAGCAACTTGGTCTTCATCCCGCCTTTGGACAGGCCGGACCCGGCATCGCCTGCCATCGCCTCAATCTCGGGCGTGATGGTGTCGATGGTGTCATAGCGGGTGGCCGAGGGGTCTTCGTTCGGATTGCCGGAATAGAACCCATCGACGTCGGACAGAAGGATCAGCTGATCGGCCCCGACCGTCACCGCGATTTGCGCGGCCAGACGGTCATTGTCGCCATAGCGAATCTCGTCCGTGGCGACGGTGTCGTTTTCATTGACGATGGGCACAACACCCAGCCCCAACAAAGTCTCAAGCGTGGCGCGCGAGTTCAGATAGCGCCGCCGATCCTCACTGTCCTCCAGCGTAACCAGCACCTGAGCCGTGGTGATGTCATGAGGGGCAAGCGCCTCTTCATAGGCGCGCGCCAGCCTGATTTGACCCACTGCCGCTGCCGCTTGCGATTTCTCCAGTGGCAAGTCTGCCATCGGCAATCCCAGAACGCCGCGACCCAATGCGATTGAGCCGGAGGACACCAGAATGACATCCGCGCCCTGCCCCTTGAGCCACGCCACGTCCTGCGCCAGTGATTTCAGCCAGTCCGAGCGCAGCAAACCGGTGTGCCGGTCCACCAGCAAGGCAGACCCGATCTTGACCACCAAGCGGCGTGCTGCGGTCAGGGTTGCCAAGACTGAGCCTCCTCAGCGGGCTTTTGGCGCAGGCGGTTTTCGTCGATCTGCGCGCGCAAGGCCCGCAGCACTTCGGTCACGCCGAGATGAGCAACACCTGACATGGTCATGACGGGGCCACCAACTGCCTCTTCAAGTTCGGCCTTGATCAGGTCGCGTTCTTCCTCGTCCAAAGCGTCGATCTTGTTCAGCACGGTGATGCGCGGCTTGTCCGCCAGCTCTCCGCCGTAGGCTTCGAGTTCGGTGATGATGGTGCGATAATCTTCGACCACGGTTTCCGAGGTGCCATCGACCAGATGCAGCAGAACCGCGCAGCGTTCCACATGTCCTAGGAACCGGTCGCCGATCCCCCGCCCCTCATGCGCCCCTTCGATCAGGCCGGGGATATCGGCCACGACGAATTCGACGTTATCGACGCCAACAACACCCAGATTGGGATGCAGCGTCGTAAACGGATAGTCGGCGATCTTGGGCCGGGCATTCGACGTGGCGGCCAGAAAGGTCGATTTGCCCGCGTTGGGCATGCCAAGCAGACCCACATCCGCGATCAGCTTCAGCCGCAGCCAGATGGTGCGGTCAATCCCCGCCTGCCCCGGATTTGCGCGGCGCGGGGCCTGGTTGGTGGCCGATTTGAAGTGCAGGTTGCCGAACCCGCCATTGCCGCCCTTGGCCAGCAGGAACCGCTGTCCAACCTCTGTCAGGTCGCAAATGACGGTCTCTTCATCCTCGTCCAGGATCTCGGTCCCGATAGGCACGCGCAGGATAATGTCGTCACCATCCTTGCCGGTGCGTTGCTGACCGCGACCGGGTTGGCCGTTCTTGGCGAAGAAATGCTGTTGATAGCGGAAGTCGATCAGGGTGTTCAGCCCATCCACAACCTCGGCCCAGACAGACCCGCCCTTACCGCCGTCCCCGCCATCGGGTCCGCCGTATTCGATGTATTTTTCGCGTCGGAAGCTGACGCAGCCGCTACCGCCGGCCCCGGACCGGATGTAGACCTTTGCAAGATCGAGAAATTTCATGTCAGTCCCCTACTGCAAAGGCCCCATCGGCCACAAGTCAGAGTTTTTTACTATAGGTCCAGGTGGGCACATTTGCGTCGCGCGCCACCGAATAGCTTTCGGCGTCCCCCAGATATTCAAACCCGCAATGGGTCAGCACCCGGGCCGAGGCCGGGTTGTCCTGAAACACGCTGGCGAACATGGTCGAGTTTTCCAGCGGATTCGCCAGAACCAGAGCCTCGACCGCCAAGGACGCGATGCCTGTGTTCCAGTAAACCGGAGCGACCCAATAGCCGACCTCGGACTGGTTGCGATCCAGCCGCTGCAACGAGATCAGGCCGATCAGTTCAGGCCCGCCATCCTTGGTGGCGTCCATCGCCCAGACGTCTTCGTCCCGGTCTTCGGCCATCGAACGGGTCACAAAGGCCTCAATCGAGCCCGGTGGCAATGGGTGCGGAATCGACGTCGTCATCCGCGCCACGCGCTCATCGCCTGCATAATGTTCAATGAGACCCATATCCGACCGGCGCAGGGGGCGCAGGTCGAACCGCTCGGTTTCGATGACCGGCTGATTGATTATCGTCTCAAGTTTCATGAGTGCGTTCCTCCTCCGAACAACACAAAAAGTACGGACGCAACGGTTAAACTGGCTAACGTCCACATCAGATATTTTTCCGCAGGCCGACCTTCAACCGTCTGGGCGATCCGATCGCCTGCAAAAGTCCAGACCGGGTGCAATAAGACCTGACAAAACAACAGGCAAAGAGCGATTGTTAACGTCGCTTCAAAACTTGATGTGCCCGCGGCCACAAAGCCCGTAAACCCGGCAATGATCATCGCCCAGGCCTTGGGGTTCAGTGGGTGAACGATCAGCCCGGCCAGAAAACCCGGCACTTGCGTGTCAGCGTTTCCGCGCGACAGCCGCAGATTGGCAATCTTCCACGCCAGCCAGATAATATAAGCGGCCGAGGCATATTTCAGCACCTCAAACACCAACGGCGCCTGATCGGCCACCTGCATCAGCCCGAACCCAACAGGCCAGATGATCAACTGCTTGCCCAGAATAACGCCGCCCACAAAAGGCAACGCCGCCCGAAAACCATAGCGCGCACCTGTTCCCAGCAGGACCATATTGGCTGGTCCCGGCGTGCCGACCTGGCTGGCGGCAAAGATCAGGAAACTAGTGGTGGCGACTGTCATTCGGGTGGTCAATCACGACTGCGTTAAAACGAAAAAGGGACCGGCACTTTCTGCCGGTCCCCCATGAATTTTTTATTAACCTTATGGGTTTCGGCTTACTCTGCGGCCTCCGCCACTGGCAGGACCGAAATGAAGGTGCGGTTTTTCAGTCCCTTGTGGAACTTCACGGCGCCATCGGTGGTTGCAAAGATGGTGTGATCCTTGCCCATGCCTACGCCTTCGCCCGGCCAGAACTTGGTGCCGCGCTGACGTACGATGATGTTGCCTGCGATGGCTGCCTGGCCACCATAGAGTTTCACGCCAAGGCGACGACCCGCTGAGTCGCGACCGTTACGGGAGGAACCGCCAGCTTTTTTATGTGCCATTCTCTCTCTCCTTAGCCCTGAGCCAGCTCTTTGGCTTGCTCAACCCATTCGGGTTTCACTTTGATGGTGTCGATAGCAGCAATCTGCTCGTCCGACAAGGCGGCCAGAGCGGCAAAGCTCTCGATACCGGCTTCGGCCAGCTTTTTGGCAGCGGCAGGGCCGACACCGTTCAGCGCGGTCAGATCGTCAGAAGCAGCGGCAGCCGGAATTTCTGCTTTTGCAGCAGCTTTTTTGGCGGGCTTTGCAGCCGGAGCCGCCTCACCTGCCGGTGCCGAACCGGTTGCAGCTTTGATGCCCGACTTGTCAGCGCCCGACGACAGGATGTCGGTGATTTTGACCAGAGTCAGCTTCTGACGGTGGCCAACGGTACGCTTCGAGCTGTGCTTACGACGGCGCTTGACGAACTTGATGACCTTGTCACCTTTGATCTGTTCGATCACTTCGGCCTGTACGCCTGCGCCTTCAACGAAAGGTGCACCAACAACCGGAGCGTCACCGCCCAGCATCAGAACATCGTTGAATTGAACTTTTTCACCTGCGTCGGCAGCCAGTTTTTCAACGCGGAGGATATCACCCGCCTGAACCTTGTACTGCTTGCCGCCAGTCTTGAGGACCGCAAACATGCGTCTTTCCTTTTCATACCCGCGTTCTGTGGTCCCCGTATGGGTGTTGCCGGCTTTCGCCACCTCGAACAGCGCGCCCTTTTCGGGCTGTGTGACGACCCCGGGACAATCCCGATGGGTCAAATAATAACGAGACCCGGCGCGGAAAACCGGCCGGGATGCGCGCTTATCCATAGATTGCGTGGCAAAGTCAACACCCAACCGGGCCTAAAGATCCGGGGCGTTCAGAACCTGTGCAACGGCCTCGCCCAAGCGGAAGGAAATTCCATCGAACATCCGGTCGAACCCGTCAAACAAGGCGTCGTTCAGGGCCTTACCCGTCTCGGTTCGGGAAAAGGCAATGTATTCGCGCATCTGCGTCTCGTCCAGCGGGGCATAGGCCATCAGCAGAAAGGAATAGACCCATGAGGTCGTATCTGCGGTAACCGCATCCTGTTCGGCCAAAAGCTGCGCCAGCAACTCGGCATCGTCAGAGCTGGGGCCGTATTCCAACCCCTTGAAGAAATTGTAATCGGCACTCAGCGCGCCCTGAACGTTCAGGTCAATCAGATCGTTTACCTGTATAAACTCGTCCACCAGTTCATAATGCACGTCGTCCTTCGAGGCATTTTCATAAGCCTCCCGTGCCATATCCTCGATGGTTTCATCCAGAAATGCCCGCCGGGCCGAGTTTTCCAGCGTGATAATGGTCTGTCCCAGGTCGCTTTCGAAAAACACGATTGCCTGATCCAGTTGAGCATCGGTCAGTCCGACCTCAAAAGCGTCGGTCATCCGGTTGCGCATCCAGACAGGGTCAAAGATGTCCTCGACCTGCGCCTCAAAGAACTCGCCACCGGAATTGTCCAATAGGGTCTTGTCCAGTTCCTGCCGCTGGGTGTCGCCTTCGTCGACAATAATGTCCATCGCCTGCATTAAATGCATGGCCAGGGCCAGCCGTTCGACCTTTTCACTGGCAAAGCCGGGCGCAACCCAGAAAAGCAGCGCGGGAATAAGTGTCAGCAGACGCATCATATGTCTTGCGCGGGGTGCAATTCAGCCATTCGGGCTGCCAGAACTTCGAACCGCATGGCCATGATCTCGTATTGGATTGCGTTCAGCAATTCGTAGACTTCCTGCATCAGAGGGTGTTCCAGCGCCTCGACATAGTCATCCACTTCGGCGTCCGAGAAGCTCTGATAGGTATACGCAGCCCCCGCCAGCCCCGACAATTGCAGCGATTGGCGCATCCCGGCCTCATTGTGTTTGAGCATTTCCCGCAACTCATCCGCGCTCAGCTGCAATTCGATAACGCCCGAAGCGCTTGCCGCCAGCAGAAACCGCACCTGAATCTCCTGCAAGGCCCGCAATGCAGTCCCCGACGAGTCAATCGCCGCGTTCATGCGCTTGTAGCTTTCAACCCGTGGCGACCCCGCCTCGACCAGCGCGGCAAAGATCTGCTGTCCTTCCAGTTGCTTGCCGTCCTCATCCTCTTTCAGGTGCGAGGCATTTTCGGCCACGACCAGGCGCTGACCCAGATCCGAGGCATAAAAGTCAACCGCATGGTTCAAAGCCTCGTCATTCAGGGTCTGCTCAAGGATCGACACGGCTGTTTCATGCATGCCCTCGGTGTCGAACACCTCTTCCGTCAGGCGCGTCCAGTCCGAGCCGAATCCGTCCGGGTCTATTCCAAGCATTTGCGGTGCCGACCCGGACGCAAGTGCGATGCTTTCCAGGGCAACGTCAAATCCCGTGGTGGTCAGAAAAGCCTCAATCCGGTCACGATTGGCTGCGGCCACAAGTGAAGGCAAAAGCAACAGCGCGATAAGCGGGGCCAAAAACGAAAGAGCAAGGCGTTGGGCATGATGTGTCATACCCATCAGCCTAGGTGTTTTGATCCGGCAGGCAATGGAAAATCACGGCTTTCTGAATTTGAGGAATTTTCTGCTTGCACCCCTGCCCGTTCCTCACTAAATCCCCCCCTCACAGACCCCCGCGGAGAGGTGCCGGAGTGGTCGAACGGGGCGGTCTCGAAAACCGTTGTGGGTGCAAGCCCACCCAGGGTTCGAATCCCTGTCTCTCCGCCACTCAATCAGAGTAGCCAGAAATTCCGACATCATAGGGCGCGCAACTTTCAAGTGGTGTGCGGCCAGAAATCCAAGATCATCGTGCGGGTTGGCGTGTTATTGCCGTGCCGGACCGGCTGGATCAGCGTAGCATGGCGCATATCTCGCAGATGCAGAAAAACTCGCGGAATTCCCCTTTGAGAACAGTTAGTTTTGCCGCATCCCGGCGACACAAATTCCAAAGGAGATTCACATGTCGCGTACTCTTATTCTGGCCATTGTCATCGCTGCAATCGGCGCTGGCGGCTATTTTTATCTGAACCAACCCGAGCCCACCCCGGCCGAGCAACTGCAGGACGCCGCACAAGATGCAGCCGAAGCTGTGAACGATGCGGCGACAGAGGCACAAGACGCGGCAAGCGACGCGGTGGCCGACGCGCAAGAGGCTGTGACTGACGCGGTTGAATCCGCGCAGGATACCGCCTCGGAAGCGTTGGATGCTGCTGCGGATCAGGCAGCCGAGGCCGCGTCTTCGGTCGCGGATCAAGCCGCGGATGCGGCCGAGCAGGCCGGCGATCAGGTTGCGGCGCTGGCAGGTCAGGGTCAGGAACTCTTTAACTCGTGGCTGCAGGACGGAATGCTGACCGCGCAACAGTTCGACTATGACGCCATGGTTGCCTCAGTCCAGGACAGCGCGCTGTCGGAAGAGCTGAAAACCCAGGCGGTCCAGATCTTTGATGAGATCAAAGCCTCGCCCGAGACAATTCTGCAAAAGATCCAGGACCTGCGCAATCTGTTGACGCAGCAATAAAAAAAATGGGGGTCAGCTTTCAGGGCTGACCCCTTTTGGACGTCACCGTCCCTTCCGTTGGGTCAGGTATCCGCGCGATTGACGCAGCAGCCCCCATTTGCTTGGCTCACGTTACACCCAAACCATCGCCATATCGCAGGGTCCTTCGGATTCAAGAGGTACAACGGCGACAATTTTGAGGACGTAACCGTGACCGATATCCCCTCTTCCATGTTCGCAACCATCCTCAGGCATGAGGGGTATTCCGGCACCATGACTGGCCCGGTGATCGAGAATGCCGGTGACTGGTTGGCCGAAGCGGAACTGCCCGTTCCCCAGCCCGGCCCAGGTCAGGTTCTGATCAAGCTGCGTACGGCCTCGGTCAATCCATCGGATCTGCATTTCATCAAGGGCGAATACGGACAACCTCGGGTCAAGGGGGCTGCGGCGGGTTTTGAGGGGTGCGGCGATGTGGTGGCCACCGGCAAAGGGGCCGAGTCGTTACAGGATCAGCGCGTGGCCTTTGTGGCGGCAGGTTCCGGCGCGTGGGCCGAGTATGTGGTGACCCAGATGCAGATGTGCATCCCGCTACGCCCGGATATTTCAGACGATGACGGAGCGGCGCAGATCGTCAACCCGCTGACCGCGATGGCAATGGTCGACATGGCGAAAGAGGCAGGCGACGCCTTTGTCATCTCGGCCGCGACCAGCCAACTGGGCAAGCTGATGTGCAGCTTGGGGCGCGATCTGGGTCTGAAACCCATCGCTCTGGTCCGGCGGGCCGAGACTGTCGATACGCTCAAAGACCTCGGCGCGTCCGAAGTGTTGGTCACCTCGGACTCTGATGTGGGCCAGAAATTTGCCGAGTTGAGCCGCACATTAAAGCCGCGCATGTTTCTGGATGCGGTGATGGATCAACTCTCGGAACAGGTGTTCTGCGCCATGCCAAACAAGGCGCGGTGGGTGTGCTATGGCAAGCTGGGCAGCGAGGCCCCGACGCTGACGCAAACCGGCCAGTTGATCTTTATGGGCAAGCGGATCGAAGGCTTCTGGCTGACGCAATGGATGATGTCCACGCCGCCCGCAGACCAGATGCGCGTTGTGACCGAAGTTCAGGCCCGGTTTGCCGATGGGCGATGGAAAACCGATGTGTCAGAACGGCTTACACTCAGGAATCTGATCCCAAATCTTGCCGATGCGCTAAAAAAGAGTGACGGGAAGGTGATTATCACGCCATAGTAGAACGAACGCCGCACCTTTGCTGTGCGGGTTGGACATGAACCGGATAACCGGCATGGGGAGGGTGAGCTTGGATAACGCGCAGCTGCTGATCAGCGGGCTGGCGAACGGGTGTGTGTACGGCCTGATCGCGCTTGGTTTTGTTCTGATCTACAAGGCGACCGAAGCGGTGAATTTCGCACAGGGCGATTTCATGATGCTGGGGGCCTTTGTCACGATCGGCCTGACAAACACCGAATATATGGGCCTGCCTTTCTGGATGGCATTGCCGATTTCTCTGGGGATCATGGGGGCGCTGGGGTATCTGCTGGATCGCCTGATCATCCGTCGCATGTTTGGCCAAAGCCAGACCGCCGTTGTCATCCTGACCATCGCTTTGGGTTTTGTGATCCGCTTTGTCGCCGGGCTGATCTGGGGGCACGAGCCGCAGACACTGCAAAACCCACTGGCCGGAAAAGAGGTCCGCTTTGGCGGGCTTGTTCTGGGGATGGAGGACGTTGCTGTCATCGTCGTCACCATCCTGCTGACCTGGAGTCTTTATGTGTTCTTCAGCAGAACCAAGCTGGGGCTGGCGATGCAGGGTGCGTCACAGAACCAGTTGGCGGCCTATTACATGGGCATTCCGGTCAAGCGCGTGCAGGGGTTCATCTGGGCGCTGGCCGGAGTTGTGGCCGGGATCGCCGGTATTCTCTTCGCCGCGAAGGGCTCGGTCGATCCAACGACGGGCTTGCTGGGGATCAAGGCTTTTGCTGCCGCCGTGATTGGCGGCTTCGGCAGCCTGCCCGGCGCGTTGGCGGGTGGTCTGATCGTCGGCGTGATCGAGCCGTTTGCCAGCCGTTATATCGCCGCAGGCTACAGCCAGATCGCCCCTTATGCGCTGCTGCTGGCCGTGCTGATCTTCCGGCCCAACGGCCTGTTCAGCCAGGTTCGGGTCAAGAAGGTCTGACCCATGCGTATCGTTTTCAAAACCAACTACATGCAGGATATTCGGCCCTGGAAGGACCGCTACCAACTGGTTCTGTATCTGCTCCTGCTGGTCGTCGTCGCGGCAGCCCCGTGGTGGCTGGATGATTTTTATCTGGGTGAGCTGACCAATGTCCTGATCTGGGCCATCGCCGGTCTGGGGCTGATGATCCTGACCGGTCATACGGGGCAGGTCAGCCTCGGCCACGCTGCATTTCTGGCCTTTGGCTGTTATGCCAATGTGATCCTGATCGAGGCTGGAGTGCCCTTTCTGATCGCCTTCCCGCTGGCCGGTGTCCTGACCGGAATAGCCGGAGTCACCGTCGCCATCCCGGCCCTGCGCCTGCATGGGATCTATCTGGCGATCTTCACCATGGCCCTGTCGATCCTCATGGATGACGTGATCGTTCTGGCCGAGCCTCTGACGGGTGGCGTGGCGGGCAAGTTCATCGGCGGCGTCGACATCTTTGGCCTCAGCGTTGATCGCTGGGGCACCCCCGCCCCATTCTTCTGGCTGGTGCTGAGCGTCGCTGTTCTGGTCACGCTGGGCTATATCAACCTGCTGCGCGCACCTTTGGGGCGCAGCTTCATCGCCGTGAGGGATTCCGAAGTTTCTGCGCAAGCCATGGGTGTCGATATCGCCCGCACCAAGATGATCTCGTTCGCGCTTTCCTGTGCCGTGACCGGATGGGCAGGTGCACTGATGGGCATGTTTTCCGGGGCGTTCAACAACGAGACCTTCTCGGTCCTGATCTCGATCCAGCTGCTGATGATGATCGTGATCGGCGGGCTGGGCTCGATCCACGGCGCATTTCTGGGGGCTATCGTGATCGGCTTCCTGCCGCAATTTCTGTCGATCTCGAAGGAGTACGTTGGTGCCCTGTTCGGCGGCAACACGGTTGCCATTCCCGGCCTCGAATTCGGCATCTTCGGCATGATCCTGATCGCCTTCATCCTGTTCGAACCCCTGGGCATGTATGGCCGCTGGCTAAAAATCCGCACCTGGTTCGAGCTGTTCCCCTTCTACCGCAAGGACATGTTCAAACGGCAGAAATCCTACCTCAAGACGGAGCGTCTGAGATGAGTCTGCTGGAGTTCGAAAACGTCACCCTGAAATTCGGCGGCGTCACCGCGGTCGACAATCTGTCGTTTGAGGTCGAGGAGGGCGAGGTGTTTGCCATCGTCGGCCCCAACGGCGCGGGCAAGTCCACTGTGTTCAATCTGATCTCACGCTTCTATGACCCGGTCGCGGGCTCGATCCGCTTTGACGGGCATGATCTGTTGCGGGTGAAACCTTCGGGCGTGGCCGCCTTTGGCGTGGCGCGGACCTTTCAGAATATCGAGTTGTTCGAACATGCCACCGTGCTGCAAAACCTGCTGGTCGGTCGGCACCGGCACCGCAAAACCAACCTGCTGTCCGAGGTTCTGTTCCTACCCTCGGCCCGCAGGCAGGAACTGGAAAACCGCGAGAAGGTCGAACAGATCATCGACTTCCTCGACCTGCAGGCCTATCGCGACAAAATGATCTCGGGCCTGCCCTATGGTGTGCGCAAAGTGGTCGAGGTGGCGCGCGCGCTGGCCACCGATCCAAAGCTGTTGCTGCTGGACGAACCAGCCTCAGGCCTGTCGGTCGAGGAAACCACGGATATGCGCTGGTGGATCGATGACATCCGGCGGCAGATGGGGATCACCGTGCTTATGGTCGAACATGACATGGGTCTGGTCTCGGGCGTCTCTGACCGGGTTCTGGCGATGGCGGATGGGGCCAAACTGGCGCTCGGAACACCCGCCGAGGTGCAATCCCACCCGGCCGTGGTCGAGGCCTATCTGGGGAAAGCCTTATGAGCGAGCCGATCCTGAAAATCCGCAATATAGAAAGCTTCTATGGCCCGATCATGGCCATTCGCGGTGTCTCGCTGGATGTGCATCCGGGTCAGATCGTCTCGATCCTTGGGGCCAATGGAGCGGGTAAGACCACGCTGATGAAAACCGTCTCGGGCGTCATGGACCCCGAAAAAGGCAAGATCACCTTCGACGGGCGGGATATTCAGGGGTCCGAGCCGCATAAGGTTGTGCAACAAGGCATCGTTCATGTCCCCGAGGGGCGCGAGGTGTTTCCCCTGCTGACCGTGAACGAAAACCTCAGCCTCGGGGCCTACACGGCCAAGGACAAAGCCCAGATCGAACAGGATCGCGAGATGGTGTTCAGCTATTTTCCGGTTTTGAAGGAACGTCGCGGGCAAGAGGCCGGAACCCTGTCAGGCGGTCAGCAGCAAATGCTGGCGATTGGCCGGGGCCTGATGGCCAGTCCAAAGATCATGCTGCTGGACGAACCTTCGCTGGGGCTATCACCCCTGCTGGTGCAGGAAATCTTTGGCATCCTCAAGCGGCTGAACGACGAACAGAACATGACGATGATGCTGGTTGAACAGAATGCCCACGCGGCGCTGGAACTGGCGCATCATGGCTATGTGATGGAGGTCGGACGCATCGTCATGGACGGGGCCGCAGACACGCTGCTGCAGTCCGAGGACATCCAGAACTTCTATCTGGGTGTGCAGGAAGAAGGCGCGCGGGAAAACCGCCGCTGGAAGCGGAAAAAGACGTGGAGGTGACACGGATGGACAGCACCCCCCTGCCCCCTCAGACCACGATCAACGGCGTGCAGTTGAACGCAACGCCCGGGCAGCGCCCCGTGCGTGTGGATGGCTGCATCACGATCTCGGATCTTTTCCAAACCCGCTGCGCCGAACTGGGTGATCGCACGGCCCACCGGGAAAAGGACTTGGGGATTTGGAAATCCTATTCCTGGGCCGACTATTGGCAACATGCCAAATGGATCGGTCTGGCGTTGCGCAAACTTGGGCTTGAGCGTGGCGAAGTGGTCTCGATCCTGTCCGAAGACCGCAAGGAATGGGCCTGGTTTGATATGGGTATTCAATGCGTTGGCGGGATTTCCTCGGGCATCTACACCACTGACGCGGCCAAGCAGGTGCAATATCTGATCAATGACAGCGACAGCCGGTTTCTGATCGTTGAAAATGAAGAACAACTGGACAAGTTCCTTGAGGTCGAAGACGACGTTCCGGGGCTGCTCAAGGTCATCATCCTGGAAGACGAAGGTCTGCACGATCTGGATCATCCCCGCTGCATGATGATCGAAGACCTCTATGCGCTTGGCAAACGGGCCGAAGCCGAAGATCCGGGCCGGTTCGAGGCCGAGATTGCGCAAGCCAAACCGCAGGACACCGCCTTGCTGGTCTACACCTCGGGCACCACTGGCCAACCAAAAGGCGCGATGCTGAGTCACGAGAACATTCTGGCCGGTATCGAATGCGGTGCAAGGGCGCTGCCGACCCTGGCCAGCGACGAGCAGCTCTGCTTCCTGCCCCTGTGCCATATTCTCGAACGGGATGTTTCCGTCTTTTTCCCCTTGGCCGCCCGCTGCACAGTCAACTTCGCCGAAAGCCCGGAAACAGTGTTCGCCAACCTGCAAGAGGTCTCGCCCACCACGTTCACCGCTGTTCCTCGTGTGTGGGAGAAGATCTATGCGCAGGTCCAGATCATGTCGCAGGATGCCACGCCGCTGGGCCGGTTGGCCTTTGGTCTGGCGGTAAAGGCCGGGTTGGCAAGGGCCGAGTACTTGACAACGGGCCAGCCTGTCCCGACCAGCATTGCCGCGCAGTTCTGGGTCTGGGATCATCTGGTGCTGCGCAATCTGCGGCGGATGCTGGGCATGGACAAAATGCGCCGCGGCGGGTCCGGGGCGGCACCGATCTCACCTGATCTGCTGAAATGGTATTGGGCCATCGGTGTTCCTTTGATCGAAGGGTTTGGCATGACCGAGACCTCGGGGCTGGCATCCCTGAACACGATCGAAGACAACCGCGTCGGCACCATTGGCCGCGCGGTCGAGGGGTGTGCCATGCGTATCTCGGAGGACGGGGAAATTCAGGTAAAGGGCCTGAATGTCTTTCAGGGCTACTGGCGCAACAATGCCAAAACCGCTGAAAGCTTTACCACCGACGGTTGGCTGCGCACCGGCGATGTCGGGAAAATTGACGAGGACGGGTTTCTTTCGATCACCGGTCGGATGAAGGACATTATCATCACGGCGGGCGGCAAGAATATCACCCCGGCTGAAATCGAAAGCCGGTTGAAGTTCAGCCATTATATCTCGGACGCGGTGATCGTGGGTGATCAGCGCAAATACCTGACCGCGCTGATCATGATCGATCAGGAAAACGTCGAGAAATTCGCACAGGACCGTAAAATCCCCTTCTCGAACTTCGCATCACTTTGCGCGGCAACCGAAATCAAGGACCTGATCGGTGCCGAAGTCGCCTCGGTCAATTCCGATTTCGCGCGGGTAGAGCAGATCAAGGATTTCCGCCTTATCGATGTATTGTTGACGGCCGAGGATGACGAACTGACAGCCACGATGAAATTGAAACGCGGGCTGGTGGAAAAGAAACACGCACATTTGATTGAAGATATGTACAGTTAACCAAGGGATAAAACGGGAGGAGAAAGATGAGCAAGCTGAGGAACCGGCTGATTGTTGCTGCGGCGCTGACTGCAGCGGCAACGATGGGTTGGGCGCAAACGCAAGGGGTCACCGACGATGAGATCGTGATCGGCTCGGTCAATGATCTGAGCGGTATTTTCGCCGCCGTGGGTGTTCCGGCCACCAAAGGCGCGAATGTGGTCTTTGATCGAGTGAACGCGGCAGGTGGCGTGCATGGTCGCACGATCCGCTATGTGGTCGAGGACAATGGCTATCAGATGCCGCGCGCGATGCAGGGCTATAACAAGCTGCTGAACCGCGACAAGGTGTTTGCCATGCTGCAATCGCTGGGCACACCGATGAACCTGGCCGGGTTCAAGTTGCTGGACCCCAAAGGTATTCCAAACGTTGCCCCTCTGACCGCCGCGCGGCAGATGCTGCAGGAACCGATGGACAACAAGTTCACATCCTTCTCGACCTATTATGATCAGGCCCGGGTTGGCGTGAAATACCTCAACGGTGAGTTTGGATCACAATCTGTCTGCACCATGTATCTTCCCACCGATTTTGGAGAGGAAATTCTGGAAGGCAGCAAAGCCGGAGCTGAAGAAGCCGGGATTTCCTTTGTCGCCGAAACCACCCACAAGCCGGATGAGACGGACTTTGTCGGCTCGCTGAGCAAACTCAAGGAAGAAGGCTGCGACATCGTCACCATGGCGCTTGGCGTGCGGCAGGCGATCACGGTCGTTGGGACTGCCAAGAAAATGGGCCTGACCGACATGAAATTCCTGGGCACCTCGGCCAGCTTCCTGACCGTTGTCGCGCAGGTGCCGGGCGGTGTGACTGACGGTTTCTACGCGGCGGCATCGTGGAAGGATCTTTGGGCACGCGCCGACGAACCTGCGCCGGCTGCGTTTATCGAGGAGTACAAGGCCGCAACGGGTGAAGATCCGGTTGGCTTTGCGATGTTGGGCTATTCCGCTGCGGAAATGATGGTCAAGGCGCTAGAGGCCGCCGGTCCTGACCTGACCCATGAAAGCTTTATCGCGGCAATGGAGTCGCTGGACTACACCGACGAACTGGTCGGCAACCACATCACCTACGGCCCGGATGATCATCAGGGCGCAGACACGGTCTTTGTGAACGTGGTCGAAAACGGAGCGTGGAAACTGGTTTACGAGGAGTAATCGCAAAGAAAAAGGGCTCGCAAATGCGAGCCCTTCGAATGTCGTATTCCGCAGCGATTAACGCTTCGAGAACTGGAACGAACGACGCGCTTTGCGCTTACCGTATTTCTTACGTTCCACAACGCGGCTGTCGCGGGTCAGGAAGCCAGCGGCTTTCAGAGCGCCGCGCAGCGACGGATCGTACAGTTGCAGCGCTTTCGAGATGCCGTGCTTGACCGCACCGGCCTGACCGGTCAGGCCACCGCCTTTGACGGTTGCGACAACGTCGAACTCACCTTCAACGCCGGCAACCTGGAACGGCTGGCGCAGGATCAGCTGCAGAACGGGACGCGCGAAATACTTATCCTGATCTTTGCCGTTCACGGTGACCTTGCCGGAACCCGGCTTGATCCAAACGCGGGCAACAGCGTCTTTACGCTTGCCGGTGGCATACGAACGGCCCAGTTCGTCACGCACGGGTTCACGTGCGATGACTTCTTCGACTACGGTTTCTACGCCTGCGACGGCGCTCAGCTCTTCGAGAGTATTGATCTGATCAGCCATCGGTTATTAGCTCCGGGTGTTTTTCTTGTTCATGGACTTGACGTCCAGAACTTCGGGCGCTTGCGCCTCATGAGGGTGCTCGGCACCGGCATAAACGCGCAGGTTGGTCATCTGCTGGCGCGCCAGACGGTTGCCCGGCAGCATACGCTTGACCGCCTGGGTCACGACGCGCTCGGGGTGTGCACCTTCCAGGATCTGCTGTTTGGTGCGCGACTTGATGCCGCCCGGGTGGCCCGTGTGCCAGTAGAAGTTTTCTTCGCGCTTCTTGCCGGTCATCTGGATTTTGTCAGCGTTGATCACGATGACATTGTCGCCCATGTCCATGTTCGGGGTGAACGACGCTTTGTGCTTGCCACGCAGGCGCATGGCGACGATCGAGGCAAGACGGCCCAGAACAACGCCCTCGGCGTCGATCAGGATCCATTTCTTGTCGATGTCTGCAGGTGTTGCAGAAAAGGTTTTCATGGCAGGATAGTCCTGTTTGATGTGAAAGACCGCCCCAGCGGAGCGGCCCGAATTCGATGGACGGGTTTTAGTCGCGCGGGAATGCCGCGTCAACAACCGAAAACCTTATTTTATGACGTAATTACAAAGTGTTAAAAAATAGGTATTATTTTACCCCATCTAAATTCCACCTCGCGCAGTATCCTGCAGCCCTATTTTTCAATTTCTGACAGTTTCCAAAACGCGATTGCATCGCAAGCACATATTTCAGGAGGGGAACATGCTGGACCTGTCCGCGTTAGACAAAATCGATCCGGGTACACGACTGGATGACCTGAACAAAACCCGACTGGCCGCCGTTCAAAGAGGGTTGGCCATCTGCGCCCACCCCCTTGGCGAAGCGGATGGGTTGATCGGACCCAAAACCCGAAACGCCTTTGCCGAACTGGTGCAGAACATAGGAAATGGCCATCCCTTAGTGGTGTCTGATGCGGTGATCGATCACCTGAAGAAAAAGGCCAAACGGCTGCGCACCATTCTCGCAATGCCCGCCGACAGCAAGGATGACGTCAAAGACAGCATCGCCGCCATGTTCCGCTTTATCGGTTTGGGAATGAAGACCCAAATCGCCTACGGCCTTGCAACCGCGCAGTGGGAAACCGGGCACACTTTCGAACCGGTAAAAGAAGCCTACTGGCTCAGTGAAAAGTGGCGGAGGGACAACTTTCGCTACTATCCCTACTACGGACGCGGCTATGTGCAACTGACCTGGGAGAATAACTACAAGGTGTATTCCAGTATTCTGGGGCTTGATCTTGTCGGCGACCCCGATCTGGCCCTTCGGCACGACGCGTCCCTGTTCACCATCGCTCATGGCATGAAGATCGGCACATTCACGGGGCGAAAGCTGGAAGATTATGTCTCGAAGGGAAAGACCGATTTTCTTGAGGCGCGACGGGTCATCAATGGTACCGACAAGCAAAAGGAAATCGCCGATCTGGCCGAGGATTATCTGGACGAGTTGTAACCGCTTAGACGCTGATTTGTTCAGGTGGGTTGTCCAGCAGTGCCCGCAGCCGCAGCATGGCATCCTCGAACCGCTGCAATGAGACGTGACCGTTCATTGCAATACGCACAGCGTTCGGCGCGCGCCCGTCGCGCAAGGCGAACTCATCTGCGGATCGCAATTGGATCCCTTCCCGCTCAGCCGCGCGGCTGAAGGCGGCGGCGCGCCAGCCGGATGGCAGGTTCAGCCAGACAAAGGGCACATCCGGCGCCCAGTTCAGATCAAAGCCCCCCAACGCATTCACCGTTACCCGCACATATTCGCCCATACGGGACCTTACGTCCTGCGCGATCTGACGGGTGCGGGGATCGGAAAGGATCAACCGGGTAAGTTCCGCAAGTGGCTGCGCCAGACCGAAATACCCGTATTCGGCCGAGCGTCGCAGATCCACGCTGCGTTCCTTCGGAGCAATGGCAAACCCGACCCGCAAGGCCGGGGTCAGGGTTTTCGAGATTGACGAGACATGCCAACCCCGTTCCGGTGCCAAAGCGCGATAGCTGGGTTCGCGCGCGTCGCCCATACGATAACAATCATCCTCAACGATTTGCAGATCGAAACGGCGGGCCACTTCGACAACCTCTTTGCGCCGCTCCAATGGCGTATGTGCGCCGGTTGGGTTTTGCACTTCGGGCGAGACGCAAACAGCCTGCGCCTGGTTCTGCCGCAGCACATGCTCCATCGCTTGCGGGTCGATGCCCCATTTGTCCATTTTCACACCAATGACCTCGGCCCGCATCAGCTCTCCGGCCCGACGGAACCCGGCATAAGACAGGTCTTCGACCAGAACAGTCGGCTTTGGACCGCGCAGGATTGTCTGGAACACAAGGCACAATCCGTTCTGACCGCCGTGGGTCAGTACAATGTCGTCATGCGAGACGGCACCCAACGGCAAGTCCGACAACCAGTCGACAACCGCCTGACGCATCGGTTGATAGGCATCACGCGTTGGATAATTCAAAAACAGCCCCGGATCGGCTTGCGAGACCTTTTGCAGACACTCCCGGATCAACGCCACCTGCCCGGCATCTGCCAAACGAGGACTAAACAGGCTGACATTGGCATTGTACTTATCGTCCCGCAGATGCAGCTGCCGCGCCCAGACATCGTCCAGAATCGGTGATTTTGGCGGGGCCACGAATGTACCACGCCCAACCTCGGCTTGTAGCAAGCCTTCGTCCGTCAGAATCGTATAAGCCCGCGCAACTGTGCCTGGAGTGATTTTCAATCGATACGCCAGCTCACGCACCGGCGGCAGCTTGGTTCCGATGTCTAACGTTTTGCTTTCGATGGCTTTTCGTATTGTGTCGGCGACCAGAGTGTATTTTGGCCCCTTGGATTTTGGCAGTGCTTCTGGCCAAATTGTATCCATTACAATTCTTCCTTTGCATTTGACACAATATCGAATGTATCAAGCAACTGTACCGAACAACAATGCTTTGTGTCAATACAATTTGAAAGGAATACTGAGATGACACGCACAATGCACAACCCCGCCCTCTTGCTGCTGAACGACAGCCCCCGGCTGCCGCTGATCGCCGCGCTGGCCGTGCGGTTTGCGGCGGCGGTCACTCAATGGGAACGCCGTCGTCGCAGTCGTATTAACCTGAGCTATCTGGATGACAGGCTGCTTGAAGATGTGGGTTTGACCCGCATGCAAGCCACACGCGAAGTAAAACGCTATTTCTGGCAGCTTTGAATTATCCCCAGTCCCATCACGGGACCTCTTCCTAGGCCGGGGTTCGTCCCCGGCCCTTTTTCAACCGAATTTTGCCGCAGCCGAGCCTTCGGGCGGGATGGAATAGGTCATATTGGCCCGCGCCACAGGCTTGTTCGACCCTTCCGAGAAGATCAGCACATCCCCGACCGCAAGGCTGCGCCCCAGTTTCAGCAACCGGCATTCGGCGATCAGATCCTTGCCGCCTTCCGGTTTGCGCAGAAAATCCAAGGATCCGTTGGTGGTGACAGCCAGGGATTGACGCCCCTTGCGCGCCAAAACCATCGCATAGACGCTGACATCCGCCAGGCTGAAAATGGACGGGCCAGATACGGTGCCACCGGGGCGCAAGTGACGCTCGGCCACCATCATCCGCATGGTCACACTGTCTTCGGTCAGGTCCTCGACAACAAAATCCTGTTTCACCTGCGGAAATACCTGGTGAAGGTATTGTGACAGTTCGTCCTTCTGCAGCGCTAAACCCATACTTCCCCTCCTGAACGTCGCGCCCTAGAGTTGGACCAACAGCCAGCGGGAGGGCAAGATGGCAATTTTGGAACGTAACGACACAGGCGCGGTTGCTCAGTTGAAACTGAACGCGCCTGACAGGCTGAATGCCCTGAGCGATGAGATGCTGGCCGCCCTTCAATCCGAGTTCGACGCGCTGCGCGAGGACAGCTCGATTCGAGCGATCACGCTGTCGGGCGCGGGCAAGGCCTTTTGTGCCGGGCACGACCTGAAACAGATGACCGCAGGACGCCAGTCCGAGGATGGCGGCAAGGCCTATTTCCAGGACCTGTTCGCGCGTTGCGCCAAAATGATGATGTCCATTCAAACCCTTCCGCAACCGGTTATCGCGCAAGTGCACGGCATCGCCACGGCTGCGGGCTGTCAATTGGTGGCAACCTGTGATCTGGCGGTCGCTGCCGAGGGCACGCGATTTGGCGTGAATGGTGTGAATATCGGGCTGTTCTGCTCGACCCCCATGGTCGCGCTCAGCCGCAATATCCCCAGAAAACATGCGTTTGAGATGCTGACAACGGGCGATTTCATCTCGGCTGAACGGGCCGCGGAATTGGGTCTGGTCAATCGTGTTGTGCCCGAAATGCTGCTGGAACACGAGACGATCTCATTGGCCGAGCAATTGGGCAGCAAGCTGGGAACGGCCGTCAAAATCGGAAAAGAGGCGTTTTATCAACAGCTTCAAATGTCGCTGGATCAAGCCTATGCCTATACCGGAGAGGTAATGGCGCAGAATATGCTGCATCGGGACACAGAAGAAGGCATTTCCGCCTTTATTGAGAAACGCCCCCCGAATTGGACGCAATGACGCAATTGTTAGGTACATTTTTTGCCACTGTTTTCATTTTTGCACTTTTCAAAAGGGCGACACTGTGGCAAAGCTGAGACGAGGCTGAGGCCTCAGGTACACTTTTGGGTCGCCGTGGGCGGAAGGTCCCTCCAAGCTGGTTTCTCTCACCGGCGTTGACATTCCCGCAGCGGCGACCCCAAGACCCTCCCATAAAATTCGAAGCTGCTGACAGGGTTGAGTTGCGTCTGCCTGCCCCCTGCCCTATGTGGCAGCGCATGACACAAGTTTTGCATATCGTGGGCGGCGGCATGGCCGGGTCCGAGGCCGCATGGCAAGCCGCCGAGATGGGCGTGGATGTTGTGATCCATGAAATGCGCCCCAATGTCGGCACTTTCGCGCACCAGACCGGCAATCTGGCCGAGATGGTGTGTTCGAATTCCTTCCGGTCCGACGATGACGAACAAAACGCCGTGGGCCTGCTGCATTGGGAAATGCGTGCGGCAAACGGCCTAATCATGACCACCGCCGATGCGCACCGCCTGCCCGCCGGGGGCGCACTGGCCGTCGACCGCGATCCGTTTGCCGAGGATGTCACCGCCAAGCTGCGCGCCCATCCCCGTGTAACCGTGACGGATGAAGAGGTCACATCCCTTCCCGATGACGGGCATTGGATCTTTGCCACCGGCCCCCTGACCTCTCCGGCTTTGGGTGAGGCAATCCGGGCCGAAACCGGTGCGGACTCGCTGGCCTTCTTCGATGCCATTGCCCCCATTGTCTACGCTGACAGCATCGACATGAGCCAGGCCTGGATGCAGTCACGCTATGACAAGGGCGAGACGGAAGAGGAACGTACGGCCTATCTGAATTGCCCGATGGACCGCGACCAGTATGAGGCCTTCATTGATGCCCTGCTGGCCGCCGACAAGACCGAGTTCCACGAAGGCGAGACGGCAGGTTACTTTGACGGCTGCCTGCCGATCGAGGTGATGTCCGAGCGTGGTCGCGAAACCCTGCGCCACGGCCCGATGAAGCCTGTCGGCCTCACCAATCCGCATCAGCCGGACGTGAAACCTCATGCCGTGGTGCAATTGCGTCGCGACAATGCCTTGGGCACGCTGTTCAACATTGTGGGTTTCCAGACCAAGATGAAATACGGCGCACAGACCGAGGTGTTCCGCATGATCCCCGGTCTGGAAAACGCCAGCTTTGCCCGTCTGGGTGGCATTCACCGCAACACGTTTATCAACTCGCCCACTTTGCTGGACGCGCAGATGCGGTTGAAATCCAAACCGAATATCCGCTTTGCCGGTCAGATCACCGGGGTCGAGGGATATGTCGAAAGCGCCGCGATGGGTTTGCTGGCGGGCCGATTGGCTGCCGCCGAAATCTTGGGACGCACCCTGCCCACCGTACCGCAAGATAGTGCCATGGGGGCTTTGATCCACCACATCACCGGCGGGGCCGAGGCAAAGACCTTTCAGCCTATGAACGTAAATTTCGGCCTGTTCCGCCCTGTCGATGGCCTGAAAGGCGGCCGTCGCGGACGCAAAGACCGTTACAAAGCCTACACAGATCGCGCCAAAGAAGAATGGACCAACTGGCTGGCCGCGTGCTGACTGGACGCGACGCCGTTGATCAGCCTACCATGCGGTTATGAGCGACGAATTCTTCAAAAGCACCTACGATCTGGAAACACCCGAACAAACCGAAGCCCACTATCAGAAATGGGCCGCGACCTACGAGGCCGAAGTGGCCGAGCAAGGTTATGCCACCCCCGACCGCGTGGCCCAGGCGCTCTGGTCGAAAATGCCGGAACCCTTGACGCCAGTTCTGGATTACGGCTGTGGTACCGGCCTGTCTGGTGTGGCGCTTCGCAAGGCCGGGTTCGAGGTGATCGATGGCATGGACCCAACCGAAAACATGCTGAAGGTTGCGCGCGACAAAGCTGTGTACCGGGATCTCAAGAGCTTTGAAATTACCGAACCTGCACCGTTGACCCCGGATACCTATGCGGCGATCACGGCTATCGGTGTGATTGGTTCGGGGGCCGCTCCGCCGGAAACTCTGGACATGCTTATGCACGCGCTTCCCAAGGGTGGAAAGCTGGCCTTTTCCTTTAACGATCATACGCTTGCGGATCACAGCTACACGTCACGATTGAACGACTGGATCGATATGGGGGCTGCGCGTCTTCTGTTCCGGGAACATGGCCCGCATTTACCCGGTCTGGACATGAAATCTGACGTGTATGTATTAGAAAAAACGTGATTTTTACCACGCGCTTCGCGCCTTCTCCAACGGGTCCCCTTCATCTGGGTCACGCCTATTCGGCGATGCTGGCCAGTGACATGGCGGCGGTCGAGGGCGGTACCTTCCTGCTGCGAATCGAAGATATCGACCAATCCCGATCCCGGCCTCACTGGGAAGAGCAGATCTATGACGACCTGCATTGGCTGGGCCTTGACTGGCCCGAGCCGACGCTGCGCCAGTCGCAGCGGCAATCCATCTATGACGCGGCTTTGGACAGCCTCTGGCAACGCGGCTTTCTTTATCCCTGCACTTGCAACCGCAAAGACATCGGGGCGGCGGTCAACGCCCCGCAAGAGGGCGCGCCGCTGCTTGGTCCGGACGGTTTGATCTATCCCGGAACCTGCCGGAACCGCCCCCAAACGCGGGGAACATCGCCCCGACCAAGGACCGAGGCACTACGACTGGACATGGCCAAAGCCGCGCGCCACGTCTTCGATAAAAACCCCACTGCAGGTCAATTTGCCGAATTCGGCCAGGGGCCAAACGGCGAAACGGGTACTGTCACCTTCACACCCAAAGAATTGACCGAAACCATCGGTGACGTGGTCCTCGCGCGCCGGGGAATGGGCACATCCTACCATCTGTCCGTCGTGCTGGACGATGCCGAGCAAGGCATCACACGGGTTATCCGTGGGCAGGACCTGTTCGAAGCCACCCGCATCCATGTGCTGCTGCAAGCCCTTTTGGACCTGCCGACGCCTGAATACCTCCACCACGACCTTGTCCGGGACGAAAATGGAAAACGGCTGGCAAAACGCGACGACGCGCGCGCGATCTCGAAATACCGATCCGAAGGTGCGTCGCCTCAGGACATCCGCGTCATGGTCGGCCTCTGACCGCGCTTCATCTTTTTAAAAATACTCTCGCCGAAGGCATGGCGCTTGCGCCATTCACTCCATCGGTTTCATCAACTCGGTCTCATCTCCGTCCCGAATGGCCGTATAGAAACAGCTGCGCCGGTTGGTGTGACAAGCGGGACCTTTCTGATCAACAAGAACCAACAGGCAGTCCCTGTCACAATCGACACGGAAATCGACCAGTTCCTGAGTGTGTCCCGAAGACTCACCCTTGATCCAGAAGGACTGCCGCGACCGCGACCAATAGGTGACGCGCCCTGTTTCCAACGTGCGTTCCACCGCCTGCGCATTCATCCAGGCCATCATCAGCACCTCGCCGGATGTGTGATCCTGCGCGATGGCGGGGATCAACCCAGCCTCGTTATATTTCAAAGTCGATGGGTCAAACACGACAGGGTCAGACATGACAAAAACCTTTTGCATCCCGGGGGCTGACCACTATGTATGGGGAACACGCAACGAGGGAAAGCCATGAGCGGCGAGAACGATCTGATAAAGCTCTATTCCGGACGCATTCTGGCGCTCGCGGCGGATATTCCGCATCTGGATCGGCTGGATAACCCCGATGCGACGGTCAAAAAACGGTCCCCGCTATGCGGTTCGACCGTGACCGTTGACGTGAAGGTACAGGATGGCCGAGTCGCCGCTTTCGGGCAGGACGTGAAAGCCTGCGCTTTGGGTCAGGCATCGGCTTCGGTTGTAGGAGACGCGGTATTGGGTGCCACGCGGGCGCAGATCGAAACCGCTCGGGATCAACTGGCTGCGATGCTGAAAAAAGACGGGCCGGTCCCCGACGCGCCTTTTGACGGGTTAGAGGTGCTGATACCCGCGCGGGACTATAAGAACCGCCACGCCTCGATCCTTTTGTGTCTTGACGCCACCGCCGAAGCAATTGCGCAAGCTGAACAGGCCAACTGCGCCTGATCATAGCGTTTTGCGGCAATCCCGTCTAACGTCAGTCACAATTTGGCGGAGAGATGGGTGTGAACAATTTACTCGAACATTTCGTGACATTGTGGGTCGTGATTGACCCCATCGGGACGATTCCTGTGTTCATTGCCGTAACCGCCGGGCTTGAGGCTGCCGCGCGACGGCGCACCGCTGTTCTGGCCGCCTTGATCAGCGCCGGCGTTTTGCTGTTTTTCCTGGTGTTCGGCCAGTTGCTGATCGAGGCGCTGGATATCGGCCTGAATTCATTTCAGGTGGCCGGCGGGATCATCCTGTTCCTTTTCGCGCTGACCATGATCTTTGGCGAAAGCAAGCAGGACATGGAACAACGCGCCGCCGAGGATAATAAGGACGACAAAACCCACACGCATAACCCGGCCATCTTTCCGCTTGCCGTGCCGTCCCTCGCCTCACCGGGCGCGATGCTGGCGATTGTGATCCTGACCGACAACAACCGTTACAGCGCGGCAGATCAGGGCATTACCGCGCTGGTCATGCTGTCGGTTCTGGTGATTGCCTTTGTCCTGATGTTGCTGGCCGAGCCGATCATTCGCCTGATCGGACATTCCGGTGCTGCGATTATCAGCCGGGTGATGGGAATGATTCTGGCCTCGGTCGCAGTCAATTCGGTGCTGTCGGCGATGTTGGAAATCATGAAAACCGGCCAGCTATAAAAAAACCGCCGCACCTTCCGGGCGGAAAGGGCGGCGGCAGGCAATGCGTTTCTCGTCTGGGGTCCGGGACACCGCGCGGGGCCGAGGCATGGCCCCTTCAAGGGGTTTGGGACAGGCAGGTCACCCTTGATCGTATTGGGGATGACAGGCGCGGTTTGATCGGCACGAGAGCGCAGGCAGAAAGGCTTAGAATCCAATCGGAAGGTGAAGGGCAACCATCAGCATAACGACCAAGGAAGCCACACCCACCGCATCCTGCAGGATGGTCGGTTGCGAGCGGGTAAAGACTGTCTTGATCTGGGTCAGCATGGGTCACCTCCGGTCAGGGATTTAATCCTTTGTTGACCTTTTGTTCTCATATTTTGCCGAGTCGGTAAAGAACTTTTTGAGAACATTTGTGAACTTTAAGGGATTTATAATCTAACCCACTGAAATCAAACGGATCGCCTGATCCTGTTTCATAAGCCACAGTAGAACACGCGCGGCTTTGCCCCGGTCCGAGGTCAGTTTCGGGTCCGCATTCAACAACGCGCGGGCATCGGATTGCGCAACCGCCATCAACCCGGCCTGCCGCTCCAGATCGGCAATGCGGAATTTCGGCAACCCGGATTGCGCCGTGCCGATCAGATCGCCCGCGCCGCGCATCTGCAAATCCGTTTCCGAGATGCGAAAGCCGTCCTCGGTCTCGCGCAGCACTTCCAGCCGCTTGCGCCCGCCTTCGCTGAGCGGCGCTTGATACATCAGCAAACAGGTCGAATCCGCGTCGCCCCGACCAACGCGACCGCGCAGCTGGTGTAGTTGCGCCAGACCAAAGATCTCGGCCCGTTCAATCACCATGATCGTAGCGTTGGGCACGTTCACACCAACCTCAATGACCGTCGTGGCCACCAGAACCTTGGTGTCCCCGTTCTGAAACGCTGTCATGGCCGCGTCTTTTTCGGCGGGCGGCATCTGACCATGCACCAGCCCAACGATGCCTTCGCCCAACACCGCCCGCAGACGCTTGAACCGTTCTTCGGCCGCGGTCAGACCCGACACCTCAGATTCGTCGACCAAGGGACACACCCAATAGCACTGTCGCCCCTCATCAATCGCGCGACGCAGATGGGCGACGACCTCATCCATGCGCCCAGTGCTGACAATCGCGGTTTTGATCGGCTTTCGCCCGGGCGGCTTTTCGTCCAGAACTGAAACATCCATGTCGCCATATTGCGCCAGCGCCAGGCTGCGGGGGATCGGTGTCGCCGTCATCACCAAGACATCGGCGCCCTGCCCTTTCTCAGACAATTCCATCCGTTGACGCACTCCGAACCGGTGCTGTTCGTCAACGATGGCGAGCCGAAGGTTTCTGAATGCCACGTCGCTTTGGAATACTGCATGGGTACCGACAAGAATCTGAATATCGCCACGCGCCAAAGCCTCAAGCTTGGCGCGACGCGCGGACCCCTTGTCGCGTCCGGTCAGGATTTCCAGAACAACTCCGGCCTCTTCGGACAAGGGGCGCAGGCCTTCCAGATGTTGACGGGCCAGAATCTCGGTCGGGGCCATCATCACGCCCTGCCCGCCAGCCTCAACCGCGATCAGAAGCGCCATGAACGCGACCAGTGTCTTCCCCGCCCCCACATCGCCCTGCAGCAACCGGTTCATCCGCAAGTCCGAGGCCATATCGGCCGAGATTTCTTCAATCGCGCGGGTTTGCGCCCCGGTCGGCCGATACGGCAGGCTGCGCAGAACTCTGGACTGCAACGCCCCGGTGCTGACACTGGAGATCCCCCGCGCCTTGCGTTCGATCTGCCGCGCCAAAGCCAGGGTCAACTGATGCGCCAACAGCTCATCATAGGCCAAACGTTCCCGGGCCGGAGAGAACGCGGCCACATCATCAGCGCCCTGCGGATGATGGGCGGCGTGAACCGCATCATGCCAGCTTGTCCATTTTTTCTGAGCCAATTGAGCCGGATCAATCCATTCGGCCAATTCAGGCGCGCGGGCCAACGCATTGCGCGCGGCCTTGTAGGCCATTTTTTGCGTCACCCCTTGCGTCAGGTGATAGACCGGTTCGAATTCGGGAATGTCCCGGGCCTGCTCAACCGGCAGCATGTGATCGGGATGCACCATCTGCGCCATCCCGTCGAACAGCTCCAACTTGCCCGAGATCACCCGGCGCGATCCCTGCGGCAGCACCTTCTTCAGGTATTCGCCCCGCGCGTGAAAGAACACGAGTTGAAAATCGGCCTGACTGTCCTCGACATGAATTCGATAGGCCCCGCCTTTGTTTCGGGGCGGACGGTGCGGGCCAACAGTCACCTCAACCGTCAGAGTTGTCGGCAGATCAGCCCCTTGGATCGTGTCACGCCTGCGCCGGTCAACCACGGCATATGGCAGCCCAAACAGCACATCGCGCGGGCTTTCGATCCCGCTTTGCATCATGGCCTGTGCGGTTTTGGGGCCGACACCCTCCAGCGTTTCCAACCCGGCAAACAGCGGGAAAAGTTGTTCGGGCCGTCCGCTCATGCGCCGTCGATCAGCTGCAGCCAGCCATCCTCATCCAGCGTTTCGATGCCCAGTTCTGCGGCTTTCTTGGCCTTGGATCCTGCCCCGGGCCCGGCCACCAACAGATCGGTTTTTTTGCTGACCGAGCCTGAGACTTTGGCACCCAAAGCCTCAGCCCTCGCCTTGGCCTCGGCGCGGGTCATCTTTTCCAGCGTTCCGGTGAAGACGACCGTCTTGCCTGCAACCGGGCTGTCCGATGCAGGGGCGTCGGGTGATATGATCGTCAAATGCCGGATCAGGTCATCGAAAGCGCGGCGCTCATCCGAATTGGCAAAGGCATCCGACAGGGACAGGCCCAGCGTTGCGCCGATGCCGTCGATGCCAATCAAATCGGACCAGGCCGTGGCAGCGGCCTCGGGTACATCCGAAGTTGCGATTGCAGCGTCGCGTGCTTCTTTCACGCGGGCCCGACGGTTTTCTTCGGTGGCGGCGATGCGCTCGGCCTCTTCGGCCTGATCGGCGCGTCGCTGCGCCAGTGCGCCCGGGCGGGCCATGTCAATCGCCTGCGCCATAGCCTCCCAAGTCAGGTAGTGTAGCGCCAAGTCGCGCGCGCCAACCTCTCCGACATGGCGAATGCCAAGGGCGAACAGCAAGCGCCCCAGTTCGATGGTTCGTTTTTCGTCAATGGCGTCGAACAGGTTCCTGGCCGACGTCTCACCCCATCCATCCCGGTTCTTGAGCCAAGCCAGATTGCCTGCGTCGCGCGCCTGCAGCGTGAAAATATCTGCCGGAGTGTTGATCGGCAGAACCTCATCGCCATGAAACATCTCAATCTGTTTGGCCCCCAGGCCTTCGATGTCGAACGCTTTCCGGGATACGAAGTGTTTCAGTTTTTCAACCGCTTGCGCAGGACAAATCAACCCGCCGGTACAGCGCCGGACGGCATCACCATCTTCGCGGATGGCGGCACTGTCGCATTCGGGGCATTCTTGCGGGAAAGCGTACGCGATACTGTCTGCCGGGCGTTTGGTCAGATCGACATCGGCCACTTTGGGGATCACGTCCCCGGCGCGATAGACCTGAACCCAATCGCCGACCCGGATGTCCTTGCCGTCGCGGATCGTCCCGCCTTTGGCGTCCCGACCCGCAATATAATCCTCATTATGTAAGGTGGCGTTCGACACGACGACGCCGCCCACTGTCACCGGATGCAGGCGCGCCACGGGGCTGAGGGCGCCGGTGCGCCCGACCTGAATGTCGATCGCTTCCAACCGGGTCCAGGCCAGTTCGGCGGGGAATTTATGGGCGATGGCCCAGCGAGGCGTCGTGGACCGGAACCCCAACCGCGCTTGCAGCGCCAAATCGTTCACTTTGTAGACGACCCCATCGATGTCATATCCAAGGGTTGCACGCTGCGCTTCAATATCGCGGTAATGCGCGAGCATATCTTCTGTCGTATCACAAAGACGCGTCAACGCATTGGTCGAAAACCCAAAATCCTTCAGCCGTTCAATTGCGCCCATCTGAGTATCTGCCAGCGGCTCTGACACCTCGCCCCAGGCATAGGCAAAGAACCGTAGCGGGCGCGCTCGGGTGATTTCCGCATCCAGTTGTCGCAAGGACCCGGCGGCCGCGTTTCTGGGGTTGGCGAATGTCTTCCCTCCGCTCTCCGTCTGGCGCTGATTGAGCGCATCGAAATCCGCGTGGGACATATAGACCTCGCCCCGAACCTCGAGCACGGCTGGCGCGTCTTTGATCTTTTGCGGGATGTCCGAAACCGTGCGGGCGTTTGCGGTGACATTCTCGCCCACCTCTCCATCGCCACGCGTTGCGGCCTGAACCAATTCACCGTCCTCATAACGCAAGGACAGTGACAAACCGTCGATCTTGGGTTCCGCCGTAAAGGCCAGCGGCGCGCCTGCGGCCAACCCGAGGTATTTTCGGATCGACCGGTCGAAATCGCCTACGTCCTCGTCATCAAAGGCATTTCCCAATGACATCATGCGCATCGCATGGGTGACCTTGGAGAAACCGTCTGCGGCCCGGGCGCCGACCTGTTCGCTGGGGCTGTCGGCGCGTTTCAGGTGCGGGAATTGCGCCTCGATCTCGGCATTGCGGCGTTTCAGCGAATCGTATTCGGCGTCCGAAATCTCGGGCGCATCTTCGGCGTGATACAACCGGTTGGCTCGCAAAAGCGCTTTAGCCAAACGCTGCAGCTCGGCGCGGGCTTGGTCTTCGGTCATGTCTGCGGGTGTAATGGAGTTGCTCATGGCCTCGCCCTGTCACGTCTTCTTGGACATCAGTGATAGGGCGAGGCCATGGCCAGGTCCAGACGTGCTGATCCGTGAGTGCGGGTGCCGCCCTGGACCACCGGCGGCACAGGTGTTCTTGTGTCAGGCGCCGACGGCCATACGGGTCTCGTCCACCGTGTTGCTTTGCGGGTCGCGCAGAACGTAGCCACGGCCCCAAACGGTTTCGATATAATTGTCGCCGCCGGTTGCGTTGCTGAGTTTCTTGCGCAGCTTACAGATGAAAACGTCGATGATTTTCAGTTCGGGTTCGTCCATGCCGCCATAGAGATGATTCAGAAACATCTCTTTCGTCAGAGTCGTCCCCTTGCGCAGGCTCAACAGCTCCAGCATCTGGTATTCCTTGCCGGTCAGATGAACCGTCTTGCAATCCACCTCGACCGTTTTTGCATCCAGGTTGACGGCAACGCGACCTGTATGGATCACCGATTGCGAATGCCCTTTGGACCGGCGGATGATCGCGTGAATACGTGCCACCAGTTCTTCGCGGTGGAACGGTTTCGTCAGGTAATCGTCGGCCCCGAAGCCAAACCCTTTGATTTTGCTTTCGGTGTCATCGGCACCCGACAGGATCAGAATCGGCGTCTCCACCCGCGCGATCCGCAATTGACGTAGAACTTCGTGCCCATTCATGTCCGGCAGGTTCAGGTCCAGCAAAATAAGGTCGTAATCATAGAGTTTTGCCAGATCGATCCCCTCTTCCCCCAGATCCGTCGCATACACGTTCAGGTTCGCATGCGTCAGCATCAGTTCGATGCTTTTGGACGTGGTCGGATCATCCTCGACAAGAAGTATTCTCATTTCACTGCTCCAATTCGGGTCAAATATTCCAATTAAAATTAAACCTGACCAAGAATGGTTAATCTGACGTTACCGTTGAATCATTTATTCACTTTCGCCTTTAGGTTGTCGATATTTTTTTAAGGCGGTGACTTTCAGCGCCTCAACACCGTGCTCGGCAACTGCTGCGACCCAGGTGTTGAACTCTTCATCGCTGATGCCATAGCGCTTCTTGGCCTCTGACAGCGTAATCAGCCCATAAAGCACCCCGCGTACGACAACGATCTTGCGCGAAGCCACCCAGCGCCGCGTGTCCGAAGGCGGAAGATCGGCGCGGGACAAAATCGTTCCATCCGGCAGGGTTACGGACCGTGGTCCTTCAACTTTGTGCAAATACATCTTTCAACCCTTTTCCTGCTGCATCAAAGCTGGCACCAGCCTACTTAATGCCGGGTGAAACCGCCCCTTGAGAGTGTCTAGAATTTTCCTATATTCTGCCGGTCTTTCTTAACCCGGACTGGAATCGCCATGGCCCTCGCTGCCGAGACCCAACTCAATTCGCTTGGCTTTGCCAAACCGCCCTCGGAAACGCGGGTGGTTGTGGCCATGTCTGGTGGCGTCGACAGCTCCGTCGTGGCAGCCTATCTGGCCGATCAGGGGTATGACGTGGTGGGAGTGACCTTGCAGCTGTACGACCACGGCGCGGCGCTGGCCAAGAAAGGTGCATGCTGTGCAGGGATCGACATCCACGACGCGCGCCGCGTGGCCGAGGAACGTGGCTTTCCGCATTACGTTCTGGATTACGAGAACATCTTCAAGGACGCGGTGATCGACGAATTCGCCGACAGCTATCTGGCCGGCGCGACACCGGTGCCCTGTATCCGCTGCAATGAACGGGTGAAATTCAAGGATCTGCTGGAAACCGCCAAGGATCTGGAAGCTGATTGCATGGCCACCGGTCACTATATTCAGCGCAAGATGGGCGCGAACGGCCCGGAATTGCACAGTGCCGAGGATGCAAACCGCGACCAGTCCTACTTCCTGTTCTCGACCACGCCCGAACAACTGGATTACCTGCGCTTCCCGCTGGGCCACCTGCCCTCCAAAGACGCAACGCGCGAAATGGCGGCGCAATATGGGCTGGCAGTGGCCGACAAGCCCGACAGTCAGGACATCTGTTTCGTGCCCAACGGCAACTATGCCAGCGTGATCGAGAAGCTGCGCCCTGGTGCTGCGGAACCGGGTGAGATTGTGCACGCCGATGGCCGTGTTCTGGCGCAGCATGACGGGGTGATTCACTACACCATTGGTCAGCGGCGCGGTCTTGGCATCGGTGGGCTGAGCGAGCCACTTTATGTCGTCAAGCTGGACGTGGATAAGAAACAGGTTGTTGTCGGCCCAAAAGAGATGCTGGCCACCCGCACCGTTCCCGTGCGCGAGATCAACTGGCTGGGCGATGAACCCTTCACCTCACGCAGTGAATGGCACTTGTCGGTCAAAGTTCGCTCGACCCGCCCCCCGCGTGAGGCGATCATCCGCCCCCTGTCGGACACCACGGCTGAGGTCGAGTTGCTGACACCCGAACAAGGTATCTCTCCGGGTCAGGCCTGCGTGTTCTATGCCAATGAAGGCAGCCGCATCTTTGGCGGCGGCTGGATCTGGCGCGGGTATTAAGCCGAGACCGGCTCGACCTCGGGTTCGATCTGGATTTGCAGCGCATCGTTGAACCGGTTGAACGCGCCGCACAGCGCGATGCGCCAGGTCAGTTCGACGATCTGCGCATCGCTGAACCATTCCCGCAGGTCCGCAATCTCGGCATCGCGCATCCGGCCTGAACGGGTTGTCACCGCCTGAGCGTAGAGCACGACCGCCTTGTCGCAGGCGTCCAGTTCGGGGTGATCTTCAACATCGGGCAACCGCGCCGCGCCTTCGGGGCTAAGCCCGGCAACCGTCAGCAATGGCGCGTGATGCGACACGCAATAGTCGCAGGCATTCAGCTTGGACACTGTCACCATCGCCAGTTCCAGCGCCCGGCGCGGCAGAGTTTCCTGCGCGCGCAATGCGGTCAGCATACCGCTCACGTGTTCCAACACCGGCGGGCAATGGGCCGCCACCCGCGCCCAGTTGTCGAACGGGCCGTATGCACCCAGCTCGGTATGGGCCGCGCGGGCCTGCGGGGTCATCTGATCGTCGGTCAATGGGGGAATGCGGGTCATCTGCGATCTCCTTTGGCCGCAGGGTATTGCAGGGCCAGATCGCCGCGACAACAGCGCGGCGATCACAACGCCGAGACGGCGGATCAAAGCACGTCGGTCGGCGAATTGAGCAGGATGTAAAGGCCGACACAGACCATGATATACGGCGCGATCCGATCCAGACGCGCAACACGAGGCCCAAGGTTCTGTGCGTAAGGCGCCCCCCACGCAGCGACCGAGGCCAACAGAACCGCGGCGCAAATCGCTCCGATCAGGGCGACCAGCCGGAAAACCGGGGCCGAATCCGCCAGCAGTGACGTCATCACTGCGAAACTGTCCACTGACAGGCTTAGAAACAGGGTCACAACCGAAGTCACCGCCCCTTTGGGTCCATCCGCCTGTCGCTCGGCCCCCGAAAACTGCTGCCAGATACCGCGAAGCCCCAAGGCCAAGGGGATCAGCCCCAGATACCCGATCCAGCCCGGAAGGCCGCTTTGACTGACACCGATGGCCACCGCGAAAGCCAGCGACAGCACAATCGCCTGCGCCATGGCGAACCCTGCCACGGCCCGCTTGTGATCCATGACCAGCATCAGCCCCAGCAGCACCGCCAGATTATCGAGATTGGTCGACACCATCGCGATCCCGGCGGACACCGCAAAGAGCAGGTATTCACCCATCTGCGGCCGTCATGCGCTGCAAAACCGATCTGGCCGCCCGCAGACCCGGCGCTTCGCCGCCACGGCCCAGACGCTCCATGGTGATCTCCATGGCCTGCCGCTGGGCATCCGGTGCATCCGACACCTGCGTCAACGCAATGGCGATCTTGCCCGGTTGGCAGTCATCCAACAGACATTCGGGAACGGCCCGGGTTTCCGACACCAGATTGACCAGAGTCACGGTGTCCAGTTGCACCATGCGTTTGGCGATCAGGGTCGTTAGCCAGTTCAGGTTGTAGGCAATCACCATAGGCGTTGCCTGCGCCGCCAGTTCCAGCGAGACCGTCCCCGACGCAGCCAGCGACAGATCAGCCGCCGCGAAGGCCGCTCGTTTCTGGGCCACTGCCTGATCCGAGGGCACATTTCTTGGGTCGATTACAACTGGCGATCCGGGCCAGTCGCGCAGATGCTCGGCCACTGTATCGACCATATGGGCCACGGCGGGCACCACGACGCGCGTGTCTGGTCGGGTTTTGAGATACTGCCGCAGCGCCTTCCCAAAGACGGGGGCAAGGCGATCCACCTCGCCCCGGCGTGAACCCGGCAAGGCCAGAAGAATGGGCGCATCGCCCAGATCATAGGCGGCCCGGAAATCGTGGATATCCGCCTCGGTCGCAATTGGTTCGCTGGCGACCGGATGGCCGACAAAGTCGCACTCCATCCCCGCGCGTTCCATATAAGGCGGCTCGAATGGCAGCAGGGCCAGAACGTGATCGATCACCTTGGCCATCTTGTCCGCCCGCCCCGGACGCCAGGCCCAAACGCTGGGAGCCACGTAATGCACGGTGCGAATGTCGCTGGCCGCCTTCACCAGTTTTGCCACACGCAGCGAGAAATCGGGGCTGTCGATAGTGATCAGCACATCGGGCTGCGTGTCCAGCACCGCTTGCGCAGTCTCGGCGATCCGGCGTTTGAGGTGGAAGAACTTGGGCAGGACCTCGACCAGCCCAATGACGCTCAGTTCGGCCATCGGGAAGCGGCTTTCCAACCCTTGCGCCTGCATCAGGGGCCCGCCTACCCCATCGAATTCGATTTCGGGGACAAGGGTCCGTAGTCCCTCCATCAGCGCGCCGCCCAACCGGTCGCCCGAAGGTTCCCCGGCGACCAGAAAAACACGCATCAGGAGGCCCGCTCGCGCACGTAAAGGAACAGCCCCAGACGGTCGCATTCGGCAATCACGCGTTCGCGTTGCAGCACCAGAACGCCGCCCTTTTCGATGACGATCCCCGCAAGGCCCGCAGCCACCGCGCCGGACACGGTATCGGGTCCGATCGCAGGCAAATCGGCCCGACGATCCTGATCGGGTTTGGGGCCTTTGAACAACACACCGCCGCCAGCATCGGGCCGCTGAGTCAGAGATTGCAGCATCCAGGCGGTGCCAAAGATGCTTTCGACGGCCAGCACCTGCCGTTGCGAAACCGCACAAGCCTGTCCGATATCAGCGTTGCCCATTGCGCGCAGAACAGTTGCGGCGCGCTCAGCGTCAGCCAGATCAGCCTCGGACGGTTGCGCTTCGGTCAGGCAACCAAGCGGAGGCAGCAAATCGGGCGCAATGTCATGCGCGGCTTGAACGGTCAGGCCAGCATCCTCGAAGATGCCGATCACCGCCCGCAAGGCACCATCGTCGCCAGACATGATTGCCTGCTGCAGGATCGGCACCAAAGGCAGCGTCGCCGCATCGATGCGCGCGGGATCCACCTTGGGCCGCCGAACTGCGCCTGCCATGCAAATTTGGGTCACGCCGCGCGATTTGAGGTCGGCGATGAAACTGCCCAATTGTTCCAGCGGAAACACCAGATCGGGTGTCAGGTTATCGGGCTCGAACCCCTCCATTGCACAGATCAAAGGCCGCTCTGCCAGCGCAGACGCAACCTCCTCCGGTAAAACACCCGTTCCCGCAATCAATGCCAGCATGGGGTTACTTCCTTGGGGTCAGGAACGACCGGTCCGTGTCACCTGTCACAAAGTCGACAATACGGCGCACATATTCGCTTTCGGTATCTTCACCCGCGCGCCGGGCGCGCTCCTGAAAGGTGCCCTCGCCGCCCGACAATTCGCGGAACGCCGCCCGCAAAGCCGAGATATCAGCGCGCGACACGCCGCGACGCTTGAGGCCCACCAGGTTCAGACCATCCAACTCACCGCGCGGTGCCTGTACCAGCCCGTAGGGAATCACGTCGTTGGGCACCATGGTCAGCGCGCCGATAATGGCACCGCGACCCACACGTACCCATTGGTGCAGGCCCGAGATTCCGCCCACAATCACGTCATCCTCGATGATGCAATGACCTGCCGCACCGGCGTGGTTTACCATGATCACGCGATTGCCGATCTGAACGTCATGAGCCACGTGAACACCGGCCATCAGCAAGCAGTCATCGCCAATGCGGGTCACACCGCCGCCGCCTTCGGTGCCGGTGTTGATGGTCACATGTTCGCGGATCCGATTGCGCTGACCGATTTCCAGCCGCGTGTTCTCACCGCCGAACTTCAGGTCCTGCGGGATCTCACCGATGACCGAGAAATTGAAGATCACCGTGTCGTCGCCAACCGACGTTTCGCCGGTGACAACCACATGTGACTTCAGCTCGACCCGGTCCCCCAATCGGACCTGCGCCCCGACATAGCAGAACGGCCCAACGACGCAGTCCTGCCCGATCTGGGCGCCTTCTTCGATGATTGCACTGGGGTGAATGCCGCTCATGTTGTCTTTTCCATGTCCCAGTCAACATAGGCCGAAAACTCAGCTTCGGCGGCAACCTCGCCTTCAACGGTTGCCCGACCGCTGAACTTGAACAGTTTGCCGCCCTTCTTGCCACGGATCGTCTCGACATGCATTTCCAGCACGTCACCCGGAACAACCTTGCGACGGAATTTGCACTTGTCGATGCTCATGAAATAGATCAGCAGTTCGGTGTCGATCACATCCATGCCAACACCCAGCATAACACCGGCGGTCTGAGCCATCGCCTCGACAATGGTCACGCCGGGCATGATCGGGGTTCCGGGGAAATGGCCCTGGAAATGCGGCTCGTTCATGGTGACATTCTTGATGCCACGGGCCGAGTGGTAATCGGTGATATCGACCACCTTATCGACCAGCAGAAACGGATAGCGGTGCGGCAAAATCCGCTGGATCAGCTGAATGTCAGCGCTTTTGGTTTCCGTGGTCATAATTCAAATGTCCCGTTTTGCATTCTCAGTTTCAGCGTGGTTAGCAATACAGGCCCGCAAGGGCAAGCAAACCTATTCGCCTGTCCCGTCCTGCAAGCCGGTTCCATCACCGATTGCAGCATCGATACGCTCAATCGCGGCGCTGGTAATGTCCGAAGTGTCCGAACTGAGCAGCACGCTGGAGCGTTCGAGGATGATGGACGCCCCGTTTTCACGCATAAGATCGATCAGAACCGGGCGCGCCAATTCGTAGAACCTTTGGCGGCTTTCTTCGCTGATGCGGCCCAGAGCATCCAGTTTGGCGCGCTGACCCTCGCGATGCGATTGCACTTTGCGATCAAATGCCTCGGCCAGAGGACGGAAGTCTTCGGGCGCCAATTCAGCACGTTTCTCGGTCAGGTTCTTTTCTTCGGTGCTTAGCTCGGCAACGATCCGTTCGTTTTCCTCGGACAGCAGCGTGCCTTCCTGCTCGATCTCGCGCAGCACCCGCTGGCCAAATTCGGATTCGGTGAACAAGCGATCACTTGAGACTGTCAGCACAACGGTCTGCGTGACGCCCAATTGCTGCGACACCGCTGGTGTCACGCCAAACAGAGCCAGAAAAATACACAGGGCCCCCAAAGGGCCCTGAATGAGACGTTTGCAAATCCACCGCATCGCGGATCAGAACCGGGCTTGAACGGTCAGGTCAAAGTTCTGCTCGTTGTCGAACTCTTCTTTTTTCAGAGCTTTCGAGAAGTTGAACCGCAGCGGGCCGAAGGGCGTTTCCCACAGGACCGAGACGCCGATAACGTGACGGATCGACCCGTTGGCCCCGACGATGTTCGCCCCCGCCGTGTTCACGTTGTCGATGTTGTAGAGGTTCCCGACGTCATAGAACACACCGCCGCGCAGACCCAGTTCCTCTGGCAGGCCCAGCGGGAAATCCGACTCGAACCGGGCAACCCAGTAGTAGTTGCCGCCGATGGCGTCGTCCTGACCGTTGGACAGGTCGCGCGGGCCAAGACCTGCGGGCTCAAACCCGCGGAATGTGTTCGGCCCCAGAAGGAAGCGGTCAATTGTGCGGCTGAAATCGTTGCCTGTCCAATGCAAGGCACCCAGTTCCAGTGTCGCGCGCAATACCACTTCTTCGCTTAGGACGCGGGTCTGTGCGATACCGCGCGCGGTTGTTCTGAAGAACTCGTTGTCGCCACCCAGACCAGCCGCATCAACACCAACTTCGAACAGCACACCGGCATTCGGGTTCAGGCCGCCAAGACGGCTGTCATAGACATAAGACACACCGATTGAACTGGTCGTCCGCTTGCCCTGATCGATTTCCGAGGAAATGACAGCGCCGTTGATCTCATCATCCTGCTGCGTCATCTCACTGCGTTCCCAGCCGTACCGCAAGCGAAGCGAGGACAGCTCGCCAATCGCGTAGGTCAGCTGCGGGTTAAAGAACACGCGCTCGGTGTCATAGCTTGCAAAGCCCGAGTTGGTACCTGCCAGACCGAGGCCCAGATCGAAACGCAGTCGACGTCCCAACAGATAAGGTTCGGTAAAGTTGATGGTGTACTGCTCGGAATCCTGCGCCGTCGACAGGGTCAAACCCAGGTTCTGACCGCGACCGAGGAAGTTGGATTCGTTCAGGCCAATCGCGATCCCAAAACCATCCGAAGCCGAGAAGCTACCACCGAGGCTGAGCGATCCGGTCGGTTGCTCTTCGACATCCACATCCAGAATAACCTGACTGGGCGAGGACCCTTCGCGCGGCTCGACATTTGCAACGGCAAAAAAGCCCAATGCGTTGATGCGTTCTGCTGCTTGCCGGATCTCACGCGGGTTGAAGGGGTCGCCTTCGACCGTGTCGAACTGACGCCGGATTACACGGTCAAGCGTGGTGGTGTTGCCTTCAATATCGATCCGCTCAACAAAAATGCGCGGGCCTTTGCTGAGGACAAATTCGACATCCAGCGTCAGATCGCGTGGGTTGCGGGTCACCCGAGGTTCGACGCGAAGAAAATCGACACCTTGACGGATCCCCAGGCGTTCCTGCCGGGCAATCGAGTTCTCGATCAGCGTAGGGGAATAGGTCACGCCCGGTTTGATCTTCAGCGCTTCCTGATACGGGGCCGGATCGACGCCGGGAATTTCGCTGACAGTCGTGATCTTGCCGAACGAGAATTTCTGCCCCTCGGTCACATTCATTACGAGGAAGAAGGCATCACGCTCGCGGGTGAATTCCACATTTGCGCTGTTCACGCGGAAGTCGATATAGCCGCGCGACAGGTAGAAATCGCGGATAACCTGTTTGTCGAACTCGATCCGGTCACCGATGAAGGTGTCGCTGCGGAAGAAAGTACGCAGAAAGGTCGCCTGTTTGGTTTCCAGCACCCGACGCAGGCGGCGGTCCGAATAGGCCCGGTTGCCGACAAAGCTGACACGCTCGACCTCGATCGTTGTGCCTTCGGCGACTTCAAAGACCAGATCTACGCGATTGTCGCTGCGGCGGATGATGCGCGGAATTACGGTTGCGGCGACCCGGCCCTGGGCCGAATAGACCTCGGCAATCAGATCCGCGTCGGTTTCTGCGACCTGAGGAGTAAAGACACGCCGTGGCTGAGACGAAATCACTTCGAGCAGGACATCGTCTTTGACACGACGATTCCCTTCGATGCTGATCTGGTTGATCGTCGGGTATTCCTGAACCTCGATCAGCAGGGTTGTGCCGCGCGGGGTCAGTTCGACTGTTTCAAAAACACCACTGTCAAGCAAACGCTGGAAAGCGTCGTTCAACTGACCGGTTGTGACGGTTTGCCCCGGTTCGATCCCCGTTCTGGCGATGATCGTCCCCGTCTCGATGCGGCGGTTTCCTTCCACCTCGAACGAGTTGATGGTGAAACTTTGCGCCTGTGCCGTATTCGGCAAAGCCAGTAAGCTGGCGGCAACAAAAAGGAAAAGAAACGTCAGCGATTGCCACAAAATCTTGTTTGTAGACTTACGCCCCCCGCAGGATGTGCCCGCGCCTCGCCCGTCGGTCATTTTTTTCTCAACCCAGAATTTTAAGACTTTAATGCTGAGTAACGGGAATGGATGGGGTTGTCAAAAGGCCAAAAAGCGCATCCGGCATTTGATGGCCTTTAGGGCGTGAAAAGACGGTTGGTCAGAATCACAATCCCGCCAGATAGGCACCAGCGGCCAGTGCCAGAGCGGTGACGGCAAAACTCAGCAACACATCCCAGTTCAGCATGAACAGAAAGCTAAAACTCTGATAGGATTTGCGCAGTGCTTTGGTCATGATCGCCCCTCAACGTCGCGCAAACTTTACCGTCGGAATGCGGCAAGAATGCGGCTTTCCTGTGCGGCTTGCGCCACAATCAGCAAAACAGGTCGTTGGTCACCGAGAACAACATCAGGCTGAGAATAACCGTAATTCCAACGGTCATCAGAATCCGCAATGCCATGTCGCTGGGCGGTTTTCCGGTCACGGCCTCATAGGCGTAGAACAGCAGATGACCACCATCCAGAGCCGGGATCGGGAACAAGTTCAGCAACCCGACTGCGGTGGACAGAACGGCGATGAAGAAGATAAAGCTTTGCGCGCCTTGGCTGGCCATTGCGCCCGACGTCTCGGCGATGCCAATCGGGCCGGAGATGTTGCAGGTGCTGATCGCGCCGGTGATCATATGCCACATCCCCGACAGCGACCCTTCGATGATGCGGATCGTCTGATTGACGCCGCCAGTAAGCGAGTCAAACAGACCCGCAGGCTGGGTTGCAGGTTCCAGCATCATTCCACCGACGATCCCGATGCGCCAATGGGTCTGAAACCCGCCATCAGACTTCGGCTCATCCGTGCGGCGCGGGGCCAGTGCAAACTCAAGATCGGCCCCATCGCGCCAGACATTCAGCAACAGAACCCGACCATCCGAGCTTTCGACAAATTCCTTGAGCTGCTCGAACGCAAAGATCGGTTCACCATTTACCGAGGTGATGACATCCCCCTGCTCCAGCTGAATATCCATGGCCGCGCTGCGCGGTGCCACCTGACGGATCAGCGGCGGAAACAGCCACGGGGCTTCGACATCGATGGTCTGCCCATCGCGAATGACCGTGTAGTCCAGAACTGGCTCAACCGGCAGCGAGTCGGTGAACTCGCTCCAAGTGCTTTCCTCATCGAAATCCGGTGTTTGGATGCCTGCGATTGCGACGATCTCATCCCCGACCTGCAAACCCTGAACGGTGACCGGCAGGGGCTGCAACTCACCCACGGTCAAAGGCTCGCGCGAAACGCCCTGAGACCAGAAGATCAGCCCGAACACGATGATCGACATTGCAAAGTTGAACACAGGACCCGCCGCAACAGTGGCCGCCCGCGCCCAGAGCGGCGCGCCGTGCATCGTGCGACGCAGTTCTTCGGGGCTTTGTTCGGCGATCTCTTCCATCGCCTCTTCGTCCTTGCCCGACGCGGCGTTGGCATCGCCCAGAAACTTCACATAGCCGCCAAAGGGGAGCAAAGCGACCTGCCAGCGGGTGCCGCGCTTGTCCATGCGGCTCCACAGCACCGGGCCGAACCCGATCGAGAAGACCTCGGCATGAATGCCTGACCAGCGCCCGACGATGTAATGGCCATATTCGTGGACCGCGACAATGGCAGACAAGGCGATGACAAAGGCCACAATGGTCCAAAGCAAATTGCCAAATTGCGGGATCAGGGAAATTAGGTCCAAATGTCTATCCTGCTCGTTTGCTTACGGCTTCATCCGCCCATTGCCGTGCCAGATGGTCCGTTTGCTGTACGTTATCAAGAGTCAAAGCGGCATCAATAAGACTATGTCCCGCTTCGAATCTGTCCAGAACCATTGCGACAATATCCGCCATGCTGGGGAAATTGATTCGACCCGCGATAAAGTGATCCAGCGCTCGTTCCTTGGCCGCGTTGAACACAGCCCCCGACAAGCCCCCGCGCGCCATCACGTCCCGCGCCAGTTTCAGCGCCGGATAGCGGGTCAGATCGGGGTCCTGGAAGTTCAACTGCCCAATGGCCGGCAGATCCAGTCGCTGAACGGGCAAATCCTGACGCTTGGGCCAATGTAGCGCGAATCCAATGGCGTGACGCATATCCGGCGCGCCCAAATGGGCCATCACCGCACCGTCGCGAAACCCGACCAGCGCATGAACGATGGATTCGGGATGGACCAGAACCTCGATCTGATCCTGGGCGACGCCAAAGAACTCTTTCGTTTCGATGACCTCAAGCGCCTTGTTGAACATCGACGCGCTGTCGATGGTAATCCGCTGACCCATATCCCAGTTCGGGTGGCTCGAGGCCTGTTCGACCGTCGCCTTGGCCAGATCGTCCAGCGGCCAGTCCCGGAATGCGCCGCCGCTGGCGGTGATGATGATGCGCTCGACCGCATCAATCTCTTCCCCCACCAGTGCCTGAAACACGGCCGAATGCTCGCTGTCCACCGGTAGCAGGCGGGCATTGTGGGTCTTGGCTGTTTCCAGCACCAAAGGCCCGGCACAGACCAGCGTTTCCTTATTGGCCAGCGCCAGTGTCGCGCCTTGCTTTAGCGCTTCGACACCCGGCGCAAGACCGGCGGCTCCGACAATGGCAGACATGACCCAATCCGCCGGGCGCGCCGCCGCTTCGGTCAGTGCTTGAGATCCTGCGGCAGCTTCGACACCAGACCCCTGCAACGCATCGCGCAGGTCCGGCAGGCGATCCTCAAAGGCCGTGACGGCCAGATCGGCATTCAAGCGACGGGCGTCCAAGGCAAGCTGTTCGATATTCGCACCACCTGTCAGCGCGACAACGTCATAGGCCTGCGGATCCCGCGCGATCAGATCAATCGTGTTCTGACCGACAGAACCGGTCGCGCCAAAAATCGATACTTTGCGCATCACATTGCCCCGGGTGAATAAAGCAGGCCCGCCAGTAAGACAAACAGGGCCGCACCCATCATACCGTCAAACCGGTCCAGAAACCCGCCATGGCCCGGTATCAGGTTCGAGCTGTCCTTGACCCCGAACCTGCGCTTGACCGCGCTTTCCACGATGTCGCCCGCCTGACTGGCCATGGACGCAAAGACCGAAACCATTACGAACAGAACGCCAAACCCGCCATGGGCGGCAAACGCGACCCCGACAATAGCAGCAGCGACCCAACCGCCTGCCGTACCAGACCATGTCTTCTTGGGGCTGACCTTGGGCCAGAACTTCGGCCCGCCGATGGCCTTGCCGACGAAATAACCCGCGACATCGGTGGCGACCACAATGGCGATCAGCCAGATCATCCAGCCGAACCCCATATTCTCGCGGATCGAGATAAAGCCCAGCCCTGCCCCGGCAATCCAGATCACAAAGATTGCGTACAGCCCCTTAGAGCGGCTGACCTGCCCGGCCCCCACAAGCGCCGGGGCCAGCAAGATCGGCAGTTTGTAAAGCGGCGGCACATGATAACTCAGAACCACCGCGATGCCCGTCAGAATGCCCAGTTGAACCGCCACGCCCATGCGCTGCGGTTCGATCATCCGAACCAGCTCCCATGTCATGATGGCGCAAGCTATGGCGATGAACGCCTCGAACCACAGACCGCCCAGCCACACCTCGATCGAGCCGATGGCCACAAGCACAATGGCGGACAGAACCCGCGTGGTCAGATCAGACCATCGGCCTTCGCTCATGCCGGAACTGCCCCAAAGCGTCTCTCGCGCGAGCCGTAGTTGCGACACAGGCGTTCCAGTTCAGCGGCGGTGAAATCGGGCCACAAGGTGTCGATGAACTCATATTCGGAATAAGCGGATTGCCAGAGCAGAAAGTTGGAAATCCGTGCTTCACCACTGGTGCGGATCACCAGATCAGGGTCGGGAAGAACCCGGGTATCCAGATATTTCGGCAGGGTTTCTTCATCCACATCTTCAGGCTTCAACCGCCCCTCGGCGACATCACTGGCCAGACGTTTGGTGGCCCGCGCAACCTCATCCCGACCGCCGTAGTTCAGCGCCACCGTCAGATGGACAAGGTCATTATCCTTGGTCTCTTCCTCAAGGGAATCCATCAGATCGGTCAACTTGGAATCCAGCCGCACCCGATCCCCGATGAACCGCACGCGAATACCGTTATCCGCCAGCGTCTTGGTTTCCTTGAGGATATACCGACGAAACAAGCTCATCAGCCCGGCGACCTCGACCTGTGTCCGTTTCCAATTCTCGGTCGAAAAGGCAAAGATCGTCAGGTATTTGATCCCCAGTCCCGGGCAGGCCTCGACCACTTCGCGCACGCGCCGTGCGCCTGCATGGTGCCCAAACAGCCGGGGCCGACCGCGCGCCTGCGCCCAACGGCCATTGCCATCCATGATAATGGCCACATGGCGCGGACCAGCACAGGGCTCGGTGTGGGGATCTTTGGGCATGAGACCGGCTCAGACCTGCATGATTTCGGACTGCTTGGTCTCAAGCGCGGCATCGACGGCCTTGATCATCTCATCCGTCAGGTCCTGCACTTCGCTTTCCCAGAACTTCTGATCGTCCTCGGACATGCCGTCAGCCTTGGCTTTCTTGATCTGGTCCATCCCGTCGCGGCGCACATTCCGGATCGAAACCCGGGCGCTTTCGGCGTACTGCCCGGCGACCTTGCCCAACTCGCGGCGGCGTTCTTCGTTCAGCTCAGGGATCGGCAGCATGATGATCGTGCCGTTCAGCTGCGGATTGATCCCTAACCCGCTTTCGCGGATCGCCTTTTCCACCTTCCCGACCAATGACTTGTCCCAGACATTGACCGTCACCATCCGGGGTTCGGGTACGTTGACCGTTCCAACCTGATTGATCGGTGTCATCGAGCCATAGGCATCCACCATCACCGGCTCCAGCATCGAGGCCGAGGCCCGCCCGGTCCGCAACGAGGCAAATTCGGTTCTGAGGTTGGACATCGCGCCTTCCATGCGGCGCTTCAGGTCATCGGTGTCCAGTTCGAAGTCGTCAGACATGCTGCTCACTCCCCGTCTTCAGGTGCTGTTTGGATGGGTCTTACGCCATCGCACTTGGGATGTATAGCAATCATGATCAGGAATTGTGCCAATGACCAGAGTTGTTTCGGTCCTTTTTCGCCCGTTTTTGATCAGCCGGGACAGGCACGCCCCGGCTGCCATATCAGATCAGGCGTTCACGTCGACAACCACGCGCCCTTTGACCTGACCTTTGAGAATATCCGCACCCAGTCCGGGCAGATCGGACAGCGCGGCGGGATGCACCATCGCCTCCAGCTTATCCATCGGCAGGTCGGTCGCGATCCGCTGCCACGCGCGCACGCGGTTTTCATAGGGCTGCATCACGCTGTCGATGCCCAGCAGGTTCACACCGCGCAACAGGAAGGGAATCACTGTCGCAGGCAGCCCCGCGCCCCCGGCCAGACCTACGGCCGCGACCGAGCCGCCGTATTTCATCTGCCCCAGCACCCGCGCCAGCATCTCTCCGCCAACAGCATCCACACAACCCGCCCAGGTTTCGCTTTCCAGCGGGCGTTTGGTGGTCTCGTTCAACTCCTCACGCGGCACAATGGTCGTGGCCCCAAGCGACTTCAGATAATCCCCGGTCTCGGGCCGCCCGGTCACGGCGGCGACCTCGTAACCCAGGTTGCCCAGAATGGCGGTCGCCACGGACCCAACGCCGCCTGCGGCACCGGTGACCAGAACCGGACCTTTGTCCGGGGTCAGGCCATGATCTTCCAACGCCATGACAGCCAGCATGGCCGTGAAACCAGCAGTTCCCACCGCCATCGCCTGCCGCGCGCTCAGCCCGTCCGGCAAGGGAACCAGCCAATCCGCCAAAGCGTTGGCTTTCTGCGAATATCCGCCCCAATGCGCCTCGCCCACGCGCCAACCGGTCAATACCACCTTGTCGCCGGGCGCGTACCGATCGTCCGAGGACGCCTCGACCGTACCCGCATAATCGATGCCCGGCACATGTGGGTACGACCGCACCAACCCGCCCCCTTTGGGCGACATGCACAGACCGTCCTTATAGTTCACTGTCGAGTATTCGACGGCAACCGTCACCTCACCATGGGGCAGATCATCTGCTGAAAGCTGCTTGACCGAAGCGCTCGCCAGCCCGCTTTCTTCATCCTTGTCCATTACCAACGCATTGAACATTTGCAGTTCCTTTCGTTTCCAAAAAACCAGATCCGAGTCTTCATCTGGCTAAAAATATCCCGGGGGAGTCGCGCAGCGACGGGGGCAGAGCCCCCTTCCCCCTCTAAACCCAAAAATGCGCCTTCACCTGCGCGCGGCGCGTGCCATCCGGCGTTTCAACATCCAGTTCGGTCCCCGGTTCCCAATGGCTCAGGCGGATCATGCCTATGGAGACATTCGTTTCGAAATCGGGCGACCAAACAGACGAGGTCACCTGCCCCACCTGTTTCCCATCCACAAAAGCCGGCCAGGGTCGATCGCAGGGCGGCACCGGGTCGCCCTGAATCGCAATCGGACGGATTTGTTGCACCGGGCCTTCCTTGGCCACGCGCAACAAGGCATCGCGCCCGATGCAGCCAATGGCCGTGTGCGTGTTGCAGAACTTGCCCAGTCCGCATTCATGCGGCGTGTTGTCGTCCGTCATGTCATTGCCATAAGACAATAGGCCGCCCTCGATGCGTTCGATCAGGTTCGGACACCCGGCCCGCACCTGAAGGTCCTCGCCCGCCTTGAACAGCGCGTTCCAAAGCGGCATCCCGATATCGCCGCCCTCGACATAGATCTCGAACCCGCCCTGTTTTGAATAGCCTGATCGCGCAACAGCCAGATCGCGACCTTCGAACTCGAACATATCGAACTTGAAAAACCGGATATCTCGCACCCGATCCCCAAAGACACGCGCCATCAACTCATCGGCCTTGGGCCCCTGAACTGCCAAAGGCGAGACGTCAGGCTCGTCCACCAGCACGTCCAACCGATACCCATTTGCCAATCCTTTGACCCACAACAACAAATCACTGTCGGCAATGGAAATCCACCAACGGTCCTCGGACAGTTTCACCGCAACGGGATCGTTCAGCATCCCACCGGTTTCATCCACGATGGGCACGTAATAGCACTGCCCCGGAAGCATCCCGCGCAGGTCACGGGGCGTCAGCATCTGCATCAGCCGCGCCGCATCCGGGCCGCGCAGTTCTACCTGCCGCTCGCAGGATACGTCCCAGACCTGAACATGCTCTTTCAGATGGCGATAGTCGGCTTCGACACTTTCAAAAACCGTCGGCAACAACATGCGATTGTAAACCGTATAGCCTTTAACCCCCGCAGCCTCGACCCCGTCGGAAAAGGGCGTGCGCCGCAAGCGGCGAGACAAGGATATTTGCGGCATTCAGCCCTCCTGCGGCAGGAAAACCAGATCACTGACCGGGGCCTCAGACCCGGTCTCGGTCAGCATTTTGTGCAATTGACCACGATGATGCGTCTGGTGGTTGAAAAAATGCATGATGCATTGCGCGTAAGGCAATGTAATATCACCTTCTTTTGCCGCCGAATACCAGGTAAACGGGCCGGTGATCAGATCATCACCCAACGTGTTCGCCCAATCTGCAATCCGGGTATCCACGGTCTTACGCAGAGACAGCCAACTGGCCAGATCAGGGCACAGATAGACGCTTTCATGGATGCCGCCGCCTTTGCGATGGATGTTGCTTTCCGGGCCCGGCCCTTTGTCGAACCGGGACATCCAGATCCAGTCGCCCCACAGCAAATGGTTCGCCGTGCCCAGGATCGAGCCAAAAAACGCCCCGCGTTCGCGCGTTAGTTCCTCTGAGGTCAATGCTTGAAGGAACTCGGCCAACTGACTGTTTTGCCATTGATTATAGCGCGACATTTCACGCGCATAGGCTCCGGTAATCATCACTTTGGCCCATGCCAATCGATGGGGCAAATCTCGGCTGATTTGCCGCCGAAATCCCAGACGCGGCCATAATCGCGCACTTTGGACTTGGTGCCGCGTGCCACGATGATGTCCGGTCCCATCCAGTATTTCGAGTTCGAGACCATCACGGGATGCTCGGGATCCTTGCCCGCCAGCATCTCAATCTCACCCTGAACTTTGCGACCGATCACGATCCGGCGCTTGGTGCCGTCGCGCTCGATGACGACCGGAGCCCGCTCGGCCCCGATGATCTCACTCACCAGCATGGTGAACAGGCCGGTGGTGCCGCCCGCCTGACCGCTGAAAATCTGCAATAGCCCGTTATAGGCCTTGCCACTGGCACGTTCGTCCACATAGGCGGCGACTTTCCATTGCCCCTCGCCCATGCGGCCCGGAATGTCGACCAGCAGGCCGACGCACAGGCCGGAGAGGTCCTCACCCTCGTAATGCCCCTCATCAATGATGACACCCATCCACGCGTGGCAATGCCCCTCGGTCGGAGGGTGCGCACCCAGCGAGACAACGCAGGGACAAAACACATCGCACGAGCAGTTCAGGATCAGTTCGCCCTTGATGGCCCATTCCGTCGGGCTCATCTCGCGCCGTTTCGGGTTGGGCATACGGCTGTCGATCCGCTGACTTATGGGAAGTCTGTCCGCTTCGGGTTTTCTGTTTTTTGCCATCGGCTTATCCTCCGTATGCAAAGGGATAGATCAGCAGGACAAGACCGCCTGCAATCAACGCAAACCCCATGGGTCGGGTCACAACATGCCCGATCTGGGGAAGTTTTTCCAAAACCATGAACAGGGTGGCTAGACCCATCCACAAAAGGCTCATGACACCACCGACAAAGCCAAGTGCCATGAAGCCCCAGCAACAGCCCACGCAAAACGCGCCAAGGCCCAGCCCCATTTTCACGCCGCCTGTGAAACCGGTTTTCCAATGGCCCAGGAAATAGGTCATCGGCGCATGGCAGACGCCGTGGCAGACCTCTTTCACGCGGGTGAATTGGAAGGCACCGACGACGATCAGCAACCCTCCGGCCACCCAGTTGGACTTGGCGATGCCCAACATGTCAACGACCCCACCAAACAACAGAGCTAGTTGAACGCCGGTGATCAGCGCCGCGAAGCCCACCCAGACGATGAAGTAACCGGTCAGAACGCCCAGCCATCCGGCGCGCGTGCCGTTGGCGCTGCGGATCAGGTCGTCATAGCCGCGCAGGGTTGGCACCAGAGTCGGCAGCATCATCGCCGCCATCATGATCGCCCACATCCAGAACAGCGGACCAAACTCGGCCATGGGCATATACATGTCCATACGCGGATCCATCGCCGCCATGGCCTGTCCCATCGGACCCGGACGACCGATCCAATCCAGGTCCATGTCGCGGCTCATCGAGAACATGACCCACCAGGCCCACAGGATCAGCACATAGAACGCCAGCCACATCCCGCTGCGTAGCATTGCGCGACTCATGTGATCCCCTCCGACTCAACTCCCTTGCTTTTCAAATGTCAGACTTTTAAATGTCAGACAAATAAAATCGTAAAGCCGCGTGCAAAATGAAGATCAACCCACAGAAAACCGCAGACTTGTCCGCACAAATCGCGCAGGCCATTCGCGATGCGATCGTCTCGGGTGAGTTGATCGTGGATGAGCGTTTGCCGTCCGAGGCCGAACTGGCCGACCAATTTCAGGTCTCACGCCCAACGGTCCGTGAGGCGCTGAAACGTCTGGCGGCACAGTCCCTGATCCGCACCCAGCGCGGGGCAACCGGCGGGGCCTTTGTGAACCGCATCAGTTTTGAAGATGCGTATTCGCAGCAAATCACCACTTCGACCCTGTTGCTGTCGATGAACGCGGTGCGCTTCGATACGGCTTGCGAGGCGCGATACGCGCTGGAACGCGCCTGCGCCCCCTTGTCTGCGCAGCGTCGCACAGCAGATCAACTCGCCACCATGCGGGCCGAGATTTTCCGACAGGCGCAGCCCGGCTTGACGGATGAGGCGTTTTGCGCCTCGGACGTCTCCTTTCACCGGGCACTTGTGGACGGCGCGGGCAATCCGGTTCTGTCCTATCAACTGGCAGGCGCGGTCGAGGCGATGCAGCCCCTGATGAACATGATCACCTTCACCGCAAGGTCACGCGAAGAGATCATCTTGCTTCACACCAAGATCGCCGACGCCCTTGAAGCGCATGACGCCACAACGGTCGATGCCACCTTGGTCGAGCTGGAAGCTTACACCCGCCAACTGGCCCAGGACGTGGCCGAGCGCAAACGCAAACCCGCCTGATCCCGATCAGGCCCCAGGATTGACGCAGACGAACAGGCACAAGGAAGACAGAGCAGGCAGGATGTCACCCGGCGCCAAGACCGGAACTCTCAATACAAATTGAATATCAATTGCTTACGGGAGGACGTTATGAACACAAGACCGGACCCAACCTTTTATCCATCCGCCAAGCTGGCGATGGAGGGGCCCGCCGAGACGCTTGCTTTCACGCTGATGCTGAGCCCGGATTTTTCGCAACCCGACGGGCTGGCGGTTGTGAATGTCGATCCGACATCCGACGATTTCGGCAAGATCGTCCACAAGGTGATGATGCCGGAAAAAGGTGATGAGTTTCATCATTTTGGCTGGAACGCCTGTTCCTCGGCCTTGTCACCGCTGACCGGGCACGCCTTTCTGGAACGGCGCTATCTGATCATCCCGGGTATTCGGTCCAGCCGGATTTACGTGATCGACGTCAAGAACCCGCTTGAGGCCAAGATCCACAAGATCATCGAGCCCGAGGAAGTCTTTGCAAAGACAGGATATTCCCGCCCTCACACCATCCATTGCGGCCCCGAAGGCATCTATGTCAGCACGCTGGGTGGTGGCGGTGAAGATGGGACCGATGGCCCGCCGGGTATCTTCATCATGGATTGCCAAAGCTTTGAGATCATAGGGCGGTATGAGATCGAGCGTGGCGTGCAGGACAAGCACTATGATTTCTGGTGGAACCTGCCACGCGATTACATGGTCAGTTCTGAATGGGGACTTCCTCCGCAGTTCGAAAACGGCATCGTGGCCGAGGATTTGTTGTCGAACAAATACGGTCACAGCATCCACTTCTGGAACCTGCGCAACCGGACCAATATCCAGACCATCGATCTGGGTGAAAACCATCAGATGGCGTTGGAAATCCGCCCGGCCCATGATCCGGTCAAGCAATACGGGTTCTGCGGCGTGGTTGTGGACACCACCAACCTGCAAGGCGCGATTTTCACGTGGTGGCGCAATGAGGACGGCACGTTCGAGGCCAAAAAGACCATCACCATCGACCCGCATCCAGCCGACCCGGATGACCTGCCCGATCTGTTGAAGGGATTCTCGGCCGTTCCGCCGCTGGTCACTGATATCGACCTGAGCCTCGACGACAAGTATCTCTATGTCGCTTGCTGGGGTACGGGTGAGATGCATCAATACGATGTCTCGGACCCGATGAACCCGACACTGGCGGGCCAGGTTGAAATCGGTGGTATCGTCAAGAAAACCAAACATCCGAACGGACAGGATTTTGGCTACGGCCCGCAGATGGTCGAGATCAGCCGAGATGGTAAACGCGTTTACTGGACCAACTCACTTTATTCCACATGGGATGATCAGTTCTATCCCGGCGAACGCGGCGCGGCGATGGTCAAGGCCGATGTCGGCGAAAACGGTGGCCTGACGCTGGACCCGAACTTCTGGGTCGAATTCCCCGACGGCTACCGCAGCCACCAGATCCGGCTGGAGGGCGGAGACTGCTCGACCGACAGTTTCTGCTACCCTTCGGTCTGAGTTGGAGGTTCTGATGACATCAACGGCTGGCCTCTGGCTGGCCGTTGTCCTCAGCGGCGCTTATCACGGGTTGAACCCAGGGATGGGCTGGCCGCTGGCTGTTTCTTCGGCATTGATGGAGCAACGCCAATCCGCCCTGTGGCGCGCGCTGGCCGCCTTGGCAGGCGGACATTTTGTGGCGATGCTGGGTGTCCTGCTGCCCTTTGCCCTGATGGCCGTACTGGTTGACTACCAACGCGAGATTCGCATCGGGGCCGCACTGATCGTCATCGCGATGGGTCTCTATATCGCCCTCACCCAGCGCCACCCGCGATTCCTGTCGCGCGTCCCCCCAAGGAAACTGGCGCTTTGGTCCTTTCTGGTGGCGCTGGCGCATGGGGCCGCGCTGATGCTGGTTCCGATCTATCTGGGCCTGTGCGGCTTGGATGAATTGGATGCCGGGCATCAGGCAATCTCGCAGATCATGACAACGAATGGCCTGCTGGTTCTGGGCGTGGCGGCGCTGCATACCGCCGCAATGATCCTTGGCGGAGGTCTTCTGGCCTATGCCGTCTATCGCTGGCTGGGCCTGCAATTCCTGTCCCGCAGTTGGTTCAATCTTGAACTGATCTGGGCGCTCAGTCTGATTCTGGTTGGAGTTCTGGGGCTGTGGTCGGCGATTTAGTGCTTTTCTTCGGAAAACAACGGATTACCGTTGTCGACGGATAAGCAAGTTGGAAGAGGCCGAAATGGTAACAACCCTGAATGTAATCGTCGCTTTGCTGACCATCGGATTCGGCCTTTTCGGCTTTCTGGCCCCCGCCCACACCGCCAACGCGCTGGATCTGGCCCCGACCGACAGCACAATGGGCCTAAGTGAATTGCGCGCCTCGGTCGGAGGGTTGTTTGTTGTAACCGGCATTGCCGTGATCTGGCTGAACGCGCCGATGGCATACACAATGCTGGGCGTGGTCTACGCAGGGGCGGCGCTTGGGCGGTTCGTGTCGCTGGCGTTGGACAACCCGCCATTCGTCAAAGCAGCCACTTTTGGTGGAATCGAACTTGTGCTTGCCGTCTGGCTGATTGCAGCGAACTTCAACAAAACCACATAACACGCTGCTTTTGAACGTATTCGCATCCAAAAATCTGGATTTGCAACCCAGCGCCGCCTCACCTATATAGGGTATGTCCTTCGGGACTATGGACATAAACGCGCTCGTAATAAGCGGATCGGACCCGGGGGCGGTACCCGGCGGCTCCACCAACCATCCTTCGTTTGGGGATTTTGGGGCCGAAACAGGATCGACGAACGTCTAAAGGGGTTAGCTTTGTCTCGGCTGTCTGCCACCGTTACCGGCGAAAATAGTACAATTGCAAACGACAATCGTGCTCCGGTTGCAGTTGCTGCGTAAGCAGTAACAAGACCGAAATCTAAGCCCTTGCGCCTAGCCGCGTAAGGCGGGGTTCGCAGGTACCTGGCAACAGAAACCTGCATTTCCACAGCCTTATGTCTAAGTTTAATTCTTTTTCTGCGCAGATTTAGAGTTTGTTCATCCCTTTTGTCCACTGTCATCCCAGTCAGACAGGAGAGCCGGGATGAAACACACAGATATCCTAAAAGCATGGTACGCCGAGGTTTGGGAACAGGGAAACACCGAAGCGATCGATCAGTATTTTGCGCCCGATACGATGGCCGAGGGGTTGATCCCCGAAATGCAGGTGGGCGCCGACGATTTCCGCGATCTGGTCATGGCCTTCCGTCATATCCTTGGCGAGATCACCGTTGAGATGCCCAAAATCATCGAAAACGGCGATTGGGTTTCAGCCATTCTTCACGTCAAAACCTTCCGCGCCGATAACGGGGCACCGCTGGAGGTCACCGGGCAGGTCATGGCGCGATTCAAGGGCGACAAGATGGTCGAAGCCTACAATCAGTTCGATTTCGTCTCGCTTTTCGAACAGCTGGGCCAGTTTCCACAGGACACGCTGCCCGTTTGTATGACGGGGCAAAGGCTGGATTGGGCCTGATCCAAAGGCGGTGCAATCTTGACCCATGGGCGGCTTGCACGGTAGCTAGAGCCATGGGGTAAGATTGCGAACGCCCCGTGAGGCGTCAGCCCAAGTTTCGCATGTATCCGAGACTACAAGGAACATGCCATGGCATCGCCAAACTCCATTACCCCAAAGCAATTGTCGCGTCTGATCGGAACACCTCAGGCTCCGATGCTGGTGGATATTTGTCTGGACGAAGATTTTGCGGAGGATCCGTATTTAATCCCCGGTTCATTCCGGCACCCGGCCGCCGATATTGCGGGGCTTGTGCGGCTGGTCTCGGATCGCCGCAGCGTCATCATCTGTCAAAAGGGCAAGAAACTCAGCCAAAGTGTCGTTTCCTGGCTGCGCAGTGAAGGCTGCGCGGCTGAGTATCTGGATGGCGGCATGTATGGTTGGCGCGACCTGCCGGACAGCCTGCGCATTCCGGCCGCGTCTGTGCCGTCGCCGGTTAACGGGCAGACACTATGGGTCACGCGGCACCGTCCAAAGATTGACCGTATCGCCTGCCCCTGGCTGATCCGTCGCTTTGTCGACCCCAAGGCCAAATTTCCGTTCGTCGCGCCAGCCGAAGTGGAAAGCGTCGCAGAAAAATTCAACGCCACGCCCTTTGACATCGAAAACACATTCTGGAGCCACCGAGGCGACGCTTGCACATTTGATACGCTGCTGGACGAGCTGCGCCTGCGCTCTGAAGCGTTGGATCGGCTTGCAACCGTGGTGCGGGCTGCCGACACCAATCGCCACGACCTTGCCCCCGAGGCTGCCGGAATACTGGCCATCTCGGTCGGCCTGTCCCGACAATATCGTGACGATCACGAAAACCTTGAGGCCGGGATGCATCTCTATGATGCCTTGTACCGCTGGGCGCGCGACGGGTTTGAGGAAACCCACGGCTGGCCAACGGATCGCAAGTCATGACAACATCGCTCAAAGAACTGATGCAGGTGTTCGGCAGGATTGGCCTTCTGTCCTTCGGAGGCCCGGCCGCCCAGATTTCGCTGATGCATCACGAGTTGGTTGAACGTCGGCCCTGGCTGGATGAGCAAGCCTATCTGCGAGCCTTGTCCTTGTGCATGTTGCTGCCGGGCCCCGAAGCCATGCAACTGGCGACCTATGCGGGGTGGCGTCTGCGCGGCGTGACCGGCGGGTTGATTGCCGGAACGCTATTTGTGCTGCCCGGCGCGATTGTGATCGCGGCCTTGGTGATGCTTTACGCAGCATTTGGCACCCTGCCCCTGGTTCAGTCGGCCTTTCTTGGGATCAAGGCCACGGTCATCGTGATTGTCCTACAGGCTTTGCTCAAACTGTCCCGCAAGGCGCTGTCGGATGTGGAACACAGCATCCTCGCGGGTCTCGGGTTTCTGGGCATTTTCCTGTTCAACATTCCGTTCCCTTTGATCATCCTGACGGCTGCTCTTTGGGGGTATCTCAGTTTCAAGGGCGCGATTCCCGCACCCGAATCCACCGCTGCGCCGACCTTAGCAAAGCCGTTTCGTACGATAGCCATTTGGCTGCCCCTGTGGCTGGGGCCGCTGGTGCTGCTGACACTGTCGGGGCACCAACTGCTCAGCGATCTGGGCTGGTTCTTTGCCCGTCTGGCGGTTGTGACTTTTGGCGGCGCTTACGCGGTTCTGGCCTACATGACGCAGACGGTCGTCGACCAGTACAACTGGATCAGCACGGGCCAGATGATCGACGCGCTGGGCCTTGCCGAAACAACGCCGGGGCCGCTGATTCTGGTGACGCAGTTCGTTGCCATGCTGACCGGGCAGATAAACGGCGGTGTCACATTGGCCCTTGCAGCGGGTGCTGTGGCGCTATGGGCGACATTTGTTCCCTGTTTCCTTTGGATATTTCTGGCCGCCCCCTATCTGGACAGCCTTGCGACAAGGCCAAGGCTGACAGCCGCGCTGCACGGCATCACGGCGGCGGTTGTGGGCGTGATTCTCAACCTGTCCGTGTGGTTCGCCCTAAACGTTCTCTTTGATGTGGTCGGTCAGGCAAGCTGGGGGCCGCTGTCAACTCCTGTTCCGGACGTGTTATCCGCAAATTACGCCGCTTTGGCGCTGACATTTGCCGCAGGACTATTGATTTTCAAAGCAAAATTAGGGATGGCAACGGTATTGGCGCTGATGGCTCTGGCTGGCATGGCCATCCATCTATTCTGATCAATCCGGCCATACCTGCTCTTTCGTTTCCAGTTAAAACGCCTATGCTGGGGATAACCACTTTCGAGGATTACACATGTCGCAAGACATCGACTATGGAAACCTGATGCACACCGCCATGCGCGGTCTCATCAAAACGGTTCTGACCGGCGTTTCCGAAACCGGCCTGCCCGGCACCCATCATTTTTTCATCACCTTCGACACCCGTGAACCCGGCGTGCAGATCGCGGATTGGCTGCGCGAGCGGTATCCGGAAGAGATGACGATTGTCATGCAGCACTGGTTCGAAAACCTTGAGGTTGGCGAGACCGGCTTTGCCATCACGCTGAACTTCGGTGACGCGCCCGAGCCGCTGTATATCCCCTATACCTCCATCAAAACCTTCGTGGACCCGTCCGTCGAGTTTGGCCTGCGGTTCGAAAGCCCCGAGGACGAGCTGGAAGAAGACAATTTCATCGAAGAATCGATTGAGGTTGAAGAGCCCGAGGAACACCACGACGCAGACGTCGTCTCGTTGGACAGCTTCCGCAAATAGGCCCTGAAACCCCGCGACCCACGCGGGGTTTATTGTTTCTTCAGAAACGTTTCGACCGAGCGGGACTTTTCGCCGTTGATAAAGCGCGAGAAGGACAGGTTCAGGCCACCCTCGGCCAGAGTGCGGTCGAACTGCTGCAATTCATATCCGCCGGTCTCATCGATAAACAGTGAAAACACGGTCATCGTGTCCCCGTCGATGCGGCCCCAGACAAAGGGTTCGCCTTTCATGGGGTCCAACGGAACCTCATGACCAAAGACATTGCGCTTCATCGCGGCGGCGAACACGTCGGGCCGGTCAGACGGTTGGAAATCGATTGAAAACGCCTGTTCCTTGACGCGCCCGTCCAGCTTGTAGGTCGTTGTTTTCCAACTGACATTAAAGCCGTTTTTGGTTTCGTGAATCGAAACGCTCATGTCTCGGGGCGTGCTTGTTCCGTCCGCGTCCACCACATTTGCCGAACCGATATAATCTCCGACAAACGGCGTTACGTCGGCGGCGCGGGCCGACACGCTTAGGACTGCGATCCACAAGGTCGCGGCCAAAGCCACCGCGATGGCTTTGATTGGCGATATCCGTTCAGATTCGGGCATTTAAACCTCCTCGACCGCAGCCACCTTATTCTAAACATGCGCGCGGTGCGCACAATGGCACAATCCTGTGCGGTGCAAATTAAAATGTTGCCATCCGGCGGCTATACCTTTCGGGACCGTATGTCTAAGGTGCGCGCAACTGGCCGATTGCGTCACAGCGTTGTGGCCGCTAAACGGCATACGACTGCATACCAGACGGAGTGACAGATGTCTCAGACCCGCACCGAATCCGACAGCTTTGGCCCGCTCGAGGTTCCTGCCGACAAGTATTGGGGCGCGCAGACGCAGCGCTCGATCATGAACTTCCCCATCGGGTGGGAGAAACAGCCCGTGGCCATCGTGCGCGCGCTGGGCGTGATCAAGCAAGCCTGCGCCATGGAAAACAAGGCGACCGGCAAGCTGGACGCCAAAATCGCTGACGCGATCATTCAGGCCGCTGGTGAGGTATTCGAGGGCAAGTTTGACGACAACTTCCCTCTGGTCGTCTGGCAGACCGGTTCGGGCACGCAGTCGAACATGAACTCGAACGAAGTTATCGCAAACCGCGCCATCGAGATTCTGGGCGGCGTGATCGGTTCGAAAGACCCGGTGCACCCGAACGATCACTGCAACATGGGTCAGTCCTCGAACGACACCTTCCCCACCGCCATGCATATCGCCACCGCGATGAGCGTGCGCGACGTGTTGCTGCCGGGTCTTGAAAAACTGGCCTCGGGGCTGGAACAGAAGGCCGAAGAGTTCAAGGACATCATCAAGATCGGCCGGACCCATACGCAGGACGCAACGCCCCTGACACTGGGTCAGGAGTTCAGCGGCTACGCCCACCAGATCCGTCAGGGGATTGCCCGTGTGCACGCGGCGATGCCGGGGATCTATGAACTGGCGCAAGGCGGCACAGCCGTCGGCACCGGCCTGAACACCCAGAATGGTTGGGGTGAAGCGGTCGCAGGCCATATGGCCGAGATCACCAGCCTGCCCTTCGTCACAGCGCCGAACAAGTTCGAGGCGCTGGCCGCCCATGACGCGATGGTCTTCCTGTCTGGTGCTTTGGCGACGATTGCAGGCAGTTGCTACAAGATCGCCAACGATATCCGGTTCCTGGGCTCCGGCCCGCGTTCTGGTCTTGGTGAACTGATCCTGCCCGAGAATGAGCCCGGCTCGTCGATCATGCCCGGCAAGGTGAACCCGACTCAGGCCGAGGCGCTGACTCAGGTCGCGGCCCATGTGATGGGCAACAACGCCGCGATGACCTTTGCCGGGTCGCAGGGGCATTTTGAGCTGAACGTCTATAACCCGATGATGTCCTACAACCTGCTGCAGTCGATCCAGTTGCTGGGCGATGCCGCCGACAGCTTTACCGAACGGATGCTGTTGGGCATCAAGGCCAACGAACCGCGCATCGACAAGCTGATGAAGGAATCGCTGATGCTGGTTACGGCGCTGGCTCCGACCATCGGTTATGACAACGCCACCACCGTTGCCAAGACCGCGCATAAGAACGGCACGACCCTGAAGGAAGAGGCCATCGCGCTGGGTTTTGTCGATGAGGCGACCTTTGACGCCGTTGTCCGGCCCGAGCAGATGATCGGCCCGAAAGACTGATGGGCAAGCCGGTCAATCTGAACCGGTTTCGCAAAGAAAGGGCGCGGGCCGAAAAGAAGGCCCGCGCAGATCAGAACGCTGTCGCCTTTGGGCGGACCAAGGCCGAAAAAGACGTCGTGAAACTGCGGCAGGACAAGCAGAAGCGCGACCTGGACAATCACGAGCTGGATGAATGAGCGGCCGTCCCGTCAAACGGTCCCTGACGCTAAAAGGGCATCGCACATCGGTGTCTCTGGAAGATGAGTTCTGGCGGGCCTTTCGGGACATAGCGCAGGAAAAAGATCAACCAATCAATGCTTTGGCGGCAGAGATTGATGTGGCCCGTGATCCCGAAACAGGGCTGGCATCCGCTATTCGGGTTTTCATTTTAGATTGGTATCGCAACAAGGTTTGACCCTTGTCAGCGCGTGCTCAATGCGTGTAGCGTGAATTGAGAACAAAAAGGGTACATGCATGACGGACACAGCCATTGGACCAGACGGCAAACCTCGGTGCACGTGGTCTTTGGCCGCGCCCGAGTTCCCGGAGTATCATGACAATGAATGGGGATACCCGGTGGCCGATGACCAGCGTTTGTTCGAGAAACTGTGTCTTGAAAGCTTTCAGTCCGGCCTCAGCTGGCTGACGATCCTGCGCAAGCGCGAAAACTTTCGCGCGGCCTTTTGTGGATTTGATTTCAACAGGATGGCCGAGTTTTCCGATGCAGATGTCGAACACCTGTTGCAGGACCCAGGCATCATCCGCCATCGCGGCAAGATCGAAGCGGTGATCAACAATGCCCGCCGCGCGCAAGAACTGGTCGCCTCGGAAGGCTCTCTGGCCGCTTATGTCTGGCGGTATGAGCCGGAAATCCCGCCGCCGCCACGCAGCGCCTCAACCTCGGCTGAATCCATCGCCATGTCGAAGGACCTGAAAAAACGCGGTTGGAAATTCGTCGGACCCACCACGGTCTTTGCCTTCATGCAGGCGATGGGATTGGTCAATGACCATGCCGAGGGCTGCATATGCCGGGAAAAAGCGGCGCAGATGCGCCGCGATTTTGTCAAACCGGTCTGAGGCTTAGCAGGACGCGTTGAAGATCTTGTCGATATTGCCGCCCAAAGCCGCGTTGAACTCGGCTTCTGATTGCTGCTTCGACAGTCCTTCGGTCAATGCGCGCGAGAACGAGGCGATCATCTTGCCGTTCTGACCCAGAAGATCACAGGCCTGCTCGGTCGAATACCCGCCCGACAGCGCCACGACACGCACGACGCGCGGGTGATCTGCAACCTCGTCATACAGGTTCGCGTTGCTCGGGATTGTCAGCTTGAGCATCACATCCTGCCCCTCGTCCAACTGGTCGAGGTTTTTCAGCAACTCACCCTTCAGGATATCTTCGGCCTCGGCCTTGGTTTCCGAGTTGATGTTCACCTCAGGCTCGATGATCGGAACCATGCCTGCGGCGACAACCTCGCGCGCGACGTCGAATTGCTGTGCGACCACAGCGGCGATGCCTTCTGCGTTGGCTTCGTGGATGACCGAGCGTTCCTTGGTGCCGAACACGCCCTCGGCCTTGCCCAGGGTTTCAGCCAGCCCCGGAATGGGCTTCATCATCTGAACGCCATTGGCCTGATCTTCCAGCCCTTTGTCGATTTTCAGGAACGGAACGATTCCTTTGACCGACCACAGATAATCGGCCACTTTTCGGCCTTCGATTTCCTCGCCCAACGTGCGTTCGAACAGGATTGCGCCGATCACTTTGTCCTTGGTGAAGTCATCCGCCAGAATGATCCGTGCGCGCATTTTCTGGATTTCACCGAACATTTCCTCGTCCGAACCATATTGCGAGGCATCCACGCCATAAAGCGCCAGCGCCTTGGGAGTCGATCCGCCGCTTTGATCCAGTGCTGCGATAAACCCTGCGCCATTGGACATCTGCGCGCGCTGTTCTGCTTTGGACATAATGTTTTCCCGTTCAAGAATGATTCCGATTTCATTCTTCGCATACAGCACGGCGTTGGGCGATGATAGTTTGTTAGCGCTCAACCACGCGCAACCAAATGCCGTCTTTCGATCTGACGGTCAGATGGGCCACCGGAACCGGTGTTTTTTCGGCGATTGTTTCGAATCTGAACCTGCGCAGCAGCGTGGACAGGATCAACGGCCCCTCGACCATCGCAAACCCCGCCCCAGTACAGACGCGCGGGCCGGTGGAGAACGGGATATAGGCGTCGCGCTGACAGGACTTGCCATTTTCGGTGTGCCAGCGTGCCGGATCGAATGCGTCGGGGTTATCCCACAACCGTTCTTGGCGGTGCAGATGCCACGGGCTGATCACGATCTGGGACGCCTTCGGCACTTCTCGATTGCGAAATCTTTCAGGGCAAGCGGCTTGCCGCACCATCATCGGCACCGGCGGGTACAGCCGCAATGCCTCGCGAAACACATCGCGGCTGAGCTTCAGCTTGGACATGACCGCGAACGAGGGGTCGCCCAACGCATCGGCCTCTTGCGCGACTTTCTCCTGCCACTCAGGGTACAGCGCCATCAGGTACAACGTCCACGCAAGCGCCGAGGCGCTGGTTTCATGGCCCGCCAGAAAGAAAATCGCGACCTGATCGATCATCTCTTCGGTGTCAAAACACGCGCCGGTTTCGGGATCAGGCGTCGTCATGATCTTGGTTGCCAGATCATCCGGGGCCTGGCCCTGAGCAATCGCCACGGCCCGCTCGGACGTGAGCCTTGCGATCAGGTCGCGGATTTCCCGAGCCGTCTGACGGGTGCGTTTCGAATGAAACCGGGGCAGCCAGCGTGGCAACGGCACAAAGGCCGCCAGATTCAGTAACGGTTGTTCGCGTTGATAGGTTCGAAACTTACGAAACACCTCGGCAGCGATTTCATGCTCGATCGGTACGGAAAACAGCGTCCGAAAGATCACATCGGCAGCGGCGTGGCTGGTCAATTCTTCGCATTCGACCTCAGCCCCGGCCTGACCGCGCAGCCGTTCAACGCAGGCGTCGGCGGCGGCCAGCATGGCGGGAAACGTGTCTTTCAGACGTCCGCCCTCGAAAGCAGGGTCAATGATGCGGCGCTGGCGTTTCCAGACGTCGCCATTGGTCAGGAATACTGAATTGCCCAACAATGGGCGCAGCCCCTCACTGATACGGCCGGATTTAGGGAAGTCGTCGGGGCGTTTTTTCAGAACGGTTTCAACCAGGTCCGGCTGGTTGATCATGTAGGACCGGAAGAAAGGCGTTCGAAACTCGGCCATCCAGGCGCGGTACAACCGCTCGGGCTGCGCGGACAGCAGATCGCGGCGGAACAGTTTGAGATAGCGCCACAGCGAAACACGATCAGGACGAGAGCGCGGCTTGGGCGGGGTCATGCATCGACACTCGTATGTTTCGAAACCGCGGTCTCGATGCGGGTTTTGGACGGGGTTCGCCCTTTGAACCGTGCGCCCAGTGTTTGGGGGCCCGCCGTGATGCGGAAGTAGTCATAAGTTCCGGGTTGGTCAAAAGCGCAAATGTATTGAAAATGCAGACGAAAGAACTTCCACCGCAATTCCCGCCACCGCTGGGATGACAATGTCTGAGTAAACGCCGCAGACAGGACCAGCGGCCAAATCTTGTCCGGCCCCGCAACCCCGCTGACCGCAACCGGATCGCAAAGCGCAAAGGAGCACCCATCGCCCGGCGCCGAAACATCGACCCAAGTCAAAGCCTTTTGCGACGACAGAAACCGCAGATCACCCCGCAGTTTTGTGGCCTGGGGCAGAAACGAGACCATCGGAACCACCTGCCCGAGCGTCAAAAAGGACAGAACCGGGCGGTTCGGCAGATCGCCGCGCGCGCGGATCAAATCGGCCAGAACAGACACGCCCAAATGCGCGCCAGAGCTGTGGCCGACGACCAGAACCTCATCCACATCTGCATCCAAGGCGGCATCAATCAGGTGCACAAACTCATCCAGACGATTCTGCAGCCCGGCGGGAGTTTCCCCGTTCAGCTGCGCTGAATAGGCGTAATCGTGCATGAGGTAATAGGCGAACAACCGGTTATCGATCTTTCGAAACCATTGAAGCAGCAGGTAAGCTAAAGCCAATGAGGGCAACAAACCCAACCAACCCAGAGTAGCTACCGCAACAACCACTACGATCATCGCAGCCGCCAATTGCAGCAAGAGCATCCCAACCGGGTATAGCGCCGCGATCACCGGCCCTTTCCGCAACTGACTGAGCTGTTTCAGCGTGCCGGTTGAGATATAGGTCCACGCTGTGCGCCCGAGTTGAAGATAGGTCGCTAAAATCGACCCGGACATGCTGTCGCGCACGATGTCGGACCAGACCAGAACGTCTATGTCCGTCTGGATCTCCATGCCATCCTGAACCGATGTCACCTGCCAGCCAAATGGTCCTTCGACAGGTTTGGGAGACATAGCAATCTCATAGCCCGAAATCTCGGCCTGCGCCTGCGACTCGGTCCGATACAGCTCACGATAGCGGCGCGCCGGAATCGGGTCGTAGCCGGGGATGTAGAACACCCGGCGTTTACGCACCTGAGGCTGATTTGTGTGACTGCTCATGGCCTTACCTTCTACTGCGCAGGTTAACGCAGCATTGCGGCCAAGGTAAGGTGGATCAGCCCAGAACCGCCAGTGCCGGGAAGGTTTCCAGCAGCCACCAGCTGAATTCGGTGAAAAGGCCGGTGATCAGCATGATCCCAACGAACAGCAGCAGACCGCCCATCACCTTCTCAATCGTGCCCATGTATGGCTTGATCCGGTTCATCACACTCATCGAGCGGTTCAGGAACATCGCCGCTAGCAGGAACGGAATGCCCAGACCCGCAGCATAAACACCCAGCAACAGCGTGCCGCGCGCAACCGATGCCTCTGACGCCGCCAGGGACAGGATGGCCCCCAATTGCGGGCCGATGCATGGCGTCCAGCCAAAGGCAAAGGCCAGACCAAGGATATAAGCGCCGAACACCGAGCCTCCGGAATCGCCGGTTTCAACCCGCGCCTCGCGGTCCAGCAGCGGAATGCGGAAGACGTTCAGAAAGTGCAGGCCAAAGACGATGACCACAGCGCCCGAAAGCTTGGCGAACAGCACCTGATTCTTCAGCACAAACGCCCCAAACGCCGAGGCGGTAAAGCCCAGCAGCAGAAAGACGGTCGACAGGCCCAGAACAAAGAACAGCGCCGACAGGGTCGCCTTGCGCCGCGCGCGCGCCTCATCCTGCATCTCATTGATGGTCACGCCGCTCATATATGCCAGATAGGGCGGCACAATCGGCAGAACGCAGGGCGACAGAAAACTGATCAGCCCGCCGATCATGGCGATGAACATGGCGGGCAGCAGCCCCGCGTCGATGATATCAATTCCGAACATGACTAAGCACATATGGTATCAGGTGGATTTCGTCACGGGGCCATTCAGTCACATCCTCGTGGTCGTATGTTGCATGCTGGACAGCGTCGCCTGTTGGAAATATCTCAATCAACATGACTGACGAACCCGAGATACTCGACGCGCTAGGGCTTTTGTGCCCCCTGCCCGTTCTGAAGGCCCGAAAGCGGCTGAAATCCCTGCCTGCTGGGGGGCTTTTGCGTGTGCTGGCGGATGACCCAGCCGCAATCGTCGATGTTCCACATTTCTGCATGGAAAGCGGCCATAACTTGCTGTCGCAGGAAGAAGAGAATGGCCATCAGGTCTATCTGATCCAAAAATCAGCCTGATCGGATCCAGCCAAAGAAAAAGGCGGGCACCTGGTCCGCCTTTCTTTTGTTTACTGGCCCAAGGACCACCATCCGCGCCGCTTTGGCTTGGGTGGTTCGCTGGGTTTTTCCGGTTCTTCCGCCACGGTTTCCAACACTGGCTCTGCTGCAGTTTCTTCTGCAACCGGCTCAGCAGGCGTGTCTTCGACGACAGGTTCGGCTGTCACCTCTTCCGCCTCTGCAGGGTCTTCCTGAGCGTCTGCGGCTTCGATTGGCTCTTCCACCGTCTCGGCAACTTCAACAGCCTCGGCCTGAACCTCTTCGGGCTCAGACATCGCTGGGGCTTCGGCTTCCGCAGCAACCTCTTCGGCCTCGGGTTCAGCAACAGGCTCAGCGGGGGCTTCCTCAGTCGCCGCTTCCGGCTCACCGGTTTCTGCATCAGCCTCGGCCGCAATCGGTTCCGCATCCTTCTTTTTACGGCGCGGTGCTCGGCGGCGTTTTGGCTTCGCAGGCTTGTCCTCATCCTCGGACGCGTCGGCACCCTCTTGAGGTTTGGCATCGTCAGAGCCATCCTCGTCAGTAGCAACCTCTTCGCTCACGGCATCAGAATCCGCCCCAGCGTCTTGCTGTTCAGCCCCATTGCCACCCTTCTTCCGACGGCGACGGCGACGCTTGCGCTTGGGCTTGGTCTCTTCCTCGGCCTGAACGGTTTCCTCTTCAGCCTCATCCTCATCGGTCGCATCGACCAGATCCATCAGCGAGGCATCCGCAGACACAACAGGCGCGGTCGCCTCGGGCACGATCCGGCTGGCGGTCTTGAACTTCTCCATCGAGAAATCAGGGCTGACCAGATGCAGATCGCCTTCGACCCGTACCGACAGACCATAGCGCGCCTCGATCTGAGCGATATGCTCGCGCTTCTGGTTCATCAGGAAGTTTGCAATGCTCACCGGGCAACGCACCAACACCTCGCGCGAGCGGCGGCGGGTGCCTTCCTCTTCGATCTGACGCAGGATCGACAGCGCCATATTGTCGTCCGAGCGGATCAGGCCGGTGCCATGACAGGCCGGGCACGGCTGCGTGGTCGCTTCCAGCATACCGGGGCGCAGGCGCTGGCGGCTCATCTCTAGCAGGCCAAAGCCCGAGATGCGGCCAACCTGAATGCGCGCGCGGTCGGTTTTCAGCTTGTCTTTCAAGCGCTTCTCAACAGCGGTGTTGTTCTTGCGCTCGTCCATATCGATAAAGTCGATGACGATCAGACCGGCAAGGTCACGCAGACGCAACTGCCGCGCCACTTCCTCAGCCGCCTCAAGGTTGGTCTTGAGCGCCGTTTCCTCGATCGAGCCTTCCTTGGTGGCCCGGCCCGAGTTCACGTCGATCGCTACCAGAGCTTCGGTCACACCGATCACGATATAGCCACCGGATTTCAACTGCACAGTCGGGTTGAACATCCCCGCCAGATAGCTTTCCACCTGATAGCGCGCGAACAGCGGCAGCGCGTCCTCATACCGTTTCACGTTCTTGGCGTGGGACGGCATGATCATCTTCATGAAGTCCTTGGCGATGCGATAGCCGCCCTCGCCTTCGACCAGAACCTCATCGATATCGCGATTATAAAGATCGCGGATCGACCGTTTGATCAGATCGCCTTCCTCGTAGATTTTCGCGGGCGCGATGGATTCCAGCGTCAGTTCACGGATCTGCTCCCACAGACGCTGGAGGTATTCATAGTCGCGCTTGATCTCGGATTTGGTGCGTTTGGCCCCGGCGGTCCGGATGATCAGGCCCGCGCCGGTCGGTACGTCGATCTCGGCTGCGATCTCTTTCAGCTTCTTGCGGTCGGGGGCATTGGTGATCTTGCGGCTGATCCCGCCACCGCGCGCGGTGTTTGGCATCAGAACGCAGTAGCGCCCGGCCAGCGACAGATATGTGGTCAGCGCAGCACCCTTGTTGCCGCGTTCTTCCTTGACGACCTGCACCAGCAGAACCTGGCGCACCTTGATGACTTCCTGAATCTTGTAGCGACGCGGCCGCGGCTTGCGCGGAGGGCGAATATCCTCGCTGTCATCTTCATCCGCAACCGATTCAATCGAAGCATCCTTGGCAGTTGCATCCGATGGTGCGTTACCGTCTTCGGGGTTCTCACCTTCTGCATCGGCCTTGGCTTCTTCTTCAGCCTGCTCTGGCTCGCTCACCTCGTCCGACGAGTCCGCAGCGTCCTCTGCCGAGGCGTCCACCTCTGCATCGGCCTCACCCTCTGCTTGCGTCTCAGCCGCAGAGTCAGTTTCTTCCGCGGCCTGCTCATCGGCCTCGACCGCTACATCCGCCGCGTCTTCTGCAGGCGTTTCCTCATCCGCCGGCTCTTCCACCGGAGTGTCTGCAACCAAATCAACCGGTGAGGTCCCCTCGGGCACCGCCAGTTCCGCCTCTTCCCCGTCTTCAAGATCGATGGTTTCCATGCCGCTCGGTTCGGACGACACTTCAATCGACTCGACCGCATCATCGGATTTCACATCCGCCGCCTTGGTCCGCGACCGCGACCGGCGTTTTTTCGGCTTGGCCTCTTCCGCTTCATCCCGTGCCTTCATGGCCTCGGCATAAGCGCGCTCTTCCTCCATCAGCGCCTCACGGTCGGCGACGGGGATCTGGTAGTAATCGGGATGAATCTCGGAAAATGCCAGGAACCCATGCCGGTTCCCGCCATAATCCACAAAGGCCGCCTGCAGCGACGGCTCGACCCGGGTTACTTTTGCAAGATAGATGTTGCCAGCAAGCTGGCGTTTGTTTTCGGATTCAAAATCGAACTCCTCGACCTTGTTTCCGTCGACCACCACGACGCGGGTTTCTTCCGCGTGGGTGGCATCGATAAGCATTTTCTTAGCCATGTGTCCTTGGTGCACCGCGCCAAACGCGTTGTCCTGACCCGTCCAGGCGGACAGGCGCTTTTGGGGAGGTGTCTTGTCAGGGCGATATCAGACGGCGCGCGGCAGGGTCTGGCGCTTTGGCCCCCTGCCCGGTCTCTCAATCGTTGCGCGCGCGTCATCGCGGTTCTTCTCCGACAGGCGCGATTAGGATCGCTGCCTGCCCATTTATTCCTTTCACCCAACGCATCGGGCTCAGGTACTCAACTGCCCCATGGATCGGGGCACAATCGGTCTGCTTCGCGGTGAAAACCAAAGATCACCTGTTGCGACGCAGCGAAACTCAAAGATTCGGGGCTTAAAGGCGCAAAAATGGCCCGGCCCGTTCGGACACAATAAAAGCAGTCCTGTGGAAAACACAATGGGCAAACTGCATCCCGTCCATCTCAAACGCGCCGCGCCCATCTTCTTCTGTTCAAAAATACCTCGGGGGGTGAATTGAGCCTATGGCTCAAGAGGGGGGCTGGTCCCCCTCCCCGGCCTCACAAATAGTCCGACCGTTGAAGCCCGTATTTCGCCATCTTCTCATTCAACGTCCGACGAGGCAGGCAGAGCTCATCCATGACCGAGGCAATAGAACCTTTATGTCGCCGCATCGTGTTGTCGATCAGCATCCGCTCGAATGCCTCGACATATTCTTTCAGCGGCTTGCCTTCGGTGGTCATCACCGGCTGCATTTCCTCGTGATCCGACATCAGCAAGGATGCAATCGTCCCCGACCCACGCCGCGATTGCAGCACGGCCCGTTCGGCGATGTTGATCAACTGACGCACATTCCCCGGCCACGGGGCCTGCAACAGCTGCGCCGCTTCCTGAGCGCTGACCTGCGGCGCATCACAGCCATATTCCTCGGCAAATTGCTCGCTGAGGCGGGTGAAAAGGGTCAGAATGTCTTCACCTCGCTGACGCAGCGGCGGCATGGTGATCCGCAACGCGGCAAGCCGATAGAACAGGTCCGGGCGCAGCACGTCTTCGCTGGTCTTTCCGGCCTCTTGCAGGTTCGAAATCGCAACGATGCGTGTTTCCGCCGGGGTGCCCTGTTCGTTCATCACGCTCAGCAACCGCGCTTGCAGCGTGTCACTTAGGGCCTCCACATCCTCCAGTACCAGCGTCCCACCACGGGCTTCCTCAATCGCAGGCAGTTGAGCGTCTTCGGGCATCATGGGGCCAAACAGGCGCTTGGACAAAGCCTCTTCTTCCAGTGCCGCGCAGGACACCAGAACGAACTTTTTACCCGCCCGGCTGCCAACCGCGTGCAGGGCATGGGCCACCAGCGTCTTACCTGTTCCGGTTTCGCCGTCGATCAGCACATGGCCGTCCGCCTGACCCAGATCCAGAATATCCTCGCGCAGGCGTTCCATGACCGGGCTGGCCCCGATCAGCTTGTTCATGATCTGGGTGCCGCCCGACAACTCACGCCGCAGCGCCCGGTTGTCCAGCGTCAGACGCCGTGCATTGCTGGCACGTTTGGCCAGTTCCGACATGCGATCCGGATTGAACGGTTTTTCAAGGAAATCGAACGCGCCAACCCGCATCGCCTCAACCGCCATGGGTACATCGCCGTGACCGGTAATCATGATCACCGGCAGAGTGCTGTCCGCCCCCATCAGCTTTTTCAAAAGCTGAATACCATCCATCCCGGGCATCTTGATGTCCGAGATAACGATGCCCGGATAGTCCGGCCCCAGCACCTTCAGCGCATCCTCGGCGCTGGCAAAGGTTTCGGTGTCATATCCGGACAATGCCAGCCATTGGCTGATCGACTGGCGCATGTCCTGTTCGTCATCCACAATGGCGATTTTCATGGCCTGTGCCATAGTCTTCCCTTTTATTCTGCGGCCTCAAGGCCGTCGCTTCCCAGTATCGGCAATTGCATCTCAAACACCGCGCCGCCGTGTTGTCCGTTGCGCGCGGTTAGCCGTCCACCATGGTCGTTCACGATCCCGGACGAGATGGCAAGCCCCAGTCCGACGCCATCGCCGGGTTGCTTGGTGGTGTAGAACGGTTCGAACAGGTTCTCGATATCCTCGATCCCGTAGCCGTTGTCGCGCACGGTCAGCACCGCCATGTCACCCGCTGCCAGGATGATTTCCACATCCGGCTCTGCCACCGATTTGGTGGCGTCCAGCGCGTTGCGCAAGAGGTTGACCATCACCTGCTCGATCCGCATCCGGTCACCCATCACCACCACAGGTTCTTCGGGCAGGATCTGAGTGATCTTCACATGCCGCTGGCGCAGTTGCGGTTCCATCATCGACAGGGACGAGGCCAGCGCTTCACCAAGATTCACAGGTGAAAACGCATCTGCCCCCTTGCGGGCGTAAGACTTCAGTTGCCGTGTGATTGCGCCCATGCGCTCGATCAGACCATCGATGCGGCCAAAGCTGGCCAGCGCCTCTTCGGGGCGGTTGCGGCGCAGCAGCAGACGCGCGCCAGCCAGATAGGTTTTCATGGCCGCCAGCGGTTGATTGAGCTCGTGGCTCACCGCCGCAGACATCTCGCCCAACGCCGCCAGTTTCGAGCTTTGGGCAAGGGTCTGCTCGGCCAAATCCAGCGTCTTTTCAACCCTTTCCCGCTCAGCGATTTCCCGCTGTAGCCTCGTGTTCAATGCGCGAAGCTCTGCCGACTCGCGCTGGAACAGGGCCATCCGCAAGGTGGCCCGACGGCTGAGCGCATAGAAGGTCAGCGCCAGAAGAATCGCAAATCCCATGATTTCCAGCGCCAGCACGCTGTTCACCCGCTCGCGCACCGACTCGTATGAGGTGAACGAGGTCATCTGCCAGCCGCGGAACGGGATGCGTTTTTCCATTCGCATCACCGCCTCACCCTGCAGGTACGCGTCGGGCGGCAGCGCCGTCCAATCGGTCGTGGCCCGGATCGCACGTTGAATTGCGCCCTGAGGTGGTTGCCGCAGCATCGCCGACGTCTCATCCAGACCCCGCCATTGCGGCTCGGTGGACAGGATGATGTTGCCGGTGCTGTCGGTCACCAGAACGGCGTGCGAAATACCAGCCCAGGCCCGTTCGAATTTCTGCAAATCGACCTCGACCACGATCACGCCGAGGATTTCGGCCGCACCCTGAATTCGGCGCGAATAGACAAAGCTGTAGCCGCCGGACTCCCTTGGTATGACCGAAAACAAGGTCGAATTGGCCCGGATTGCATCCACGAAATAAGGCGCATTGCGATGCGCCTCACCCAGTCGGTTTCGGTCGGTGGCGGCAACCGTGCGCCCGTCTCCATCCAGCAGCATCAGCGACGCGGCACCGATTTCCTCGACGAATGAAATCAGGCGTTGGGTGGACAGCGTATAATCACTGGATTGCAACGCCGAGATCAGCGTCGGGTCGCGCGACAGCAATTGCGGTACAATGGCGTTGCGGCGCAACTCGCTCAGCAAGTTGCCGGAATCGAGCGCCAGCCGCAGTTCGGCGCTGTTGCGGGTGTCTTCGGTGAAGCGGTCGGTCAGCAGACGGTTGGTGATCCAGACCGTCGCTACCGTGACCAAAAGCAGCAGGATGATGGCCAGACGCAGCCGCCACCCCAGAGGTGCCCCGCGAAAGGGTCGTGCCAGTTTGGACCAGCCTGTGCGAACCTCGGTACTCATCCCCAGAAGGTACGCGCGCTAGGGCCCAACCTCAAGTCACGCCGGAGCGAGCACGCCCGACAATGCGCGGAACAATGCCGTACCATCAGTGCCACCGTGACCTTCATCCGCGGCCCGTTCAGGGTGCGGCATCATCCCGAGAACACGACGGTTTTCCGACAGGATACCAGCAATATCCCCGACCGAGCCGTTCGGGTTCTCGGTATAGGTGAACGCAATCCGGTCCTGATCACGCAACATGGACAATGTGGCGTCATCCGCGAAATAGTTGCCATCGTGATGCGCAATCGGAATGCCGATCACATCGCCAGCATTGTAGCCTTCGGTAAAGGCGCTGTTGCTGGTTTCGACCTTCAGGCCGACGGTTCTGCAGATGTATTTCAGCCCCGCATTGCGCAACAACGCGCCCGGCAGGATACCGGTCTCGGTCAGGATCTGAAAGCCGTTGCAGATACCCACGGCATAGCCGCCACGCTCGGTATGCTCGACCACCGCCTTGCAGATCGGCGACTGGGCCGCAATCGCGCCGCACCGCAGGTAGTCGCCATAGGAAAAGCCGCCCGGAACGCCGACGATGTCAATCCCGTCCGGCAATGCCGCGTCCTTGTGCCAGACCATATCGACCTGAAAACCGGCTTGCTCGAAAGCCACGGCAAGGTCCCGGTCGCAGTTTGAGCCGGGGAATACGATGACGGCAGCACGCATGGCAGACCCTCCTTTGCGGGTAATATCAGACCAGTTCGATCTCGTAGCGTTCGATGACCGTGTTGGCCAACAGCTTCTCGCACATCTCGGTCACGTCAGCCTCGGTCGCGCCGTCTGCCAGCTCAAGGTCGATCACCTTGCCCTGGCGCACACCTTCGACCTGATCAAAGCCCATGGCGCCCAATGCGTGCCGCACAGCCTCGCCCTGCGGGTCCAGCACCCCGTTCTTGAGCATCACATGCACCCGTGCTTTCATTTTCGCAACTCCACCTGCGGGCCGCGCGTCAGGGCCCATTTCGTTGCGCGGGGGATAGCGTGGTTGCGGCCTTGGGACAACCCTGTTTGCACCGCAGTTTGACGCAGGTCGTTTTCTGGCCGCCACCGACAGGCTTGTGCGACCAAGCCAGTCAATTCGGCGGCCCTGAATCCGCAAAGGGCGGTCACACTGGACGGGCTTTCAATCCCAACAAAAAAGCGCCACCGGTTTCGCGGCGGCGCTTTGTTTCATCAGCCAAAGGGATCAGTTGATCAACGTTGGCTTGGTCACGTTGCTTTTCGGCAGCACACCCAGACGGCGCGCGACTTCCGAATAGGCATCGGTCAGATTGCCCAAATCACGGCGGAATACGTCCTTGTCCAGCTTTTGACCGGTTTCAATATCCCACAACCGGCAGCTGTCGGGGCTGATTTCATCGGCCACGATCAAGCGCTGGTAATCGCCATCGAAAACGCGCCCGATTTCGATCTTGAAGTCGATCAGGCGAATGCCAACGGCCAGCATCAGACCGCTCATGAAATCATTGACGCGCAGCGCAAGGCTTAGAATATCGTCCATGTCCTGCTGGCTGGCCCACCCGAAGGCGGCGATATGTTCCTCAGTGACCAGCGGATCGCCCAGCGAGTCATCCTTGTAGCAATACTCGACAATCGGGCGCGGCAACTGCGTGCCTTCGGCAATGCCCAGACGTTTGGACATCGTCCCTGCGGCATAGTTCCGCACGATCACTTCCAGGGGCACGATCTCGCAATTGCGCACCAGTTGCTCGCGCATATTCAGGCGGCGGATGAAATGCGTGGGTACGCCGATCTGGTTCAGACCGTTCATGAAGAACTCGGACAGGCGGTTGTTCAACACGCCCTTGCCATCGATCACGTCCTTCTTTTCCGCATTGAACGCGGTGGCGTCATCCTTGAAATACTGCACAATCGTGCCCGGCTCGGGGCCTTCATACAGAATCTTGGCTTTGCCTTCGTAGATTTTCTTGCGACGCGCCATAAGCGACCTTTCCAGACTGATCAGAGGGATCGAGTCCCCTCACGTTGGCGTCCTCATAGTCCAAGCCCCCTCTTCCCGCAAGTTTACAGACCAGCGAGACTTTGACACAGCGCAAATACCTTGCACCGATGGTCCCGTATGGTCATATCATCAATGCAGACATCCTAACCCAAGAGGCCCCTGTCCCATGACCACTTTTGACGAGCGTGAAGCTGCGTTTGAATCGAAATTTGCACATGACGAAAAGATGCAGTTCATCGCCCGGATGCGCCGCAACCGGTTTATGGCTGTCTGGGCCTCGACCCTGAAGGGCGAGACCGTTGAACAGGCGCGCAAATACGGGCAGGAACTGGTTCATACGGACCTGCAGAATGTCAGCGAAGATGACGTGATCAACGCGGTCAAAGGCTATCTGGGCGATCTGGCGGATGAAGCCAAGATCCGGTCCAAAATGGCAGAACTGCTGGTTGAGGCCAAAGAACAGGTCATGGCCGAGGCCGATATCTGACCCTTCTCACAGAATTGCTCATGATCTTCATGAGTAATATGAATTTGATTTGACGCCCCTGTCATGAGACACGGGGCGTCTCTTTTTTCTTACAGGCGCATTACGCCTTGCTTCGGAATACCCCAATGACAAACGCGCTGACTGAACTTCTGAACACCGTCGATGCCATTCTGGCAGACGGCGCGACCGGCACCAATCTGTTCAATATGGGCCTGCAATCCGGCGATGCGCCCGAGCTTTGGAACATTGACGCGCCGGACAAGATCAGGGCGCTGTATCAGGGTTCGGTCGATGCGGGCAGCGATCTGTTTCTGACCAACACCTTTGGTGGCACAGCCGCACGGCTGAAACTGCACGACGCGCAGAATCGCGTAGGTGAGTTGAACCGTATCGGGGCCGAACTGGGCCGTGAAGTGGCGGACAAGGCCGGGCGCACCGTGATCGTGGCCGGGTCCGTCGGCCCGACCGGTGAGATCATGGAGCCTGTCGGCAGCCTGTCCCATGCCGAAGCGGTCGAGATGTTTCATGAACAGGCCGAGGCGCTGAAAGAAGGTGGCGCTGACGTTTTGTGGTTGGAAACCATCAGCGCGCCCGAAGAATTCCGCGCCGCCGCCGAGGCGTTTGCACTGGCCGACATGCCCTGGTGTGGCACCATGAGCTTTGACACCGCCGGGCGCACCATGATGGGCGTGACCTCGTCCGATCTGGCCCTGCTGGTCGAGACCCTGCCCAACCCGCCAGTGGCCTTTGGCGCGAATTGCGGCACAGGCGCGTCGGACATTCTGCGCACGGTTCTGGGCTTTGCGGCTCAGGGTACCGAACGCCCGCTGATTTCCAAAGGCAATGCGGGTATTCCGAAATATGTGGATGGCCACATCCACTATGACGGCACGCCTGATCTGATGGCGCAATACGCCGTGATGGCCCGCGATGCCGGGGCCACCATCATCGGTGGCTGCTGTGGTACCATGCCCGCGCATCTGGAAAAGATGCGCCGCGCTTTGGACACCACGCCGCGCACGGAACGTCCAACGCTGGACCAGATCACCGACGCGTTGGGGCCGTTCACGTCGGCCTCGGACGGCACGGGCGAGGATGCGGCAGCGCCGGAACGGCGCACGCGCCGTCGCCGCCGCGCCTGATTGCGATCAGCGCCCCTCGAACTTTGCGGGGCGCTTTTCCAGAAAGGCCACAACACCTTCGGCAAAGTCGCGCGAACGTCCGCATTCGCCCTGCAGATGCGCCTCGGTCGTCAACTGCTGCGTCAGCGTGTTTTCGTATGTTCCGCGCAGGGCCTGTTTCATTGCTGCAAAGCCTGCGGTCGGGCCGTTGGCCAGATAGGTGGCCCGCTTGCGCCAATGCGCGGCAAATTCCTCATCCGCGACGGCTTCCCAGATCAGACCCCAGTCATCCGCCTGACGGGCACTGATTTTCTCGGCAAACAGCGACGCCCCCATCGCCTTGGCCAGACCCATCTGACGCGGCATGAACCAGGTTCCGCCCGCATCCGGCAACAATCCGATCAGGGCAAAAGCCTGCAGGAAATACGCACTTTCGGTTGCGATCACCACATCGGCACACAGCGCTAGATTCGCCCCCGCCCCGGCAGCCGGGCCATTCACGGCGGCGATGGTCGGAACTGGGCAGTCATGGATGGTTTCAAGCATCGGCTGATACTCATCACGCAGGGACCGTTCCAGATCGATCTTTCCGGTCGATGACGCATCGCCCAGATCCTGCCCCGAGCAAAACGCCCCACCCGCCCCGGTCAGCACGACGCAGCGCGCGTGGCGAGCGGCATGTTTCATGGCATGGGTGATTTCCGCGCGCATCTGCGTGGTCAGAGCGTTCATCTTGTCCGGACGGTTGAATGTCAGAACGGCAAGCCCGTCCGTGATGTCCAACAGGATCGTTTCATAATCCATGCAAAGCCTCCCCTGGCGACAGTTTCAGCGAACCCTGACGTATTCGCAGGACAAGGGGAAGTGGAACCGCGCGTCAATCTTCCAGAATCTGACGCAGCCGTTCCTTTTCTTCGTCGCTGAGCGTATCTGTCTCGCCCGCGGCCTGAACTTTGGAACGGCTTCGAACAAAGCTCCACCCCATGCCAGCCGCAACCAGCAGCATCAGCGGACCGGCCAGCCACAACATCAGGTTGGAACCCGTAACTTTCGGTTTCAGCAATACATATTCGCCATAGCGATCGACGATAAAGGAAATCGCCTGCTCGTCTGTATCCCCCGCGACCAGCCGTTCCCGCAGCAACAGGCGCAGATCGCGGGCGAGGTCCGCGTTGCTTTCATCGATGCTTTCATTTCGGCACACCAGACAGCGCAACCCCGTGCTAAGGTCACGCGCGCGCTGTTCCAGAACCGGATCGTCCAACACCTCGTCAGGCTGCACGGCAAATCCGGGCGTCGCCAGCAACATCAGGATCAAGATCAGGCGCTTCATTCCGCAGGTACTCCGGCCGAGGGCGTCTTGCGCGCGCCAGCAGCGACACGGAAACGCCGGTCACACAGGCTGAGAACACCACCCAGCGCCATCAGGATACAGCCCGCCCAGATCCAGTTGGCAAAAGGTTTGACATAGGTCCGCATCACCCAGCCCCCATCGGCCTGTTGATCGCCAATCACCACATAAAGATCACGCAGAACCCGGTAGTCAATCGCCGCCTCGGTGGTGGGCATGCGCGCCACCGGATAGTCTCGTTTCTCTGGGTGCAAAGTGCCAATCACCCGATCGCCGGATTCAACCAGAACATCGGCCGTGGTCGAAAAATAGTTCGGTCCCTGCACGCGTCGCACGTCTTCCAGCGTCAGGGTAAACTGCCCCACCTCGAACGGCTGACCGGGTTGGGCGACCCGAATATCCTCAACCTCCCACGCGGTCAGACCGGCGATGGCGAAGATGGTGACGCCCAGCCCGGTATGGGCCACGGCCTTGCCCCAATCGGCCCCCGGCAGGCGAAACAGCCGTTTCAGATTTCCTTTTCGGCCCGTACGGCTCCACAGATCAATAATCGCGCCGAGCGTGATCCAGGCCCCAAGGAACAGCCCCACCGGACCCAGCGCGCTGCGCCCGGTCTGCATTGCCCAAACCAACAGCCCCAAGGCCACGGCCAGCAGAAAGGCATAGCGCAGAGACCATGCCGTCTTGCCCAGCTTGCCCCGTTTCCAAGGAAGCATCGCACCAATGGGCAGAACGAGACCCAGCAGCACCATGAACGGCGTGAAGGCGACATTGAAAAACGGCGGCCCGACCGAGAGTTTCCGGTCAAACATCATCTCGGCCACCATCGGCCACATGGTCCCGGCGAATACGACAAAGCAGCTGACGGCCAGAAGAACGTTATTCACCACCAGCGCGCTTTCACGGCTGACAACACCAAAGACGCCCTTAGCCTCCATCGCCTGCGCGCGCGCCGCAAACAGGGTCAGTGCGCCGCCGATGAAGAAAACAAGGATCATCAGGATGAACACGCCGCGCTCGGGATCCGTTGCAAAGGCGTGCACCGAGGTCAGTAGGCCCGAGCGGACAATGAACGTCCCGATCAGCGAGAACCCAAAGGCGATGATCGCCAGCAAGATGGTCCAGCTTTTTAACGCTTCGCGCTTTTCAACCACAATGGCCGAATGCAACAGCGCCGCCGCCAGCAACCACGGCATGAACGAGGCATTCTCGACCGGGTCCCAGAACCAGAACCCACCCCAGCCAAGCTCGTAATACGCCCACCACGATCCCAGCGCGATACCGATGGTCAAAAAGACCCAGGCCGCCAGAGTCCACGGACGTACCCACCGCCCCCAGGCCGCATCAACCCGCCCCTCGATCAGCGCGGCGACGGCAAAGCTGAAGGCCATGCTAAGGCCCACATAGCCGAGGTACAGAAACGGCGGGTGAAACGCCAAACCGGGGTCCTGCAGCAGCGGGTTCAGGTCGCGCCCATCAAAGGGCGCAACGGCAAGCCGGTCGAACGGGTTCGAAGTGAACAGGATAAAGGCAAAAAACGCCACCGCCACGGCCGATTGCACAGCCAGCACCCGTGCCTTCAACGTCGGCGGCAAGCCACCCCCAAACACCGCTGCCATGGCACCAAACAGAGTCACGATCAGCACCCATAGCAGCATCGACCCTTCGTGGTTCCCCCATGTCCCGCTGATCTTGTAGATCATCGGTTTCGCAGAGTGACTGTTTTCAACCACGATCCGCAGCGAGAAATCCGAGCTTGTGAACGCCCAGACCAAGGCCCCAAATGAAAATGCGGTCAGCAGGAACTGTGAAATCGCGGCAGGTTCCGCAAATATCATCCACCCGGTCCACCGCTTGGCAGCGCCGACAAGGGGCACCACGCTTTGCACGATGGCGATCAGAAAGGCTAGAATTAGGGCGAAGTGACCAAGCTCTGTAATCATGCCCATGGATATACTCCGCGGGCTTCCTGATCGCCAATCACTTTCGCCCATTTCAGGCGCACATAGTGTCGCGGTTCAGGCGCTGCGCAACCGTTTCCAATCGACCAATGCAGGATTGGGATCGGAGCGCATCACCTCAAGCTGCAACCCGGCATCCGGGCCGGTATCGGCAACGCCCGGGCTGTCACTGCGCAACTCCCTCAGCGCGCGCAGATTGTCCATGACCTGCGGGGCCCGCAACATGGTCTGAGATATCTCACGCTGCAGATCCTGCGCCTTGGCCTGATGCCGCGCACCGAAATAGAACGAGACGATGACACCCAGCAACCACCACAAAGGTTCAGGCACCAGTGCGATCCCCTGCATCCGCGCGGCAAACCACAATGGGTCGATCATCGCCGCCGCAAACAGGCCCAGCGTTCCCAACGCCAGCGCCGGGCGCGGTACGCGGTTCAGCCCGTCCATAAACCGATCAAACGCACCTTTGCGCGGCACCTGAAACTCGGCCCGGAATTGCGCCATCGCCTGCCCTTGCACGGCCAGCGCCCGCCTGGCCCCTTCTTCGGAGTTTTCTCTGAATATTTCCGCAGTTTCACGCACGATGTTGCGCCCGCCGCCGAATAGAAAACCCAACACGCCCGTAATCAACCCCATGCCGCAACTCTCCTTTGAAACTCAACGTCGCCCATGTGGTATTTGGGCGAAATAAACTCCTCGGCCCGCCTGATCCATCCGCCTTTCCCACCGGCACGGCTGCGGGCGTATTTTCGCGATGCGGGGCGTCGATCCGCCAACCGGAAATAGTAGTTCCGACGCGCCACGCCATATGCATCCCGAAGGGCAACAGCGTCAGGGCGCAACGCCTCCTCACAGGCGCGTTCCGTCTGCGGACCAATGACCCCATCAACCGCCACATCAAAGCCCATCTCACGCAACAACCGCTGAAGGATTCGAACCGCCTGCGCACCCGCGTTGACATACATGTCAAACACCGTCGCGTGCAGAATATCGGGCAAAGCGGCAATGCGTGGCTTCTCAAAATAGTGCCGCACGAAAATATCGACCGCCTGCCCACGGCTCAGCACCCGGACATCAGCGGTGTCGACCTGCCCATCGCCGTTCAAATCCAACCCAAGCCTGCGCATGGTGTGAATGGTAACGCCAAACTTCGTGGCCCCGCCCGGATCGTCCGGGTCGTCCACAAATCCGCCTTCCCGCGCTACGATCTCTGCCGCTATCTGTCGAACCGTCTGCATATCTTCCCCTGACCAATCTGCCGGGCAAAACGGTCACGCAAGACAGTTTACATCCCCAAACGAAACAGGGCGCTGCCGCCTGATACGCGCAACGCCCCTGCTTCTTCTGTTCAAAAATACCTCCGCCGGAGGCACGCAGCGCAGCTGCGTTCAGCTTTCCTCAGGCCCCTTGTAGACGCCTTGTTCTTTCAAAGCATCCATTACTTCCTTCGGCATATAAGTCTCATCGTGTTTCGCAAGTATTTCAGTGGCTTCAAAGACACCATTCACGTAACTTCCGGTCCCCACCATGCCCTGATTCTCAGAAAACAGATCCGGCAGAACACCGGTAAACGCCACCTGCACGCTTTCGCCGCCATCGGTCACGACAAAACGCACAGTCTCGCCCTGCCCGCGAATGATCGAGCCTTCCTCGACCAGGCCACCGATACGAAACACCTCGGTCGGTGCGGGCGGTTCCGCGATCACCTGACTGGGCGAGCGGAAAAAGTTGATGCCGTCGCGCATTGCGTACCCAATCAACGCCGTCGACGCCACAAGGGCGACAACGGCCACCAGAATGATCTGAACTCGACGACGTTTCTTGAGCGTTTTCATACCGTCCTCACGGGAATAGAGGGGCCATCATCAGCCCCCGGGTTTCATCCTCACCTAACATCAGGTTGGCGTTCTGCAAGGCTTGCCCACTGCTACCTTTTGTCAGGTTATCCAGCGCAGCGACCACAATCGCGCGCCGTTCGATCCGGTCAGCCACCACACCGATATGGCAGAAGTTCGAGCCCCGCACATGATGGGTCGACGGGGCTTCGCCCATTGGCAGCATCTGAATGAACGGCTCGCCTTCATAGGCCTTGGCCAGCGTTTCATAGATGCTCTGCGGATCGCCCTTTACATAGGTCGTCGCCAGAATTCCGCGGTTCGCCGGGATCAGATGGGGGGTGAATTGCACATGGACCGTGCGCCCGGCGAGTTTCGAGAATTCCTGATCAAACTCACCCAGATGCCGGTGCGTACCGCCGATGGCATAGGCGTTATATCCCTCGCTCAACTCGGCGTGCAGCAGATTCTCTTTCAAAGACCGCCCCGCACCCGAGACTGCGCATTTCAAATCCAGCACGATATCGTCCAGATCGATCACACCGGCCGAGATCAACGGCCGCAGTACATATTGACCCGTCGCCGCGTTGCACCCCGTGCCCGCCACAAGCCGAGCGGTGCGGATCTCGTCCCGGTAGAACTCGGTCAGGCCATAGACAGCCTCTTCCTGCTGCTCCAGCGCGCTGTGCGGATTGCCGTACCATTTTTCGTACTCATCCGCGTCCCGCAGCCGGAAATCTGCGGACAGGTCGATGATTTTCAGGGTCTTCGGCAGATCCCGGATCACATCCTGACTGGTTTTGTGTGGCAAAGCGCAGAAACACAGATCGATCCGAGAGAAGTCAATTTCCGAAATCTTGCACAGATCCGGCAGGTCCATATGGCGCAGATGCGGGAAGACCTGCGCCATGCTCATGCCTGCCTTACGCTCGGCCGCCAGCGCGACGATGTCCATGTTCGGGTGCTCGGCGATCAGCCGCACCAGTTCGGCGCCGGTATAACCGGATGCGCCCAGAATTGCTATTTTGTGGGTCATGTCAGACCTCTTCTTTCCATGTGTCACATTTCATGACCGCCGATGTGACGGTCTTGGATTTAGAAAATTGGAAGGGGCGCGTCCTTGACCTAAATCAGGCCGCCTCGAACGAGATTTGTCGTCGGAGGAATTGTGTCGCCCGATCGCTGACAAAACCCGGCTTGCCGGTCGTCAGGAATCCGCTCGTGCCGTCGCCCAGCATATTGGGGTGGCGTTGCAGGTAGTCCGCCAGACTTGCGGCAACCAGATCGCCCTGGCTGAAGACCTGAACATCCGGGCCCAACGCGGCCTGAAAGGTCTCGGCCATCAACGGGTAATGGGTGCAGCCCAGAATCGCGGCCTGAGGGTCGGGCATTTTCCGTTTCAACGCATCCACATGGCTGCGGACCAATGCCTCGGCCAGAATCATGTCGCCATCTTCAATGGCATCGACCACACCACCGCAGGCCTGCGCCTCGACATCGACGCCAATCGCGCGGAACGCCAGTTCCCGCTGAAAGGCCCGGCTGGATACGGTGGCAGGTGTGGCAAACAGGGCAACGTGCTTCACCGCAACCTCGCGCGGGGGTGAGTTATCGCCCCACTGCCGTTCGGTCAGTGCTTCGATCAGAGGAACGAAAACGCCCAGAACCCGCTTACCCTCGGGCACACCCGCTTCCTGCATCCGCCGCAGCGCAGCGGCGCTGGCGGTATTGCAGGCCAGAATCACCAGATTGCAGCCGCGATCCCACAGTTCGTGCACCGCCTTGCGGGTCAGCTGATAGATATCCTCGGCGTCGCGCACACCGTAAGGCGCGTGTGCACTGTCCGCAAAATACAGGAAATCAACGTCCGGCAGGTGTTTCTGCGCGGCGTTCAGGACGGTCAGACCGCCCAAACCGGAATCAAAGATGCCTACTGCCATTTGCCCCTTCAGGCGCGATGCCGTTCCTCGAATTCATAGCCGTAGTCATACGACTTCAGCGGTGTCGGAGACAGCTCATACGTGGCTTTGCGCAGGAAATCCATCATCTTGCGCGTATCCTTGCCCAACGGGTCCAGAACATCGCGCCCGATGGGCTCGCCAATCACCACTTTGACCGGGGTATCGACGCGTTTCTTGAACTCTTTGATCAGCAATCCCATGCGCAACGTGTTGTGCAAATGGCTGGCGATCTGGAACAGGCGCGAGGTGTGCCCGTCGAAAAACACCGGCACCACGGTCGCATTCGATTTTGCCACCATTCGGGCCGTGAACCCACGCCAACCCGGATCCATCGGATAGGCAAACGGGTTGACCGCCGTGCTGACCGTACCGCCCGGGAAAATCCCAATCGCCCCGCCATCCCCCAGATAGTTCAGCGCGGTTTTGCGGGTTTCTAGGTTCAGCTTCATCGCCTCTTTCGTCTCATCAAACGAAATCGGCAGGATGATGCGGTTCAATTCCTCGGCCTTGCGGAACACCCTATGGGCCAGAATGCGGAAATCGCCGCGCGTCTCGGAAAGCATATGCCCCATCATCAGACCATCCAGAATGCCATAGGGGTGGTTGGCAATCAGGATCAAAGGTCCGTCCTTGGGGATATTCGACAACGACCCGCCCACAACGTCCAGCGTCAGCCCATATCGTTCGACCATGACGGCCCAGAAGTCGCGCCCTTTGGCCACGTCTTTTTCATACCCATCCGCACGCTTGATCAGGCGCATTCGGCCCGTTGTATTCTCCATAAGCTTGATAACCATCCGACCGCCTTTGGTTTCGGCGGAATGGGCGTAGGAAATGTCACGAACGACATGACGGCGCGAGGGCATTTACGGACTCCGGTTGTTCGCCTGTATTATATGTTTGAGGCGCAATTTTGCCTAGCTATCGTGACAGGTTTGTGACGCCTCATTCCGCCGCAGCGCGCAGTTCAGGCCCGCCGCTGTGGATGGTGGCCAGCAACTCCTCGCGCCGTTTCGCGGCTTTGGCCTCGTTTTCCAGCAAAACCGGGCCGAAACCGCGGATTTCCAGCGGCAGACGCGCCAGGGCGGCAATGGCTTCTTGCGTGTCCTGAGACACCAAAGGCAGGACCTGCTTCATGTCCTTTTCATATTGCCGGATCAACGCGCGTTCCATTTTGCGCTCGGCCGAGTATCCGAAAATGTCCAGAGGCGTTCCCCGCAGCACCTTCATCTTTGCCATCAGCTTAAGCGGCCCCAGCATCCACTCACCAAAGGCGCGTTTGCGCGGTCTGCCGTTACTGCCTGCTCCGCCAAAGATCGGCGGAGCAAGATGGAAGGTCATCTTGAAGTCGCCATCAAACTCCGCCGCCGCTTTGTCGCGGCTGCTGAGCAGCAAACGGGCAACCTCGTATTCGTCCTTGTAGGACAACAGTTTGTGGTATCCCTTGGCTGCCGCTTCGCGGATCTTGGCATCCTCGATCCCATCCACCAGCTTGCGATAACGTTTGGCCAGCCGCTTGGATTGGTAGTTGGTCAGGTGCTGCGCCCGGAACTCAATCATCTGGTCCAGAGATTTCGGCAACTCGGTGACCGAGGGCGACAACATCGCCTGCACCTCGTCCGGGTGCAGAACAGCCCAGCGGCCTACATCAAAGGCGCGTTTATTGCGCTCAACCGCTGTGCCGTTGAGTTCGATGGCACCCATTACGGCCTCGTAGGTAACCGGCAGGACGCCGCGCTGCCAGGCCGCACCAAAGACCATCATGTTGGAGTAGATCGAATCGCCCATCACCACCTTTGCCAACTCTGTGGCGTCGAATAGCGTGACATCGTCTTTCAGCCGCGCCTGCAAGGCCAGTTCCAACTGATCGGCCGGGATGCGGAATTCGGTGTCGCGGGTGAAATCGCCGGTCACGGTTTCGTGGCTGTTGACCACGGCACCTGTCTGTCCGGCCCTTGTCAGGCCCAGCGTCTTGGCCCCGGCTGAAACCACCAAATCGCCACCAATCAGCGCGTGCGCCTCACCGGTGGCCACGCGAATGGCGCTGATGTCTTCCGGCTTGTTGGCCAGACGGCAGTGGATATGAACCGCACCGCCTTTTTGCGCCAGACCCGCCATCTCCATCATGCCTGCGCCCTTGCCATCTATCTGCGCGGCCTGCGCCAGAATAGCACCAAGGGTCACGACGCCCGTGCCACCAACCCCGGTGATGACCACGTTATGGGTGCCCTTGATCTGCGGCAGCTCAGGCAAGGGCAGATCGGGCAGATCAAGCTGTTTCGTCGCCTCTTTCCGAATTTTAGCTCCTTCCAGAGTGACAAAGGACGGGCAGAACCCGTTCAGGCAGGAAAAATCCTTGTTACAGCTTGATTGATCAATCGCCCGCTTGCGGCCCAGTTCGGTTTCCTTGGGCACGATCGAGACGCAGTTCGATTGCACCCCGCAATCGCCGCAACCTTCGCAGACATCCGTGTTGATAAAGACGCGCTTGTCCGGGTCCGGGAATTCCCCCCGCTTGCGGCGGCGGCGTTTTTCAGCAGCGCAGGTTTGGACATAGACGATGACCGAGACACCCTCGATCTCGCGGAACCGATCCTGCACTTGCATCAGTTCGGCCCGTTCGTAGGTTTCGACGCCGGAGGGCAAGGCGCCAAGGTTCACGTCTTCTTTCTCGTCATAAACCAGCGCTACGTGTTGAACGCCCATGGCCTTGACCTCGGCCACGATCCGTTCGGCGGTCAGATCGCCTTCGTTTCCCTGTCCACCGGTCATGGCAACCGCGTCGTTGAACAGAATCTTGAAGGTGATGTTCGTGCCCGCCGACAAAGCGGCCCGGATCGCCTGCACGCCCGAGTGGTTATAGGTTCCGTCGCCAAGGTTCTGGAACACGTGATTGGTGGTCGAAAACGGAGCCTCCCCAATCCAGTTCGCGCCCTCGCCGCCCATCTGAGTGAACCCGGTCGTTTCCCGATCCATCCACTGCACCATGTAATGGCACCCGATCCCGGCATAAGCCCGGCTGCCCTCGGGCACTTTGGTCGAGCTGTTATGCGGACAGCCTGAACAGAAATACGGCAGACGCGTTGCGATTTCCTGGGCGTTGTCGGCCCGACGCGCCTCGGACAGTTTACCCAGACCGGCGCGAACACCATCGGTATCGCGGCCCTCTTCGATCAGGATCTCACCCAGTTTCTCGGAAATCATGATCGGGTCCAGCGCGCCGCGCGTGGGGAACAACTCCTCGCGGTGCAAGGTCCCGGCCCCGCCTTTGTACCAACCGTAAACGCGGCGACCCCGGCGGTCGTCAAAGATGGCTTCCTTGACCTGCACCTCGATCAGCTTGCGCTTTTCTTCAACGATAACTATCAGGTCCAGCCCCTCGGCCCAGTCATGGAACCCGGCCATATCCAGCGGAAACGTCTGCCCGATCTTGTAGGTGGTAATGCCAAGGCGCTCGGCCTCGGCCTCATCAATGTTCAGCAGCGACAGTGCGTGCGCCAGATCCAGCCAGTTCTTGCCTGCGGCTACAAACCCGATCTTCGCGCCCGGCTTGCCCCAGACACGTTTATCCAGCTTGTTGGCATGAGAAAACGTCTCGGCCGCGAAACGTTTATAGTCGATGATCCGCGCCTCTTGCAGATGTGGCGTGTCGCCCAGTCGGATGTTCAGCCCGCCCTCGGGCATGTCGAACTCGGGCATTACCAGACCCACCCGGTCCGGCCTGCCATCCACGACCGAGGTCACCTCGATCGTGTCCTTCATCGTTTTCAAGCCAACCCAGACACCGGCAAAGCGGCTGAGTGCAAAGCCGTAGATGCCGTAGTCCAATATCTCCTGCACGCCCGCCGGGCTGACCACCGGCATATACATATCGACCAAAGACCACTCGGATTGGTGCAACACGGTCGAGCTTTCGCCTGTGTGGTCATCCCCCATCGCCATCAGCACGCCGCCATGCTGTGCCGTGCCCGCCATATTGGCGTGACGCATCACATCACCCGACCGGTCGACACCCGGCCCTTTGCCGTACCAAAGGCCGAACACACCGTCATAGCGCCCATCGCCACGCAGCCCTGCCTGCTGGCTACCCCATAACGCCGTCGCGGCCAGATCTTCGTTCAGACCGTACTGAAAGGTCACGTCACTTTCGGCAAGATATCGCTGCGCCCGCATCATCTGCTGATCAACGGCTCCAAGTGGCGAACCGCGATATCCGGTCACCAGTCCCGCCGTATTCAGCCCGGCCTTCTGGTCGCGCGCGCGCTGCATCAGCATCAGCCGCACCAGCGCCTGCGTTCCGTTCAAAAGAACAGGCGATTTCTCAAGATCGAACCGGTCGTTCAGCGATATTTGTGGCTGACTCATCAGACGTCTCCCCTCGTCAGATCAGTGTGCTTCATATTCTCGCATATTAGGTCACAAAGGCTGACCTGCATAGAGTTTATCCACTGAAACCTAACGATTTCACCGTTTGTTTGTGGAACTTGTTACCTATTTCATATAGGCCTTCCCGAGGATAACGAAAGTTGCGGCGATGGATTGGGATAAGCTTAGGATATTTCACGCGGTTGCAGATGCAGGCAGCCTGACCCATGCGGGGGACAAGCTCAATTTGTCTCAATCCGCCGTGAGCCGTCAGATCCGCGCGTTGGAAGAATCACTCGATGCGACCCTGTTTCACCGTCACGCCCGTGGCCTGATCCTGACCGAACAGGGTGAGTTGCTGTTCGATGCGACCTCGGCCATGTCCAAACGCCTAGACGCTGCCGCTGCCCGCATCCGCGACAGCGAGGATGAGGTGTTCGGCGTCCTGCGTGTGACCACGACCTTCGGCTTTGGAACCCTGTGGCTGGCCCCGCGCCTGCCAAAGCTCTACGAGCAATACCCCGATCTGAACATCGACCTGATGCTGGAAGAACGCGTTCTGGACCTGCCCATGCGTGAGGCCGACGTTGCCATCCGCATGAAGGAACCCAGCCAGGCCGATCTGGTGCGCAAGCGGCTGATGACTGTACAGATGACGCTGTATGCCACGCAGGAGTACATCGAAACGCATGGCGGCAACCTGAAGTCGCTGGACGAGATCAAGGATCATCGCCTGATTTGCCAAACGCCTGCAGCGCCTCAGGTCGGGGCAAGCGCGTCAATGGTGCGCCATTTGATGACCTATAATCCGGGATCGCTGCTGACGGTGAACAACTACTTCGGCGTACTGCAGGCCGTGCTACACAATCTGGGCATTGGCGTTCTGCCCGATTATGTCACGCAGGATTTCCCGCATCTGGTCCCGGTCCTTTCCGATATCGAAACTGCCGATGTTCCGGTTTATCTGGCCTACCCCGAGGAATTGCGGCACTCCAAACGCGTTGCAGCGTTCCGCGATTTTGTTCAGGCCGAAATCATTGAACAACGCAAGCAGTTGAAGAAATTGGGTAAACTATAGATATGCGCGCAGGGCATATCAGGGTTGTCAAATGCACAGCCTGAAACTCCTTGAACGTTAACAAACTGATCCCTAAATGAGCACTCGAAGGCGGTGATGCTGAAACGCTCATCATCTTCATACCTCCCTGTTGGACTATGGCCGAGCTTAGTGCTCGGCCTTTTTTTTGGTTTCACGGGTTGTCAGGGCGGTGAAACTGCTGGGAAATCTGGCGGCTTGTGCCTATGATCCCGAAAAACAACTAAATTTTTCGCGATCGAGGACAAATCAATGTTCCACCCCCTACGCCTTTTGGCGGCGCTTTTGTCATTTGTGCTGATGACCGCGCCATTGCATGCGCAAATCGCCACAACGTCGTCATCGGACGCACCTGCCACAGTGACCATCCCCGAGGACCTGACCCCGGAACAGGTAGATGGTCTGGTGGCCCGCATGTCGGACGATCAGGTCAGGTCGATCCTATTGGAGCGTCTGGATGCCGTTGCCGCAAAAAACGCGGCTGAGGCGGAGGAGGTTGACGATCCGATCACGGAACTCAACGAAATCTGGACCGAAATGGTGACGTCGTGGACGCAGGTCATCATGACCGTCCCGAACATCTTCCATGCCCAGGTCGAGGCGGTTTCGAATTTCACGGGAACTTTTGGCGCCAGCGGGGCGCTTACACTTATGGGGTTGGTCCTGAGTGTTCTGGTCGTGGGCTTCATCGCGGAAAAGCTGTTTGAGCTGCTGACGCGTCGTTGGCATGTTCAGGCTGAGGTTGAAGAAGAAGGCGACCTGTGGGGCGCTGTCCGCTACCTGTTTGGTCGTTTCTGCCGCGAAATCGCCGGGCTTGTGGTGTTCTATGTGGTGATCCGCGCGGTCGGTCGCGGCCTTTTGTCTGCAGAACAAATCACCTATGCCGCGCCTTTCGTATTCTATCTGATCTGGGTTCCGCGACTGGGTGCAGCCGCCTCGCGTTTCATTCTCGCACCCAAAAAACCGCATTACCGTTTGGTCAATATTGACGATCACTGGGCGAAATACCTGCATCGTAACCTGATTGGCCTGCTGATCTTGATCGGCTTCACGCTGTTCCTGTTGCACTTCAACCGGCTGAATGGGATCACCAGCGGCGAGACCCGTATTGGCTTCTGGCTGAACGCGGGGATTCACATCTATATCGGCGTCATCGCGTGGAAAGCGCGTGAGGGCCTGTCGCAGATGATGCTGGGCACCGACCCGGACCATACAAAATTCGACGAGGAAGTGGCGCATTACTATCCCTACTTCGCGATCGGTGTCTCGGCTGCGATCTGGCTATTGGTCGAATTTCTGGTGGCTCAGCGCGATCCGTCGTCGCTTGCGCTTCTGGTTCAGGGCGCGCATTTCGCCACGATGTTCTGGCTGCTGATCGCGCCTGCGCTGGATACGTTGATCCGGGGTCTGGTGCGTCACCTGCAACCGCCAATGCTGGGCGAAGGCCCGGTGGCCGAGCAGGCCTACAGATCGACCAAACGCAGCTATATCCGCATTGGTCGCGTTCTGGCCGGTATCCTTGTGATCCTGATGATCGCCAAAGCCTGGAACCTGAACCTGCAGGAAATCGCAGGCGGCGCGCAGGAAGAAGGCAGCCGACTGATCCAGTTCTTCATCATCATCGCGGTCGGCTACATCCTGAACGAGGTCGTCTCGCTGTGGATCAACCGCCGTTTGGCGAAAGAGATGACCGCCGATCAAAGCCCCGATGAAGAGGCTGGCGAAGGCGGTGGTTCGGGCGGGTCGCGTCTGGCGACGGTTCTGCCGCTGCTGCGGGTCACGGCTCAGGTCGCGATTGCGGTGATCTTCCTTCTGCTGGCGCTGGGGGCCTTGGGTCTCGATATCACGCCGCTGCTGGCGGGTGCCGGTATCCTTGGTCTGGCCATCGGTTTCGGCGCGCAAAAACTGGTCTCGGACATTGTGGGCGGGATCTTCTTCCTGATCGACGATGCCTTCCGCGTGGGCGAATATGTCGATGTGGGCGGCACTACCGGCACGGTCGAGAAAATCTCGATCCGGTCGATGCAGCTGCGCCACCATCGCGGGCCGGTCCACACCATTCCTTATGGTGAGATTCAAAAGCTGACCAATTACAGCCGCGACTGGGTCATCATGAAGCTGAAATTCACCGTGCCTTTCGACACCGACCCCAACAAGGTTAAGAAGATCTTCAAGAAGATCGGTGCCGAGATGATGGAGGACGAGACCCACAAGGATGGCTTCCTGCAGCCCTTCAAGTCGCAGGGTGTATTCGACTTTGACGATGTCGGCATGATCATCCGCGGCAAGTTCATGGCCAAGCCGGGCAAGCAGTTCACGCTGCGCAAGGAAATCTTCAACCGGGTCAAGGCGTCGTTCAAGGAAAACGGTATCGACTTTGCCCGCCGCGAGGTGCGTGTTGCGATCCCGGGTCTGGATGAGGCCGAGAACCTGACGGATGAGCAAAAGGCAGCCGTAGGTGCAGCGGCGGCGGATGCCGCCAACAAGGCGCAAAACCCCGCGTAACGATACGCAACCAGCCCTCATTCTGTTGATGGCTGGCCGCTAAATCGCAAGGAAAGAACACGGAACCGCCCCTACCGTCGGTTCCGTTTTTCTTTGCCATAACCGCCCTGCGCTGACTTGGCCCTTTCCACAGGCCGCCCCTTGCCCTAAAAGGCGCGCAATCTCGGCCCACTTGGACACAGGACAGACGATGCAAGAGCCCGCTATCACACCCGATCTGATTGCCGCACACGGGCTCAAGCCCGAGGAATACGACATGATCCTCGAGATCATCGGGCGTGAACCGACCTTTACCGAATTGGGCATCTTCTCGGCCATGTGGAACGAGCATTGTTCCTACAAGTCGTCCAAGAAATGGCTGCGCACCCTGCCGACCTCTGGCCCTCAGGTAATCTGTGGTCCGGGCGAAAACGCGGGTGTGGTCGATATTGGCGACGGTCAGGCGGTTGTGTTCAAGATGGAAAGCCACAACCACCCCTCGTATATCGAACCCTATCAGGGTGCGGCCACCGGCGTGGGTGGCATCCTGCGCGACGTCTTTACCATGGGCGCGCGTCCCATCGCCTCGATGAACGCGCTGTCGTTTGGTGAGCCCGGCCACCACAAGACCCGCCAGTTGGTGAACGGCGTGGTCGAAGGCATCGGCGGCTATGGCAACTGCTTCGGCGTTCCTTGCGTCGGCGGCGAGGTGCGGTTCCACCCCGCCTATAACGGCAACTGCCTTGTGAACGCATTTGCCGCCGGTCTGGCCGACAGCGACAAGATTTTCTACTCGGCCGCATCGGGCGTCGGGATGCCGGTCGTCTATCTGGGTGCAAAAACAGGTCGTGACGGCGTCGGCGGCGCGACCATGGCCTCGGCCGAATTCGACGACACCATCGAAGAAAAGCGCCCCACCGTTCAGGTCGGCGACCCTTTCACCGAAAAACGCCTGATGGAGGCGACGCTGGAGCTGATGCAGACCGGTGCCGTGATCTCGATCCAGGATATGGGCGCGGCGGGTCTGACCTGTTCTGCCGTGGAAATGGGCGACAAGGGCGGTCTGGGCGTGCGTCTGGATCTGGAAAACGTCCCCCAGCGCGAAGAGAACATGACGGCCTACGAGATGATGCTGTCGGAATCTCAGGAACGGATGCTGATGGTGCTGAAGCCCGAGCTTGAGGCCGAGGCCCGCGCCGTGTTCGAGAAATGGGATCTGGATTTTGCCATCGTTGGCGAAACCATCGCCGAAGACCGCTTTCTGATCATGCATAATGGTGAAGTCAAAGCAGATCTGGTCCTGTCGAAACTCTCCTCGACCGCGCCGGAATACGACCGCCCATGGGTGCCGACCCCCGAGGCCGCACCTTTGGAAGACGTGCCCCAGATCGATCCCATCGACGGTCTGCGCGCCCTGCTCGCCTCGCCCAACTACGCGGGCAAGCAATGGGTTTATGAGCAATACGACACGATGGTCATGGCCGACAGCACCCGCACGCCGGGACTGGGCGCAGGCATGGTCCGCGTGCACGGCACCGACAAGGTGCTGGCCTTCACCAGCGACGTGACGCCGCGCTACGTGCGCGCCAACCCGGTCGAAGGCGGCAAACAGGCGGTGGCCGAAGCCTATCGCAACCTGACCGCCGTCGGGGCCAAACCGCTGGCCACCACCGACAACCTGAACTTCGGCAACCCCGAAAAGCCCGAAATCATGGGCCAGTTCGTTGGTGCCATTCAGGGCATCGGCGCCGCCGTTGGCGCGCTGGACATGCCCATCGTGTCGGGCAATGTCTCGCTTTATAACGAGACCGACGGTCAGGCGATCCTGCCCACCCCGACCATCGGTGCCGTGGGTCTGCTGAACCATTCCGATGAAATCATCGGCAATGAGGTTCGCGAGGGCCATGTTGCCCTGATCATCGGCGAGACCAATGGCCATCTCGGCCAATCCGCCCTGCTGGCCGAAGTGTTCAACCGTGAAGACGGCGACGCCCCGCATGTGGATCTGGACGCGGAAAAGCGCAACGGGGATTTCATCCGCGCCAACCGCGAGATGATCAAGGCCTGCACCGATCTGGGCGATGGCGGCCTTGCGCTGGCCGCGTTCGAACTGGCCGAGGCCGCTGGCGTGGGCGTCCAACTCGACGAGGCCCCGACCGAGTTCCTGTTCGGCGAGGATCAGGCCCGCTATCTGGTCGCCTGCAACTTCGATCAGGCCGAGGCGCTGATGATCGCCGCCGGTCAGGCCGGTGTACCGCTGGTCTCGGTCGGTCGTTTCACCGGCGACAGCGTCAAGATCGGCGCGTCCGAGGCATCGCTGGCGGATTTGCAAGACACGTTCCGCACCAGCTTTGCGGCGGCTGTTGCCTGACCTACAGGCTTCTTCTCGTCCCAAATACGGACATCCTGCGCGCACAACCGGGCGCAGGATTTGCCGGTTTTGTCCGCGCGTGCCATCTTGCACGCCCCGCCCCATCGCTCTACATCTTGGGAAAGACTTTCAGGAGTAAACCTACATGCCGATGAGCGCCCACGAAATTGAAACCCTGCTGCGCGAGAGCTTTCCCAACGCGGAAATTCAGGTTGGCGGCAGCGATGGCGTGCATATGTCCGCCATGGTCGTGGACGAAAGCTTTCGCGGCAAAAACCGCGTTCAGCAGCAACGCGCCGTTTACGCGGCCTTGAAAGGCAAGATGGACGGGCCGGACGGAGAATTGCACGCGCTGGCGTTGACCACGAAAGTCCCAGAATAGCTCTTGGTTTTCCGCAGAAAACAGAGATCCCAATGCATTCCCTAAAGGGAAGACCACAAGGAAACGCGAAATGACCGATGTGAAAACCCAGATCGATGAGACCGTCAAAGCAAATGACGTGGTTCTGTATATGAAAGGCACCAAAGAGATGCCGCAATGTGGCTTCTCATCCCGTGTGGCTGGCGTGCTGAACTATATGGGCGTCGATTATGCGGACGTGAACGTTCTGGCCGATGACGCGGTGCGTCAGGGCATCAAGGATTACTCGGACTGGCCGACCGTGCCGCAGCTATATGTCAAAGGTGAGTTTGTCGGCGGCTGCGACATCATCACCGAGATGACCCTGTCGGGCGAACTGGACACGCTGTTTGACGAAAACGGCGTCGGCTACAACAAGGAAGCCGCAGACAAAATACGCGAAGCAAACGCGTGATCCAGCCTTAGCGGCTGGAGCAATTCTGATAGATCACCTGCTCGCTGGCGGCATCGCTTGCCGCCAGATAGCTGATGGACGCGTCCCACCCTTTCGAGCGCAGAACATAGGTGCCTTCCGTGTCGACGGATTCGTAGCGGATGCCCGAACCGCTTTCGACCTGACGCAACGCAACAAGAGTATTGTCCACAATCGTCGCCGCCGCACCCGTCCCGTCAGCAGCGTTGAAATAGGTGACCGGCAGCGGCAATCCGTTTTCGCAGGTGAAGGTCACGGACAGAATGTCGATCTCGGCCAACGCTGCCGAAGCAGACATCGCGACCAGTGCACCACCGGCCAGAACACGTAGCTTGTTCATTGGGATTTCTTCTCCTCAACGACCGAGGCCAGGGCTTCGGCCCGTGCCGCCAATTCGGCCAGCGTATCGGTCACCGAAGGCGGAACCACCGCAACCTCGACCCGTTCCGGCTCGGGCGCAGGGGCGTTGCGCAGGGTGTTCAGCTCTGTTTCGGCCTCGGCCAGTTTGGCCTCCAGCGCCTTGACCTTATCCTCGGTCGCAGCCGTTTTGTCGGCCAGCATCAGGCCCGCCATCAACAGCATCCGGGATTCCGGCATCCGGCCGATCTGATCCGACAGAACTTGCGCCTCGTCATCCAGCATTTTTGCGGCAGATTGCAGAAACACCTCTTCCCCGTCCTGACAGGACACATCGAACCCGCGCCCGCCGATATGAATGGTAACCTCGGGCATTATTCCACCTCACCTTCCGCAAGTTTTGCCTGGTTCAGCAACGGCTCCAGCCGCGCCAGAACCGCGTGGGCCTCGGCCGCATCGGTCGCCTGCGCCGCGCGCGTCGCCTCCAATTCCGCGATCGTCGCCCGGTTCAGAAGTTCGGCATCTGTCACGCCTTGTTCCGCTGCGGCCCGCAACTCATCAACCGAGCCGCGAAGCTGTTCGTTGGCCTTGCGCATCCGTTGCAGATCATCATCCAGCCGAGACATCGCTGCTCCATGGCTGGCCCGTTCGGCGCGCAGCATCTCAAGCTCGGCGCTCAGGTCGCCAACACGTTCCGTATCGGCAAGTTCCGCCCGCAACCGGCTGTTTTCCGCCTCAATCTGCTTGGCCTGGGCCACAAGCGCCTGAAGCTGTTCCAACTCGGCCTGCAAGGGCGCGGTATTATCAAGCGCCTCAAGCTCGGCCTTTAGCTGTTCATTCTCGGCTTTCAGCGTGTCCAGCTCTTCCGAGTTTTCCAACGCGGCTTTGGCTTCGGCCAATTCCGCACGGGCTGCTTCGACCGATGCCAGCTTTGCAGTCGCCTCGGCCAGTTGTTCGCGCAGTGTCTCGGTTTCGGACCCGTCGCCCGAGGCCCCGCGGGCCTGATCCAATTCGGCGCGCAGCCCGTCGACTTCCTGTTCATGCCGTTCTTTCAGGGACTTCAGCCGTTCCTGTAGCTGAGCGTTCGCGACGCGTTCATCCTCAAGCTCGGCCTTCAACCCTTCATCCGCGTCGCCACTGCCGGGGGCTGCGTCCTGCAAGGCGTCAACGCCCGCGCCAATGCGCTCCATCGCTGCCATAATGCGATGCTGTAATTCCTCGATCTGGCTCATGCCCCTGTCACCTCTTTATCAAGGTTCGTTCTGTTGCAGGGTGACCCGAATCAACGTCATCCCCCACCTGCAAGTAGTTTAGCGGAATGCGGCGGGAAATACCCACTGTTTGGTTTCAACAACTTGGACTACTCTCTTGAAGCGCCTGGTCTTTGTGACACGCGGTTCTGCTTGCACTTTGAGGGGTGGATGCTATTGAGCGCGCAATCTGCTTCAAATCCAAAGGAACAACGCCCGTGGACCTGACTGCGCTGCGCAATGCCAACCCCGAACACTGGGACAAAGCTGCGGCCATCCGCACCCTGACCCTGGACGCCGTCGCCGCCGCCAATTCCGGCCATTCCGGCATGCCGATGGGCATGGCCGATGTTGCGACCGTGCTGTTCGAAAAGCACCTGAAATTCGACGCCTCAAACCCCAGCTGGCCCGACCGTGATCGGTTCATCCTGTCGGCAGGCCATGGTTCGATGCTGGTCTATTCGCTGCTGTATCTTACAGGCCATGCCGACGTCACACTGGACGAGATCAAGAATTTCCGGCAGCTGGGCGCGAAAACCGCCGGTCACCCGGAAAACTTCCTGATCGATGGCGTTGAAACCACCACCGGCCCGCTGGGTCAGGGTATTTCGAACGCGGTTGGCTTTGCCATGGCCGAGGAAATTCAGCGCGCCCATTACGGCAAGAAGGTTGTCGATCACTATACTTACGTGATCGCAGGCGACGGTTGCCTGATGGAGGGTGTCAGCCAAGAGGCGATCACCTTGGCGGGCCGTCACGAACTCAGCAAGCTGATCGTCTTCTGGGATAACAACAACATCACCATCGACGGCACCGTCGACATCGCCGACCGCACCGATCAGGTGCGCCGTTTCGCGGCCTCGGGCTGGCATGTGATCGAGATCGACGGCCACGACCCCAAGGCCATCGATGCTGCCATTGTGGACGCGAAGAAATCCAGCAAGCCGACCATGATCGCATGTGAAAGCCATATCGCGCTGGGTCACGCCGCGCAGGACACGTCGAAAGGCCACGGCGCGCTGACCGATCAGGATCAGTTGAAAGCCGCCAAAGACGGCTATGGCTGGCCGCATGATGCGTTCGAAATCCCCGCGAATGTCAAATCCGCCTGGGAGGCCATCGGCTCGCGCGGTGCTGCTGAACGTGCCGCATGGGAAGAACGTTTTGCGCAACTGTCCGAGCGCAAGCAGGCCGAATTCAACCGTGCCTATGCATTTGAGGCCCCCAAGAAACTGGCCAGTGCAATCCGTGCGTTCAAAAAGCAGATATCGGAAGATCAGCCCAAACTGGCCACACGCGCCTCGTCTGAAAAGGTTCTGAACGTCGTGAACCCGATCATGACCGAGACCGTGGGCGGTTCGGCCGACCTGACCGGTTCGAACAACACCAAATCAGCCGATATGGGTGTGTTCCTGCCGGAAAACCGTAAGGGTCGTTACATCCATTACGGTATCCGTGAACACGGTATGGCCGCCGCGATGAACGGCATGGCGCTGCATGGCGGCATCCGCCCCTATGGCGGTACGTTCATGGCGTTCACCGACTATGCCCGCCCCTCGATGCGTCTGGCGGCACTGATGAAGATCCCGTCGGTTTTTGTGATGACCCATGACTCGATCGGTCTGGGCGAAGACGGCCCGACCCACCAGCCGGTCGAGCATCTGGCAATCTCGCGCGCGACGCCGAACACCTATGTGTTCCGCCCCGCTGATACGGTGGAAACGGCTGAGGCATGGGAACTGGCGCTGACCTTCAAGGACAGCCCCTCGGTCCTGTCACTGACCCGTCAGGGTGTACCGACCGTGCGCAAGGATCACAAGACCAAGAACCTGACGGCGCAAGGCGCTTATGTTCTGGCCGAGGCCGAGGGCAAACGTCAAGCGATCCTGATCGCCACCGGGTCCGAGGTGTCGCTGGCGATGGAAGCCAAAGCGATGCTCGAAGCCCAAGGGATTGGCACCCGCGTCGTCTCGATGCCCTGCATGGAGTTGTTCGCGCAGCAGGACGAAGCCTATCGCAAGCGCGTTCTGCCCGCCGGTGCCGTGCGCGTCGGGATCGAGGCCGCCGTTCGCGCCGGTGGCTGGGATCGCTGGCTGCTGGGCGAGCGTGGCCGCGAAGCCAAAGCGGGCTTCATCGGCATGTCTAGCTTTGGCGCATCGGCCCCTGCGGGTGAGCTTTACAAGCATTTCGGCATCACCGCCGAAGCGACCGTCGCCAAGGTCAAGGAATTGCTGGGCTAAACCCAAGCGCTCAACCCAAAAGCCCCGGCCAGCTCCGGGGCTTTTTTGTCAGACGAAGATGATAACCGACTGCATCCCGTCCACGATCAGATCGCCGTCGGTATTCCACACCCGCATGACCTGCGAGCTATAACCGTCGCGCCCTGCCGTTAGTTGATGTTCCAGCAGCCACCAGCCATCGCGAGTGTGAACATCCTCGGACAACACGTTGAAAATCCAGTTCATTGATGAATTCGGGCCGGGTTTCTTCAAGGTCGGATAGATCGCAGGCGGTGGCAGATCCGCGACCGAGATCAGCCCTTCCATCCGATCCCACATTCGCCGGTCACGGTGCCGCGCCCATAAACGCAAGTACCCGTGTTCCGCACCCGAAAACGGCAAAGAGCCTTCCACCCGGTTGACGTCGAAATTCTCAAGGAACGGAATTGGCGGGCGCGGCAAGCCCAGCGGGAAATAGGGATCGCAGGCTTCGGGGTCCGGGGCGGGTTTTGCGGGGTGGTCAAAAGCGACATGGCTGTCCTGCGCATGACCGAACGAGAACGTGGCGGTTGCCGCCACCTGCCCTTCAATCTCGGCGCGGGCGCTGATGATTGTCACATTGCGGCCCTGGCGCAAAACCTCGGTACTGATCGTGGGCGCAGCGCCAATCGGGGCTGTGAAATTGATCAGAGCGGATCGCAAAGGCGGCAGGCCCTTGTGCTGTGCGTGGACCGTTGACAGCATCAGGGCCGAGGAAAACCCGCCAAAGGTCGTGCGGCCCTGCATCCAGTTCTGGGGCACAGGGAAACTCAGGCCGTTCTCTTTAGCGACCCGCGCCTCAAGAACATCGATCAAAGACTGATTGGGCATGAGGGTTCCAATTCTTCTGTGTCTCACCCGACTCTAGCCGCCTGACGGCACATCACCATCACAACCCAACGTCACATTCGTATTCTGCTTCAGTGCTTTTCGGCTGATCCGCTGAAAGCGCCCATCATCGGACCGACGACCTTGGTCGCGACCGGGATCAGAACAAAGCCCCAAGCCAGACCGAACACGCCGTCCATAGTCGCCTTGGACACCCACTCAATCACACCGACCCACTGGCCGGATGCCATATGACCAAGCGCATAGGCCCAGTCGTGAATATGATGACCAAGCCAGCCAAAGCCCAGAACCTCCATCCCGTGGATGACAATCGATCCGCCGACCCACAGCATCGCCGCCGTGCCGACGATGGACAGAACTTTCATGACCACCGGCATGGCCTTGACCAGCCCCCGGCCTGTCCCGCGCCCAATCGGCGTTGGCGCGTTCTGCGCCAGAAACAGCCCGACATCGTCCATCTTCACGATCAATGCGACCGAACCGTAAACGGCCACGGTCACGCCGATGCCCACAACCGCCAGAGTCGCCGCCTGCATCCAGATATTCGGGGCCTCAATCGCCGCCAGTGCAATCGTCATGATCTCAGCCGACAGGATAAAGTCGGTCTTGATCGCGCCCTTGACCTTTTGTTCTTCAAGGTGGCCGGGATCGCGCACGCTCATGTCTTCTTCGATGGCGTGGCTGCCATGAGGGAACAGTACGTGAAAGATCTTCTCGGCCCCTTCGAAACATAAGTAAGACCCACCAAGCATCAGTAGCGGAGTGATCAGCCACGGTGCGAAATTCGCCAACAACAGCGCAACCGGTAGCAGCAGGATAAGCTTGTTGAAGAACGACCCGCGTGCAATGCGCCAGATAATCGGCAACTCGCGCGCAGGCGCAAAGCCCTGAACGTATTTCGGGGTCACCGCTGCGTCGTCGATGATCACGCCCGCTGTCTTGGCCCCGGCCTTACCGGCCGCTGCAACCACATCATCGACCGAGGCCGCAGCCACTTTGGCAATCCCCGCCACGTCGTCCAAAAGGGCCAACAGACCGCTCATTGCGCATCCTTTCCTGTCACCTGTCGCACCGCGACCCTACCCGATCTCACAGCTAGCGCAAGCGTTAGCGCAATCGCGTGAGGTTTGCGCTAACACCTTAAAAATATGCTGCTTTTGCCCTTTTGAGATTCCAATTTCGCCGCTATATGGCCTGCAACGCAAGCGCATCTGGAGACATCTCATGACCATTAAGGTCGGCATCAATGGTTTTGGCCGCATTGGCCGCTGTACCCTGTCGCATATCGCCGCCTCTGGCCGCAACGACATCGAAGTGATCAAGGTCAACGCAACCGGCCCGCTGGAGACCTCGGCGCATCTGTTGAAGTATGACAGCATTCATGGCCGTTTCCCGCGCGATGTATCAATTGACGGAAACACCATGGATCTGGGTCGCGGCCCAATGCAGATGTTCTCGACCTACGACATGAACGAGCTGGACTGGGAAGGCTGCGATGTCGTTCTGGAATGCACTGGCAAGTTCAATGACGGCATCAAGGCGAAAACGCACCTTGAGCGTGGTGCCGGCAAGGTTCTGCTGTCCGCACCGGGCAAGAATGTCGACAAGACCATCGTGTTTGGTGTCAACCACAACACCCTGACCGCGAATGACAACATGGTTTCGAACGGCTCGTGCACCACGAACTGCCTTGCCCCGCTTGCCAAGGTTCTGGATGAAGGTGTCGGCATCGAACATGGCATCATGACCACGATCCACGCCTATACCGGCGACCAGCCGACCCTGGACCGCCGCCATAGCGATCTGTATCGCGCCCGCGCTGCCGCGATGTCGATGATTCCAACCTCGACCGGTGCCGCCGCAGCGCTGGGTGAAGTGCTGCCCAACCTCAAGGGTCGTCTGGACGGCTCGGCCATCCGCGTGCCGACACCGAATGTCTCGGCCGTTGATCTGAGCTTCCGCGCCTCGCGCGATGTGACCGTCGAAGAGGTCAACGCCATCGTCGAAGAAGCCGCCAAAGGCCCGATGCAGCGCGTTCTGGGGTACGAGCCCGCGCCGCTGGTCTCGACCGACTTCAACCACACCGAAGAAAGCTCGATCTTCGCACCCGACCAGACCCGTGTTGTCGACAACCGCATGGTCCGCGTGCTGGCCTGGTATGACAACGAATGGGGCTTTTCGGTCCGCATGGCAGACGTTGCCGTTGCAATGGGTCGTCTTAACTGACCCTTCGGACTTCGCTTGTAGCTTTGCACCCGCTCAGGTTATCTGGGCGGGTGTTTTCGTTCGGGGACAGAATGACAAATCAACTCGCCATCTGGCTCGGATTGCTTATCCTCGGCGCGATCGTGCTGGACTATGCGCTGTTCGGACCCGAGCATTTGGTGTTCCTCAGCAAGAAGCTTTACGCCTTCCTGGACTGGGTCGCTTTCTGGCGCTGACGGAGGTTTTTCTTGACATTCGCGCCAATCTGGAATTGTTAGCGCTAACCAAGCCCAATTCGGGACTCTCTGACGAATGAAACGGAGCGCGACATGACACTCAAACTGGCAATCAACGGCTTTGGACGGATCGGGCGCGGAGTGCTACGGGCGGTCATGGAATCGGGCCGCACGGATGTGCAGATCGTGGCGATCAACGATCTGGCGAAACCCGAAATGAACGCGCATCTGTTCGAATTTGACAGCGTGCATGGCCGTTACCCCAACACAGTCACCCTAAGCGACGCAGGTCTTGACGTCGGCGCGGGCCCCATTCGTCTGACCAGTGAACGCGATCCCGAAGCGCTGGATTGGTCGGACGTCGATGTCGTGCTGGAATGCACCGGCGTCTTCCGGACGCGTGAAGCCGCTGAGCGTCATCTGAAGAACGGATCGAAGAAAGTGCTGATCTCGGCCCCCGCGCGTGGCGATGGTGGGGTCAAAACCGTGGTCTTCGGTGTCAACGACAGCGAACTGACCGCAGACGACATCATCGTCTCGAACGCGTCCTGCACCACCAACTGCTTGTCACCTGTTGCCGCGGCGCTGGATGCGGGGCTTGGCATTGTGCATGGTAACATGACCACCGTTCACGCCTATACGGCCAGCCAGCCGGTGCATGATACGGCGGGCAAAGACCCTTACCTGTCGCGCGCTGCCGCCTTGTCGATGATCCCGACAACCACCGGCGCGGCTGCTGCGGTCGGGCTTGTGCTGCCGCAACTTGCCGGAAAGCTGACCGGTCAGGCGATCCGGGTTCCTACCCCCAACGTCTCGGTTGTCGATCTGGTGGCTGAGGTATCGCGCCCGACGACCGAGGATGAGGTCAACGCGCTGTTCGTCGATGCTGCTGCGAAAATTCCCGGCGTACTGGCTGCGGAAAACCGGCCCTTGATCTCGGTCGATTTCAATCATGATTCCCACAGCTCGACCGTGTCGCTGGCCGAAACCAAGGTCACCGACGGCACCCTTGTGCGGGTGCTGGCGTGGTATGACAATGAATGGGGTTTCTCGAACCGGATGCTGGACACAGCCGCCGCGATGGGTGCCCTAGCCTAAGCGGTCGCGCAAGGCCGCGTGGACGCTGGGTGTGACGAATTTCGACACATCCCCGTTTAGCCGCGCGATTTCTTTGACCAGTTTCGAGGCGATGGCCTGGTGCCGCGCCTCGGCCATCAGAAACACGGTCTCGATTGAATCGTCGAGGGCACGGTTCATGCCGACCATCTGGAATTCATACTCAAAGTCGGCCACAGCCCGCAGACCGCGCACGATGATCTGGGCGCCCACATCGCGGGCGCAATCGATCAGCAGATTTTCAAAGGGGTGAGCAACGATCTCGGTGCCGGTCTGTTCGGTCAGATGCGCGCATTCCGCCTCGATCATGGCGACACGTTCTTCCAGTGAGAACAACGGCCCCTTGTCGCGGTTGATCGCAACGCCGATCACCAGCTTGTCCACCAGCGCAGAGGCCCGACGGATGATATCAATATGACCCAGGGTAATCGGGTCAAAGGTTCCCGGATACAATCCAACCCGCATCAGGATCTCCTGCGCAACATTATTTCTGCGCTAGCAAACATAACTTTGACGCAGGTGCAAGGGGTGGAAACGCCCCTGACCAAGTCAATGGCCCATGATCATGCCTTGAAGGGCGTCCTTTTCCATCGCCAGTTCCGCCAGTTGCGCCTTGACGACATCGCCAAGGGTAACAATGCCGACAAGCTTGCCCTCTTCAACGACCGGCATATGGCGAAAGCGCCCTTCGGTCATGCGTGACATGATGTCCTGAACCGTCGCCTGCCGTGTGGTCGTGACCAGATCTTCGGTCATGTAGGAGCTCACCGGCTGATTCAGGCACCCGCTGCCGCTGGCAGCCAGTTCGCGGACGATATCGCGTTCGGACAGGATGCCCACCGCCGTCTGCCCGCCGTCTTCGGATACAACAACGGTCCCGATCCGTTTCTCCGCCAGGATTTTTGACGCCTCAGAGACCGTCGCTGAAGGTTGAACCGTGACCACGCCTTCTGCGGCCTTGGACTTCAGAATGGCCTGAACGAGCATTAAGAACACCTCCGGAATAATAAACTTATTCCAAAGCGTTGCGCGATTAGGACAACCTGTCAAGCTTCGGCGGCGGCTTCCAGCCGCGTCACTTCTTCACGGATGCCCTGCGTCAGCGCCTCGGCAAAGCGGTTCAGGCGTTCATTGCGCTGATCGCCCTGATGCCGGACCAGATAGAAACTGCGGGTCAAATGTACTTGGTCCGTCAGGATTTTCCTCAGGTTCGGATGGAACGGCAGGGTGAAATCATGCGCGACACAGACCCCGGTGCCCAAGGACACCTGCCGCAGCTGGACCGAGACCGAATTCGATGCAAGCGCGACACGGTCAACGCCGATGTCATTCAGATAATCCAGTTCCCGGTCAAAAATCATGTCCGGGATATACCCGATCAGACGGTGCCCTTTCAGATCGCCAACCTTGCGGATCGGATCATGGCGATCCAGATAATCCTGCGCGGCGACCATGTGCAGCCGATAGTCGCTGATTTTCTTGACCAGCAACTTTCCCGCCGTCGGAGCACTTACGGTAACGGCCATATCGGCCTCGCGCCGGGACAGGTTGATAATCCGGGGCAAGGCGAGGATCTGAATGTCCAGATCCGGGTTGGCATCGCTGATCTTGGCGCAGACTTGCGGCAACAGATAGTTGGCCGACCCATCCGGCGCCCCGATCCGGATCTGACCGCTAAGCGATTTGGTCGAGCCAACCACCGCACCGGCGGCGGCACGCATCGCCTCTTCGGCTTGCAGACCGTGATCCAGCAAGCGTTGACCTGCCCGCGTCAGAATGTAGCCTTGCTGCGATTTGGTAAATAACGGCGCGTCCAGAGTGGCCTCGAGCCGGGCAATGCGCCGACCGACCGTGGCCGGATCGATTTTCAGGATACGACCCGCTGAAGACAGGCTTTCCTCGCGCGCGACGGCCAGGAAAACCCTCATATCGTCCCAATTTGGGTCCATGCTTTGCCTTCCGTGCTTTTTCCAGCGCGTATTTTTCGAACATTTCCTCTGTTCGGGTGATTTTTGCAAGCCTATCCTGCGCCCAAACGTTCGGAGGAGATATCAATGCAAGACCTGACCCATTACCTGAATGGCGCGCAAGTGGCCGGCACGTCAGGCCGGTTTGACGACGTCTTCAACCCTGCAACGGGCGAAGTACAATACAAATGCCCGATGGCCAGCGCCGCTGAAACGACGGCCGCCATTGAACAGGCCGCGATTGCGCAACCCGCATGGGGCGCGACCAACCCGCAAAAGCGGGCGCGCGTGATGATGGCGATGGTGCACCTGATGAACCGCGACATGGACAAGCTGGCCGAGGCGCTCAGCCGCGAGCACGGCAAGACCATCCCCGACGCAAAGGGGGACCTGCAGCGTGGACTGGAAGTGATCGAATACTGCATCGGCGCGCCGCAAATGCTGAAAGGCGAGTTCACCGACAGTGCAGGCCCCGGCATCGACATGTATTCGATGCGTCAGCCGCTAGGCGTTGTGGGGTCGATCATGCCCTTCAACTTTCCCGCCATGATGCCCTTGTGGCATGTCGGTCCGGCACTAGCCTGTGGGAATGCCGTGGTTCTGAAACCGTCTGAACGTGACCCCTCGGTCCCCTTGATGCTGGCGGAACTGTTCGTCGAGGCCGGTCTGCCGAAAGGCGTCTTTCAGGTCGTCAATGGCGACAAGGAGGCGGTCGACACCATCCTTGATAGCGAGATCATTCAGGGAGTGTCTTTCGTGGGCTCGACCCCGATCGCGCAGTATATCTATTCCCGCGCCACCGCGAACGGGAAACGCGCGCAGTGCTTTGGTGGGGCCAAGAACCATATGATCGTGATGCCCGATGCGGATCTGGATCAGGCTGCCGACGCCTTGGTCGGTGCCGGATTTGGCGCGGCGGGCGAACGGTGCATGGCCGTTTCGGTTGCGGTTCCGGTAGGTCAGGACACCGCCGACGCGCTGATCGAAAAGCTGGTGCCGCGCGTCGAAAAGCTGAAGGTCGGCCCCTACACCGCAGGCGATGACGTTGACATGGGTCCGGTCGTGACCGCCGCGTCAAAGGAACGTATTCTGGGCCTGATCAACTCAGGCGTCGAACAGGGCGCAAAGCTGGTCGTGGACAACCGCGATTTCAGCCTTCAGGGGTATGAGGACGGCTTCTTTGTCGGGCCGCACCTGTTCGACCATGTGACACCCGATATGGACATCTACAAACAAGAGATCTTTGGCCCCGTACTGTCGACCGTGCGCGCAGAGTCGTATGAAGAGGCGTTAAAGCTGGCGATGGACCACGAATATGGAAATGGCACCGCGATCTTCACCCGCGACGGGGACACAGCGCGTGACTTTGCCAACCGGGTCAACATCGGCATGATCGGCATCAACGTTCCCATCCCGGTACCGCTGGCCTACCACACCTTTGGCGGCTGGAAGAAATCCATGTTCGGGGACCTGAACCAGCACGGACCGGACAGCTTCAAGTTCTACACGCGCACCAAGACAGTGACGGCTCGCTGGCCGTCGGGCATCAAGGAAGGTGGCGAGTTCAATTTCAAAGCCATGGACTGATCTGAGCCCTAAAACCCTCAAGCCCGGCCCATTTGGCCGGGTTTTTGTGGCAAAGACTCGCCAATGCCCCTGAAAACCTGCGCCTTCACGATAAATTCAGGTTTCACAGGCTGGAAATTCGCATCCCGCACAAATAATTTACTCTCAAATTTTTTGATCGAGCAGTTCAAAAATATCGGAGGCCGTTTTGTCCAATTCCCGCATGACCCGCCGCTCGGCCCTTTTGGGGGTCGCGTCCGTTCTGGCAACGCCCGCGCTTGTACGCGCGCAAAGCACGGATGCCTTCCCGCAGACCGAAGACGCGATCAGCACACAGTTGCCGGTGCGCCGCAATGTATCCTCGTTCTCTCAGCAGAACTGGCAGGATCACTTTGACGAGCTTGGCTCGGGCTGCCTGCTGGCCGACATCACCAGTCGCGCCGTGCATTATTGGGGCCCGGACGGGACCTACAAGCTGTACCCAAGTTCTGTGCCGATGAGCGAAGAACTGACCAAGCGCGGCTACACCAAAGTTGTGCGCAAGGCCGAAAACCCAAGCTGGACACCGACCGCGTCGATGCGGGAACGCGATCCTTCGCTGCCTGTCCGGATGGATGGCGGCGATCCGGGCAACCCGTTGGGCACCCGCGCCATGTATCTGGACTGGCCCGCCTATCTGGTGCACGGCACCCATGACACGCGCAAAATCGGTCGTCAGAGCTCATCCGGTTGCATCGGACTATATAACCAGCATGTGGAAGAGCTGTATCCGCTGGTCCAGATCGGCACGCAGGTGCGTCTCGTCTGATCTGATCATCAGTTACACGAAAGCCCCGGCCATCAGGACCGGGGCTTTTGTTTTCTGCGGTCGTGGTGCTTATTCCGGCAGGATCACCGCGTCGACCACATGGATCACGCCATTGCTGGCCTCGATATCGGCCTGAACAACTTCGGCACCATTGACCTTCACGCCGTTACGCGCATTCACGCTCAGGCGGTCGCCCTGCACGGTCAGAACCTTCGCGCGCTTGCCAGCGATATCGCCCGACATCACCTTGGCCGGAACCACATGATAGGTCAGAATTTCAACCAGCTGATCCTTGTTCTCGGGCAGCAAGAGGCTTTCGACAGTCCCCTCGGGCAATGCTGCAAACGCCTCATCCGTCGGCGCAAACACGGTGAACGGGCCATTGCCCTTCAGCGTATCGACCAGACCAGCCGCCTGAACGGCTGCGACCAGGGTGGTGAACGATCCGGCAGATACTGCGGTATCGACAATGTCAGCAGCCTGGGCCTTGAGCGGCATGGCAAATGCGAGTGCGGCGGCAGCGCCCATAAACGTGCGACGAAACATGGCTGTCTTCTCCTCTCCAGCTTGTTATGGAAAGGGGTACGGGCCTTTTGTCACACCGGATCACTTTGAGATCACTGTTCCTTGATCTGAACCCAGATACTCTGGGCGCGACCCTCTTTCAAAAAGGGCAAGGCTTCGACGGCATCCGGGCGCTCCTGTTGCAGGTAGTACCCCGGCCAAAGCATTGAAAACGAACCAGATTGCAGCAATGCGTGCAGCAGGTACTGCTCACCCCAGCCGGGGCAGTCATAGAAGAACCGCTTGGGATATTCATAGGGTAAAAAAACATCATGCACGTGGATGACAACACCCGGTTTCAGGCTGGGAATGATGCGGCAGAACAGGTGCGCGACATCGTTCGACATCCGAACAACATGGCTGGAATCGATGAACAGGACATCTCCGGCCTCCAATTGATCGAACAGCGCGGGGTCCACATCTTCCAGCCGTTTCTGCTCGAATGCATCCACCACATGGGCAATATCCGCCCGGGGATACGGGTCGATGGCCGTGATCTTGGTTTCCAACCCACCATCGATGATCGCCTGACGAGTGACGCGGGTCGAATTTCCGCAGCCGACTTCGATGACCTGTTTTGGCTGAAACCTTCGGATCATCAGGTACAGCGCATCCGCGTCAGGGCTGTCATAGTAGCCATTGCCGATGCGATAACCGGTCTGATTGCGCGCTGGGTCCTTCAACGCGGCCAAGGCGTCACGGTGGTTCGCAAACTCCTGTTTCAGCGGTTCGATATCAAACCCCTCCATCCCCGGTGACAGAGCATATGCCGGTTTGGTCAGCCCCCCTGCCCGCTCGAACGCTTCAAGCCGTGCGCGTTCGTCCTGTTCGGCGGCCTTGTCGATCAGTTTCACCCCCAACTCATCAAGCGCTTCGTTGATCTTCGGGAATTTTCTGAGTTTCACGCGCGTCGCTCCGGTTCGGTGGCTTTCTGCATTTCCATACCTGTCCGGCATGGGCCTTCGCAAGCGGCAGAACGGCAAACCCTTGGCAAAACGCCGATTTCCGTATTCACTGAGGTCGTTAAACAAAGGGAGGTCCGTGTATGCAGCAGGATTTCACGCTGGGCATTGAAGAAGAGTATCTGCTGGTTGACCGCGACAGCCTGCAACTGACCGAAGCCCCCGCCGCCCTGATGGAAGCCTGCCAGGCCGATTTCGAAGGTCAGGTCAGCCCTGAATTCCTGCAATGCCAGATCGAGGTCGGCACGCGCCCTCATACCACGATCAAAGGCGCGCGTGAGGATCTGAAGCGGCTGCGATCTTGTGTGTCGAAACACGCCGCCGCATATAACCTCAGCCCGATTGCGGTATCCTGCCACCCGTTCGCCAATTGGAAGGACCAGCACCACACCCGGAAGGAACGCTACGATGCCCTGCAACACGCCTTGGGTGGTGTTGCGCGACGGATGCTGATCTGCGGAATGCACGTTCATGTGGGGGTCGAGGACCCGGCGCTGCGGGCTGACCTGATGCCCCAGCTCTGCTATTTCCTGCCTCACCTTCTGGCGCTGTCCACGTCCTCGCCCTTTTGGAACGGAGAGGATACGGGCCTGTCCTCCTACCGGCTGACCGTCTTCGACAACCTGCCGCGCACAGGGCTGCCGCCTGACTATAACAGCTGGTCCGAATACGAGCGCACCACCGGCGTTCTGGTCGAGCTGGGCGTGATCGAGGATACCTCAAAAATCTGGTGGGACCTGCGCCCGTCGCACCGGTTCCCGACGCTTGAAACCCGCATCATGGATGTGCAGCCCCGGCTGGAACATACGCTGTCGCTGGCGGCACTGGTGCAGGCCCTGACCCGGATGCTGTGCCGCCTGAAAGCGCGAAATCTGCGGTGGCGACAGTATGATCGGTTCCTGATCAGTGAAAACCGGTGGCGCGCTCAGCGCTATGGTGTTGGGGAAGGGCTGATCGATTTCGGGGATCGCTCGATCAAACCGATGGCCGAGTTGATGGGCGAACTGATGGGCATGCTTGCCGAAGATGCCGAGGCGCTGGGCACCATGACCGAACTCGCCCGGTTGCGGCAGATTGCCGAAAACGGGACCTCAGCCACACGCCAACGGCGCGCGCATGCCGAAGCTGTTGCCAAAGGCGAGGACCCCGGTCAGGCGGTCGTTCGCCATTTGATCGAAGAGTTTCACGCCGATCTGTGACCCTGCGGCGCGTAGTCGCCGCGCCGCCCGCGAACGATTGCTGATCTTGCAAAATTTCTGTAACGATTGCGAAATAAACAAGCGTTCAATTCTTTACCTGCGGGAGGGTACGCCATGGATTTCGGGCTGACCGAGGAACAGACAGCCATCTTCGATATGGCATATGCGTTTGGGCAGGAAAACATCGCCCCATTCGCGCGCCAATGGGAAAGCGACGGCACCATTCCAAAGGACTTGTGGCCCAAGATCGGGGAACTTGGATTCGGCGCGCTATACGTGTCCGAGGATAGCGGCGGTTCGGGTCTGACCCGGTTGGACGCGACACTGGTGTTCGAGGCCTTGTCGATGGCCTGCCCTTCGGTCGCGGCCTTTCTGTCGATCCACAACATGTGCGCCAAGATGCTGGACAGCTTTGCCAGCGACGACCTCAAATCCCAAGTCATGCCAAACGTGCTGAGCCTGAACACAGTGCTCAGCTACTGCCTGACCGAACCGGGCTCAGGCTCGGACGCGGCCGCGCTGAAAACCCGCGCCGAACGCACGAATGAAGGGTACACGCTGAACGGGTCAAAGGCCTTTATTTCCGGCGGAGGATATTCGGACGCCTATGTTTGCATGGTGCGTACCGGTCAGGACGGCCCAAAGGGTATTTCGACCGTCTATGTTGAAGACGGAACACCCGGCCTCAGCTTTGGTGCGTTGGAACAAAAGATGGGCTGGAAAAGCCAACCCACCGCGCAGGTCCAGTTCGACGACTGCAAAATTCCATCCGGCAATCTGGTCGGCGTTGAAGGCGACGGGTTCAAATACGCCATGAAGGGTCTGGATGGCGGGCGTCTGAACATCGCCTCTTGTTCCTTGGGCGCGGCACAGGCCGGGCTGGACATGACCCTGCAATACATGTCCGAACGCAAAGCCTTTGGCCAATCCATCGACCAGTTCCAGGCCCTGCAATTCCGCCTGGCGGATATGGAGATCGAGCTGCAGGCCGCCCGCACTTTTCTGCGCCAAGCGGCCTGGAAACTGGATCAAGGCGCTCCGGATGCGACCAAATTCTGCGCCATGGCCAAGAAATTCGTGACCGAGACCGGATCGAAGGTCGTCGATCAGTGCCTGCAACTGCACGGCGGCTACGGCTATCTGGCCGATTACGGCATCGAAAAGCTTGTGCGTGATCTGCGGGTGCATCAGATATTGGAAGGCACGAACGAGATCATGCGCGTGATCGTCGCGCGCCAGATGATTGCACAAGGCTAAAGGTTACATGTCTGACATCGACATCCGCACAACCGGCCGCGCTGGGCGCATCACCCTGACCCGACCCAAGGCGCTGAATGCGCTGACCTATGATATGTGCATGGCCATCGACACAGCCCTGCGCAACTGGCGCGAGGATGATGCGGTCGATCTGATCATCTTCGACGCCGAAGGCGACAAGGCCTTTTGCGCCGGAGGGGACATTGCCGAACTTTACCAGACCGGGATCCAGGGCGACTTCGCCTATGGTCAGACATTCTGGCGCGACGAATACCGGCTGAACGCCCTGATCTTCGAATACCCCAAACCTGTCATCAGCTTCCTGCAAGGCTTCACCATGGGCGGCGGCGTCGGAATCGGCTGCCACGGCAGCCACCGGGTTGTTGGCGAAACCTCTCAGATCGCGATGCCCGAATGCTCCATCGGGCTGGTTCCCGATGTCGGCGGCACGCTGATGTTGGCGCTGGCTCCCGGTCGATTGGGTGAGTGTCTGGGCACCACCGGGCACCGCATGGGCCCCGCTGATGCGATCCTTGCCGGGTTCGCCGATCATTTCATCCCGCAGGATCAGTGGGCTGATCTGATCGACATGCTGGAGGCGTCCGGCAACGCCGATCTGATTGGCGAACATGCCGCCACGCCGCCCAACGGCGAACTTGCCGGTCTGCAACCCGAAATTGACCGCACCTTCGATGGTGAGACACTCGGCGATATTCTCACCAATCTGCGGAGCAGTGGTTCCGAATTCGCGGTGAAGGCGCTGGCCAAGCTGGAACGGAACGCGCCGCTGTCTGTGGCCTGCACGGTGGAAATGCTGCACCGCCTGCGCGGGGCCTCGCTAACCATGCGTCGGGCGCTGGAAATGGAATACCGTTTCACCTTCCGCGCCATGCAACATGGTGATTTTCTGGAAGGTATCCGGGCGCAGATCATCGACAAAGACCGCAACCCCCGTTGGCAATATGCGGATATGACCGTGCCAGCGGTGGCGGTGTCGAAGATGTTGCAGCCGCTGGGCAAGGACGCCCTGACATTCGAGGAGGAGTAAGACATGCAAATCGGGTTCATCGGGCTGGGCAATATGGGTGCGCCCATGGCCGCCAATCTGGCCAAAGCCGGTCACACGGTGCGCGGTTTTGATACCGCAGGGGTCAGCGTGGACGGTGTCACCAATGTTGAGACAGCTGCCGAGGCCGTAGCGGACGCGGACGCCGTCATCACCATGCTGCCGAACGGAGCCATCCTGCGCGCCGTCGCCGATCAGATCATCCCCCATATGCAATCCGGTGCCGCTCTGATCGACTGTTCAACCGTCGATGTCGACAGCGCTCGCGCGGTCGCCGATCAGGCCAGTGCAGCCGGGCTGCTCTCAGTCGATGCTCCTGTTTCGGGCGGGATCGGAGGCGCCTCGGCAGGCACGCTGACCTTCATGGCCGGTGGATCCGAAGACGCCTTTGCCAAAGCTGCCCCCCTGTTCGAGATCATGGGGCAAAAGGCCGTGCACTGCGGCGAAGCCGGGGCCGGTCAAGCGGCCAAGATCTGCAACAACATGATCCTCGGCGTCACCATGATCGCTACTTGCGAAGCCTTTGCATTGGCTGACAAGCTGGGGCTGGACCGTCAAAAAATGTTCGACGTCGTCAGCACGTCCTCCGGCTATAGCTGGACCATGAACGCCTATTGCCCCGCCCCCGGCGTTGGCCCAACCAGCCCTGCGGATAACGGCTACCAACCCGGTTTTGCCGCCGAGCTGATGCTGAAAGACCTGCGCCTCAGCCAGCAAGCCGCCGAAAGCGCCGATGCGGACACTCCGATGGGGCAAGCCGCAACGGCGTTGTATGAACAATTCGTCGAAGGTGAAGACGGGAATGGTATGGATTTCAGTGCCATGCTGCCTCGATTCGAGAAACGCGGTCGCGGCTGATCTAACTTTCGTCTTGGGATAAGATACAAAGCCGATCTGCGTATTCGGACAAATCAAACCCAAACGGCATCCGCGCCTGCAGCGCGCGCGCGGATGCCGAAACGCTGGCCGGATCGGCACACGCCTCCTTGCATCCGAACAGAACATGCGTGCCCTCGACTTCAACCTCGCAGGCATCTGCAAAAACCGATTGAAAGTCCGCTTTCTGCTCAGGCAGCCGAGGGTCGCTGTCCACGAAATTCATGCAAACCACGCCCCTGTGCCGAAGCTTGCTGGCGCACATTTCAAAGAACGCGGGCGTGGACAAGGATTGCGGCACACGCCCGTCCGCCGCGAAGCAATCCAGATAGATGTGGTCGAATTGCGCGTCTGTCTGTTCGGCCAAATGCAAGCTGCCATCGGCGCAGGAAATCCGCAGGCGCGGACCGTCTTTCAGACCGAAATACCGGTATGACAGGTCAAGAACTTCCCGATCAATCTCCGAGCCGGTGATCATGACATCATCGAGCAGCGCATGAAGAACCGTGGGCATCCGCCCACCACCGCTGCCCATAACATACACACGCTCGGGCCGTGGCACGAAAGCAAGGCACAACAGCATCGCCTGCGTATAACCACCGGTCAGAGTCAGCGGGTTTGTCAGATCAATGCGCGACATGACTCCGCTGAGCGCGTCGTTGGTCAGAGGAACTCCGCTGGGGCAAAACACCAGAAACAGCTCGCTCCCGCTCTTTGCAACGACCACCTGCCCGATCTGGCCCTGCCGATGCTCGACCAAACCATCCGGCAGATCCTGCAAATGCCTCAGCCGCTGTGCAATAGAGCCGGGTAAGGTTCCCGAGGCGAACACGTTCGGGTCTGGATCGGCCATGCGACCTCCGTTCGCGTTGGACGCACCGACACCGCCGATTTGCCAGGCGCCGTCCCCAATAGACGTATTCCTGGCAGTATGCGTGACTGGTCTACTCGGCGGCAACCGCCTTTGCATCAAGCATCTGTTTCAGATACCGCCCGGTGTGGCTGCGCTCGACCTCGGCCACCTCTTCCGGGGTGCCGGTCGCGACAATCTCACCACCACCGTCACCGCCTTCGGGGCCGATATCGATGATATGGTCGGCGGTTTTCACCACGTCCAGATTGTGTTCGATCACAACAACCGTATTTCCCTGATCGACCAATTCATGCAGCACTTCCAACAGCTTGCGCACGTCTTCGAAATGCAGACCCGTGGTCGGTTCATCCAGAATATACAAGGTGCGCCCGGTGGAACGTTTGCTGAGCTCTTTCGACAGCTTAACCCGCTGCGCCTCGCCCCCTGACAGGGTCGTGGCCTGTTGACCGACCTTGATATAGCCCAGCCCCACACGCGCCAGCGCATCCATCTTGTCGCGGATCGACGGCACGGCTTTGAAGAACTCCTGCGCGTCCTCCACCGTCATGTCCAGCACGTCGGCGATGGATTTGCCCTTGAACTTGATCTCCAGCGTCTCGCGGTTGTAGCGCGCACCCTTGCAGGTCTCGCAGGTCACGTAAACGTCGGGAAGGAAGTGCATCTCGATCTTGATGACACCGTCACCCTGACATGCCTCGCAACGGCCACCTTTGACGTTGAAGCTGAACCGCCCGGGCTTGTACCCGCGCGCCTTTGCCTCAGGGAGGCCAGCGAACCAGTCGCGGATCGGAGTGAAGGCCCCCGTGTAAGTCGCTGGATTCGAACGCGGAGTCCGCCCGATGGGCCGTTGGTCAATGTCGATAACCTTGTCCAGAAATTCCAGCCCCTTGATGGTCTCGCACGGCGCGGGTGTCTGACGCGCGCCGTTCAGACGCATCGAGGCGGTTTTGAACAGCGTCTCGATGGTCAGCGTGGATTTGCCGCCCCCGGACACGCCGGTCACACAGACGAATTTGCCCAGTGGAAAATCGGCGGTCACATTCTTCAGGTTGTTTCCCGTCGCTTTGACTACCGAAACCTTCTTTTTGTTGCCTTTGCGCCGTTCGGTTGGCACCGAAATCTCTCGCGTGCCGGCCAGATACTGCCCCGTGATCGAAGCGGCGTCAGCAGTGATTTCCGCTGGCGTTCCTTTACTGACCACCTGCCCGCCATGCACACCCGCGCCCGGGCCAATGTCGAACACATAGTCCGCCTCGCGAATGGCTTCCTCGTCATGTTCTACGACGATCACCGTGTTCCCCTGATCCCGCAGGTTCTTGAGCGTACCCAGCAGGCGATCATTGTCGCGCTGGTGCAGGCCGATGGATGGCTCGTCCAGCACATACAGAACACCCGTCAAGCCCGAGCCGATCTGGCTGGCCAAGCGGATACGCTGGCTTTCCCCTCCGGACAGTGTGCCACTTGAACGTGATAGCGTAAGGTATTCCAAACCAACGTTATTCAGGAATCCAAGACGTTCGCGAATTTCCTTGAGGATGGCGCGCGCGATCTCGTTCTTCTGCACGCTCAGATGGTTCGGCGCATCCTCAACCCAGGCCAGCGCCTCGCGGATCGACATCTCTACCACCTGACCCACATGCAGGTCCGCGATCTTTACCGCCAACGCCTCGGGGCGCAGGCGGTAGCCTTCGCAGGTGCCGCAGGGGCGGTTGTTTTGGTACCGTTCGAATTCCTCGCGAATCCACGCGCTGTCGGTTTCGCGATAGCGGCGTTCCATGTTCGGTATCACGCCCTCAAAACTGCGCGTGACCTGATAGACCCGCCCGCCTTCGTCATAGCGGAACTGGATTTCCTCATCGCCCGAGCCGCGCAGGAAAACCTGCTGCACCTTTGACGGAAGATCCTTCCACGGCGTGTTCTTGTCGAACTCATAATGCCGCGCGATGGCCTCGATGGTTTGCAGGAAATACGGGGACTTCCCTTTGCGCCATGGGGCCAAGGCACCATCGTACAGCTTCAATGTCTGATCCGGCACGACGAGGCGTTCGTCAAAGAACAGCTCGACCCCCAAACCGTCACAATCCGGGCATGCCCCAAACGGAGCATTGAACGAGAACAGGCGTGGTTCGATTTCGGGAATTGTGAAGCCGCTGACAGGGCAAGCAAAATTCTCACTGAACGTAATGCGTTCCGGATCACCCTCGCGCGGGGCGGTTTCCAGAATCGCAATCCCATCGGCCAAATCCAAAGCCGTGCGCAGGCTGTCGGCCAGCCGGGTTTCCATCCCTTCACGCACGACCAGACGATCGACCACAACGTCGATGTCGTGGCGGAATTTTTTGTCCAGCGTCGGTGGCTCATCCAACTCGTAGAATTCGCCGTCAACTTTTACACGCTGAAAGCCCTGTTTGCGCAGTTCCAGAAACTCTTTCTTATACTCGCCCTTTCGGTCGCGCACGATAGGGGCCAGCAGGTAGCCGCGGGTCCCCTCCTCCATCATCATGATCCGATCGACCATGTCCTGCACCTGCTGCGCCTCAATCGGCAGGCCGGTGGCGGGGCTGTAAGGAGTTCCTGCGCGCGCAAAGAGCAAACGCATATAGTCGTAGATCTCGGTCACCGTACCCACGGTCGAGCGTGGGTTTTTCGATGTTGTTTTCTGCTCGATGGAAATCGCCGGGGACAGGCCGCTGATATGGTCCACATCAGGCTTTTCCATCATGTCCAGGAACTGACGCGCATAGGCCGACAGGCTTTCGACATAACGGCGCTGACCTTCGGCATAGATCGTGTCAAACGCCAGCGAGGATTTGCCCGAGCCGGACAGGCCGGTGATCACCACCAGCTGATCCCGTGGAATATCGACGTCGATCCCTTTCAGGTTATGCTCGCGCGCGCCGCGCACTTCGATGTTCTTCAGCTCAGCCATTCAGGCCCCCAACCAGACAAGTGTCCTAGAAATAGGCGAGCGGCGCTGAGTCTCCAACAGAAAAGTTAGAACAAAGTGTGAACGAACCAATTATTGCCGACACCTACTGACAAGGCGCGACGCAGTTGGGCCTTGCTGGGCAATCGCTGATGCTCTGAGGTGGAAACTAAAGAGGAAAATGGCGCGGTTGACGGGGCTCGAACCCGCGACCCCCGGCGTGACAGGCCGGTACTCTAACCAACTGAGCTACAACCGCGCATCTATTTTCATGGCCTTTATCCTGGACCAAGGATTGCAGCGATGGCGCGGTTGACGGGGCTCGAACCCGCGACCCCCGGCGTGACAGGCCGGTACTCTAACCAACTGAGCTACAACCGCCCGCTGCACGTTCGCTCTGAACGTTGGGGTGTATTATGGCCCCGCCCCGGCATCGTCAAGCGGCGTTTTGAAGTTTTTTCCGAATTCCAGAATTTTACGCACGCGGCTGTCCGGGTGGCGGCATCAGTTTTCAAGCTAGGGTCAAATGGCACGCGGCTGTCCGTGGTTTTTCGCACAGAAGCACCATGCTTCACCCTCAATGTGACACCCCGGCAACAGCACCAGTTATTTCAAGTGAATCAATACACCCCAAAGCAGAATCAACCTAATGCTGCGCGCGCAAAAAGGGCCACATTCCGGGGCCCGGCCAACAAAAAAAGAACGGAGCATAATCTTGAAAAAACTCTTTATCTACAGCGCCCTGTCAGCAACCCTGTCGACCGGCGCGGCGCAGGCTGTCGAACTTACGGGCGGTTATCTTGATCTGGGATATTCAACCTTCACCGACACCGATTTTGGTGACGTATACAACCTGAACGGGGCGGTTGAACTGGCCTTCACCCGCGCGTTCAGCGCCCAGTTGGATCTGGGCGGCTATCGTTTTCAGGACCTCGGCGAAACCGCAACGAACTGGACACTGCACACCAACTTGCACACCAGCGGCAATGCCTCGTTCGGTGCGTTCTACGGTCAGGAAAAGCTGGAAGATGCTGATTTCGACTTTTTCGGAATCGAGGGTGGCTTCGACGCAGGCCCGGCAGAGATCGAAGGTTATATCGGTCGCCAGGAACTGAGCAACGTCTCTGGTCTGGACGGAACAATTTTCGGAGTTTCGGCCACAACCGAACTGAGTGACCGCTGGGACTTCACCGCAAGCTGGGACATTGTCGACAACTTTGTGGGTGCGTTGGATTACAACCTTTTTGCAATCGGCGCCACCTATGCCGCCGCTGACAACGCCGAAGTTTATGGCAATATCGGCGTCGCACACATCTCATCTCCGCTGGTTTCCGGCAGCTCGAACGAGGCCTATGTGGGCGTCGGCGTTCGTGTAAACTTTGGCAACGATCGCGGCACGACATTTGGCCGTCGCGGTGTTCTGGCCAAACTGCCTGGCCTGCCCGGTCTGTAAAACACCAGGGCCCCGGTTTTCCGGGGCCTTTCGTTCTGCGCACGTTAGCCGGGAAAAACTGATCTTCCCGCCCTTGCAGAGCACCAAGACCTGCGGTAAGAGGCCGCCCTATGGGTGATTAGCTCAGTGGTAGAGCGCTTCGTTCACATCGAAGATGTCAGGAGTTCAAATCTCTTATCACCCACCATTCCCCTTTCCAATCGTGTGACTCCGCTTAGCTTGCCACCGGGCGTTGTAACTGCGTATCCTTTTCACAATCGCTGAATTAACGGCGCGTGAACAAGAGGATACGCATGGCCAAACTCAAGCGGGATATTGGCCTTGTGGGTCTGACCTTCATTTCCGTCGGCGGAATCATCGGGTCAGGATGGCTGTTCGGGCCGTTGCTGGCGGTGCAACACGCGGGTCCTGCTGCGATCCTGTCATGGATCATTGGTGCAGTGGCAATGTTCATCCTTGCTATTACATTCGCCGAAATCTCGGCCATGCTACCGATCCCCGGCGGCATCGCCCGCGTACCGCAGTTCTCGCACGGCAACATCGTGTCGATGGCGATGGGCTGGACGGCCTGGATCGGCTACAACACCACGGCCCCGATCGAAGTCGAGGCAATGTTGAAATACCTGGCCCCCTACGCCCCGTGGCTCCACACTGCAGCGACCGGAGATCTGACCGGCGCGGGTATTGCAGTGGCCCTGTTCTTCATGCTGCTGTTCGTCGCCATCAACGCGCTGGGCGTCAAGTTCTTCACCCAGGTCAACGCCGCGCTGACATGGGCCAAGATTGCAATTCCGATTGTGCTGTCGGTGCTTCTGATTGCCAGCCGGTTTGACACGCAGAACTTCTCGCACCCCGACGGATTCGCGCCTTACGGTCTGCAAGGCATCATGGCCGCTGTATCGACCGGAGGGGTGATCTTTTCGTTCATCGGTTTCCGCCACGTGGTCGACATGGCCGGAGAGGTTCGGAACCCGAAATTCGACATTCCCGCCGCTCTGATCCTGTCGATCATCCTGTGCGCAGCGATCTACCTGGGCCTGCAAGTCGCGTTCATCGGTGCGCTTGACGCCGACATGCTGAAAAACGGGTGGAACAGCCTAAACTTTGGCGGCGAAGGCCCGCTGGATGCGGTCATCATGTCCGTTGGGATGGTCTGGTTTCTCAGCCTGCTGAATGTGGGATCGGTCATTGGCCCCTTCGGCAACGGGCTTGTGGCCACCGGGTCGAATGCCCGGATTGCACTCGCCCTGTCGAAGAACGGGTTCCTGCCGCAACGCTTGACGATTCTGTCTACTTTTGGCGTGCCGCTTTGGGCGCTGGCCTTGAACTTTGTAATCGGCATTGTGTTTCTGCTGACGGTGCCCTTTACCACAGTCATCGCCCTGAACGGGGCCGCAATTGTCTTGTCCTTTGCGGTGGGGCCAATCGCCGTTGTCTGCCTGCGCCGCTTGATGCCCGACCACCCCAGATCCATCCGCATCCCCGCCGTCAAACTGGTGGCCGTCACCGCCTTCGCCGTTGCAACTCTGGTCGTCTATTGGAGCGGCTGGGACACCGTATGGCGGCTGGGCATTGCGCTGATTGCAGGGATGGTCCTGCTTTTGGTCCGGTTCCGGGGTCGGCTGGATGAGATGGACGTGACCGAGGCGCTGTGGCTGGTGCCCTATCTGGCGGGCATCGGCCTGATCTCTTACCTCGGTCAGTTCGGTGACGGCGCGCTGAAGCAAATTCCGTTCGGGTGGGACATTGTACTCTGCACCCTGTTCTCGGCGGTAGTTTTCACCCTCGCCGTTCGGTCCGCCCTACGGGATGAAAAGTTTCAACAATACATTGCGGAAGAAGAGATACTGGACCCCAAAAAACCGATTATTGGGTTCTGAAACGAAAAAAGGCGGGGGCCGGCCCCGCCTTTTCAGTTCTTTGCGTCCGCTTAATGCGCCGTGGCCGACGGGCCCGCATTCTCCGCAGCTTTTGCCGCAGCGGCAGCTGCTTCTTCGGCAGCCTCGTCCCATTCGATGGGCTCCGGCTCGCGCACCAGTGCTTGTTTCAACACTTCCGAGACATGTTTGACCGGAATGATTTCCAGCCCTTCTTTCACATTGTCCGGAATCTCGGCCAGATCCTTTTCGTTTTCTTCCGGAATCAGAACTGTCTTGATGCCACCGCGCAGCGCTGCCAGCAGTTTTTCTTTCAAACCACCGATTGGCATCGCGTTACCGCGCAGCGAAACCTCGCCGGTCATGGCAATGTCCTTGCGCACCGGAATACCGGTCAGGACCGAGACAATCGACGTCACCATCGCCAGACCAGCCGAGGGGCCGTCCTTGGGCGTTGCCCCATCCGGCACGTGGACGTGAATGTCCAGCTTGTCGAACTGCGGCGGCTTCACCCCGATCTTCGGCGAGATCGACCGCACATAGGACGAGGCCGCGTCGATGGATTCCTTCATCACATCGCCCAGCTTACCGGTTGTCTTCATCCGACCCTTGCCGGGCAGTTTCAGCGCCTCGATATGCAGCAGATCACCGCCAACGGACGTCCAGGCCAGACCGGTCACGACGCCGATCTGGTCGTCCTGCTCGGCCAAGCCATAGCGGAACTTCGGCACACCCAAGAAATCATCCAGATTGTCCGGCGTCACCGTCACGGTTTCCGCCTCTTTCTTGATGATCTTGGTCAGCGATTTCCGCGCAACCTTGGCGATTTCACGTTCAAGGTTCCGCACGCCCGCCTCGCGGGTATAGGTGCGGATGATCTTTTGCAGCGCCTCATCGGTCAGTTCGAACTCTTTGGCTTTCAGACCGTGGTTCTTGACCTGCTTGCTGATCAAGTGCTGCTTGGCGATCTCACTCTTTTCCTCTTCGGTGTAACCGGCCAGCGGGATGATTTCCATCCGATCCAGCAGAGGCCCCGGCATGTTGTAGCTGTTCGAGGTTGTCAGGAACATCACGTTGGACAGGTCATATTCGACCTCAAGGTAGTGGTCCATGAACGTGCTGTTCTGTTCCGGATCCAGCACTTCCAGCATCGCCGAGGCCGGGTCGCCACGGAAGTCCTGCCCCATCTTGTCGATTTCATCGAGCAGGATAAGCGGGTTCGTGGTTTTCGCCTTTTTCAGCGCCTGAATGATCTTGCCGGGCATTGAGCCGATATAGGTGCGACGGTGGCCCCTGATCTCGGATTCGTCGCGCACACCACCCAGCGAGATGCGGATAAACTCGCGCCCCGTGGCTTTTGCAACCGATTTACCCAGCGAGGTTTTACCCACACCGGGAGGGCCAACAAGGCACAGGATCGGGCCTTTCAGCTTTTTCGAACGCTGCTGAACCGCCAGATATTCGACGATCCGCTCTTTGACTTTCTCAAGCCCATAGTGATCAGCGTCCAGAATGTCCTGCGCGCGGCCCAAGTCCTTTTTGACGCGGGATTTGGTGCCCCACGGCAGCGACAGAATCCAGTCCAAATAGTTGCGCACGACGGTGGCTTCGGCCGACATCGGGCTCATGTTGCGAAGCTTTTTCAGCTCGCCTTCAGCCTTTTCGCGGGCCTCTTTCGACAGCTTGGTTTCGTTGATCTTGGCTTCCAGCTCGGCGACTTCGTTCGAACCGTCCTCACCATCGCCGAGTTCCTTCTGAATGGCCTTCATCTGCTCATTCAGGTAGTACTCGCGCTGCGTCTTCTCCATCTGGGATTTGACGCGGGTCTTGATCTTTTTCTCGACCTGCAGAACCGACATTTCGCCCTGCATCAGGCCATAGACCTTCTCAAGCCGTTCGCTGACGCTGAGCGTCTCAAGCAGTTCCTGCTTTTGCTCAACCTCAATACCCAGATGACCCGACACCAGATCGGCCAGCTTGGCAGGCTCGGTGGTTTCACCAACGGCGGTCAGAGCCTCTTCGGGGATGTTCTTGCGCACTTTTGCGTAGCGCTCGAACTCATCCGCTACAGTGCGCAGCAGCGCCTGTGTGGTGGTCACATCGCCCGGGATTTCGGTCAGATACTCGGCACGCGCCTCGAAAAACTGATCGTTTTCAAGGAATTCCGTGATCTGCACACGCGCCTGTCCTTCGACCAACACCTTGACGGTGCCGTCGGGCAGTTTCAGCAGTTGCAGGACGTTGGCCAGAACACCAGCCTGATAGATGCCGTCCACTTCCGGATCATCGACACCGGGGTCGATCTGGCTGGACAACAGAATTTGCTTATCATCCTGCATCACCTCTTCCAGCGCGCGGACCGATTTGTCTCGGCCCACGAACAGCGGCACGATCATATGCGGGAAAACCACAATGTCGCGCAGCGGCAGGACGGGGTATGAGGAATTCAGAGGCTCTTGCATGCTCTATCCTTATCGTTGGCAAGACGGCTCTGGTCCCTGCTTGAGGCAACGCTTGGCCGTCTCCTGTCTTGGATGGTTAAAGGTGGGGCTGTCACCGCCCTATTTCAACCTCACCATCATGTCTCTGGCGCAGCATGACCCGAGGTTTTCCGGACTGCAAGGCGTCCCGGAAACATATCCACCGAAATTAACGCACCCTGCGTGAGAAATACGCAGGCAAAAAAGATCAGAACACGCGCTGCACGGCGCGGGACAGGAAAAACCCGTGGCCGTCCTGATTGCGACACTCCAGACCTTTCCGCGAGGAGCTACAGGTAAACCCACCAAACTGGCCCGTGACACCATATTCCGCACGGTTAAACCCGCCGCGGTTTCGATTCAGCGGCTGGCACAGCATTTCCACGGGGCCGGTATTGAACATCAGGAAATCATGGCCCCAGTCGGATTGGCAGTCGGAAGGCCGAGGTAACGCGGGCTGGCCGGACTTTTCGATTATCGTGCACTGGATATCAGAAGACTCAGCGCCTTCGCCCACCGAACACTGAATATTTTCGGAAGGGGTTTCAAAGGTCCAGACATCTGAAATGACAGGTGTCGCGCAGAAAATTGCTGCGCCGAGAAAAAGGCGAAACATAAAAACTCTCCGGGTCACGAACTAAAAATAACATTGCTTAAAGTGTCCTCAGACTACCTGAAAACCACGCAATTGTCACCCGAACGGGACGGCTATAGCGGCTCGATATCGCCCTGCGCGCGCGTTGCATGGAAATCGGCCTGCCACGCATCGAAGCTTCCGGCCGAGATGGCATCCCGCATGCCCTGCATGATCTCCTGGAAATAATGCAGGTTGTGCCAGGTCAACAACATGCCCGAGATCATCTCGTTCGACCGGAACACATGATGCAGATAGGCGCGCGAATAATTCGAACAGGCCGGGCACGAGCATTCCTGATCCAGTGGGCGCGGGTCGTCCGCATGCCGCGCGTTTTTGATGTTCACCACGCCACGACGGGTGAAAACCTGTCCGGTACGGCCAGAGCGCGACGGTAGGACGCAATCCATCATGTCCACACCGCGCGCCACCGCGCCGACGATGTCATCCGGCTTGCCCACGCCCATCAGATAGCGTGGCTTGTCGGTGGGCAGGAAATCGGGGGCGTAGTCGAGGCAGTCAAACATCGCCTCCTGCCCTTCACCCACGGCCAGACCGCCAATGGCGTAACCTTCGAAACCAATGGCTTTCAGCGCCTCGGCGCTTTCTTCCCGCAGATCCTGTTCCAAACCGCCCTGCATGATCCCAAACAGCGCGTGACCCGGACGATCCCCAAATGCATCGCGCGACCGCTCGGCCCACCGCATCGACAGGCGCATCGACTCGGCAATCCGCTCCCGATCGGCGGGCAGCGAGGGGCATTCGTCGAAACACATCACAATGTCCGAGCCGAGCAGGCGCTGAATTTCCATCGACCGTTCCGGCGTGAGTTCGTGCTTGGACCCATCCACATGAGATTTGAAGGTCACGCCCTTCTCGGTCAGCTTGCGCAACCCGGCCAGCGACATAACCTGAAACCCGCCCGAGTCGGTCAGAATGGGCCGCTCCCAATTCATGAATTTGTGCAGGCCCCCCAGACGGTCAATCCGCTCGGCCGTTGGGCGCAGCATCAGATGGTAGGTGTTGCCCAGCAGAATATCCGCCCCGGTCGCGCGCACGCTTTCCGGCATCATTGCCTTGACCGTCGCCGCTGTTCCAACAGGCATGAAGGCCGGTGTGCGCACCTCGCCCCTTGGCGTGTTGATCACGCCGGTACGGGCCTTGCCATCGGTGGCTTTCAGCTCAAAAGAAAACTGCTGGGTCATATCATCGTCTCTGATCGCGGAACCGGGCAGGCTTTGCCCGATCCACCGGTGCTTTGCAACCCGTCAGGGCAGCGAGGCGACGCGGGCGGTAAACAGATCCACGACCCCTGCCCCGTCCACATCCCGACAGACCGAGACCCTTGGGCGACCGTCATGTGGCACCGTGGCCCCCAGCGCAGCGCCTTCAGTGGTGACGTGCAATCCAGTCTGAACGATCTCGAACATATGATCATGGGTGCAGGCGATCACTGCGGTCGAGTCGTGCAGGCCGCAGCCTTCCAACCCGCCGATATCCTTGTAGAACTTCAGATAAAACCGCGAAATATCGCGCAGGAATGCGCCCATATTGGGTGACTGATCTGCCAGCGCCTCGAAATCTGCGGTTTCGTACAGGGTTTTCAGCGTGACATCCAAACCTACGACCACTGTCTCTGGCGGCGCGGCGAACACCGCATCGGCTGCCTTGGCGTCGTGGTAGATATTCGCCTCGGCATGTTCGGTGATATTGCCGGGGCAATAGACAGCACCGCCCATGATGACCAACCGTTTAAGGTTCTGCGCGAACTGGGCATCCAGCTTCATGGCGTCGGCGATGTTGGTCAGTGGACCAACGGCGCAGACGACCAGCTCACCCCGATGTTGACGTGCCATGTCGGCCAGAAATTCGGCCGCGGACAAGTCGTGGTTCTGCCCGATCTCGGGAATATCAGCCAGATCGCCAAAGCCCTCGGGACCATGCACATGCTCGGACGGGCTGTGGCTGTCCTGCCCGTGGGCAAATGGCGCGCCTTGGGCGACCGGAATGCCCAAGTCCAGCTTATCGACCAGAAACCGAGCGTTTCGGCTGGATTGGTGGACATGCGTGTTGCCAAAAACAGTGGTCAGCCCGATCAGGTCAATCTCGGGCGCGGCAGCGGCGTAGGCGATGGCCATGGCATCGTCGATACCGGGGTCTGTGTCGATAATCAGTTTCATCCCGTTCCGATAGCGCAATCAGACACAGATGCAAAGCGATCACTGTCACTGCTTGCAACCGTCCGAATGGGCCATACCGCTATTTGCAACCGCCTGCATTCACGCCATACCAGAGTTGAAATCGGGCGACTCAATCCCCAAATGTATACTAATGTACACAATAAAAGAGGACAGTTATGACAGAAGAGCAGATCATTGGATTGCTTTCGTCGAATATCATTTACTTTTTGGCCGCCATTCTGGTGGTCATCGTTACGCTCAAAGGCATCAAGATCGTTCCCCAATCCGAAAAATACGTGGTTGAACGGTTCGGACGCCTGCACTCGGTGCTTGGCCCGGGCATCAACTTTATCGTTCCGTTTCTGGATGTTGCACGCCACAAGATATCCATTCTGGAACGCCAGCTGCCCAATGCGACACAAGACGCGATCACCAAGGACAACGTGCTGGTTCAGATCGACACCTCGGTCTTCTACCGCATTCTTGAGCCTGAAAAGACCGTGTACCGTATCCGCGACGTGGACGGCGCGATTGCCACCACCGTTGCCGGTATCGTCCGCGCCGAGATCGGTAAAATGGATCTGGATGAGGTTCAGTCGAACCGCGCCCAGCTGATCGCTCAGATTCAGGAAAGCGTCGAAACCGCCGTGGATGACTGGGGCATCGAAGTGACCCGGGCCGAGATCTTGGACGTGAACCTCGATCAGGCCACCCGCGACGCGATGTTGCAACAGCTGAACGCCGAACGCGCCCGCCGCGCGCAGGTGACCGAAGCCGAAGGTCAGAAACGCGCCGTGGAACTGCAGGCTGACGCCGAGCTTTATGCCGCAGAACAAACCGCCAAAGCCCGCCGCATTCAGGCCGAGGCCGAGGCATATGCCACCGGCGTCGTCGCCAAGGCCATTCAGGACAACGGGATCGAGGCCGCGCAGTATCAGGTTGCGCTGAAACAGGTGGAATCGCTGAACGCGCTGGGCAATGGCACCGGCAAACAAACGATTGTCTTGCCTGCAAATGCTCTGGAAGCCTTTGGCGATGCGTTCAAGATGCTGAAAGGAGGCAAGTGATGGCCGACCCCTTCTGGCTGACATGGTGGATCTGGTTGGCGGGCGCTTTGGCGCTCGGCATCCTCGAAATCGTTCTGCCCGGTTTTATCTTTCTGGGCTTTGCCATCGGGGCCGCTGTGACCGGGCTGCTGCTTATCCCGGGGCTTGCCCCATCGCTGCCGGTTGTGCTGCTGATCTTCGCAGTGCTGTCGCTGATCGCGTGGCTGGGCCTGCGCCGAACCTTTGCGCACCCGCATGGGCAGGTGAAAACCTTTGAGCATGATATCAACGACTAACGTCAAGGGCCGCGCGGCGGCCTTTGCAGCACTGGACGCTGCCACAGCCATTCCCTATATAATCACTCAGGCAACCGACCCGAGGCGAAGATGACGCACCCGAGCGAACACTTAGAAGGCACACCGCTGATTGCACCTTCGACAATTGAACACCCCCTTTACGACCAGGTGGTCGAGGCGTGCAGAACGGTCTATGACCCTGAAATTCCTGTCAATATCTATGACCTCGGCCTGATCTATACGATCGACATCAAGGACGACAACGCGGTCAAGGTGATCATGACACTGACCGCGCCCGGCTGCCCGGTTGCGGGCGATATGCCCGGCTGGATCATGGAAGCCATCGAACCGGTTCCGGGGATCAAAGAAGTGGACGTTGAACTGACGTGGGAGCCGCCCTGGGGCATGGAGATGATGTCGGACGAAGCCCGGCTTGAACTCGGGTTCATGTGATCGCGCCTAAGGCATTGTCACAAAAGGTTAATCCATCCGTTACCGAACTGTAGGCCCGCTGTCACATTTCTGCGGGACACATACGGCGCGTCGACAACCGCCAAGGTTTAGTTCTGTCATGCGCATGGGCCGGTACCGACTGTGCCATCCCCCATCCCCGGCCCGGAAATTGGACCGCTCTTGCCCGAGAGCGGTCTTTTCTTTTTTCGGATGCGCTGGGGCCTAACTCAGACCGCAGGTCGCTTTGATGTCCGCGGCCCGCTGGTCCAGCTCTTTGACGTAGTCGCCGGACAGCATTTGCAGCCTTTTGTTCTCGGTCCCGGTCACAAGACCCAGTAATGCACCTGCCGGAGTGATCGCGGCGACGCTTTCCAATTGCTGGTCCTGAGCGTGTTTCTTTTCCGATGCAATCGCCCGCAGATCCCCTTCGGCTGTGGCACAATTGATCGGATGCCGTTTGAGTGTTGTGTCCGCATAAGCGGGAATGGCCGTGATCATGGCTGCGGTGCCGATCAAGGCAGTATAAAAAATTGCATTAGCCTTGTCGCGTAACCCATTCATTTCAATATAACTCCATATAGTAATTTGATCTCTGGCCGACTTTGGCAGACTGTTTAGGGTCAGGCTACGCGCATCCGTCACGTCAACGCAACCCGCGCAAGCCGGTGGTAAATTTCACAACATCCAATCGCACCGACTTGAGCCTGCCGGGATACGCCCCTAAATTAGCGTTAACGCGCGACGACGGAGACACAGATGTTCGGCATTCCCGGCAAACAGGCCGTGACCATAACGCCCAAAGCTGCAGAGCAGATCACCCGCCTGATGAAATCCGGCGGTCATACCGGTCTGCGCATCGGCGTGAAAAAGGGCGGATGTGCAGGCATGGAATACACCATGGACTATGTCGACGAAGCCGACCCGCATGACGAGGTGGTCGAACAGGACGGCGCGCGGGTGATGATTGCCCCGATGGCGCAGATGTTCCTGTTCGGAACCGAGATCGATTACGAAGTCTCGCTGCTGGAATCCGGGTTCAAGTTCAAGAACCCCAACGTGGTCGATGCCTGTGGTTGTGGCGAGTCGATCAAGTTTGACGAAAGCCTTACATCGCAGCCCTAAGCTGATTTCAGGTGCAGATAGGTTTCATTGAAACGTTTCGTCAGGTGATCGCCTGCGGAAATCACCTGCCCTGACCCCGGTGGGGCGACATTGGTGTCGTAGGTTGGGTTGAAGAACATCGGAACCGAGATCCGTTCGTGGGACCCGCCAATTACCCGGTGCTCGGTCGCCTTGACGCGGCCTGCGGTCCAGAACTCCAGCATCTCACCGAAGTTGATCACAAAGACACCCGGTTCGGCCTGAACCTTCTCCCACGCCCCATCGGGCATCCGTACTTCCAATCCGGATGTGCCGTCGGTGGCCAGCAAGGTCAGACAGCCGTAGTCGGTATGCGCGCCAATGCCGAAGTCTTTGTCTCCGGCCCAGACAGGCCGCTGGGGATAGTAGTTCCCGCGCAGCAGGGCCATCGGCGTGTCGAAGGCCGCATCAAAACTGCCGGCGTCCCGCCCCAAGGCGACAGCAATCGCGCGCAACACCCGCATGGATACATCGCAGGCATCCGCGTAATACGCGCGAATGGTGTCTTGAAAGTGCTCTGGTTCCTCGGGCCACAGGTTCGGGGCATACACGCTCAGGTTCTGGGCGCGGTATGGGTTGTCCTGAGGCAGTTCATACCCGCAATCGAACACTTCCTTGAAATCCGGATTGGCTGTCGGATCAACCTGCTCAGACTGCGGCGCGCCCCAGCCCCGATTGGAACCGGTCACAGCCATGTCGACAGCGCGTTTGTCCTGCTCGGGCAAGCGGAAAAAGTCGTAATAGGCCGCAATCACGTTCTGAATGCGTTCCCGCGTCAGCCCTGTGTTGCGCACTTTCAAAAACCCAACCTGTCCAACGGCTTGCCGCAAGCGTGCCAGCTCTTGCGGGTCCCGGTTGTCCAGCTTTTCAAGATCAAGGTTGTCGATCATGGCATCCTCGGAAGACTCAGCGCGGAAACTGCCCGTCACAGATATGAACTGCAACCGCAATTGTAAGGTCCGATCATCGATGCTATCCGATGGCCCAAACAACCAAATTCGCAGGGAGAGTTCGATATGCGGCGCAAGCTGGCGGCTGGAAACTGGAAAATGAACGGAACCGGCGCAGCGCTTGCCGAGCTTAAGCAACTTGCGGCCAAGCACCCCTCGCCTTCGGTCGATATTCTGATCTGTCCCCCGGCCACCCTGTTGCACCGCGCCGCCGAGATGGTTGAGGGTACTGGCGTCTCGGTCGGCGGGCAGGACTGCCACGCAGAACACTCGGGCGCGCATACCGGTGATGTCAGCGCCGAGATGCTGCAAGACGCCGGTGCCACGGCAGTCATTCTGGGCCATTCGGAACGGCGCGTGGATCATGGCGAGCAAAACGAAGACGTGCGCGCCAAGGCCAGATCGGTCATGGATGCAGGCCTGAAAGCCATCATCTGCGTCGGCGAAAGCCTCGAACAGCGCGAGGCCGCCAACACATTGGACATCATCGGCGGGCAGATGTCGGGTTCGATCCCGGACCAGTCAACCGGCGAGAATCTGATTGTCGCTTACGAGCCGATCTGGGCCATCGGCACCGGCAAGGTTCCGACGCTGGAAGAGATCGGTGAGGTCCATGATTTCATCCGCGCCCGTCTGGAACGCCGTTTTGGCGAGGGCGTCGGCCGCTCGGTCCGGTTGCTATATGGCGGTTCGGTCAAGCCGTCCAATGCGACCGAAATTTTCGGTGTTTCGAACGTAGACGGCGCGCTGGTCGGCGGGGCCAGCCTGAAAGCTGCGGATTTCTCGGGCATCATCGAGGCGCTGGAAAGCGTCTGAGCCGGGGCCGCACAATCAGGCCAGCTTCATCGTCACGATCCCGGCAATGATCAACGCCGCTGCCAGCAGGCGCAGGGGCGTCAGCGCCTCACCCAGCACCGTGACGCCCACCAGAAACGCGCCAACCGCGCCGATGCCGACCCAGATCGTGTAAGCAGTGCTCAGCGGCAGATCCCGCATCGCCAGTGACAGCAACCCAAACGAGCCGATCATGGAAATCCCCATGATCGCGGTTGGCAAAAGCCGCGTGAAACCAGCGGATTGCTTCATCGCACCCGCCCAGACAATTTCGAGAATTCCGGCAAAAACAAGCATGATCCATGCCATGAGATGACCCCTTGTCAACGCGGGTCGTCCCGCATGATCTGCCCGTGGTGGGGAGGTCGTCCTCTGACCCCGAGATAGGCATCCCCGCCCCGGGTTCAAGGGTGTGGCCGGGCAACACGCGCAGCCCGGCCACAAATTCGCTAGTTCGTTATGATCTCAGGCCCCATGACCGAATTCGGCAGGAAGGTCGAAATCCACGGGATATACGTCACCATGATCAGGAAGACGAACAGCACCGCCAGAAACGGCAACGCAGCCCGCACGACGCTCATCATCGGCATACCAGCCACGCCCGAAGTCACGAACAGGTTCAGACCAACCGGAGGCGTGATCATCCCGATTTCCATGTTCACCACCATGATGATGCCCAGATGGATCGGGTCGATGCCCAGCTCAATCGCAATCGGGAAGACCAGCGGGGCGACAATGACCAGCAGCCCTGAGGGTTCCATGAACTGACCGCCGATCAGCAGGATCACGTTGACCACGATCAGGAAGGTCACCGGACCCAGACCGGCAGACAACATCGCCTCGGCAATATGCTGTGGGACCTGCTCGTCGGTCAGAACATGTTTCAGGATCAGCGCGTTGGCGATCACGAACAGCAGCGTGACGGTCAGTTTACCAGCCTCGAACAGCGTATGTTTGGTGTCAGGGTGAAAGAACGCGGTGACCAGAGCATGCGGTTTCTTGAACAGCGGAATATTCGCCGTCCCCTCTTCCGTACTGAGCGGCCCCATGTCCTTGTAGACAAAGCTGGCAATCAGGAAGGCGTAAACAGCGGCCACCGCTGCGGCCTCGGTCGGGGTGAAGATACCGCCATAGATGCCGCCCAGAATGATCACGATCAGGAACAGGCCCCAACCCGCCTCGCGCGCCGAGGTGAAAATCTCGCCCCAACCCTTCCAGTCACCTTTGGGCAGGTTCTTGACCTTGGCCATAACGTAAATGGTGATCATCAGCATCAGACCGGCCATCAGGCCCGGAATGACACCCGCCAGAAACATCCGCCCGACCGAGACCTCGACGGCTGCCGCGTAGACAACCATCACGATCGAGGGCGGGATCAGGATGCCCAACGTCCCCGCGTTACAGATCACACCGGCGGCGAATTCCTTGGAATAACCCACCTGACGCATCCCGGCGATGACAATGGAGCCGATGGCCACAACGGTCGCCGGGGACGACCCGGACAACGCAGCAAACAGCATACAGGCAAACACGCCCGCAATCGCCAGACCACCGGGCAGATGCCCCACGCATGCAATCGAGAACCGGATGATCCTCCGTGCCACCCCACCCGTGGTCATGAAGGACGAGGCCAGAATGAAGAACGGGATCGCCAGCAGGGTAAAGTGCCCCTCGAACGCCTCGAACAGCGTGCCCGCGACCGAAGCCAGCGAACTGTCGGAATAAATCAGCAGGAACAGGGTCGAACTGAGGCCAAGCGCCACCGCAATCGGAACCCCGATCAGCAGCAGGCCGATGACCATCGAGAAAAGAAGTACAACGTCCATCAGTCATGTCCTCCCTGCTGCGCGCGCACTTCTTCGATCTCGTCCTCAACCTCGTGGCTGGCGACCAGACGGTCCGTTTCACCGCGCCAAATCTGCAGGGCAACCTGCGCAAAGCGGATCACCAGCAGCAGCATCGACAAAGGCAGGATGAAATACGGAACGACCTTGGGCAGTTTCTCGTAATATTCGCCATAGTTGATCAGGTCTTCCAGGAACCGCAGCGGTGCGATCATCGGAATATCGTCAACTTCATAGAAACTCTGGCTGCGGGCGTCGAAATTGAACCCGGTCGGGAACCAGCGACCCGATGTGGGCGGCAGGTCAGCAAATACCGCCCAGTAATCATAGGCACCCTTGAGCAACAGCAGCGAGAACACCAGACAACAGGCCACGGCGATCAGCGCCAGGATCCGACGCGGCGCGGGGGCCAGCATGTTCAGGATCGCATCGACCCCCAGATGAGCGTGTTTCTTGACCGCATATGACGCGCCCAGCAGCACAAGCCAGCCGAACATGAACACCGTCAGTTCCAGCGCCCAAAGAATGTTCGAGTTAAAAAAGAACCGGGCGATCACATTGGCAAAGGTCACGGCCGTCATCAGGCCCAGCAGCAATGCAATCACGGTCTCTTCGATATGGTCGACCAGCCCAGCCGGGCCGGATTTCGCACCAGACATCTTTCTGTCCCCGCATTTTTCGTGATGAGAGTAACTTGCGGCGGGCCTTTGAAGCGGCCCGCCAAGGCCGCGCGTCGTTAACTCCCCAGTCCCCGGACGCGCGGCCTGACCGGATCAGAACCCGGCGTTGATGGCCTGTGCGGCGTCGATCTTGTCCTGCCCCACGTCACCGGCGAACTGATCCCAGACGGGCTTCATCGCATCAACCCAGGCCTGACGCTGTTCGGGGTTCAGTTCACGAATGATACCACCCGCGTCGGTGATCGACGCTTTGGCTGCTTCATTCACGGCAAAGGCTTCCTTGTTCCGGGTTTCGGTCACTTCGTCCATGATGGTCATGAACTGGTCACGCACCTCGGGGTCCAGGCTGTCCAGCCAATCCACCGAGGTCACGACCAGATAATCGATGATGCCGTGATTGGTCTCGGTAATGCCGTCCTGCACCTCGAAGAACTTCTTGCCGTAGATGTTCGACCAGGTGTTTTCCTGCCCGTCCACAACGCCCTGTTGCAGCGCGCCATAGACTTCCGAGAACGCCATTTTCTGCGGGCTGCCACCGATCGCTTCCATCTGCGCAACCAGCACGTCCGAGGACTGCACCCGGAATTTCAGACCATCCGCATCCGACGGATCAACCAGCGGCTTGTTCGCCGACATTTGCTTCATGCCATTGTGCCAGAAGGCCAACCCCTGCAGGCCACGGCGCTGCATGCTGTCCTTCATCGCCTGACCATCGGCCGAGGCCTGGAACGCGTCCACGGCATCGATGTTCTTGAACATGAACGGCAGGTCGAACAGGCGGAACTGTTTGGTGAACTTCTCAAACTTCGACAGCGACGGCGCGGCCAGTTGCACGTCGCCTTGCAGCATCGCCTCAAGCACCTTGTCGTCATTGTAGAGGGTCGAGTTCGGATAGACCTCCATACACATCACGCCGTTCATCTCGTCATTTACACGCTGTTCCAGCAGCGAGGCAGCGATACCTTTCGGATGCTTGTCGGTGTTCGTCACATGCGCGAACTTGACGACGATTTCACCGTCGTCGCACGCCGCAATACCCGCCGAGGCGGTTACCGCCAATGCCAGAGCCGTCGCGGCTGTTGTCAAAACTCTCATCTGTTCTCCTCCCAGACTTCAAAACATTCCATCAGATGCCAGAGGGGCACCGCATGCCGGGCAGTGAAGCGAATCAAATCTTACCGCACAACGTTTTGATTCCGGGGATGAAGGGTCGTTATTTATATAATAATAACCGATACTTAAATTATACCTTTCAGGCACGTATTTTATCACCCAGCCAAGGGTGTGCGGAAATCCGCACAGCGGAAAACCAAGATGTGCGGAAATCCGCACGGTTTTCGAATCACCGGTCCAGAATCAATCCCATTGCCCCATCACACCCACCGCAGCCCGCGCCAGCGGGCTGCCCGGCCCAACAGCTTTGACCGGATGAAAATGCGGGCAAAGCTGGCGGGAGTGTCTGCTTATCTGCGATAATCCTCGGGGCGGATCTGATACCGCGCCAGCTTGTCATAGAACGTCTTGCGCGGCAGTTTCAGTGCCTTTGCCGCGTCCGAGGCTTTGCCATTGTGCCGCCCCAAAGCCGCAATCAACAACGACCGTTCGACCCGCGCCATCTGATCGCTCAACCCAAGTTCCGCGGCCTGAGCGACATCCTCGGGCATGCCCAACACAAATCGCATCGCTGCAGACATCAACGACCGTGCATTCCCCGGCCAATCGCGCGCCATCAACGACGCCAGATGGTCCGAGGTGATCTCGGGCTCGGGGATACCGGCCTGTTCGGCGGCTTGCGCCACATAGTGACGAAAGATGACCGGGATATCCTCGGGCCGCTCGGCCAGAGACGGAATGCGCACCTGCATCACGTCCAGACGATAGAACAGATCGGCGTTGAAACGCCCCTCGTCCGACAGCGCGGCCAGATCCGCCGTTGTCCCTGCAAGGATCCGGGCATCCGTGCCCTGTTCAATCCGTTCCAGAGCCGCATATTGCGTGGCCTGCGGCATTGCCGAGATCTCATCCAGAAACAAGGATCCGCCCGCAGCATCCTCGCACCCTTGCAGTAGCTCCTCAGTAGTCAACGCGGATCCCGCGCGCTTCACAAAGGGGCCCTGCGCGACAGGAGACATCAGATGCACAACTTCGGCCACCTTGGACACCCCGCTGCCCGGCGGTCCGGTCACCAAAACCTCGGCCCCGGTCGGGGCGACGCTTCGCACCCGCTCGCGCAACGCCTCGGCCTGTGATGACAGGCCGAACAACAGACGCGCTGCGGGATCGCCGCGCTCAAGCTCGGACTTCAGCGCACGCTTTTCCATGACCTGCGACCGCTGCGCAAAAGCGCGTTCCAGCACCGCCAGCAGATCCGAGGCCGCGCAGGGCTTTTCCAGAAAATCAAACGCCCCTTGCCCCATGGCCTGCACCGCCATCGGGATATCCCCCTCACCGGTCAACAAAATCACCGGCAGTTCGGGGTCCACATCGCGCGCATAGGTCAGAAGATGAAAACCGTCACGCCCCGGCATCCGAATGTCCGAGACGATGACACCGGGAAAATCCGCCCGGATATGATCCTTTGCCGCAACAAAGGATCCTGCCGGAACCGGCGTGAATTCGGCCAATTCCAGAGTTTGCGCCAGCGCTTCGCGAACGGCGGCGTCGTCATCGACCAGAAGGACCCTGCGCGTCATGCAACCTCTTCCTCCCTGAAATACTCAAGCTCGACAGTGAATACCGCACCGTTTTCGGCGTTCGCACCGCGAATATTGCCGCCAAAACTCTGCACCAGCCCGTAAGAAATCGACAGGCCCAGCCCCATGCCTTCGGACGAGCCGACGGATTTGGTGGTATAAAATGGCTCAAACAGCTTGTCGGGGTCTTCGATACCTGGCCCGCTGTCGCGTATCGCCACAACAACGCGATCTCCGGTTTCAATCTCGATCACGATACGCTTGTCTTCCTGCCCGCTCATCGCGTCGATGGCGTTGTTGATCAGGTTCACAAAGACCTGCGCCAAACGAACTTCACCGCCCCACGCATTCACCGGATGGGTCGGTGGGGTCCAGTCCAACGTCACCCCTTCTTCACGCAATCTTGCCTCTGTCAGTTCAATCGCCGATTGGATCACCTGAACTAGATCGACCTTGCCCATAGGCTCGCTTTCATTTCGCGCAAAGGCCCTCAGGTTCTTGATGATCCGCGCCATGCGCGCGGCCATTTCCGAGATACGGCCCAAGTTTTTACCGGCCTTTTCACCCTGCCCCCGCTCCATGAAGGCTGCACCATTGTCGGCGAACTGTTGAATGGCCATCAAGGGCTGGTTCAATTCGTGACTGATGCCCGCCGACATCTGACCCAATGCGCTTAGCTTACCGGCCTGCACCAAATCCGCCTGAGCTTGCTTCAAGGCGGCTTCCGCCTCCTGCCGCTCGGCCACTTCGCGCCGCAGGGCCGTGTTGGCTGTCGTCAGGTCTCGCGTTCGCTTTGCCACGCGGCCTTCAAGCACGGCATTGGCTTCGGCCAAGGTCCGCCGCCGCTCGGTGGCCAGAAACAGCAAGGCGCCAAAGGCCAGACAGATCGCGGCCACCGCCGCCGCCTGCAACCCGGCCAACCGCCGCGCCGGGGCCACATCCACCAGCACCTCGGCGGTCATGTCGATCACCGGCAGATCAAGCGTCAGATGCAGCGCGTGCTGCGGCAGGTAACGGCCCCAGTTCAACCGCCATAACTCGTGCCCGCCAACCCAGGACGAAGCAAAATCGACCGGCGCGCCCTCGGGCGGCGTCAACCCCCGCTGCCCGTCGGCGCGGTACCAGAACAACAGATCGGACCGGTTCGAGATAAAGACGACGCCGTTGTGATCAACAAAGAAAACCGCTTCGGTACTTCCACGCCAGGTCTGTTCGACATCCTGAACATCGGCGAACACCATCAAGGCCCCTACGACTTGCCCGGCCGGGCCAAAAGCCGGGGCCGCGTAGGAATAGATCCTGTTTCCGCTTTCGGTTTCGACACCATGCGCACTGCCCATCGCGCCTTGCAATGCACGCTCAAACGCCGGATGCCCCGCCATGCTGCGCTGCGCAACCGGCTGGGCCGAAGCCAGAACGCGGCCATCTCGATCCAGATACATCATGTTGACCGCAGCCGTCTTGTCGGCCACATCCAAAAGCACTTTGCGCGCCTCCTGCTGCTGCTGGGACGTTTCCAGCGCGGCCAGCGTTGGATGCCCCGCCATCAGAACCGCAAGCTCCTGATAGACCTGCATCTGAGTGCTCAACCTGTCGGCGGCCAGCTCCAAATCGGCTTCGGCCTTTTCGCTCAGCTGCGACAGCGCCTGCCGATACCCGTAGGACCAGACGCTCGCCGACAATAAACCGACCGCGATCAGGAAACCGCAAATGACCCAAAACCTTTGCATGACATAGGGTCTTGCATTCACGCCGCCCGATGGCAAGTCTGCGCCGCATGAAGACCGTCTCTCAATCTCCGACCGATCCGGGTTTCGTTCAGAACCCCTATCCGTTCTATGATACAGCCCGCGCGCATGGAGATTTGGTTTATTGGAGCGACTACAACATGGTCGCCGCCGTTTCGCACAAGGCGGTCCACGCGCTGTTGCGCGACCGCCGGTTTGGTCGCGAAATCCCGGCTGAGCTTGCAAAACCCGGCCCGGATCACCTGGCCCCGTGGCTTGCGGTCGAGGCTCATTCGCTGCTTGAGGCTGAACCACCCCGCCACACGCGGCTGAGGGCTTTGGTCACACGGGCCTTCACCTCGCGCGCCATTGCCGCCTTGGCCCCGTCGATCGAAACCCTGTGCCATGACCTTGTTGATCAGTTTCCGGACCGGCCATTCGACTTGCTGGATGCCTATTGCACGCAAGTCCCTGTCATAACGATCTGCCGCCTGCTGGGGGTGCCCGAAAGCATGTCCCCCGACCTGCTCAGATGGTCCCACGACATGGTCGCGATGTATCAGGCAAGCCGCACGTCAGAGACTGAACAGAACGCAGCGCAATCCGCACAGGATTTCACCGCCTTTCTGAACGGTTACATCCAACAACGACGATCCAACCCGCGTGACGATCTGATCACGCGTCTGATTGCGGCAGAAGAAGAAGGCGACAGGCTGTCAACCGATGAACTGATCGCCACCTGCATCCTGCTGCTCAATGCAGGGCATGAGGCGACGGTCCACTCACTTGGGAATGGTGTAAAAACCCTTCTTCAATGCGGTCTGGGTAGCAGTGTCCTTGGGCCGGATGCAATCGATGGCACTGTGGAGGAGATCCTGCGCTTCGATCCTCCCCTGCATATGTTCACCCGCTATGCCTATGAAGAGGTTGAGGTTTTTGGCCATTCCTTCAAACGCGGCGATCAGGTTGCGCTGTTGCTGGGTGCCGCCAACCGGGACCCCGAGGCATGGCCGGACCCGCATATCTTCAATCCAAAGCGTCCGGTCAAAACAAACTCAAGCTTTGGCGGCGGCCTGCACTTTTGCGTTGGCGCGCCCCTGGCCCGGCTCGAGATGCGCATCGCTCTGCCCATCCTGTTCGACAGATGCCCCAATCTGCACCTGACCGAGCCGCCAACATACTCGGACAGCTACCATTTTCACGGCCTTGAACACCTAATGGTTCTGGCCTGAAGCCTAAAATCAAATCGCGCGTTCCGTGCGATGCCTCCGGCGGGGATATTTTTAGCCAGATGAAGTCTGGATCCCCTGTTCATCTGGCTGGAAATATCCCGGGGGAGTCGCCCCGACAGGGGCGGCGGGGGCAGCGCCCCCAACCCCCTTAGGTGCTGGCCAAGGCGTTCAAGGGAAGCATGGTCGTGGACTTGATCTCTTCCATTGACAGCAATGCGGTGACGTTGTGGACACGAACCTCTGATATCAGAGACTGGTAAAACTGATCATAGGCGCGGGCATTTTTAACCCGTACTTTCAGAATATAGTCGATGTCCCCTGCCAGCCGGTGTGCCTCTTGCACTTCGGGTTGATCCCGAAGGGCTTTCAGGAACTTACGCTGCCAGTCGGCTTCGTGCTCGGATGTGCGGATCAGAACAAAAAAAGTGGCCTCGAACCCCAGCGCTTCGGCGTCCAGCAATACCGTTTGCTGACCAATGATTCCGGCGCTTTTGAGCTTGCGGATTCGATTCCAAACCGGGGTCTTGGAACTGCCGACCCGGGCTGCTATTTCGTCCAGCGACTGGCTGGCATCGCGCTGCAGCTCAGCCAGAATTTTCCGATCCGTATCGTCTATCCGCACCGACATTCCATTTTTCCTTCAGTTTCGAAACGCTCGTCCCAAACAGGTCATTAGAAAAGACGCACGTTCTTATTTATTCCGCGATATGGCGGTTTGGTGGGAATATTTCCTATATTGCAGGGCAAGTCAAACCAAGCTCTGGACGATCTGATGCAGCTTACGAACGAAACAGGACGCACAGGACATGTCGACTTTGTCGGCGCTGGTCCTGGTGATCCGGAATTGCTGACGCTCAAGGCCCTGAAAGCCTTTAAGCGCGCGGATGTCGTTCTGCATGACCGTCTCATCGGCGAAGACGTCCTGACCCTTGCCGGGCAAAGCGCGCATTTGGTCGACGTTGGTAAGGCCGGGTTCGGCCCGTCGTGGAAACAGGCCGATATTGATGCGCTGCTGGTCGACTATGCTCTGAAAGGCAACCGCGTCGTGCGTCTGAAATCCGGCGACCCGACTGTCTTTGGGCGGCTGGACGAGGAAATCGAAGCTGTTGAAACCGCAGGTATCTCGTGGCGCATCGTTCCCGGCATCACGGCGGCGTCTGCAGCCGTTGCGGGCATCGGTCAAAGCCTGACCCGGCGCGGGCGCAATTCATCGGTTCGGTTCCTGACCGGACACGACATGAAGGGTTTTGCCGATCACGACTGGACCGCTCTGGCGCGCGAGGGATCGGTTGCCGCGATTTACATGGGCAAAAAATCCGCCCGTTTCATCCAGGGTCGCCTGATCATGCACGGCGCGGACCGCGCCACACCTGTAACACTGATCGAAAATGCCTCGCGCCCGGATCAGCGCGTTGTGGCAAGCACGCTCGATCAACTGCCCACCGACCTGAGTGCCGCCGAAATGGACGGCCCGGTTCTGACATTCTATGGCCTTGCCCCGCGCCAAGCGGCCGAGGCCCTGACCGAATTCAATAAGGAGCTTGCCTGATGGCCCGCGCTTTTACCCCTAAAGTTGTCACTGCAAATGACCTGCTGGAAGGCGACGTGATCTACCAGACCGAGGATGACCGCTGGTCGCGCGATCTGTCCGAGGCCGAGCTGATCACTGATGAAGCCCACGCGCAGGTCCGTCTGCTGGACGCCGCCCGCCAAGCCAACAAGATCGTTGGTGCCTATCTTGCCGATGCAGCCGCTGGCGCAAACGGCCCCGAACCCACCCATTTCCGCGAGGAGTTCCGCCGCACCGGGCCCTCGAACTATGCCCATGGCAAGCAGGAAACTGAAACGCAGCCCCGGGCCTGACTTCCGGCCCCTCTTCCTCTCCCCAAAGGCCCCAAAGTTCGGGGCTGCAACTAAGGACAGCTAGATATGTATCGCTACTCCGAGTTCGACACAGCATTCCTGGCAGAGCGCAACAAACAGTTCCGCGCGCAGGTCGAGCGTCGTATTGACGGCTCGCTGACCGAAGATGAATTCAAACCCCTGCGCCTGATGAACGGCCTGTATCTGCAACTGCACGCCTATATGCTGCGGGTCGCCATTCCCTATGGAACGCTGAACAGCGCGCAGATGCGCCAACTGGCCCTGCTGGCCGAGAAGTGGGACAAGGGCTATGGCCATTTCACCACCCGTCAGAACATCCAGTATAACTGGCCGAAACTGAACGACGTGCCGGATATGCTGGACGCGCTGGCCGAGGTTGGGATGCACGCCATCCAGACCTCGGGCAACACCATCCGAAACGTGACCGCCGACCATTTCGCCGGTGCTGCCGCGGACGAGATCGCCGACCCGCGCCCCTATGCCGAACTGCTGCGCCAGTGGTCCACCGACCACCCCGAGTTCCAGTTCATGCCGCGCAAGTTCAAGATCGCCATCACCGGCAGCGAAAATGACCGCGCCGTGATCAAGGCGCATGACATCGGCCTGCAACTGGTCGAGCGTGACGGCATTCTGGGTGCCCGCGTTATCGTGGGCGGCGGCTTGGGCCGGACCCCGATGATCGGCAAGGAACTGTCCGAATTTGTCGCCTTTGACGACCTGCTGGCTTACCTTGAGGCCACCGTATCCGTCTGGAACCAGATCGGCCGCCGCGACAACAAGTACAAGGCGCGTATCAAGATCACCGTGCATGAACACGGCATCGACGCCATCCGCGCCAAGGTCAATGAACGCTTCCTGCAAGTCCGCCCGCAGTTCAAAGGCGCCGACATGAACCTGCTGGACGAGATCAAGGGCCACTTTGCGGCACCTGCCTTCCGCGAAGGTTCGGTTGCGTCGTTTGAAAGCGCCTATACCAACGATCCGGTTTTCCGCTCGTGGGTCGATACCAACATCGCACCGCACAAGAATGCCGACCACGCGATTGTCACGATCTCGATCAAAAAACACGGCCAGACGCCGGGTGATGCGACGGCTGAGCAGATGCGTGTGATGGCCGATCTGGCCGAAGAGTTCGCCTATGACGAGCTGCGTATCAGCCATGAGCAGAACGTGATCCTGCCGCATGTCCACAAATCGGACCTGCCCGCGATCCATGCCAAGCTTAAAGAATACGAACTGGCCACAGCCAATATCGGCCTGATCAGCGACATCATCGCCTGCCCCGGCATGGATTACTGCGCGCTGGCGACGGCCCGCTCGATCCCGGTTGCGCAGGAAATCGCGACCCGGTTTGACGAGCTGAAGCTGGAGCATGATATCGGTCACCTGAAGATCAAGATCTCGGGCTGCATCAACGCATGTGGCCACCACCATGTGGGCCATATCGGCATCCTGGGTCTGGATCGCGCAGGCGTCGAAAACTACCAGATCACGCTGGGCGGCGACGCGACCGAAACAGCCGCCGTTGGCGACCGCACCGGTCCGGGCTTTGCCTATGACGAGATCGTGCCAGCCGTCGAACGCATCGTGGACACCTACCTGAACCAGCGTGAGAGCGCCGAAGAAACCTTCCTGGAAACATATCGCCGCGTCGGTATGGCTCCGTTCAAGGCGGCCCTCTACCCCGAGGCTCAGGCGAATGCCGCTTGACCTTATCCAGACGGAACTGGGTGCAGACAGGCGCGAACTGACCGACAAGGTTGACGCGCTGAACAACCGGTTCCGCCACCACAGCGCCCATGACGTCATGCATGGCGCAATCGAAGAGATCGACGAGCTTGCTCTGGTCTCAAGCTTTGGGGCGGAATCGGTGGTGTTGCTGCATATGGCGGCGGTGGTCGACAAGATGACCCCGGTGCTGTTTGTGGACACGCAGATGCTGTTCACCGAAACGCTGGAATACCAGCAGGAGGTCAGCGAGCGTCTGGGCCTGAAAAACGTTCATATCATCCGCGCGGATGATCAGGACATTCAGCGGGAAGACCCCTATGTCGCGCTGCGCCTGCGGGATACGGATGCGTGCTGCAACCTGCGCAAGACCTTCCCGCTGCAACAGGCATTGACCGGGTATTGCGGCTGGATTACCGGGCGCAAGAGATTCCAGTCCGGCACCCGCGCCGCGCTTGACTTCTTCGAGGTCGAGGACGGAACGGGCCGGATCAAGGTGAACCCGCTGGCCCATTGGGCGCCCGAAGATGTGCGCGCCTATATGGAAGAAAACAATCTGCCCCGGCATCCGCTGGTGGCCAAAGGATACCCATCGATCGGCTGTGCGCCCTGCACCTCGCCGGTCAAAGAGGGCGAAGACCCCCGCGCCGGGCGCTGGCGCGACCAGAACAAGGAAGAATGCGGCATCCATTTTGTCGATGGCAAGATGGTGCGCGCCGGAGAGAAAACATGAACGTAATCGTAACGGATGAGGGGTTCGCCCCCGATGACTGGACCGACGGCTTTGTGACCCTGGAAGACGCCGCGAATGATGTTGTGGCGCTGGATGTGGCCTCGGACACCGACCCGGATGAGCTGATTGACCGTCTGGGCAGCGCAAAAATGGTACGCGTGGACTTTCCGTCCTCGGCGGATGGGCGCGGGTTCACCATCGCGCGCGTGCTGCGCCTGAAAGGCTTTACCGGCCGTCTGCGCGCCAAGGGGCACGTTCTGGCCGACCAATACGCCATGGCCCGCCGCAGCGGGTTTGACGAGGTTGAAATCGACAACACCCTGGCGACCCGTCAACCCGAAGATCAGTGGCTGGCCCGCGCCGACTGGAAAGAGAACAACTACCAGGCCCGCCTGCGCGGCTAAGGCCGCCATCGCCAGCTTGTGAAGGAAGGGGGCAAACTGTCCCCTTTTCCTGACTTGGATCAAAGATTAAACGGAGATGTCGGTTTACCTCACCGGCAGTGAAACGATGACAGAGATGAAACCCGTGAGTGAAGCAACCGCCGTAAAGGCCCCCGTACTGCCCGACGCGCAGACTGTGACCGATGTGAAGCATTGGACCGACAGCCTGTTCTCGTTCAAAGTGTCGCGCCCTGCGACGCTGCGGTTCCGCTCGGGCGAGTTTGTGATGATCGGCCTGATGGGCGACCCCGACCCCAAAACCGGGCGTCAGAAACCTCTGCTGCGGGCCTATTCGATTGCTTCGCCCTCGTGGGATGAAGAGTTGGAATTCTACTCGATCAAGGTGCAGGACGGCCCGCTGACCTCGAAGCTGCAGCATATCAAACCCGGCGATCAGATCATCCTGCGGCCCAAGCCCGTCGGCACTCTGGTCCATGATGCCCTGCTGCCCGGCAAACGTCTGTGGTTCTTTGCCACCGGCACCGGCTTTGCGCCATTTGCCTCGCTGCTGCGTGAGCCGCAGACCTATGAAGACTATGATGAGGTCATCATCACCCACACCTGCCGCGAAGTGGCCGAGTTGGAATATGGCCGCCAGCTGATTGAAAGCATCCGTCAGGATGAATTGCTGGCCGAACTGATGGGCGAAGGCTTTGCCGACAAGATCCGCTACTACCCGACGACAACGCGGGAAGAGAGCCCCAAGATGGGCCGCATTACGGAACTGCTGAAAGACGGCACAGTATTTGCCGATCTGGGCATCGAAGGTGGCATCAAGCCCGAAACCGACCGCGCGATGGTCTGCGGCTCGCTGGCCTTCAACCTGGACATCAAGGAAATCCTGGAAGAGTTCGGCCTGCGCGAGGGCGCAAACTCGGAACCCAAGGAATTCGTGATCGAAAAGGCATTTGTCGGCTGATCGACACGGCTGGCCGGGCCTTTCTTGACCCGGCCAGCCGATTCCCGCGACAATTCACGGGAATTTCCGACTTACAGGCGTTTATGCTGCTTGAAACGCTGCCCGGCCCGGTCTAAATTCCGGGCTCGAAATTCTGCAATCATCAAAGGAATGAACCCATAGCTCGCAGACCCCACAACGCGCCGCCGCAGAGAGATACCGGACCGCGCGTCAACGACAAAATCCGTGCCCCCGAAATCCGCCTGATTGGTGCTGAAGGTGAAAATGTCGGGGTGGTTCATCCCGCCAAAGCCATGCAACTTGCCGCCGATGCCGGCCTCGATCTGGTCGAGATCTCGCCCAACGCGAATCCGCCGGTCTGCAAGATCATGGACTTTGGCAAGTACAAGTACGAAACGCAGAAGCGCGAAGCCGAGGCCCGCAAGAAACAAAAGATCATCGAGGTGAAAGAGGTCAAGTTCCGGCCCAACACCGACACGCATGATTATGACGTCAAGATGAAGAACGTCTTCAAATTTCTGGAAAAGGGCGACAAGGTCAAAGTCACCCTGCGTTTCCGCGGTCGTGAGATGGCGCACCAGAACCTGGGGCGCGAACTGCTGGAACGCGTAGCCGAAGACATCAAGGATATCGGCAAGGTCGAGAACATGCCGAAGATGGAAGGCCGTCAGATGATCATGATGATCGGCCCGCTGCCGCAGAAATAGTCCCTGCAAGCAATCCCAATTCGAACCCTGTCAGAGACGATCTGGCAGGGTTTTTTTGTTCACCTGAACGTCATTGAACGCGATTTGCATCCCATCGAGATAATCCGCACATCCTGAAAGCCGGAAAGCGACAACAGGTCGATTTCAGACGCTCTGATTTCGACGCCGCCTTGGCGCAATCCGGAAAGATGTGGATCGGGGTTTGGATCAATCCGAATGCCACGGATCCTTGGGAGGCTACGATGGGTGAAATGTCTTTTGCCGGCGGCGTTTATCAGTCGCTTCCGTCGCAGGCCTATTGCGACGAGGCCGTGTTTGCCACCGAACGCAGCCGCATATTCAGACGCGCGTGGCAACTGGTTGGCCATGTAACCGACCTGCCCAACCTCGGAGACTATGTTGTCGAGGATATCAGCGGCATCTCGGTGATTGTGATCCGGGGTCAGAATGGTGAAATCCGCGCTTTCTACAATGTCTGCGTGCATCGCGGGCATGAGCTGCTGAATGGCAAGGGCTGCGCCAAAAAGATGACCTGCCCCTATCACGCCTGGACCTATGACACGACCGGTCAGCTGCGCGCCGCCCCAAATGCCACTGCCTTTCCCGGGTTCGACAAAAGCCAGTACAAACTGCGCCCGGTGCGGATTGAGGTCTTTTTTGGGTTGATCCTGGTCAATCTGGATGCGGATGCTCGCCCGATGGCCGAACTGGCACAGGAAGCGCTTGGCGAGATTTCGGACTATGCCCCCAACCTGCCCACCTACCAGCGCGCCGATCGCACGGAACGCTTGGCCAGTGCAAACTGGAAGGTCGTGGCCGAGAATTTCAACGAATGCTACCACTGCGCCGTGGTGCACAAGACCCTGACCACAGGCGTTGTCGACCCGGATCAATACCAGACGCGCGGTCACGATTACGGAATTCGCCACGCAAGCCCGGCTCGGCCGGATTCCCAGAAATCCTATGAATACGTGGCAGACCCCGCCGCGCGCACGGACAAATTCCTGACCTGGTGGTTCTTTCCCCTGTTCGCGCTGCAGGTCTATCCCGGTGGCATCGTGAACACCTATCGCTGGAAACCGCTGAGCGTGAACTCCACCAAGATTGAGGTCGACTGGTGGCTGCCCGACGCCACCCCCAACACAGTCGAGCGCGAGATCATCCTGCAACACCGCACCACCACCTTTGCCGAGGACGGCCCGATTGTGGATTCGGTGCAGCGCGGATTGGAAAGCGGTGCCATTGGTCATGGTGCGCTGGTGGTGGACAATGCCTGCTCGTCCCAGTCAGAGCATCCGATCATGGCATTCAACGCGCATTATCAGAAGGCCATGCAGAACACGGCCCTCTGACCCCTTTTTCAGACCGGAAGCGTCGCATCGATGGCTTTCGCCAGTTTTGAAACCAACTCGTCAATCTGCGGCTCTTCGATGATGAAGGGCGGTGCCAGCAGGATGTGATCGCCGTTCTTGCCGTCGCGGGTTCCCGACATCGGGTAGCAGATCAGCCCCTCGGCCATTGCCGCCTTCTTGATCTTTCCGGCCACACCATGCGCCGGATCGAACGGGGTCTTGCTGTCCCGATCCGCAACCAGTTCGATCCCCCGGAACAGGCCACGCCCGCGAATATCGCCCACATTCGGGTGCTGGCCAAAGGCAGCTTCCAGCGCCGATTGCAGTTTTTCACCCATCACACCGGCGCGCGCGGGAAGATCTCGCCCGGTCAGTTCGCTAACAACCGCCAAAGCCGCCGCCGTGGCCACCGGATGGCCGATATAGGTATGCCCGTGCTGAAAGAAGCCAGAGCCGTTCTGAATGGCCTCATAGATCCTGCCCGTGCACAACATTGCGCCAATCGGTTGATAGCCAGCCCCTAACCCTTTGGCGATGCACAGAATATCCGGAGCGATCCCGTCACGGTCGCAGGCAAACAGATGCCCGGTCCGCCCCATGCCGCACATGACTTCATCCAGGATCAACAGCACGCCGTACTGATCGCAGATTTCGCGAATCCGCTTGAAATACCCGTCCACCGCCGGAACAGCGCCCAGCGTCGCCCCGACAACCGGCTCGGCCATGAACGCCATGACCGTCTCGGGACCAAGCCGCAGAATTTCGGCCTCCAACTCATTGGCGACACGTTGGCCGTAGTCAAAACTGCTCTCACCCTCGGGCTTCTCGGCATATTCATAGCAGGGCGCGATATGGGTCATTTCGATCAGCATCGGCGCAAATTGCGCGCGCCGCCAGGCATTGCCGCCCGCCGACAAGGCCCCCAGCGTGTTGCCGTGATAGCTTTGCCGCCGTGCGATTACATGGCGGCGCTCGGGCTGGCCGATCTCAAGGTAATACTGCCGCGCCAGCTTGATCGCGGCCTCGGTCGCCTCGGACCCGCCCGAGACAAAATACACCCGATCCAGATCACCCGGAGCATGCTCGATCAGCAAATCCGCCAGCGCCTCGGCAGGTTCCGAGGTCATGAACCCGCTATGAGCAAAAGCGATCTGTTCGACCTGCTTTTGAACCGCTTCGATAACGGCAGGATTGGAATGCCCCAGACAGGACACCGCCGCATCGCCACAATCCAGATATCGTTTACCGTCGGCATCGATCAGGTAACACCCCTCGCCCCCGGCGGCGACGGGCAAAGCAGCCTTGGTGTGGCGCGGAAAAACATGGCTCATTTCGAAACTCCCTTGATCAAAGACACCAGCGCCGCAACCGACGCCGCATTGTCAGCCCATGGCTGTCCGTCAGAATTCGTCAGACTGTTTTCGAACCCGACCCGCAGATCACCGCCGCGCTGCGCGGCCTTGTACAAGCACGCATGTTCACGCGGCCCAAAGGCGCACACCATCCAAGGTGAGCGATCCTGCGGGAACTGATCCAGATCCTCGGGCGACGAAACCTGACCGGTCGAATAGCGTCCCAGAACCAACAGGCGATCCTCCTGCCCCTCTCGGACAGTGCCTGCGCGCTGCCATTCGGTCAGCAATGCGGCATCCTCGGCATCATACAGAATATGCTGAACGCGCGTCCCCTGATCTTGACACAGCCCATAGACACGATCCGCCATCTCTGGCGCCCGCGCGATCTCGCGCACCGAGACCGATGCCCAACCGGGCCGCACCTGTCGCAAACACCCATACTGGGCATCAACGCCATAAATGCCCGCGGCCTCGGTCGTGATTTGAATGTCCAGATCGGGCACCTGCTTTTTCAGTTCCACGACGGCTTCGAGATACCGCCCTGCATCCAGCGAATGCTGCCCGTGCGCATCCCGAATATGAAGATGCAAGCCATCTGCCCCAGCCTCACGACATGCCCGCGCGGTTTGGACCGTCTCTTCCATGGTAACTGGCAAGTGCGGGTGATCCACATGTCCGCGCCGTGCGCCATTGGGTGCGACAAGGATGTAAGGTTGCTTTAGCAGGTCGGTCATCGGTTGCTCCGTCAAACACATAGCCGATCTATCCATGCCCCGGACGTTTTCAATTGGATAATTTAAAAACATATGTTTTCTTTCACACCATGACCGACACCCTCAACCAGTTGACCAACGCTCTCAGACACGAGATCGACCACATGCCGGCGCAATTGCAGGCGGCGGCCAAATACGTGATCGACCATCCCGGCGACTTTGGCCTCGACCCGATCCGCATCACAGCCGAGAAGATCGGCGTCAGTTCAAACGTCCTTGTGCGCCTTGCCCAGCGTATGGGGTTTGACGGTTACGACGCCTTCCGCCACCCGTTCCGGCAAGCTCTGGTCACGGACGGAGAGGATCGCCTGCATCAGGACTGGCTGTCACGCCAAGGGACAGACGGGCCGTTCAGCGCAGCCCAGGCCGATTTCGCCCGCAACGAGTTGAATGTGGTTACAAGATCACTGCGGTTGATGGACCCCGGCGACGTCAGGGACGCGACCAACCTTATTCTGAACGCGCAGCGCTGTTTCATCACCGCGACGCGGGCCAGCTATGCCCTGGCTTACTATTTCCACTACGCAGGCCGCATGGCGTATCCCGGCCTGCAACTGGTGCCACGGCACATGGGCTCTGCCACCGACGACCTGTTGGACGCGGACAGCAACGATTGCCTGCTGGCCATAACGGTGCGGCCCTATTCGGCAGAAACCATCCGCACCATGCGCTTTGCCGCGGACAAAGGGGTCCGGATCATCCTGATCTCGGACAGCGACGTGATCGCGCCGGGATTGCGACCCGATGTCAGCTTACAGATCAGCACGCGGTCCATGCACCATTTCTCCAGCTTTTCCGGGGCCATGGCCGTGCTGGAATGCCTTCTAAGCCATCTCTTCACTGCAGGTGGCGAGGACGCCCAGCGCCGGGTCGAAGCCTATGAAAAGGCTCGCGAGGATACAGGCGCCTATTGGCAGGCCCCGAAACTGCCCAGAATACGCAGCACATAAAAAGCCCCGGCGCACAGGCCGGGGCTTTCCAGAAAAATCTGCCCGCTTCACACACAGGCTTCAACGGCCCGCTTGGTCATCACCCCAACCAGATGCGCCCGGTATTCCTTGCTGCCATGCAGATCGGCAATCATGTTCATCGGGTTGACCTTCAGATCCATCAACGCATCCGGACGGAACGCAGTTTTCAGCGCCGCCTCGGCCTCGGACCACCGGAACACGCCATCCTCGCTGGCCCCCGTCACGGCAACACGTGCACCATCCGAGAACCGCGCCACAAACACACCGACCAGAGCAAAGCGCGAGGCAGGTTGCAGGAACTTCTGATAACTCGCCGCCTGCGGCACCGGGAACCGGACCGATGTGATGATCTCGCCCACATCCAGCGCCGTGCTGAACATGCCGTCAAAGAAATCATCCGCCGCGATCTGGCGCGTATTGGTCACAACCGTCGCGCCCGATCCCAACACACCAGCCGGATAACACGCCGCCGGATCGTTATTGGCGATGGACCCGCCAAGGGTGCCGCGATTGCGCACCGCCGGATCACCGATCTGACCCGCCAGCGCCGCCAACGCCGGATAGTTGCCCGCAGCCTCGCGCGCTACCATCGCATGCGTCGTCGCCCCGCCAATCGCGACCGAGCCGTCATCCTCGATGCAAACCCCCTGCATCTCGGCAATCCCGCTCATCGACACCAGTTTCGACGGCGCAGCCAACCGCTGTTTGAGGGTTGGAATCAGCGTCTGTCCACCCCCCAGCGCCTGCGCATCCTCGGACCCTAACGCAGCCACCGCATCAGCGATGGTCGAGGGCTTCTCAAACTCGAAATTGTACATTTCGTCTTCCTTTCCGAAAGGCGCGGATCCGCCCTTCATCTGGCTATAAATATCCCGGGGAGCGCGAGGGGCTGGCCCCTCGCACCCCAACCTCTCAGCTGTTCATCGCCGCCCAAACGCGCGACGGGCTCACGGGCATGTCGATGTGATCGACCGCCTTGCCGCCCGAATTCAGCGCGTCCAACACAGCATTGACCACCGCAGGCGGAGAGCCAATCGCCCCGGCCTCACCACAGCCTTTCACCCCCAGTGGGTTATGCGTGCACGGCGTCTGGCTGGAATGATCCACGCCATAGAACGGCACGTCATCGGCGCGGGGCATGGCGTAATCCATGAAAGACGCGCTCAGCAGTTGCCCGTTTTCGTCATAGGCGCAGTTCTCTAGCAGGGCCTGACCGATCCCCTGCCCGATCCCGCCATGAACCTGACCATCAACGATCATAGGGTTGATGATGTTGCCGAAGTCATCCGCAGCAGTGAACTTTTCGATGCTGACCTGACCGGTTTCAGGATCGACCTCAACCTCACACGCATAGGCCCCCGCCGGGAAGGTGAAGTTGGCCGGATCGTAGAACGCAGTCTCTTCCAGCCCGGGCTCCACCTCCAGTGGGTAGTTATGCGGCACGTAGGCGGTCAGGGTCACATCGCCCCAGGCCACCGACTTGTCGGTGCCTACCACGCTGAATTGACCATCCTTCAGCTCGATATCAGCCTCGGACGCTTCCAGCAGATGGGCGGCGATCTTCTTGGCCTTCTCGATCACCTTCTCTGTCGCCTTGACCATGGCCGAGCCACAGACCGCCAGAGACCGAGACCCATAGGTCCCCATCCCAAACGGGATCTTCGAGGTGTCACCATGCACAATCTCAACCATCGACTCGTCGATGCCGATCATGTCGGCCACAACCTGCGGGAAAGCGGTTTCGTGCCCCTGCCCGTGGCTATGTGCGCCGACCATGACGCTGATCGAACCGGTGGCATTCACCCGCACCGTCGCCGCGTCATAAAGACCCGCGCGGGCCCCCAGCATGCCAACGATGTTCGAGGGAGCAATCCCGCACGCCTCGATATAGCAGTTGATGCCAAGACCCCGAAGCTTGCCATTGGCTTCACTGGCCGAACGGCGGGCGGCAAAGCCTGCCAGATCGGCGGCGGCCTCCAACTTGTCCATCGTCCCGTTGTAGTTGCCGGTGTCATAAGTCAGCGCCACCGGCGTGTCATAGGGGAACTCGGTGACGAAGTTCTGACGGCGCAGGGCAATCGGATCGACGCCCAATTCGCGCGCGGCCTTGTCCACCACGCGTTCCAACTGGAACGTCGCCTCGGGCCGACCCGCACCGCGATAAGCATCCACCGGAACAGTGTTCGTAAACATCGCCTTAACGTTCACCTGAATGACCGGCGTCTTGTAGTTGCCCGCCATCAACGTGCCGTGCAGCCATGTAGGCACTGAACTCGAGAAGGTCGACAGATACGCCCCAAGATTCGCGAAGGTATTCGTGCGCAGACCGATGAAGTTATTATCGGCATCCAGCGCCAGTTCGATGGTACTGACATGATCGCGACCATGAGCATCCGACATGAACGCCTCGGACCGGCTGGACGACCATTTGACCGGACGGCCGCAAGCTTTGGCGGCAAAGGTCACGAACGCCTCTTCCGCATAGTGGAAGATCTTGGTGCCGAAACCACCGCCCACATCCGGCGCGACCACACGGACCTTGTGTTCGGGCAGGCCCAGAACAAAGGCGCACATCAGCAGGCGGATCACATGTGGGTTTTGCGAGGTGGTATAAAGTGTATATTCCTCGGTCGCACGAGCGAACTCGGCCACGGCCACACGCGGCTCCATCGGGTTTGCGACCAGACGGTTGTTCACCAGATCCAGAGTGGTCACATGCGCCGCGTTGGCAAACACCTCATTGACCTTGGCATCGTCGGCCTCGCCCAGCTGCCAGTCATAGCAGATGTTGTTTTTCAGATCGTCATGGACCAGTGTCGCGCCATCCTGTGCGGCGGCCTTCATGTCGATCACGGCAGGCAGTTCTTCGATATCGACCTCAATCGCCTCGGCGGCGTCGCGGGCCTGTTCCAGATTGTCGGCCACAACGGCGGCAATCGGATCGCCCACATGGCGCACCTTGCCCTGGGCCAGAATCGGATGCGGAGGTTCCTGCATGGGCACGCCGTGCTTGTCGGTCACTTCCCAGCCGCAGGGCATCCCGCCCACGCCTTCGAAATCCTTGCCGGTGAAAACCTTGACCACGCCCGGCATCCCCTCGGCCGCCGAAGTATCGACAGATTTGATCCGCCCATGCGCGATGTCGGACCGCAGGAAATGCACATAGGCCTGGTTATGTACGTTGATGTCGTCGGTGTAATTGCCTGCTCCGGTCAGAAAGCGCACGTCCTCGCGGCGCTTGGAACTGGCTCCGATGCCACTGTCTTTGGGCATTGCTTGTTCTCCTCCCATAAACGGATGCTGATGCATCCTCTGTCATCCCACGGGCGTCTCCCTTACGCCCGCAGTGGCATCATTCGGCAGCGATGCTGCTGGCGTCCTGACCCGAAGCGGCCATGATCGCCTTGACGATGTTGTGGTATCCGGTGCAGCGGCACAGGTTGCCTTCCAGATACTTGCGTATTTCGGCCTCGGTCGGGCGCGGATTGTCTTTCAGCAGCGCCGCGGCACTCATCACCATACCCGGCGTGCAGAACCCGCATTGCAGCCCGTGGTGATCCTGAAATGCCTGCTGAATGACGTTCAGCGACCCGTCCGGATTGGCCTGACCTTCGATGGTACCCACGTCGGCCCCATCAGCCTCAAGCGCCAGCATGTTGCAGGATTTGACCGCCTCACCATTCACATGCACCACACAGGCGCCGCATTGGGCCGTGTCGCAGCCTACATGTGTGCCCGTCAGCGACAGGTGGTCGCGCAGAAAGCTGGACAGCAGGGTCCGGCCTTCGACGTCACCGCTAACGGATTTACCGTTCACGGTCATTGAGACCTGTGTCATGAGTTCCTCCCAGTTTTGATTTTCTCCCTTGCGACCGAGTTAAACACGGGAATTTTCGTTTGAGAACAAAAATCTTGTCGCGTTCAACGCCCCGAGCGTCGCTTAACACTCATAACCTAAAGTGGCGGGGATAGAGGTCAAAATGCCGTAGCGTCACGGCCTGCGCTGGGCGCGCGGCTGAGGTCGTGTCGGGATTTCCTTGAGCAATCCGCCCACACCCATGGCCGCAATATCCGCGCCTGTGGTCTCAACACCGCAGGCAACGCGGGACAGAACCCAATCCGCGCCGTTCAAAGCAGGCGAGCGTGCGCAACCCGGCAGGCCAATCACGGGCCGATCCCCCATCGCACCCAGAAACAGCAGATTACCGGGATCGACCGGCATGCCGAACCGATCGACCGCCCCACCTGCCGCGCGCACAGCCGAAGGTGCCACATCATCCACATCCGAGGTGGCCGAAGCGGTCAGAATCATCAGAACGTCGCCCTGCGTTCCGGCAATGGCCTTCGCAAGGGGATCGGTGTCATGCGCGACGATCTGCACATCGCACAACTCCATCCCCAACAGTTCGACCCGCCCCCGCATGGCCGCGATGCCTTTTTCGTTCGGTGGTCCACCGGGAATATCCGTCACGATCAGACCAGCGGTTTTGTGAACCGGCGCAATCAGTTGAACTGAGCTTTGCGCAAGGCTTGCTGCGCGCTGAACGTCCACCTCGGGCACGGCGTAGGAAATCACCTTGATCGTCGCGACCATTCCGCCGTCACTCATCTGCTGATGCTGCGGAACTGTGGCGACGGTGATCATTGGGTTGACCTGATTGAACTGCTCCAGCGCGGCCACGTCCAGCGCCACGACGCCCGGCCCGTTGGCCAGCAAGTTGACGCGCCCCGTAAATGCTTCGGTCACGCGCAGGTTCGCCGCCGACGGGTCAGGTACCAAAGCCTTGGCCAACAGCGTAGCCGCCTCGTCCTCATGACAGTCGCCGGGTTCCAGACGGGCCACGACAATTTCGGTCAAACCGGCCTGTGTCAGTTGTGTGATGTGATCTTCGGTCAGTCTCAGACCCTTGCGCAGTTTGCGACGCGCCGCCATGACCGAATGCGCCAGAATCGCCCCGCTTGCATCAGCTACGGGCACCGGGCCAAACTTCATGCCTTGCCTCGCAGAACAGCCGTCATCTGAGCCAGGATCGCAACGGCAATTTCCGACGGGTCAGTGGCCCCGATGTCCAGACCAATTGGCCCGTGTATTCTGCCGATCTGCGCGTCGGTAAACCCGGCAGCTATCATACGCTCGACCCGTTTGGCATGGGTTCGCTTTGACCCCAGCGCGCCGATGTAGAACACGTCCGCCTCCAACGCAGCTTGCAGCGCAGGGTCGTCCAACTTGGGGTCATGGGTCAGCAGAACAACCGCTGTGCGCGTGTCCAGTCCCAGTTTCAAAACGGCTTCGTCCGGCCAATCGGTGAGAATCTTTTCACCGGGAAAACGCGCATCTGACGCAAAGGCATCGCGCGGGTCCACAATGGCCGGGTCATATCCCGCAATCCGCGCCATAGGCACCAAAGCCTGCGCGATGTGAACCGCACCGACGACGATCAGGCGCAAGGGCGGGTTATGGACGGCGACAAAGGTCTCTCCATCCTCTTCAAACCCTGACCGGTCCATGCGCAGTCGGTCGGGGTATTTGTTGCGCCTCAGGGCGCGGTGGCCGCTGTTGATATTGACCTCATAAGCCAGCGGCTCGCGCGCCGCCCGCGCGGCGACCAGTTCGGCCAGCATCGATTCAGGCAGGACGCGGCCAACCGGTTCAACCAAAACCCGAATTGTTCCACCACAGGCCAGACCCACGGCAAAGGCGTCTTCGTCGCTGACACCAAACTCCAGCAATCGCGCCTCGCCCTCATCAATGGCTTCCAGCGCCTCGACGATCACCGCGCCTTCGACGCACCCGCCGGACACGGACCCTTCGATCCGCCCCTCACCGCCAATCACCAACTGAGCGCCCACCCGGCGCGGTGCACTGCCCCAGGTCTCGACCACCGTCGCCAGGGCCGCACCGCGTCCTTTGCGGTGCCAGTCCAAAGCGGTTTCCGGGCTGTTGTCGAATCGCTCCATCGAAGCCTCCTGAGGTCATCGGACTCAACATAGTCAGGAAAAGCGGGAAGAAAAGCATGTGGGGCGGTCCCCGCTCAGGGACGAGCTTGCTTGGGGGCAAAGGTTCCTTCGTATTCACATAAGCAAAGCATTGATTGTCTGCGCCCGTGCTTTTAGCCTGCAGCTACCTTCGGGGCCAATCCCGGACGTGCCCCCATTTTCAAAACGGAGACAGAGAGTTGAAACGCATTCTTACACTCGGCGCAGCCTTTGGGCTGTTGGCGTCAACCGCAGCCTGGGCTGATACATTTGAACGCTATGGCGAGGTCGAAGGCTGGAAGGTCTTCATCGACAATGAAAAGAAATCCTGCCTGATCGAAGCGATCGATGACTCGGAAAACGTGGTTCAAATGGGCCTGACCGAGGATCGCGCCGTGGGCTATGTCGGCGTCTTTACCAAAGCCGAAACGGACATCAGGCGCGGTGAGAAAGAAGCCGTGGCGATCATTCTGGGCGACAACCTGTATCTGGGTGAGGCCACGGGCATGAAGGGAAACATCACCAAGGGGTATTCAGGCGGCTACGTGCTGTCGGACGATCCGCAATTTGCGGAAGATCTGGCCAAACAGAAGGTCATGATCGTGTTCCCGGAAAAATCCTTTGGATTCACCGTCGATCTGACCGGCACTTACAAAGCCATCGAAATGGCGCGCGAGTGCAATGAAAAACAGCTGGGCTGACGCTTAGCCGGAAAGCGCGGAGATCAGCCGCGCTTTCTCGCCCACATCCTGTGGTTCCGAAATGACGGTCGCCAGATCTTCGAGCGATGCAATCGAGTGACCGGCGCGGAAGCTGTCCACATGCGGCAGCATGGCAGCCACGCCCTGCGCCTTGGGCGCGAACCCATCCCATCGCAGCAACGGATTGAGCCAGATCAGACGGCGCGCCGACAGGTGCAGACGTTCGGTTTCCTTCGCCAAGGCGTCCGGGTCGCCACGATCCAGCCCGTCCGAGATCAGCAGAACAACGGCACCCTGCCCCATCACGCGCCGCGACCAGTCACGATTGAACGCGTGCAGACAGTCCCCGATCCGTGTGCCGCCCTCCCAATCCTGCGCCTCGGCCCCAGCAGCGGCCAAAGCGGCATCCACATCGCGTTGATGCAGATGGCGAGTAATGTTGGTCAGTCGTGTGCCGAAGGTGAAAGCGTGGACCTTGGCCCATCCGGCGCCCTTGGCGTTCGAGACGGTGTGCAGGAAATGCAGGATCAGGCGGCTGTATTGGCTCATTGAACCCGAGATGTCGCAAAGAACCACAAGATTGGGCCAGCGTGGCCTAGGTTTTTGCAGCGCAATGTCCCGTATCTCACCACCCTGACGCATGGCTGCGCGCAGGGTTTTGGCGCGGTCGATGCGGTGGCCCAGAGGATTGGCCTGCGCCCGCCTGCTGGCAATCGAATGAACCGGCAAGGTAAGACGCGCCAGAAGGCGTTTGGCCTGTGCGATTTCATCCGTGCTCATCTGCTCAAAATCCAGACTGCGCAGGCGTTCTTCGGAAGACGCGGTTTGCGAGGCGTCAATGTCGAGCTCGGTCTCGCCTTCATCTTCCGCAGGCTCGGGCAGATCACGTTCAACCCCGTCCAGCAGCGCCTCGGCTGCGCGCTTTTCGGCAGCGTCTGCTTTACGTTCTTCCTGCACGCCCCGAATGGCGGGCAGCATCATGGACATCATGTGTTCCAGATAACGCGGGTCGCGCCAGTAGAGGCGGAAAACCTGTGCAAAGACGGTGCGATGTTCAGGTCGGTTCACGAAACAGGCGTGCAGGGTCCAGTAGAAATCCTGCCTTTGCGTGAAACCCGCCGCCTGCACGGCGCGTATGGCATCCACCACCCGACCTGTCCCGATGGGCAGTCCCGCCTTGCGCAGCGCGCGGGCGAAATGGGTGATGTTTTGCGCCAGTTTCGGATCTGCGGGGGTGTCGAGCGTAAGGTGTTCGGCCATTACCTTTCATGGGGGCTCTGCCCCCATACCCCCGAGGTATTTTTGAACAGAAGAAGCATCAGGCGGGTTCGAGGTCGGCTTTTGCCTCATCCAGAATGCGTTTGGCTTCAGAGCCTTGCAGTTTCTGGATGTCGTCCTGGTATTTCAGGATCGCGCCGAGCGTGTCGCCGATGACCTCGGGGCTGAGGTTGATAACGTCCAGCGCCAGCAGGCATTTGGCCCAGTCGATGGTTTCGGCCACGCCGGGCTTTTTGAACAGGTCTTCTGTGCGCAGGCGTTGAACAAAGGCGACAACCTCGCGGCTGAGTGTCTCGGCGGCTTCGGGGGCGCGGGCGTGCAGGATTTCGATCTCGCGGTTGAAATCGGGGTAGTCGACCCAGTGGTAGAGGCAGCGGCGTTTGAGGGCGTCATGCACCTCGCGCGTGCGGTTCGAGGTGACGATGACGATGGGTGGCTCGGGCGCATGGACGGTGCCGAGTTCCGGGATTGTGACCTGAAAATCGCTGAGCGCTTCCAGCAGGAACGCCTCAAAAGGTTCATCGGTGCGGTCGAGTTCGTCAATGAGCAGCACCGGCGCGCCGTGCTCATCAGGTCGCATGGCTTGCAGCAAAGGGCGTTCGATCAGGTAATCGTCCGAGAACAGCTCGGTTTGCAGGGCTGTTCGGTCCGCACCGCCAGCGGCCTCAGCCGTGCGGATGGCAACCATTTGCGCCGGGAAGTTCCATTCATAGACGGCTGAGGAGGCATCCAGCCCTTCATAACACTGCAGGCGGATCAGGCGGCGCCCCAAACCCGCGGCCAGTGCCTTTGCGATTTCGGTCTTTCCAACGCCTGCCTCACCTTCCAGAAACAGCGGGCGGCCCAGCTTGAGCGCCAGAAAAACCACCGTCGCCAATGCCCGGCCGCACACGTAACCTTGCGCGCCCAGTGTTTGCTGAACGGCATCAATGGAACTTGGTTGGGTCATGCATGTTCTCCTTGCGGCCTAACAGGTCATGGGCCGGGGTCTTCGTCAAGCCTGCGGTGGGGGAAGAGGTACGGCGATCCTGCGCGCTGACAAGGTCTTTTCCGGCGGCGGGGTCTGTGCTAGCGGGTGCGTCATGACCGATAGCATCACGATCCGCCGCCCCGACGACTGGCACCTGCATCTGCGCGATGGCGCGATGCTGCAGGCCGTTCTGCCCGAAACCGCACGCCATTTTGGCCGTGCGATCATCATGCCCAATCTGGTGCCCCCGGTGGTGACCGGTGCCCATGCCGCCGCCTATCGCGAGCGCATCATGGCCGCGCTGCCCGAGGGGATATCCTTTGAACCACTGATGACCCTGTACCTGACCGAGGATACGGACCCGGACGATCTGGCCGCCGCCCATGCAAGCGGGCTGGTCAAGGCGGTCAAGTTGTATCCGGCGGGTGCCACGACGAATTCGCATTCCGGCGTGCGGAATTTCGACAATGTGCGTCCTGTGCTGGAACGCATGGCCGAGATTGGCCTGCCCCTGTGTGTTCATGGCGAAGTGACAGATGCCGAGATCGACATTTTCGACCGCGAGGCGGTGTTCATCGACCGCGTTCTGGACCCGATCCGCAAGGCCACGCCGGGCCTGCGGGTAGTGATGGAGCACATTACGACCCGTGACGGTGTTCAGTATGTCAAAGCCAATGACACCGATCTGGGCGCGACCATCACGGCACATCACCTGATCATCAACCGCAACCATATTCTGGTCGGTGGGATCAAGCCGCATTACTATTGCCTACCCGTCGCCAAGCGCGAAGAACATCGGTTGGAGTTGCTGAAGGCCGCGACCTCGGGTGATCCGCGCTATTTCCTGGGCACCGACAGCGCGCCGCACACGGATGACAACAAGGAAATGGCCTGTGGTTGCGCAGGTTGTTTCACCGCGACCAACACCATATCCTTGGTGGCCGAGATGTTCGACCGCGAAGGGGCGTTGGACAAGCTGGAAGGGTTCGTTTCCCTGAACGGGCCTGCCTTCTATGGCCTGCCTGTGAACGAAGGTTCGATCACGCTGACCAAAGGCGAACCGGTCGAATACCCCGACAAGATCGAAACCGGAGATGGCCCGGTAACCGTGTTCGACCCCGGTTTTCCCCTGCACTGGCGCGTGGACTAACCCGCCAGTTTTGCAGCCAGATCGCGGGCGCGACCACCGGTGCGCAGCATCGACCAGATCGCGTCCGCCTCAACCCCTCCGATCAGTTTCGAGGCTTTGGCACGTACCCGGTCTTCCCGGTCGGACAGAGACATTGGGGTCATGAGGTCATAGGTTGCCTCGCGCCGCGCCCCGTCGCGCCGCAGCAAGGTCAGGCGAGCCTCAGTTTCGGAAAGGGAGTCATCCGCTTCGACAGTGATACGATCTTGCAGCGACCGGATGCGCAGGTCGGCGCAGACCTTCTCAGAGTAGCTGCCCGGCAAGGCGGTGTCATATCCCAACGCCTGCATCGCAATCACCGTGCGATACGAGAATTTCGCCCCCAGTCCGGTGGTCGGAGACATCTGGTTACACACGCTCATCCAGCGCGGGTGGGTTATTACCTTGATCTCGGCTACTTCGGGTTCGGCGATATCCAAAGAAAGCGCCGCCTCTAGCGCCGCGTGGAGCCCATGACAGCAGGCGTGGAACTTGTGGCTGACGGATTCGAACAGCCATTCGTCGCCCAACCCATCCAGAGCGGCCGCAGCATCCGCAGCCCCCTGATGCGTCGCGCCAAAGCCATAGGGCCCTTCCAACGCTTCGGCATTGGGTTCAAATCCACGCTTGACCAGCAGCGCCGCCTCAACCCCATTCGAGGCTGCCAAACCCGCGTTGTAAGGCTTGCCCATCGTGCCGAACTGCGCCTTCAGACCCGCCGAGCGGGTCGCTGTTAGACCCAGCACCTGACGCATCTGATCGGCGTCGAACTGCAACAGACGCCCCACCGCCACCGCCGCCCCAAAGGCCCCGGCCGTTGCCGTTTGGTGAAACCCGGCCTGATAGTGGCCGCGCCCCAGCCACAGGCCGATGCGGATCGAGACCTCCATCCCGATCAGGGCCGCTTCGAGGAAGTCCACAAGAATACGATCATCCCATTCCGACGCCGCCAGCGCAGCGGGCAAAACGGCGACCGAAGGGTGGCCGATATGGGCGAAATGGGTGTCGTCATAATCCAATGCATGGGACACGGTGCCATTGACCAAAGCCGCCGCACGGAGGGGCGCGCGCGCCCCACCGAACATATGCGCCTGATCGGCGCCGCCCTCCTCCAACACCATATTCCGAACGGTATTGGACACGGGTTCATCCGCCCCGACGCGGCCAACGGCGACCCAATCCAAAACAGATAGCGACGTGACAATCCGTGCCTGCGCGGTGGTCGAGATCGGGCCCGCGGCAAAAGCCGCCAATGCTGATGTGAAATCTGACATGAGGCGCAGTCTAACGTGCGCCGTTCGTTGGTAAAGCCTTAGCTGTAAAGCTCGGCGGCACGAGCCTCGAACGCGCGAACGATGCGCTGCATGGCCTCGTTGAAGACCACGCCAATGATGCCCTGCAGGATGGCGTTCTTGAATTCGAAATCCACATGGAACGACACGTTGCAGCCCCCGTCCGGCGCGTCTTCGAACTGCCAGTCGGATTTCATGTATTTGAACGGACCGTCCAGATATTCGGTGTCGATCTTCTTCTGATCCGCAAACAGCGTCACCCGACTGCCGAACCGCTCGCGAAACACTTTGAACGAGATGACCAGATCGGCCTCCATCACCTCGGCCTCGCCTGCCGCATAGGTCTTGCGGATACGGGCCGCTGCGCACCAGGGCAGAAACTGCGGGTATTTCGCCACATCCGCGACCAGATCATACATCTGCTGGGCGGTGTATGGCAGGTGGCGGGTTTCCGAGTGGATGGGCATGGCATTCAGGCATTTAAAGGTGACAATGGCGCGTCATGTCGTATGTTGCGCGCCAAAGATCAAGGGGGCTGCGATGACTGACCGCGCTTATGTGATAGATGAGATAATCTCGGCCAAGGCCATCGCGGCGCGGATTGAGGAGCTTTGCCGCAAGATTTCCGAGGAGTTCGGCAATACCGACAAGCTGGTTGTGGTGGGCCTGTTGCGAGGCAGTTTCGTCTTCATCGCCGATCTGGTGCGCGAGCTGGACCTGCCCATCGAGGTCGATTTTCTTGAGGCGTCGTCTTACGGCGATTCGATGGAAAGTAGCCGGGAAGTGCGCATTCTCAAAGACTTGCGCGGCGCAATTGAAGGGCGCGACGTGCTGGTGGTCGAGGATATTGTCGACACCGGTCACACGCTGAACCACGTAACCAACCTGCTGCACAGCCGCAATCCGAAGCGTTTGAAATCCATCGCCCTGCTGGACAAACCCAGCCGACGCGAGGTTGATTTCCGCTCGGACTGGATCGGGTTTGAGATCCCGGATGAGTTTGTTGTCGGTTACGGAATTGATTACGCACAGCGCAATCGCAATTTGCCCTTTATTGGCAAGGTGCGCTTTACCGAAGACACGTAAGCGGCTGGCTTAACCCAAAACCTGACGGACCGCATTCAGAAAGATTCCGGTTCCGATCGGGATCAACACATCGGGAAAATCGTAATCCGGGTTGTGCAACTGCGGATGATCGCGCCCGGCCCCAAGCCAGAACATCGCGGTCTTCGCGCCTTTGCTGAATTGGCCGAAATCCTCGGAAAACCGTTGCGGTGTGTTGGTCCGTTTGCACGCAACGTTTTGGGCGGCGCAGGCTTGGGCCAAAATCTCTACCGCATCCGAATGATTGGTGCAGGCGTCGAAAACGTCTTCGTAAGTTATCGTGGCACCCAGCCCATCGGACTGCGAGACCTGCTGCACCAGGGTCTCGGCATCCGCAATCAGTTTAGACATCCAGTCGTCGGATACCGTTCGCAGCGTTACCCAAAGCTCGGCCTGTCCGGGGGCGACGCCGAATGTTTGCTCTCCCAAGCTGGCATGGGTGATCGTGGTCAGCGCGTAATCCGCGTTCAGCACGCCACCGCCACCAAGCGCTGTCAAAGCCGGGATCAAAGCCGCCAATGCGCCGGCCGGAGATACGCCGTCCTGAGGCGCCGCTGCGTGCGAAGTTTTGCCGGTCAGCGCAATACGCATCCCGCGTGACGCGCAATTGGCGGGGCCTTTACACAGCTCGACCGCGCCAAGCTGCAAACCCGGAAGATTATGCAGCGAAAACACGAAATCAGGCGCGATTTCAGCAAATTGCGGATCAACCCGGAAGGCTTCGGCCCCCTGCCCGGTTTCTTCGGCAGGCTGGAAGATCAGAACAACGCGACCGCGTTCGGGGCGCTGTTCCTGCAACGCCAGCGCCACGCCCAACACCATCGACATATGGCCGTCATGCCCGCACAGATGCCCCCGGCCCGGTCTCTGCGAGACGTAAGGCACAACCGAGAGTTCCTGAATCGGCAACCCATCCAGCTCACACCGAATACCAACGCATGGCCCGTCCCGACCGCCGTCGAACACAGCGGCGACGCCGTGCCCACCAAGCCCGGTCAATACGCTATCCGCGCCGATGCCGCGCAACTCATCCGCAATCCGGGCGGCGGTCTCGTGCTCGGCTCCGGACAGTTCGGGCTGTTTGTGCAAGTCGTGGCGCAGCCGGATCAGCCGCGCCAGCGTGTCAGGTGTCACGCCTGCCCCAGCTTCTCTTGCCGGGCGGCGCGCAGGCGGGCGAAATCATCGCCTGCGTGATAGGACGACCGGGTCAGCGGCGTGGCCGAGACCATCAGGAACCCTTTGCCATAGGCCGCTTTTTCGTACGACTCGAACTCTTCAGGCGTGACAAACCGATCTACCGCGTGGTGCTTGGGCGTCGGTTGCAGATACTGCCCGATGGTCAGGAAATCGATATCGGCTGCGCGCATGTCGTCCATCACCTGACCGACCGATTGTTTATCTTCACCCAGACCTACCATGATGCCGGATTTGGTGAAGATCGACGGGTCCAGTTCTTTCACGCGCTGCAACAGGCGCAGCGAGTGGAAATACCGTGCGCCGGGGCGGACCGCGGGATAAAGGCCCGGTACGGTCTCAAGATTGTGGTTGAACACGTCCGGTTTCGCTTCGACCACGGTTTCGAGCACTTCGGGCGCGCATTTCAGGAAATCCGGCGTCAGAATCTCAATCGTCGTTTTGGGCGAGCGATGACGGACCGCGCGGATGGTCTGCGCAAAATGCTCGGCCCCGCCATCGGTCAGGTCATCGCGATCCACCGAGGTAATCACCACGTGGTTCAGACCCAGTTTTTCAACCGCATGTGCCACGCGGCCGGGCTCGAACACGTCCAGCGCATCGGGGCGCCCGGTGGCGATGTTGCAGAAGGTGCAGCCGCGCGTACAGATCTCGCCCATGATCATCATGGTGGCGTGGCCCTGGCTCCAGCATTCGCCTACATTCGGGCACCCGGCCTCTTCGCAGACGGTGACCAGATTGTTTTCACGCATTATCTTATGGGTGTCGGCATAGCCTTTCCCACCGGGGGCCTTGACCCGGATCCATTTCGGTTTCTTGGGCTGTGCATTGTCCGGGCGATGCGCCTTTTCGGGGTGACGTTGCTCGGGGATTTTCAGATCTCGCACGGGCTGTTTTCCTGACTTTGGGTCAACTTTCTGTTCTCATAACATAAAGCAGTCATAGGTGTTACGCCAGCGACGCATAGCCGCCATGCAAGCCATCCCAATAGTGCAATTTAGTTTAACCTTAAACTACATCTTTGCCATACATTTCAATAGACAAACCCAAACGCGACGCTTTGCGCCCGCAGCATTTCTTGGATTGAAGGCAGTTTAGACCTGTTTTAAATCACGCCCGGATCACATGTGAATCACAGGAGCTTGAACGTGAAAACCGGAACCAAACTGCCGCAGGTTACCTTCCACACCCGCGTCCGCGACGAGGCTGTCGAAGGCCCCAACCCCTATCGCTGGCAGGACATGACAACCGCAGATTACTTTGCGGGCAAGCGGGTCATCCTGTTCTCGCTTCCTGGCGCGTTCACGCCGACCTGCTCGACCTATCAACTGCCCGGTTTCGAAAAAGGTCACGCAGATTTCGTCGCCAAGGGCGTGGACGAGATTTACTGCATGTCGGTCAATGACAGCTTTGTCATGAACAAATGGGCGCAGGATCAGGGCCTGAAAAACGTCAAGGTCATCCCGGACGGATCCGGCGAGTTCACCCGCAAGATGGGCATGCTGGTCGACAAGGACAATCTGGGCTTTGGAATGCGCTCGTGGCGCTATGCTGCAATCATCAATGACGGCGTGGTCGAGGCATGGTTCGAAGAGCCCGGCCTGATGGATAACTGCCCTGAAGATCCCTATGGCGTGTCCTCGCCGGAAAACCTGATGCAGCACCTGCAACAGGTGGCTGAGCCTGAACTGGCCTGAGGCACGATCCGTCTTTATCGGATTGGCCCGCCCCTTCGGCGGGCCTTTTCAGTTTCGGGTGGCGGACACGATGGATTCTCCGACCTCGCGGATAACCTCGGCCAGCCGGTCAGACCAGTCTTCATCCCCGCTGGACGCACGGCGGACCAGACCCACAGTGCGGGCCGGTTGTGGCGCGCCAAAGCGGAGCAGTTTCAGGCCGGGAACCGCCTCACCCTCGGCCCGTGCGGCAAGTTCCGGGATCAGGGTCAGGCCAAACCCTTCGGCCACCAAGCGCGACAGGGTCGCCAGCGAGGATGCGCCCATGTTGATCTGGCCGCTGCCCCGATCCTGACCACATACCTCAAGCGCCTGATCCGTCAGGCAATGACCGTCTTCCAACAGCATCAATTGCGCAGATTGCAGGTCCAGCGGGCGCAGCATGTCCGGGGTTGCGGATACTTTTTCCAACCGCGCGGCGCTGCCTGCCAACAGGAACTGATCCTGAAACAGGGGCGTCTCCCTGAACTCCGACCCCGCGACAGGCAGGGCCAGAACAGCGGCGTCAATCTCTCCGGTACGCAGCAGGGTCAGCAGGTGTTCGGTTCTGGCCTCGCGGATCTGCACCCGCAGCGAGACATCGCCGGCCCTTAACCCGGCCAGAACGCCGGGCAGCAGATACGGCGCAATGGTCGGGATGATCCCGATCGACAGCGACCGATGCCCGCCTGAATGATCGCGCGCAAATTGATCCAAACGGTCTGCGGCACCAAGGATCAGCCGCGCGCGGTCCAGAACATCCCGGCCAAGCGGTGTCAGAAGTATATCGCGCGCCTGCCGTTCGAACAGCACACCGCCCATGGTTTCCTCAAGCGCTTTGATCTGAACGGACAAAGCAGGCTGCGATACGTTACAGACCTGCGCCGCGCGCCCAAAGTTGCGCTGCTCGGCCACGGCCTGAAAATATTGCAGCTGTCTGAGTGTGAAATTCATAACCCCTGCTTATCACCACCCAAGTGATCTGCAAGGGTTATGTATGACTTCTAACCGATCATCCGATCCCGTTCAGCCTGATCTTCATAGTGTCGTTTCAGGCGCTGCAAAGCGATGCGCAGGACGATTTTACCGGACCGCGCCGACCATCCCATACGCTTTTCCGCCAATTCCAGCCCTTCCAGATAGCAGCAACACCGCAAGGCAACATCGCTGAGACCCGGACCCAGATCAGACAAGGCCCGCGCCACCCGGTCGCGCGCATCAGAGGACCCGCGTCCGCCATGCGACTCGCTGCCGAAACTGCCCCGGCCACCGCTTGTAAGAAACCGGTCCCAATTCTGCGCCAACTGAGGGCCGATCTGCGCCAGTTCAAAATCTTCGCGCAGGCGCTCCCCTGCACTGACAAGGGTCTCGTCCAGAAAGGGTTTACCGTCCCGATCCCGACGCCGCGCCAGCGCGATCAGCGGGCTTTCTGCAGCGCTATAGCGGATGCGCCGCGCCCGGTCGCCTTGGTCCGAGGCGGCTTTGGCCTGAAACGGTGTTTGCGCTTCGGCCATACCAAATTCATTGCGCGCGCGGGCTTTGTTCTCAGCCTCGGCTACAAGACGGCTCAGCGCGGTGCGACCTGATGCCGATATCCGGTAACGCGAAATCCGCCCGGGATTGTCGCAGGTGATCCAGTCCTGCAAGGCCAGCGCCTGTGCAATCCTGCACTCGACCACGGCGGTTCGGGTCGCACCGGCCTCGCCCGTATCCCGAACCACAACTGCCTTGTCCATATCTTCGGCCACGGCAAGCACCGACCCGGTTTCGCACAAACGGCGCAGAACGCGCATGGCTTCCTGATCGAAAACGTCCTCTTCCCCGTCGTCCGGCATGACACGGTGGTTTTCGGAAATCGAAAAATGGGTTTCGGCCAGCGATTGCAGGGCTGCATCCACAAGCGGATCGTCACGGCGCATTTCAATGCGTCTGATCTGCCGAAGAATGGTCGACGCATGGCACCCTGCCGATCGCGCGATATCCCGTATCGATCGGCCGGTCTCGGTATGAGCAAGGTATCTTTGCGCCCCTTCGGGCACCCATGCCGGGATGGTGAAAGCCACGTTGTTTTCCATATTCATTTGCCCTCGTCGACAAAACAGACTGCCACTTTTCGCCCTCGGAATTTGAGTTAACCAAATCTAACTAGAGGTGCTTTCGTTACTCGTTCGTTAACCCCAACGGCCTGGAACCAGATTTGATTCAAAAAGATAAACAGTCGTGAAACCATCGTTCGGGGGGAGCCGAACTAAGGCAACACCCGCTTAGGTTGTGTGACAAACAGGCCGTCAAAGCTCGTACAAGGGAACACGAACATGCAGGACCTGATGACCATGATCACAACGCTTCGCCGCCCCCGACTGCTGGCACGGGCGGCCAAACACGGGGCGCAGGATTACAATCGGGACCGGCACCTGCAACGCATTCTGGGATATGGTTCGCTGCCCGGCACAGGCGCGGCCCTGATGCGGTTGTTAGAGCTTGAGAGAGAGGTAAATGAACAACGAAAAGAAGAAGATGCCGCCTATTCACTTGTCCGGCATCTGGATCTTCTGATTGCCCTGTTGGGCGAGGCGCAGCTGTATCAGGCAAGCCGCGCCTCGTACCCTACTTGATCAGATGAAAGCGTCCGGCATGGAGGCTTTCTTTTCCGCTACATAAGCCTCAAGCGCGGCGGCTTTGTCCGGGTCCATCTGCGGCTGCTGATAGTTTGCCAGCAGATGCTCGACCCGCGCAGTTGCCAGGGCGCGTGTGTCGCGGGCGCCTTCTTCCTGCCAGGTCTCGAACGGCTTGTAGTCCAGCATTTCGGTTTTCCAGAACGCGTCCTTGAAATTGGCCTGCGTATGCGCGCAACCCAGATAGTGACCGCCCGGCCCGACTTCGCGGATCGCGTCCATGGCCAGCGCGTTTTCGTCATAGGTCACGCCTTTGGCCAAGCCGTGCAGAATGCCCAGTTGATCGGCATCCATGACGAATTTCTCGAAATCAGCGACCAGACCGCCTTCAAGCCAGCCGCAGGCATGCAGCATGAAGTTCACACCCGACAGCAGACCCATGTTCAACGAGTTGGCTGTTTCATACGCCGCCTGCGCGTCCGGCAGTTTCGACCCGCAGAACGAGCCGGCCGAACGGTAAGGCAGGTTCAGACGCCGCGCCAATTGGCCCGCGCCATAGGTGATGTGCGAAGCCTCGGGCGTTCCGAATGTCGGCGCGCCCGAGTTCATGTCGATCGAGGTCACCATCGCGCCAAAGATCGCAGGCGCGCCGGGGCGAATGATCTGGCTATAGGCGACACCGGCCAGAACCTCGGCCAGAACCTGCGTCAGCGTCCCGGCAACCGACACCGGAGCCATCGCTCCACCGACGATGAACGGAGAGATGATGCAAGCCTGATTGTTGCGTGCATAGACCTCCAGGGAGCCCATCATCACATCGTCGAATGTCATCGGCGAGTTGATGTTGGTCAACGAGGTCATCACCGTGTTTTCCTGCACGAACTCTTTGCCGAACAGAATCTCGCACATCTCAACCGAATCCTGCGCGCGGCTGGGGTCGGTCACGGATCCCATAAAGGGTTTGTCCGACAGGGTCATATGCGCCAAGAGCATATCCAGGTGACGCTTGTTCACCGGAATATCGGTCGGTTCGCACACTGTCCCGCCCGAGTGGTGCAGCCACTTGGACATATAGGCCAGTTTCACGAATTTGTTGAAGTCATCCATGGTCGCATAGCGGCGACCGCCCTGCGCGTCACGCACGAATGGCGGGCCATAGACCGGAGCAAGCACCAGATTGCGGCCGCCAATTTCGACCGATTTCTCGGGGTCGCGGGCGTGTTGCGTGAATTGGCTGGGGGCGGTCTTGATCAACTCACGCGCCAGACCGCGCGGGATGCGCACACGCTCACCATCGATATCCGCGCCCGCATCGCGCCAGCGTTCCAGCGCCGCCGGGTTGTCGACAAAGTTGACGCCGATCTCTTCCAGCACGGTTTCCGCGTTGTATTCGATGATCTCCAACGCTTCTTCGTTGAGAACTTCGAAATTCGGAATGTTGCGTTCGATATACTTTGCAGTTTCGATGCGAACCGCGGTGCGCTCGGCCCGGCGGGCAGCGCCACCGCCGCCTCTCGCCCTGCGCCGGGTGTTTGCCTCTGCCATGAGAAAATCCCGTCTGAATGGTTAGATTGACCGTTTAGTTACAGGATTGAGCGTCATTGAGCATATGGTTTACGGCGCTCTGGGGGGAAAAGCGACATTGGACCTCACGTTGGCGTAGATCTTCACCGTCGCGTTACGCTTCGGACACCGTATCCCATTCAATGCTGTCGATGCTCGGCTCAAGCATCAGAGGAGCGACAACCTTGTGCTGCAGTTCCTCGGGGTGATCTTCCATCGAGACCAGAACAGCGATTGTTCGTTTGCCTTCCACCGCATCGCCCTTTTCAAAGCCAACGATTCGAACATCGTTTTGCGCCAACGCCTTGAGAACAGCGACACGCGCATCTGCCTGCGCTTCTTCCGAGCATTGAAGAAGGATCTTGAACTCTTGCGTCAGCGGCACCCCGGCACGTGTGGTGCGCTTGAGCCATTTCACCAACGGCCTGAGCCCGAGATTCACAAAAATCACGAAACCCGTCATCATGACGGCAAACACCCAGGCCCCTGCCCCCGCCATCATTCCGACAGCAGCCGAGCACCACAGGGTAGCAGCCGTATTCAGGCCATGAATGGTGAATCCGTGCCGGAAAATGATACCGGCCCCCAGAAAGCCGATTCCCGAAACGACCTGCGCCGCAACGCGCGTCGGGCTCACCTCATCCGGAAACAGCGCCGAGAATACAACAAACGCAGCGGCACTCAGCGCGACCAGCGCATTTGTCCGCAGCCCGGCCATTCTTTGGCGGACCTGACGCTCGGACCCGATTAGCGCGCCGCAAAACAGCGCCAAAGCCAGATTCAGTGCGGCAATCTCGATGGAAATCGGCAATTTCGGTCCCTTGTTCTATTTGTATATACATCGATCCAGCCGAGTTGTCATATTTTCGTTACAAAACTTTTACAATTCCTTTTTTTGAATCGCTGAACCCCTTTCAGAATCAGAGGTTGCTCTTGCGAAACAGGTGCGCTTGGCCTAAGGCGCGGATATGACCCAAGACACCCATGACCGCCTTCTGATCATCGACTTCGGCAGCCAGGTGACGCAGCTGATTGCCCGTCGCCTGCGTGAACTGAACGTCTATTGCGAAATCCACCCCTACCAAAATGTCACGATGGATGTGGTGCGCCAGATGGCGCCGCGCGCCGTGATCTTTTCAGGCGGCCCGGACAGCGTCACGCGCGAGGGATCGCCCCGCGCCCCGCAAGAGATTTTCGACTACGGCGTGCCGATCCTTGGCATTTGCTACGGTCAGCAGGTGATGATGCACCAGCTTGGCGGCAAGGTCGAAAGCGGCCATGGCACTGCCGAGTTCGGTCGTGCCTTTGTTACACCAGAAAGCAAGCTAGACATTCTGGACGGCTGGTTCGCTGACGGCGACGAACAGGTCTGGATGAGCCACGGCGACCATGTCAGCGAAATCGCCCCGGGTTTTGAGGTCTACGGCACCTCGCCCAACGCGCCCTACGCAATCACGGCAGACCCCGCGCGCCACTTCTATGCGGTCCAGTTCCACCCCGAGGTGCACCACACGCCCAAAGGCGCGAAGCTATACGAGAACTTTGTCAAGCTGGCCGGGTTCAAGGGCGATTGGACCATGGGTGCCTATCGCGAAGAGATGATCCGCAAGATCCGCGAACAGGTTGGCGACAAAAAGGTCATCTGCGGTCTGTCCGGCGGCGTCGACAGCTCGGTCGCGGCGATCCTGATCCACGAGGCCATCGGCGACCAACTGACCTGCGTCTTTGTCGATCACGGCCTGCTGCGTAAGAACGAAGCCGCCGAGGTCGTGGGCATGTTCCGCGACAACTATAATATTCAACTGATCCACGCAGATGAAAGCGAGCTGTTCCTTGGCGAGTTGGACGGTCAGAGCGACCCGGAAACCAAACGCAAGATCATCGGCAAGCTATTCATCGACGTGTTCCAGAAACACGCCGACACCATCAATGGGGCCGAGTTCCTGGCGCAAGGAACGCTGTATCCCGACGTGATCGAATCCGTCTCGTTCTCGGGCGGGCCTTCGGTGACGATCAAGTCGCACCACAATGTTGGCGGCCTGCCGGAAAAGATGGGACTGAAACTGGTCGAACCTCTGCGCGAATTGTTCAAGGACGAAGTCCGGGCATTGGGCCGCGAACTGGGCCTGCCAGACAGCTTCATCGGCCGCCACCCCTTCCCCGGACCGGGGCTGGCCATTCGCTGCCCGGGCGAGATCACCCTCGAAAAGCTGGAGATCCTGCGCGAGGCCGATGCCATCTACATCGACCAGATCCGCAAACACGGCCTTTACGACGATATCTGGCAGGCCTTCGTTGCCATTCTGCCCGTGCGCACGGTTGGCGTTATGGGTGACGGCCGCACCTATGACTATGCCTGTGCCTTGCGCGCTGTGACCTCGGTCGATGGTATGACCGCCGATTACTATCCGTTCAGCCACGAATTCCTGGGCGAAACCGCCACGCGAATCATCAACGAGGTCAAGGGCATCAACCGCTGCACCTATGACATCACATCCAAGCCCCCCGGAACGATCGAGTGGGAATGATAAAGCATCGCAAAAGCCGGGATTGGTGATCACCATCCCGGCTTTTTTTGTTTACTGGCGCGGCTTCTGCGCCGACCTAGGGTTTTGAGGACCCTGCTGAACTCAGGCGTGAGCCATTGCGCGATGCCGCGCTGACCCGACAAAACCGGATTCAGGGTGCCCGATCCGCCCGAATCCGTTTAAGCCCTGTAAGACACAGGAACAAAGCGCGGAGGGTGCGGGGTGGAGAAAGGATCGGTCCAGGTCTTCAAGGCCGGTTTCTGGATGATCGGCGCGATCCTGTCGTTTTCCTCGATGGCTGTCGCCGGGCGCGAACTGAGCCTGCATCACGACACGTTCGAAATCATGATGTATCGCAGCATCGTGGGCATCATTGTCGTCGCGACTGTGCTAAGCGCAATTCGCGGGTGGCATCAGGTCACCACCGAACGCCTGAGCCTTCATGCGATCCGAAACGCGCTGCATTTCACCGGACAGAATCTGTGGTTCTACGCAGTCGGGGTGATTCCTTTGGCACAGGTCTTCGCCCTGGAATTCACACAGCCGCTGTGGGTCATCCTTTTATCGCCGTTGTTTTTGAATGAGCGTCTGACAACACTCAAGGTCACTGCGGCCCTGATCGGTTTTGCAGGGATCCTCATCGTAACGCGCCCCGGCACCGCCCCACTAAGCCCCGGTCTGATGATGGCTGCCGCCTCGGCGATTTTCTTCGCGTTTACAACGATAACCACCAAAAAGCTGACGCGGTTTGCAAGCATCGGATGCATCATGTTCTGGCTGGCCGTTATGCAGGCCGTTTTGGGGGCCGCAGCAGCGGGTCTGGACGGTCAGATCGCCCTTCCCACCCTGCAAACAGCGCCCTACTTGCTGTTGGTCGGGCTGGCCGGATTGCTGGCACATTTCTGTATTACCAACGCGTTAGCCATCGCTCCGGCCACTGTGGTCATCCCCTTTGACTTCGCGCGTCTCCCCACAATCGCCGTGGTCGGAATGCTTCTTTACAACGAGCCCATCGATCAATGGACAATGCTGGGGGCCGCCGTGATCTTCTCGGGGATTTTCCTGAACGTGTGGTCCGAGAATCGTAACAGTTTGGCAACAGTCCGCGACTCTAGTCGTAACTAGTAACGCACGGTCACGACTTGACCTTAAACTAACCGGAAAGAAAGTATCGGGCACATTTTTGCAGGTTGGTACGCAACTCACACTCAACGCGTAGCCGAAAGCACCTGCGAGGGACTGTAAAGGGAGGTTCAAAATGAAAAAAGCGCTACTGACGACATGTGCGCTTTGCTTTGGGGCGACAGCTGGTCATGCAGGTGGCCTGGATCGAAGCGGGCAAGGCATCAACCTGATCTTTGAGGAGGGATCGGTAGTTCAGTTTCGCCTTGGGTACACCAACCCAAGTGTATCGGGAACAATGCCTGCGTTAATCGGGCCAAATGCTGGTCAACCTGTCGATTCGGGCAACGTTGCAAATGACTTTTTTACACCGCACCTGGGGTACAAGACTGCTCTGACTGAACAGTTGGACTTTGCGATCATGTATGATCAACCTTTCGGCGCGGACATTGAATATGCCGATGATTACCCGCTGTCGATCAACCCAAACCCTGCTGGACGCCAGGATACTCTGAATGCAACCGCAGACACAGATGCTGTGACCGCGCTTTTGCGTTACAAATTTGACAACGGGTTCAGCGCACTGGGTGGCGTACGCGCGCAGCGCGTAAAGGCATCGGTTAGCGTACCACTTGTAGCCGGGTATGAAGTCAATACGGACGCGGACATTTCGTTCGGATATGTTGTCGGAGTCGCTTGGGAAAAACCGGAAATTGCTGCTCGTGTCGCACTGACTTATAACTCAAAGATCAGCCATAACCTCTCGCAAACCGAGGCACTTGATTCCACCGGTACACTCAACTCAGGAACCGAGATCGAAACACCGCAATCGGTCAATCTGGATTTTCAGACTGGCGTCGCCCCGAAGACCCTGCTTTTCGGATCTATTCGTTGGGTTGACTGGCCTCAGCTCAACTTTTCGCCGCCGAATTATCCATTTAACCCACTTGTCGACTACGACAACGCCACCTATACCTATTCGCTCGGTCTTGGTTATCAGTTTTCCGACGAATTCTCTGGTGCGGTAACACTTGGCTATGAAACCGACGAGGGTGAACCAGTATCGAACCTTGGTCCGACCGACGGTTTCTGGAGCATCGGTGTCGGTGGAACATATTCGTTGGAAAAAGCCAAAATCTCGGGAGGCATCCGCTATACCGACATCGGCGATGCGACCGTGGACGGCGCAGGCCCCAACGCGCGCGCCGACTTCTCAGGCAACAGCGCCTGGAGTGTTGGTTTCCAGATCACCTACGCTTTGGACTGATCTGACCGATCACGCAAACACAAGGCCCCGCCCATTCGGCGGGGTCTTTTTTGTCGCATGTTTCGGGTCGCTTCGGCGTTCGCGTGGTGACAGGTTGGCCCTATGGAACCTCAGAAACATCTCTCATCCCGCGCCTGGGCCGAACTGTTGCTTCTTGGCCTGATCTGGGGCGCGTCCTTTGTGTCGATTCGCATTGCGCTGGATACGATCCCGGTGATGACTTCGGTCCTGCACCGCACGTTCTGGGCCATGGCCGCGCTGTGGCTGGTCGTTTGGATCAAGCGCCTTGAGCTGCCCACGGACCCACGAACCTGGCTGGCCTTCTTGATCATGGGTCTTTTGAACAATGCCGTTCCCTTCTCGCTGATGGCGTGGGGACAGTTGCACATCGACACCGGGCTTGTGGCTATTTTGAATGCGGCAACGGCGATCTTTGGCGTGCTGGTTGCGGCCTTATTCTTCGTGGATGAACGGCTGACAAAATCGCGCCTGACTGGAGTCGTTCTTGGGTTTGCGGGCGTCTCGGTCGCCATTGGCCTTGGCAACTTTGCAGGTTTCAACCTGCAAAGCCTGGCTCAGCTCGCCGTTTTGGCGGGCACGGTGTCTTATGCCTTCGCCAGCGTGTGGGGCCGAAAACACCTGTCCGGCATGTCCCCTGTCGTCGCAGCGGCGGGTATGCTGACCGGCGCGATGCTCTTGATCCTGCCGATCACGCTGATGGTTGATGGCGTGCCAACCCTGCGCCTTCCGGCGGCAACATGGGCGGCCATTGGATACTATGCCATCATTGCAACGGCGGGGGCCTATCTTCTGTATTACCGGGTGCTGGCAATGGCTGGCAGCGGCAACCTGATGCTGGTCACTTTGGTCATCCCGCCCGTCGCCATTGTCCTTGGCGCGGGGCTAAGGGACGAAGCGCTGCCGCCCAATGCCTATGTCGGTTTTGCAATCCTTGCCTTTGGGCTGGTAATCCTGAACCGCTCGGGCAAGCGCGATTGACGCGGTCCCCTGCCCGTTCTAGCAAAGGCAAAACTAAGGGACAGCGGAACATGATCTACGGCTCGGCAAAGGATTGGCGCAGCGCTGCGCGGAAGAAAGTGCTGTTTTTCGGCATGTCGGGCCTGGGCAAAACCTATGTGTCGAACATCCTGCGGGATTCGGGCGATTGGTTCCATTACTCGATCGATTACAGGATCGGCACGCGCTACATGGGCGAATACATCACCGACAATGCCAAGGCCGAGGCGATGAAGGTGCCGTTTCTGCGCGACCTGCTTTTGTCGGATTCGATCTATATCGGCTCAAACATCTCATTCGAGAACCTGACACCTGTCGCCGCCTATCTGGGCAAGCCCGGCGATCCAGCCAAAGGCGGGCTTGAGATGCCCGAATACCACCGCCGTCAGGAACAGTTCCGACTGGCCGAGATTCATGCCTTGCTGGATACCGAGTATTTCATCGACAGGGCGCAGCGTCTGTATCATTACCCGCATTTCATCTGCGACACCGGCGGGTCGATCTGCGAATGGGTCGATCCGCATGATCCGTCTGATCAGGTGATGACCGAACTGTCCAAGCACACGCTGATGATCTGGCTGAAAGGGGACGAGGATCACACGGCAGAACTTGTCCGCCGCTTCGACAAAGCTCCGAAACCGATGTCCTATCAGGCCGAATTCCTGACCCGCGTGTGGACCGACTATCTGGACCAGCACGGCTGCGCCGAGGCCGAGGTCGATCCGAATGCCTTCATCCGCTGGACCTATGCGCAGGCGCTGGCCCATCGTCAGCCCAGATATGCGGCCATGGCCAAAAACTGGGGCATCACCATCACCGCCGATGAGATAGGCAAGGTGCGCGACGCGGCCGATTTCGATGAGTTGATCGAACGCGCCCTTGAGACCCAACCCAAGAACGCCTAACTACAAGCTTCTGTAAAAACCCAAAAAAGCCTGAACCGATGCCGATCAAGATCCCCTCAGACCTGCCCGCCTTTGACGTCCTGACCAAGGAAGGCGTCATGGTCATGGCCGAGGATCAGGCAATGCGTCAGGATATCCGCCCCCTGAAGATCGGGTTGCTGAATCTGATGCCCAAGAAGATTCAGACGGAAAATCAGTTCGCACGTCTGATCGGTGCAACGCCGCTGCAAATCGATCTGTCCCTGATCCGCATGACCGAGCATCGGACTAAGAACACCGCAGCCGAACATATGGCCGAGTTCTATCGCCCCTTTCAGGAGGTCAAGGACCAGAAGTTCGATGGCCTGATCATCACCGGCGCTCCGATTGAACATCTGGAATTTCCGGACGTTACCTATTGGGACGAGATCAGCGAAGTTTTCGAGTGGACCCAGACCAACGTGCATTCCACCTTCGGCGTCTGTTGGGGCGGGATGGCGATGATCAACCATTTCCACGGCGTCAAAAAGCACATGCTGGATGCCAAAGCGTTTGGCTGTTTCCGACACCGGAACCTGAACGCGGCGTCTCCGTTCCTGCGCGGCTTCTCGGATGATTGCGTCATTCCGGTCAGCCGCTGGACCGAAATGAAACAGGCCGAGATTGACGGCGCACCGGGGCTGAACACCCTGCTGGGCAGCGACGATGTGGGCCCCTGTCTGGTCGAGGATCCGGGGCATCGTGCGCTCTATATCTTCAACCATTTTGAGTATGACAGCGATACGTTGAAGCAGGAATATGATCGGGACGTGGCCAATGGCACGCCGATAAACGTGCCGATGAACTACTACCCCGATGACGACCCGACCCGGACGCCGCAAAACCGCTGGCGCAGCCACGCGCATCTTTTGTACGGCAACTGGATCAACGAGATTTACCAGACCACACCTTTCGACATGGACGAAATTGGCCGTTAAGCTTCTGATATCATTCGCCGTACTCGTTCTTGGCTTTGCCGCATTCACCGCGTGGCGCAGCGCCCAGATCGAAACACGGGCCGAGGCTGCCTTTCCACCGGAAGGTCAGATTTTAGATGTCGATGGGATCGCAGTCCACGCTGTCGTGATGGGCGAAGGCCCCGATGTGGTACTGATCCACGGGTCCAGCGGAAACACGCGCGACATGACCTTTGCGTTGGCGCCAATCCTTGCCCAGACCTACCGTGTCATCGTGTTTGATCGTCCGGGGCTGGGCTATTCCGCCAGTTTCAATCCTGACGGAGAAACCATCACCGAACAGGCTGACATCCTGCAGAAGGCTGCCGCTCAGCTAGGGGCTGATAAACCCATCGTCGCTGGCCAAAGCTATGGCGGATCCGTCTCGCTTGCCTGGGCCGTAACGCGGCCCGACAATATCTCGGCCCTTGTTCTGATCGCCCCCGCCGCCATCCCGTGGGAGACGCCGCTTGATGGGTTCAACCGCCTCGCCTCGACCCCGGTCGGGAACACGCTCGCACTGCCCCTGATCACCTCTTACGTGCCGGGTTGGTATGTCGAACAGGCGATGGACAAGGTCTTCGCCCCGCAGACGGCCCCCGAAGGATATGCCGCGCATTTCGGGCCGGAACTGACGATGCGCCGGGCCTCGATGCACGCCAATGCCAAACAACGCGCCAACCTGCTGGACGAAGTCGCCACGTTGCAACCCCGCTATGCCGAGATTTCGGTGCCGACGGAAATCCTGCACGGCACCGCCGACGACACCGTGGGGCTTGAGTGGCACTCGCACCGCCTGATCGAACAGATACCGGGGGCAGAGCTGATCGAACTGCCCGGCATCGGCCACATGCCGCAGGTCGTGGCTGCCGAGGAAGTGGCCGCCGCAATAGATCGGGCCGCGCAGCGTGCGGGTTTGCTTTAGGCAGGCACCTAATCCATAGTAAGAAATGGATTTTATTGCGAGGTGATGCATGGCCCGGTCCGAAAAAGGCTCCATCGATAACTACTTCCGCAAAGGCGCGCCGAAGGATGTGCGCGACCTGATCAAAAAGGCAAAAAAGGGCGAGATCCTGAACCCGACCTACCCCTATGCGGAAAAGATGAAGTCCAAGGACTATGAGGCGCAGATTGAGGCGTTGCAGATCGAACTGGTCAAAATGCAATCCTGGGTCAAAGAGACCGGTCAGCGGGTTGCAATCATCTTCGAAGGCCGCGACGCGGCGGGCAAAGGCGGCACGATCAAACGCTTTCGCGAAAACCTGAACCCGCGCGGCGCACGCAATGTGGCACTGGCCAAACCGTCCGACGCCGAACGCAGCCAGTGGTATTTCCAGCGTTATATCCAACATCTGCCCACGGCTGGGGAAATCGTGTTCTTCGACCGCAGCTGGTACAATCGCGGTGTGGTTGAAAACGTTTTTGGCTTTTGCGAGCCTGAACAACGCGAACGTTTCTTTCGTCAGGTTCTGCCGCTGGAAACCGGGCTGGTGAATGACGGTATCCACCTGTTCAAGTTCTGGCTGAATGTCGGGCGCGCCGAACAGCTGAACCGGTTCCTCGCGCGAGAAACCGACCCGCTGAAGCAATGGAAACTCAGCCCCATTGATGTGGCGGGATTGAACAAATGGGACGAATACACTCAGTCGATCTCGGAGACTTTGACCCGATCCCATACCGAGCATTGCCCCTGGACCATCGTCCGATCAGACGACAAGAAACGCGCCCGCATCGCAGCGATTCAGACGGTTCTTGGCGCGCTGGACTATGATGAAAAAGACAAGGGCGCGGTGGGCAAAATCGACCCAAAGATCTGCGGCGGGCCAGAGATTTGGGACGCGTAGGCACACAGCACCAAGTGATGGACGCTCAGACACAGGTGGACTATGTCTTTGCTTCCCAAGGAATGAAAACTGACCTGAGGCCAGGATGACGAAACGCGGTTACCACCATGGAAACCTGAAACAAGCCCTGATTGAGGCTGCGTTGTCCCTGATCGAGGAAAAAGGCCCAACGGGGTTCACTCTGTCCGAGGCGGCGAAGACGGCCGGGGTCACGCCAGCGGCTGTTTATCGGCACTACCACGGGCGTGAAGATCTGATTGCAGAAGCTGCCAAGCAAGGCTTCGAGATGTTTGCCGACCTGATGCAGTACGCCTATGACAAAGGCCAGCCCTCGGCCCTTGCCGCGTTCGAGGCGACGGGCCGCGCCTATCTGGCTTTTGCCCGCAAACATCCCGGCCACTATATCGCGATGTTCGAAAGCGGCGTGTCTCTGAACCGCACGCCCGAGCTGTCTCTGGCGGCCAATCGTGCCAAGAACGTGTTGGAAAAGGCCGCAGCCGATCTGTCGCAACATATTCCACCGGAAAAGCGCCCGCCTGCCTCGATGTTCAGCGCACATATCTGGGCGATGAGCCATGGGGTTGTCGAACTCTACGCCCGCAACACGGGCGCAACGTCGCCCTTCCCGCCCGAGGACCTGCTGGAAAGTGGTATCGGTATCTATCTGCGTGGATTGGGGTTGGTGCCGCAGGACGACTGAACCGGTTCAGACCCGCTGACTGTTTTGCGGTACGCTCAGGCCAGAGGTGACATTGATCAGGTTCATCTGCCCCATGCCCTTTATGTCGACAAGACCGATATCCGAGACCTGAAATTCGTCGATCAGGGCGTATTTCATTTCCTCCGGCGCGACGATATTCATCGGGTTTGCAAAGACTTGCAGACGCGCGGCGGTGTTCACCGCTGGACCAAAGACGTCATAGACGTATTTCTGGATACCCACGACCGACCCGACCGCAGCCCCCATGCCCAACCCGACACGTGCCTGCCATTTATGGGGGTGGCTTTCATTGCGGCGTTCGAGATAGCGCAGAAACCGCACGGCACAATGGGCCACGGCGGTTGCGTGATCCGGCGTCGCATCGGGCATGCCCGAAACGGCCAGATAGGCGTCACCGATCGTCTTGATCCTCTCGCATCCGAACTGTTCTACGATCCGGTCAAAGGCTGTGAAGATGTCGTTCAACTCGCTCAGCGTCACTGTCGGATCGGTTTTCGCGGCAAAGTCGGTGAAGCCGACAAAATCCAACATCACGACCGAGACCTGATCGTACAATTGCGGGGTCACAACACCGAAGGTCTTGAACTCTTCGTACACCGCGCGCGGCATCACATTCAGCAGCAGACGTTCGACCCGTTCCTTTTCGCGCTCCAACTCTCGGGTGTTGCGTTCCACCATAGTCGAGTAGCTGTCGATCATGCTTTCAAGTTCGCGAATGCGCGTGATGTTCTGGCATTCGATGATCAGAACCTGCTCGGAAAGGCCATTGGCCAGTGACACTGTGACCGCAAAGATCAAGGTCCGGCGCCTGGGCTTGATCTGCAACTCGACCGAGTAGCGCAGGCCAGATTGTTTAACGTCATCCAACTCTCTCAGATCAAGATCGGGCACGAGATCCATCAGCGTTTGACCGTCCTCCGGCTTGCCGAACCATTCGGCGAACGAGCCGTTGTGAAAGACAAACTCCAGATCCTCGGCCCGCACCACGGCCACGCCGACGCCAATAGCGCGCAACAATTGCTCGTTGATGGCATGGATACTCATGCAGCGTCCCGGGCGACGATGATCGACCGTTTTCCTTCAATCGCGCCAAGGGCTGTCTTGATGTCGGGCTCTGACATACCGTGCATTTCCAGCGCTTCGCCGAACAAGACGGCCATAGCGTCGAAATCCTCATGGCTGATATTGAGATGGCGGTGAACCGCCTCGATCCTGTCGTCACTGAAAGCAGCAGGCCCCCCGATCAGAGAGGAAACGAATTTGGTTTGATGGTCGATCAGGCGCGGCATATCGATATCTTCGAAATAGTCGCCGATCTCGTCGGAATCCAATGCCATTTCGTAGAAGGACATCACCACCCGGCTGATCGTTTTGAACCCACCGTATTTCTCATAAAGCGTCTGTGTCACACCAATACCCGGGCGTTACCAATTGAATAACGCCACAAGACTATAACAAATTCCGATTTTTGTTAACGTTTATCAGACTTAAGGGTCTATTCGACTGTTGTGGGGCTGTTTTTTGAACCCGGAAAGCGCCGCGAAAGGTCCAACCTCAATCCGTTCCATGGGTGCGGCTATAGGCCGAAACGGCCGGTGGTTCATGCGCAGCACGGGCTGTTTCACTGGGTTCGTAGACCTCGATCAACAACGGGTAGCAAGCGGCGGTGTCCGAGGAATGCTCGGACGAACAATCCCCGCCCGGGCAGGCCGACAGACCAACGATCAGATCAATCTCGGCGTAAAACTCAAGGTAATCTCCCGGACGCACCGGGCTGGCCTTCATGAAATACTGACCGGTGTCCCGCGTGAATCCGGTGCACATGAAAACGTTCAACACGTCATGCACGTGCATCTCGGCCTCGTGCAGCGGCAGACTGCAATGCCGGGACAAGGCGCGTGTCAGATTGGAATGGCAGCAATAGTGGTAGTCATCACCAGACAACAGACGACCGGTATACGGGTCACAGCGCGTCCCGATAACATCGTGGACCGAGCCGCCGAACTCATCGAATCCATACCAGTCCAGAGTGTCGTCAATGATGGTCGCCATCGGGCGCATGGCAGGGAAACTCGACCACATCCGGTCTCCGGTCGACAGATGCGTGCCATGCAACGCGCGGGTTTTTCCGGAATAGAACCGCTCGGCCAGATCGTGCTTGTTCCACAGGTTCAGATCGCCGACCTGAGACCCCTGCACCGACACAATGCGGAAAAACGCGCCTGCGGGGACGTCGATACACGCCGCATCCCGAGGGGCCGCAGTGACCTCGGCGGATTTGACGGCTGCGTTGCGCAGGGCACGCAGCCCGGTCAGGTCCGGCGGGTCCAGCGTGTCTGGCGGATAGCAGATGACGGGTTCAATGGCCTTGCGCTGAGACGCATCTGCAGGTGGCGTGGAGTTCGGGATTTCAAGTTTCACGGCGCACCTCTTGGCGAAAGACAATCAAATTGACGAACTCTGTAAGGGATAGAGCAAATCAGGCCGAACCGCCAAGGCCCGGAATCACAAATGCGCACCCCTTTCCGACACGCGTCAGCGCGCCATTCGCGCGCGCCGCCGGGCGATTGATTGCCGAAAGGCCCAATCGCTGAACACGGTCAACGGGAAAAGAACCCGCTCACCCAGCCCATCGATCACAACAAGCCGACCGCCGCGTTCCTGCGCGCGGACGATGTTTGCGGCCCACAGGTCGCCCACGATGATACGACCGCGCTCCAGATCGTCCAAAAGCTCCAGTAGTTCGGCCTTCAGCTTTTGCTGAACCTCGGGTTTATCCTTTGCCGCCACCATTTCAGCGTGCAGCGAGGGCGCGAGATCTCCGTCCGGCCCGGTCATTTTTTCAACCACAAGGGCCGGTCCCCGAGAGGTCGGCGCATAGCCCATGAACCGGGCCAGACGCTCAATCTCGGGACACCCACGATTCAGGGCCGCCAGGTATTCATTCGCCTCACGCGCCCATTGTCGCAGATTTCCGTACCGCCATTCGGCATAGCGCGGAATGAGATGGTTGCGCTTTGGCTCATCAACCCGAACCTTCAGCAAGGCGTTTTCCAGTTCAGGATGTTGGAATATCTCGTAATTCTGGCTTTTGCGCAGCGGCGCATTACCGTCCAGCTCAATCATTTTGTTTTTTGTCCTGTCTGCCGATATGCAGAGTTTTCCGCTTGAGGCGAATATAATCCCGTCATCAATTCGTTACAATGCAGGCAGTTGGCGCACCGGCGTTCACAGCTTGGCAATTGGACAGCAAATCGGATGAAAGTGGCGGAGAGACAGGGATTCGAACCCTGGAGACGGTTTCCCGCCTACACACTTTCCAGGCGTGCGCCTTCGACCACTCGGCCACCTCTCCGTGACGGCGATATTTGGACCAATGCCGGTGGATTTGCAAGGGCCGAATTCAGGGAAAGTGAACGGTTTCAAACAAATCCGTGACGTCGAAATCCGATGTCTTCTATGGACGGATCAAAGCTCATCCCCGGCGTCAGGATCCAGATCCGCCTCGGTCATTTGGATCGGCGCAGACGTCGCCTTTTTCGGGGCCTCGGGTTCTTTCTCAGGCGGCTCGGACGGGCCTTGAGGCGCCGGGTGCAGAACTTCGGGGTTGCGCAGCCAAAGATCACGCTGCGCAAACGGGATCTCGATCCCGGCCTCGGCAAAGCGGCGGTTGATTTCGTGGTTCATGTCGGATTTCACCGACAGCACCCAGTTCACGTCGCGCAGGATGGCCCGGATTTCGAAATCCAGCGAATCCGCGCCAAAGCCCTGGAACACCACGCTGGGCGCAGGGTTCGCCAGAACCATCGGATGGGCATTTGCGATCTCACCCAGAATCGTTTCGACTTGTTGCGTGTCTGTGCCATAGGCCACGCCTACCGGCACGATCACCCGCCCGATGGTATTGCCCCGCGTATAGTTCGTAACCACGCCGCTGATCAGGTCCGAGTTCGGAACGATCACATCTGTTCGGTCGAAGGTCTCAATCGTCGTAGACCGGACCGAGATGTCGCGCACATAGCCCATCATCCCGTTCACATCGATCCAATCCCCCTTCGAGATCGGACGCTCGACCAGCAGGATAATGCCCGAGACGAAATTCGACACGATGGTTTGCAGACCAAATCCGATCCCGACAGACAGCGCCCCGGCCACAATCGCAAGCGAGGACAGATCGAACCCGGCCACCATGATCGCGATCAGCGCAGCGATGGTGATCCCGACATAGCCGGACCCGGCCACAATCGCGTTCTGGCCGCCGGGATCAATTTTTGTTTTGGGCAACAAAGAGTTGCGCAACCCGCTTTGAACCAGCCGCGTCACCGTATAGCCGATGGCGAATACAGCCACAAAGGTCAGGAAATTGCTGGGTGAAATTGTGACCCCACCGATGTCGAAACCCAGCAGAATGCGCGTCCAGACTTCGATCAGATCAGTCTCGCGCGCGCCCCAGTAGATGGCCAGAACAGGCACCGACAGGATCGCAAGCGCAAACCCCAGCAGCACCGAAAACAACGAGTCGCGCGCGGCGTCGCCCTGCCCGGTTATCCAACCGTAAACCGTTGTCAGGAAGCGCTGTGCGATCACCAGCGCCGCAATCAGGATCAGCGTTTTGACCGCCGGAAAAACGATGGCCTCGGCTGCGTTCGTATAGCCGAACATCGCCAGAACTGGCGTCGCGATGCCAAGCAGGAACAGCACACGACGCAGCAGCTCGATCAGTTGACTCAGGCTTGCGCCCCGTGTTGAAGCGTTTGGGTCAACTTCGTCCTGTTGGACGTCATTGGTCCGGATATGGCGCACCCGCAGCAGAAGCAGCGCGGTCATGACGACAACCGGGAAGCTGACAACAGCCCGCGTCGCGTCCGAGATATTTTCGATCTGATCGAACAGAATGGCCAGTTCGTGCAAAATCAGCATGATGGCCAGCAGATCCAGATAGACCCGCAATTCCTTGATTTTATTTGCCGACAGGCGGCGGAAATTCTGCGCCTCTCCGATCAGATAGATCTGCCGACCGATCCAATCGTAGAAGAAAATGATCGCCGCCCAATACGGAACGCTTTGCAACAGAAACGTGCCGCGCAAGCCCAGCACCCCGGTCAGCGTGATCGCCTGAACGGCGGCCCAGACACCCAACCAGGGCAGAGCAATGCGGAACAGCGAGACGACAAAGGTCCAGACACCGGTGCCCCCACCGCCCAGTTTACGCAGGTAGTCCCCGCCTCTTTCCGACCAATAACGCCCAAAGATCAGCAGAACCGCCGAGGCAACCATCAACAGAAAAATGCCCAGACCGCGCTCGCGGATTTGTTCGCGGACGGAATCTGTACGCAGGTTCTTGGCGGTCTCGTTGAACAGGCTGCGGGTGGCTTCGGTCACATCCGCCCAGGCCGGCCGCCAATAGATCGGGTTGATCGGGGACGGACCACGCTGCAACAGCTCTTTTTTCTGGCGGTCCCGGATGATCCGGTCAATCTCGCTGATCAACCCGTTGGCCCTGCTATAGGCCTCTTCTGAGATGATCCGGGGGACGCGCAGGCTGTTGAGTTGTTCGTCCAGATGCGCGCGCAACATCGCCAGTTGTTCTGGTTCTTCGGCATCACCTTCCGGCTTGGGCCCCAACGCCTTAATCTGGCCTTCCAATGTCTGAATGCGGTCAGTGTTTGCCCCGCGCGCCTGATTAAAGTCCTCGCGGTAATTGTTTATTTCAGAACGTAAATTCTCTAACGCAGCGTTCGAGGCCCTGTTGGCCTCGATCACCGTTTCGGCCCGGTCCGCCGTCTTGATCCAGCCCTGATAGTATTCACTCTGCCGGTCGGTCAGTTGCGCGGTGGCCGCGCCAACAAACCCGAACAGACATAGGGCAACCAGAACAAGACACAGGCGGACCTGTTGCAGCATCATACGTCCTCGAACACGCCCGGAATGCTGCGGGGCGCTTCGGTCATCCAATCCGGTACCGGCAGTTCTTTTTCACGCAGGAATTCCGGGTTGAACAGCTTGGACTGATAGCGTGTGCCATAGTCGCACAGGATGGTCACGATGGTATGGCCGGGGCCCAGATCCTTGGCCAGACGCACCGCGCCCGCCATGTTGATCGCGGTCGAACCGCCCATGACCAGACCTTCCTCGCGCAGCAGATCGAAGATCAGGGGCAGCGCCTCGTTATCGGTCATCTGGTACGAAAAGTCGGGCGTGAAGCCTTCCAGGTTCTTTGTGATGCGCACCTGTCCGATGCCTTCGGCGATCGAGCTGCCCTCCATCGCGATCTCACCGGTGGTGTAGTAGGAGTAAAGCCCTGCCCCCATCGGATCGACCAGGCCGATCTTCACGCCCTTGGGCTGCAAAGCGTCGGCCACACCGGCCAGCGTTCCGCCTGAACCTACGGCACAGACAAAACCGTCCACCTTGCCATCGGTCTGTTCCCAAATCTCGGGGCCGGTGGTTTCCACATGGGCCTGACGGTTGGCGACATTGTCGAACTGGTTGGCCCAGATCGCGCCATTGGGTTCGGTTTGCGCCAGTTCCTCGGCCAGACGGCGCGAGTAATGCACAAAGTTGTTCGGGTTGCGATACGGGGCGGCCGGAACCTGTACCAGTTGCGCACCAGCAAGGCGCAGCATGTCTTTCTTTTCTTCCGACTGGGTTTCCGGGATCACGATCACCGTCTTGAAACCCATCGAGGCACCAACCAGCGCCAGACCGATCCCGGTATTGCCCGCCGTGCCTTCGACGATGGTGCCACCGGGCTTCAACTCGCCACGTGCGACTGCATCCCGGATGATGTAAAGCGCCGCGCGGTCTTTGACCGACTGACCCGGGTTCATGAACTCGGCCTTGCCGAGGATCTCGCATCCGGTCTCTTCACTGATGCGCTTCAGCCGGATCAGCGGTGTTTTCCCGACTGCGTCGGCAAGGTCTCGTGCAATGCGCATGGCGCCCTCTTGTCGTTTGGTATCAGGGAAGATTTACAGCCGAGCCGCCGCAACCACAAGCGCGATAGTCACTGGCGCAAACGGTCCCGGTGACGGGCCAGCCAATGGGCCAGCGACAGCAAGGGCAAATCCTTGAAGGCGTGGCTGTCCACAAGCCCGATGAATTCCGAATACGGCAGAATTCGGGTGCGAATATCCTCGCCTTCGCTGTCCAATCCGCCTGTGTCGGTCGTTTCGGTCAAAGCTCCAAGACCGACATACAGATAGACATACTCGGTCGAAGACCCGCTTGAGGAATAGGCCCCGCCCGCAAATTCTAGCGCATCGAGCGTGACCTGAGCCTCCTCCAACGCCTCGCGATGGGCCGCCTGTTCCGGTGTTTCACCAGCGTCGATCATGCCCGCCACCGGCTCCCACATCCAGGGTTCGGGGTCTTCGATCAGGAAGATCGGGGGGCGGAACTGCTCGACCAGCATCACGGTATCCTGCACCGGATCATAGGGCAGAACCACAACCGCGCTGCCCTGCATCAGGCTGTTGCGGTTCAGAACAGGACCCATCGAACCGTCGTGCAGGCGGTGCTGCAGCTGGATTTCCTCCATGCCGAAATAATCGACATAGGCGCGTGTATGGCTGTGGACGACAACATCCGTTGCCGTATCGCGCGGATCACCCGAGCGGCGCTGCCGGGCAAACAACTTGGCCTGGGCGCGGGTCTGTATTGCCGGGATGCTACGGGTCATCTTTTTGGCATCAACCTTGCCGAAATAGGCCATCTCTTCTTCGGCGGCGAGCGCGGTGACCTCGCCCAGTTTCTCGGCCCACCGCTCCAGCGACCAAAGACCCGCAGGCACCCAGGCACCGGGGGCCGGGAAAAACACCTGAGCGGTCGTCGTGCTGCCATCGGGTAAGGCTACGGCCAAGGGCTGCAAATCATAGTCGAACCCGCCCTCATAGTAAGCTAGTCGGGCAAGATCCTTCTCGGTCAGGTCGCGGGCCAAAAGGCCGCCGGCCTCAGCCCCCGGCATTGGCTGGATCATTGGAAAGTCCTCTCCGACTACCTCATGAACGGCATGATCCGGCAGAGTGGCAGGGGTCAGCGACACATCCCCGGCGGACCGGCCCAGCACACGCGCCAGCAGTGGAACGTAGCGCAGGGTGCCGTAAAAGAACAAATCAGACACGGGTGAACAGCTTTCCTGTCGGGTTGAGGGTATCAGCGCCAGCGTCGGCTGGCGATTTCCGTGGCCAGTCCGGCCAGCACCGACCCGACGGCCAGAGTGATCAGGATTTCCGGAACCAGCAGCAACCGCCCATAGTCGACCCCGATCACGAAGATCGCCTTGAGCGCCTCGAACGGGCCGTCATAGCGGTTGCGCATGGCAAGGCGGAACATCTCGTAACAGCCCTGCACAAACAGCGCCCAGAACACCAGCGAGGCCACGCCGGTCAGCCCGTTGTTGATCCCGGCAGTCCAGCCGCGCCCTGCCCGTTTGCCCATGATTTTCCAGCCACATGCCACAGCGATTACAAGGTTCACCACGGTGAAATAGCCGTAATCCTTACCCTCTTCCCCGTTATTGATAATCATGCTGGAGACCAGAAAGGCCACCACCGCAAGACAAAGGGCGGCAACTAATCGCGCGGCTGTGGGCATTTACGAATTCCGTTCCTTAACTGGGCTTTGCTATGGTGATCTGTGTCACATCGCAATTGCCCGTGTCAAAGGCCGCGCCACATGCGGTCAAATAATAATTCCACATGCGGCGGAAACGCTCATCAAATCCCATGTCAGCGATCTGATCCCACTTGGCGTTGAACGTGTCATACCAGCGGCGCAGCGTCAGGTCGTAGCTTTTGCCAAACTCTTTCGAGCGCACCAGATCAAGCCCCGCCAGATCGATCTGTTGGCGCAGGATCGTGGGCGATGGCAACATGCCGCCCGGAAAGATGTATTTCTGAATGAAATCAACGCCGTTCTTGTAAAAATCCCAGCGGTGATCGCCCACGGTGATGATCTGCAACGTGGCTTGGGCACCCGGCTTCAACCGCTCGCGCACCGTCTCGAAATAGACCGGCCAGTATTTCTGTCCAACGGCCTCGAACATCTCGATCGAGGCAATGCCGTCATACAATCCACGCTCGTCCCGATAATCCTGAAGCTTCAGCTCGACCATATCGGAAAGCCCAGCTTTTTCCATACGTTGCCGCGCAAAGTTCAACTGTTCCTGACTGATTGTCAAGCCGGTGACGCGCAAACCACGCTCTTTCGCGGCATATTCGGCAAAGCCGCCCCAGCCGCATCCGATCTCAAGCACATGATCGCCGGGTTTGACGCCCATTTCGTCAATGAGGCTGGCATATTTGGCCGTCTGCGCCTTTTCCAGGCTCTCCTGTCCGGTCTCGAACAGTGCGCTGGAATAGGTCATCGTGTCGTCAAGCCACAGGCCATAGAAGTCATTGCCCAGATCGTAGTGGTACGAGATGTTCTTCTTGGCCTGTTTCCGGTTGTTGCGATGCAGCCAGAACCGCAGCCGTTCATAGGCCTGCACTAGAAATTTGCCGGTGAACCCGTCATAAACCGTTTCCGAACCGAGATGGACAAGATCCATAAAGGATCGCAAGTCGGGCGTGCTCCAATGTCCTTCCAGATAGGCGTCCGAGAACCCAAGCTCTCCTTCCCGGATAAGACGGGCAAAAACATCCGGGTCGTGGATTTCGACCGCTGCAATCGGGCCGGGTTTGGGGCCTTCTGATCGAAACACGCGACCATCCGGCAAAGTGATATCCAGCCGCCCGGACTCCATCTTGCCCAGCATCTTGAAGACTTGCGCGAAATATCTGGGCAGGTCTGTCTGCCCCTCGGTCGACGTCAGGATCATCCGCTCTCCCCTCTGCGGTGTTTGGTTCAGGCTAGGACGGCTTTTTGTTTCTGGCAAGTTTTCAGTTCCTTACTGGGTTTTTCGGCTTTCATACGCAGACAGAGCGCGCTTGCGCCCGTCAGCCAAATCCACGGCCGGTGGCGGGTATGGCGTGGACGGGTTCATTCCCCAGGACCTCGGGATCGCGTCGAAATAGGCCAAGGCGGTAGCGCTTGGGTTTGCGCGCCCTTCCGCGATCCAACGCTGCAGGTATCGGTTGTCGGGGTCGAACTTTTCCTGCTGCGTATGCGGGTTGAAGATGCGGAAAAACGGGGCCGCATCCGGACCTGATCCCGCCACCCATTGCCAGCCCATCGCGTTCGAGGCCGGGTCCCAGTCGATCAGGCAGTCCTCAAACCAATTCATCCCGACTTTCCAATGGGTCATCACGTGCTTGGTCAGATAGCTTGCGACAATCATCCGGGCACGATTGTGCATCCGGCCGGTCACATACATCTCGCGCAGGCCCGCATCGACTACAGATATGCCGGTTCTGGCCTGTTTCCAGGCCAACACCTCGGGGTGGTCCGGGTCGGTATTCCATGGGAAGGCATCCCATTCGGGCCGCCAGTTGCCGGTCAGCAGGTGCGGCGTGTGGTACATCAGGTGATAGGCGAACTCGCGCCAGACCAACTGCCGTAAGAATCCGTCGGTCCCGGTCGTTCCCATCAACGCGGCCTGTTGCACCCGGTGCCACGCCGCCCGAGGGCCGATCTCGCCCAGCGACAGGAATTCCGAGAGGTTCGAGGTGCCATCGACATCCAGTCGGTCCCGGTCTTCGGAATAGCGCGAAACGCGCTCCAAAAAGGCGTTCAGTTGGTCATAGGCCGAGTTTTCACCGGGTCGAACATGCGGGCGAACGACCCGAGCGCCCCGGTTCATCGATTTTCCCATAACCCACTCACCCAGCGTCTCTGACACAGGCCAACGGGTGGGCGCGTTCAGGTTGGTTACTTTGGGAAACGGCTCGGGCACCTCGCGCCCCTGCACTGCGCGCCACATCGGAGTGAACACACGGAACGGCTGCCCGGTTTTCGTGGCAACGGTCCAGGGTTCGAACAGCAGATGGCCTGCAAAGGACCTGGCTTGAACGCCATCGTCGATCAGGGCCGCTTTGACTTTGGTATCCCGCGCAATCGACTCTGGATCATATGCCCGAGACCAGTAGACCTCGGTCGCGCCGGTCTCGGACACCAGTTTCAGCAACTGGTCCAACGCATCGCCGCGTCGTAGGATCAATTGGCTGCCAGCCTGACCCAGCGATTGCGCGAAGGCTTCAAGCCCCAAACCCAGACGCCATCTGGGTGCAGCGCCAAGTGCCTCGGTCAGTGGATCAAGAATGAACACCGGAATGACAGGCCGACCGGTTTGCGCGGCGGCAGACAAGGCCGGATGGTCCGACAGGCGCAAATCTCGTCGGAACCAAATAATGATTGGGGACTGAGTAGATGACATGACCGCCCTGGTGTTTTCTTCGTGATACGAAACAGGGCTTTGAGTGGATCACAAAACGCGATCAAGCGCCTCCAACAATTGATCAATTTCCTGTTGCGAGGTGTAGTGCGTGAAGCTGACCCGCAATACGCCCTGCGCCGGATCAACGCCCATGGCTTGTAACGGTCGCACCGCGTAGAAATCACTGCCACCCGCCATGATGCCATATTTGGCCAACTCGGCTGCCACAGGCTCGGCCGGTTTTCCCAAGGCCAAAGCGACCGTCGGTGCACGACGCGCCGCATCAGAAGGTCCGATCAGGCGCACGGCATTGCGCGATTTGACCGCATCCAGAACCGGTTGCAGCAACGCCTCTTCATGGGCGCGCATCAGATCATGGACAAAAGCCCCCTGCGCGGCCGCACCTGTGTCTGGTCCGCCGTGGTGCTGGCACAGCAGTTCGATGTAATCCGCCATCCCCGCACTTGCCGCGATCTGCGCGTGGTCGGGACCAGCGGGGGTAAAGCGCTTATACAGAACGTCCCCGTTGAAGTAATGCGCCTGGTTCGGCAGCAGTTCCCCAAGCGTTCGCCGAATGACCATGCAGCCCTGATGCGGGCCGTAGGTCTTGTAGGCCGAGAACAGGTAGATATCCGGCCCCAGATCCCCAACATTCGGCAACCCGTGCGGCGCATAAGACACGCCGTCAACGCAGACAAACGCCCCGGCGGCATGAGCAATGGCGGTGATTTCCGTCACCGGATTGATCTCGCCCACCACGTTCGAGCAATGCGGAAAGCAGACAAGGCGGGTTTTCTCGTCCAGCAGATTCTCAAGGTCCTGCGGGTTCAGTGCGCCTGTCTGGGGGTCGATCTGCCATTCCCGGATTTCGATCCCCGCATCTGCCAGGCGTCGCCACGGACCGGAATTTGCCTCATGATCCTGGTTGGTTACGACGATGGCTTCACCCGGATTCATCCACTGCCGCACCGCCTGCGACAGAACGTAAGTGTTTTGGGTGGTCGAGGGTCCAAAGCTCAGCTCATCGGTATCGACACCCAAAATGGCCGCCAGCCGCGCGCGGGCTTCGTCCATTTCAGCCCCTGCAAGCTGGCTGGCCTCAAACGGCGCATAAGGCTGCACCTTGCGCTGGGTGTAGAACCGCGTCAGCCGGTCAATCACCGGCTTGCACGTATAAGACCCGCCCGCATTTTCGAAAAAAGCCTGCCCTTTCAGGCTGGGCTCGGAAAAGGCCGGGAACTGAGCCCGAACGAAATCGATATCCAAAGACGTCATGGCCGGTCCCCTTCCCCAATTGCTTTCAAAAGCGCCGCGTCAGCCCTGAACCTTGGTATAGGTTCCCTCACCCGCCAGAATGCCGCGGAAGCCACCGGGCTCATCAAGGCCGAACACAATCAGCGGCAAGTTGTTGTCCCGCGCCAGCGCAATGGCCGAGGCGTCCATGACCCGCAGCCGCTTGGCCAGCACATCATCATAAGAGACGGTGTCATAGCGCACCGCATCGGCGTGTTCCTTCGGGTCTTTGTCGTACACGCCGTCAACGCCGTTCTTGCCCATGAAGATCGCCTGACAGGCCATTTCGTTGGCGCGCAGGGTCGCGGCGGTATCGGTGGTGAAATACGGGTTGCCGGTTCCGGCGGCAAAGATGCAGACCCGCTTTTTCTCCAGATGTCGCACGGCACGGCGGCGGATATACGGCTCGCACACTTCATCCATGCGAATGGCCGAGATTACGCGGGTGAAGACCCCAATCTCTTCCAGTGCCGACTGCATCCCCAGCGCGTTCATAACGGTGGCCAGCATTCCCATATAGTCGGCAGTGGTCCGCTCCATCCCCTGCGCCGATCCGCTGAGGCCGCGAAAGATGTTGCCCCCGCCGATCACCATGCAAATCTCGACCCCCAGATCATGAACCGATTTCACCTCTTGCGCGATGCGTTGCACGGTTGGCGGGTGCAGACCGAATCCCTGATCCCCCATCAGCGCCTCGCCTGAGATTTTCAGCATGACGCGGTTATACTTGGGTTTCGTTGTTTCGGGTGATGGGGTCAGGCTCATATTGCGCTCCGGGCTGGCACGGGTTTATTTGCGGCGCAAAATGAAGCAAAAGTTCCGCAGGTTCAATGCGGATGCTGAGGAAGAAAGCGACCTTGATGGCGGACCGACCCGCAACACGAATTTGGGACCGGTTGCCACCTATCGTGGATGGCAAGCCCGTGCTGATCGCGGGCCCGACCGCATCCGGCAAATCGGACCTGGCTTTGCAGATCGCCGAAACCTTTGGTGGGGTCATCGTTAACGCCGATGCCAGTCAGGTTTATGATTGCTGGCAGGTGATCTCGGCCAGACCATCGCCGCAGGACGAGGCGCGTGCACCGCACAAGCTGTATGGCCATGTCGCCTATGATCAGAGCTATTCAACCGGCCACTGGCTGCGTGAGGCTGTGCCCCTGCTGACCGCTGGGGAACGCCCGATCATCGTCGGCGGCACCGGGTTGTATTTCACCGCCTTGACCGAAGGGATGGCCGAGATCCCCGCCACCCCCACCGAAGTTCGGCAGATCGCGGATCAGATGTCCCTGCCGGATCTGATCGATGGCGTGGACAGTCAAACGCTGAGCCGATTGGACATAAACAATCGCGCCCGCGTTCAGCGCGCGTGGGAGGTTCAGACCGCGACGGGTCGCAGCCTTCAATCCTGGCAATCGGATACGCCACCACCTGCATTGAAGCTGGAGAACTGCGTTCCGATCGTCTTTGATGTGGACAAAGCGTGGCTGTTGGATCGGATCTCACTCCGATTTGATCAAATGGTGAAGACGGGAGCCTTGGACGAGGTTGCAGCCATGCGCGACCGATATGATCCGTCGCTGCCCGCCTTCAAGGCTATCGGCGTGCCCGAGCTGATGTCTTATCTGGACGGTGAAATGACACTGGACGAGGCTCGTGAACGAGCCACGATTTCGACGCGCCAATTCGCAAAACGTCAGCGCACGTGGTTTCGCGCGCGCATGAAACGCTGGGCAAATGTGGATTTCTCCAAGTAACAACATGGTAAGATTACGACGCGGGCCCCTTCCCTGAAGAAAACTTAATCCTTGTCCATGTTACGCAAGGAATCGATGCGCAATTCTCCAAAAACAGGCGGAAATACTGCGAATTTCGTGACAGACCGGTGCAACCTGTTACCGAAAACATCCCGAACACAAGACCGGCCAATGTCGTTTTTGTGCCTCGAATGACGATTTCGAACATTGACGCGTTCCAAATTCTGGTGCCGAATACGCCCATGGGGATGCAGAGAATCCAAAAAACAAATCCCGTAGATTTACCCGTCGGCGCGAAAAGCGCCGGGTAAGCTGGTTCATCAAATCAAAAAAACTGTTACTCAGGGAGATAGAGTAAATGTCAGATCGAACACCAACCGGAGCATCGGTTCATTGGGCAGCAGAGATGCACGCCCAGGAATGCCGCGACGGTAAACTCAGCCGGCGCGAGTTCATTGCCCGCGCCACGGCGCTGGGCGTTGCAGTGCCCACGGCTTATGGCCTGATCGGCTTGCAAGCACCGGCAGCCGCACAGGAACCGCCGCGTGGCGGCACCATCCGCTATCAGATGGAAGTGCGCGCGCTGAAAGATCCGCGCACCTTCGACTGGACACAGATTGCCACCTTCACCGCAGGCTGGCTGGAATATCTGGTCGAATATAACAATGACGGCTCGTTCAAGCCCATGCTGCTGGAAAGCTGGGAGGCCAATGACGACGCCACCGAATACACTCTGAACGTTCGCAAGGGTGTGAAATGGAACAACGGCGACGATTTCACAGCCGAAGATGTTGCCCGCAATATCACCGGCTGGTGCGACTCGGCGGTCGAAGGCAACTCGATGGCGTCGCGGATGGCGTCCCTGGTTGACGAAAGCACCCAGAAAGCAGCCGACGGTGCGATCACCGTGGTTGACACGCACACCGTAAAGCTGAAGTGCAACGCGCCGGACATCACCATCATTCCGGGCATGGCTGACTATCCGGCGGCCATTGTTCACAGCAGCCACGACCCCGACAACATGTTGGGCAACCCGATCGGAACCGGCTTTATGCTGCCCGAAAGCCACGAAGTCGGCGTCAAAGGCGTTCTGGTGCGCAACGAAGGCTTCGACTGGTGGGGTTATGAAGCCGGAAAAGGCGGCTATATCGACCGGATCGAGTTCATCGACTACGGCACCGACCCTGCCGCCTTCCTGGCTGCATACGAAGCCGAAGAAATCGACATGAACTGGGAATCGGTCGGTGAATTTGTCGACATCTTTGACGGCATCGGCCTGACCCGCTCGGAAATCCCGTCGGGCTTTACCATCGTCATTCGTCCGAACCAACTGGCCGAAGACGCCGATGGCAACAAGATCTACGGCGACAAACGCGTGCGTCAGGCGCTGGCGATGGCCGTGGACAACGAAGTGTGTCTGGAGCTTGGTATGTCCGGCTACGGCATCGCTGCGGACAACTGCCATGTCGGTCCGATGCACCCGGAACATGATTCAGCGGTCACTCGTATTCCCTATGATCCTGCAAAGGCCAAAGCCCTTATGGACGAGGCCGGCATGGGCGACTTCGAGCATGAAGTTCAGTCCATCGACGATGACTGGCGCCGGAACACAACCGCAGCTGTTGTTGCTCAGCTGAATGACGCCGGGATCAAGGCGAAGCACACCGTGTTGCCTGGCTCGACCTTCTGGAACGACTGGACCAAATACGCCTATTCGTCGACCAACTGGAACCATCGTCCGCTGGGAACTCAAATCCTGGCGCTGGCCTATAAGTCAGGCGTGGCATGGAACGAATCCGGTTTCGCGAACGAGGAGTTTGACGCGCTGCTTGCCGAGGCCAACTCGATTGCCGATGTAGACCGCCGTCGCGAAGTGATGGGCAAGCTGCAGGCGATTATGATCGAAGAAGGCGTTGTGATCCAACCCTACTGGCGCACGGCGATGCGTCACCATCGTGAAAACATGGTGGGTGTTGAAAAGCACATCGCGGACCTGCCGCAGATCTACAAATTCGGCATTCTGTCCTAAGCCGAAAAACCCAAGGCCGCGCCGCGCTGGCGCGGCCTTTTCGTCCTGAATGCGGCGACCATAAAAACAGCTAAGCGTGAAGCCAGACGACATTCACGCCAGCCTACCAACAGGGGCTAACATGGGACTATTCATTCTAAGGCGCGTCGGCATCATGCTATTGACAGCATTATGCCTGACGTTCCTGGTTTTCTTTCTGACCAACCTCTACCCGAACCTTGAAAAGCTTGCGAAGACGCAAGGCAACTTCCGCATGTCGGATGAACAGGTCGAGAGTTTCCTGGAAAAGAACGGCTATCTTCAGGCGACGCCGATAAAATACGGCGAATGGCTGGGCGTGTTACCCTCGTACCGGCACACCAATGAGGACGGCACCGTTCAAGGCCGCTGCATTCTGCCCGGTCAACCTGCGGAAGAAGCGCCCAATTTCTGCGGCATCCTGCAGGGATACTGGGGTTATTCGACGGTCTTCAAAGACGAGGTCTCGGCGGTTGTAGGAACCCGTCTGGCGCTGACTGGACGGCTGATGTTCTGGGTCATGCTGCTGATGGTCCCTTCGGCGCTGATCCTTGGCATTCTCGCTGGGATGAAAGAAGGCTCGGCCACGGATCGCACGTTGTCCACCTTTGCCATTACCACGACGGCAACGCCGGAATACGTCTCGGGCGTTATCTTCATCGCGATCTTCACCTCCTCTGCTGTTGGATTGAAATGGTTCAAGGGGACGGCAACACAGGCGATGGAGAACCCGACGTTTGAGAACTTCTTCCTGCCGGTTCTGACCATTGCTCTGTACGGGATGGGCTATATCGCCCGAATGACCCGCGCCTCGATGACCGAGGTGATGACGGCGCAATACATCCGAACCGCGCGCCTGAAAGGTGTCTCATTCCCGAACATCGTCATGAAACACGCGCTGCGCAACGCGCTGATCGCGCCCTTTACCGTCATCATGTTGCAGTTCCCATGGCTGCTGAACGGCGTGGTGATCGTCGAGACCCTGTTCAACTACAAGGGGTTTGGCTGGGCGCTGGTACAGGCGGCGGGCAACAACGACATTCAGCTGTTGCTGGCGATCTCGGTCGTGTCGGTCTTTGTGGTGCTGGTGACGCAGCTGATCTCGGATATCGGCTATGTCTACCTCAACCCGCGCATCCGCATCGCATAAGGAGGGATAGATCATGGAACCACTTACCTGGACCGGCTCTATCGCCTTCCTCAACCCGCTTCTGGCGCTTGCACTGGGGCTGATGTTCCTGTCGATCATTGTCTGGATGCTGGCCAGCATCGTGCTGCCCGAAGACCAGATGACCGTGAACCCGGATGGCACGCTGACCTCAAGCTCGGGACTGCGCAACATGATCCAGGGCGCGCTGCGCTACAGCTTTCTTGCAAGTGTCGGGATTGCCGTAGCCTATATCGTCCTCGGGATCGTGATGGGCACCGGCGCCGGTATCATCGGCGCGATATCGCAACAGTTCCTGCCGGTTTGGCTGTCACTGATCCTGCTTTATGCAATGTCCATCGCGTTCAAACGCAAGCTGGGTCTTTACGGCAAGCTGTTCGACAGCCCCATCGGCATGATCGGCTTTGGGCTGGTCATGTTCTGGGTGTTCACCGGGATCTTCGGAGCGCTTGATCTGATCATCACCCATGACCCGCTGGCGCAGGTCTCGGGCATGAAGAACAAGGTGCCGGGAACCCCCCTGCCGGGGTCGGAAGAAGGCGCGTATTCCTGGTATCTGCTGGGCGGCGACAACCTGGCCCGTGATGTCTTTAGCCGTATGGTCAAAGGCGCGTGGATCGTGGTTCAGATCGCGCCACTGGCGACGATGTTTGCCTTTATGGTCGGCATTACGCTGGGTCTGCCCGCAGGATATTACGGCGGTCGTCTGGACACGTTCATCTCATTCCTGGCCAACTTGATCCTGGCCTTCCCCGTGATCCTGCTGTTCTACCTGTTGGTCACACCCGAGATCGTGGCGACCGGGGTTCCGAACTACATGGCTGCCGTGCTGTTCGTGTTCCCGATCCTGTTCCTGGGCGTATTGCTGAACTCGCGCTACTACACGCGCCCCAATTTCCGCACACCGTTGCTGATCGGGGTGCTGGGGGTGACGATCTGGCTGTATCTGTCGCTGATCTCATCCGGCGGCTACATCATCGACACCGATGCCTATCGCATCTGGGGTCTGCCGACCTATCTGGACCTGTTCGACATTCCGGGCGGGATTCTGGTGGTGTTTGTCTCGGTGGTCTTCGTCAACTCACCCACGGTGTTCCGCATCGTGCGCGGGCTGGCGCTGGACATCAAGACACGCGACTATGTGGCGGCGGCGCAGACCCGTGGTGAAGGCCCGTGGTACATCATGCTCTGGGAAATCCTGCCCAACGCGCGCGGCCCGCTGATCGTCGATTTCTGTCTGCGCATTGGCTACACCACCATCCTGCTGGGGACCTTGGGTTTCTTCGGACTGGGCCTGCCGCCGGAAAGCCCGGATTGGGGGTCGACGATCAACGAGGGGCGTAAGCTTCTGTCGATCTATCTGCACCCGGCCCTGCCGCCTGCACTGGCGCTGTTGTCTCTGGTTCTTGGGTTGAACCTGCTGGCAGATGGTCTGCGCGAAGAAAGTCTGAAGGACTGATGTGATCTGTTCTGGGGGCTCTGCCCCCAGACCCCCGGGATATTTTTAGCCAGATGAAGGGGATCCCCGGACTCTCGCGAGGAGATACAAGATGAACAAACTGGCGGATTATGATGGGCCAATTCTGGAAATCGACAAACTGTCGATTTCGTTCTTTACCCGTCTGCGTGAAATTCCGGCCGTTATGGATTTCTCGGTCAGCGTACAGCCCGGCGAGGCGGTCGGGCTGGTAGGTGAATCCGGCTGCGGTAAGTCCACCGTGGCCCTTGGCGTGATGCAGGATCTTGGCAAGAACGGTCGGATCGTCGGCGGCACGATCAAGTTCAAGGGGCGCGATCTGTCCGAAATGACGTCGGACGAATTGCGCGACGTTCGCGGCAATGAGATCGCGATGATCTATCAGGAGCCGATGGCCAGCCTGAACCCGGCGATGAAGATCGGCAAGCAGTTGATGGAAGTGCCGATGATCCACGAAGGCGTCGGCGCGGAAGAGGCTTATGCCCGCGCTTTGGAAGTGGTGACGGATGTGCGCCTGCCCGACCCCGAGCGGATGCTGAACTCCTTCCCGCATCAGTTGTCGGGTGGTCAGCAGCAGCGGATCGTGATTGCGATGGCGCTGATGTCGAAACCATCGCTGTTGATCCTGGACGAGCCGACCACCGCGCTGGACGTGACGGTCGAGGCCGCCGTGGTCGAGCTGGTCAAGGATCTGGGCAAGAAATACGGCACCTCGATGCTGTTCATTTCACACAACCTCGGGCTGGTTCTGGAAACCTGCGACCGGTTGTGCGTGATGTATTCGGGCGAGGCGGTCGAGCGCGGCTCGATCAAGGATGTGTTCGACGAGATGCAGCACCCCTATACGCAGGCCTTGTTCCGGTCGATCCCCCTGCCCGGTGCTGACAAGAACGCGCGCCCGCTGGTGGCCATTCCGGGAAACTTCCCCCTGCCGCATGAACGCCCGCCGGGCTGTAACTTTGGCCCGCGCTGCGACTATTTCGAAGAGGGTCGCTGTGACGCGCAGAACATTCTGATGGAGGCTGTGCCGGGCAATGATCGCCACCACACGCGCTGTCTGAAGTTCAAGGAAATTGACTGGAACGCGCCCATTACCGTCGGCGAACAGAAAGAAAAGGCCGAGATCGGGCGCACCGTCCTGAAAATGGACAACCTCAAGAAATACTATGAGGTGGCGGCCAATGCCCTGTTCGGGGGCGGCGAAACCAAGGTTGTGAAAGCCAATGAGACGCTGAGCTTTGAGGCCCATGAATCCGAGACCCTCGCCATTGTGGGTGAATCCGGTTGCGGCAAGTCCACCTTTGCCAAGGTGTTGATGGGGCTTGAGACGGCAACGGACGGTCAGATCCTTCTGGACAACCGCAATATCGAGGCGGTGCCCATCGAAGAACGCGATGCCAAGACTGTGGGCGAGGTTCAGATGGTATTCCAGAACCCGTTTGACACGCTGAACCCGTCGATGACGGTTGGGCGACAGATCATCCGGGCGCTGGAAATCTTCGGTGTCGGCAATTCCGAGGCCGAGCGCAAGCAACGGATGCTGGAATTGCTGGATCTGGTGAAGCTGCCGCGCGCCTTCGCCGACCGGATGCCGCGGCAATTGTCTGGCGGCCAGAAGCAACGCGTCGGTATCGCACGCGCCTTTGCGGGCGATGCACGGATCGTGGTTGCGGATGAACCCGTTTCGGCTCTGGACGTTTCGGTGCAGGCGGCAGTGACCGATCTGCTGATGGAGATTCAGCGCGAACACAAGACCACCTTGCTGTTCATCAGCCACGATCTGTCGATTGTCCGATACCTCAGCGACCGGGTGATGGTGATGTATCTGGGCCATGTGGTCGAGTTGGGGACAACCGATCAGGTCTTCTCGCCCCCCTATCACCCCTATACCGAGGCCTTGCTGAGCGCGGTTCCGATTGCGGATACTTCGATCGAGAAAGAGCATATCGTTCTGGAGGGCGATATCCCCTCGGCCATGAACCCGCCGCCGGGTTGTCCGTTCCAGACCCGTTGTCGCTGGAAGTCCGAAGTTCCGGATGGGCGTTGCGAGTCGGATGTGCCGCCGGTCAAGACACTGGCTGATGGGCATCAGGTGAAGTGCCATCTGGCCGACGAGGTTCTGGCCCGTATGGAACCGGTGATCAAAATCGCAGCGGAATAAACCCTGCAACATTTGAGAAAAGGGCCGGTTCAAGGACCGGCCCTTTCTTTTGCGCCCTGAGGCGGGAAAACCGTCAGATTACCGGCGCACTTGATTTGCGAGTGGTGGTTTTGCCGGTCCTTGTATCAACCGGTCATCACGTTGTTGCCGAAATGCATGAATTCCTGAGTCATGCCGCCAATCTCTCCGGCCTCAAGCGTCAGGCTCGCGCTGTCGAGCATTTTGTAGCTGGGCTGGGCTTTCACCCAGTCATCTGCCGATTGCAGCGTGGTCAGCGTGTAAGACGTGACCTCGTTCAGATAGTGGGTCGGAATGACAACCTTCGGCTTCAGCTTTGAGACGATGTCATTGCCCTGCTGGTAGCTGAGGATATGCTCAGATCCGTCAACCGGAAGGGTCAGCACATCCACCTGCCCGATTGCATCCCAGAATTCCTGCGGCGGGTTGTGGCGGTTGTCGCCCCAGATCAGCGTGCGGATGCCGCCGGTTTCGACCAGATAGACCACCATATCCATGTGACCCACGTTGTTGGGCGGACAGGCTTCCACGCCAAACTCGGCCAGCGCATTGGTCCATTCGTACCAACCCGGTGCCACACAGGCGTGTTTGTCTGCAAAGCCGGTGATTTTGACATCGGCAAATTCGAAATGGCCGACCATCCTGTCCAAAACCATGGTCGAGCTTGGGCGCTCGATCGCGTCATGGTCAAAATGGGCGTGGGTCGACAGGGTTATGTCCACAGGGATCTGAGGGAACTCGTTTCGGAACCACAGGCCCCACGCACCCGACGGATCATCGCGCCACGGGTCGAACAGCACGGTCGCACCGTTGGGCGAGGTGATCTTGATCGCGCAATGCCCGTAATAGTCGATCCCGACCGTGCCTGTACTGGCCTGACCGGTCGAGCCTTGCAGGTCGATAACGTGGTTATTGTTGCCCGGCTGAAGCCAGGCTTGCGATTGCGCCTGGGCCGGTTTTCCGTTCAGCAGCGATGCCCCGACTCCGGCCGCGCCTGCCGCCATAAAGAAAGACCGGCGCGACAGGCCCTTGGCCAATCTGTCTTTCTGTCCGTTCAGGATTGTGGGCTTCAGATCTTTGCGATCCATCTTGTACCTCCTTGTTGGTCAGGCGCGCGTGCGGCGCACCTGATCGGAAGGGTAACAACGGGGGAACAACAGGCTCAGATCAGAAAAATCTGGGGGGAATATGGGGGCATTCCCCATATTCGATGTTCAGGAAATAGAAAGCAGATGACTGCGCAGATTCTGATCGCGCCCGTCCAAGCCCAGTTTCCGGCGAATGTTGTTGCGATGAAAATCGATGGTCGATGTCTCACGCGACAAGGCCCGCGCAATGTCTTTCGTCGTTTTCCCGGACATCACCAACTGCGCAATTTCGATCTCGGTCGGTGTCATGATCGAGAACGCATCGGACAGTTTGTCCGACAGCATCGAGGTCATATCCCTAAGGTTGCTTTCGGCCAGATCCAGATAAGCATGGGCCGCGCCGCCCTCGGGCAGATGTCCGCGCAGCTTGTCCAGATAGGGCAAGACCATCAGGCGCACCCGCTCGACAATATCCTGGTCATGGTCTTTGCGGTCATCATCGACGCTGGTCAGCAGAACGCGCAGGGCGGTGTTTGTTTCTTGCAATTCACGGGTGCGAGCCTGCACCCGGCTTTCCAGTTGCGCCAATGTTTGATTCAGCTTTTCTTCCAGCGCGCGACGCAGATAAACCTCTTGAATCAAAGCGAGATCGGATTCGACCATACGCGCGAATTGTGCCAGCCCTTCGCGAAACAACAGCGCGCGACGATTGCGGTGCCGGTCCAGAATGCAGATGGTTCCGAACACCGCCCCGTCCGGCCATTTCAGCGGCAATCCGATGTAAAAGGACATGCCGTGTTCCATGTCGTCATTACCGCTCCAGACGGGATCACAGGTGGCGTCCTCGACCACCAACTCGCTGTCCTGTTGCAACACGCCCTGACAATACAGCTTGGGATTCAACTGAAAGTTCATCCCCACGGGATACGGATTCTGAGGGTGGTCCGAGGTGATCAGGACCGTATGATCCGGCGCATCCGTTTTCATGATCAGGCTGGCAGGCACATCGGCAAGCTTGGCAACAAGGTCCACCAACCTTTGCCAATTGGCCTTTGTTTCAGCGGGGATTTCCGGTCGGTCTTGCAACATCGGCACCTGTTCGGGTCCTGAAAGATCGCCTACAGGTTAGGTCAGCGGTCATTGCCGGATCAAGGATCAGTTCATGCCGCCTTGCAGCATCACCCGATCAGCCGCCCCAGATCACTTTCACGTAGTTCTGGGTTTCCTTGTAAGGTGGGATTCCGCCGTGCTTTTCAACCGCTTTCGGGCCAGCGTTATACGCCGCCAGCGCCAAGGGCCAGGATTTGAACTTGCGGTATTGCCAGGACAGATAGCGCGCGCCGCCTTCAAGGTTCTGCTTGGGATCATGCGGGTTCACGCCCAGCAACTTGGCGGTCTGAGGCATCAACTGCGCCAGACCCAACGCCCCCTTGTGAGATTTGGCATGCGGGTTCCAGCCGCTTTCCTGCTGCACCAGCCGCAGGAACAGGTCTTCGGGGATGTTGTGCAACCGGGCCGCATCGCGTGCGAGGCTCAGGTATTCGCCCCGGTAACTGCCGGTATAGCGCTTGTTTACCTTGGCGCGATCAGTCTTTGGCTTAAGGCGTTCGGACCCGCGATATTGCGTCGCTGCGCGGTTATCCAAAACCTTGGATTGCTTCAAAAAAATGTCCATCCGGCTTTTCGTGGACAACGTGTCCGCCTGCACAGATCCAGACAGCAGCACAACGCCCAGAACCGTTAACCCAACACACACAGAACGCATGAAAGCCTATCCCGCTCGCTCAAAAATCAGTCGGAGTATAGGTATTCCAGTCAAAAATGAAAGCTTGGTAAAGGCGGTCGAAAGATTTCCTGATCAGATGTGATCTCGATGAACGATGTTTTAACCATGACGCAGGCCGTATAGGGTCGCAAAGACATCCGGCGTCAGATTCGGCGCACTCAGATCAATACAGAACGGGGAAATACATGGCGGGTTCAGTCAACAAGGTCATTCTGGTCGGCAATCTTGGCCGCGATCCCGAGGTTCGGTCATTTCAGAACGGCGGCAAAGTGTGCAACCTGCGCATCGCCACATCCGAGAACTGGAAAGACCGTAACACCGGTGAACGCCGGGAACGGACGGAATGGCACTCGGTTGCCATCTTCTCGGAACCGCTGGCCCGTATTGCCGAGCAGTATCTGCGCAAAGGCAGCAAGGTCTATATCGAAGGCCAGCTGGAAACGCGCAAATGGCAGGATCAATCGGGGCAGGATCGCTATTCGACCGAGGTTGTCCTGCGTCCCTATCGCGGTGAACTGACACTGCTGGACAGCCGCGGCGGTGAAGGCGGCGGCGGTGGCGGCTATGGCGGAGGTCAATCGGGCGGCTATGGCGGCGGTCAGGCCGGTGGCGGCTATGGCGACCCCTATGGTGGCCAATCCAGCGCCCCTGCCCCCGCATCCGGCGGAATCGACGACGACGAGATTCCGTTCTAAGCGAAACGGAGTAAACACATGACATGGTCCTTCGCCCTCGGCCGGTTCCTCGGGTCCGAACTGAGGGTCCATGTCACCTTCTTCCTTTTGTTGGCCTGGGTCGGCTTTGCCGCCTATTCCAACGGTGGCTGGCCTGCGGTCATCGACAATCTGCTGTTTGTGCTGGCCCTGTTTGCCTGCGTCGTGGCGCATGAGTTCGGTCATGCCCTGATGGCCCGGCGCTTTGGCATCAAAACCCCCGATATCACGCTGCTGCCCATCGGCGGTCTGGCCCGTCTAGAACGGATGCCGGAAAAACCGATGCAAGAGGTCTGGGTGGCGCTGGCCGGGCCTGCGGTGAATATCGTCATTTGGTTGGTGTTGATTCTGCTGGGCGCGGGCATATCGCCCGGTTCAGTCACTGATCTGGACTCGGCCAGTTTCGGGATCTTGCAACGGTTGGCCTATGTCAATCTGCTGCTGGCGGCCTTCAACATGATCCCGGCCTTCCCCATGGATGGGGGGCGCGTGGTCCGCGCCCTGTTGTGCCTCAGGATGGACCGGGTTCAGGCCACCCGCATTGCCGCATTCAGCGGGCAGATCGTTGCCATTGGGCTTGGGTTCTGGGGCCTGAGCTCGGGCAATCCGATCCTTGTTCTGATTGCCGTTTTTGTGTTCATCGCAGCCAATGCCGAAAATCAGGACGTCGCTCTGCGATCCGTCGCGCGCCGTGTGCTGGCGCGGGACGCGATGATCACCGAGTTTCACGCGCTGTCGCCGCAGGACAGTTTGAACACCGCCGCCCAAGCCGTCATTCACACGACGCAGCACGAGTTCCCCGTCTTGGACTCCGACGGGGCCTTGCTTGGCTTTGTCACGCGGGATCGTTTGTTTGCCGCGCTGGCGGGGGATCATCCCCGGTCGGACCCTGCGACCTCGATCATGGAGGGCGACATCCCTCAGGTTGGACTGACTACGGGCCTTGAGGCGGTTCTGAAAGGGCTGCACAAGGGTGCTCCGGCGATTGCCGTCACCAGCCGCACAGGTCGTATGATCGGCTATATCACGCGGGAAAACATCGGAGAATTGATGGTGATCCGGGGGCGCTAGAGCGCGCGACCCTGAACCCGAGACACAAAGACCCTGCCTCGCCTAAGGCGCTCTCGGGCCATTCGTGTCGCATGATGCTTCAGGTTATAGATCGCACGCTCTTGTATCAGGCCGCGGCCAACGCGTCCTGCAGCACCGACATCACCGCCTCGCGCGGCACATCAGATGTGACAAAGGCCTGACCAATGCCGCGCGCCAGAATAAAGCGCAGCTGACCGTCGATCACCTTCTTGTCCTGCGCCATCAGATCGACCAAAGCTTCGGCACCCGGAAGCTCTCCGGGAATGTCGGCCAGATCGGTTTTCATGCCCATCGCTTTCAGATGCGCCCGCACGCGGCTTGGATCTTCCTGAGAACACAGACCCAGTCGGGACGATAGCTCGAACGCCAGCGCACAGCCGATGGCGACGCCTTCGCCGTGCAGCAGGCGGTCAGAATAGCCCGTCGCGGCCTCCAGCGCGTGACAGAAGGTATGGCCGAGGTTCAGCAGGGCGCGGTCGCCCTGCTCGGTCTCATCCCGCGCGACAATGTCGGCCTTCATCTGAACCGACCGGGTGACAGCCCGCACCCGTGCGGCTATATCACCGGATGAAACGTCGGGGCTGTTGGCCTCTAGCCATTCAAAGAACTCCGCGTCGCCCAGCAGACCGTATTTGACTACTTCGCCGTAACCGGACAAGAAATCCCGCTGCGCCATGGTGCCCAGTACCGAGGTATCGGCCAGCACCAGCGAGGGCTGATGAAACGCGCCAATCAGGTTCTTGCCTTGCGGTGCGTTGATCCCGGTTTTGCCGCCCACCGAACTGTCGACCTGCGCCAGCAGCGAGGTCGGGATTTGCACAAACCGCACCCCGCGCCGCAGCACGGAAGCGGCAAAGCCAGCCAGATCGCCGATCACGCCACCGCCCAAGGCAACGACCACATCGCGCCGTTCGACCTTTTCGGCCAACAGCCATTCCACCGCACGTTCGAAATGCGGCCAGCTTTTGGTCGCCTCACCTGCCGGAAGGGCCAGCGCCGACATCTCGATCCCGGCAGCGGCCAGACCGTCACGCAGCGCGTCCAGATGCAGTGCCGCTACGTTTTCATCGGTCAGAACCGCAACCTTCGGACGGTGCAGCAACGGGGCAATCCGCGCACCGGATTGCGCCAGCAGATCGGGGCCAATCTCGACATCATACGAGCGTTCGCCCAGCTCCACATGTACGGTTTGATGCATTTACTTCCGTTCCAAAACATCCGGGCGGGCCAACAGGGCCTCGACCACGCGGTCCACCATATTGTCGATCGAGGTCTCACCATCCGACTCGGCAATCAGATCAGCCTCGGCATAGACCGGCACGCGATCCTCGTACAGGGCCTTGAGCGTCGCATACGGGTCGGAAGTGCGCAGCAGCGGGCGGGTATCCTTATGGCGCACCCGGTTCCACAGCACGTTCAGATCGGCCCGCAACCAGACCGAGGCCCCCCTCTCGCTTATCATCGCGCGGTTGCCCTCTGCCATGAACGCGCCGCCGCCGGTGGACAGGATGCCGCGTTCCTCATCCAGCAGACGGCCAATAACCTGCGTTTCCTTCTGGCGAAAAAACGGCTCACCATCCCGTTCGAAGATCTCGGGGATGGTCATGTTGGCCGCCGATTCGATCTCGGCATCGCTGTCGAGAAACGGAACACCCAGCCGCGCGGCCAGGGCACGGCCCACAGCCGTCTTCCCTGCCCCCATCATGCCGACAAGAACCACGGTTTTGTGCAGATCATATCGTGATCCCGTATCCGCCGGATGCGTGTTATGCTTAATTTCGCTCATTTCACCGTGAATGACGTGATCTTGGAAAAAATGCCAGTTATAACTTGGCCAAAATCAAAAATTGAGGCAGCGTGGCGCCATGGGTCGTCTGATCAAGTTCCTGATTTACTTAATTTGCCTGAGTTTCATCGGGCTGGTGGCCTATGCCTATATCGGCCCCTATTTCGGGGCGGATTTCTCGGCCCCGCAAACTGAAATCCGTGAACCGGTCACTCTGGATGTCGACTAAGCACATTGCGGTGGCATTGCTGCTGGCCGGGGCCGCGCAGGCGCAAGAGCCGCTGTCGGCCATCGAATGGCTGACCGAACCGCCGGAAAACCTGCCCGGAACCGTCCTGTTGGAGCCGCCTGTCACCCAGAACGGGGTGCAGCCTCAGGTCGAGGTCACACCGCTTGAAGCGCTGTCGCAGCCGCTGGGTCTGGTGTCATCCACTGTCACCGGCTTGCCGGTTGATCTGTGGCAGGGCAGCGACCCGGAACGTCTGTCCGAACTGATCGCGCGGGTGCCGGTCAAGCATAACCCGGCCATGCAGCGGTTGCTGTTCACCCTGCTGCTGTCCGAAGCCCGCGCGCCCGCCGGTTCCGGCGCCGAAGAGGTTTTGCTGCTGGCGCGCCTTGATCGTTTGATGCAATTGGGGGCCGCTGATCCGGCACAATCGCTGGTGCAACTGGCTGGTCCGACAGATTCGCAGGCTCGGTTTCAACGCTGGTTCGATGCCACGCTTCTGACCGGGGACGAGGATCGCAGTTGTACTGCCCTGATCGCGCAACCGCATCTGTCGCGTGATTATGCGGCGCAGATTTTCTGCAAGGCCCGGCGGGGCGATTGGCCTTCGGCTGCGCTGACGCTGGAGGCCGCCCATGCGCTGAAAATCCTGCCACAGGATGAGTTGGACGTGCTGGACCGTTTCCTGAGCCCGGAACTTTACGAAGACGCAGCGTATCTGCCGCAGCCCGAAGACCCGACGCCGCTCAGCTTCCGCCTGTTCGAAGCGATCGGGGAACGATTGCCATCTGCCCCATTGCCCCGCGCCTTTGCCAATGCAGACCTGCGCGATGTGGCCGGGTGGAAAGCCCAGATCGAGGCCGCCGAGCGTCTGACGCGTATCGGGGCCCTGACGCCCAACCAGTTGCTGGGGCTTTATACCGAGCGGGACCCGGCTGCATCAGGCGCGGTTTGGGATCGGGTCGCGGCCATCCAGCAGTTCGAAAGCGCGTTGGATAGCGGCAATGCCGAAGCGATCGGAAAGACCCTGCCCCGCGCATGGGATCAGATGCGCAGTGTCGGGCTCGAGGTGCCATTTGCCGAGCTGTTCGCCGACCGGCTGGCCGACGTGACCCTGCCCGTTCCGGCCACGGACAACCTGCGCTGGCGTATTCTGATGTTGTCCGAGCAATACGAGCGGGCAGCGCTGACAACACCGGACAAATCAACCGAGGCTCAGTTCCTCGTGGCCCTTGCGCAAGGGGACCCCGGTCGCGCCGTATCGCCCTCGCCGCTGGCTGATGCGGTGGCGCAGGGGTTCGAATGGGCCGCGCCTGTTCCATCGGATATCGACGCCCTGCTGGAACAGGGCCAGTTGGGAGAGGCCATTCTGGAGGCCATGCAACTGTTCACCCATGGTGCACGCGGCAATCTGGTCGATCTGACAGCGGCCATTGCGGCTTTTCGTCGGGTGGGTCTGGAAGACACGGCCAGACGCGCGGCGCTGACCCTTCTGATCCTGCAGGGGTGACGGTCATGGGTGGACCAGCCTCGCAAGAATTGTGGATCTCGACCTTTTTGCAGGCGCAAGCGGCCGAGTTGGGGGCCGCTACCAACACTCTGCTGGCCTATGGGCGAGACCTGAAGGATTTCGCGTCGTGGCTGGAACATCGCAACATCACCTTCGAACAGGCTGATCGCGACCAGATTGAAGGGTATCTCATCGATTGCGATGCACAGGGGTTGTCGAAATCCACTCGGGCGCGGCGGCTTTCGGCGATCAAGCAATTGTATCGGTTCGCATTCGAGGAAGGCTGGCGCGAGGTCAATCCCGCCATTCAGATCAAAGGCCCCGGACGAACCAAGAAACTGCCCAAAACGCTGGACGTGCCCGAGGTCGACCGGCTGCTGGAAGCCGCCCGCAATACCGGGCGCACCGAAGCCGACCGCGTGCGCAATTCCTGTTTGATGGAGTTGCTCTATGCCACCGGCATGCGCGTGACCGAGCTGGTCTCGCTGCCTGTGTCATCGGCGCGGGGTGATCCGCGCATGTTGCTGGTGCTGGGCAAAGGCGGCAAGGAACGCATGGTGCCGTTGTCGCCCCCGGCCCGCGAGGCGCTTTCGGAATGGCTGAGAATGCGGGACGAAGCCGAAGACAAGACGGTCGAAAAAGGCGGGCAGCGATCCAGGTTCCTGTTCCCGTCGCGTGGCAAATCCGGCCATCTGACGCGGCACCGGTTCTTCCTGCTGGTCAAGGAACTGGCGGTTCAGGGCGGTGTATCGCCCGAAAAGGTCACGCCCCACACTCTGCGCCACGCCTTTGCCACCCATCTGCTGGCCAACGGGGCCGATCTGCGCTCGATCCAGACGCTTCTGGGCCATGCCGATGTCGCGACGACCGAGATCTACACCCATGTGCTGGACGAAAGACTTGCGGAACTGGTGTTAGAGCATCACCCGCTGGCGAAAGACCCCGGCGACAAGGGCTAAACCCTTGATCCATAGGGGCAGCATCCCCATAACGGATGCAGAAACACGAACAACCAAGGACCGATGGAACCCACATCCTCTCTGATCGACGGCGCATTCTGGTTAACCTCAGGCGCTATCCTGCTTTTGCTTTTCCTGTCTGGCTTTTTCTCCGGCTCTGAAACGGCACTTACAGCGTCATCGCGCGGTAAGTTGCGCGCGCAGGCTGACAAGGGCTCGCGCGGGGCCAAGAAGGCGCTGGAAATCACCGACGATAATGAGCGTCTGATCGGATCGGTCCTGCTGGGCAACAACCTTGTGAACATTCTGGCGGCTTCGCTGGCCACGGCCCTGTTCACGCGCCTGTTTGGGGAAAGCGGCGTGGCGCTGGCGACGCTGGTCATGACCCTGCTGGTTCTGATCTTCGCTGAGGTCTTGCCGAAAACCTACGCCATCACAAACTCGGAAAAAGCGGCCGCAGCCGTTGCCCCGATCATCAGCGTGGTGGTCACGGTGTTTTCCCCCATCGTGGCTGCGGTTCGGCTTTTGGTGCGGGCTGTTCTGCGCCTGTTCGGGGTGCAGATCGACCCCGACAGCAACATCCTTGCCGTGCGCGAGGAAATCGCTGGTGCTTTGCAACTGGGTCACTCCGAAGGTGTCGTCGAAAAGGAAGACCGCGACCGCATTCTGGGCGCGCTGGATCTGGGCGACCGGGTGGTGGAAGAAATCATGCTCCACCGTTCGAACATCGAGATGATCGATGCAGATGCAGCACCCGAGGCGATCCTGAAGCAATGTCTGGAAAGCCCCCATACCCGCCTGCCCGTCTTTCGGGATGAGCCCGAGAATATCGTCGGGGTGGTCCACGCCAAGGACCTGTTCCGCGCCATGTACGCGCAGGTCGGCGGGGCCGAAGGTGACACGGACCGTCTGAAAGCGTTCGAAATCTCAAGGGTCGCCAATGACCCGTATTTCGTGCCGGAAACGACCACTCTGGACGACCAGATGCGAGAGTTCCTGCGCATGCACAGCCATTTTGCGCTGGTTGTGGACGAATACGGCTCGCTGCGTGGTCTGATCACGCTTGAGGATATTCTGGAAGAGATCGTCGGCGAGATTGCCGATGAGTTCGACCTTGAAGAAGAGGTTCCGGTCACCCGAACCGATGATGGCCAGTATCTGGTCGAAGGGGCGATGACGATCCGCGACGTGAACCGCGCGTTGGATTGGTCCCTGCCGGACGAAGAGGCCAACACACTGGCCGGGCTTGTCATTCACGAGGCGCAGATGATCCCGGTTGTGGGTCAGGTCTTCTCGTTCCACGGCTTCCGGTTCGAGGTCACGGCCCGTGAGGGCAACCGGGTAACGGGCCTGAAAATCCGCCCGCTGTAACCAGCCGAAAGAAAAACCGGCGCCCGATCACAGGGCGCCGGTTCTGTTTAAGGGGTTATGCAAACCAGGTCCGGCTTGCGACATAACCGTCCATCAGGTCGCCATTGGCATGCGCGGCCCAGCCGGTCACCTTGTCCGAATAGCCGTCGATGAACTGGTTGAACATCGGGTTGATCAGACCGCCTTCTTCCCAAACGATCCGGGCCATCTGACCGTAGATTTCTTTGCGCTTGGTCTCATCCAGTTCGGCACGGGCTTTCAGCAGCAGCGCGTCGAATTCTTCGTTCTTGAAACGGGTGTCGTTCCAGTCGGCAGTCGACAGGTAGCCAACCGACCACATCTGATCCTGCACAGGACGCCCGCCCCAATACGAGGCACAGAACGGCTTGTTGTTCCACACTTCCGACCAGTAACCATCTGCAGGCTCACGCTGGATTTCCAGCGGAATACCGGCCTCTTGCGCCGACAGCTGGAACAGCTGCGCCGCATCGATCGCACCGGCAAAGGCACCGTCCGAGACATGCAGTACGATGGGAGAGCCATCATGGCCCGACGCCTTGTAATGCTCGGCAGCCTTGGCCAAACCGAACTGGCGTTGCTCCATCGTGCCGTCGAACAGCGGATAGGCTTCGTTGATCGGAATGTCATTGCCAACCGAGCCGTAGCCACGCAGCACCTTGTCGACCAGCTCCTCGCGGTTGATCGCGTATTTCAGCGCCAGACGCAGGTCTTTGTTGTCGAACGGCGCGGTGTCGCAATGCATGACAAAGATGTAATGCCCTCGGCCCGAGGTTGCGTTGATGGTCACACCCGGCGCGCGACCGAACAGTTTCGCGGTGCGCGGCGGCACGATGTTGATCGCGTGGACCTGACCGGCCTGCAACGCGGCCGAGCGGGCGGTGTCGTCGTTCAGAACCAGAATCTCGTGGCTGTCGAAATGGCCGACACTGTCGTCCCAATGGTTCGCGAATTTCTCGAACGCGTAGCGAATACCGGGCTCATCCGCGACCACCTTGTAGGCACCGGTCGAGATCCCCTCGGCCGGGTTGTCCATGCCACCGCCCGGCTGCATGATCAGGTGGTAGTCGGACATCAGGTAAGGAAGGTCCGCGTTGGGGGTGGTCAAGCTGATCACGACATTGTCGCCATCGACGTGAATATCCTCGATCCCGCGCATGATCCCCAGCGCACCGGACTGCGACTCTTCGTTTGAATGACGCGCAAGGGTCAGTTGCACGTCTTCGGGTGTCAGGGTCTTGCCGTTGTGGAACTCGACCCCTTTGCGAATGCGGAAGGTCCAGTCTTTGGCGTCTTCAGACGCCTCCCAGCTTTCAGCGATGCTGGGCTCAAGCCCACCATCAGCCGAGACAACGGTCAACGTGTTGCCAAAGGCCCGCAGCGCCTTGGCGGTCACATGCGAAGCCGACAGCGCCGGGTCCAGCGTGTTGGTGCTTTCGCCGCCCTTCAGGCCCAACACGAAGTGGCCGCCCTTCTTGGGGGTATCCGCCAGACCGGCCTCGGCCCAGATCAGGTTTGCCGCAGCGGCGCTCAGGCCCAATGCGCCTGCTTTTGCCATGAATTCACGGCGGCTCAGCGACAGCGGTTTGAGGTCAAACTTGCTCATCTCATTTTCCTTGTTGAGTGTTTCAGGAGGGATCCAGTCGGCGCGGCAGTTAGCTTGATTCTGTAACAGCCTTGTGACCGCTTTTGTCTGTCTTTGACCGGAATTGAGGATTTCGTCCAGCGACAATTCTTGTCGCATTTGGCGTTGCATCTGCGCGCGCGCAGATCACAGTGGAAACCAAGCAAATCGGAGGCGTTCATGAAACTTCAAACCCGTGTGGCGGTGATAGGCGGCGGCGTTGTCGGGTGTTCCGTGCTGTATCACCTGACCAAGCTTGGATGGGCTGATGTGATGCTGCTGGAACGCTCGGAACTGACCAGCGGTTCGACCTGGCACGCGGCGGGCGGGTTTCATACGCTGAACGGCGACACCAACATGGCGGCGCTGCAAGGCTATACGATCCGGCTGTATAAAGAGTTGGAAGAGATCACCGGCATGTCCTGCGGGCTGCACCATGTGGGCGGTGTGACCCTGGCCGACAATCAGGACCGCTTTGACATGCTGCTGGCCGAGCGGGCCAAGCATCGCTTCATGGGGCTTGAGACCGAGATTGTCGGCCCGGACGAGATCAAAAACATCGCCCCCATCACCAACACCGACGGCATCATCGGCGCGCTTTATGATCCGCTGGACGGGCATCTGGACCCCTCGGGCACGACACACGCCTATGCCAAAGCGGCGCGGATGGGCGGAGCCACGATCGAGACCCATTGCATGGTGCGCGAAACCAACCAGCGCGCCGACGGCACATGGGACGTGGTCACCGACAAGGGCACGATCCACGCCGAGCATGTGGTCAACGCAGGCGGCCTTTGGGCACGTGAGGTCGGCGCGATGGCGGGGGTCTATTTCCCGCTGCACCCGATGGAGCATCAGTATCTGGTAACGGACTCGATCCCTCAGATCGAGGCGATCATCGACGCGGGCGGCGAGCATCCGCATGTGATGGACCCTGCGGGCGAAAGCTATCTGAGGCAGGAAGGCCGCGGCCTGTGCATCGGGTTCTACGAACAGCCCTGCAAACCCTGGGCCGTAGACGGAACGCCATGGGAGTTCGGGCATGAACTACTGCCGGATGACTATGACAAGATCACCGACAGTATCGAGTTTGCCTATAAACGCTTTCCGGTTCTGGCCGAGGCCGGTGTGAAATCGGTGATCCACGGGCCGTTCACCTTTGCGCCGGACGGGAACCCTTTGGTCGGGCCGGTGCCGGGGATGCGCAACTATTGGTCGGCCTGCGGTGTCATGGCCGGGTTCTCTCAGGGCGGCGGCGTTGGCCTGACGCTGGCGCAATGGATGATCGAGGGCGAGCCCGAACGCGACGTCTTTGCCATGGATGTGGCCCGGTTTGGCGATTGGATCAGCCCCGGCTATACCCGCCCGAAGGTGATCGAGAACTATCAAAAACGCTTCAGCGTCGCCTACCCGAACGAGGAACTGCCCGCCGCCCGCCCCAACCGCACGACCCCGATGTATGACATCTTCAGCGATCTGGGCGCGGTGTGGGGGCAGCAATACGGGCTTGAGGTGCCGAATTACTTCGCCCAAGGGGATGAACCGGGCTACGAAACGCCGTCCTTTCGCCGCTCGGACGCGTTCGACGCCACTGGCCGCGAGGTTCGCGCCGTCCGCGACAGCGTCGGCATCAACGAGGTCCACAATTTCGGCAAATACCGCGTCACCGGCCCCAACGCCCGTGCATGGTTGGACCGGATCATGGCCGGACGCATTCCTCAGCCGGGGCGCGTGTCTTTGACGCCAATGTTGTCGCCCAAGGGCAAGCTGATCGGCGATTTCACCGTTTCCTGCCTGCGCGAGACCGAGTTCCGCCTGACGGCCGCATATGGCAGTCAGGCCTATCATATGCGCTGGTTCCAACAGAATTTGGCCGAGGGCGTGACGGTTGAAAATATCAGCGACCGTCTGAACGGCTTCCAGATTGCAGGGCCAAAGGCCACCGAAGTACTGGCGGCCTGCACACGTCAGGATGTGACAGACCTGAGGTTCCTCGACGTTTGCCCGATGACCATCGGCATGACCGACTGCATCGTCCAGCGGGTAAGCTATACCGGCGATCTGGGGTATGAGATCTACTGTGATCCAATGGCCCAAAGGCAGCTCTGGTGGACCTTGTGGCAGGGCGGGCAGCCGCACGGAATAACCCCTTTTGGTATGCGTGCCATGATGTCCCTTCGGCTGGACAAGTTCTTTGGCTCATGGATGCGAGAGTTCTCGCCCGATTACACCGCCGCCGAAACGGGGCTGGATCGCTTTATCTCATTTTCCAAGAACGCGGACTTCATCGGCCGCGCCGCTGCCGAGGCGGAGCGTGCCAATGGCACCGCCCGCAAGCTGGTCGCTTTTGAGGTCGACACCGAAGATGCCGATGTGAATGCTTACGAGCCGATCTGGCTGGACGGGTCCGTCGTCGGTTTCTGCACCTCGGGTGGGTTTTCGCATTATGCGCAGAAGTCCGTCGCCATGGGCTTTCTCCCAACAGAACGTGTAAGCGACGGGCTGGTGGTCGAAATCGAAATCCTGGGCCAGATGCGCAAGGCCCGCGTGATCTCGACCCCATTGTTTGACGCGGATGGTGCCCGGATGAGGGGATGACTTGGCGCCGCCCGGACGGCATGGTGGCGGAATGACGAGGATTCCCATCATCCTGCTGGCCGCCGGGCAATCGTCGCGGATGGGCGGTGCGGACAAGCTGTTGCAACAGGTGGACGGTGTTTCGCTGCTCAGGCGATCCGCCCAAACTGCGCTGGCCGCCGGGCCTGTGACGGTCGCCCTGCCCCAAAGGCCTCATCCCCGGTATCAGGCGCTGGACGGTCTTGATGTTCGTCGGGTGCCGATTCCGGACGCTGCGGAAGGAATGAATGCCAGCTTGCGCGGTGCGTTGGCGCATATAGGCCCGGACGCAACGGCCGTCATGGTGATGCTGGCCGATTTACCCGACCTGACATCGAACGATCTGGCAGAGGTTCTGGCAGCACACAACAACAACCCCGACTTCCTGATCTGGCGCGGTGCCACTCAAAGCGGCAAGCCGGGTCATCCCGTGGTGTTCGACCAAAGCCTGTTTGCCACGCTGGCCCAATTGACCGGTGACGAAGGCGCGCAATCCGTCGTGCGCGCAAACAAGGACCAGGTCTTCACAGTTGCCTTGCCGGGTTCACATGCATTGCTGGATCTGGACACGCCCGAGGACTGGACCGCATGGCACCAAAACCAGCCCCCAAAATGATCACGGCCCGGTCGTTGAAGACCGGGCCGCGTACCCAAACAGGACTACCACTTTTCTTCGATCTCAAAAGCGCGACCAATCTCGCCAAACAGGCTGACTGGGTTTTCCGCCGCTAAACCTAAACAAGACCCCCTCGTTAACATGCCGCTAGCGCTACTTAAGACCGAGATCACCGTTGGCACCCCCTAGTGCCGACGGTTCCCCCTCACTTGGGCAGGTTTATATTCCCCGATCCGATCCGTCGAAACAACGTAAAATTGGACAAAACTGCCCAGTTCAGCAGCAAACGAATGGCTTTTGAGCAACATTCTGCTTTCGCTCACACAACCTTCAAGTGTGCTTGGATTTTGAGGAATTCACAAATAAGGCCGTTATGCACATGCTTAATGCGCTATCTGATAACAATCTCGTGTTGTTAAACCGGTCGGCTCACAGTTTTTGAAACCGGTCCACAACTAAAGGAAGATCACTCTCTTTTTGATATTTCAGGCCACCCGATTGTCCACGAGGGAAACGAAATTCAACACTTTTGAGTGTTTGACACACGTTTCGGCAACAATCCTCCGATTCGCTCAAGGCCTTCGCCCGAATCTCTGACCCACATCGCGGCACACCGAACAGGCGGTTTGTGGCAAAATTAAGATTTCTTAACCCTCTCGCCACGTAAGCCAAAGACTGGCGGCATATCTGCCTGTTCAACGCGCGACAGCAATCGCGCGATATGAACAGGAGACACAAATGAGCATCCGTAAATCCTCGCTTCTTTTGCCGCGAAATTCCAGTTGGATCGGCGTCAGCGCACTGGGCGCTGCATTGCTGGCGACAACCGCCCTGCCCTCGATGGCAGATGAGGCACTGGCCGATCTGGTCGAAACCGTTTCCCCGTCGGTGGTGACCATCATCGCTGAGCAGGACATCGCCGCAAGCCCGGCGCAAGGTCAGGAGTTTGACTTCGAAACCCATCCCTTTGGCGAGTTCTTCAAACGCTTCGGCGGCCCCGAAGGTTTCCAAATGCCACAACGCGGCCCCGCGCAAGGTCTGGGATCGGGGTTTGTTCTGGATGAGGCCGGGTTTATCGTGACCAACCACCACGTGGTCGACAACGCCTCATCAGTCACCGTGCGCCTTAACGATGACCGCACGTTTGACGCCGAAGTGATCGGCACCGACCCGCTGACCGATATTGCCGTTCTGAAGATCGACGCAGGCGAAACCCTGCAAGCGGTCGAAATGGGCGACAGCGACGTGATCCGCGTGGGCGAGGACGTGGTGGCCATCGGCAACCCGTTCGGCCTGAGCTCGACCGTTACCACCGGGATCGTATCGGCCAAGGGCCGCAACATCTCGCAAGGGCCTTATGCCGAGTTCATTCAGACCGATGCGGCCATAAACAAAGGCAACTCGGGCGGTCCGCTGTTCAACATGGAAGGCGAAGTGGTCGGCGTGAATTCGGCCATCTATTCGCCCAGCGGCGGCTCGGTCGGCCTTGGCTTTGCGGTGACATCGAACATCGTGGAACATATCGCAGCCGATCTGCGCGATGACGGTCAGGTCAGCCGTGGTTGGCTGGGCGTGTCGATCCAGAATGTCAGTCCGGAACTGGCGGCGGCGCTTGGTATCGACAGCTCGACTGGTGCTTTGGTTTCGGACGTCGTGGCCGGTAGCCCGGCGGACGGTGTTCTGGAACAGGGCGACGTGATCCTGAGTTTCAATGACGAGACCGTGGATAACAGCAGCGACCTGCCCCTTCTGGTTGGCACCACCAAAGTTGGCACCGAAAGCACCCTGACCGTGCTGCGCGACGGCATCCGACAGGACCTGCAATTGACGATTGGCCAGCACCAGTCTGCCCAGGCCCAAGTGGACGGCCCGGTTGATGCGGAAGCCACCGGTACCCAACTGGGCGTCACCGTTGCGCCGCTGACCGAGGCCGCCCGCGCCGAGATGGGTGTGGCCGAAGGCGTTGACGGCGTGGTTGTGACCGACCTGAAGCCCGACAGCCCTGCCGCCAAGGCCGGTCTGCAGCGCGGTGATGTAATCGTCAAACTGGGTGGCCAGGACACGCTGACGCCGGATGCGCTGAAAGCTGCGCTGGACAGCGAAAAGACTGATCCGGCGCTGGTGCTGATCAACCGCAGCGGCAACCAGATCTTTGTCGCGGTTGAAATCGCCTGACCGAAGACCCGCGCGCGTCACATGATGGGGATATATGACGTGCGCTTCCTGGCGGAATTGATTTGTCCGCAATCCGCCGGGCTTGCCGGGTGCGCGAGGCCGCACCCGGCTCGATCCCTCAGATACGAACCATTCTCAAACCATGTGCTTTATCTGAAAATTGTGTTTAAATCCCGATAGAAAGGAACCCCGATCATGAGCCGACGCCTGCTGATCGTCGAAGATGACGAAGACACACGGGACTTCATCGCCAAAGGTTTCAGCGAGGAAGGCTATGTGGTCGAGGTTGCCGCGGATGGCCGCGAGGGGCTGTATCATGCCACCGACGGCGGCTTTGACGCCATTGTTCTGGACCGGATGCTGCCGGGCTTGGACGGGTTGTCCCTGATCAAATCCATGCGTGCTGCAGGGTTGAAAACCCCCGTTCTGATGCTGACCGCCATGAGCGCGGTGGATGAGCGCGTGAAAGGTCTGCGCTCGGGCGCGGATGATTATCTGGTCAAGCCGTTTTCCTTTCAGGAACTGCACGCAAGGATCGAGGCGCTTTTGCGTCGCCCGCAGGAATCCGAGGAAACGCCGACCCTGACCTGCAAGGATCTTGAGATGGATCTGCTGACTCGCAAGGTCACGCGCGACGGGCATGAGATCACGCTGACCCCGCGTGAGTTCCAGATCCTCGAATTCTTCCTGCGCCGCAAAAATCGCGTCGTATCGCGCACCATGCTGCTGGAGGGCGTTTGGGATTATCACTTCGACCCGAACACCAATGTCGTGGACGTCCATATCTCAAAACTCCGCCGCCAGTTGGACGAAGGCGGCGACGCGCCGCTGATTGAAACGGTCCGGGGTGCGGGTTACATGATGTCTGATGGATAACCTGCGGCTTTCCCTGAACAATTCACGCACACGGCTGGTTCTGGCCAGCATGGTACTCAGCACGCTTTTGACGGCGACGGTGCTGGCGTTGGTCTATGTTACGGCCAATCGCAGTATTGAATCCGAAACCCGCTCGGTCGTGTCAGCAGAACTCACGGGGCTGGCTGATGAATATGAACGCCGGGGGCTGATTGGGCTGATTGCGGCCATCGAACGCCGCCTTCCCAGCGCCTCGGAACGGGACGCGCTGTATCTTCTGACGGATCGGTTCGGCAACAAGCTGGTCGGGAACCTCAAGCAATGGCCAGAACATATCACGGCGGGCAGTGGGTGGGTCGAACTGGAACTGCGCCGCGCCGATGACGATCAACTGGTCCCCGTCTCGGCCGCGTCGATCCGCCTGCCCGGCAGGGAGCGCCTTATCGTCGGCCGCGACGCCGTCGCGCGGCAACAATTCGACCGGGTTCTGCTGCGATCCGTAGCGCTGGCCCTTGGCATCGCATTGGCGCTGAGCGTGCTGACCGGCTGGCTGTTCACCCGTCTGGTTTTTTCCCGCCTGTCCGACATCGCCAGCACTGCCGAGAACATCGTCTCGGGCGATCTGTCCCGCAGGATGCCGTTGCGCGGCACTGGCGATGAGTTCGATCAGGTGGCCGGAACACTGAACAACATGCTGGATCGGATCGAAGAACTGATCAGCAACCTGCGCACCACGTCCAACTCGATAGCCCATGACCTGCGCTCGCCCCTGTCGCGCCTGAAACAACGGGTCGAGGCGCTTTCAGATCCCGACAAAAGCGACTTGGATCGTGAGGTTGATATTGCCCGCGCCACCGGAGAGATCGACCACGTTTTGCGGGTTTTGGGGCAGTTGACGGAAATCTCACGCGCCGAGGCCGGGCTGGGTCGCGAACAGTTCGAACAGGTGGATTTGCAGCAACTCGCCCGCGACGTTGTTGAACTCTACGAACCTGTCGCCGCTGATCAGAACATCCGGCTAGAGGTTCAGGGACAGGCCGCCCCGATACAGGGCCACCGGCCCCTTCTGTCTCAGGCGCTGTCGAACCTGCTGGAAAACGCTATGCGCTATGCGCCCGAAAACACCGCCATCACAATCTCGATCGGTGAAGATGGTGACACGGCCCACCTGAGCGTGCGCGATCAGGGACCGGGCGTCCCGCCGGAGGACCTGCACCGCCTGCAACTGCCCTTCGTGACGCTTGACCCCGCCCGCACGGAACGCAATGCGGGGTTGGGGTTGGCGCTGGTCGCGGCGATCTCACACATGCATGGCGGGCGGTTCGCGGCACGGAATTGCGAACCCGGCCTGGAAACCACCCTAAATCTGGCGCGCCGGGTTTAGTCAGGCGCGCCGTCGATGGCCATGTTCCTGTTTTTATAACGCTTATCCTCGGTCACATCCACGCCGAACCAAGCGGGCGGCGCAAAACTGTGCGCCTCGTCTTCTGACGAGAACTCAACCTCGACCAGTTGCAGCGGCGCCAAATTGCCCTGAAAAATATCCAGTTCGAATACCCGCCCATCCGGCAAAGCGCCGGTGAACCGTTCTTTTTCGACCCGCCGCCCTTCGGTCTCCGGCCAGAAGGTTTCGAATTGATCGGCCGAGATTTCGGCCTCACGCTCGACCCGAACCAGCCCTCCGCTGCCTTTGAGGGTCAGGAAGTACCGGTCATTCTTCTGCCGCAACCGCAGCTCGGTCGAATCGTCAGGGGCCGTCAGATAACCCTGCCGGACAACCGCTTTCTGCGCGCCGCTCAGGTCCGGCAGACTGTTGACCAGAAACTTACGCTCGATTTCCTTGCTCATTTGGTCGAAACCACCCCGTTTTCCAATTCCTCATACAGCGCATTGTAGGCCGCCCCCGCCACGCCGCGCGGGGCGTAGGTGACCACCGGCGCGCGATATTGGCCCATCTTCTCGATATCCGAGGCAAAAGGAATGCAACTTTGCATGAACCGCTTCCGATAAGCCTTGCGCATCGTCTCCATCGTCTGCTGATGCAGGGTTTTGCGCTGCTGCACCATCGAAAAGAATGCCTTCAGCTTTTTCTTCGGCAGTTTGTGTTCGTCAAAGAACCCCACCAACTGATCGAACGTACGCTCAGACAGGGTGGTTGGGATGACCGGCACGACAATCTCATCGGTGGCCTTGAAGATATTCTCGGACAGGGTCGAAAAATTCGGCGGGCAATCGAGGATGATGACGTCATAGTCACTGCCCGCCGCCGTCAGAGCCTTTTTCAGGCGCGAGCGCTTGTTCCGCATCCGAGACAGAAACACATCAAAATCGCGGAAGGTCAGATTTGCAGGCAGAATGTCCAACCCTTCGAAGTCGCTGGCCCGAATGGCGTTGGTAAAGCGCTTCACATCCTCAAAGAACCGGGCATCCGTTAGTTTTTTCGAAGGCTTGACCCGAAAATAAAACCCCGAGGCCCCTTGTGGATCAAGATCGCACAACAGCACCAGCTTGCCCGCCGCGGCATAGGCATGGGCCAGATTGACCGAGGTTGCGGTTTTCCCGACACCGCCTTTGTTGCTGTAACAGGCAATGATCTTCATTCCTCACTCCTTGGGCTGGTGAAACAGGCTGCGGAACAGATGGCGTGTTTCGGGGGCATCGAATTGCTGGAAATTGGCGATCACCCGGTCACGCTCGGCCCTCTGACGCTGATCCAGAACGGCGATCAGCCCGCCAACAGCCAAACCGACCTGAGCATCCACACGGCCTCGGGCGTTTGATTGCTGAGACGTAAAAGCCAGCAGAGCCTCTTGCTGGACCGAGTAATCGTTGAACAGTCCAAGGTTATCCTGAAGCTTTTTCAGGGGCTTGAGGATCGATTTGAAATCCTTTGCATCGAACAGGGGCGCAAAGAACTCCATCAGATATCGCAGTTTCTTGCAGTCGATCCGAAGGCCATGCACCGTTTCATCCGGAGTTTCGGGGGAAATGCTGCGCGCGATCTTGCAGACCTTGCGATAGCGTTTCCAGATAAGCGCGCAGGCATAGTCATACGCCCCGCGCTGCGCATTCGGTCCCGGTTTTACGTTTTCCGTCCCGTCAAACAGCGCCCTGAGGTCAGACATCTGGCTCTGGTAAGCCTTGCTGCGCAATCGGCGCGTGATGCGCGAAAGTTCTTGGGCGCGTTCCTTCTGGAATTGCGCAAACATGGCGTCCAGGCCAGCATGAAGCGTACTTGGTACCAGATTGAAATACATATCCTTTTCCAGAAGATAGACGTCCAGATCCCGCATCCGCCCTGTCGGCGCCATAAGTTCCGAGAAGGTCTTTTTGAACTCGGCAGTCTGCGCCTCAGAAAACACCCCTTTGAACAGGCTGATGACCGAGCGAATTCGACGCAGCGACACGCGGTAGTCATGCAGAAACTCGGTATCTATATCCGCGATCAGGCCACTTTCGTTTTGCTGCGCAACCGTCAGATAAGTCTTGATAATATCAGCCGCGACTTGAATCGAGGGTTCGTCGGTCCCCAATGCGATCTCGGGCTTTGCACGATAACGCGCGTCGGTCGCCGATACCGCATCCACCAGTGATTCAATGTCTGGGCTTGCCCCAGCCATTGCACGGCCCGCAGCGCAGGCTTTGTCAAAGGCTTTGTCGTATCCACGCAATCGCCGAAGGCGCAGGATTGTCGCCCGACCATTGTCCGTGGACAGCGACACCACACTGCCGCGCACTTGCGTCTTTTGCAGATCGTCCAGCAGGGCCACGTCGCTTTCCTGCCTTTCGCCCGTGGCGATTTCCATCAAGGCGCGCAGTTTGGGAAAGCCGCTCAAAGCCTCACGCACAGGACCATCTGGCAGATCCTGCACAAACCGGCCCCGGCCCTTGCCTTTTTGGATCCGGCGCGCACCGTCCTTCTGCAACAGGTGCAGCGCCCCTTCCGTTTCCAACAATATCCGACCAGATGCGCGGATCGACTGATCATGGCAATCCAGCAGAATAAACGGCTTACCAGCGTTCGACCTGGTGACACGCACCGACATATCAGTCAGGGCCGACGCAAACGCAGCCTGACCAAACGCGCCAAGAACAAAGAAAAGCGCCTCGGACTCAGAATTCATGAACTGCTCTTTCGCTCTGCTTCAAGGTCGTCATTGACCAAAATCTCCGTGACCTTCTGAATGCCGTTGCTTTCTGCAATCGAACTTTTTTCAGCAATCTAAGGGGCTTTCCCTCAAGCGAATGTGGGGTGTTTTTCGCTATTCTCCACAGTTTGGCCGAAGCCTTTGGTCTTATCCATCCGGTTTTCTGCGATCGCTTGACGTTATGAATGCAAGACTCTGCATTCGTTGCAAGTAAAACCGGGTGCGACCCAACGAAATGCGCGGGTGACAGCCCTGCAACGGCTGGTTAAACCAAGGGCATGTCTGATCCCGTCTCATCCATCCGCAACCTGGGCCCCGCCTTCGAGCAAGCCTGTGCCCGCGCAGGCATCCATTCGGCGCAGAAACTGCGCGAGTTGGGGCCGGATGAGGCGTATTCCCGGCTGCTACAGGCCGGAACCAAAGCGCATTTCATCGGGTATTATGTGCTGGTGATGGGCCTGCAGGGCCGCCCTTGGAACGACTGCAAGGGTGAAGAGAAAAAGCAGCTGCGTCAGCGGTTTGACGCCATCAAGGCCAGCACCAAAGCCGCTCCGGAAAACCAGATGATCTCGGATCTGGATGCGATTGGCGTGCGTGTTGCCGCCAAGGATCTGAAACAGGTCTGAACGAAAAAGACCGCCCCAAAACGGAGCGGCCTCAAAATCCGATATAAGCCGTAGCTTAGCCGACCAGTTCGATGCCCGAGAAGAAATAGGCAATCTCGACTGCTGCGGTTTCCGGTGCGTCCGAACCGTGGACCGAGTTTTCACCGACCGATTCAGCGAACTCGGCGCGGATGGTGCCGGCGGCCGCGTCAGCGGGGTTGGTTGCGCCCATGACTTCGCGGTTCTTGGCAATGGCGCCTTCGCCTTCCAGAACCTGAACAACGACCGGAGCCGACGACATGAATTCGCACAGTTCGTCATAGAACGGACGCTCGGCGTGGACTTCGTAGAACTTGCCAGCCTGTTCCTTGGTCATGTGGATGCGCTTTTGCGCAACGATGCGCAGGCCCGCGTCTTCGAACTTGGCGTTGATCTTGCCAGTTAGGTTGCGGCGGGTTGCATCGGGTTTGATGATCGAGAATGTGCGTTCCAGTGCCATGTCGGCCTCTCCTTAACATAGGGCGCGACACTCGCGCCGAAATCCATCGCGCGCCGCGTAGCATGGTATCGGGCGTAAGAAAAGGACAATGATTGCCAGACATTCAGATCGTGTCCGGAAGCGGGTCGTGCAGATCGATCCAGCGCACATAGAGGATGGACAAAAGCCCTGCAAAGCTGCTGGCGCACATCATGCCCAACACGACAAAGGGCGCGTTCTGGGCACTGACCAGCGCGCCGGTGGCTGAGGTGAGAATAGCGCCCAACAGAACGGTGATCGCGCCGGACAATCCGGCGGCACTGCCCGCAAGCTGCGGCCTGACCGACATCAACCCGGCCGTTGCATTGGCGACTGTCAGACCGTTGCCAAAGCCCACAAAGACCGCAGACCCAAAAAACGTCCAGACCGTGCCGAACCCGCCAAGGAATGTCAGCAAGCCGATCAGCGGACCAAGCGAGGCGATTGCCCGTCCAACAAGGATCATCGTGCTTAGTTTTGTGTGGGCGGCGAGGCGTCCGGTCAGAAAGCTGCCAGCCATGAACCCCAGCGTGATAATCCCGATCCCTACCCCTAACAAAGCCGGGTTGAGATCGAACCACGCGCCCGCGACCAAAGGCGCGCCAGTGATGAAGGCATAAAAGCCCCCGATCGAAAATGCCGCGCAGAACGAATAGCCCCAGAACCGGCGAGAGCCGAACAGCTGCGGATAAAGCCGCATCTGCGCGGCGAAAGTTGCGTTGGCGTTTGTGTTGGTCTCGCCCATATCGGCCCAGACCAGCACCAACATGGCCACGCCCAACATGGCATAAAGGACAAAACCCGAGCGCCAGCCGAACAGCATTTCAAGCACGCCGCCCAGCATCGGGCCCAGCATTGGCGCAAGGGCCATCGCCATCGAGATGTAACCCAGTTTGCTGGCGGCTTCGTTGGGCTCGTACATATCGCGCACAGCAGCGCGCGACAGCACCTGCCCCGCGATGATTGCGCCCTGCAACATGCGAAAGCCAAGAAAGACCCAGATCGACTCGGCCAAGGCGCAACCGACAGATGCCGCAACAAAAATCACCATGCTGAGCAGCAGAACGGGCCGCCGCCCGAACCGGTCGGACAAGGGCCCCATGATCAGTTGCAGAACAGCGGACAGAGCCAGATAGCCCGCGACCGCCAGATTGACCAATCCATAGTCAGCCTGCAAATCCTCACCAATATGGGCCAGTGACGGCAGGAACATATTCAGCGACAGCACCGACAGCGCGGTCAGCAGAACCAGCGTGATCAGTGTCGGGTGCGATTGGGCCGCGCGCATAAGGTGTCTCCGGTGCTTGCAGAACGCGCTAACACATTGCCCGGCGGTTGAACATGCCAAGCCGCTGGCGGCGGCATCACGGCTCTGCTAAGAGCGGCCTCATGCTACGGATCGAAGACATCACCTATGCCGTTGAAGGCCGCCCCCTGTTCGACGGGGCCAGTGCAACCATTCCCGACGGGCACAAAGTCGGGCTTGTGGGCCGCAATGGCACCGGCAAGACCACCCTGTTTCGACTGATCCGGGGGGAACTGGCGCTGGAGTCCGGCAATATCTCGGTCCCGAAACGGGCGCGGATTGGTGGGGTGGCGCAAGAGGTGCCCTCGTCCGATGTGTCGCTGATCAACACGGTTCTGGCCGCCGATACCGAACGTAGCGCGCTGATGGCCGAGGCCGACAGCGCCACCGACCCCGCACGGATCGCGGAGATCCAGACCCGTTTGGCCGATATTGATGCGTGGTCGGCCGAGGCGCGCGCGGCCTCGATCCTCAAGGGTCTGGGGTTCGATGACGACGACCAGCTGAAACCCTGTTCCGATTTCTCGGGCGGCTGGCGGATGCGCGTGGCGTTGGCGGCGGTGCTGTTTTCTCAGCCTGATCTGCTGCTGCTGGACGAACCGACCAACTATCTGGACCTCGAAGGCGCCTTATGGCTGGAAAGCTATCTGGCGAAATATCCGCATACGGTCATCATCATCAGCCACGACCGCGGGCTGCTAAACCGCGCGGTGGGCTCGATCCTGCATCTGGAGGATCGAAAGCTCACCTACTACGCGGTGCCATACGACAAATTCGCCGAACGCCGGGCCGAGCGGCTGGCGCAGGCGGAATCGGAAAACGCCAAGGCCAAGGCCCGCATCGCGCATCTGCAAAGTTTCGTGGACCGGTTTCGCGCCAAGGCGTCCAAAGCCGTGCAGGCCCAATCGCGCCTGAAGATGATCGAACGCATCCAACTGGTCTCAACCCCGCAAGAGGCCGCGTTGCGCGCGTTCTCTTTCCCGGAACCCGAGGAACTGTCGCCGCCGATCATTAACCTTGAGGGCGGCGTCACGGGCTATGGCGAGACCGAAGTGCTGCGCCGTCTGAACCTGCGCATCGATCAGGACGACCGCATCGCGTTGCTGGGCAAGAACGGTCAGGGCAAATCGACCCTGTCCAAATTGCTGTCCGACCGCCTGCCCCTGATGGCGGGCAAGATGAGCCGTTCCAACAAGCTGCGCATCGGCTATTTCGCACAGCATCAGGTGGATGAGCTGTATGTGGACGAGACGCCGCTGGACCACCTGCGCCGCCTGCGCCCGGACGAGGCGCCGGGCAAGTGGCGCTCGCGTCTGGCCGGGTTCGGTCTGAACGCGGATCAGGCTGAGACCAAGGTGGGGCGTCTGTCGGGCGGTCAAAAGGCGCGGCTGTCGCTGCTGCTGGCCACCATCGACGCGCCGCATATGCTGATCCTTGATGAACCGACCAACCATCTGGACATCGAAAGCCGCGAGGCGCTGGTCGAGGCGCTGACCGCCTATTCCGGCGCGGTTGTGCTGGTCAGCCACGACATGCACCTGCTGTCGCTGGTGGCGGACCGGCTATGGCTGGTCTCGGACGGGACGGTCAAGCCGTTCGACGGCGATCTGGAGGCCTATCGTTCCCTGCTGCTGGCCCGCGACAAACCCGTGAAGGCCAAGCCGCAAACCGCCAAGCCCAAGCGCCCCTCGCGCGAGGCGATGCAGGCCCTGCGCGCCGATCTGCGCAAATGCGAGGACCGGATTGAAAAGCTGACGGACATGCATGACAAGCTGTCGGCCAAACTGGCGGACCCGGCCTTGTACGAGGATGACAAGATCAACGATCTGGAAACCTGGAACCGCAAATTCGCCGAAATCACCGAGGCGATGCAAAAGGCCGAAACCCTTTGGGTTGCCGCTGCCGAACGGTTAGAACAGGCCGAGAGTGCCGCATGATTGACGCCGCCTTCTTCATCACGGCCTTCACCACCTTGTTCGTGGTGATCGACCCGTTCGGCACTGCGCCCATTTTTGTCGCCATGACACAGGACATGGACGCGCGCGCCCGGCGGCGAACGGCTTATCGCACCTGCGTTGTGGCCTCGGGCATCCTGATTGCCTTTGCCGCCTTTGGTGAGGCCGTACTGGGTTTCGTTGGCATTTCGATGGAGGCGTTCAAGGTCGCAGGCGGCGCGCTGTTGTTCCTGACCGCGCTGGACATGCTGTTCGAACGCCGCACCAAACGGCGCGAGGATCGGGCCGAGGAAGAGGAACATAATGACCCGTCCGTCTTTCCGCTCGCCATCCCTCTGGTCGCCGGGCCAGGATCGATTGCGACCATTATTCTGCTGTCCGGGCAGCATCCGGGCATTCAGGGAATTGCTGCGGCAGTGGCCGTAATGCTGGCCGTCATGGCGGTGGTGCTGTTGTTCTTCCTGTCGGGCGGCCTGATCGCCCGCATTCTGGGCAAAACCGGTCTGAACGTGTTGACCCGGTTGTTGGGTATGCTGCTGGCCGCCCTGTCGGTGCAGTTCATTCTGGATGGCCTCAAGGCCTTTGGTTTTGCGTCCTAAATCCCCATATAGAGGGTCAGAACCAAGGATAAGGGCAGCAGCATGAATGGCGACGATATCGGGCGTTTGGTGTATCTGGTCGTGTTGGCCGCGGCCATATTGCTTTGGTTTGTCGCCCAGAACCGCCAATCTCTGAACAAGACCCTGCAACAGGTGATGGCCTGGGTGTTCATCTTTGTGGGCGTCATCGCGGTCATTGGCTTGTGGGAGGATATCCGGTCCTCGGTCGGACCTGCCCCGCAAATGGCCGTCACCGGCGACACGATCGAGGTGCCGCACGCGCAGGACGGGCATTATTACCTGCCTGTCACGGTGAACGGCGAACCCATTGTCTTCCTTGTGGACACCGGGGCCAGCCAGATCGTCCTCAGCGCGCAGGATGCGGAACGCGTGGGCATTGATCCGGATCAGCTGAACTATTTCGGGCGCGCGATTACCGCAAACGGCGAGGTCCGGACCGCGCCCGTGCGGCTGGATAGCCTGGAACTGGGGCCGATCACGGACCGCAATGTCTCGGCCTGGATCAATGAAGGTGAACTGCATCAGTCGCTGCTGGGCATGGATTACCTGCATCGGTTTTCGAACATCCAGTTCACCGATGGTCGCCTGATCCTGTCGCGCTGAACGCGCCCCCACTTGAGAACGAAATAAGAACATGATACGAACATATCATGTCTGCTCAGCTTCTTGGTCAAAAGCCCGCGCGCGTTGCGCCGGGGGTCAAACTTCATGAGGAAATCGCCCTGCAACTGGGCCGCGTGCACGAAGCCTGCGGCCCCGCCCGGCGCAGTTTTGCCATGTGGCTGGCCGGTCAGATGCAGGGGCCGGTCTTGTGGATTTCCCCCGCGTGGGAGCCCGGCCAGCTACACCCCGACGGGATGATGCCCTTTGCCGATCCCGCCCGATTCATCTTTGTCCACCCCACCCGCTCCGAGGATCTGCTGTGGTGTCTGGAAGAGGCGTTGCGCAGCGGGGCCATTCCGCTGATCGTCGGCGACCTGCCCGGCGCGCCGGGGCTGACCGCTATCCGGCGGATGCATCTGGCTGCCGAACAGGGCGGCGCGATGGCGCGCGCGCCGCTGGGTCTGCTGCTGACCCCCGGCGATGGTGGCGCGCAAGGGATCGAGACGCGCTGGCACATGGCCGCCAATCATAAGGGAGAGGCCCGCCGCTGGACCCTGACCCGCCGCCGCGCCCGCGCGCTGCCGCCGGTCACATGGCAGGCCACCATGACCGCCGCCCGCGCCGGTTTGCACCTGAAACGGGTCGAAACCGAGGATGTTCTGACCTGAGACCGCATCGATCACGCAAGATGTGACTGGTCAAACCCCGGACCGCACCCTAGCGTCACCGCATGACTCACCCGATCCACGATAGCCGCTACTCTTGGCTGCGCCTTCTTATCACCCTCGCCATCGCAACGGTGGCGAATGTGGGCATGTGGGCGGTGATCGTGGTGATGCCCGCAATCGAGGCCGAATTCGGCGCAGGGCGGGCCGAAGCCTCGTTGCCGTATGTTCTGTCCATGATCGGCTTTGCCCTGGGAAATATGTGCTTGGGGCAAATGGTTGACCGTCTGGGCGTGACCATAGCGCTGATCGGGGCCGCAATGCTGAGTGCGGTCAGCTATCTGCTGGCGACTTGGGCCCCGAATATCCTGCTGCTGTCGGCTGCGCATCTGCTGCTGGGTCTGGGCACATCGATTGGGTTTGGCCCCCTGATCGCAGATATTTCGCATTGGTTCATGAAGCGGCGCGGAATTGCCGTGGCGCTGGTGGCCAGCGGCAATTACCTGTCCGGCGCGATCTGGCCCACGCTGCTGTCCGACATTCTGGCCCGCGATGGCTGGCAACAGGTCTACCTGACCCTGGCCGCCCTGACCCTGCTGGTCGTCATTCCCTTGTCCCTTCTATTGCGCCGTCAGGTCCCGGTCGAGGCGCACAGCACAGCCGCCGCAACCGCCCAGATCAACGCCCGCAGCGTTGGCGTCTCACCCCGCGCGCTGCAATATATTCTGGGCCTTGCCGGTATCGGCTGTTGTGTGGCCATGTCCATGCCGCAGGTCCATATCGTCTCGTATTGCGTCGGACTGGGATACGGACCCGCCGTGGGGGCCGAGATGTTGTCGCTGATGCTGCTGGGTGGCGTTGTCAGCCGGATTATCTCGGGCTTGCTGGCGGACCGGTTGGGTGGCGTCATGACCCTGCTGATCGGCTCGGTCCTGCAATGTATCGCGCTGTTTCTGTTCCTGCCTTATGACGGGATGGTCTCACTTTATGTCATCAGCATGCTGTTCGGTCTGGCACAGGGCGGCATCGTCCCCAGCTATGCTCTGGTCGTGCGTGAATACATGCCCCCGCAAGAGGCCGGGGCGCGTGTCGGCTTTGTGATGATGATGACCATTCTGGGCATGGCCCTTGGCGGCTGGATGTCGGGATGGATTTACGACGTGACCGGAAACTATCAACTGGCCTTCGTGAACGGCATTCTGTGGAACGGGCTGAACATCGCTATCGTGCTGATGCTGCTCAAACGTTCCCGCCCCAGACGAGAGGGGGTCATGGCATGACCACCCTGACCCGCCGCTGTGTCCTTGCCGGGTTGGCTACCCTGCCCCTGACCCGGACGGCGCAAGCCGCTTTGCAACCCTATGTTCTGTCGGCTCGGGACACCCGCGTCGGTTTCAGTTTCGATCTGTCGGGCGTTTCCCAGACCGGGTCGATGCCGATCCGGTCGGCGGATGTGCAGATCGACACGCGCCGTTTGCAGAACAGCCGGGTCGACGTGATGCTGGATGTCAGAAAGGCGCGCACGCGGCTGCCCTTTGCCCGGATGCCGATGCTGGGGCAGACCGTGCTGAACGCAAAAAGCCATCCGACCATTCGCTTTGTCTCGACCGACGTTCAACTTGGCCCGTCGGGTCGCATCTCGGACGGGGCGCGGATTACCGGCGATCTGACGGTGCGGGGCGTCACCCGTCCGGTGACCCTGGATGCGAGCCTTTATCGTCGCCCCGGAACAGCCCCGGACGATCTGGACCAATTGTCCATCGGCCTGACGGGTGCACTGAACCGGCATGACTTTGGTGCCTCGGGCTATCCCGATCTGGTGGCAGAAACCGTCGGGCTGGACATCCACGCCGAAATCTCACGCGCCTGAAATCGGCCAAAGGTCAAAAAACGACCCCCTCGCGTCGAATAGGCGCGCGCATCTGCCTGTCAGAGCGTCAGTGTAACCCCATTATGCGCACGATCATTTCCTTCGCCGCCCTGTTTCTTTCCGTCATTCTGTTGCAACTGTCGACAGGCGGCGTCGGGCCTTTGGACGCCATCTCGGGCATCACGCTTGAGTTCACGACCGAGCAGATCGGTCTGCTGGGATCGGCACATTTCATCGGGTTCTTTGTCGGCTGCTGGTGGGCCCCGCGTTTGATGGGGACTGTGGGCCATTCCCGCGCCTTCGCGGTCTGCACCGCCTTGGGTGCGATGGGGCTAATCGGGCATACGCTGACGGAAAACCCCTATATCTGGGCCGCGCTGAGGATCGCATCGGGCACCTGTGTCGCCGGGTGCTATACGGTGATCGAGGCCTGGCTGAACGCAAAAGTCAACAATGAAACGCGTGGGCGCGCGATGGGCACGTACCGCATTGTCGACATGGGTGCCTCGCTGACCGCGCAGTTGATCATCGCGGTTCTGCCACCTGCCTCTTACGTGTCGTATAACCTGCTGGCCATTCTGTGCTGCGCCGCGTTGTTGCCGCTGACACTGACGCGGGCCAGTCAACCTCAGACACCTGATGCGCCTCGGTTGCGGCCAAAACTGGCCTGGCGCAGCTCACCCCTTGCCGTTGCGGGCGTGATCGTTGCCGCGCTGAGTTCCGCATCGTTTCGAATGGTTGGTCCTGTCTATGGGCAGGAGGTCGGACTGGGCGTGGACCAGATCGCGTTCTTCCTGGCCTCATTCGTGTTGGGCGGGGCATTGGCGCAATATCCGATGGGCTGGCTTGCGGATAAATATGACCGGCGCTGGGTTCTGATCTGGCTGTCCGCCGTCGCGGTCCTAAGCTGCGGGGTCACCATGGCGGCAAGCGGTACCGGAACTGTGGGTGTCATGCTGGCGGCTGGTTTCTTCGGCTTTACCACCTTCCCGATCTTTTCGGTTTCATCCGCCCACGCAAACGACTTTGCCACAACCGAACAGCGGGTCGAGCTGTCGGCGGCGCTGATGTTCTGGTATGCGCTGGGGGCCATTGCATCGCCCTACATTTCATCAACGCTGATCCAGCAATTCGGTCCCGGGGCGCTGTTTGCCTTTGTTGCGCTGGGTCACATCTTCCTGATCGGATTTGGCCTGGCCCGAATGCGGTCGCGCCCCACGCCCGAAGAGCGAACAAATTATGTCTATGCACCGCGCACCTCCTTCATCATTGGCCGATTGCTGAAACGGTCCCGGGAAGGATAGCAAAGCTGGACCACCATTGATCGCATCTGCCCCCAACGGTGCGAAACATGAGTGTTGGACCCAAAACCCCGCGAGCGGATCATGCCTGAACGACCGTCCCAAGGTGGAAACTGCGCGAGTCCCGAAAGAAACTGACCTTCAATCTGTCCAAGTTAACGTCGGGTCGCAGGCGCTTATTCCGGAAAAGCATATAGTCTGACCCCGAATACTCGGTAGGAAGACGACAATGATGACCAGAGAAGCCATGCAGGCCTTCAGGGCGAAATACCGCGCTGGCATAAGCAAAATGTACAGCGGGTATTTCCATATGCTGTCGGTGGCCATCGCTGGCCTTTTCGTCATCTGCTACAGCCTGACCTTCATCACGGACGTTACCGCGCCAGAGTTGCTGGTGATCCCGGCGACGCTTTTGTTTGTGAACTTTGCCGAATATGCCTCGCACCGCTGGCTAGGCCACGAAAAGACCAGGGTGCTCAAACTGTTCTACCAGCGCCACACCGGGGATCATCATTCCTTCTTTCTGGATACCGACATGGGATATGAAAGCCCATTTGACTGGCGTGTGGTTCTGTTTCCAATCTATCTGATTTTCCTCAGCACGATTGGCATTGCGCTGCCCGGTGGCCTTGTTCTGGGATGGATATTCAATCCAAATGTCGGCGCGTTGTTTGCCGCGTCGACCATCGCCGGATATCTGCTTTATGAGGTGTGTCACTTCAGCTATCACGTCCCGCCCGGCAGCCGGGCCGAGGCGATGTTCCAATCGGTACCCGGCTGGTGGCGTCTCAGGCATCTGCACGCCCTGCATCACAAACGCGAACGGATGCAGGAGGCGAATTTCAACATCACCTTTCCGGTCTTTGATGTCGCATTGGGGACTTTGTATTGGGAACGCCCTGAAACAAACGGTGGCTGAACCCCTGAGGTCGCTTTAGGATCGGCAACGCAGGCGCTAAAATCGCTTCTGCCCGAAAGCCGGGCTTTTGCTGGCCAGTGACTTACTGTAGACGAGCGCGCAGACAGTTACGTGGACACGCAAAATGGCTCGGATTCTCATCACCTCGGCGATCCCCTATATCAACGGGATCAAGCACCTCGGCAATCTGATCGGCTCGCAATTGCCTGCTGATCTTTACGCACGTTATCAACGTGGCCGCGGGAATGAGGTCATGTTCCTGTGCGCCACCGACGAACACGGCACCCCGGCCGAGCTGGCGGCCGCCAAGGCGGGCAAACCGGTCGCGGAATACTGCGCCGAGATGTATGGCGTGCAGGCCGATATCGCCAAGCGGTTCGGGCTCAGCTTTGACCACTTTGGCCGCTCGTCCAGCGCGCAAAACAAGGTGCTGACGCAGCATTTCGCAGGGAAGCTGGATGAAGCCGGGCTGATCCGCGAGGTCAGCGAGAAACAGGTCTATTCCAACGCCGACAAACGCTTTCTGCCCGACCGCTATATCGAGGGCACCTGCCCCAATTGTGGCTATGACCGCGCGCGCGGCGACCAATGCGAGAATTGCACCAAGCAACTGGACCCGACCGACCTGATCGAGCCGCGCAGCGCGATCAGCGGCTCGACCGATCTGGAAGTGCGCGAGACCAAGCACCTGTATCTGCGTCAATCCGCGATGAAGGACCAACTGGACGCGTGGATCGACTCCAAGAAGGATTGGCCGATCCTGACCACCTCGATTGCCAAGAAGTGGTTGCACGATGGCGACGGTTTGCAGGACCGCGGCATCACCCGCGATCTGGACTGGGGTGTGCCGGTCAAAAAAGGCGATCAGGACTGGCCGGGGATGGAAGGCAAGGTTTTTTATGTCTGGTTCGACGCCCCCATCGAATACATCGCCTGCGCCAAGGAATGGGCAGATGCGAACGGCAAGACCGACGCTGATTGGGAACGCTGGTGGCGCACCGACAAGGGCGCGGATGACGTGCGTTATATGCAGTTCATGGGCAAGGACAACGTGCCGTTCCATACGCTTTCCTTCCCCGCGACCATTCTGGGCTCGGGCGAGCCGTGGAAGATGGTCGATCACCTGAAATCCTTCAACTACCTGAACTATGACGGCGGCCAGTTCTCGACCTCGCAGGGGCGCGGCGTGTTCATGGATCAGGCGCTCGAGATTCTGCCCGCCGATTACTGGCGCTGGTGGCTGCTGAGCCATGCGCCCGAAAGCAGCGACAGCGAGTTCACGTGGGAGAACTTCCAGCAATCGGTGAACAAGGATCTGGCGGACGTGCTGGGCAACTTTGTCAGCCGCATCACCAAATTCTGCCGTTCGAAATTCGGCGAGGCTGTGCCCCAAGGTGGCACCTATGGCGAACGTGAAAACGCACTGATCGACGAACTGACCCGCCGCGTCCGCGCCTATGAAGGGCATATGGAGGCGATGGATGTGCGCAAATCGGCGCAGGAATTGCGGGCCATCTGGGTGGCGGGCAACGAATACCTGCAGGCCGCAGCCCCATGGTCGACCTTTAAGGAAGACCCCGAACAGGCCGCTGCACAGGTGCGTCTGGGCCTGAACCTGATCCGTCTTTACGCGGTGCTCAGCGCGCCGTTCATCCCCGACACCTCGGCCCGGATGCTGAGCGCGATGAACACGCTGGACACCGGCTGGCCCGAGGATGTGGCGGCAGCGCTGGCCGCCCTGCCCGCCGGTCATGAGTTCACCGTTCCCGATGTCCTGTTCGCCAAAATCACAGATGAACAGCGCGAAGACTGGCAAACCCGTTTTGCTGGCACCCGCGACTGAATTCAGACCATCGTGACAGACACGACACGGGGGCCGCTTCGGCCCCCGTATTTTTTGCCGATACATCGCGTGACGCACCCTGTCGTACCAGGGTGCTGAACCCTTGGGGCCCTAAGTCAGCCGAAGCACGAAGAAAATTCTGCGCCCAAGGCCGCACCAGTCGTATTCAAGAAGCTTGAGATAAAGTCTCAAAACGTCCATCCTGTCGAGGAATTCTATCGACTCGCGCCGGGGCCTTTGGGGTCCGGGCAGCTATTTCATATCTACTGTGAGGCACGCGCCATGTCCCTTGATTTGACGAATATCGGTTTTCCCATCTTCGGGTCAGCCAAAATGCTGGGGCGGCATCTTGCCTTACTGACCTGCCTTGGGGTGGCGCATGGGGCTGCGGCGCAAGATCAAAGCGACGCGCCGCCGCCAAAGGTTTCCATCGCTGCGGCCTATACCCAAGAGATCACGGATGAAGCCGTTTTCATCGGTCGGGCCGAAGCCATCGACAAGGTGGACATCGTCGCGCGGGTCAACGGGTTTCTTGAGTCTCAGAACGTCGAGGACGGCGCACTGGTCCAGAAAGACGATCTTCTGTTTACCATCGAGCCCGACCTCTATGAGGCCACACTTGAGGCGCGCAAGGCCGATCTGGACCGCGCCGAGGCAAATCTGGAACTGGCAAAGGTCGATCTGGCCCGGAAAGAAGAGTTGTTTCGGCGTGATGCAACCCCGGAATCCGAACGCGACATTGCGCGCGCCAACGAACTGGTTGCCGAAGCCGAAGTCAAAGCCGCAAACGCAGCCATCCAGCAAGCCCAGCTTGACCTGAGCTACACGCAAATTCAGGCCCCGTTTTCGGGCCGCATCGGGCGCGTTGCGACAAGTGTAGGTGACGTTGTTGGCCCGTCGAACCCCCCGCTGGTCAATCTGGTCAGCGAAGCGCCGATCTACGTGAACTTCTCGCTGAACGAAAAACAATTTACTTCGGTTCTTCAACAGTTTGGCGAGAATGCCAGCACTCTGGCAGAAAGTCAGAAAAGCCCAAATGTGCACGTCACCCTGCCCAACGGGACGGAATTGGGTGAAACCGGCGAAATCGTGTTTGTCGACAACCGCATCGACCCTCTGACCGGCGCGATTACCGTACGGGCCGAATTTGAAAACGCGGATCGGCTGATCATCGACGGCGCATTCCTTAACGTCCAGATCGAAGCACTGGAGCCGACTTTGCAGGTGCTTGTACCTCAGGCCGCGCTACAACGGGATCAACGGGGCGAGTTTGTTCTGGTCGTCAATGACCAGCAGATGGTCGAACAGCGTTATATCACGACCGGTGACACGGTGGACACCGCCATCATCGTCACCGATGGGCTTCGCGAAGGCGAGAGCGTGATCGTCGAGGGCCTGCAAAGGGTGCGTCCAGGCGTGGCCGTGGATGCGGTCGTGGCCTCTGAGCAGCCGGGAGAATAACGGATGTTCTCAGCCCTGTTCATCAGCCGGCCCAAGCTGGCGCTTGTCATTTCGCTTGTCCTGACGATCATGGGCGGCATCGGCTATATGGTTCTGCCGGTCGCCCAGTTCCCGGACATCACACCGCCCGTGGTCAGCGTGACGACCACCTATACCGGCGCAAACGCCGAGACCGTGGAAAACACCGTTGCCGCCCCGATTGAGGCGCAGGTGAACGGTGTGGACGACATGATCTACATGACGTCAACCTCGTCCGATAACGGTTCGTATTCGCTGAATATTACCTTCGAGGTGGGCACGGACCCGGATATCGCATCGGTCAACGTGCAGAACCGGGTGGCGCAGGCCATGTCATCCCTGCCGTCCGAGGTGACTTCCTCGGGCGTCGTGACGCAAAAGGCGTCAACCAACATGCTGCTGCTGGTGACGTTGACCTCGCCCAACGGGACCTATGACAGTGTGTTTCTGTCCAACTATGCCTCGATCAACCTGAAAGACGCGCTGGCGCGGGTTCAGGGTGTGGGCAAGGCGGATGTTCTGACAAATCTGGAATACGCCATGCGGATCTGGATGGACCCGGACAAGATGGCCGCCCTTTCGATCACCCCCGGTGACGTGATCAATGCGATCCGCGAACAGAATATCGAAGTCTCGGCAGGCTCGATCGGGTCTCCGCCCGTGCCTGAAGGCCAGACATTCCAATACACGATCAAAACCAAAGGACGCCTGACCTCAGCCGCCGAATTTGGCGAAATTGTTATACGCACTGGCGATGCCGGGTCCATCGTGCGCGTGCGCGACATTGCGCGAGTGGAGCTTGGGGCGCAGTTCTATTCGGCTTCGGGCTATTTCCAGGCGGTTCCTGCCACAGTGATCGGCATCTATCAGGCCCCCGGCGCCAACGCGCTTGCGGTGTCTGAACGGGTACAGGCCGAGTTGGAACGCTTGTCCCGCTCTTTCCCGACGGATGTCGAATACGAAGTGCCGTTCAATACCACCGACTTTGTCGAGGCGTCGCTGAACGATGTGGTTTCGACCCTGATCCTGACCTTCATTCTGGTGATCTCGGTCGTGTTCATATTCCTGGGGAATTGGCGAGCGACCATCATCCCGGCGGTGGCAATTCCGGTATCCTTGATAGGAACGTTTGCCTTCCTGCTGGCCTTTGGCATGTCGCTGAACACGATCTCGCTGTTCGCTCTGGTTCTGGCTATCGGGATCGTGGTTGATGACGCCATCGTGGTGGTGGAAAACGTCGAACGGATCATCGCGGATGAAGGGCTGCCCCCTGCCGAGGCGACCCGCAAGGCGATGGGCCAGATCACCGGTCCCGTGATCGCGACAACGCTGGTTCTGTTGGCCGTGTTTGTGCCCGTGACCTTCATGCCCGGCATCTCCGGACGGCTGTATTCGCAGTTTGCGGTGACGATCTCGACCGCTGTTGTGATCTCATCGATCAACGCGTTGACCTTGTCGCCCGCTCTGTGTGGCCTGGTTCTGCGTGCCCGTTCCGGCCCGCCCAAGGGGCTTCTGGCCCTGTTCGAAGGGTTCATCGGAACGGTGCGCAGCGGCTATGTCGCGATTGTGCGCAAGCTGCTGATCCTGCCCGTCGTCGCGCTGGGTGTCATTGTGGCGCTGGGGATGGGAACGGGGACGATCATGTCCAACACCTCCAGCGGCTTTATCCCGCTTGAGGACAACGGCTATCTGTTCGTGGACATCCAACTGCCCGACGCGGCCACTTTGGAACGGACCGAAACGGTCTCGGCCCGCGTGGACGACCAGATCCGCGAAATCCCGGGTGTCGCCAGTACCGTGTTGGTCAACGGCTTCTCGCTGCTGAATGGTACAACCACAAACGGCGCCGCTATCTTCGTGAACCTGACCAATTGGGATGAGCGTCAGGACGATGACCTGAGCGCCAATGCCATTTTGGCCAAGGTTCTGGCCATTGCCAACGGCGAATCCGCGGCCTCGATCGTGGCCTTCAACCCGCCGCCCATTCAGGGCCTGGGCATGTCTGCAGGGGTCGAGATGGAGGTGCAGCAGACCGGCGGCGGTACACCGCAGGATCTGGCCTCGGCCGTGGGGTCCTTTGTTTACGCGGCGAACCAACGCCCCGAGATCGGACAATCCTACACGACCTTCCGTGCAAACGTGCCACAGCTGTTTGTCGATCTGGACCGCGAGAAAGCCAAAACCCTACAAGTCTCGGTTGCCGAGATCTTCCAGACCATGCAGGCGCAGTTGGGGTCGTACTATGTGAACGATTTCAACCTGTTTGGCCGTGTCTACCGCGTCATGATACAGGCGGATGGGACATACAGGGACAATGTCGAGGATATCTCGAACCTCTACGTCCGCTCGCAACAAGGTGAGATGGTTCCACTGGGCACGCTCATCGACGTTGAGAACGTGCTGGGCCCGGTTTTGTTGAAGCGGCATAACCTGTTCCGCTCGGCCACTGTCACGGCGGTGCCTGCCCCGGGTTTGTCCACCGGTGATGCCATCAATGTAATGACCGAGGAATCCGCGACCGCCCTGCCCCCCGGCTATGCGTTCGAATGGACCGGAACGGCGCAGCAGCAGTTGGCTTCGGGCAGTCTGGTGATCGTGATCCTTGGGCTGGCGATCCTGTTTGGCTACCTGTTCCTTGTCGGTCAGTACGAAAGCTGGTCAATGCCTGTCTCGATCCTGTTATCGGTGGTTGTCGCCCTGTTCGGCGCGGTGGCGGCGGTGGCCATCGTGGGCAGCGACATCAACCTGTATACGCAGATCGGGATGATCATGCTGGTCGGGTTGGCCTCGAAAAACGGGATTCTGATTGTGGAATTCGCGATGGAACAACGCGCCAACGGTTTGTCGATCAAGGATGCCGCAGCCGAAGCCGCCTATCAGCGTTTCCGCGCGGTGATGATGACGGCTCTGTCCTTCCTGCTTGGGGTTGTTCCCCTGCTGGCGGCAAACGGCGCGGGTGCGGCAAGCCAGAAAGCCATTGGTGTGGCCGTGTTTGGCGGGATGCTGGCCGCAACGCTTGTCGGCGTGATCCTGGTGCCGGTGCTTTACGCCCTGATGCAAAGCCTGCGCGAATGGCTGAAGGGCGGCAAGAAAGACCCGGATCCAACGGGCGAAGCAACCTGACCCCGTCAATGATGCAGAAAAAGCCCCGTGCAGGTCACGGGGCTTTTTTGATTCAGAACATTACGCAGCCACTACCCGGCTGCGACGCCGGGCGGTGACGGCGCTAATGACGGCTTGCGCCTCTGCCGGTGGGGCCTGTTCGACACGTCGATAATCGCTGCAATCGCTTTGCCGGGTCAGCATTCCGCAGCCAATCATCGTGCGCCGCAATGTGGCCGGGTCGTGAAACAGATGCTCGCGCCCCAGCATGTCGTTGATTTCTTTCTCGCTCAGACTGGTGCCTGCGGGAAGGCTGGCCCACAAAGCCCACAACGCAAGGGTTTGCACCGCGCGTCGGGACGGCCATTGGCGCAAGCGGCCATGTGCATCGAATTGAAACAGAGCCCGCTCGACAATGCGCATATCGACGGGCACAAGGTCAGGCCCGGCCTCGATTCGCCGTTTCGCAGCACTTGCAGCCCGCATATGTTGCAGGTTCTGGAACCCGGCAGCGCGGGACAGCATGTTCATCAGGGTCAGATGGGACGGGCTGCCCTCACCCAATTGGCGACTTAAGCTGCGGGCAAATCCGGTCAGGTCATCCACGTGTAAAGGGACAGGTGTTTTGGTCATCGTGCATCCATATCGGGCGTTTCGCACGCTCGTCGGTCGCTGACTTGACGAAACAACGCCCCTTTTGGTTTGCGATGCCGTCTCAAACTGAATGGCAGGTTTAGCTCTCTGATGTCAGAGCAGCGACGCCTCGGTGTCTGCCGACCGTTCCCGATGGCTAACACGAACCGGCGGGTCAGCCAAGGGTCAGGCGACCTGCGCCTGAATGCGCTGCCCCATCCACTGATCGATCCGCGCGATCTGATCGGCGTTCAGACGCAGCCCCAGCTTGTTGCGCCGCCAGACCACGTCCTCGGCCGACCGGGCATATTCCTTGTCCATCAGCCACGCGACCTCGCGCGCCGTCAGGGTCGCGCCGAAATCCTCGCCCAGATCAGAGGCTTCCTTTGCGTCGCCCAGCATCACCGCCGCCTCGGTGCCATAGGCGCGGATCAGGCGCGCGGCCCAAGCGGCATTAAGGAATGGATAGTCTGCGCGCAGCGCGTCGGTAAGGGCCTGCACCCCATCAACTGGGAAGTCCCCGCCCGGCAAGGCCACTCCTGCTGTCCATGGTCCCGGCAAATCCGGGAAATGCTCGGCCACTTTCTCAAGCGCGCTTTCGGCCAGACGGCGATAGGTGGTGATCTTGCCGCCAAACACGTTCAGCACAGGTGCCCCGCCATTTGCGTTCACCTTCAGCGTATAATCCCGCGTCGCCGCTGTCGCGCTGCTGGCACCGTCATCATACAGAGGGCGGACGCCGGAATAGGTCCAGACGATGTCGTCCCGCGTCACGGGCTGCGCGAAGTATTTCGAGGCAAAGGCGCACAAATAGTCCTTCTCGGCATCGGTACAGACGGGATGTTCGGACGGTTCCGCGTGGTCCTGATCCGTTGTTCCGATCAGGGTGAAATCCTGCTCGTAGGGAATGGCAAAGATGATGCGACCGTCTTCGCCTTGGAAGAAATAACACTTGTCGTGATCGAACAGCCTGCGTGTCACGATATGGCTGCCGCGAACCAAGCGCACCCCTTCGCGCGAATTCACGTGGATTTTGGATTGGATGATGTCCCCAACCCACGGTCCCCCGGCATTGATCAGCATTTTGGCACGGATTACCCGCGTTTCATCGCTGTCGCGATCCCTGACCGTAACCTCCCACAGATCGTCGACCCGATGGGCCGAAATCACCTCGGTCCGCACCATGATCCGGGCCCCGCGCGCCTCGGCGTCGCGGGCGTTCAGGACCACCAGCCGGGCGTCTTCGATCCAGCAGTCGGAATACTCATAGGCCGTTTCGAACCTGTCCTGCAACGGAGCACCTTCGGGCCCGCTGCGCAGGTTCAAAGAGCTGGTCCCCGGCAGGATCTTACGCCCACCAAGGTTGTCATACAGGAACAGGCCCAACCGGATCAGCCACGCCGGTCGCCGCCCGCGCATCCATGGCATCACGGTGCTGAGCAGCTTTGATGTCGGCGTTTCGGAATCGAACCGCATATCCTTGTGATAGGGCAGCACAAAACGCATCGGCCAACTGATGTGGGGCATGGCACGCAGCAGCGTCTCACGTTCGATCAGCGCCTCGCGCACCAGCCGGATTTCGAAATACTCAAGATACCGCAGACCGCCGTGAAACAGCTTGGTCGAGGCGGAAGACGTAGCCGACGCCAGATCGTTCATCTCCGCCAATGTGACAGACAATCCCCGCCCTGCCGCATCCCGCGCGATGCCGCATCCGTTGATACCGCCGCCGATGATGAACAGGTCGGTGATCTGATCGTCCGTCGATGTCATAGCTTTTGATTCCCAATCAAACCCATCTGCGCGCATTAATCAGAAGGGTATTCGCATTATCAACCTTTATGTTCGTTTATTTTCGTTTTGCAACACTGATATGAATTTCACGCATTGCAACTTGCCAATTCGGCCAGAAAGAACAAAAACGAAAGAACTCTGACTATTTGGAACTGCTATGTCCCTTTCCTTCCGCCAAGCCGACATTCTTGAGATCGCAAGCACCGAAGGCCGCGTCACGGTAGAAGGGCTGGCAGAGCGGTTCGGGGTCACCGTCCAAACCATCCGGCGCGACCTGACCGAGCTGGCCGATGCCGGCAAACTCGACAGGGTGCATGGTGGTGCGGTTCTGCGCTCTGGCGTGTCCAATATCGGGTATGAGGATCGCCGCACCCTGAACGCGGATGCCAAGACCCTGATGGCGCAGGCCTGCGCACAGGATATTCCCGAAGGTGCCTCGATCTTTCTGAATATCGGCACCTCGACCGAAGCCGTCGCGCGTCAATTGCTGAACCACAAGACCCTGATGGTGGTTACCAACAATATGAATGTTGCAAACATACTGGTCGAAAACCCGGGCTGCGAGATTGTTGTGGCTGGCGGCGTGTTGCGGCGCTCGGACGGTGGTCTGATCGGCAACCAGACCGTCAACACGATCCGACAGTTCAAATTCGACTATGCGGTAATCGGATGCTCGGCGTTGGATACCGAGGGCGACTTGCTGGATTTCGACTTTCAGGAAGTGCATGTCAGCCAGACAATCATCGCACAGGCGCGGCGTACGTTTCTGGTGGCCGATCATTCAAAGTTTCAACGCTCTGCCCCGGCGCGTATCGCCTCTCTGGCCGAGATCGATACGGTTTACACAGATCAGACCCTGCCCACGGACCTGTCCGAGAAATGCGCCACCTGGGACACGACCGTTCGCCTCTGCACCTGAGCCGGATTTGCGACGGCTATCCACCATAAATTGATTGACGAACCGGGCGCTTACACCTGAGGATGGGACAACCGTCCAGAAAGGAGGCGCGAGCATGGGACTTCTGGGACAGCCTCTGGGCTATTACGACTACCTGACCTTCGTTGCATTGATCCTGCTGCTGGCCGCAGTGATGGCGCTGTTTCTGTTTATCATGGGGCTGCCCGGTCGTATCGCGATCAAACGCAACCATCCGCACGCCGAAGCCGTCAAGATCATGGGATGGATGGGGTTTCTGGCCGTTGTGCCATGGGTTCATGCCTTCATGTGGGCATTTCACGATGGCATAACCGTCGATATGCGCCGCGGCCCCGACGAAGAAAAAGAAGCCATCCGCAAAGACATTGAACGCTTAGGCGGGACCGTCAAAGAAGAGTATCAGGCCGCGTCGGACGAGACGCAGAAAAGCTAAGGCCAAAGGAAACATCCGCACATGTTCGTCGCCCTGGGCATCACGCTTTTCTACATCATTTTCGTCTGGTTCATCTTCTTCAAGATGGAGTGGCTGAAGTTCAACATCGCCTGGGGGATTGTATCCTTCTGGGTCGGCGCGCATCTGTTGCTGATCTTCTTGGTCGCACTGCGGTTCTTCCAGCCTTTCTCGGTCGACAGTCACGTCGTACGGTCGACCATTCAGATCGTACCCAAGCTAACACAGCCGACGATCCTGACCGAAGTTCTGGTGGAACCGAACACTCCCGTCACCAAGGGCGATCCGCTCTATCGCTTCGACGACACGGTGTTTTCGCTGGCGGTGGACAATGCGCAGGCGCAGTTGGTGGCTGCCCAGCAGAACGCGAAAATTCTGGAACAGGATGTCATCGCCTCGACCGAAGCGGTTGAGCGGGCCATTGCACAACTGGATTATGCCTTCACCCAGCAGGCGCGATACGAGAACCTCGTTCCTGCCGGAGGTGCACGACAGGATGAGCTGGATCGCTGGAACGAACAAGTGACCGAGGATCAGGCGGCGGTGAAACAAGCCGAAGCCAATTTGCAAAAATCCATTCTCGCGCAGGAATCCCAGATCGACGGTGTGAATACCGGCATTCTGCAAGCGCAGGCGCAATTGGCCGAGGCCGAGTATTTCTTAAACAACACAACGATCTATGCCCCGGAAAACGGCATGATCGTCTCACAACAGGCCCGCCCCGGTCTTGTGGTCGGTGACATTCGACTGGGCGCAATCGCCAGCTTCGTGACCGAGGACAACCCCTATCTTCTGGCAACGTTCCGGCAGCAAAACCTGAAATTCGTCGAGGTCGGACAAGAGGTTGAGGTCGCCCTTGATCTATATCCCGGCGAAATCCTACCCGGCAAGGTCGAGGCGATCTGGTGGGCGACGCGACAGGGTCAGTATCTACCCTCGGGCCGCCTGCCCGGTTTCGAATTGCCGAAACTGCCCGGTCGGATCGCGGTTCAGATCACGGTCGATCTGCCCGAAGACCATATTCTTCCCGCCGGCGGTCACGCTGCCGTCGCCATCTATACCGGTCAGGGCAAAAGCTTTGAGTTTCTGAGGCGCATCAATATCCGCCTCTACTCCTTCGCCAATTTCATCCGACCGCTGGACATTTGAGGACGCAGAGCATGACACGGGCCAAACCCTTTCGATACCTGATGGGAACGGCCCTGTGCGCAGCGATGCTGACCGCCTGCACGCCGGTTGGCCCGGATTTCGTGCGCCCGAACTCTCCGGTCGTGAAAGAGTGGATCGAGGTCAACAGCCCCAGCACAGGGCCAAGCGGCCTGACCTCGCGCAGCGCGCCGGTGGTGAAGTGGTGGGAGACGTTCAATGACCCCACCCTCAACAAGCTGGTGGCCGAGGCTTATGCCCAGAACTTAACGCTGCAGGTTGCCGGAGCCCGCGTATTACAGGCCCGCGCGCAATTGGGGATCGCCTTTGGCGAGCTTTACCCTCAGTCGCAGGCAATTGGTGGATCTCTGGAACGGCGACAGATCAGCGATAACCTTGGGCCGATCTCGGATATCAACCGTATCATCCCGCTGGATACCGAGTTTTCGACCTCGCAAGTAGGCTTTGATGCGCAATGGGAGCTGGATGTCTGGGGCGCGCAACGACGGGGTGTTCAGGCTGCACGGTCGAACCTTGCCCTTCAGGTTGCCAATTACGATGACGCGCTGGTGACGCTGACCGGGGATGTGGCGGCACTGTATGTCAATATCCGTGCCTTGCAGGAATCTTTGGCTGTTGCCCGCGAAAACATCACCCTTCAACAAGAGTCGCTGGACCTGACCCAGCTACGTTTCAACAACGGCGTCACAACCGAACTGGACGTTCAGGAATCCACCGCCCTGTTGAACAATACCAAAGCCTTGGTGCCCGAGTTAGAGAGCGACCTGCAACAAACCAAGAATGCGCTGGCCGTCTTGCTTGGCGCAACGCCCTCACGGATGACCAGCCTTTTGGGCAACTTCGGGCGCATCCCTTCGGCCCGGTCCAATGTCGCCGTGGGTGTTCCGGCAGAATTACTGCGTCGCCGTCCGGATGTGCGCGCGGCGGAACTGGCGGCCGCCACGCAATCGGCGCAGGTGGGTATCGCCATGGCGGACCTGTATCCACAATTCGTGTTGTCCGGCTCGATCGGCTTGCAGGCCTCGGGCGGGCGCGATCTGTTCAGCTCGAACAGCACGACGGGTCTGGCCAGCGCGGGCGTGGTCTGGAACGTGCTGAACTATGGGCGCATCAAGAACAATGTCCGCGCACAGGACGCGGCCTATCAGGCGCTGATCGCCAATTACCAGAACACCGTCCTGACCGCCTATTCCGAGGTCGAAAGCGCCATGGTCGCCTATGCGCAGGCCCGCAAGCAGGTCGGGCTGTACCAGCAAAGCGTCGATGCCTCGCGCAAGGCCGCGGATATTGCGGTCAGCCAATATCGTGACGGGATCGCTGACTATTCGCGTGTTCTGAATACGCAAACCGCGCTCTTGCGGTCTCAGGCTAATTTGATCGAGGCACGGCAACAGGTCTCAAGCAATTTGGTCGCCGTTTACAAAGGCCTCGGTGGCGGATGGCAAATTCGTCAGAACCAGGAGTTCCTGCCGGAAACGGTTCTGGCCGAGATGGCGTATCGCACCGATTGGGGCGACCTATTGCAACAGGACCCCACCGGGGCGAGTCTAAACTAGGCGTTACTTTGTCAGCCCGCGCAGCCCGCCTGAAATCAGGATATTCACCTCATACAAAATGCGCGGCGCGGCCAGTCCGCCGGGGCTGGCCAGATAGTTCGGGCTCCATTCCGGGTCGAACTTCTGTTTGAACGCGCGCAGCCCTTCGAAGTGGTAGAACTGCTCGCCATGTTCATAGACAAACCCGCCGATCCGGTTCCAGAGCGAGGCCAACTGGCGGTTTTCAATGCCTGAAAACGGGGCCGCGCCCAGCGAGAACCAGTGAAACCCCTGCTCGGATCCCCAGACCATCATCTCAGCAAACAGCGCATCCATGACAAAACTGGGGCTGTCGGGTTCATACCGCATCAGATCCAGTGACAGTTCCGACTTGTTGCCGCCTTGAAACAGGTTGGCAAAGGCCATGATCTGCCCGGTCTCACCATTTCGCAGCACCGCATGATCGAAATAGGACAGGTAGTCGTCGTCGAATCCGCCCAGGGCAAAGCCTTTTTCAGCCCCTGCTTTCTGCGCCAGCCAGTCATCCGAGATTTTCCGCAGCTCCGGCAATATCGGCGCGAGGTTTTCTTTCGGAATGATCTCGAACACATACCCTTCCCGCTCGGCCCGGTTCTTGGCCTGCCGGAACCGTTTGCGGGATTTTCCATCCAGCGAGAAATCTTGCAGCGGCACGCGCGCGACCTCACCGATTTTCAGGATCGACAGGCCCAGATCCAGAAAAGTCGGCAGATACTTGGTCGAAACGCTGTAAAACGCACACAGCTTGCCTTCACGATCCGCCATCTCTCGCAACTGCCAGACCAATTGTTGCCCGGCCTTTTCATCCCCTACCGGCTCGCCCTTGGAAATGATGGCGTTGCCGGTGTCGGCATAGGCAATGAATGCTGTCTCATCCGGAGCGATGAGGAATTGTTTGTCCCCGGTCAGGGAGATTTGGGATTCGGTGTCCTCACTCTCCATCACCAACCGTTCGACGACCTCTGGGATTTCGGTGCGGACCGGTGCCGGTATCTCGCGCCCGAACAACGAGGTCACGGCAACGATGCCCACGATTACCGCCACCACAAGGCTGGATCGCAGGAAGCGTGAGGCGTCGCCGTTCCACGCGAATTCCCACCAAAGGGCGTTCTGGTATTCGACATGGGAATAGGCAAAGAGGCCGATCCAGAAGATCACCGCCAACAGGACAACAACGCTGATCAGCCACGGGACGTTCAGCCGGAAAATCGACGCCCCGCTGACCCGGTAAAACGCGCCTCGGAACAGCGCCAGCACGGCAATTGTGACCAACAGGCCAATGGCTTCATGCGTGTCCAACCCCTTGGCGAGCGAGGCGGCAAAGCCCGCCACCATCAGCAGCATCGCCACGACCCACGCCCGGTAGAGTTTGCGGAACAGACCCCGCGAAACCAGCAGCAGCAAAACCCCCACCGCACTGCCTGCCAGATGCGACGCCTCGACAAAGGACAAGGGCAGCACGTCACGCAAGACACTCAGGTTCTGGGAATTCGACGGCAACGCGCCCGAGACCAACAGGATGATACCGGCGGTTGCGGTCACACCCGCTGCGACCATCGGCACAATCGGGCGGATGGCCCGGTACACCCATACCGCTGCCCCGCCAATCCGGTGGCGCTGTGTCAGGGCCGAGGCGACTGCGATTGACAGGCTTGCGATTGCAAAGGGAACAAAGGTGTAGACGACCCGATACAACAGCAACGCAGCGATCACATCCGACCGGCCCGAAGCACCCAGCCCTGCGATCAAGGTGGCTTCGAACACGCCGATCCCTCCGGGCGCGTGGCTGAGGATACCGACCGCAATGGCGGCTACGTAGATCGTGAAGAAATAGGGAAACCCAACGCCCAGATCGTCGGGCATGAGCACGTACAGAACCATCGACGCGCCCAGAAGATCGCCCAAGGCCGCAAGAGTCAGAAGACTGGCCAGCTTTCCCCCCGGCAGATTGAACTCAAACCCGGCGAACGAGAACCTGCGCCCGCCGCTGGCCAGCCAGAAGAACACTGTGACCAATCCAGTCAGCAGACACAGGCCAATGATCGTCTCGACGGCTCCACTGATCGGCAAGACATTCGAAATCCCGTCCGGATGCAGCGTCAGCAACACGCCAAGGATCAGAACCAACCCCATCCAGAATGCGACCCAGGACGTGGCGATCACCCCGGCCACACGTCCCAGATCAAGGCCAAGCGAGGCGTAGATCCGATACCGGATCGCGGTACCGGTGATATAGGAAAACCCCAGGCAGTTTGACACCGCATAACCGCTGGCCCCCGCCAAGCCCGCAATCGGCAAGGGCACCTTGCCACCACCCACGCTTTGCACCGCAAAGACATCGTATAGAGATAAAGAAAAATAGCTGGCGCCGGCCCAGAACAGGGCAATCAACAGCAAAGTCCAAGGCGTCGCGGCAATGTCGGATTGCACATCCGCCCATTTCACATGCGACGACAGCTCGTGCAGAACCGTCAAGGCAATTGCTGTGACCAGAACCGGAATGGCGATACGCACCCAGGGTTTTTCCAGCATCCTGGTCAGCTTTTCAGCCCATTGCATGGCCTTGGACTCGTCGCTGTGGTCCTGTGCTGTCATGCTGCGCGTCCCTGCCGTTTTTATCAACCGCGTGCTATATCAAGCCGCCAGGCTGATGCGCCCCTTTTGGGCTGCACGCTGTGAAACTCTGTCACAATTTCCTTCCGCGTCAAAGCGCTATGCCCTGTCAGAACCGACCCTTGCGAGTAGACAGCAGCAGGTTCGTCTCGGATCGAGTGATCCCCTCCATCCTGCGGATCTGAAAAATCACCTCGTCCAATTCGACCAGCGTTTCGGTTCCGATCTCGGCAATCAGATCCCAGCTGCCGTTGGTGGAATGCACGGCCCGTACCTGCTGCATTGCAGCGATACGGGCCATCGTACGCTCGGTCCCGCGCCCTTCGATTTCCAACATCATCAACCCACGCACCGGGCTTTGCGCCACGTCGCGGCGGGTCAGGACCGTAAAGCCGACAACCTCACCCGACTGTTTCAACCGCTGCATCCTGCTGCGCACGGTTGTGCGGGTCACCCCCAGCGTCTCAGCCAGTTCCGACAGCGACGCCCGTGCATCCCGGTGCAGCGCGCTGATCAGTCGATTGTCCAGTTCGTCCATAACTTGTTTCCGTTTCGGATTTCTTAAGTTCATTTTGAACAATTTGCCGTCTTCCAGCAAGATATATCGAACGGTTAAATGGACACATGGATATCAAGAACATCATATTGATCGGTGCACCCCTGGATGCCGGCAAACGGCGTCAGGGGTGCCGAATGGGCCCCGATGCCTATCGTGTTGCCGGGTTGGAAACCGCGCTGGCCGAGTTGGGGCATACTGTCACCGATTGGGGCGATGTGGCCCCTGACGCGGTGCAGATGCCGGAACATGAACACCTGTTTTCGCTGCCCGAATGCGTGGGTTGGACAAGCGCGCTCAGCCGCGCAACGCAGAAGGCCGCGCCCGAGGGAACACCGGTCTTTTTGGGCGGGGATCACGCCTTGTCGATGGGCACCGTTGCCGGAATGGCAGCATATGCACAACAGATCGACCGCCCGCTATTTGTCCTGTGGCTCGACGCCCACAGCGATTTTCATACGCCGACCAGCACCGGCAGCGGAAACCTGCACGGCACGCCGGTCGCCTATTTCACTGGCCAGCCGGGGTTCGAGGCGTTTCCGCCCCTGCCCGCCACAGTGCCCACAAATCGGGTCGGCATGATCGGCTTGCGTTCTGTCGATCCCGCCGAACGCGCGGTTCTCGAGCAGGACCAGGCCATGCTGGCCGACATGCGCAGTATCGACGAACACGGGATCAAAGCACCTCTGATGGCATTTCTGGATCGGGTTCGGGCCGAAAACGGCCTGCTGCACGTGTCGCTGGATGTGGATTTCCTCGATCCGGCCATTGCGCCAGCGGTCGGAACCACCGTGCCCGGCGGCGCAACTGAACGTGAGGCGCATCTGGCCATGGAACTGCTGCATGAAAGCGGATTGGTCAGCTCGCTCGATCTGGTGGAACTGAACCCGTTTCTGGACGAACGCGGGCGCACCGCACGACTGATGGTGGATCTGACCGCGTCGCTGATGGGACGCCGGATCTTTGACCGCCCCACACGGAGCTTCTGATGACTGCACCTTCCGACAAGGCCCTGGTCCCGTTCGTGTCCGTCGACAACATGATGCGGCTGGTCCACCACATCGGCGTCGAAGCGATGATCGCCAAAATCGCCACTCAGATCGAAGCCGATTTCAAACGGTGGGAAAGCTTTGACAAAACCCCGCGCATCCCAGCGCACTCACCACATGGGGTGATCGAGCTGATGCCAACATCGGATGGTGAGGCTTACGGGTTCAAATACGTCAACGGCCACCCGAAGAACACGTCCGAGGGGCTGCAGACTGTCACCGCCTTTGGTTTGCTGGCAGATGTTTACACCGGCTACCCCACTCTGTTGACGGAAATGACCATTCTGACGGCGCTGCGAACTGCGGCCACTTCGGCACTGGTGGGTCAATATCTTGCGCCCAAGGGCGCGACCACCATGGCTATGATCGGCAATGGCGCGCAGTCCGAATTCCAATGCCTTGCGTTCAAGGCAATGTGCGGGATCGAAACCGTTCGCCTCTACGACATCGACGCAAACGCGACCGCCAAATGCGCGGCAAACCTTCACGGCAAGGGCTTGAACGTGGTGGCTTGTAAAACGGCCGAGGAAGCGATCGAGAGTGCTCAGATCATCACCACCTGCACTGCCGACAAGAAATACGCCACCATCCTGACAGACAACATGGTCGGACCCGGTGTTCACATCAACGCAATCGGCGGCGATTGCCCCGGCAAAACCGAACTGCACCGCGATATCCTGCTGCGCTCGGACATATTTGTGGAATACCCCGAGCAGACGCGGATCGAGGGTGAGATTCAGGCGCTTGAACCTAATTACCCCGTCACCGAGATCTGGCAGGTTATGACCGGCCAGATCGAAGGTCGCACCGATGACAGGCAAATCACCCTGTTCGACAGCGTGGGTTTCGCAATTGAGGATTTCTCGGCCCTGCGCGTGATCAAAAGCGTGGTCGAGGGGACCGATTTCTACGAACCGCTGGATATGCTCGCTGACCCCGACGACCCGCGCGACCTGTTTGGGATGCTGATGCGGGCGGGATAGTAGCCCAACCGATCACTGCTTGAGCCATGGCCGGCAAAGGGGGCTCTGCCCCCGCCGCCCTGCGGGCGACTCCCCCGGGATATTTATAGCCAGATGAAGCAGGGATCCGCCCTCTGACCGACCGGCCAGAGAGCTTCACCTGGCGCGGTCATCGGCGTCCCCGCCTGTACCGCAGAACTCTTTTCCATCAGAATGGTTAAGGATCCGTTTCTTCATCTGGCCAAAAATATCCCGGAGCGCGAGGCAGAGCCTCGCATGGCTCTACCCGGCCAAAGACGGCAGGTAGAGAACGATCCCCGGGAACGCCACAAGCAAGGCAATCGTCGCAGCATCTGCGATGAAGAAAGGTGTGACGCCTTTGAAGACATCCTGAACACTCAGATCCGGCCGCACGCCTGCGACGACGAAACAGTTCAATCCGATTGGGGGCGTGATCAAACAGAACTCGGCCATTTTAACCACCAGTATTCCGAACCAGATGGCGCACATGGGGCCGGACATGCCAAAGGCGCTCTCGGCCGCGCTGACGGTTTCACCGCCGTTCAGGGCCATGACCGCCGGATAAACCACCGGAAGGGTCAGCAACAGCATGCCGATTGCGTCCATGAACATGCCCAGCACGGCATAGGCCAGAAGGATGCAGATCAGGATCAGCATCGGGGACATTTCCAAAGAGGTAATCCAGTCCGAGAACGCGCCCGGCAGGTCGGCGAAGCCAAGAAAGCGCACATAGATCAACACGCCCCAGATGATCGAAAAGATCATGGCCGTCAGTTTGGCCGTTTCCAGCAGGGCGGATTTGAACTCGGGCCAGCGCATGCCGTGAAACAGAGCAAAGCAGAACACGATGAAAGCGCCAATTGCGCCGCCTTCGGTTGGGGTACCCCAGGCTTTGTCTCCGAACGGGTTGTAGACAAAGCAGATGATGATCAGGATGACGGCAACGATGGGGATTGCTCCCGGCAGAGCAGCGAAACGTTGCTTCCAACTGAAGCCGGTGACGGGGGGGCCGACGGATTTGAACACGACCGCGATCCCAACGATCAATAGCCCGTAGACAAGGGCTGAAAATGCCCCCGGTATGAACCCGGCCAGAAGCAGTTTTCCGACGTCCTGCTCGACGATGATTGCGTAGATCACAAGGATCGCTGATGGCGGGATGAGAGAGGCCAATGTGCCCCCAGCGGCCACAACACCAGCGGCGAAGCGTTTGTTGTATCCGACGCTCAGCATCTCGGGGATGGCGATGCGGGCGAACACGGCAGAGGTGGCGACTGACGCGCCGGACACGGCGGCAAATCCTGCGGTGGCGAAGATGGTCGAGACGGCCAACCCGCCGGGCACCCAGGCAATCCAGCGTTTGGCCGCTTCGAACAATGCTCGGGTCAGACCGGCGTAGTAGGCCAGATATCCGATCAGGATGAAGGTCGGGATCAGGCTGAGTGTATGGGCGGCCACCTTGGAATGCGGCACCTGCCCCGCCGTTTTGACGGCAACGGTGACGGCCTTGCCGAACCGGTCGGGGTCGTAGCCGAACTTGGCCCAGAAGATCCAGATCAGGCCGAACAACCCGGCCAGACCCGCTGCAAAGGCCACTCGCATACCGGTTACAACCAGAACCAGCAGGCCACCCGTGACCCAAAGGCCGATCTCGATCGTGTCCATGCGCTAGTCCTGCCCTTCGAACTGATCGGCCTCGGCAGCGGCCTGTGCGGCGGCGTCCTGGATCAGGGGCACGGCCACCGGCGCATCCAGCCCCAGTACAAAAGCGCGCCCGTATCCCCAGATCTGCAAGACCAGCCGCAGACACAGCACCGAGAACGCCACCGGTGCCAGCAGTTTAGCAGGCCACAGAGGTATTCCGATGTCGATGGAACTGTCGCGGCTCCATAACGGCGCACCAAAATCGAATGACCGGTCGAAATGGGACCAACTGCCCCAGACCAACGCCAGCATCAACACCAGGATCAGGATGACCGACACCGTCTCGAATAACCACAAAGCACGTCCCCGCAGGCGCGAGATGACAATATCCATCCGGATATGTCCGCCGTCCCGCTGAACGTAGGAGATGCCCAGAAAGGCAATCAGGGGCATGGCCTGCTCGATCCAGTCCACATAGCCGGGCAGAGGTGCGTTGATTGCGTTTCGCCCGCTGACCGAGACGACGGCCAGAACCATCAGACCAAATACGGCAAGACCGCTGATCAGCGCCAAAAAACGCTCGACCGTCAGCAGACGCTGATCCAGCTGGCTGAGGCGGCTGCCGTCTTCCAGCACCGTGGCTGTACCTGCCATTCCGGTGATCCTTTATGTCAGGGATCTCCGGGCACCCTGACCGAGCGCCCGGAGATACGATCAGTTGCCGCCGCGCTGTTGCTGCAACGTGGACTGAACCAGATCATAAAGCTCTTGCGCGGGAAGGCCTTGCGCGGACATGTCCGCAATCCACTGTTCACGGATCGGATCAGCGGCCTTGGTACGGAACTCTTCGATGACCGCATCATCGATCATCACCTTGGTCACGCCCTTTTCTTCCAGAACGCTGTCCCACTGTTCCAGCAAGCCGCCGTAATTGGCCAGATAGTGATCAATGGCTTCGTCAATCGAGCTGTCGAGCGCTTCGCGGTGTTCCGGTGACAAAGCCTCATACGCGTCGATATTGACCACAACCGGGCAGTTCACCGTGCCGGGGTTCAGGTTTGCGGTCCACCAGTCGGCCTCATTGATCGTGCCAAAGGACAGATGCGCGTGCTGGGCAAAGGCCACTGTGTCGACCACGCCGGATTCCATCGCGTTGAAGGCTTCGGTGGCCGGAACCGAGGTCGGGACCCCTCCAACCGCTTCAAACGCTTGCCCCAGACCACCGGTTGCACGGACGCGCATGCCTTCGAACTCGGCCAGTTGATCGCGTGGGTCGCCGGTGCCAACCAGATTGTATTGCGGCATGGGCGAGGTCATGAGCAGGCGCGCGTTCCACTGCGCCATCTCATCCTGCACGGCGGGATGGTCATAGACCGCGTGGCTGACGGCAACCTCTTCCGCCAGGTTGTTCACGCCAAGGAATGGCAGTTCCAGCACAGTGATCGCCCGGTTCTTGTCGCGGTGATAACCTGCGCAGAACTGCGCCATCTCGAAGGCACCGATCTCGATCCCGTCCAGATTCTCACGCGGCTTGGACAACCCGCCATAGCTGACATTGATGGTAAAATCCCCGCCGGTTTTTTCATTCACCAGCTCGGCCAGTTTTTCGACATGTTCGGTAAAGGCCCGGCGCTTGCCCCAGACCGAGGCATTCCATTCGGTCGCTGATGCCTCGGCGACAAAGGCAATGCTTATTGCGGCGGCGGCAGCACCGCTCAACATCTTTTTCATGTGATCTCTCCCTTATGTGCACCTCCTCCCGAGGCGCTTGGAAAAAAGCTAGCGCCAACATTCGCCGATGCCAACCCTGCACAGAGATTGGCAAAGTTTTGCCGGACACTTCGAGAGGCGCTTGATCGGTACATCCAGCGGATCCACCCACCCATCATGGAAGCCTGAGGGCAAGCCAGCGCCGTTATCATCATTACAACTTAGCTTTTGTTTTTTAACAATATTTAATCAAAAGTTTAGGCTTTGTTTACACATTTACCCAACGGAAAGAAATTTTTTGACAAACAAATTCAAGGATTACGGCAATTTATTTCATTATTTTCTGAACCCGGCCATACTGCGATCGGGGAGGAATGGGATCGACTTTGCCCGATCTTGGGGAAAGAAATGACCCAGTGAAATCCAGTCCAGAGGGAGGAGCCTCAAAAATGACCACCGCTGCCCAGGCAGATGCCAAGACTTATCCGCCATCCGCAGAAACCGTCGCACGTGCGCATGTCGATGCTGCGAAATATGACGCGATGTATGCAGCTTCGATCAGCGACCCTGACGCGTTTTGGGCCGAACAGGGCAAGCGCGTTGACTGGATCAAGTCTTTCTCTCAGGTCAAAGACGTCGATTACAGCTTTGGCTCGGTCAAGATCAACTGGTATGCCGATGGTACGCTGAACGTCTCGGCCAATTGTCTGGACCGTCATCTGGAGACGCGTGGAGATCAGACAGCGATCATCTGGGAACCGGATGATCCAAACGACCCTGCCCAGCACATCACCTATGCCGAGTTGCACCGCCGCACCTGCCGGATGGCGAATATTCTGGAATCACTGGGTGTGCGCAAAGGCGATCGCGTGGTGATCTACCTGCCGATGATCCCCGAGGCGGCCTATGCCATGCTGGCCTGCGCGCGGATTGGTGCAATCCATTCCATCGTTTTCGCCGGATTCTCGCCCGACGCGCTGGCGGCGCGGATCAACGGCTGCGATGCCAAGGTTGTCATCACCGCCGACGAAGCGCCGCGTGGAGGGCGCAAGACGCCACTGAAATCGAACGCGGACGCGGCCCTGTTGCACTGTAAGGACACGGTGAAATGTCTTGTCGTCAAGCGCACCGGAGGTCAGACCACGTGGATCGATGGACGCGACTATGATTACAATGAGATGGCCTTGGAGGCAGACGACTATTGCGCGCCCGCCGAGATGAGCGCCGAGGATCCTCTGTTCATTCTCTATACCTCCGGTTCGACCGGACAACCGAAAGGCGTTGTGCACACCACCGGCGGCTATCTGGTTTACGCCGCCATGACGCACGAGATCACGTTCGATTATCACGAAGGCGACGTGTACTGGTGTACGGCGGACGTGGGCTGGGTGACCGGCCACAGCTATATCGTCTACGGCCCGCTGGCCAATGGCGCGACCACGCTGATGTTCGAAGGTGTGCCGACCTATCCGGATGCCAGCCGCTTCTGGCAGGTTTGCGAAAAGCACAAGGTCAACCAGTTCTACACCGCGCCGACTGCAATCCGCGCCCTGATGGGTCAGGGCAACGAGTTTGTCGAGAAATGCGACCTGAGCGATCTACGCACACTGGGTACCGTGGGTGAGCCGATCAACCCCGAAGCCTGGAACTGGTACAACGACGTTGTCGGCAAGGGCAAATGCCCCATCGTGGATACATGGTGGCAGACCGAAACCGGCGGTCACCTGATGACCCCCCTGCCCGGCGCACATGCGATGAAGCCCGGTTCGGCGATGAAGCCGTTCTTTGGCATCCAGCCCGTGGTTCTGGACCCCCAATCCGGTGTCGAGATCGAAGGCAACGGCGTCGAAGGCGTTCTGTGCATCAAAGACAGTTGGCCCGGTCAGATGCGCACCGTCTGGGGTGATCATGAGCGGTTCGAGAAGACCTATTTCTCGGACTACAAAGGCTATTACTTCACTGGTGACGGCTGCCGTCGCGACGAAGATGGCGACTACTGGATCACCGGCCGTGTGGATGACGTGATCAACGTATCCGGTCACCGCATGGGCACGGCCGAGGTGGAAAGCGCTCTGGTCGCGCATGCCGCTGTGGCCGAGGCCGCCGTTGTGGGCTATCCCCATGAAATCAAAGGACAAGGCATCTATTGTTATGTCACTTTGATGAATGATCGCGAACCTTCGGATGATCTGCTGAAAGAGTTGCGCACATGGGTTCGGACCGAGATCGGCCCGATTGCCTCGCCCGATGTAATCCAGTGGGCCCCGGGCCTGCCCAAGACCCGTTCAGGCAAAATCATGCGCCGTATCCTGCGCAAGATTGCCGAGAACGACTTTGGCAGCCTGGGCGATACGTCGACACTCGCCGATCCTTCGGTTGTCGAAGACCTGATCGAAAACCGCGCGAATAAGTGAGGATGTGATGGACGCTGCCACGACCATATCCCCCGCTGTTCTGATCCTTCTCGGCCCTCCGGGCGCCGGGAAGGGTACGCAGGCCCGGATGCTTGAGGACAAATTCGGCCTCGTTCAACTCAGCACGGGCGATCTTTTGCGCGCCGCCGTGGCCGCAGGCACCGAGGCCGGTAATGCGGCAAAAGCAGTAATGGAGGCTGGTGATCTGGTCAGTGACGAGATCGTCATCGCCATCCTGCGCGACCGTATGGCCGAGCCCGATTGCGCCAAGGGCGTTATCCTAGACGGCTTCCCCCGCACAACCGTTCAGGCCGAGGCTTTGGATGGGTTGCTGGCGGAAAGCGACCAGAAGATCAGCGCCGCAATCAGCCTTGAGGTTGAGGACGCCGAAATGGTGATCCGGATCTCGGGCCGCTACACCTGTGCAGGCTGTGGCGAAGGCTATCACGACCGGTTCAAACAGCCCGCCGTTGAAGGCACCTGCGACAATTGCGGCGGCACCGAGTTCAAGCGTCGCGCGGATGACAACGCGGAAACGGTGGCTTCGCGCCTGACCGCCTATCACGCGCAGACCGCACCGCTGATCAGCTACTACGAAACCCAAGGCGTGCTGAAACGTACAAACGCCATGGGCCAGATTGAGGACATCGCGCGCGACCTGGAGGTGATCGTCAGCGACGCGATGAAGTAAGGGGAGGAGAAAGGCCGCAAGGCTTTGATCCCACAACAGAATACTTCAATGAACCGCCCTGGCGGAACAGAGAAGTTATGCCGGACGTCACGGGGCGTTTGGAAACATCGAGAAGCGGCCCGCAGCACTGGAGGAGTTGGGCAACGGGTCGCCCAACGAGGAAGCGAAGGAGGAAACCGCAATGGCGGATCAATCTACAAACTCCGCGCAGACTGCCGAAGCCGATAAGGGCTATTGGCAGGCCAACCTGCGCCTCATCTACATCAGCCTCGCGATTTGGGCGCTGGTGTCGTTTGGATTCGGCATTCTGCTGCGTCCGCTGCTGTCCGGCATTTCTGTTGGCGGCACCGATCTGGGCTTTTGGTTCGCCCAGCAGGGATCGATCCTGGTCTTTCTGGTGCTGATCTTCAACTACGCCTGGCGCATGAACAAGCTGGACGCCGAATACGGCGTGGATGAAGAGTAAGGGAGAGCGGGGATAATGGATCAGTTTACCATCAACCTGCTGTTTGTTGGCGCATCCTTCGCGCTATACATCGGCATCGCGATCTGGGCCCGCGCGGGTTCCACATCTGAATTCTACGCCGCCGGTCGCGGCGTTCACCCGGTCACCAACGGTATGGCAACAGCGGCAGACTGGATGTCTGCGGCCTCGTTCATCTCGATGGCGGGCCTTATTGCCTTTACCGGCTATGACAACTCGACCTTCCTGATGGGTTGGACCGGTGGCTACGTGCTGCTGGCTCTGCTGCTTGCGCCCTACCTGCGTAAGTTCGGCAAATACACCGTCTCGGAATTCATCGGCGACCGTTTCTACAGCCAGACCGCACGTGTCGTTGCGGTTGTCTGTCTGATCGTTGCGTCAGTGACCTACGTGATCGGTCAGATGACCGGCGTGGGCGTGGCCTTTGGCCGCTTCCTCGAGGTTGACAACACTACCGGCCTGCTGATCGGTGCCGCTGTTGTGTTTGCCTACGCGGTGTTTGGTGGGATGAAGGGCGTGACCTACACTCAGGTCGCTCAGTACTGCGTGCTGATCACCGCCTACACCATCCCGGCCATCTTCATCTCGCTGCAGCTGACAGGCACGCCGATCCCGGCGCTGGGTCTGTTTGGCGATACCGCAAGCGGTGAGCCGCTGCTGACCAAGCTGGACGCGATCGTGACCGAGCTGGGCTTTAACGAGTACACGGCCCACCACTCGAACACGCTGAACATGGTGCTGTTCACGCTGTCGCTGATGATCGGTACCGCCGGTCTGCCGCACGTGATCATGCGCTTCTTCACCGTGCCGAAAGTGTCTGACGCACGTTGGTCCGCTGGCTGGACGCTGGTCTTCATCGCTCTGCTGTATCTGACTGCCCCTGCGGTTGGTGCTATGGCGCGTCTGAACATCAGTGACATGATGTGGCCCAATGGCGGCATCGAAGGCGGAGCCGTGTCGGTCGAGGAAATCAACAACGATCCGCGCTATGACTGGATGGCCACATGGCAGAAAACCGGTCTGCTGGATTGGGAAGACAAGAACGGCGACGGCAAGATCCAGTACTACAACGATGCCAATGCAGATATGCAGGCACTCGCTGAAGAAAAAGGCTGGGTCGGAAACGAGCTGACCAAGTTCAACCGCGACATCCTGGTTCTGGCGAACCCGGAGATTGCCAACCTGCCAGGTTGGGTTGTGGGTCTGGTTGCTGCCGGTGGTCTGGCCGCTGCCCTGTCCACGGCTGCGGGTCTGTTGCTGGCGATCTCGTCGGCGGTGTCCCACGACCTTGTCAAAGGTGCGATCAACCCGTCGATCTCTGAAAAGGGTGAACTTCTGGCGGCGCGGATCGCAATGGCCGTGGCTATCGTGGTCGCAACATGGCTGGGTCTGAACCCACCGGGCTTTGCGGCGCAAACCGTGGCCTTGGCCTTTGGTCTGGCGGCAGCCTCGATCTTCCCGGCGCTGATGATGGGGATCTTCTCGACCCGCATCAACAACACCGGCGCGGTTGCTGGCATGATGGCTGGTCTGGTTGTGACCCTGGTCTACATCTTCCTGCACAAGGGCTGGCTGTTCATTCCGGGTACCAACTCGTTCACCGATGCTGACCCGCTGCTGGGTCCGATCAAGTCGACCTCGTTCGGCGCAATCGGTGCGATGATCAACTTCGGCGTAGCTTACATCGTTGCCGGTATGACCAAAGAGACTCCGCAGGAGATCAAAGATCTGGTCGAAAGCGTTCGCATTCCCCGTGGTGCTGGCGCAGCTCAGAATAAATGAGCATGATGCGGTGCATGGATAACCTCTATGTGCCGCGTCTTTCGACTTACTGTTCCCGCCCGGCATTCCACCGGGCGGGATTTTTACTCAGACCACCCGGAGGTATCTGATGCCCCTGTCCCACGACCAGATCACCCGGTTTCTGAAATCCGTTCACCCCTATGACGCGCTTCCCGACTCGGTGCTGGCGGATATCGCCCAGCAGATCGAGGTGTGGGAGGTCGACGAGGACTCGGAAGTCTACGATCTGGGCCATACCCTGCCCGGCGTATTTCTGATCTACGAAGGTCAGGTCGAAATATCCGATGAAAACGGCGCTGTGGTTTCGCAACTTGGGCTGCGAAATTCCTTTGGCGAGCGCGGGCTGCTGAAGGACGGCAAGGCAGCCACCAAAGCGCGGGCGCATTCGCCATCTGTGCTGATCGTTCTGCCGCCTGATCTGGTGCGCGAGCTGATCGACGGGCACGAAATCGTATCGAAATTCTTTGACCGGTCGCGCGGCGACCGGGCCGGGCCGCAAAGCCTTGCGACCAGTGCCATCGACACGCTGATGGCGCATAACCCGGCCACCTGCCCCCCTGCGACGCCGGTGCAAGACGCAGCGCGCATCATGCGTGACAAGCGCATTTCATCCCTCTGCGTGACGGATGCCGATGGCTTGGTGGGAATTGCCACGCTGCGGGATATCTCGGGCAAATACGTGGCGGACGCGCTTCCGGCGGATACCCCGGTCTCGCAGATCATGACGCCGAACCCCACGACGCTTTCGCCTTCGGACATCGGATCGGATGTGCTGCATGTGATGATGGAGCGTGGTATCGGCCATATCCCGATTTGCGAAGGGGGACGTCTGGTCGGGATCGTAACGCAAACGGATCTGACCCACTATCAGGCCGTCAATTCGGCGGAGCTGGTGCGCCGCATCGCCAATGCCAACAACGCCGAGGACATGGCCAAGGTCACGGCAGAGATCCCACAGCTTCTGGTGCAGCTTGTGGCCGGGGGTAACCGGCACGAGATCGTGACAAGGCTGATCACCGATATTGCCGACACAGCCACAAGACGGCTGTTGGCGCTGGCCGAGGAAAAACTGGGCCCACCACCTGTTCCTTACCTGTGGCTGGCCTGCGGTTCACAAGGGCGGCAGGAACAGACAGGCGTGTCCGATCAGGACAATTGCCTGATGTTGGATGACAGCGCCTCCGACACCGATATGCCATATTTTCAATCGCTTGCGAAGTTCGTCTCGGACGGGCTGGACGTATGCGGATATTTCTATTGCCCCGGCGACATGATGGCGACCAATCCGCGCTGGTGCCAGCCTGTGCGGGTCTGGCGCGAATATTTCGGCGGCTGGATTACCAAACCCAACCCCGAGGCGCAGATGCTGGCCTCGGTCATGTTTGACCTTCGCCCCATCGGCGGCGCGTTCGAGCTGTTTGCCGATTTGCACGCCAACACGCTGAAAGCGGCCAGTTCGAACTCGATCTTTGTGGCGCATATGATCTCGAACTCGCTGAAGCATACTCCGCCGCTGGGCTTGCTGCGCGGGTTTGCCACGATCCGGTCAGGCGAGCATCGCAACACATTGGATCTGAAGCATAACGGCGTCGTGCCCGTGGTCGATCTGGCCCGGATTTACACCTTGCAAGGGCAATTGACCGAGGCAAACACCCGCGCGCGCCTTAAAGCTGCCGAGGCGGCAGGTGTTCTCAGCCCGTCTGGGGCGCGGGACCTATTGGATGCCTATGACCTGATCGCAGAAACCCGGCTGGAACATCAGGTCCGGATTGTGAAAGCTGGACGGGAACCGGATAATTACCTGCCGCCCTCGGACCTGTCGGATTTTGAGCGCAGCCATTTGCGGGACGCGTTTGTTGTCATCAAGACGATGCAATCGGCTGTGGGTCACGGCAAGGGGATGCTAGGCTAAACCTGCGCCTGTGTCGCACAAGGGATCGCCTTCGGCGACCGTATTTGGAACGAGAAGAAGGGGCGTGTCGCGCCCGAAAACTGGAGGAACCGCATGTTTCTGGAATTGATCGGCACAATATTCGCGGGTTTTGCATTCGCCGGGATCGTGATGGTGCTGAACAAACTGACGGGCGGTCTGTTGCCGCGTTGGGCCACTCCGGTCGCGGCAGGTTTGGGGATGATCGGGATGACGATCGCCAGCGAGTATTCCTGGTATGATCGCACCCGGGACACTCTGCCCGACAGTCTGGCGGTGATCCAAGAGGTCGAAAGCCGCGCGTTTTATCGTCCCTGGACCTATGCGGTGCCCTTCGTGGACCGGTTCGCCGCGATTGATACGGTCTCCGTGAAGACCAACGATCAGGTGCCAGATCAGCGTCTGGTCGATCTGTATTTCTTTGGCCGCTGGTCACCGGTCTCCAAACTGCCCGTCGCCGTGAACTGCGCCGAATATCGCCGTGCGAGCCTGGCGGATGGGGCCGAATTTGGCGATGACGGTCAGTTGCTGAACGCCGACTGGATCACAGCCGAGACCGGCGACCCGATTATCGAGGCAACCTGCGGAGTGTAACCATGCTGACCCGCCTCAGCCTTCGGATCCGGATTTTTCTGTTCTTCTGCCTTCTTGCCGCTGGCGGGGTGGTCGTCAGCACCGTTGCGCTGTGGGTCAGCTATGCCCGCGCAGACATGCCGGAATTGTTGGATGCCTTTGTCTTCTCGGGCCTGTTGATCGGGTTTGGGTTGCTGGCGCTTATCGCGGGGGTTTGGCTGTTGTTCGACGACAACGTCGCCAAGCCCATTGAGCGCCTCTCGGCTGAATTACGGGCCCGCGCGCATGCCGGGGTCAGCACCGATATGGATGTTGATGCGGCGAAATATCTGGGTGATCTGGCCCCTGCCGCTGCGGGCTTGGCGGATCAGCTATCCGACAAAACCCTGAATATCGCCGAGGCAGTCGCCGCCGAAACCGCCAATCTGGCCGCGGAAAAGCAACGCCTGACCGCGTTGTTGACCGAAATCCCGGTGGCCATGCTGCTGTCCAGCCCATCGCACAAGATCGTTCTTTATGACGCGCAGGCGGCAGAGGTTTTGGCGCAGATCGCACACCCACGCCTCAACGCGTCCCTGTTCGAATACCTCAATCCCGAGCCGCTGGAAAAAGCTTATGCCCGATTGACCAAGACCGGCATGGATGTCGAATGCACCCTGATCAGCATTGACGGCAATCAAAGCTATCAGGCTCGTATGAAGCCTTTGGGCGATGCGCCGGGCTATATGCTGATCTTCGACGACAGCGCCGCGCGGATTGCGCCTGAGGCCGCCCGCCCCCTGGTTTATGACTTCGACCTGCTGACCACGGCTGCAGAGGAATCGTTCGAGCAGCGCGCCCTGTCGGATTTGTGCTTCGTCGTCTTTGATACCGAAACCACCGGCCTTTTGCCGCACAAGGATGAAATCGTTCAGATCGGCGCAGTGCGTGTCATCAAAGGGCGCATCGTTGAGGGTGAGCAGTTGGACATGCTGGTCGATCCGGGCATCCCGATCCCCGCAGCCTCGACCAAAGTGCACAAGGTCAGCGACCACATGGTTCAGGGCGCGCCGGATATCGCGCAGGCCGGACGGGTGTTTCATCAATTCGCCCGCGACGCCGTGATCGTGGCGCATAACGCGCCGTTCGACATGGCCTTTTTGCGCCGTCATGCGAAACGCATGGATGTCGAATGGGATCACCCCATTCTGGACACCGTTCTGCTGTCGGCGGTCCTGTTTGGGGCCAGCGAAACGCATACGCTGGACGCTGTGTGTGACCGGCTGGACGTCACCATCCCCGAGGCGCTGCGCCACACCGCCCTTGGGGACGCCGTCGCAACGGCCGAGGCCTTGGTCAGGATGCTGCCGATGTTGCAGGCAAGGCAGATGACCACGTTTGGCGCGGTTATTGCCGAGACACGCAAACATGGGCGTCTTCTGGAAGACCTCAACTGATCGGGAAATATGCGCGCGACATTAAGCTTTTGATGGACAAACCAGATGGCGCGTGGCACCTCAGGCGCGCCGGAACCAAGAGCGTGCAATGACCGAAAACACATTCACCCCCAGCCCCGAACAAAGCACCGCCTTTCGCGAGGCATTGGGCTGCTTCGGAACGGGTGTCACGGTCGTAACAACGCACACGGAAAACGGCCCGCGGGCGATCACCGTGAACTCTTTTGCCTCGGTCTCGCTGGATCCGCCTTTGGTGCTTTGGTGTCTTGCCAAGGATTCATACCGTTTCAACGCCTTCAACGGGTGCCAGCACTATGCAATCCACGTCATGGCACAGGAACAGCAGGACGCCGCGCTGAAATTCGCGCGCGACGGCACCGATTTCTCTCATGCCAAATGGGAACTGGATGCGGCCGGTCGCCCACAACTGGCCGAGTGTCTGGCCCGGTTCGACTGCCAGCTTCATGCCAAACACGAGGCCGGGGATCATCTGATCCTTGTCGGTCAGGTGGAGCAGGTGATGTACCGCACCGGCAAGGGCCTGATCTTCAAGCGCGGTCAGTTCGGCGGCTTTGTCGACAACGTTTAATCGTCTAGCGACCCATGAACCGCCAGCGCCTCTAGCTGGGTTTCTTGCGGCGTGATCACGCGGAACGCCTCGTGCACGCCGCTTTCGGTCAGCTCACGCGCCACGGTCAGCAGGGTGTTCGGCGCGTGCTCATCGCACAGTTCCGACATATGCTCGATTTCCGCCTGCGCCACGCCCAGCGCATCCTCGACCGATGGCGCGCCATAGAACTGCACGAAATGCTCGGCCAGGTTTTGGATGATCTGATCTTTTTCCGCCGCTTCGATCTGGGTCACCGCAACAAATGTCACGCGCCCGAAGGTCTCTAACCCCAACCAGCCATTGGCGAAGGCCTGCCGGGATTTCCCTTCCAGATCGCCCTGCCCCCAGTTCGAGAATTCGAACCCGCCCGAGATGCACCATTCGCCGGTCCGTGCGGGGGAATGAAACACATTCATGTCGCTTTCATCGAAATGGATCGCACGGGCGAGTTTCATCAGGTCGTCTCCAATAATTCTGTCAGCGGGCGCAAGTGGGTGTCATCGCCGTCCCGGATCAGCATACCGAACCGCTCATCCGTGCCCAGAAAGACGCCCCGGTCGGCCAGCGGTTCCCCGACGCCACGCAGAAGACCCAGCCATTCGCCGTGCAATGGCGCGTTGCCGTCCTCTTGCCAGCGGTTGAGCCATGTCAGCATATGCCGTGACCAGCTTTCCACCAGTTGGGTTGCAGATACGTCGGCGCAGCCTTCGTCATACAGCGCAGTGATGTCCGGAGTGTTCCCCGGTGCATCGCTGGTTTGCAGCAGCGCCAGTTCCCATCCGATCACCAGCCAGTCGGGCATCTGATCCGGGTCTGTGGTCGAGGCTGCGACGTGGAACTGTCCACATTTCGCGCCATTCACGCAGATCAGCCCGTCCCAACCAAGATGCACGGCCACTTCGGGCGGGGCCAGCGCGCCCAGCGCATTCTGGAACCCCACAGCGCACAACGGCAGCATCGCCATGGCATCCTGCAATGGCACCTCGGGCGCGAAGACGATGGCCACGCGCAAGCGGTCGGCCTGAATGTTGTAGACCACCGACCCTGCATCACAGCCCAGCGCCGCCATGGCCTGCGCCTTCTCAAACGGGTCTTCCCCGCCCTGCGCAGGATGGCCCGTCAGCAGCGGAGGGAAGACCGGTTCGGTCATGCGTTCCCCTTGGCAATCATGTCGCGGGCGATCTTGCGGAACGCTTCGGCCTGCGGGCTGTCGGGCTTGGTGACGACGATGGGCGCGCCTCCGTCAGCGGCCAGACGGATGTCCAGATGCAGCGGAATTTCACCCAGCAGCGGGACGCCCAGCGCCTCGGCCTCTGCGGTGACACCGCCATGGCCAAAGATATGCTCCTCATGCCCGCAATTGGTACAGATATGGGTCGACATATTCTCGATCATGCCCACGATGGGCGTTTTGAGCTGATTGAACATGTCGATCCCTTTGCGGGCGTCGATCAGGGCCACATCCTGCGGGGTCGAGACGACAATAGCGCCGTCCACCTGGAACTTCTGGCTCAGCGTCAGTTGCACGTCGCCAGTGCCGGGTGGCAGATCGACGATCAGCACGTCCAGCGCACCCCATTGCACCTGGCTCATCATCTGTTGCAGCGCGCCCATCAGCATGGGTCCGCGCCAGACAACCGCCTGCCCTTCGTTGGTCATCAGACCCATCGACATCATGGTGACGCCATGGTTGCGCAGCGGCAGGATCGTCTTGCCATCCGGGCTGGCCGGACGGCCCGAGACACCCAGCATCCGGGGCTGCGACGGGCCATAAACATCCGCATCCAGCAGACCCACGCGCCGACCCTCGGCCGCCAAGGCGCAGGCGAGGTTGGCCGAGACGGTGGACTTACCCACCCCACCCTTGCCCGAGGCAACGGCGATGATCCGATCCACACCCGGAACCGCCTGCGGCCCGGTTTGCGAGGGTTTGGGCTTGGGCTTCAGATCCGGCGGGGCCTTGTCGGAATGCGCGGTCAACATGGCCGAGACCCTGGCGACACCGTCCACCATCTGCGCGGCGTGTTCGGCAGCGGCGCGCACAGGTTCCATGCGTTCGGCCTGCTTGGGATCGATCTCGAGCACAAACCGCACGGTGTCACCTTCGACATTCAGCGCGCGCACGACACCGGCGCTGACGATATCCTGACCGGACACCGGGTCGGTGATCTTTTTCAGGTTTGCAAGAACCGCGTCACGGACACTCATGCCTTCATCCCCTTACCCTGCATCGCATGGTTGCTTTTCATTGCATGTGTCTCCGTCTTTCTTCGTTCATTTGACGCATTTGCCAATTGGCCGTTAGGTTTGGCCATGCGCTTTGTCCTGTTGTGCCTCAGCCTGACGCTCACCGCCACCCCTTCCGGGTCGCAAGAGGCCATCGGCCTTGCCGCCCCGCCCGAGGTTTCAGACACGGGCCTTTTGCAACATATTCTTCCGCGCTTTTCACTCAAGACCGGGATACGCGTTATTGCCGCAGAAGACGGTGTTATGACGCTGTCGGCTGAACCCGGCGGCGATCCGGTCTTTGCCCGCGATACGGTGATCTATCATCTGAGCATTCAGGACGACCCGCGCCAGTCCCGGTTCCGTGACTGGTTGCTGTCGGACATTGGCAAGCGCACGGTCGAGAGTTTTGCACCGGATCAAGGTGCGCCGTTCAGCGCCAGTTTCGAAGTTGTCACTACCGACGATACCCCGACCACCGATGGTGACACTGCATTGGGCGAGGAACTGTCGATGACCCATTGCGGCAGGTGCCATGTGATCGGCCCTCAGAACCGGATGAACGGCCTGGGCTCGACCCCGTCTTTTGCGGTGTTGCGCACCCTGCCCGACTGGTCCGAACGGTTTCAGGCCTTCTTTGCGCTGAACCCGCACCCGGCCTTTACGCAGATCGATGGATTGACGCCGCCGTTCGACCCGTCGCGCCCCTCGCCCATTCATCCGGTTGAAATGACGCTGGACGATCTTGAGGCCATCCTTGCCTTTGTCTCGGTCATCGATGCGGCGGATCTGGGCGCGCCGCTGCAGCATCAATGATCCTTCCGTTTTGAGAAATAGTCGTCCGTCGTGACCACCCGAGGTTTCGGGTTGGACTGGAACGGATTGTCCTGGATCTTGAACTGCGCATTCACCCGGCAATTGTCACACATCTGGATCATTCGCGCCTGCTCGGACGAGGCAAACATCGGATGCGTGCCTGAAAGTTTCTCCATGATGCGCTCGACCGTTGACTTCACCCCGAACAACGCACCGCATTCCACGCAGGCAAACGGCTCTTCTTCGTTCAACACCTGCTGGGACAGGGCCGCATCGCTCAGGTCAAGTTGCGGCACCAAAGCAATTGCATCTTCCGGGCAGATATTCCGGCAAAGGCCGCATTGCAGGCAGGCGTCCTGCTGGAAGTTCAGTTGCGGTTTGTCCGGGTTGTCGATCAATGCCCCCGATGGGCAAAGCGACACACAGCTGAGACACAAGGTGCAGGCGTCGGTGTTCACCGCAACTGCCCCATATGGCGCACCTTCCGGCAGTGACAAAGGCGCGTCGGCTTCTGGGTTCAGGGCCTGCGCAGCCAACCGGGTGATTTGCCGACGGTTGCCCAAGGGCAGAACCGGATCGGCCAGCGGTGTCGGAACCTCTTGCGCGTAAAGCTGATCCGACACGGTGTCCGGGTCAGCCTCATCAATTAGTCCCAATGCGCCATCTCCGGCTATGGCTTTCGCCAGTTCAAGCTCTTGGTCCAGCGCGTCCCGCTCGGTTGTGGGGGCAAGCAGTATATCGACCCGCGCAAAGCCATGGGCCAGGGCGGCCAGCATTTCTGCATGGCCAAAGCCTGAAATCACGCTCAACTCCATCGGGATCACGTTAGCGGGCAGACCCCGGCCAAAGCGCGCGGCCAGACGGATCATCTCGGCCCCGTGGGCATCATGCACCAGCAGGCGCGGCGCTGCACCTCCGGCCCGGCGGTAAGTGCGGGCCAGAACATGCATCCGGGACAGGATCGCCGACACGGGCGGGTCCTCATAGGTAATCGCGGTCGAGGGGCACAGGGCGGCGCAAGCCCCGCAACCCGCGCAGATCATCGGGTCAATCGCAACATGCTCACCCGCCGGGGTGATTGCGCCAGTCGGGCAGATGTCGAGGCAATTGGTGCACGCAACCTGTTCGGCGCGGGAATGAGCACACAGGGTTTCCTCCAACCGGACATATAGCGGCTTTTCGAAGGTCCCCACCAACTGCGCGGCGTCAAAGGCCAGACGGGCAACCGCCACCGGATCGCGCGGGTCAGCGCGCAGATACCCTTCGCGCTTGGTCGGGGCCTGAACCAAGGCCGTGCCGCCGGTCAGGTCAATCAGGATATCGCATGCGGATTTCGCACCATCGCGGGGATCTGACCATGTGAAGGCCCCGCGCCCACCCGGTTCGACCTGCTGAACCTGATCGATCTGCAGCGAGAATCCCCCCAAGGCACCAGTGACCGAACGCACTTGCCCGCGCACCACATCAAAAGCGCGGCTGAAGGGAACACTGTCCTCGGACGTCAAAACCGTGACCGCCAAGGTACCGGACAGACGTTCCGCCAATTCAAACGCAGCCTCGGCGGGGCCAATGATGCAGCATGTCCCTTCGCTGATCACATCCACGCTGGGTGTGATTGGCAAGGGCACCAACACCTCGGCGGCCAACGCGGCCATCTTGGGCGCAGCGTCCCGGGCCTGATCCGACCAACCCGCGCGGTCCCTCAGGTCTACAAAGGCGGGTATGTCGACCTCAAGATCCCCGGCCAGATCGCGGAACACTTCCTGCTCTTGCCCGCAGGCGATCAGAACCGGATCATCGCCTTTCATGAACTCGGCCACCACGCCAAGCTCGCGGGTGCACAGGGCTGTGTGGGTTCTGGAACACTCGACTTCGCAGGCAGAGCCTATCCGGTCGGCGTCAACGGGCTGTGACCCTTCGCAGTCACATAGGATGAGTTTGGTGGCCATGTCCCTCCCCCGGACAGCTTCCTTACTTGTCTACATTAGATGGTATCCTGCCGCTGGCAATCCAGCCCCTGCGCGCAGGCAGCGGCAAGTTGTTGGATAATTCGGAAATCCCCTTGTTTTCCGACTGAATCGGTCGGAATTTCACATGTTAAATTCTAGGTGATCACGCCCGTTTTCACGTGATTGAGACTTGGCATGATAGCGCTATGTGTACCATAGTAGACGCTAGGTAAGGCAGGGGAGAGCCTTACGGGGAGGAGCCAGTGGCCAAGGCCGCAAGCCGTATCGAAATGCCTGTTGGCGTCGTTGTGCGCAAAACACCCGGTGTGACCCGCTGGGCCAAGTGGAACTGGCGCGCTGTCGCGGCGCTGCCCGGAGCGGGCCCAGCCGATTGGCTGGAGTTGCGGCGCGAAGGCGAGGCGGTTGAATATCACGCCGCCACCCTGCCCCTGACCTTGTGGGCAGATGAGACCGAGGCTTACATGGTCAACCTGTCTGACGGTCAGCCGTCGATCTATCTGGTTCTGCGCGATGCTTTGGACGGGAAACGCCCGATGGATGCGGTGCTGATCACCGCCTCGCCCTTCGAAGGTCAGGATTACGCCGATACCGGCGAAGAGATCGTCGAAAAAATCCCGATGACAGACGGACTGATCGCCTGGATGCGGGACTTTACCCTTGAACATCACCGCGATGAGGTTTTCGTCAAACGCCGTCGCGACAAGAAACGGACCGATCTGGTTGAAGACGGCAAGGGCGACGCGCGGATCCGGCAGGACTCGGACGTCTACCGCGCCCCGCGGAGGGTTGTGCAATGACCCAAGTCCGCGATTTCTGGTCCCGCCGCAAAGCTGCCGTTCAGGCCGAAGCCGAGGCCGAAGTGATTGCGGCAGAAGAACAGGCTATCGCAGCACAGCACACCGAACTGGAAGAAAAGACCGACGCCGAGATATTGGCTGAGTTCAACCTGCCCGACCCGGATCATTTGCAGGCGGGCGACGATGTGTCGGGCTTCATGGCCAAGGCGGTGCCGGACCGGCTGCGTCGTCGTGCGCTACGTCGGTTATGGCGGCTGAACCCGGTGCTGGCCAATGTGGATGGGCTGGTCGATTACGGCGAGGATTACACGGACGCCGCCTGCGTCATCGAGAACCTCCAGACAGCGTATCAGGTTGGCAAAGGCATGCTGGCGCATGTTGAAGCACTAGCTGCGGAGGCAGAGGAAGAAACGCCGCAAGACCTGGCTGAGCCACCTGAGATCGAACAGGAACCGGCTTTGGATCAAGACCCTCCCGAACCAGTTTTGGTAGCCGCCGCCCACGAGCCGGAAGAGGCCGAACTGCCCCCTTCCCCGCGCCGTATGAGATTTGAATTCGAAGGATAACGCATGACCGCAGATAACGCGCAGACCATAGACATCTCAGCCGAAGATCGGCTGCGCGCGGATTTCTACAATTTTCTGGGTCTGCTGCTGGCTGGCCCGCCCGATCAGTTGCTTTTGGACCAGATGGCAGGCCTAAGCGGCGATGACACCGACCTGGGTCAGGCCATTCAGGCGATGGCGCGGGTGGCAAAAGTCACCAAACCCGCTGCCGCCGAGCGTGAGTTCAACGCGCTGTTCATTGGACTGGGTCGTGGAGAATTGCTGCCTTACGCAAGTTTCTACTTGACTGGGTTCCTGAACGAAAAACCCCTCGCGCAGCTTCGCAACGACATGGCCGCGCGTGGGATCACACGGGCGCAGAATGTGTTCGAGCCCGAGGACAACATCGCCTCAATGATGGAGATGATGGCGGGCATGATCGTAGGCCGCTTTGGCTCACCCGCCACGCTGGAAGACCAAAAAGCGTTCTGGAACAAACATATCGGCCCCTGGGCCGCACATTTCTATTCGGATTTGGAAGCCGCCGAAGCGTCGGTTCTCTATGCCTCGGTCGGCACAGCCGGTCGGGTGTTCATGGAGATCGAACGCGAGGCATTCCGAATGACGACAGCGTGATGCGCTGTCACTCGCCAGCGCCCCGTTTGGCGCTAGATCGCAACTGGGACAGGAGGAGCCCATGAGCAAGACCAAGGAAGAAGGCACCACGCGCCGGAACTTCCTCAAACTGGCCGGAACCGCAGCACCCGCTGCCGTCGCCGCCGCCAGCCTGAGCGGTCAGGCCGAAGCAGCCGAGCTGCCAACGGATGAGACCCGCATGCAGGACACCGCGCACACCCGCGCATATTTCGAAAGCACGCGCTTTTGAGCGACGATGAAAGCACCCGGTTCTAGGATCGGACGCTTTCACCATCCGACTGACGGTTGCGATTGGCCCTGACGTCGGCATCACCAGCACCAAGCCAGCCATGGCTTACATGGCCAGCAAGGGAGGAAACCAATGTTAAGGAAAAAGACCAACGGGGTTGCGAGACGCCCCCAGCGGACAAGTATCCTGTCCCAGGTCGGCGAGAAAACCGTCGATCGCCGCGCATTTCTGCGTGGCTCGGGCCTGACGATCGGTGGCCTAGCCGCGATCAGCGCCACAGGTGGAACCGTGACGCAAGCCAGCGCCCAAACAGCGGCCAACACCGCCGTTGAGAATATCAAGTCCGTATGCACCCACTGCTCGGTCGGCTGTACGGTCGTTGCCGAAGTTCAGAACGGTGTCTGGGTCGGGCAGGAACCTGGCTGGGATAGCCCGTTCAACTTGGGTGCACACTGCGCCAAGGGGGCCTCGGTCCGCGAGCACGCCCATGGTGAACGCCGCCTGAAGTATCCGATGAAAAAGGAAGGCGGCGAGTGGAAGCGCATCAGCTGGGAACAGGCGATCGACGAGATCGGCGACGGCATGATGAACATCCGCGCCGAATCCGGGCCGGACAGCGTGTACTGGCTGGGCTCGGCCAAACACAATAACGAACAGGCCTATCTGTTCCGCAAGTTCGCCGCCTACTGGGGCACGAACAACGTGGACCATCAGGCCCGTATCTGCCACTCGACCACCGTTGCGGGTGTTGCGAATACATGGGGCTACGGCGCCATGACCAATTCGTATAACGACATCCACAATTCACGGGCCATCTTCATCATCGGCGGCAACCCGGCCGAGGCGCACCCCGTCTCGCTGCTGCATGTTCTGCGCGCGAAAGAGCAGAACAACGCCCCGCTGATCGTCTGCGACCCGCGCTTTACGCGCACCGCGGCCCACGCGGATGAATATGTCCGCTTCCGTCCCGGCACAGACGTTGCGCTGATCTGGGGTATCCTGTGGCACATCTTCGATAACGGTTGGGAGGACAAAGAGTTCATCCGCACCCGTGTCTGGGGTATGGATCAGATCCGCACCGAAGTTGCCAACTGGAACCCGGAAGAGACCGAGCGTGTGACCGGTGTTCCCGGCTCGCAGCTCAAGCGCGTTGCCAGGACCATGGTCAACAACCGCCCCGGCACCGTGATCTGGTGTATGGGTGGGACGCAGCACACCAACGGCAACAACAACACCCGCGCCTATTGCGTGCTTCAGCTTGCGCTGGGCAACATGGGCACCTCGGGTGGTGGCACCAACATCTTCCGCGGCCATGACAACGTGCAGGGCGCAACGGACCTTGGTGTTCTGTCCCATACCCTGCCCGGCTATTACGGCCTGTCCGCAGGGGCATGGGGCCATTGGAGCCGCGTCTGGGGTGAGGATCTGGATTGGCTGAAAGGTCAGTTCGCCACGATCAAGGACAAGGAAGGCAAGGACAAGCCGCTGATGAATGAGCGCGGCATCCCGGTCTCTCGCTGGATCGACGGTGTTCTGGAAGACCCGGCCAACATGGATCAGGACAACAATGTCCGCGCTATGGTTCTGTGGGGCCACGCGCCCAACTCGCAGACCCGGATGACGGAAATGAAAACGGCGATGGAGAAGCTGGACATGCTGGTCGTGATCGACCCGTATCCCACCGTCTCGGCCGTTCTGCATGACCGCACTGATGGCGTGTACCTGCTGCCCGCCTGTACGCAGTTCGAAACCCGTGGTTCTGTCACGGCCTCGAACCGATCGCTTCAGTGGCGCGACAAGGTGGTGGATCCGCTGTTCGAAAGCCTGCCGGACGAGGTCATCATGGCCAAGTTCGCCAACAAGTTCGGCTGGGCGGACCGTCTGTTCCGCAATATCGAGATGGAGGATGCCGAGACCCCCAACGTTGAAAGCATCACGCGTGAGTTCAACGCAGGCCTCTGGACCATCGGCTATACTGGTCAGTCGCCGGAGCGTCTGAAAAGCCATATGGCCAACCAGCACACGTTCGACAGAACCACGCTGCAAGCCATTGGTGGGCCAAACGACGGCGAGTATTACGGACTGCCATGGCCCTGCTGGGGCACGGCCGAGATGGGTCATACGGGGACACCGAACCTCTATGATATGTCCAAGCCGGTGGCCGAAGGTGGCCTGACTTTCCGCGCTCGTTTCGGGGTGGAACGCGATGGTGACAACCTGCTGGCCGAAGGGGTCTATAGCGTCGGATCGGAAATTCAGGATGGTTATCCCGAATTCACGATGCAAATGCTGATGGACCTTGGCTGGGACGGTGACCTGACGGCTGAGGAACGCGCAGCCATTGACGCTGTTGCGGGGCCAGAGACCAACTGGAAAACCGACCTGTCCGGCGGCATCCAGCGGGTCGCAATCGAGCATGGCTGTGCACCCTTCGGGAACGCCAAAGCCCGCGCGGTTGTATGGACCTTCCCGGATCCGATCCCACTGCATCGCGAGCCGCTGTATACCAACCGGCGCGATCTGGTGGAGGACTATCCGACCTACGAAGACCGGCACGCGTATCGCCTGCCCACCCTTTATACTTCGATCCAAAAGAACGACTTTTCAAAGGATTACCCAATAATCCTAACGTCAGGTCGTCTGGTCGAATATGAAGGCGGCGGCGATGAGACACGGTCGAACCCGTGGCTGGCCGAGCTTCAGCAGGACATGTTCGTCGAGATCAATCCACGCGATGCCAACAACCTTGGCATTCGTGACGGATCACAGGTCTGGGTCGAAGGTCCTGAGGGTGGCAAGGTCAAGGTGATGGCGATGCTGACCAACAGGGTCGGTGCCGGTGTCGCCTTCATGCCGTTCCACTTTGGTGGCCATTTCCAGGGCGAGGACCAGCGGCACAAATACCCCGCCGGTGCAGACCCATATGTGCTGGGTGAAAGTACCAACACCGCCCAGACCTATGGCTACGATTCAGTGACCCAGATGCAGGAGACCAAAGCGACTCTCTGCAAAATCTGGTCAGCGTAAGGGAGGAGAAGAGAAAAATGGCAGCAAGAGCAAAATTTCTCTGCGACGCCGAACGCTGCATCGAGTGCAATGCCTGCGTCACCGCGTGTAAGAACGAACACGAGGTGCCGTGGGGCGTGAACCGCCGCAGGGTGGTGACGATCAATGACGGTGACCCGGGCGAACGCTCGATCTCGGTGGCCTGTATGCATTGCTCGGATGCGCCCTGCATGGCGGTGTGCCCGGTCGACTGCTTCTATCAGAACGAAGAAGGGGTTGTCCTGCACTCCAAGGACCTGTGCATTGGCTGTGGTTATTGCTTCTACGCGTGCCCGTTCGGCGCGCCACAATACCCGCAGGCGGGCAACTTCGGATCGCGCGGCAAGATGGACAAATGTACCTTCTGCGCCGGTGGTCCCGAGGAAACGCACTCGACCGCAGAGTTCGCCAAATACGGTCGCAACCGGATCGCCGAGGGCAAACTGCCCATCTGCGCCGAGATGTGTTCCACCAAGGCCCTGCTTGCCGGTGACGGCGACGTGGTCTCGGCCATCTACCGCGAGCGCGTCGTCGCGCGCGGGTTTGGTTCGGGCGCATGGGGTTGGGGCACGGCCTACGACCAGAAAGACGGATAAACCGTCTGCATCAAACTCAGGTGACCCGCCCGCGCGGGTCGCCTGCTTTGGAATTTTGACCGAGGTTCAGATGTTCCGCTTATTCTTCGCATTATTGCTTACGATTGGACTGGCGCAGGCCGCACTTGCGCAATCCGACGAGACCGAAGTACCTGCCCCCACGACCGAGCGCAGTTCGACCGGCGGCGCGACGACGCTTGAGGATATTCTGGCTCGACAGCGCGGCGAACTGGTGGATAACGCCTATCGTTCGGAAAACACCGGCCAGGGCAATGTCGAGGGTCTGCTGGGCCAGTTTGGCCCAAGCGGCGTGTCATCGGACAGCGATGTCTACCGTGCGTTGCGCTTTGGTTCGGCAGACGTCACCGTCTCATCCCGTGGGCCTGCCGACAGTGTTTTGATACAGGACGGCGGCATGTGGTGGTGGGAATTCCGCACCGGACCGTTACGCGAATACGGCGGCTATATTATCGCAGGAATGCTTGCGATCATCGTCTTGTTCTTTCTGATCCGCGGAAAAATCCGCATCGATGGCGAGAAAACCGGCCGGACTGTCCTGCGCTTCACCAGTTTTGAACGCTTCGGGCATTGGCTGTTTGCCGGGTCCTTCCTGATCCTTGGCCTTACCGGCCTGCTGACGCTTTATGGGCGCGACTTCCTGATCCCGATCTTCGGCAAGGAAGGCTTCGCGACCATCGCCCAGGGCTGCAAATGGCTGCACAACAACCTGGCGTGGGCCTTTATGCTGGGGCTCATCATCGTCACCGTGAACTGGATCGCCCACAACATACCAAACCGCACAGACCTGAAATGGCTGGCTGCCGGAGGTGGGCTGTTCACCAAAGGCTCTCACCCGCCCGCCAAGAAATTCAACGCCGGGCAAAAGATCATCTTCTGGGCCTGCATCCTGCTGGGCGTCTCGATCAGCCTGTCGGGCCTGTCACTGCTGTTCCCGTTTGAATTGCCGATGTTTGCCAAGACTTTCTCGGTCGCAAACGCCACCGGTATTCCGCAAGCATTAGGCCTGAACCTGCCGACACAAATGGCACCGCAGGAAGAGATGCAGTATGCGCAGGTCTGGCACGTTATGGTGGCTTATGTCTTCATTGCCATCATCATCGCCCACATCTACCTCGGCTCGGTCGGGATGGAGGGCGCATTCGACGCCATGGGCACCGGTGAAGTCGAAGAGCAATGGGCGCGCGAGCACCACTCGCTGTGGCTGGAAGAGGTGCAGGATAAAGAGGCCGGTAAAGCAGCGGCTTCACCCGCAGAATAGATGCGCGGGCTGATCCTGGCCCTGGTGCTGGTCCCCCTGCCCGCCTGGTCCGAATTCTTCACGCTCAAAGGTCATGGCGGCCCGATCATGGGGATCGCCACCGCGCCGGACGGGCGCATTGCGACGGCCAGTTTCGACAATTCCGTGGGTCTATGGTCGGGCAAATCCCCCGAATGGCTTGAAGGCCACGAAGCCGCCGTCAACAGCGTCGTGTTCAACGGAACCGCGATCTATTCCGCCGGGGACGATTTCACCCTGCGTCGCTGGCCCGGCGGTGAGATTGTCGGCCAACACAAAGGCAAGATCGTCGGGCTTGCTGCCTCGAAAACCCATGTCGCCACGGCCAGTTGGGATGGCACCATCGGGCTTTGGCCGGTCGACGGGTCAGACCCTGTTTTGCTTGGACCAACCGGCAGCGGTGTGAACGCAGTGGCCTTTTCGCCGGATGGCGCGCATCTTTATTCAGCGGGGGTCGATGGCGCTCTGCGGCTTTGGGATGTTGCCAGCGGTCAGGAAACAGATCGGTTGGTCGAGCATGGCTTTGGCATCAACGAATTGATCCTGAACACGCAGGATAACTGGATCGCCTATGGCGCGGTTGACGGCGTCACGCGCATTCTGGACCTGTCCACGCGGGAAGAACGAGACTTCACCCTGGACCGCCGCCCGATCCTTGCGCTTGCCCTCACCCCCGACCGCAGCCTGCTGGCGGTTGGTGATGGCGAAGGCTACATCATGGTCATCGACACGACCGAATGGCGCATCGCGCAGGACTTCCGCGCCACCCTGCGCGGGCCGGTCTGGGCGCTGGCCTTTTCCGCCGACGGGCAGAACATCCACGCGGGCGGCATCGACGACGCCATGTATAGCTGGCCGGTTTCAGCCCTTGGCGATCAGGACCAAATGGCCGCTGTCGAGCCAAGCTTTCTGAAAAACCCAGACGAAATGAGCAATGGCGAACGCCAATTCGCCCGCAAATGCTCGATCTGCCACAGCCTGACACCTGATGGGCAACGACGCGCCGGTCCGACGCTGCATGGACTGTTCGGTCGCCCGGCCGGAACCTTGCCGGGCTATTTCTACTCGGAAACCTTGCAAGACTCTGATATCATTTGGAATGATGAGACGATAAATGCCCTTTTCGACGAGGGGCCGGATCACTACATTCCAGGGTCAAAGATGCCGATGCAGCGGATTACCCAAGCACAGGACCGGGACGATTTGATCGCCTTTCTGCGCCGCGCAACGGTTGACCAGGACTGAACCCGGAGGAGACCATGAAAGCCTTTTTTGCCGCCCTGGCCGCGATGGTCGTCATCACCGTTGCAGCCCCTTACACGCTGGAGCAGATGGGCTTCAGCGCCGAAGAGGCCACTTCCGGCTCAGCCGTGCGCCTTGACTGAATGTCCGACTACCTGACCACCAAAGAACTGGCCGACCTGCTGCGGATCGGCGAGCGAAAGGCCTACGATCTGGCCTCCTCGGGCGAGGTGCCCTGCGTCCGCGCCATGGGCAAACTGCTGTTCCCCCGCGCCGAGGTGATCGCATGGCTCAACGCCTCTCGATCCGGTCCACAGGTGGCCGAACCACCCCTGCCCGCCATCGTCGCGGGCAGCCATGATCCTCTGCTGGACTGGGCGCTGCGGGAAAGCGGATCGGGGTTGGCGACTTATTATGACGGTTCTTTCGACGGGCTGACCCGCCTTGCAGATCGCAGCGCGCAAGCTGCGGTCTTGCACATCCACGAAGAAGATGGGTTCAACACAACCTCCCTGCGCGATGCGTTGGGCGAAGCGCCCATGGTTCTGGTCGAAATTGCCCAGCGGCAGCGCGGGTTATTGCTGGCCCCCGGCGTCACCGACATTACTGGGTTTGCCGATCTTAGAAATCGGCGCGTCATCCTGCGCCAGAACAGCGCCGCAAGCCAGCGCCTGTTTGATGCGCAGCTCGAAGCGCATGGCATGGCACGGGATGATCTGAACGCCTTGCCAAACTGCGCCCGCACCGAAGAGGAACTGGCCATATCCTTACATGACGGCAAGGCCGAGGCCGGGTTCGGGTTGGGTGCTCTGGCCAGTCTCTACAACCTTGGCTTTGCGCCGACTCATTCCGAAAGGCTGGATCTGGCCATCTGGCGACGCGCCTATTTCGACCCGCCGATGCAGAAACTGCTGCGCTTCTTGCGCTCCGACCAATTCCACGCCCGGGCTTCCGAATTCGGCGGCTACGATCTGAACGGATTGGGACAGATCCACCATAATGGCGCCAGCGGGTAACGCTTCATCTTTTCAAAAATACTCTCGCCGAAGGCATTGGCCGCAGGCCAATTCACTGCGCGTTGGGAAAGAACACCTGCTGCCCCTGCAGCCGGAATGACTCGATGGCCGCCTGGCCGTCCGGCCCCAGCAGCCAGTCGATAAACCTCTGCCCTGCGTTGGCGCGCACGGTGGGGTGTTTGTCGGGGTTCACAAGGATCACGCCATATTGGTTGAACAAACGCGGGTCGCCCTCGACCAGTATTTTAAGATCGCCCCGGTTGCCAAAGGACAGCCAGGTTGCCCGGTCGGTCAGCGCATAGGCCCCCATGCCGCTGGCCACGTTCAACGTCGCCCCCATGCCCGAGCCGGTTTCGCGATACCACGTCCCGGACGCCTCGGTCGGATCAATACCGGCCTCCGCCCAATGGCCGAGCTCGGCCTTGTGCGTACCGCTGTCATCCCCGCGCGAGACAAAAACGGCCTCTACCGCCTCAATCGCCGCCAATGCAGACAGAATATCCGACCCGCCCTTGACGCCAGCCGGGTCCGATTTCGGTCCGACCAGAACAAAATCGTTATACATCAGGTCAAATCGCTCAACGCCCCAGCCATCGGCCACGAACTGCTCCTCGGCCGGCTTAGAATGCACCAGCAGCACATCCCCGTCCCCATTGATCGCGTTGCGAATGGCCTGACCGGTTCCAACAGCCACGACGCGCACATCGATCCCGCTCTCCGCCTCAAACCCCGGCAGGATATAGTCCAACAGGCCCGAGTTCTGGGTAGACGTGGTGGATTGCACGACAATGAACGGCTCCTCTGCCAAAGCAGTCCCTGCCATCAGGCCAAGACCCACCAGTGCTGCGCGCAAAACTGCCCGAACCATCGCGACCTCCAAGTTTCCTGCTAAGTGACCAAACCGCCTGCCAGGTAGCGCCGGGATGCCTCGCTTTGCGGGGCATCCAGAACCTGCTTTGCGGAACCATGTTCAACCACATGGCCGCCCTGCATCATGACAATATCCGCCGCAAGCCGCCGCGCCTGCCCGATGTCGTGGGTGACCATCACAATCCGCACACCCCGAGACGACGCGCGCAGGATCATACGTTCGATCATCTGCGTGGCACTTGGGTCAAGCGCGCTTGTGGGTTCGTCCAGAAACAAAGTCTCGGGGTTCACCGCCAGCGCGCGCAGGATCGCAAGCCGCTGCGCCTCACCGCCTGACAGTGAACGCGCGGATTGCCGGGCTTTGTCCTCAAGCCCACCCTCGGCCAGCAATTCAACGATCCGGGCTTTGCGCGCGGCGCGTGCCAGCCCCTGACGTTTCAGTACAAAATCCAGATTGGCGGAGACCGAGCGTCGCAGCAGAACCGGCTGCTGAAACACCATCGCCTGCCGCGACAGATGATCAGCGTTCAGCGGTGTGTCGTCCTGCATCACCCTCCCCTGATCCGGCGCAATCAGCCCGTGCAAACAGCGCAGCAACAGGCTTTTGCCGGCCCCGTTCGGCCCTAGCAAAAGGGTCGGCCCCGGCCCGTCCAGCACCAGACCGGCGACATCCAGCAATGCTTTCCCGTTGCGGCGGATCTGCACGTCGCGGACATGAAGGCGATTTGTCATATCCGAGACCAGATCACGCATGGCGCAATCCCTCCTGCTCGGCCCGCAGGCTGGCGGCGCTGACCATCGCATTCACGGCCACCGCAATCCCGATCAGGATCGCACCCAAAGCCAGCGCCAGCGCCAGATTGCCTTTCGAGGTTTCCAGCGCGATCGTCGTGGTCATCACCCGCGTCACGTGGTTGATATTGCCGCCCACGATGATCACCGCGCCGACCTCGGCAATCGCGCGGCCAAACCCGGCCAGCAACGCGGTGATCAGGGCAAGCCGCGCGTCCCACAGCAGCACCGGAACCGAGGCCAGACGCGACACCCCAAGCGAGCGGAGTTGTTCTGAATACTCCTCGGCCAGCATCTCGACCACTTGTCGGGTCAGCGCGGCCACGATGGGCGTCACCAGCACGACCTGAGCAATGATCATCGCGGTCGGAGTATAGAGCAGTTCCAGCACACCCAGCGGCCCCGAACGGGACAGCATCAGATACACCAGCAACCCCACCACCACCGGCGGAAAGCCCATCAGCGCGTTCATCAGAACGATCAGAACCCGCCGTCCGGGGAACCGGGCAACAGCCAGAGCTGCCCCAACCGGCATCCCGATCAGCGCAGAAATCAGTACCGCAAACAGGGAAACTTTCAGGGACAGAAGCACAATGGCCCACAGCTCTGCATCCCCATTGAGGATCAAAGACAGCGCGCCGCTGAATTCTGATGCAAATCCCTGCATTATTTTCCCAGTTGCAACGCAAATCGGATGAAATGCGATAAATTACAAGGAAATACTAGCTCGGTTTGACCCCAAGTACATACACATTTCCGACAGTCGGAATGAAAAACGCGGCCCCGTTTGGGACCGCGTCGTGACGTGCGAAATGCCTTTTTGGTTTAGTTCAATGCCGCATCGGTGATCTGATGCGTCCAGGCACCTTCGGGCTGTTTGGTGATAACCGGGTCAGAGCCACCGGCCAGCAAGGTGCCAACGGTCCGCTCGAAATCCGCCGGGTCCAGCGCGCCGTTCGAGCCTGCGGTCAACTTGGCGATCTCACCCATCATGCGCTTTTGATGCTCTTCGGTCTGCGCACCGGTCGCGTCATTGTCCAGAACGATCAGAGCGGCCTCTTCCGGGTTCTCCTCGGCATATTTCCAGCCTTTCATCGAGGCGCGGACGAAGCGCTGCATCTTTTCAACAAAAGCCTCATCGCTCAGGTTCTCTTCGAGCACATAAAGACCGTCTTCCAGCGTCGCGACGCCCTGATCTTCGTACTTGAAGGTCACCAGCTCATCCGGGCTGACGCCTGCATCGATGACCTGCCAGTATTCATTGTAGGTCATGGTGCTGATGCAATCGGCCTGACGCTGCAACAGCGGATCGACGTTGAAACCCTGTTTCAGAACCTCAACCCCGCTCTCGCTTTTGCCGCCGGTATCGATGCCAAGCTGGCTCATCCAGCTCATGAACGGGAATTCGTTGCCAAAGAACCAAACACCCAGGGTGCGGTTTTTCAGGTCCTCCGGCGCCGCAATCCCGGCATCCTTCCAGCAAGTCAGCATCATGCCCGAACTTTTGAATGGCTGCGCGATATTGACCAAAGGCAGGCCCTTTTCGCGGGCAGCCAATGCGGCAGGCATCCATTCGACGGTCACATCGGCCCCGCCACCGGCGATCACCTGCGTCGGTGCAATATCCGGACCACCCGGCAGGATGGTCACGTCCAGATCTTCTTCCTCATAAAACCCCTTGTCCTTCGCCACATAGTAGCCAGCGAACTGAGCCTGCGTGACCCACTTAAGCTGCAAGGTCACCTCATCTGCGGCCAGTGCTGAACTGGCGGCCAGGCTAAAGGCGGCAACCGCCCCGCTGAGTAGCTTTTTCATCTTCATCTTCTCCTAGTTGCGTGTTGTGCCCCGTTTTCGGGGTCTGTTAAGTCTTCTTTTTGTTATCCGCGTTGTGAGGGGTGCCAGAAGGTTACCACCTTTTCGAGCCCCGCCACCAATGTATAGAACACCGTCCCCGCCATGGCCGCCACAGCAATCTCGGCCCAGACCAGATCGATGGACAGGCTGCCCACCCCGGTCGAAATCCGAAAGCCCATGCCGCGCGTGGGCGATCCGAAATATTCGGCCACGATAGCCCCGATCAGCGCCAGCGTCGTGGCGATCTTGAGGCCGTTGAAAACAAACGGCATCGCCGCAGGCAGGCGCAGCTTGATCAGCGTTTGCATATAACTGGCCGCATAGGTGCGCATCAGATCGCGCTGCATGGCGTCCGCTTCGCGCAGGCCCTGCACCGTGTTCACGAGGATCGGGAAAAACACCATCACGACGACAACAGCCGCCTTGGATTGCCAGTCAAACCCGAACCAACTGACCAGAATGGGCGCAATCCCCACGATGGGCAGGGCCGCGACAAAGTTCCCGATGGGCAGCAGCCCACGTGTCAGGAACACCGACCGGTCGATCAGGATTGCAGTCACGAAAGCAGCGCTGCTGCCGATGGCAAAGCCGGTGAACGCCCCTTTAAAGACAGTCTGGGTAAAATCCTGCCACAGAATATCCGTCGAATTCGCAAAGGTCTGCGCCACCATAGACGGCGGCGGCAGGATCACGGGTGAGACGTTCAGCCCCCGCACCAGTCCCTCCCACAGGATTAGCAGCGTGACACCAAACAGCACCGGCACAAAGACCCGTATACCTTTCGAGTCGCGATAGATCGACCGCGCCAGCCAGGCATTCAGCAACCAGGCACCGGCCCAGAAGATCAGGGAAAAGATCAGCCAATTCATGCGCCCATCCCCATGCGTTTCAGGGTCACCCGTTGCAGCACGTCCAGCAACGTCACCAGGATGCCTGCCAAAATCGCCGCCGCAAACAGCGCCGCCCAGATGGCCAGCGGCGTGCCGAACTGATCCCCGATCAATATCCGCGCACCCAGGCCCGAGATTGCACCCGTCGGCAACTCGCCCACAATCGTCCCCACCAAGGCCGCCGCGATCCCCACCTTCAGCGAGGTAAACAGATACGGCACCGAGGACGGCAGGCGCAGCTTCAGAAACGCCTGCAGTCCGTTTGCATTGTAGGTTCTGAGCAAATCCAGTTGCGAAACGGCAGGCGACCGCAGCCCTTTGACCATCCCGACCAGAACCGGGAAGTAACACAAGTAGGCCGAGATAATGGCCTTGGGCACCCCACGCCCCTCGATTCCCAATTGCGAACTCAGGACAATGATCATCGGGGCCAGCGCCACAATCGGCACCGTTTGGCTGATGATGGCCCATGGCATCAGGCTCATGTCGACAACGCGGGAATAGACAATGGCGACGGCCCCCAGAATGCCCACGGCAGTGCCCAACAAGAAACCCCAAAGGGTGGATTGCAGCGTGATCCAACCGTGATAGATCAACGACCGCTTTGACATGGCCCGCCCGCGCATTGCCATCTCACCAGTGGTTTTCCACAGCTCCTGCCCCACCTGAACCGGGGTCGGCAAGCGCGGACGGTCGAGTTCGTAGCCGCGAACGATATGTGCTGAATTCTGCGTCATCAGAACCCAGACTGAGACCTGCTGACGGTCCCGTGACGCCTCGGGCGTGACGGTTTCGCCTGCGCGTTCGGCCTGATCCAGCGAGACACGGATATTCATCGGTGCAACCGCCAGATACCACAGCACAACAATGGCCAGCAGAACGGTGATGACTGCAAAGAACTGTTTCATGCCCACCACTCCATCCGGAGGACAGGAACGGTGTCCGGAGGCACCGGCGGTTCCTCGGCCGTCACCTCAAACCCTTCGCGCCGGTAAAATCGCTGCGCCGCCGTGTTGGGGGCATGGGTGGTCAACCAAAGAAAGTCCCGCCCCTCTTTGGCCTGATCGACAAATCTCTTGCCGATCCCCTGTCCGGTTCGGCTGCAATAGAGTCCACCGATTTTGTTTTCCTTTGGATCGACCGACATATAGCAATCAATCGGGTCTCCGGTGACCCAGATTTCGCGCGCATCAAACGCCTTGCGGATCATGTCGGCGATTTGACCTACGGGCAGTTCGTCCGGCATCCAGTCGGTTTGGCTGGCCCAGTCATGAACCACCCGGGCGCATGCCGCCACATCCTCGGGCCTTGCGCGTCTGATCTGGACGGCGTCAGTCATCATAGGAATGCCCCGCCCGCAGCCCGTCGCGCACCCGATGCGCAACCTCGATAAACTCCGCCGTATCACGAATGTCCAACGGCCGTTCCTTGGGTAAGGGGCTGTCGATCACATCCGTAATCCGCCCGGGACGCGGGCTCATGACCACGATCTTGGTGCTCAGATACACCGCCTCGGGGATCGAGTGGGTCACGAAGCCAATCGTCTTCTCGGTCCGTGCCCAAAGTGCCAAAAGCTGCTCGTTCAGGTGGTCACGCACGATCTCGTCCAACGCCCCGAACGGTTCATCCATCAGCAGGATATCGGCATCAAAGGCCAAGGCTCGCGCGATGCTGGCCCGTTGCTGCATGCCGCCGGACAACTGCCATGGAAATTTCCCACCAAACCCTTCAAGATCAACAAGTTCCAGTACGTTCCTAACGCGCTCATCCTGTTCCGCCGAGGAATAACCCATAATCTCAAGCGGCAGTTTGATGTTCTTGGCAATGGTCCGCCACGGATACAGGCCCGCCGCCTGAAACACATACCCATAAGCCCGCTTGCGCCGCGCCTCATCCGGGGTCATGCCATTCACGGTCAGCGTTCCTCCGGTCGGGGTCTCCAACGCCGCAACGCAGCGCAGGAACGTGGTTTTACCGCAGCCCGAGGGGCCGATGAAGCTAACAAAATCGCCCTTGTCGATTGTCAGGTTCACATCCTTGAGGGCATGAACCGGGCCGTCATTCGTCTGGAAGGTCAGGTCAAGTTGCCTGGCTTCGATCACGGACGGGGTCTTACTTTCAGTATTCATTCCATTGCCTTGAAAAGAGTGGATTTGAGCCGCCGCAAGACGGCTCATCTGCGTCATACGCCCGTTGCCGGAATACCCGTCCGCTCGACCGGTCGGGGCGCGGTCAGCTCTTTCCATGTGCTCAACGCCTTGTTCACGGTCGTATTCGCCTCACGCGCTACAAAGTCACCATGGCCTTCCTGCGTGCGGATCTCTCCATCATGCACAGCGACCTGACCACGTGTCAGGGTAAAGCGTGGCAGGCCCTTGACCTCTTTGCCTTCGAAGACGTTGTAGTCGATGGCCGATTGCTGAGTGCCCGCGCTGATGGTCTTTGATTTCTCAGGATCCCAAACCACCAAATCGGCATCCGCGCCAACCAGAACAGCGCCCTTTTTCGGATAGCAATTCAATATCTTGGCGATATTTGTTGAAGTTACCGCCACGAACTCGTTCATGGTCAGACGCCCGGTATTCACCCCATGCGTCCACAGCATCGGCATCCGGTCTTCAAGCCCTCCGGTCCCGTTCGGGATCTTGGTGAAATCCCCCACGCCATAACGTTTCTGTTCCGTGGTAAAGGCACAATGGTCCGTGGCCACAACGCTCAGCGTGCCGGATTGCAACCCGTTCCACAGGCTATCCTGATGCTGCTTGTTCCGGAACGGAGGGCTCATGACCCGCCGCGCCGCGTGATCCCAGTCCTGATTGAAATATTCGCTTTCATCCAGGGTCAGGTGCTGGATCAGAGGTTCTCCCCACACCCGCTTGCCCTGCATCTTGGCCCGGCGAATGGCCTCATGCGCCTCTTCGCACGAGGTATGCACGACATAAAGCGGCACGCCCGCCATATCCGCGATCATGATCGCCCGGTTGGTCGCCTCGCCTTCCACCTGCGGCGGGCGGGAATAGGCATGCGCCTCGGGGCCGGTATTGCCCTCGGCCAGCAGTTTGGCGCTCAGTTCCGCCACCACATCGCCATTCTCGGCATGGACCATCGCGGTGCCGCCCAGCTCGGCCAGACGCTTGAACGAGGCGAACAACTCATCATCGTTCACCATCAGCGCGCCTTTATAGGCCATGAAATGCTTGAACGTGTTGATCCCGCGCGTCTCGATCACCGTCTTGAGGTCATTGAACACCTGCTCGCCCCACCAAGTCACCGCCATGTGAAACGAGTAATCACAATTCGCACGCGTCGACTTGTTGTCCCAGCGCTTCAACGCATCCAGCAGGCTCTCGCCCGGGTTTGGCAGCGCAAAATCGACCACCATGGTCGTCCCACCCGCCAAAGCCGCCCGCGTGCCGCTTTCGAAATCGTCGCTGGAATAGGTCCCCATAAACGGCATCTCCAGATGCGTATGCGGATCGATGCCGCCCGGCATGACGTAACATCCGGTCGCGTCCAGCTCGGTATCGCCTTTCAGGCCCATCCCGATCTCAATGATCACGCCGCCTTCGACCAGCACATCCGCCTTGTAAGACAAATCTGCCGTAACAACGGTTCCGTTCTTGATGACTGTGCTCATGTTAAACTCCCTGATGTGGTCTGCGCCACTTGCTTCTTCTGTTCAAAAATACCTCGGGGGAGTCGCCCTTGGGCGACGGGGGCAGCGCCCCCTATTCCACGATCTCCGCCGTCTCGACGACCGCATGAAACAGAACATCCGCCCCGGCAGCGGCCCAGTCCTTGCTGATCTCTTCGGCCTCGTTATGGCTCAGCCCATCCACACACGGGCACATCACCATCGCTGTCGGTGCCACCCGGTTGATCCAGCAGGCATCATGCCCGGCGCCCGAGATGATGTCCGTGTGCGAATAACCCAACCGTTCCGCCGCATCGCGAACGGCTGCAACACATCCATCATCGAATTTGACCGGATCAAAACCGCCGACCTTCTCGAACTCGATCTCAAGGCCCATCTCATTGACAATGTCCTCGGCCGCGACGCGCAGACGGTTCTCCATATCGGTGATCACATCCAACTCGGGCGAGCGGAAATCGACCGTGAACACCGCCTTTCCCGGGATCACATTGCGCGAGTTCGGGTAAACGTCGATATGCCCCGCTGCCCCCACGGCGTGGGGCGCATGAGACCAGGCGATCTCATCCACCTTCTCCAGTATCCGCGCCATCGCCAGACCTGCATTCTTGCGCATCGGCATCGGCGTCGATCCGGTATGCGCATCCTTGCCGGTCACGGTTATCTGAGTCCAACTCAGCCCCTGACCATGGGTGACGACCCCGATATCCTTACCTTCGGCCTCCAAAATCGGCCCCTGTTCAATGTGCAACTCAAAGAACGCATGCATCTTGCGCGCGCCGACCTCTTCATCGCCGCGCCAGCCGATCCGTTGTAATTCATCCCCGAATTTCTTGCCTTCCGCATCTTCGCGACCGTAGGCCCAATCCTGCGTGTGCATCCCGGCAAACACGCCCGAGGACAGCATGGCAGGCGCGTATCGCGTGCCTTCTTCATTGGTCCAGTTCGTCGCCACGATGGGATGTTTGGTCTTGATCCCCAGATCATTCAGGGTCCGAATGATCTCCAATCCCCCAAGCACGCCCAGAACGCCGTCATATTTGCCACCCGTCGGCTGCGTATCAAGATGAGATCCCACATAGACCGGCAGCGCATCCGGGTCCGTCCCCTCGCGCCGGGCAAACATGTTACCCATCTGGTCCAGCCCCATGGAACAGCCCGCATCCTCGCACCATGTCTGGAACAGGGCGCGGCCTTCGGCGTCTTCATCGGTCAATGTCTGACGATTGTTGCCGCCCGCGACGCCGGGCCCAATCTTGGCCATTTCCATCAGGCTGTCCCACAACCTGTCGCCATTGATCCTGAGATTCTGCGCCGGAGCTGCCATTGTCTTTTTCCCTGTCGCTTGCGATTTGGCTCGCTTTTGGTGTCTTGATTTGACCATCTGGTCAAACTCACGCTATCACGGGTTCAACATCAGTCAAGAAATTGCGAAACACAGCGGAATTTTTCCGCATAATTCACACTCACTTGGCGTAAAAAGAGACACGCAGGAACCATGCCCAAAGACCGCGCACCAACCCGAATTCAGAAAAAGAACCGCGCCGCGATTCTCGAAGCCGCTTTGAACGTGTTCTCGGCGCATGGGTTTCGCGGAGCGACCGTCGATCAGATCGCGGCCGAGGCCGGTCTGAGCAAGCCCAACCTGCTGTATTATTTCCCCTCGAAAGAGGCGATCCACACCGCGCTTTTGTCCGGTTTGCTGGACGTTTGGCTGGCCCCTTTGCACGATCTGGACGAAAACGGCGATCCGATGCAGGAAATCCTGTCCTATGTTCAGCGCAAACTGCAGATGAGCCGAGAGTTGCCGCGCGAAAGCCGCCTGTTTGCCAATGAACTCGTACAAGGCGCGCCGCGCATACATGATGCCCTGTCCACCGACCTCAAGGCCTTGGTCGACTCGAAATCCGAGATCCTGACCAGGTGGATGGATGACGGAAAAATTGCCCGCGTGCACCCCTATCATCTGTTCTTTTCGATCTGGGCCCTGACCCAGCACTACGCCGACTTTGACGTGCAGGTCCGCGCCATTCTGGGCGAGGAAGACCCGTTCGAAGGGGCCGAACCCTTTGTCGAGATGCTCTATCGCAAACTGCTGACACCCTAAGGTTTATTTCGCGGGTTTCAGAGCCAGTATTCGTTTCAAAATCACGATGGCCATGGCCAGCAATATGGTCAGATCGCCCATTGTGTTAACCGTGTTGATCTTGGGCACTTTCCCGGCATCCCGTACGATGGCGGTATACATCTTGGGCTGCTGGACGCCGATGGAATGCTCACGCTCGGACGCTTTGATGAATTTGTCAAAGTCCTGTAATGCTTTGACCTTTTTCTTGACCTGCCCCAGAAAACGCTGATCCAGCTGACGATCCTCTTTCAGCTTTTTCAGCATTTCTTCGATCGAGCGGCGCAGCTTGATCATCTGATCCAGGTCCTTTTTGACCTGCTTCTGGTGCAGCACGAAATTCTTTGCCGCCAGCGCGTCTCGCTGTTTGGCTTTGGACAGGGCGACGTTCTTTTTGGATGTGTCCCGGTCAAGCTTTGTGACCCGGTTGCCACCCTTGTTCCGGCCCGGTGGTGCCGCTGGCATGACATTCTCCTTTGATCCTGTCTATCAGCGGCACTGTATCACCGAACCGGTTTTTGCGGGATACCGGTATCTCTTACTCGGCGGCTTCCGCCATCGGGTTGTTCGGGTGGGACGTCCAGTTGGCATATTCCTCCTGAACAACCTTGCCGGTGCGCGGATCCACCGCGCCCGCGGCCATCGGCTCCATCGAGATGCAGCCTTCGACCGGGCAGACATCCACGCAGAGGTTGCAGGCGACGCATTCCTCGTCGATCACCTCGAACACGCGATCTGGCGACATCGAAATTGCCTGATGACTGGTGTCCTCACAGGCGGCATAGCAACGGCCACATTTGATGCACTGGTCCTGATCAATCTTGGCCTTGGCGATGTAGTTCAGGTTCAGATACTGCCAGTCGGTCACATTCGGCACCGCCCGCCCAACGACTTCTGAGACGCTGGTATAGCCTTTCTCATCCATCCACTCGGACAGGCCTGCCGTCAGTTCATCGATGATCTTGAACCCATAGGTCATGGCCGCCGTGCAGACCTGCACATTGCCACAACCCAACGAGATAAACTCTGCCGCGTCGCGCCAAGTGGTGACGCCGCCAATGCCCGAGATTGGCATGCCATGCGTCGCCTCGGCCCGTGCGATTTCAGAAACCATGGACAACGCAATCGGCTTCACCGCCGGGCCGCAATACCCACCATGGCTGCCCTTGCCATCAATCGAAGGCTCGGGGCTGAACGTGTCCAGATTGACGCTGGTGATCGAGTTGATCGTGTTGATCAGCGATACCGCGTCTGCCCCACCATTCCGAGCCGCAGCCGCAGGTTTGCGGATGTCGGTGATGTTCGGCGTCAGCTTCACGATCACCGGGCGGTCGTAATACATCTTGCACCAGCGGGTGACCATTTCGATATATTCCGGCACCTGCCCCACGGCAGACCCCATGCCCCGCTCGCTCATCCCGTGGGGGCAGCCGAAGTTCAGTTCGATCCCGTCCGCGCCCGTTTCGGCAACACGAGGAAGGATGGCTTTCCACGCTTCTTCCTCGCACGGCACCATGATCGAAGCGATCAGCGCGCGATCCGGGTAGTCCGCCTTGACCCGCGCCATTTCTTCAAGGTTCACATCCAAGGGCCGGTCGGTGATCAGTTCGATATTGTTGAGCCCCAACAGCCGCCGATCCGCGCCATAAATGGCCCCGTAACGCGGGCCGTTGACGTTCACGACCGGAGGGCCCTCGGCCCCCAGCGTTTTCCAGACAACACCACCCCATCCGGCCTCGAAGGCGCGGCGGACGTTGTATTCCTTGTCGGTCGGCGGGGCCGAGGCCAGCCAGTAGGGGTTGGGGCTGGAAATGCCCAGAAAGTCTGTCGTCAGGTCAGCCATGGGTACTCCTTTCCGGCTCCTCAGCCGGTTTTCTTGAAAATCATCTCGGTCGGGCGAATCCGCCCGGCATGCAGGTTTGCGACGTAGTTTTGAAACTTCTCTGGTGCCGTATCACCCATCATCAGGTGGATGCCCAACGGCGCGGGGCCGGTTTCGGCAATCTTTGCAAAGACTTCCTCGAAGAACTTGATGGCGAATTCGGTACGATCCGTCTCGGTCACCAATTCAAGCCCCGCCGATGCGGCTGCGTCCTTATAGACCTCTGGCGCGTGCACAAACGAAGTCTCGGCCACAGTCGACCAAGGCAAGGGGAAAGCCAACGGTTCGTCTGTTGCACCAGCCATCACGTCGAACAGGGCAAAGCTGCCACCCGTGGCAAGTGCGCGCGACACCTCGGCAAACAGCCCGGCCTTGTCTTCGATGTTCATGCCGACATGCAGCATCACCGCCAGATCGAACCCGGCATCCGGTACTGGCATGTCCAAAGCACTGCCGACGTGGAACTCGACCTTGTCGGAATGCCCCACGATCTCGCTGAGTGCCGTTGCCGTTTCGACAAACTCAGGTGTCAGGTCGACCCCTGTCACCCTCGAGTCGTACCGGTCCACGACATAACGCGATGTCCCGCCGATCCCGCAGCCCACATCCAGCACCCGCGTCGCATGGGTGGGCGACAGCTGGGCAAACAGATGATCCGTGGCGAGAACCCCGCCAGTGTGAAACTCGTCACCGGCTTTCAGGTCCGCGACCGTGGCCGCGTCGGGGTCAACGCCACTGGCTTTCAGGGCATCGCGCACGCGATCCGTCAGAGCGCCGGTAGTGTAGTGTTGGGCAACTGCGTTTTCGATCTGGGACATAGCGGTACCTCAGCGAATGGGATGAGTTGAATGCCTCACCCTATCACGAAACAAGGCTCGCGTGGATGTCCATCGCCGCGTCCCGGCCTTCGGCAACGGCGGTCACAGTCAGGTCTTCCCCGCCCGCGGCGCAGTCGCCGCCCGCCCAGACACCAGCCATCGAGGTGCGTCCGGCCCCGCTGACGGCGATCTTGTTGCCGTCCAGTTCCAGACCTTCGGGCGCGCCGTCCAGCGTTTGACCAATCGCTTTCAGCACCTGATCTGCAGGCAGGCGAATGGTCTCGCCGGTTCCAGTCAGCTGACCATTCTGGCTTGAGGTATATTCCAACTCGACCTCGACCGCCGCACCGTTGCCATGAACCGCAACAGGCTGAACATTAGTCATGATCCGAACCCCGTGCGATGCCGCGAGATCCTGCTCATACCGGCTGGCACCCATTGCGTCCCGCCCACGGCGGTAGGCAATCGTGACATGCTCGGCACCCAGCAGTTTCGACTTCACCGCCGCGTCAACAGCAGTCATGCCGCCCCCGATCACAACGACATTGCGCCCCACTGGCAAATCGGCCAGATCCGACGCTTGCCGCACGTCCGAGATGAAATCGACCGCAGCGCGCACGCCGTCCTTGTCTACCCCTTGCGCCCGCAGCGCGTTCACGCCAGCAAGACCGATGGACAGGAACACGGCGTCGTAATTCTCGATCAGGCCTTCAAGCGAGAGGCCCTCGCCCAACAGCGACCCCGTTTCGATGGAAATACCGCCGATCTTCAGCAGCCAATCCACCTCGGCCTGCGCGAAGTCATTGGTCGATTTGTAAGCGGCAATCCCGTATTCGTTCAGACCGCCGGGCTTAGGTTTGCCTTCATGGATCACCACATCATGGCCCAGCATTGCCAGCCGATGCGCGCAGGCCAGACCGGCAGGCCCTGCCCCGATCACAGCGATGGTTTTGCCCGTCGCGGCGGCACGTTCGAACGGATGAACGCCCGAGGCCATCACATCATCAGTCGCAAAGCGTTGCAGACGCCCGATCTCAACCGGTTTGCCTTCGGCTGTTTCGCGCACACAGGCCTCTTCGCACAAGGTCTCGGTCGGACAGACACGGGCGCACATGCCGCCCAGAATGTTCTGGTCCAGAATGGTCCGTCCCGCAGATTGCGGCTGACCCGCCTGAATCTGGCGAATGAACAACGGAATATCGATATCCGTCGGACAGGCCGTCACACATGGCGCGTCATAGCAGAAATAGCAGCGATCTGCGGCCACGGCGGCCTCGTGCGGGGCCAGCGGCGGATGCAAATCGGTAAAATTCGAGGTCAGCTCATCGCTGGAAAGCCGCCCGGAAACGATTCCGGGTGCCATCTGGCCCTGTGCCATCGCTCTACTCCCTGTAGATATGTTTGTTGTGACCTCAGCTTGCCACATTTTGATTTTTTATCAATTGGTAAAATTTGCCAAGTGGTCAAAAATTTGAAATCGACACGGCTTTCACCGAAAATAGCGGCGGTTTTGCTCAAATTTGGTGCAATCCGGGTATCCTAGCCGCCTCCATGAGCCTTCTGGCCCCGCAACTGGCTTTTGACGCCCTACCCCGGTTGCTGTAAGCCCGAAGGCAGGTGCGCGAGACAAGCGCGCATGTTTGGGACGGGCACAGATGCGGGCAGATTCGCAAGACTTCAACATCGTCATCGTCGGTCAGAATAACCGCCTGCAATATGAGGCTGTGCTGTTTGCGGCTTCGCTGCGCCATTCCTCTCCCGATTTCAAAGGACGGCTGTTTGTCGCCACGCCCAAACCTAGTCCACGTTGGGGCCAGAACCCCGACATTCAGGACGAAGATGTACTTAAGGCGCTGAAGCATCTTGATGCAGAAGTCCTGCCGTTTGAATCCGAGGTCTTTGGCGAAAGCTATCCTCATGGCAACAAGATCGAAGCGCTGTTGGCCCTGCCCGAAGGAGAGCCTTTTGTTTTCTTCGACACGGATACGCTGATCACCGGTGACCTTGGCAGTGTTCCCTTCAATTTCGACCGCCCCGGCGCATCGCTGAAGGTCGAGGGCACATGGCCCAAACCCACGCTTTATGGGCCGGGGTTCGAAGGCATCTGGTCCGCGCTGTATCATCGATTTGGGCTGGATTTCGAAAGCTCGATCGACACCAGCCAACCGCATGAGCACTGGCGGCGATACCTGTATTTCAACGCAGGCTATTTCTTCTACAAATGCCCGCGCCAGTTCGGCGCGCGCTTTCTCGACTACGCGCGCACGATCCGCGACGAAGATATCCCGGAACTGAACGGGCAAAACCTTGACCCGTGGCTGGATCAGGCCGCCCTCCCCTTGGTGATCCATTCCCTTGGCGGCGGTCGTGATGCATTGCCCGAAGGGCTTCTGGATGGTTCGGTCAGCTGCCACTATCGCCTTTTCCCGCTGCTTTACGCGCGCGAAAGCGACCATGTGATCGATGTTCTGGAAACCGTCACGGCGCCGAACAAGATCAAGAAGGTTCTCAAGCAATACGATCCGATCAAAAGGCTGGTGATTCAGGGCAAAGGTCAGAAAATCCGGGATTTGTTCGACCGCAACGCCCTACCCAGCCGCGAACAGGTCATTCGCAACCGGATCAAAGCGCAAGGCCTGTGGATGCGCTGACAGCAGCGTTGTGTGACGGCGGTCAATGTCCTACAGATTCGGCAACACGTAGTCCAACAGGAGAATTTCGATGTCTGACGGCCCCACCTACGGTTTCGACACGCTACAGATTCACGCGGGCGCGCGCCCTGATCCGGCAACAGGCGCGCGGCAGACACCGATTTATCAATCCACAGCCTATGTGTTCCGCGATGCTGATCACGCGGCGGCCCTGTTCAACCTGCAAGAAGTTGGGTTCATCTACTCGCGCCTGACCAACCCAACGGTGGCCGTGCTGCAAGAGCGTGTGGCGACTTTGGAAGGTGGCGTCGGTGCGGTTTGCTGTTCCTCGGGACATGCGGCGCAGATCATGGCGCTGTTCCCGCTGATGGGACCGGGCTGTAATGTGGTGGCCTCGACCCGTTTGTATGGCGGCACCGTCACCCAGTTCAGCCAAACGATCAAACGCTTTGGCTGGTCGGCCACGTTTGTGGACACCGACGATCTTGACGCCGTGAAGGCCGCCATCGACGAAAACACCCGCGCGGTGTTCTGCGAATCCATCGCCAACCCGGGCGGCTATGTCACCGACATCCGCGCGCTGGCGGATGTGGCTGACGAGGCAGGCATTCCGCTGATCGTCGACAACACCTCGGCCACGCCCTACCTGTGCCGCCCGATCGAACACGGGGCGACGCTGGTGGTGCATTCGACCACCAAGTATTTGACCGGCAATGGCACTGTCACCGGCGGTTGCATTGTGGATTCGGGCAAGTTCGACTGGTCGGCGAATGACAAGTTCCCCTCACTCAGCGAACCGGAACAGGCGTATCACGGGCTGAAATTCCACGAAACCTTCGGCCCGCTGGCCTTCACCTTCCATGGCATCGCCATCGGCCTGCGCGATCTGGGCATGACCATGAACCCGCAAGCCGCGCATTACACGCTGATGGGGATCGAGACCCTGTCACTGCGGATGGAGCGTCATGTCGAGAATGCGCAGAAGATCGCCGCGTGGCTCGAAGCCGATGATCGCGTGGACTACGTGACCTATGCGGGCCTGCCCTCGTCACCCTATCACGACCGAGTCAAGGCGCAGTACCCGCGCGGGGCCGGTGCGCTGTTCACCTTTGCCGTCAAAGGCGGCTACGACGCTTGTATCAAGCTGGTCAACGCGCTGGAGATTTTCAGCCATGTCGCCAATCTGGGCGATACGCGGTCGCTGATCATCCACTCGGCCTCGACCACGCACCGGCAACTGTCGCCGGAACAGCAAGAGGCTGCGGGCGCAAGCCCCAACGTGGTGCGTGTATCCATCGGGATCGAGGATGCCAATGACCTGATCGCCGATCTGGATCAGGCCCTGGCCAAAGCCAGCAGCTAAACCATGAGCGGGCACGACACAAACGCACTGGGTCAACCCATCGGTCTGCCGGTCACAGGCGATTTCCCGCGCCCGACACCGCCTTATACGCCGATGATAGGCCAGTATTGCTCGGTCGTGCCGCTGGACGTGAACCGACATGCGCCCGGATTGTTCCGGGCGTTTGCCAATGACACCGATCATCGGAACTGGACCTACCTGCCCTACGGCCCGTTTGACTCGGAGCCGGATTTTGAAACCTGGGCGCGCGCCAACTGTATGGATGCGGATCCGATGTTTAACACAGTTTTGGATGCGGATGAGGTGCCGGTGGGCATGGCCTCGTACCTGCGGATTGCGCCTGCGGCCGGGGCAATTGAGGTGGGGCACATCCACTTCTCCCCCCTGTTGCAGCGCAAGCCGCAATCGACCGAAGTCATGTACCTGATGATGAAACGTGTCTTCGACGAGTTGGGCTATCGCCGGTATGAATGGAAATGCGACGCGCTCAATGCCGCCTCGTGCCGGGCGGCGCAGCGATTGGGTTTCACGTTCGAGGGCATCTTTCGGCAGGCGACCCATTACAAGGGCCGCAATCGGGATACGGCGTGGTATGCGATCATCGACAGTGACTGGCCCCGTATCAAGGCCGCGTTCGAAGAATGGCTGTCGCCCGACAATTTCGACGCGGCGGGCCAGCAACGAAAACCGCTGATGACCCGCGCTGAGGCGTAGTCTTACTCGGAAATCTCGAATTCCATCGAGACGCTGACCGAAACCGAAATCTCTCCGCTGGCCACGGGTACACTACCGGCATCCGCCGCGCTGAAGGCGCGCATCTCGGCCATCGGGCGCACACCGCCACCGCGTTCCGAGATTGTCTGGACCGGACCCAAAGTGACATTTGCCGCTTGCGCCAGCTGCTCGGCCTTGGCTGTAGCTTCGCCCACCGCCTTGGCGCGGGCCTGCACCTCGATCGGTTTGGGGTCCTGCAGACCAAAGCTGAGGCCGCCAAAATCATTGGCCCCGTCCTGAATGACGGCATCCATGATCTGTCCCAACTGGGTCAGATCACGCACCCGCACAAATACCCGGTTCGACGCAACAAAGCCTGTGATCTCGGGCGCGCTGCCGTCCCGCTGATTTCGATTCGACCAGACCGGCGACAGCGACAGGTCGCGCGTTTGCACATCCCGATCCTCGATCCCCATATCCGTCAGCCGCGCCAGAACCTGCGCCACAGCGTCCGATGTCGCCTGCATCGCCACCGAGGCTTCGGCGTTTTCGTTTGTCACGCCCAACGTAATCGTCGCCATATCGGGCGCGACCTGCACGGTTCCCGTGGCGTCCACATTGATGCGACGTTCTTCCGCATGGGCCAGCCCGGCGGTTGTTGCGGCCATCATGGCGGCCAGAAAAGCGAATGTCTTCAAGGTCATCCCTCCAAACTAATTGCCTACAACATGGGTTGGCAGGGCTTTGCCATACAAGGGGGGTGCTTGGCTTTTTCTTTCCCTCGGCGGCTTCCTGCTTTAGGGTCGGTCTGCAGGCGTGTTATCGTTTGCGCTGATGATATGAGTTATGGTTCCACGGGATTATGAAACCCGCCTTTGCGCTGTCATTTTCTACAACCGGAATTTCGCTGCACCACCTGTCCGAGGGCGAGTGGTACAGTATTGGAACCGTTTCTCTGGATGCGGATGATCTGAACGCGCAGATCCATGCGTTGCGGGATCAGGCCTTTGCGCTGGAAAATGACCTAAGCTGCAATGTGGTGATTCCGGCGGATCAGATTCGCTATCTCTCGGTCGAGACGCGTGGTCTGTCGCCTGAGGACAGCGCACAGAAGGTTCGCGATGAGCTGGTTGCAGCAACGCCGTATGAGCAATCGGAACTGAGTTTCGCCACTGTCCGTCAGGACCGAACGACATTTGGCGCGGCGGTGTCGCTGCAAACGCTGAACGAAGCGCAGAGCTTTACTGCTGAACACGGGTTTGTCCCCGTTGCCTACACGGCAGACCCCGACGAAGACACATTTCCCGGCAAGCCGATATTTGATCTGGAGCCTGCGCCGGTTGCGCCCGTTGCAGTGCCCGAAATCGAACATCCTGCTGCACAGGTAGAGCCCGAGGTCGAGGAAGAACCAGAGCCAAAGGTCCACGTCATTGCCGAAACGGCAGCACCCGATGCTTTCCGCTCGCCCGCTCCGCCGGATGCTGATGTGCCTTCGGGTGGCAAAGGTTTTGATCCCAAACGTCTGACCGTTCCAGCCATCGCAGCGGCTGCTGTGTTGGCGGTGGCAATCGGCGCATGGTCCCTGATGGGCGCGCAGGATGAGGATGTTCTGGCCGAAGGCGAGCCAGACCTACTGACCGCGACACCGGATGAAGAGGCCGCTCAAGACCTCGCCGAAACACCGCCGATTGAAACCGAGGTGGTGGGTGCGCCAACAACCGACCTTGTGCCGGATGAGGATACCTTGGCCTCGGTCGAACCTTCTGCGACACAACCGCAGGCGCCCGACGACCAGCCCGCCTTATCGCCAACAGACGCGGCGATTCTGGAAGCGTTGAAGGTGCAGCCAACCCCGGTGGAAGAGATCGAACGGGACTCCGACACCGCGCAAGACGTTGAACCGGGCGTCGTGGTTGTTGATCTTGCACCCGACCGCCCCAGCGAACCATCTCTGATCGAGCCGGACGATCTGTATCTTGCCTCAATCGACAAGTCCGATTTCTCGAACGACGCAGTGGCGCTGGCACCTGCCGAAAGCTTCGAAACGGATCTGCCGTTTGACGCCCCTGCCCTGACGCGCGCAGCCGTGGCGGGTTTCGATCTGGATGAGCGTGGGCTTGTGACACCTTCCCCGGACGGCACCCTGAACCCTGACGGCATTATGGTCTATCTCGGTCGCCCCGCCTCGGTTCCGCCGGATGTTCCCACGCGTTTCGAAGAGGAACCCGTGGTCGAGGAAACCGACACACGCCTTGCCGGGTTCCGCCCGAAACCCCGCCCGGACAATCTGGACGAACGGTTCGAGCGTCAGCAGTTGGGCGGTCGGTCCCTGGAAGAACTGGCGGTAATGCGGCCAAAACTCCGGCCCGAATCCCTGCAAGCCGCGCCCGAGGTGGATGACACGCCCACCGCCCTAGCCGTTGTGCGCGTGCCGCGCCCCAAAACCCGGCCCGCTGGTCTTGTGCGCGTCGCGGCAGCAGCCCCGGCTGCGTCCAATCTGGGCTCAACCGCTGCTGTTGACCAAAACAGTGACGAGGCCGGATCGTTCCAGCCCAAGGCCGTCGCCCCCAAAATCCCGTCCACCGCGTCTGTTGCGCGGCAGGCGACCATCGACAACGCCATCAACCTGCGCAGGCTGAACCTGATCGGGGTCTACGGCACGCCCGCCAACCGGCGCGCTTTGGTTCGCTTGCCCAGCGGTCGGTACAAAAAGCTGAAGGTCGGTGACCGGGTTGACGGCGGCAAGGTCATCGCCATCAGCGACAGTGAGTTGCGGTATCAGAAAAAGGGCCGCAACGTGACCCTGTCGATGCCGCGTGGATGATCACTTTGCCTATCAGGCGCGCGTCAAGCCGCCGAAATCTCGCCGCTTTCGATCTGCTCACGCTCGATGGATTCGAAAAGGGCCTGAAAGTTACCCTCGCCAAATCCGTCATCACCCTTGCGCTGGATGAATTCGAAGAAAATCGGCCCGATCACGGTTTTTGAAAAGATTTGCAGCAAAATCCGGGTCTCACCCCCGTCCACAACGCCTTCACCGTCGATCAGGATGCCGTGTTTCATCATCCGCTCCAGCGGCTCATCATGATCTGTCACGCGCTCTTTCGACATGTCGTAATAGGCGCGGTTCGGGCCGGGCATGAATTTCAGACCGTTCTCGGCAATGGCATCGGTCGAGGCATAGATATCCTCGCTGCCCACTGCGATATGCTGGATGCCTTCGCCCTTGTATTTCTTAAGGTAAGACACGATCTGCCCGGTCTCGCCGCGATCCTCGTTGATCGGGATACGAATGCGGCCACAGGGTGAGGTCAAGGCGCGGCTGTAAAGACCGGTGAACTTGCCCTGAATGTCGAAGAACCGGATTTCGCGGAAGTTGAACAGATCGCCGTAAAACCTGAACCACTTGTCCATGTTGCCCTTGTAGACATTGTGGGTCAGGTGATCGAGGTAATAGAACCCCTCGCCCCGCGGCTTGGATTCCTTGATCCACTCGAATTCCTGATTGTAGGGCGATGTGTCGTAATACTGATCGATGAAATACAGCAACGATCCACCAATGCCCTTGATGGCAGGCACGTCCATGGTTTTGTCCGCCCCGTCATAGGGTTCGGCCCCTTTGGACACCGCGTGCTCATACGCCTTTTGCGCATCCACCACGCGCCAGCCCATCGCGGGCGCGCAGGGCCCGTGCTCGGCCACGAACTTGTCGGCAAAGCTGTCCGGGTCGGCGTTCAGAATATAGGTGACATCGCCCTGCTGCCACAGCTCGACCAGGGGTTTGGCCTTGTGGCAGGCGACCAGATCAAAGCCCATCTTGGCGAACAGGTCGCGCAGCTCTTGCGGGTTCGGATGGGCGAATTCGACAAATTCAAACCCGTCGGTGCCTGCGGGGTTTTCTGAACTGATAACGGATTTCGGGGCGTTGTGCGGGAAAGGACCCATGGCGCGTCTCCTTGGGAAGCCGGTAATTCTTTGCTGATTCTAAAATACGCCTTAACCAACGCTGTTTCTGCGCATTGTTTTCATGTAAAATAAAGAAAGACGCGCAAAACTCGCATCCAGTAAAAGAAAACTGAGAAAACGCCGCACATGCTTGATCATATCGATATCGGATTGCTTGCAGCTTTGCAGCGGGACGCGCATCTGACGGCGCAACAGTTGGGCGAGGTGCTGAACCTGTCGGCCAGTCAGGCGGGTCGCCGCCGTCAGCGGCTTGAGGCCGAGGGTTATATCACAGGGTACGCTGCCCGGCTGGACCCACTAAAGCTCGGGCTACATGTTCAGGGGTTCATCCAGGTTCATCTGGGCACCCATGGCCCCGAACAATCCGCCAGCTTTGCCCGAATGGTCGACGCCCGCCCCGAGATCACCAGCGCCTGGACGATGACGGGTGAGGCAGATTACCTGCTGCATGTCTATTGCGACGATCTTTCCGCGCTCAACAGCTTGCTTCATCAGGTGATCCTGCCGCATCCTGCTGTAGCACGGGTTCAAAGCCAGATCGTGATGGACCAACTGAAACGCGACGCCCCCCTGCCGACCTGAGCGGGCAACGAGGACACATATGGACGATTTCCTTTACCAGGCTTCAATTTATCTGGCTGCCGCCGTGATTGCCGTGCCCCTGTCGGCACGTCTGGGGCTGGGGTCAGTGCTTGGATACCTGGCCGCCGGCATCATCATCGGCCCCATTCTTGGCCTGGTCGGCGCGGAGACCGAAGATTTGCAGCACGTGGCCGAGTTCGGCGTCGTCATGATGCTGTTCCTGATCGGTCTTGAGCTGGAGCCACGGGCCTTGTGGGACATGCGGGACAGGCTGCTGGGGCTGGGCGGGCTGCAGGTTTTGCTGTCCACCGCCGTCATCGCGGGCGTTGCCTTTTATGCTAATCACCCTTGGTCCGTCGCCTTGGCCGTTGGTTTGACCTTATGTCTGTCCTCGACGGCGATTGTGCTGCAAACCCTGTCGGAAAAGGGCTTGATGCAGACAAATGGCGGGCGGGCCACCTTCTCGGTACTGCTGACGCAGGACATTGCGGTCATCCCGATTCTGGCCATGCTGCCCCTGCTTGCCCTGCCCGCCATCCCTCATATCGAGGCTGACGGCTCGATCGATCGCGGCGCTGAGCATCTGCATGACGCCGGACATCACAGCCTGTCTCTGGTCGAAGGGCTGCCGGGCTGGGCGGTGACACTTGTGACCATCGGCGCGATTGCTTTCGTCATTCTGGCGGGCGTCTACCTGACCCGCCCCTTGTTCCGCTTTATCCACGCCACCCGCCTGCGCGAGATGTATACGGCGCTGGCGCTGATGATCGTGGTGGGCATTTCCTTCCTGATGACCTTGGTGGGCCTGTCCCCCGCTCTGGGTGCCTTTCTAGCGGGCGTTGTGCTGGCCAGCTCGGAATTCCGGCACGAGATGGAAAGCGACCTTGAACCCTTCAAAGGGTTGTTTTTGGGGCTGTTCTTCATCACCGTCGGGGCCGGGATTGACGTTGCCTATTTCTTCAACGACCCGCTGGACCTGATTGGCTTGGCCCTTCTGGTGATCCTAGCTAAGGGGATCATCCTGTATATCGTCGGCAAGGCCTTCAAGCTGAAAGGCCGGGATCATTGGCTGTTCACCCTGGGTCTTGCGCAGGCAGGCGAATTTGGCTTTGTGCTTCTGGCCTTTTCGCGGCAGCAGAACGTCATCCCGCAGGATCTGGCCCAGAAACTGCTGATGATCATTGCCCTGACGATGCTGATCACGCCCCTGCTGTTCATCATCTATGACGTGCTGTCGCGCAAAATCGGCGAACCCACCACCACGATGGAACCCGATGAGATCGACGAGAGAGGCCCGGTGATCATCGCTGGCATCGGGCGGTTCGGTCAGATCGTCAACCGCCTTGTGGTGGCCAGCGGCTTCAAGACCATCGTTCTGGACCACGATATCGAGACAATCCAGTTGATGCGGCGTTTCGGCGTTAAAGGCTTTCTGGGGGATCCGACACGGCCCGAACTTTTGCGCGCTGCGGGGCTCGAGAAAGCCTCGGTTCTTGTCGCCGCAATGGATGACCGGAAAACGGTGACACGGCTGGTCGGCTTTGCCAGAAGGCAGCGCCCGGACCTGCACATCATCGCGCGCGCCCATGACAGAACCCATGTATACGAGTTGTATCAGGCCGGAGCCAACGACATTGTCCGCGAGATGTTCGACAGTTCCTTGCGTGCCGGGCGCTATGTTCTGGAGAACATCGGCCTCAGCGAATACGAGGCCGCGCAGGCCGAGCAGACCTTTTACCACCACGACCGGACGTCAGTGCGCGAACTGGCCGAGCTGTGGATCCCGGGCATGCCGACGGCCGAGAACAAAAAGTATATCGAGCGTGCGCAGAAACTGGAAAAGGATCTGGAAACGGCGCTTCTGGAACTGGCCGAAGAACACGCCAAGAAATCCGCCTGACCGGGGCCGCAGCCCGGGTCAGGCGCTTTGTTTATCCGTCCGAAACGCCTGCCTCGGCAAAGGTTGCCATGCCCGAATGGCAGGCAACCGCGCTTTTGAGGATGTTGATCGCCAGCGCTCCGCCCGAGCCTTCGCCCAACCGCAGGCCAAGGCTCAGCAGGGGATCCTTGCCCAGCTTCGACAGCATGGCCCCATGCGCGCCTTCTGCGCTTTGGTGACCGGCAACCGCGTGATCCAGCGCCGAGGCGGACACGCGCGCCAGACAGGCGGCAGCCGACGTGCAAATGAACCCGTCCAGAATGACCGGGATGCGCAGGACGCGCGCAGCGGCGATAGCGCCTGCCATTGCCGCTATCTCGCGCCCGCCGAGGCAGCGCAGAACTTCCAGCCCGTCCGCGCTGGCATGGCGCGCCACGCCTTCGGCCACAACGCGGGTTTTGTTGGCAAGGCCCACATCGTCAACACCGGTCCCGCGCCCGGTCCAGTCCGAGGCATCCCCGCCGAACAGCGCACAGGCAATGGCCGCTGCGGGGGTGGTGTTGCCGATCCCCATCTCGCCGACCACCAGCAGATCGGATTGCGGGTCCACGGCATTCCAACCGGTTTGCAAGGCGCTGAGAAGTTCGGCCGCGGTCATGGCAGGCTCTTGCGTGAAATCCGCCGTGGGGCGATCCAGTTCCAGCGCGTGGACGTCCATCTTGGCTCCCGCTGCCTTGGCCAACTGATTGATCGCCGCGCCGCCATGTTCGAAATTCATCACCATCTGAACGGTGACCTCGGGCGGAAAGGCCGAAACGCCCTGCGCCGTCACCCCGTGGTTGCCCGCAAATACGATGACCTGAGGGGCTTCGATCTGTGGCCGCGCATCCCAGCGCCATGAGGCGTACCAGATCGCCAAATCCTCAAGCCGCCCCAGCGCGCCGGGGGGTTTGGTCAACTGACCATTACGCTCGGCTGCTCCGGTCGCCGCGGCGGTGTCCGGTTCCGGCGCGTTGGTCAACGCTTCGCGGAACGTGTTCAAATCATTCAGTTCGGGCAGCATCAAAGCCTCATTGCATCAGAGTGGTCCTGTGTGTTTAACCGAAGCTGAGATACCAACAAGACCCCGAAAGGCGCGAGGGTGCATAAAAACGACACCAATCCGGTTTCCGTACGGGATATACCGCTGGCGCTGGTCCTGCTGACTCGCCTGCCCCTTCCCCGCTTGCCTAAGCATGTATTTGCCCGTCAGGCACAGGCGGTTTGGGCCTTTCCCATCGTCGGGCTGGTGATCGGCGCATTGGCCTGCTTTGTCGGCTGGATCGCGCTGACGCTTTCGGTGCCGCCATTCATTTGCGCCGCGTTGCTGGTGGCAACCCTGATCATGACGACCGGAGCGATGCACGAGGACGGGTTGGCGGACACGTTCGACGGGCTGTGGGGCGGGTTCACGCGCGAACGACGGCTGGAGATCATGAAGGACAGCCAGATCGGCACTTATGGCGTGTTGTCCCTGATCACCTCGCAACTGATCCGCATTTCGGCAATCGCAAGCCTTCTGGATGCCGGCGCGGTCTGGAGTATTTTGGCGGCCTGCGTTGTTTCACGCGCTGTCATGCCCGTTCTGATGGCCGGGCTTCCAAACGCACGGCAATCGGGGCTAAGCCATTCTGTTGGCGCGCCGACCCAAGTGGCTGTTGTCATATCCTTGGGTTTGGCTCTTGCTTTCGGTCTGCTGCTGATCGGTGCGCAATTCCTACTGCCTGCCTTGTGCGCGGCGTTGGGTGCCGCGGGGCTGGCGCTTGTCGCCAAAGCCAAGATCGGCGGGCAGACCGGGGATATTCTGGGCGCGTCCCAGCAACTGGCCGAGATCACTTTCCTGATCGCCCTGACCGCTTTGATCTAGGAAACGCCGCCCGTCTTGATGTGCAGGGTGCAACCGCAATGTTTGCAATGCACCGCGTCCGGGTCGTGCCGGTACAGGCCACAGCTGGGGCATTTGTGGCGCACTTTCTGCGGCATGAAGATCGCTTGTGCCAGCCGCACAAACAAGGCCACGCCAACCACCATGATAAAAACCGAAAACAGCTTGCCCCACGGCGTGGACAGCGTGATGTCGCCAAACCCTGTCGTGGTCAGGGTCGCCATCGTGAAATACAGTGCATCAATATAGGGGTTTGACGTGTTCTCGGGGATGAAGAACACCAGAACAGCGGTCGAGGTTGCAAAGACGAATACCAGCAGGTTGATAGCTGCGATAACAGCGTCTTCATGCGTGCGGAAAAAGTTGCTGTCGCGCCGCAGGTCCCGCAGCAGGTGATAGGAATGGATCAGACGCAGGGCCCTGAGGATACGAAGGAATGCCAGATTGCCTGTCAGAAACGGGTCAAGCACCAGCGATACGATCACAACAATATCGGCCAGCGTGTAAATCTGGCGCAGCAGCTTCCACCGGTCCTTTGAGATCCACATCCGGGCCGAAAAATCCAGCATGATCAGCAAGCCAAGTATGATGCTGATCGCCGTCACCCATGGCCCATGCGGGAAATGGGCCGTGGCGACAAAAAATACGATTGTCGCCACGTCGAACAGGATCAGCCCATATCGGAACCAGACCGAAACCGGGTCTTTGCCAATGTAAAGAAACTTGACCGTCTGCTTCATCCCGAGCCTGTATCTGCTTGCATCTACAGCAAAACTAGCCGGTTTTCAGAAATCCACCAAGCAACGAAAAAGGCCGCCCCGGTGCCAGGGCGGCCTTTCCAATTCAAGCGTCGCAAACTTAAGCAGCGGCAGCGCGCGAGGTCAAAACGTCATCCACCTGCTTGGCAGCCGAAATCTCTCCGGCACCGGAAACGGCGGCGACTTCGCGGGTCAGACGCTCAAGCGCGGCTTCGTACAGCTGACGCTCGGAATAGCTCTGCTCGCGCTGATCGTCGGTGCGGTGCAGGTCGCGGACCACCTCTGCAATCGAGATCAGATCGCCCGAGTTGATCTTTTGTTCATATTCCTGCGCCCGGCGCGACCACATGGCGCGTTTCACCTTGGCCTTGCCCTTCAGCGTCTTCATCGCCTGGCTGATCACGTCAGGCGAGCTGAGCGACCGCAGACCGGATTCGGTGACCTTGTTGGTCGGAACCCGCAGGGTCATCTTGTCTTTCTCAAATGAGATGACAAACAGCTCGAGCGAGAAACCCGCGACGTCCTGCTCCTCGATCGAGATGATCTGGCCCACGCCATGGGCGGGGTAGACAACATAGTCGTTGGGGCGGAACTCAAGCTTTTTCGACTTTGTCATTCAGTTTATTCCTTGGTTACGGACCGGGACGCAGACGACAAAACGCCACAAGCGGGGTCTGGTTCAGCCCCGTCTGGCGGCATATTCGTCACAAAATCAGAACTCCAAAGCGAGCATACTTACGGAGTACATCCCAATCTCAGTCATCATGTAGGATCGGAGTATATCACAAAAATGCGACACCCGAAAGTTTACCTAAGGTAAAATTTCATTATTCGACCTGTTTTCAACAGGCTAACCCGCGTTGGCGCTGAAATCACACCAACGCGGTTCAGGCGAATCGCTTAGCCGCCCTCGCCAGGAGCTTCGGAGAAATACTTCTCCATCTTGCCTTCTTCGCCATCCCGTTCTTCCGCGCCGGGCAGAGGGTCTTTTTTGGTGACGATCACCGGCCATTGTTCCGAGAACTTGCGGTTGAACTCGACCCACTGCTCCATGCCCGGCTCGGTATCGGGCCGGATGGCATCGGCGGGGCATTCGGGTTCGCACACGCCGCAATCGATACATTCATCGGGGTGGATGACCAGCGTATTCTCACCCTCGTAGAAACAGTCCACCGGGCATACTTCGACACAGTCGGTGTATTTGCAGGCGATGCAGTTTTCGGTGACGACATAGGTCATGGTGGGATTCCCATTAGCGGTTTGGGCGTCTAGCTAATTCAGTCTGCGCGCCTCTTCAAGAGAGGATCACCCTTTGGAGGTGCGAGAAAGATCAAGCGCGCGGCGATCTTTCTTGGTTGGACGACCTTTTCCCTCATATCCCGGATTTTCAGGAGGGCTTTCCCGTTTTTCCGTCATATCGAAGTAAAGCGTCTGCGCCTCGGGGGCCGGACCGCGGCGTTCGCCCAGCTTTTCGACGCGTACAACCCGGACGATACGCCCCTGCGGGAAGGTCAGAACATCACCGGGCGCCACCGCTTGCGCCGGTTTCAGCACCCGGTTTCCGTTCAAACGCACGTGGCCGCCGCTGACCTGTTTGGCGGCCAGGCTGCGGGTCTTGAAGAACCGCGCCTGCCACAACCATTTGTCGATCCGGAGCTTGGTATCAGTGGTCATGATGACCTTCAGGGTGTAAGTAAGTTGAATTTCAACAGCAGATCATAGCCGGTCATGATCACATTTATGAACAATGCCACAACGATTGTGGAAATATTGTCCCGCATGACCCCGCCAAATTCTTCGGCTGAAGATTTTTCGCAGGTTGCCAAAATGAAAAACAGACAAAAGATCGCCGATATATTGAAGAAATTCACCGCGACGGCAATGAAGTCATTTTGGGTTTCCGTGACGCCGTTCCCGAATGTCCAAAAGTAGTAGACGGCCACTCCTATCAAGGCGGCCGCCAGGGAAATCGTCAGGGATTTTGGCATTTTGTCTTACTTTTGAGGAATTTCATTTGTCAGGACAACACCTGACACACCGGCAGCCGCACCCAGTAAAACCGCCAGCGCCATCGGGCCGGAAACAGCCAAAACTGCCGCACACGCGCCCAAAGCGGGAACCCCCCCGTTAACGATCATGTCGCGGGAGGAGAACTTCTTTTTAACTTTCTTACTTTGAGCGGGCATATCGCTATTCCACCTCAAATCCATCTGGCCTTTATGATATAGGAACCCTCTGGAAACCTGCAAGAAAAAACGCCAAAGGCTGGATAACGATCAGTTGCCGTCCTTCAGACCCATCAGCGCGGCTGCGAACGGGTTATCGGGATCGATGGCCTTTTCCTTTTTCGGAGGCCGCGACGAGAAGGTCTTGGAGCCTTGCGGCTTGCCGCCCTTCTTGCCCTGCGGCTTTCCGCGCCCGTCCTGAGGCTTGCCGCGCGGTTTGCCCTTGCCCTGCCCTTGCTCGCGGCGCGGGCCACGGGATTGCTGGCGCTGGCGACCCCAGGTGAAGGTGTAGAAGACCTCGACCTCGGGTTCATCTGACGCGGGTGCCTCGGCTGCCGCCTCGGTGCTGTCGGTGGCCTCGGCTGACGCCTCGGCGGGTGTGACGATCTCTTCCGCAACGGCTTCGGCTGCCGGGGTTTCTTCGGCGGCGGGTTGCTCGGTCGTTTCTGCCGCTGGCTGTTCAGCAGGCTGTTCGACCGGCGTCGGTTTGACTTTCTCGCGCTCGCCGCGTTCAGCCTTGTAGCCCAGCCCCTGCATCAGGTCGGCAAACTGCTCCAGCGTCATGCCGGTGATCGACAGCATGTCGGGCTTGGCCTCGAACCCGCCCCGGCTGTCCTCGGCACGCAACATGTCGGCCAGACGTTCCAGCATGTCGATCCGGATCGAGCGTTCGCCCGCGTCGCGGTAGCCGCACATGGTGTCATAGCCCTGCGGCGCATCCTTGGCGACGGGCACGGTGACCAGACCCGGAGGCGGTGCGTCCGGAAACTCCTGCAAGCCCTGTGCCAACGCCCACAGAACCAGACGCAGGCGCGTGGGTGCGGGTTTCAGCAAGAGCGGCATGAAAATGGTGAACTGACCAAAGCGGATGCCATGCTTGCGCAGCGCGCCACGGGCGTCCTGATCCAGATCCTTGACCTCTTGCGCGACCTGCGCGCGGGGCAGCACGCCCAGCGCCTCGACCATGCGGAAGGCAAAGCCCTTGGCCAGACCGCTCAGTTCCTCGTCCCGCGACAGGTTCAGCAGCGGCTCGAACAGCGCGGCAACCTTGCGGTCGATGAAATGCTGCAGGCGGCGCTGCACCTTCTGTTCCACATCGGGGCCTGCGGCCTCATCCACAAAAACCTCGACCACGGGTTTCAGGGGGTCTGCCCCGGCAACCAGTTTGCCGACAGCATATTCGCCCCACATCAGGCCACCCTGATCGGTAAAATCAATCTCGGTATCGGGCGCGTTGTAGAAGCGGTCGGCACGCAGATGGAATTGCGGCGCGAGTGCTTGCAAGGACGCCGATTTCAAAGCTTTCGCCTCGGTCCCTTGCGCGCTTTTGTCCGGCGAGAACCGGAACCCTTCCAGACGACCGACGAATTCGCCTTCGACGGTCACTTCACCCTTGTCATTTACTTCGGCCAAAAGGGCCTCCTTCTGTTTGAGCCGGCGCAGCAATACGGATGTACGCCGGTCCACAAATCGTTGGGTCAGACGGTCATGCAGAGCGTCCGACAGCCTGTCTTCTACAGTGCGCGTCTCATCACGCCAATGCGATTCGTCGCGTACCCAGTTGTTTCGTTGCGCAACATATGTCCAGGTGCGAATATATACCAACCTTTTGGACAATGCATCGATATCGCCGTCGGTTCGGTCAATCCGGCGGATTTGCCGCGCCATGAAGTCGTCGGGGATGCCGCCGCGTTCGTGCAGGTGGCCATAGATGACTTCAAGCAGGCTGGCATGTTCCGCGTGGCTGATGCCGCGGAAATCGGGGATTCGGCAGACATCCCACAGCATGCGGATCGACGGACCATCACTGGCGCGGGCCGCCACTTCGGTCACTTGCGACAGCGACTTGAGCACGTTCAGGTCGTCGGCAGGCCGCGCCTTGATCAGGTGTTCGTCATTCGGGCTGACCTCAAGCGAGTCGATCAGCGCGTCGATGGAACCAAAACGCAAAGCGGCATTCCGCCAGTTCAGCTTTTTCATCGGCGTGAAACGGCTGTCCATGATCGCCTGCGCAACGCCTTCGTCCAGCGGCGGGGCCTCTCCGGTCACGCCAAAGGTGCCGTCGGACATACCGCGCCCTGCCCGGCCTGCGATCTGCGCCAGCTCATTCGGCGCAAGCGGGCGCATCCGGCGGCCGTCGAATTTGGTCAGGGACGAAAACGCCACATGGTTCACGTCCAGATTGAGGCCCATGCCAATGGCGTCTGTGGCGACCAGATAATCAACCTCGCCATTTTGATAGAGTTCTACCTGAGCGTTCCGCGTACGTGGGCTGAGCGCGCCCATGACCACAGCCGCCCCGCCCTTTTGGCGGCGCAAAAGCTCGGCGATGGCATAGACGTTATCGACCGAAAAGCCGACAATGGCGCTGCGCGCGGGCATCCGGCTTATTTTCTTGGACCCGGCATAGACCAGCTGCGACATGCGTTCGCGGCGGACAAACTGCGCCTCGGGGACCAGCGCCGCAATTGGCCCGCGCATGGTGTCCGAGCCCAGAAACAGCGTCTCATTGGTGCCACGCGCGCGCAGCAGGCGGTCGGTGAACACATGGCCACGTTCGGGGTCGGCGCAAAGCTGGATTTCGTCGATGGCCACGAAATCGGCCCCCATGCCCTCGGGCATCGCCTCGACGGTGCAGACCCAATACTGCGCGCGCGGTGGCACGATCCGTTCCTCGCCCGTGACCAGCGCCACAACCGAGGGGCCACGAACGGCGACGATCTTGTCATAGACCTCGCGCGCCAGCAGGCGCAACGGCAGACCGATGACACCGGTGCGGTGCCCCAGCATGCGTTCGATCGCGTAATGGGTTTTGCCTGTGTTTGTCGGGCCAAGTACGGCCACTATTCGGGATGACCCGCTCACCTTTGCCCCCTGCCCCGGTTCGTCAGAGCGCTGAGCCCTCGACCTGAGGCTTCAGTCGATTCACGGCATTGGTTACTTCTTCGTGGTGCGGATGTATAGCCAGCGCGCGCGAATAGGCATCGAATGCCTGTTCGGGCTTTCCAACGATCTCAAAAATCAGACCCAGACCATAGATCGCTTCGTAATTGTTGGGGTTCAGAGTCAGGGCATATTCCAGATCGGCGGCAGCCATACCGAACCGTTCAAGCCCAAAAAACGCCGAGGCGCGCAGATGCCAGCCTTCCGCGAAATCGGGTGCGTGATCCGTCAGAGCGGTCAGATGCTCGATAGCTGCGTCAACGTCGCCCTCATCCAACGCGTCGCGCCCGCGTTCCAGCAGCAGATCCGCCGAGGCCGACCCCGATTGCGACCACAGCGCCTGCAACTGCCGGTCAAGGCCAATGGCCTGCTCGGGCGTTGATTGCGCCAATTGTTGCAGCAACTGCGATTCATCCCGGGAATCGGCCTGCTGAGCGGCAGAAACTCCGGAAAACATGACTAGGACGGCAAGTGCCGCAACGGTACCTTTGAGATTGATCATTGCAATGCCCATAACAATCGTCAGTGTAGCGTTGCGACCGCGGATGTCCATTCACGGCGCACTAACAAAATGAGGAACACCATGAGCGAGATTCTTGAAAAGGCGGCAGCCGCACTGAACGAAAAACTGTCGGGTGGCGCGTTTGACGCCTCGGCCAAGTTTGCGATTGCCGAGCACGGCGCCATCGTTCTGGATGCAGACGGCGCACGCGTCAGCGATGAAGACGCAGATGTGACCCTGACCGCCGATGCTGATACGTTCGAACAAATCCTCAGCGGTGAATTGAACCCGACGGGCGCGTTCATGTCCGGCAAGCTGAGCGTGGATGGTGACATGGGTATTGCCATGAAACTTGCCTCGGTGCTGGCCTGATGGAGTTGTCGCCGGCCCCCTTGTTCGAAGATGTGGCCGGCGGTCCTGCTGGTGGTGCGGCCCATTGGCTGCACACAGCAGATCAAAAGCGTATCCGCGTGGGCCATTGGCGGCCCGAAGGCGATACGCACGGCACGGTCTTCATGTTTCCGGGCCGAACGGAATATATCGAGAAATACGGCAGCACAGCGGGTGAGTTCGCAGAACGCGGTTTTGCCATGCTTGCCGTCGACTGGCGCGGCCAAGGTCTGGCGGATCGCCTGCTGGACAACCCGCGTGTGGGTCATGTGGACCACTTCCCGGACTATCAGCACGATGTGACTGCGGTTTTGGATCTGGCGACACAGCTTGACCTGCCGAAACCCTGGTATGTCATCGGCCACTCGATGGGCGGTGCCATTGGCCTGCGTGCTGTGATCGAGAAGAATTGCTTTGCCGCGTGCGCCTTCACGGGGCCTATGTGGGGCATTTTCTTCACGCCGATCATGAAACCGCTCAGCCGTGTAACCGCGTATTGGGGAACGGCCCTTGGGCTGGGCGAACGGACGCCGCCGACAACCTCGCTGGACAGCTATGTGTTGACGCAACCGTTCGAAGGCAACGTTCTGACCCGTGATCCGGTCATGTACAAGATGATGCAGGATCAGCTAGAGGCGCATCCCGAACTGTCGCTTGGCGCACCGTCAAACCTGTGGCTGCGCGAGTCACTGGACGAATGCGCCTGGTTGATGGATCAGCCTGCCCCGGACACAGCCTGCCTGACTTTTTTGGGCAGTCACGAACAGATCGTGGATCGCAAGGCAATCCGTGCGCGTATGGCCAACTGGCCCAACGGGAAGCTGGTCGAGATACCGGATGGCGAACACGAGGTTCTGATGGAGGCCCCCGACGTGCGCGGACCGGTTCTGGACCAACTCGCGGCGCATTTTCTGGCCAATCAATCCAACGGTACACCCTAGCCCCCACTTGTATTGATCGCCCGTGTGCAAACTGGCCGCTTGTGATCCCCGCGCGCCAGCCCTAGATGTTTGCCAAAGCAGTCTTCAAAAGGTGATCTATGCGCGACCTTCCCTTTCCCGTCCGTGATGCGAATGCCGTCGGCGGTGCCGACAATCTGGGCAACCTGCCGGAATGGGATCTGAGCGATCTCTACACCGCAGAAGACGCGCCCGAGCTGGATCGCGATCTGGGATGGCTGGAAGGCGAATGTGCGTCTTTTGCTGCGGATTATGAGGGCAAGCTGGCCGAACTGGACGCCAACGGCCTGCTGACCTGCGTGCTGCGCAACGAAAAGATCAACTCGATCGCCGGGCGGATCATGTCCTTCGCGGGCTTGCGCTATTACCAGCTGACCACCGATGCCGACCGCGCCAAATTCCTGTCGGACATGCAGGAGAAGATCACGATCTTCACCACTCCGCTGGTCTTCTTCACGCTGGAACTTAACCGCATCGACGACGATGTGCTGAAGGGGCATTTCGACGCCAATGCCGATCTGGCCCGGTACGAGCCGGTCTTCCGGCGCATCCGCGCGATGAAACCCTATCAACTGTCCGACGAGTTGGAAAAGTTTCTGCACGATCTGGGCGTCGTCGGTGACGCATGGGAACGCCTGTTCGACGAAACCATCGCCGGGCTGACCTTTACCGTCGATGGCGAAGAGCTGAATATCGAAGGCACCCTGAACCTGCTGACCGAACAGGACCGCAGCAAACGCGAGGCGGCGGCGCGCGAACTGGCTAGCGTATTTCAGGACAACATCAAAACCTTCGCCCGTGTGCACAACACGCAGGCCAAGGAGAAAGAGATCCTAGACCGCTGGCGCAACATGCCGACAGCTCAAACCGGTCGCCATCTGTCGAACGACGTCGAACCCGAAGTGGTCGAGGCCCTGCGTGAGGCCGTCGTGGCGGCCTACCCCAAACTCAGCCATCGCTACTATGAGTTGAAACGCAAATGGCTGGGTCTGGACGTCATGCAGGTCTGGGACCGCAACGCGCCCCTGCCGATGGAAGACACCCGCATCGTTGGATGGGATGAGGCCGAAAAGACGGTGATGGACGCATACAACGCGTTTGATCCGCGTATGGGAGAGATCGCCTCGCCCTTCTTTTCGAAAGGCTGGATCGATGCAGCGGTGAAACCGGGTAAGGCGCCCGGCGCCTTTGCGCATCCAACCGTGACCGACGTGCATCCTTATGTGATGCTGAACTATCTGGGCAAACCGCGCGACGTGATGACCCTGGCGCATGAGCTGGGCCACGGCGTGCATCAGGTTCTGGCCGCGGATCAGGGTGAGATGCTGTCATCCACGCCGCTGACATTGGCTGAAACGGCGTCGGTGTTTGGCGAAATGCTGACCTTCCGCAAGATGCTGGATCAGGCCGAAACGCCGGAACAGCGCAAGGTGCTGCTGGCCGGCAAGGTCGAGGATATGATCAACACGGTGGTCCGCCAGATCGCCTTCTACGACTTCGAATGCAAACTGCACGCCGCCCGCCGCGCAGGCGAGTTGACCCCGGATGACATCAATGCCCTGTGGATGAGCGTTCAGGCCGAAAGCCTTGGTCCGGCATTCGAATTTATGGAAGGGTATGAGACCTTCTGGGCCTATATCCCCCACTTTGTTCACTCACCCTTCTACGTCTACGCCTATGCCTTTGGCGACGGCCTCGTGAACGCGCTCTATTCCGTTTACGAAAGCGGTGCCGAGGGGTTCGAGGACAAGTATTTCGAGATGCTGCGCGCTGGTGGATCAAAACACCACAAGGAATTGCTGGCCCCGTTTGGGCTGGACGCGAGCGATCCGAAGTTCTGGGACAAGGGCCTGTCGATGATCTCGGGCTTCATTGACGAGTTGGAAGCGATGGAGGGGTAAGGCGGTCCTACAAAGGACTGCCTACAACGCTTTGCGCAACAAACCGGGCTTCGATGGGAGCCCGGTTATCAAAGGGACATGAGCCACTTCTTGAATATTCTCACCGTGACCCTCTCCTGATCGCCGGGGCGGCAGACAAAGTAGAGCCCGCGACCCAGAGGAACACGGCTTTCATCAAGGCGGATCAACCGGCCAAGGTTCAAATCCCTTTCCGCTAAAAGATGTCTGGCCAGCGCCACGCCTTGCCCGTCTATCGCCGCCTCTAACAAAACAGCACTGTCCACGTATTTGATGCTCTGCGCATTGATCCGATCAGGGTTCAACCCGACTTGTGCGGCCCAGCTTTCCCAGCCGACATTGAAGGCATCGTGCAATAAAGGCAGGTCCGCCACATCCTCGGGCCGCATCGGCAGGCGCATTTTCCCAACAAGGGACGGCGCGGCCACGACAATCAGGTCTTCTTGTCTGATTTGCTCGTGATACAGCCCGTCCCAACCCGGCTCCCCAAACCGCAGGGCGACATCGACCTCGGATGTATCGAAATCCGCAAAGGCATCGTTTGTATCCAGCAACAACGCGATCCCCGGATGGTCCTGCTGAAAGGACCCGAGCAGCGGCACAAGCCATTTGAGCGCCAGCGACGTGGACAAAGACACGGTGATCGACTGGCGGCGATGCAGCCGCTTCACCTCGGCCACGCCCAGTTGCAAGGCCGAAAAGGCCCCGCGTGTCGAGTGATACAGGCGTTCCCCGGCCTTGGTCAGTTCAACGCCATTCGGGCGACGGTGAAAGAGCGTCACACCCAGATGCAGTTCCAGCAGTTTGATCTGCCGACTGATCGCCCCGTGCGTGACGTTCAGCGCATCCGCCGCCTTGGACAAGCTCGAATGGGTTGCGGTTTCGTCAAAGGCCTGAAGCGCGCGCAGGTGTCTGAGGTTTTCCGTCATGTGAGGAAACCTAACAGCAATGCCCGATAAACTCGATAGGTCCGCTTAAACCTGCAGGGTTATTCTGCCGTTAACTCAAAAAACCTCACAGAACATTTGCTCGGGAAGGACACGCTATGGCTGACGTCAAAGTTGCACTTATGACAGGGACCGGACAAGGCATTGGTCGGGGGTGCGCCATCGAAATGGCAAAGGCAGGCTACAAGGTCTCGCTGATGTCCCCATCCAATCGGTCTGTGGAACTGGCCAAAGAGCTTGGGGGCATTGGCCGCCGCGGCTCGGTGCTGGATGTCGATGATCTGCAGGCAATGATCGACGATACCATGAGCAAGTATGGCAGGATCGATGCGATCGTCAGCAATATGGGTCATGGCGGAACGGTGCCGGAAGCCATCAAAACCGTTGGCTTCGATCCTGATTTTGACGGGCCACTGTTGGAGCTGAGCGATGAGCTTTGGCACGAAAGTCTGGACATGTATGTGCTGAACGTCGTCAAGATTGCCCGCATCGTCACGCCCATCCTGATCGAACAGGGCGGCGGTGCATTCGTGAACATCTCGTCCATGAACACGATCGAGCCGCGTGCGCCCTACCCCATGAGCATGCTGCGCGGTGCGTTGCACAGTTTCTCAAAGCTTTACGGCGACCGTTATGCACGGCACAACATTCGCATGAACAATCTGCTGCCGGGATTCTGCGAGAACGTGAACCTGTCCGAACGGGCCCGCCGGGAAATCCCCGCGCAGCGTCCCGCGACATTCGAGGAGATTGGACAGGCCTGCGTATTTCTCGCCAGCGGGGGGGCCAGATACATTAATGGTCAGAGTATACTGTCCGACGGCGGGATGAACCGCGCGGTACGATAACAACGAGGCGGCGAAAGATGATTGTAAAGACGCTCAAAGATATCCTTGGCACAGATCGGGACGTTTCCGGCCCGGGGTGGAACAGCCGGCGGCTATTGCTGGCATCTGACGGCATGGGCTTTACGCTAACGGACACGATTATCAAGAAGGGTGCCGAGCTTGAGCTTGAATACACCCATCATCTGGAGGCGTGTTATTGCATCGAAGGCAAGGGCCAGATCAGGGCGTTCAACGACGAAACCTGGCATCCGCTTGAACCATTTACCCTGTATGCCCTGGATCAGAATGACCGGCACATCCTGCGCGCCACAGAAGGTGATCTGCGTCTGGTCTGCGTCTTTACCCCGCCCCTCAGCGGGCGAGAAGTGCACCGCGAAGACGGCAGTTATGGGTTAGATGAATCCTGACAGCAGTGTTTCGGGCAGGTCCGCGATTTATGCAAATTGCAGCATCGGCTGAGATGGGGTCAAAGTAGCCACAACACAGGTCACTTTAACTGGCTATCCTTGGACCCCCGCCGATTGATCCCGCCGCGCGACTTGAAACTGCTGTCCCGCTCCTGCTGGCACTCCAGACACAGCTTCACACCCGGCAGCGCGGCGCGACGTTTCTCGGGGATCGGTTCTTCGCACTCCGCACAATGGGTCAGGCTTTCGCCCTCGGGTCGCTTTTGCGCCTGCATCCGGGCCAGTTCGTCAGAAATCGACGCCTCGATCTGTTCACTTACCGCACCGTCGCGTGCCCAGCCGCCTGCCATGGGTCCTCTCCTGTTCCGAAGGGTGACAGGATAACCGAGCCAGCGGCTATGGCAAGTTATGGGGGCAAATTACAGGGCCACTGCTCCGTCAAACACCTGATCAATCATCAGCTGCGTCCCGCGTGAGAATTCCAGCGGGCACGGGTAATCGACACCCTCGCGCACGGATCGACAAAACGCCTCGATCTGCAGCTTGTAGTGATCGTCGCCCGGAAAGCGCGTGACCTGAACCTCCAGCCCCGGACGGTGCAGTTCAACCCGCGCCTCGCCAAAGACCCGCGCGTTGAACGGGGCGGTCAGGCGGATCACGCCGCCTTCGCCGTGAAACATCATCTCTTGATGCGGGTGCATCCGGATCGAGACATAAGCCGAATAGGTGAAGTCGGGGAATTGCGCGCGAATCTCGGTGAAGGCATCAATCCCGTTTTCCCAACGGATCGCGGATTGAACGGTGACGGGCTCCTGCCCTGTCGCGAACCGCGTCGAGCCGATCACGTAAACGCCGATATCCCGCAGGCCACCTCCGCCGGTTTCCGCCTTGTTGCGGATGTTTCCAGTGTCCGCACGGTTGTCAAAGCTGAACGCGCCGGTCACATGCGCCAGTTTGCCAATGGCCCCGTCTGCGATAAGCTTGCGGGCCAACTGCCACTGTGGGTGGTGGACGATCATATAAGCCTCAGCCGCCAGCAGACCTGTCTTATCACGTTTGGCAATCAAATCGTCGAACTCATCAGCGCGCATGGTCATGGGCTTTTCACACAGCACATGCTTGCCCGCATCCAGCGCCTTCAGGCTCCATTCAACATGCAGGTGGTTTGGCAGAGGGATATAAACCGCATCGATCTGCGGGTCTGCCAGTATCGCCTCGTAACTGTCATAGATGTTCAGATCCGGACAGAACGCCTGAAACGGAGTGGCCTTCGCAGGATCCGAGGTCGCCAGCCCGTAAAGCTGCGCACCGTCCGCTGCGTGGATCGCCGGGGCCAGATACTGACGCGCAAATTTCGAGGCCCCAAGAACGCCCCATCGAACCGGTTTCTGCATTGCCCCCTCCGCCGTTAGCGCAACCAAAGTTGGGTTCTACTTAACGGCAGAAGGCTGCGCTGTCATGCAGGTTTCGCCGGGATCAGCCAAAAGAAAACCGGCCCAACAGGGTTGAGCCGGTCATCCTGTTCACAAGCAGCCCGTTCAGACAGTGCCGAGCATACCCTTCTCGCGCGCCAAATCGCGCATCTTCTTCTGCAGCTTTTCAAAGGCGCGCACCTCGATCTGGCGGATGCGTTCGCGGCTGACATTGTACTGTGTGCTCAGCTCTTCCAGTGTAACGGGCTGATCCATCAACCGGCGTTGAGTCAGAATGTCCTTCTCACGATCATTCAGAACTTCCAAAGCGGCTGCCAGCAACTCGCGCCGCGCGTCCAGTTCATCGCGCGCCTCATAATCACCGGCCTGATCGGCATCTTCATCCTCAAGCCAGTCCTGCCATTGCATGGTGCCTTCGCCTTCGGACCCGACGGTCGCGTTCAGCGAGGCATCGCCGCCCGACATGCGGCGGTTCATGCTGATCACTTCCTCTTCGGTCACGCCCAGATCATTGGCAATCTGCGCGACATTCTCGGGGCGCAGATCGCCCTCTTCCAGCGCACCAATGCGGGCCTTGGCCTTGCGCAGGTTGAAGAACAGCTTTTTCTGCGCCGAGGTCGTGCCCAGCTTTACCAGAGACCACGACCGCAGGATGTATTCCTGGATCGAGGCGCGGATCCACCACATTGCATAGGTGGCAAGGCGGAAGCCCTTTTCTGGGTCGAACCGTTTGACGGCCTGCATCAGGCCCACGTTCGCTTCGGAAATCACTTCGGCCTGCGGCAGGCCATAGCCGCGATAGCCCATGGCGATTTTGGCCGCCAGACGCAGGTGAGACGTCACCATTTTATGCGCGGATTCAGTGTCCTGCTCTTCCACCCAGCGCTTGGCCAGCATGTATTCTTCTTCCGGCTCAAGCAGCGGAAACTTGCGGATTTCCTGCATATAGCGGTTCAGGCCGCCCTCGGGCGTCGGTGCGGGGAGATTTGCGTAATTTGCCATATATGATGTCCCTCCGACAAATGTTTAAGTCTTTAACATAGGAGATAGGTAAGGAACCCACCCCTTTCAAGAGGTACCGTTAACAGTTTGGAATTAAGCTTAGGTAAAGGAAAGATAAGAAAGCCTTACTCACGACAGTTTGCGGATTATGTCAGCGGTGTGCGCAGAGTGTCGATCAAATTCTGCATGTCGGCGGGCAATTCGGCCTCAAACCGCAGGTTTTCGCCCGTTACAGGGTGTTCAAAGCCCAAAACAGCGGCATGAAGCGCCTGTCGGGGGAAGGCGCGCACGGCCTCGGCAGTCGTCGGGCTAAAGGCTTTGGTCGCCAGTTTGCGCTTGCCGCCATAGACCGGATCTCCGACCAGCCCGTGCCCGGCATGGGCCATGTGAACCCTGATCTGATGTGTCCGACCGGTTTCCAGCCAGCATTCGATCAATGCCAGCCCTGCAGGAGCGCCAAACGTCTCGACGACCCGTGCCCGCGTAACGGCGTGCCGCCCGCCATGGAACAGCACAGCCTGTCTTTGCCGATCCGTCTTGTGTCGCGCCAACTGAGTCGTCAAACGCATGATGTTGCCGGGTTCGAAGCTTACCCCCTTCACCCCGCGCAACCGTGGATCATTGGCATCGGGCACCCCATAGCAGATGGCGCGGTAATAACGCTCGACGCTGTGCGCCTCGAACTGAGCGGCCAGCCCGTGATGTGCTGCATCTGATTTAGCGACGACCAGCAACCCGCTGGTTTCTTTATCTATTCTATGAACGATGCCGGGGCGTTTGACGCCACCAACCCCGGAAAGGTCCTTGCCGCAATGATGCAGCAACGCATTGACCAACGTGCCGTTGGGCGAACCCGGCGCCGGGTGCACCACCATGCCCGCCGGTTTGTTGATCACGATCAGGTCTGCGTCCTCATAGACAACCTGCAGCGGAATATCCTCGGGGCCGATATGGCTGTCTTCGGCTTCGGCGACGGTGATGGCCACCGCGGCACCTTCGGTTACTTTGTATTTCGGATCGAGAATCGTGGCCCCGTCAATGGACACCGCGCCCTCTTCAATCAAACGCGCCAAACGGGTGCGCGACAGGTTCTCATCGGCTGGCACATCCCGCGAAAGCGCCTTATCAAGACGAGGCGGCGGATCGGCCGCAATCTGAAACTCTATCTGGCGGGTGCCCATGACTGTTCCTTCCGACCCCCAAGACGAACCGCAAGAGACGCCGCAACTGCGATTGCTGCGGCGCATGGTCATGCTGCTGACCGCGGTGATGATTGGCGGGGTTCTAGTGACATTCGCACTGATTGTCATCCGCTTAACGGACCGCACCCCCACCCTGCCCGATCAGGTCGAATTGCCCGATGGTGCAAGGGCGCAGTCGGTCACGATTGGCAACAACTGGTACGCGGTGGTGACCGATGACAATCGCATTCTGATTTTCGACAAGACAACTGGCCGGTTGCGTCAGGAAATCACGGTCGAATAAACCCGCGATTTTAGGTCGGGAACAAACGTGTCCCCGTCCACGCCTCGCCCAACTGCGCGTCCAACTCGGGCGTGCGCATCTGACGCTTGCCGCCAAAGGGGCAGAGCGTGATTTCACCAAGGTAAATCTTGTCGCCAATCGCATAGAGATCCACCCGCGCAAATTCGACCCGCTGACCAATCGCTTCGGCGATTTGAACCATGTCGTCAAACCGTTCGGGCCTTGGCTCGGTGTCTTCACTGGTTTTGAAATACAACTCTTTGGGAATGAAGTTGAAGTCCCGGTCATGGATCATCTGCACATGCCCACGAGACCGATCCCGGTCGACCTGAACAAGCTGCACCCGCCCGGCGACAACCCAGAATTTCCAGTCGATGATATCCTCGCCTTCGGCGGCAAGGTCTTCTTCGATGAAATATTGCGTGTCTATGGTCGAATACCACCATTCGGCCGCCCAATATCCGTGCGGGACCGGCTTTTTGCTCCAGTTGACAAGCTTTTCGTTGGCCAGATCATGTTCTTCGGCGGTCATGGGCCAGGTCATACGATGATTTTGACCCTGACCATTGTTGCACTTTAGCCAATAGCTACCCGGTTCCAGATCAATATCCGCCGGCAACTCTGGCGTTGGTGAATTCCAGTACCGTTTGACAGGGGTTAGAAGATGTCTGGCGGTGTCCGGCACATATCTTTCAGCAGTCAGCTTATCCGCGGCAGAGACAACCGGCATCTCGGCAAACAGCTTCATGACCAACAGTTTTTCCGTCACGGTCTTCGGGTTGGACAAGTCCGGCAAATAGCGCTGGTTGTTGGCAAAGCGCGATAAGGACATCGACAAGGCATGCATGCGGGACACGTCGCTTTGATAATGATCCCAGCCCCGTCGGTGTCCTGCGCGCGGCTCGCTGTTCACACCGTAGAGACCGCGCTCTCTGATCTTGTCCAGTTCAAGCTGAGCGACCTTAAGATACTGTTCCGAATTGGAAACCTGCGCAACGGACATAACACCTTTGGTGGATGCACTGATCTCTTCCTTGCTGATGCGCAGTTCAGGCAGGTCACCCGGAAACACGATCTTCTTCGGAGCGCCCTTGCCCTTTCTCGGCAAAGGCGCATCCGCCGGGCGGATGCCCAATCCCCGCAATCGCCGATCCAAAAACGAATGACGGTTAATTCCTTTGGCGATCCACCACCGCATCCGACGGCCCCAAAGATGCACAGCAAGGGTTTCGTCCGTTAGATACTTCCGTCGGAACTCGCGCGCGGAAATATCGTTCGCCTGCCCCGTGTGCCGGAACGGAAGGGGATAGAAAACCGAAACAGGGCTCGCGTGTTCAATCTCACCATGGTGCCTCAGGAACCATGTCAGCACGCCTGGCCCATACACACTGTGCGCTTGTTCCGACGCATGAGGCAGCTCACCGGTGCGTTTCTGGCGTTCCAGCTCTTCCCGCTCTTCACCCTCGATCCACGGGCGGATCGGGAACGGATCAAGGCTGTATTCAGTGTAACCCCGCAATGCCGGACTGTCAGATGGCAACCGCATGATCGCGTTGCAGATCGTGGTATTGTTGAAATACCCAAAAATATGATCCGCTTTCGGGATCGGGGCCAGCGAGATTACATCCGTATCGCACCACAGAAAATCGGTTTTCTTCATAAGTTGCAGCCGGAAGATATCCGACTGCGGGACCGGAGTTTTGAACTGGTTGTTCATGATGAATTGCTGCGGCTCGTGAATTTCATTTGCCGACACCAGCTCGATACCTTCGGGTACGTTTTCGACCTCGCCATAGTGGAACAGCACCACTTTGTGTCCGTTCGCCACAAAGGACAGCAGGCACATCTGCTCGAGAAAACTCAGCGGTCCTTCCAGCCAGAGCATTCCAACCGTCGGAAGCTTGTTGTCGACAACCATTAATTCGATTCTCCGGGGTCTTTAATCACATATCCGGTTGATTTTGATCAGACGGGCGCGGCAAAGGTTCGCTTCTGACGCGCTCGCGTACGCCACGATCCTGTTCAACAAAGCTGGCTGCGGGTCGCTCCACAAGCCGTTGATACAGTTCATTATAATCCGGAACCTTCATAAGGTCGGAAATAAGGTCTTTGTGCCAGCGAAACGCCCTGCGATGCAACCGCTGCAGCACCTCGTCCGATTTGAACTGCTTCAGCATCTCTGCCGTTTCATCCTGATAGCACAGAATGGTTTCATCGCGCGATCCACCTCGGTTCCAGCGATCCCAGTATTCGGTTCCAAGGGTCTGAGACGAATGGTTCGCCCGGCCGCGGCTGCGTTTTGCCAGATATGCTTGGGTCGAGCGCACGGCATAGTGGTTGATCTGCGCGACCTCAAAGCCAAACGGCGGCGAGACGTGGTTTCCGAAGGGCGCGGGTTCCCTTGCGTGCCCACCCGCCACAGAGCGGAACACGCTGGACTGGAACTCGGGCCTGGGATGCGGGTTGTGCAGACCGAAGCGGTTGTAAAACTCCCCCTGCCGGAAGATCGACTTTACAAATCGCCGCCCGGCCCCGCCCTGTTCAAAATCCAGTTCGCCGTCAAGAAACTGCGCCGTGACCGGAGAATCCCGCAACACATGACGACCATTGTTCGAGAATATCTTCCACGGGATCGAGATAACATCCACATCCGGGGTCGCCTCGATCAGGTCGTCGACCTTGTGGTTCCCGACATGGATATTCAGAAACTCGTCAGCATCGCAGACATAGATCCACTTCGCCTCTTTCACCACCGGCAATCGACGCGCCTGCCGAAGGGCAGACCGGTGAATCCCTCCGACGCCGACCCGGTTGCGGCGAAACTCGACATGCCCGAGCTCTTGCAGCCGTCGCAGGATACGGTTTGTCCCGTCCGAGCAATCGTTGGTGTAGACAATAATCCTGTCAAAGCCAAGCACCTTGTGATGGGCCACCCATTCAAGAATGTAAGGCCCCTCGTTCTTCATGGCAGTGATGACGATTTTTTCAGGGTTTTGCATCTGATACGCTCGGTCTCAAAACTGGGTCAGATCAGCCTTTGCTATCATCCTGAGGCTTGATCTTCTCGATCGCGATCTGTGCGCCTGCGATGGCCCGGATACGCAGGTGGCGCGGGTACTGGCCCAGGAATTCGTTCACGGCACGGATCACCCCGTCCCCCCACCAGCCACGGCGGTGATAGTCATCAAACGCCATGATGCCGCCGATCTTCATCTTGGGGAACAGCGCGGCCAGATCTGCCGAGACACCCTCGTAGGAATGATCGCCATCGACATAGGCGAACGAGATACTCTCTTCGTCAAACAGTTCCAGGGCGGGAACCGAGAAATCGCGAATGATGCCAACCTTGCCCTCTTCGATCTCGGCCTCGAACGCCTTCACGACCTTTTGGAAGATCGCCTCCATCTTTTCGTCTTCGGTCCGGCCGACAAAGGCGGTGGTATGGGATTCTTCGCCAATGTGCTTCCACGGGTCGATCAGGAACAACTGACTTGGCTCGATCAGTTTCAGAATGGTCGGAGAGAACTCGCCCTGCCAGACGCCAATCTCAACCGCGACGCCACCCTTGGGCAGCCTTGAGAGAAAGGTCCGACGGATGGCCTCTTTCGAATTCTTGCGCTTGGTCGCCTTGTCCGCCTTCGGTTTCAGCGGGCTTCCGGGTGCTGCACCTATGACCTTGGGTTCGTTTGACATCTCGACCTCACTTGGCAGACGGGTTTCAGTCACACACAGAACCCGCTTTGTTCATTGAGCAATGGCTACCACGCCAACAAGACAAGAGCCAGAAGCTAAGTCTCTTCTGCGTTAAGTGGCGGTAACTTGTCGATCCCAAGCCACGGTGGCTGCAGACTGGTCACCCTGTAACGGGTCGCATTCTGCCCCAAAAAGCTGTTGATGGCCGCGTTCATCCCGGCATAGGACCCACCCCCACGGCGCCGATAGGTCGTGAAAGCGATGCTTCCACCGGGTGCGAGGACGCGGTCGATCCGGCGTAACAATTGGTTCGTGATACGTTCAGAGCGCACACCCCTAATGATCGCAACACCAACAGATTCATTTTTGAAGAATTTAAGCATCAGTTGTGGCATCGCACGGTAGATACGCAATCGCCCTGCTAGAATTGGTTCACGAAAAAACTCCAAAAATGCGTAGAACGCGCGGTCCATTGCCTGAAGGTCCGGGTTCTGCGTTGTGTCATCACAAGCGTAGCCGTCCCACGACAACCCCCAAGGTGCCAGGATCGTCAGCCTTGCAACCGACTGTAAGGCAAGAATCTCTTCAACGATTTCAGTTTCAACCTGCCCAATGAGAACCCAATTTTTCTTCCCACTAATTGACTGCAAGAAATCTCGCCGCTGCTCTGCCGTTCTTGCGATTTCGGGCGAAGCAATAGGCAGATGGCAGGAATCCTTGGGATCAAAGGGCACAGAAACCTGTGTTGGTTCGGTGATGATCGCGTGCTGCGCGGCAGCCTCTTCATACTGTAGCGGCGTCTCCAGAGCATCCAGTCGCACAAACCACGGATAATTCTTTGGTTTCGAGTTCTGCGCTTTCGCCATTTGCCCAATGCGGTTCCACTTGGCGACCTGAGCAAATGTAACGTTTGGATCCTTGTACATCGTAGGATCAAAGGAAATATTGGCCTCTTCAATAACCCCCAGATCCAGCGCTTTCACATTCTGCCCGCCTTTGAAGTTCTTGTATTTTTTTATAAAACTGCTTGCAGCTTCGGTTTCCCGAATGACCGAGATCCGATCCTTGTGGAATGCCACCGCTTGCTGGTGCAATTCATCCAGAACAGTGTCCGACCGCAGCCGATCAAAGGTTTCACGAAGACGCGCAACCTTTGACAGGATCGAGGTTTCTTCAACCTCGTTATAGCAGTGCAAATGCCAATACGCCTGCCCGGTCGCCTCCATCTTCGGATGAAAGGCCGTGGTATTCACATCGCCGCGTACGCGCTTCATCAGGTAGCTTTCAATGGACCGCACCGCATAGTGGTTCATGCGGAACAAGTTGCCCCCGAACCCTGCACCGGTGGTGGAAAAGGCCCAGCCCCTGCGCCGCATCGCGGGTGGCAAAGGATCCCCGTCCCCGTCAATCCAGGCAAAGCGCTCTGCCTTGCCACGAACAGGTCCACGAGGACGGTGCGTATTGAGCGCATAATACGATCCGTTGTTTCGGATCAGAGATTTGAACGCACGCAGGTTTTGCGGCAGCACCGCTCCCAACTCGCCTGCTTTGGTGAACTGTTCGGTTATGAAGCGATCTTCAAAATCAACGATCCCGTTGTGACCAAACAACTGCCAAAGCGCCGCGAACCCGTCGGCATGCGGCTGTGCCTGAAACAGATCGTCCAACGTTCCGTCGCCGATGCGGATGTCAAAAAACTCATCCACATCGCACACCATGATCCACTCGGCTTCCTTGTACCAGGGATGCTGCATCGCATTTGAATAGGCCGACGCCTGCGGCCCAAAATCCCACGGACCCGGATTGTCGATATGGGCCAGAAACCCAAGCTCTTCACACCGTTTCAGGATGGCATCCGTCCCGTCTGAACAGTCATTGGAATTGACAATGAAATGCGTGAACCCGATTGAAAGATAGTAGGCTATCCACTCCAGGATGAACGGCCCCTCGTCTTTCATCGTGGATACGACAAGTCTCATCAACTATCACCCGTGACCTTCATTCCGAACCGTAGGAGTTCCTGCAATATCAGGCCTTGCCGGGCGCTTGCAGACAAACTTGAACGCCCAGCTTTGTTACGGTTCCGCACCGGGCTTTGCAAGCGAGCAGACGTGATTGCACGGACACGATGCCTCGACAATAGTCCCTTTTACAAATATGCGCCTTGCCACTTGACCGGCGCGTCATGCACCACGAACAACGTGTTTACACACAGCAAGTGATCAGTCCATTGCCTTGCGCAACCGACACGCGACCTTATAGGCCTTACTGGTTGAGGTCGGCAGGCGGATTGTCGATATAGGCAAATGCGACGATGACTTTGCGCCGCGCTTTAAGGGCCTGAATAGGGATTGAGTTAATGCCGACGATTTTTTCCAACGCGCCGCTGGGGAACAATCCGTATCAGAGCATGGTTTACAGCAGTTTCTCAGGCTACGATGTCCGGGTTGTGCGGCTCAGGGCGTTTTATGCTGGTGAACTGCCTCCTATGCAAAAGGGTGACATATACTGGATACATTGGGAGACAGTTGAGTTCGGCAGCAGGAATGACATCCCGGCTCAAGATCGTTTTGCAAAGATCGAAGCAGGTTTGGCGGCGTTGAGAGAAAAAGGCGTAAAGATCGTTTGGACCGTTCACAACTTCCACCCGCACAATTCTGCGAGGGACATGGACACCATCCACGAAGGGCGCGCCCTGCTGGTTCGGCAAGCAGACAAAATTCACTTGCATACGCCTTATGCAGTTGAGCTGATGACCGAAACTTACGGAATACCCTGGGAAAAAATCCTACTGGTCGCGCATCCAAGCTATCTGGGGGTCTACGAGCCGGCCGAAGACACTTTGGCGCGGCGTGGCGCTCTCGCACCATCCCAGCACCGCAGGTTTGTTCATATCGGAAAAGTGCAGGAAAATCGCGGCGGGCAGTTTATGTGGCAAGCGCTGAAATCGCTCTATATCCGGGATCAAGCGTGGGAGCTGGACATTGCAGGGGCCGTTATCGCGGGCGAGCGCAAGGGACAGCAACCGATCCGGGAAATGCCCAATGTCAGGTTTCACGACAGGTATCTGCCAGACCAAGACCTGCGCGATGTTATTGCAGGTAGCCATGCCTGCGTCGCGCCATTCAGCCGAATTCTGACGTCGGGTTCGGTGAATCTGGCGCTGACCTATGGCCTACCCATTGTCGGGCCGAACGTCAGACCGCTTAGAGACCACCTTCCGGACGCCGTACACGAGTTCCTATACGCAGACGGAAATCCGCGCGGCATGATGTTCCAAATGCGTAAACTGATCGATTTTGATCCCGAAGACCTGCTGAAAATCCGTGCGGTCTGTATGGATCATGCGGTATCAATTCGGCCGGAATTGCAAAGCCGGGCGTTACGGGACGCGCTGAACGAAGATAAGGCTTCCGCTTCTCAGGCCACTTCCAAACCCATGGGGCTGCAGAATGCCAAAGATTGATGCTTTTTCGTTTCGTAAATTGCTGCGATCCGTCGGCCTGAAAGTTGTCGAGTTTGAAAGTGGTGACTTCATCGGCCCCCGACCAGTCATGCGCAGGCTCAACAGCGCAGGCCTGACCGTGATCAGCGGCGGTGTGACTGCGAAGAACCTTGGCAGTTTCGGCTTTGATGTGGACACAATCCTTGATGTCGGCGTGGACGCCGGAACCCCTTTCCTGTACGAGGCTTTCCCCGACAAGAAGTTCATCCTGTTCGATCCGATTGAAGAAACAGCCCAACGGGTTGCACCATGGCGCGAGCGTATCGATTATGACCTCAACATCGTGGCGTTGGACGCAGATGAAGGCCAGGCCGAACTGATCATCCCCACCACGGATCGCAAACGGCGATCTTTGGCGAGTGTCGCGGGTTTCTCTGAGGAATATGAAAATCGCATCGTGAAGATGGAAAAGCGCATCGTGGATAAACGGCGCCTTGATTCCTACACCTCCGACATTCCTGGCCGGTTTGGTCTGAAGATCGACACGGAGGGCAATGAACTCGCCGTTATCCGAGGGGCCGAAGAAACCTTGAAGCGGACCGATTTCGTCATTGCAGAGGTCTCGGTAAAACGGCGTTTCAAGGACGGGTACCGGTTCAGCGATTTTGTGGCAGAGATGGGCAAACACAGTTTTGAATTGATAGAGGCCCTGCGCCCCGTCGACAGGGACGCGCCCGATTGTGACTTGCTGTTCGTTCGGTGGGACTCAAAGTGGTTCGATTTAGAGTAGCCGTTGGTTCACAAAGCAGCTTCGGGAAACCAGTTGACGAGCTGAGGGAACCAACGCAGCCCGGCACCACACCGAAAGCCCAATGCTTCGGATTAACGCCCTAAACTGCATGTTATCTTGAAAATTTGGTGCGGTCGAGAAGACTCGAACTTCCACGGGAGTTACCCCACAGCGACCTCAACGCTGCGCGTCTACCAATTCCGCCACGACCGCACTGCCAGTGACTTGGTAGAGGGGCGTATAGACGCTGATGCTGGCGATGTGAAGAGGCAAAAATGTCTTGGTTTAAATTCGCCCAGGCCAAGCTTATCTATCGCAAGGAAGCCAAAGAATTCGATCTGACAGGAAACTGACATGACCAGCTCTGACCCGCGCCCGATTGTTCAGGTTGATATTGTTTCGGATGTTGTGTGCCCCTGGTGTATCATTGGCTTTCGACAGCTCGATCTGGCCTTGCAACAGCTGGGCGTCCTGGCGCGTCTCAGGTGGCATCCGTTTGAACTGAACCCCAATATGCCGCCCGAGGGCCAGAATCTGCGCGAGCATATTGCCGAGAAATACGGGTCCACGCCCGAGCAAAGCCAGCAAGCCCGCGACAGGTTGACCTCATTGGGTGCGGAACTTGGGTTTTCGTTCAATTTCAATGATGAAAGCCGGATTGTTAACACGTTTTCTGCGCATCAGTTGCTGGATTGGGCCGAGGGTCAGGGGCGCCAGCGTCCGCTGAAGCTGGCGCTGTTCGATGCCTGTTTCACGCAGCAACGGGATGTCTCGGACATTGACGTCCTGATGGATGCGGTGGGGACTGTCGGTCTGGACCCTAAGGCCGCGCGTGTGACGCTGGAATCGGGCGCGCATGGTGCGCCAGTGCGCGAGAAACAGCAATTCTGGACCAGCCGCGGTATCTCGGGCGTGCCGTCGATGGTGTTTGGCGGCAAATACCTGTTGACCGGCGCGCAGGGCACAGACACCTACGCGCAGGTTCTGCAGCGCTGTCTGGCCGAGGCGGCATAGGCCCTTCCCCCTGCCCCACATGCGCGATATGAGGCCAGCATGGAATGGAAAATCACCGATGGTTTGACCCGGTACGAGGACGCCGTTGCCTTTATGGAGGCGCGCGTGGCCGCCATCGCGGCAGGCGAGGCGGATGAATGTGTCTGGCTCTTGGAGCACCCGCCGCTCTACACGGCCGGGACCTCTGCCAGGATCGAGGATCTGACGGATCCGGACCGGTTCCCTGTCTATGAAAGCAAACGTGGCGGGGAATACACTTATCACGGACCCGGACAGCGCGTGGCTTACGTGATGCTGGACCTCAACACGCGCGGCCGCGATGTGCGCCGGTTCGTGAAACAGCTGGAGACCTGGGTGATTTCCGCGCTGGCGGAATTCAACGTTCAGGGCGAGATTCGCGACGGGCGCGTTGGCGTATGGGTCCGGCGCGATGACAAGCCGCTGACCGTGACCGGCAAACCCGCCGAGGACAAGATTGCGGCAATCGGCCTGCGCCTGCGCAAGTGGGTCAGCTTTCATGGCATCTCGGTCAATGTGGAACCGGATCTTGAGCATTTCTCGGGGATCGTTCCCTGTGGCATCACCGAATATGGCGTGACCTCGCTGGTCGATCTTGGCCTGCCGGTGACAATGGATGATATGGATGCCGCACTGCAGAAGACATTTGCCGAAGTGTTCGAAAACGCAGAGGTCTAGCGCCCTAAAAGCACCCGGTTGGCGAATCGAAAAGTGACGTAAAGGGAAACAACAATGCCCTCGCAACTGCTGTTCTGTTTCCCAAGACAGGGGCAATTTCAGCGGAATTAGGCGGAATTATCGTTTTCTTTAACTAAAATTCAGTTCTTCTGGATACATGGGACTCGTTAAAGAGTAACATATAACGACCAGTCTAGAGTGAGTGGTATGTTAACCGGTGCTCCGGGGCTTGCCCCCGAGAAATCCGATAAGTGTTTGGTTACGAGTCTGCCGTTCCGACCCCAAATCGGAACGGCAATTCTCAGGCCCCGCTCTTCCCAGCCATCTGAATTGCTGCATCGCAACGCGAAAATGACTCCGCTTAACTTCTGGGCTTTGCCATTGCCACGCAGAGTGGCGCGGGATCAGGGCAGTTCGTTTGGTCCGGGAACCGCCCGCTAGGTTTTTGAGGCCCTCGGATTACAAAGCCGCTTTGATCTTCTCTGCATGTTCGGCAATCAGATCGAAATCCCCCATTTTACCGGGCGGGCGCACCGACACGCCCTCGTGACGGGGCAGAACGTGGAAATGCAGATGGAACACCTCTTGCCCGCCTGCGGCCTCGTTGAACTGTTGGATCGTGATGCCATCGGCAGCAAAGGCCGTCTTCGCGGCGACGGCCAGTTTCTGAACAGTCGCCATCACGGCGCTTAACTGTTCCGGTGTGGCGTCCAGAACATTGCGGCAGGGCGTTTTCGGGATGACCAGAAAATGCCCGTCCGAACGCGGCATGATATCCATGAAGGCCAGCGTGTCGTCATCCTCATACACACGGGTCGAGGGGATTTCCCCGCGCAGAATCTTGGCGAAGATGTTATCCGGGTCGTAAGCTGACATGGCGGGCCTCTGGTTTGGAGCGTTTCCCACCGTTCTGCGGGTCCGGCGGCAGGTGGTCAAGGTGGAACCGCCACGTGCATGGTACCGGTCTCTTGAACAATTCGAAGACATACCCAGATATGGGGCTGCTTCAGGCCCAAAATCGCGGTGCAGCTCCCTGCCCGCGACAATTATTCTTGATCCAGATCAAACTCGGCCATTGAAGGTGCTGACTTCGCATTCTAAAACCAGCAGGAAACCCGCGCGCCGGAGAGGTCCGACTGCGCGGTGCATTTGCAACAGGAGGCACCTATAATGGCAGACGCAGCCATTCATGGTCACGATCATGAAGACCAGCGCAGTTTCTTCGTGCGTTGGTTCATGTCGACCAACCACAAGGACATCGGGATTCTCTACCTGATCTTCTCGGCGCTGGCCGGGTTTATCTCGGTCGCGATGACGATCTACATGCGGCTTGAGCTGATGCACCCCGGTGTTCAGTACATGTGCATGGAAGGCTTCATGGCCGACCCCTGCACCCCCAACGGTCACTTGTGGAACGTGATGATCACCTATCACGGTGTTCTGATGATGTTCTTCGTGGTCATCCCGGCGCTGTTCGGCGGATTTGGAAACTATTTCATGCCGTTGCAGATCGGTGCGCCGGATATGGCGTTCCCGCGGATGAACAACCTGTCCTTCTGGCTGTACGTCGCTGGCACCTCATTGGGCGTCGCCTCGCTGCTGAGCCCTGGTGGCAATGACCAACTCGGTTCGGGTGTGGGCTGGGTTCTGTACCCGCCGCTGTCCACGACCGAGGGCGGCATGTCCATGGACCTTGCGATCTTCGCCGTGCACGTATCGGGCGCCTCCTCGATCCTCGGCGCGATCAACATGATCACCACCTTCCTGAACATGCGTGCCCCGGGCATGACCCTGTTCAAGGTGCCGCTGTTCAGCTGGTCGATCTTCATCACCTCGTGGCTGATTCTGTTGTCCCTGCCGGTTCTGGCGGGCGCGATCACCATGCTGCTGATGGATCGCAACTTTGGCTTCACCTTCTTTGATCCGGCCGGTGGCGGTGACCCGATCCTGTATCAGCACATCCTGTGGTTCTTTGGCCACCCCGAAGTGTACATCGTGATCCTGCCGGGCTTCGGCATCATCAGCCACGTGATCGCCACCTTCTCGCGCAAGCCGATCTTCGGTTACCTGCCGATGGTCTGGGCAATCATCGCGATCGGTGTTCTGGGCTTCGTCGTTTGGGCGCACCATATGTACACCGTTGGCATGTCGCTGCGTCAGCAGGCTTACTTCATGCTGGCCACGATGGTCATCGCGGTTCCAACCGGCGTTAAGGTCTTCTCGTGGATCGCGACGATGTGGGGCGGTTCCATCGAGTTCAAGACGCCGATGCTCTTCGCCTTCGGCTTCCTGTTCCTGTTCACCGTCGGCGGTGTGACGGGTGTGGTTCTGTCGCAGGCTGGTATCGACCGCGCCTATCACGACACCTACTACGTTGTGGCGCACTTCCACTACGTGATGAGCTTGGGTGCCGTCTTTGCGATCTTCGCGGGCATGTACTTCTACTTCTCGAAGATGACCGGTCGTCAGTATTCCGAGTTCTGGGGCAAGGTTCATTTCTGGATGTTCTTCATCGGCGCCAACCTGACCTTCTTCCCCCAGCACTTCCTGGGCCGTCAGGGCATGCCGCGTCGCTACATCGACTATCCGGAAGCCTTCGCACAGTGGAACTTTGTATCGTCGATCGGCGCGTTCATCTCGTTCGCTTCGTTCCTGCTGTTCTTCGGCATCGTGATCTATGCCCTGCTGCGCGGCGCGAAAGAAACACGTCCGAACCCGTGGAACGAGTACGCAGATACGCTGGAATGGACCCTGCCCACACCGCCGCCTGAACACACGTTCGAGCAGCTGCCAAAGCAGGAAGACTGGGACAAAGGCCACGCGCACTGATCCGGTCAGAGACCTAAGAAAACCCCGCCCGAACAGGCGGGGTTTTTTCTTTGCCCTACGCCAATGCGGTGCACAGATCGCCAGATCACGAAAAATACGCTAGAATGGTTCGGGCAACTGATCCGGCAACCCTGGGGGTTCAGATGCCCGAAATCGACTTTTGGTACTCGATTGGCAGCACCTACAGCTTTCTCACCGTCATGAGGCTGGACGACTGGTGCGCGGAAACCAATGCGACCGTGAATTGGCGTCCGTTCAACGTGCGCACGATCATGTCGGCGCAACAGAACATTCCCTTTGCAGGCAAGCCGGTCAAATCCGCCTATATGTGGCGCGATATCGAACGTCGGGCGGCCAAATACCGCATCCACGCCAACCTGCCGGCCCCCTACCCGATCTCGAACCTTGGGTTGGCCAATCAGGTGGCCCTGCTGGGTATGCAAGAGGATTGGGGCAAGGAGTTTACGCAAAACCTATATCGTATCTGGTTTGAAGAAGGCGTCGAGGGCGGCAGCGAAACCGCATTGTCCGAGGCCTTGCTGCGCTGTCAGCAAGACCCGCGCCTGATCCTGTCCCGCGCCCGCAGCCCGGACTGCATCGCCGCGCTGGACGCGCAAACCGAGCAGGCCACAAGGCTGGGCGTTTTTGGAGCCCCAAGCTTTGTCGTAAGTGATGAGGTTTTCTGGGGCGACGACAGGTTGGATGACGCCTTGTCCTGGTCTCGTGTCGGGCATGTTGTGTGACAATAAACCTTAGACACGACCGCAGACTGCGCTAGGTTTCGGCCATGCCGTATCAATGGAATCAAACCTCGGACACCGAACAGGAACTGCGCCTGTGGCCGCATAATTCATTGCCGCCGCGCGGTGCGATGATTGTGATCCTGTCCGTCTTCCTGTTTGGCCTGATCCCGATACTGGCCATGCTGGGGTCGGTCGTCCTGTGGGGTTTGCTGCCGTTCTTGCTGCTGACCGTATTGGGCCTGTGGCTGGCGATTCAAACCAACTACCGCGCCCGCAGTGTTTGGGAGGTCCTGACGCTGGACGGAAACCAGGCCCGGTTGATCCACCAAACACCGGGCAGGCAAGCGCAGGAATGGTCCTGTAACCGCTACTGGGCACGGCCCGAAATGCACGAAAAGGGCGGGCCTGTGCCGCATTACATCACCCTGATCGGAGACGGGCGCGAGGTCGAGATTGGCGCATTCCTGTCCGAGGATGAGCGCATCACCCTCTATGACGATCTGGTGCAGCGACTGCGCGGACCCGCCGCGCAGTAAGCGTTTCAAGTCTGATTATGAGTTCAGCAGCCGCCGTTCGATGCGGCGCACAGATGGTCTTTGACCATCGGGCCCACCTTGCCGAAATCCATCTGGCCGGTATAGCGGGTCTTCAACTCACCCATCACCTTGCCCATATCGCGGATCGAACCCGCGCCGGTGGCTGTAATCGCGGTCTGAATCGCTTTTGTCACCTCATCGTCGTCCAGCTGTTTGGGCAGGAATTCCTCGATGATCGCAACTTCGCGCATTTCACGCTCGGCCAGGTCCAGGCGTCCGCCCTCTTCGTAGGCGCGCGCGCTTTCCTTGCGCTGCTTGGTCATTTTACCAAGGATTTCAAGAACCTCAGCATCGCCGCAGCCTTTCGCCTCTTCGTTCTCGGAAGCACGGGACGCAATATCCCGGTCTTTGATCGCAGCGTTGATAAGGCGCAAGGTCGACAGACGCTCGGCCGCTTTGTCTTTCATTGCTTGCTTCAGGGCGGTGTTCACCCGTGATCGCATGTCCATTTGGTTTGTCCATCCCCATGACAACGGAACCCCGAACATATCTAAACAAAAAGCGTGACACAACAGGGCACAGACACAGCTAACCCATTGAAAAACAACAATAGCCGAAAATTTGAACACACTTGACCAAAGCGGTTAACCCCCTTAGGTATGCGCCGATTTACCCTGTAGGAGAGTTGCGCCATGGCCCAGAACGCCCCGTCCAAGCCCACCGCATGTCTGGCATTGGCCGACGGAACGCTGTTTTACGGCACAGGCTTCGGCGCAACCGGCCAGACAGTGGCCGAGCTGTGCTTTAACACCGCCATGACCGGGTATCAGGAAATCATGACAGACCCCTCTTATGCCGGGCAGATCGTCACCTTCACCTTCCCCCATATCGGCAATGTGGGCGTGAACCCCGAAGATGACGAAACCGGTGATCCGGTGGCTGCGGGCATGGTGGTCAAATGGGACCCGACCGAGCCGTCGAACTGGCGCTCGGCCGAAGAGTTGAAAACATGGCTGGAACGTCGCGGTCGTATCGCGATTGGCGGCATCGATACCCGCCGCCTGACCCGCGCCATCCGCCAACAGGGCGCGCCGCATGTGGCGCTGGCGCATGACCCCAAGGGTAATTTCGATATCGCCGCGCTGGTTGCCGCCGCGCGCGGTTTCGCCGGGTTGGAAGGCATGGATCTGGCCAAGGACGTCACCTGTGCCCAAAGCTACCGCTGGGACGAAATGCGTTGGGCCTGGCCCGAGGGGTATGCGCCGCAGAAGGCACCCCAACACAAGGTCGTGGCGCTGGATTATGGTGCGAAACGCAACATCCTGCGCTGCCTCGCCTCGGCTGGTTGTGACGTAACCGTACTGCCCGCCACCGCGACCGCTGCCGAAGTTCTGGCGCACGAGCCTGACGGCGTGTTCCTGTCCAATGGTCCCGGCGACCCGGCGGCAACCGGCGAATATGCCGTGCCGATGATCAAAGAGATCCTGAACAGCACCGAACTGCCCGTCTTTGGCATCTGCCTCGGCCACCAGATGCTGGCGCTGGCGCTGGGTGGTCAGACCATCAAGATGAACCACGGCCACCACGGTGCAAACCACCCGGTGAAAGATCTGGAAACCGGCAAGGTCGAGATCACCTCGATGAACCACGGTTTCGCTGTCGATGCCGAGACCCTGCCCGACGGTGTGGTCGAGACCCATCGCTCGCTGTTTGACGGCTCGAACTGCGGTATCCGCATGACGGACCGACCGGTCTATTCGGTGCAGTACCACCCCGAGGCCTCGCCCGGCCCACAGGACAGCTTCTACCTGTTCGAACGCTTCGCAGCCGCCATGGCGGACAGAAAAGCGCAGGCGTAACTGGCGCAAAGCCCGGGGTTAACCCGCTGTTAACCTAGATTGATCAACCCTGACGGCAGGTCACTGCGTCAGGGTTTTTTAATGGTTGAATTGAATCTTCAGGATTTTACCACTGCCGCCCCGATCCCCCCTCAAGGGCAACGCAAACCGTTGGGCACCTGCCTGATCGAACAAGGTGCGATTTCGTGGGAGCAGTTGGACCAGGCGCTGCATCTGCAATCCCAGCAAAAGGCCCCGCTGGGCGAAATTCTGGTTGGCGAAGGCTGGGTCAGCCGCGCGGATGTCCTGACCGCCCTGTCCGTGCAAAGCGGATGGCAAATCGCCGATCTGGACCAGATCCCGCCCGCACCCGGCCTGTGCGATTTCAAGCCGGTTGAATTCTGGCTGGCCCATAACGTCATACCATGGATGCGCGCCGGCCCGCTGCTGTTGGTTGCCACTGCACGCCCTGATCGCTTCCCGACCGTCACTGCCGAGATGCAGGATTGCCCCTACGCCGTCCTTCCCGTTCTGGCCGCACCGGATCAGATTGATCGCGCGATTGCCCGTCAATTCTCGCAGGTTCTGGCCGAGGCCGCCGAGATCCGTGTGGATGAGGCGCAAAGCTGCCGCACCTGGACACCCCGGTCGCGCATTGGCCCTGCGGTTCTGGTTCTGGGGCTGATGGCGTTTTTTGCGGCCCTTCCCCAGCTTGGACTTGCCGCCCTGCTGATTGCAGCCGTCGCAACCCTGATCCTGTTCATGACCTTACGACTCTCAGGCGCGCTGGCCTTTGTGCTGCGGATAATCAAACCACCCAAAACCGATCCCGGTTGCACGCCCGTTTCGCTGCGACAGCCTTGCGTGTCGATCATGGTGCCCTTGTATAAGGAGCGTGAGATCGCAGGCGCCCTAATCAAACGGCTGCAACGGCTGACCTATCCCAAAGCCCTTCTGGACGTGATTTTGGTGCTGGAGGAACACGATGACGTCACCCGCGAAACCGTCGAGAAAGCCGACCTTCCAAGCTGGATTCGCACCGTCGAGGTGCCCGCACTGAACGGGCTGACAACCAAGCCGCGTGCAATGAACTATGCGCTGGATTTCTGCCGGGGCGATATTCTGGGGGTCTGGGATGCCGAAGATGCACCCGAGCCAGATCAGATTGAGCGGGTGGTGCAGCATTTCACTCAGGCCCCGCCGGATGTGGTCTGTCTGCAAGGTATGCTGGATTACTACAACCCGCGCACCAACTGGCGTTCGCGCTGCTTCACCATCGAATACAACTCTTGGTTTCGGGTGATCCTGCAGGGCATCGCGCGCCTTGGGCTGGTGGTGCCATTGGGCGGAACCACCTTTTTCTTCCGCCGTGACAAGCTCATCGAACTGGGCGGATGGGACGCGCATAACGTCACCGAGGATGCCGATCTGGGCGTACGCCTCAGCCGCGCGGGATACCGGACCGAGATGGTCGAGACCACCACCTATGAAGAGGCCAACTTTCGCGCCTGGCCTTGGGTGAAACAACGCTCGCGTTGGCTGAAAGGGTTCATGGTCACCTATCTGGTGCATATGCGGAACCCGGTAGGCCTGTATCGCGAATTGGGAGCGCTCAGGTTCGCGGGCGTGCAGGCGTTCTTTCTGGGCACGCTGGGTCAGTTCCTGCTGGCCCCGATCCTGTGGATGTTCTGGCTGTCCGCGCTGCAACTCCCCAACCCGATGCAAACCCTGCTGACGGCACCGGTGATGACCACGCTGCTTTGGTTGTTTCTGGCGGCTGAGCTGATCAATATGGCCGTCGCAATGCTGGCCGTGTCCGCCCGGGAACGTCGGCATCTTTTACCGTTTGTGCCCACGATGTGCTTCTACTTCCCGCTGGGCGTCCTCGCCGCCTACAAGGCCCTGTGGGAGCTCGCGATCTGCCCGTTCTTCTGGGACAAAACCCAGCATGGGCAGGCCGAAGAGGACCTGCCGCAAGCCTGAAGGTTAAGATTCGCGCCGCACCGCGTCCTGCTTGAGACGGGTCATGAATGCGATCGAGATATGGTCCTTCAGCGCCCGCCCGGCTGCTTCTTCGTCACGTGCAGCGATGGCTTCGACGATCCCCTTATGCTCGCTCTGCGCAATTTCACTGCGCCCCTGCGCCGCCAGCGACGTGGTCGCCATCAGGGCCATGGTGCGATGCACCAGATCCAATTGCTGAACCAGATAACGGTTGTGCGAGGCCAGATGGATCTGCTCATGAAACCGCCGGTTAGCCCGTGACAAGGCCGAGGGATCATCGACCAGTGCATCATCCTCTGCCACCATTTCCTGCAGCACGCGGATCTCTTCCTCGGTCGCGTGTTTGGCGGCCAGACGTGCGGCCAACCCCTCAAGCTCGCGCCGCACGACATACAGTTCGGCCATCTGGTTGTGGTCCAAAGACGCCACAATCAGCGACCGCCCGTCCCGCTCCAGCAGCGACTGCGTCTCCAGCCGCTGCAACGCCTCGCGGATGGGGGTGCGCGAGACACCGAACCGCTCGGCCAGTTCGCTTTCGACCAGACGGTCACCGGGTTTGTAGACGCCCACATCGATGGCTTCGAGAATCAGGCTGTAGGCATCTTTGTTGGACTGTCGGGATTGGGGCATGGGGTGTTGTCTCTCCTCGTTCGGCCATGTCTATCCGCCTCCGGGGGCCGCAATCAAGTGTAGCATTGAAAACCCGGCTTTCGCGCCCTACACCGACATCATGGTCAAACCTGCCTTTAGCCACGTCACCCAATGGGTGTTCGATCTGGACAACACCCTTTATCCGCCGCACATGCGCCTGTTCGACCAGATCGAGGTGCTGATGACCGATTACGTCGTGCAGGCCATCGGCGTGGACCGGGCCGAGGCCGACCGCCTGCGCAGCCACTATTGGCGCGAATACGGTACAACTCTGGCCGGGCTGATGGCCGAACATGATCTAGACCCCGACCCCTATCTGCACGCGGTCCATCAGGTCGACATGAGCCATATGGACCCCGATGCCGAGCTTGCCGCCCATATCCGCGCCCTGCCCGGTCGGCGCATCGTCTACACCAACGGCAGCGCCCCCTATGCGGAACGGGTGCTTGAGGCGCGCGGGCTGACGGGTCTGTTTGATGCCATCTATGGTGTCGAACATGCAGGCTATCGCCCCAAGCCGGAAAAAGCGGCCTTTCAGGCGATCTTTTCGCAAGATGGTATTCAGACCGAAAAGGCCGCCATGTTCGAGGACGATCCCCGCAATCTGGCCGCGCCGCATGAGATGGGAATGCGCACGGTTCACGTCGCGCCGGACCCGCATGAGGCCGATCATATCCACCACCATACGGATGACCTAACGGCATTCCTGGCCCGCCTGCGGTAGGCTGTCACACTGCGACGATCTGCATATTCTGCAGCTGCACAATCATCCATATATGCCCGTCTGCGACGAACAGAACGGAGACCCCAATGAGCGCGACCCTGATGCCGCAGCGCCTGCCGATTTGGCAACGCCTGCTTTATGCAATCCCCTTGTTTGGCTGGATGGCCCGCGACGTGGCCGATGGCGAGCCCGAGGATTTAGGCTATACGGCCGCCGCGATCTTCAGCATGTGGGGCTGTTCTGCCCTGCTGTTCGGCCTGCCCGGTCTCTACATCCCCGCCGTGATGATGGTGCCGGTGATGTTTCTGATCCTGATCCTGATTTCACGCGGATAAGACACGGGACAGGATGTCACTTGGCGCAGGCGCGGGAACCGCACTAGGGTCTGCAGGGAACGGAGACAAGTGCCATGACTGACAGCTGTGAGATCCTGATTTCCGGCGGCGGAATCGCTGGCCTGACCGCCGCCGCCGCCTTTGGGACCGCCGGGTTCAACGTGATCTGCGTTGATCCGACCCCGCCGATCACTGAACGCGACGTTGATGGGTCGGACCTGCGGACCACCGCCTTCCTGCAACCCTCACGCGGGCTGCTGGACCAATGTGGATTGTGGGCCCGGCTTGATGCCCATGCGGCCCCGCTGCAAGTGATGCGCATCGTCGATGCGGGCGGAGACGTCCCCGAACCGCGCGTTGTGCGCGATTTCAACGCCTCGGACATTTCGGAACAGCCCTTTGGCTGGAACCTGCCAAACTGGCTGCTGCGGCGCGAAATGGTGGCGCGGCTGGCCGAACTGCCCAATGTCGATTTCCGCCCCGGCACTGGCACCGTCAGCCTGTTCACCCGCACCGCCGAGGCGCGCGTTGGGTTGAGTGACGGCAGCCGCATCCGGTGCAAACTGGTCATCGCCGCCGATGGGCGAAACTCCACTATGCGCGAGGCTGCCGGGATACCCGCCCACACTACGCGCTATGGTCAGAAAGCGCTGGCTTTTGCGGTAACGCATCCGATTGCCCATGAAAACGTCTCGACCGAGATCCACCGGTCTGGCGGGCCGTTCACATTGGTACCGCTGCCCGACTGGCAGGGTCAGCCCTCATCCGCCATTGTGTGGATGGAACGCGGGCCGCGCGCGGTGGAGTTGCTGAACCTCGACACCGAGGCCTTCGAGGCCGCGATGACGGAGCGGTCCTGCGGGTTGTTCGGGCCGCTGAAACTGGCCTCACGCCGGACGATCTGGCCGATCATCAGCCAATCGGCCGCGCGCCTGTCGGGCGAACGCATCGCCCTGATGGCCGAGGCCGCGCATGTGGTGCCGCCCATTGGCGCGCAGGGTCTGAACATGTCTTTGGGCGATCTGCGATCTCTTCTGGACCTGGCACAAGCCCGGCCTGATGGGTTGGGTGATGCGCAGATGCTGGATGCCTACCACAAGGCCCGCCATGCCGAGATCGAGCTGCGGGTGAAAGGCATCGACCTGTTGAACCGCACCTCGATGCTCGAGGCGCGGCCGCTGCGCGATGCACGCGCCTTGGGGCTGAACGCGCTCTACTCCATGGGACCAGTGCGCAAGACGCTGATGCAGATGGGCCTCGGCGTGCGTTAGGTGGTAGGGCGGGCTTCAGCCCGCCACCCGGTCACAGAACCTGATCCAGCACCCGTTTCAGACGCGCAATTGTGCCGTCCACATCATACAGTTTGTCGAGGCCGAACAGCCCAAGGCGGAACGTGCTGAACCCGGCAGGTTCGTCACATTGCAACGGCACACCAGCGGCGATCTGCATCCCCAAAGCGGCGAATTTCTTGCCATTCTGAACCTCGGGATCAGCCGTATAGCTGACCACAACGCCCGGCGCGCCAAAACCATCCGCGGCCACCGAGACAACGCCCTTTTCCTTCAACATCGCGCGTACGCCATTGCCCAAAGCCCATTGCGCGTCGCGCAATTTCTCGAACCCGTATTCCTGCGTCTCAAGCATCGTGTCGCGAAACGCCGTCAGGGCATCGGTCGGCATGGTCGCGTGATAGGCATGGCCGCCGTTCTCATAGGCCTGCATGATCTGACGCCATTTCTTCAGATCGACCGCAAAACTGTCGGACTCGGTCTCTTGCAACCGCTCTTCGGCTCGCTCGGACAGCATGACAAGGCCCGCGCAGGGCGACGCGCTCCACCCCTTTTGCGGGGCCGAGATCAACACGTCCACGCCGGTCGCCTTCATATCAACCCAGGCGCAGCCTGATGCGATGCAATCCAGAACCATCAACGCACCAACCTCATGCGCGGCAGCTGCCATGGCGGTTACATAATCGTCAGGCAGGATCACGCCCGCCGCAGTCTCGACATGGGGTGCGAAGACCACGTTGGGGCGCTGCTCGTGAATGGCAGCAACCACATCTTCAATCGGAGCGGGCGCAAAGGGGGACGGGCTGGTATTGCCGGTTTCCCGCGCTTTCAGAACGGTAACCGATCCGGTCAGCGCGCCGCTTTCGATGATCTGGCTCCAGCGATAGGAGAACCACCCATTGCGCACCACCAGAACTTTGGCGCCACGCGCGAACTGACGGGCCACGGCCTCCATCCCATAAGTTCCGCCGCCGGGAATGATGGCAACACCGTCGGCACTATAGACCTCGCGCAGCATGCTCGAGACATCGCGCATAACCTTTTGAAACTTGGCCGACATATGGTTCAAAGAGCGGTCGGTAAAGACAACCGAGAACTCTTCAAGACCATCCCGGTCCACGGTTTCCAGCAATGCAGGCATTCAGTTTCCTTTCCAGAAGTCGTTCCCCAAAGCCAGGCCCAAGTGCCCTGTCTGATTCCGGCGAACACTGCCACGAAAGTGACCCTACGTCACGAAAAACAAAACCGAAATATTTTGACCAACTGGTTCGAAAACATCAAAAATGACGCCAATTAGAGTCACCTCCCCTTTACACTTCTACTTGCTTCTGAACAGATGCATACACTTTATGCTTGAAGGGAAATTTCAACCCGTGACTCACCAAAAGCGGATCAGCTTCCAGGTCGTTCGTGACGAAGTGAAACGACGGATCGAAAGCCGTGTGTGGCCGCAAGGCTCGCTTTTACCGACGGAAACGCAGCTGGCCGAAGAATTCAACTGCGCGCGGGCCACCGTGAACCGCGCGCTGCGGGAACTGGCCGATCAGGGCTTTGTCGAGCGCAAGCGCAAAAGTGGAACGCGGGTCAAGAAAGAGCCCAGCAAACACGCCAGGCTGGAACTGTCGCTGGCCCGGCAGATGATTGAAAATCAGAACGCCGCATACCGCTATGCGCTGGTCGAGCGTAATGTTGTGCCCAGCCCCGGTTGGCTGGCCTCGCAACTCAGCGTTTCGCCCGAGGCCCGTGTGCTGCACGTGATCTGCATGCACTATGCCGACAACCGCCCCTTTCAGCTTGAGGAACGGTGGATCAACATCGAAGCCGTTCCCGAGGTGGAAGAGGCCGATCTGAGCGCGCATGGCCCCCATGAATGGCTGCTGAATGCCGCCCCCTTCACCGAGGCCGAGGTCGCCTTTTGCGCGATTTCCGCCGACAGTCGTCTGGCCGAGTTCATGGGCACCACCGCCGGAACCTCGATGATCCAGATGGAGCGGACGACGTGGAAGGATGAAAACCCGATCACCTTCGCCCGCATGACCCACCATCCCGGCTATTGCGTTCGCACGAAATACTAGGCGTGATCAGCCTATCGGACCGGGCAGGCGCTCTTCGCTCAGCAAGACATTGGCCTCGACATCCCCTGCGCCGGGCAACGTCATGATCCGTCGGCGCAGAACCCGTTCGAAATCGGACAGGTCACGCGCCACTACGCGCAGACGGTAGTCATACAGCCCCAGCACATGCTCGACGGTCTGCACTTCGGGAATGGCGCTGACAGCGCGTTCGAAGTCTTCCAGACTGACCTGTCCCTTGCGCGCCAGCTTCACGCCCAGAAAGACGGTGACGCCAAAGCCCAATGCCTCGGCATTCAGGCGCAGACGACGGCCTTTGATGACCCCCGCCTCTTCCAGCCTGCGGATCCGCCGCCATGTGGCGGGTTGCGACAGTCCCAGCTGGCGCCCCAGCGCCCCGGCGCTTTGCGTTGCATCCTGCCTTAAGGCTCGCAGGGTTTTTCGGTCTGTTTCGTCCAGCTCGATCATACCGGCAGCACCTCATCCCGTTTGACCCGTGCGATATGCATCAGCGCTTCGATATCGGCGATATGCGGCAAGGTCAGAATGCGGTCGCGATAGAGTTGCTGGTAATGCGCCATGTCCTTCGCCAGAACCGACAGCCGCACATCCACGCGGCCCAGAAAGGTCTGTATCTCGATCACTTCGGGCACCTCGCGCGCCGCAGCCGTGAATTCGTCAAACGCGCGCGCCTGCGTCTTGTCCAACGTGACCCGCAGCGACACCTCGACCGCATAACCCAGCGCAACCCAGTCGATCACCGCCTCCTGCCCCTCGATGATACCGGCGGCCTGCATCTTTTCTATACGACGCCAGCAAACGCCTTGCGTAATCCGGCACCGCTCGGCCAGTTCGGCGTTAGACAGGCTGGGATCAGCCTGAAAATGACGCAGAATACGTCTGTCGATGTCATCAAGCATAGATTTCTCATCATCCGGCTAAATGAAGAATAGTTCTTCATCTTTTTTATAAATACTCAACTTCAATACGCTCGCCAATCGCAAAACACCCGGGTAAAAGCGCAGCAATCGAAACAGAAAGGACCGGCAAAATGCGCGTCTATTACGATCGCGATTGCGACATCAACCTGATCAAAGACAAAAAAGTGGCCATCCTGGGCTATGGTTCGCAAGGTCACGCCCACGCGCTGAACCTGCGCGACTCGGGCGCCAAGAACCTTGTCGTCGCTCTCCGCGAAGGCTCTGCCTCGGCCAAGAAAGCCGAAGCCGAAGGTTTGCAGGTCATGGGCATCGCCGAAGCGGCGGCCTGGTGTGACGTCATCATGTTCACCATGCCCGACGAACTGCAGGCCGAGACCTACAAGAAATACGTGCATGACAACATCAAGCCCGGCTCCGCCATCGCGTTCGCCCACGGCCTGAACGTCCACTTTGGCCTGATCGAGCCGAAAGAAGGCGTCGACGTCATCATGATGGCCCCCAAAGGCCCCGGCCACACCGTGCGTGGCGAATACGTCAAAGGCGGCGGCGTGCCCTGCCTGGTGGCCGTTGACACCGACGCAACCGGCAAAGCGCTGGAAATCGGCCTGTCCTACTGCTCGGCCATCGGCGGCGGTCGCTCGGGCATCATCGAAACCAACTTCCGCGAAGAGTGCGAAACCGACCTGTTCGGTGAGCAGGCCGTTCTGTGCGGCGGTCTGGTTGAGCTAATCCGCTGCGGCTTTGAAACCCTGGTCGAAGCAGGCTATGCGCCCGAGATGGCCTATTTCGAGTGTCTGCACGAGGTAAAGCTGATCGTCGACCTGATCTACGAAGGCGGCATCGCCAACATGGATTACTCGATCTCGAACACTGCCGAGTACGGCCAGTACGTCACCGGCCCGCGCATCCTGCCCTACGAGCAGACCAAGAAAGCGATGAAAGAGGTTCTGAACGACATCCAGCAGGGCAAGTTTGTCCGCGACTTCATGCTGGAAAATCAGGTCGGCCAGCCGACCCTGAAGGCCTCGCGTCGCGCCAATGACGAGCATCTGATCGAAGAAACCGGCGCCAAGCTGCGCGGCATGATGCCGTGGATTTCGGCTGGCAAACTGGTCGATCAGGAAAAGAACTAAACCTGACCTCTGTCAGCACTGGGGCGGCCTTTAACGGGCCGCCCTTTTCTATGCAGCGCATGCTGTCGCGAAGCACTCGCCCAACACAAAATCCCAGCCCGAATCGTAACCGCCTCGCTTGTCCGCGGCGGCTTCGGCCCAGACCTCCCAGCCGGAATGGGTCAGGGTCACTTGTGTTTGGTTCGCACCGACCCTTTCAAACGCGACATCAACCCGCGTGGGGGTGTCCTTGTTGGTGCCCGGATGCCAGGTGAAGGCCAGGCGGTGCCCCTCTTCATATTCCAACACCGTGCCCCAATCAGCCCTTTCGCCGTCATACATCGCTTCGAACAGTGCTCCACCAACCCAAGGCTCGATCGTGACGGCCAGCGCCGGTTGTCCCTTCGAGGCAGACACTGCGTGACCATCCAGCGGCCACCAGCTTGCGATGCGGTGCACAAAAACCTCAAAGGCACGGTCCGGCGCGGCGTTCACAACCACGGTTTTGACGATTGGATCAGTCATGTATCTCGCCCTTCCCGGTTTATCTCAGCTGCAAAACTGTCCAGCACATCCGACCAATATCGATCCAACCAGGCGCGCATTTCTGCCAAGCCGTCAGGCCGGGCAAAGTAAATCCGGCGCGTCCCTTCCGACCGGCACCCGACCAATCCCGCATCTGTCAGAACCTTCAGATGCTGTGACACGGCCGGGCGGCTGACAGGTAGCGTGTCAGCCAGAGCCCCGACCGCGCAGGGCCGGGCTGCAACTGCTTCGAACACTTTCCGGCGAGTCGGGTCGCCCAGCGCGGTAAATGCATCTTGGTAAGCCATTACTTACAGTAAGTAATAACTAACTCTTTGTCAATCTCGGGCGCGTGACATCGGCAAAATCAAAGGATATGAGGGGTTTATGGTGCTAGAACCCGATTATCGCGATTGGAGCGGCGTCCTGACACTCGGCCTCATATGGGGTGGCACGTTCATGGTCGTGGCCATGGCGCTGGAAGGCTATGGGCCCGTCACAGTGGCAACGGCGCGCACAACGCTGGGTGCGGTCACCCTGCTGGGCCTGATGGCAGCCACTGGTCGCAGGATACCCGGACCGGACCGCGCCCTATGGGGCGCAATCGTCATCATCGGGCTGCTGTCGACCGCAATTCCGTTCATGATGCTCAGTTGGGGCCAGCAATACGTGCCCTCGGCCTTTGCAGGCCTGTCCATGGCGGCGATACCGCTGATGGTGCTGCCGCTGGCGCATTTCTTTTCCGACGAGCCGATGAATGCGCGCCGCATTTTCGGGGTCTCTCTCGGCTTTGCCGGCGCTCTGGTTCTGATCGGTCCCGGCTTGACCCAGATCGGCCAAGGGTTCGAACCGTTGGCGCAACTCGCCTGTATCGGGGCGGCGCTGTGTTACTCGGTGGCTTCGATCTTCACCCGACGTTGCCCGCCCATTGACCCTGTCACGCTGGCCGCGCTGACGCTGGTCGTCGGCGCAGTGTGCCTGGTGCCGCTGATGCTGGTGACCGAAGGCCTACCAAGATGGGAAGGCACACGACCCGGCCTTGCAATCATCATCCTGGGTCTGTTGCCCACCGCCTTTGCCACGCTTCTGCGCGTATCGATCATTCGCAGCGCAGGGTCGGTCTTTCTGACACTGGTCAATTATCAGGTGCCGATCTGGTCGATGGTGTTTGGCGCGTGGATCCTGTCCGAGGCCTTGCCCCTGCGTTTCTTCATCGCACTGGCCATGATTCTGGCCGGGCTGGCCATCAGCCAGTGGTTCAGTCTGCGAAAACTGCTGACCGGACGCTAGCCTGCTGCGGCTTCAACCTCGGACACGATGCTGTCGACAACCTGAGACAACAGCGCGTCATCCTCACACTCGGCCATTACCCGGATCAACGGTTCCGTTCCGGATTTGCGGATCAGCAAGCGGCCCTGCCCGTTCAGTCTCGCCTCGGCATCGGCAATGGCGGCTTTGACCCTTTGCGCTTCAAGCGGCATTTGCCCCTCGCCATAGCGGACATTCTTCAACAACTGCGGCACGGTCTCGAATTGCTGCGCCAGATCCGAAGCTGATCGCCCGGACAGAACCATCTCGGCCAAAAAGTGCAACCCAGCCATCAAACCGTCACCTGTGGTGGCGTAGTCGCTCATGACGATATGGCCTGATTGCTCACCACCCAGATTGAAACCGCCTTCACGCATCCGCTCGACCACATAGCGGTCGCCGACGGCCGTGCGTTCCAGACGCAGGCCTTGCGATTGCAGGTGACGCTCCAATCCGAGATTGGACATGACAGTCGCAACCAGCGCGTCGCCTTTCAACTGACCGGATGCAGCCCAAGCCGAGGCCAGCAAGGCCATCAGCTGATCGCCATCGGCCACGTCACCGTTTTCATCGATAACCACAACGCGGTCGGCATCCCCGTCCAGACAGACCCCCACATGCGCGCCATGCGCCACCACGGTCTCGGCGGCAAGCTGAGGCTTGGTCGATCCGCAATTGAGGTTGATGTTCTTGCCGTTCGGCGCGACACCGACCGGGATCACCTCGGCGCCCAATTCCCACAATACCTCGGGCGCAGTGCGGTGCGCCGCGCCGTTGGCGCAGTCGATCACGACTTTCAAGCCATCCAGCTTCACATCGCGGGGCAGCGAGGATTTGATCCGCTCGCCATAGCGAAACCGGGCATCGTCCACGCGGCGCGCGCGTCCGATATTCTGGGCCTGCGCGGGTTTAACGCCTTCCTCGATCAGCCGTTCGATTTCCAACTCGGCCTGATCGGACAGTTTAAACCCATCGGGCCCAAAGAACTTGATGCCGTTATCTTCCGCCGGGTTATGACTGGCCGAGATCATCACGCCCAGATCGGCGCGCATGGATTGGGTCATCAGCCCAACGGCAGGCGTCGGTACCGGCCCCAGCAGCAGCACGTTCATCCCCGTCGAGGTCAAACCAGCAGTCAGCGCGTTTTCCAGCATATAGCCCGACAAGCGCGTGTCCTTACCGATCACCACACGGTGCACGCCCGAGGCATCGCGACGGAAATACCGCCCCACGGCGGCCCCGATGCGCAAGGCCATTTCCGCTGTCATCGGATGTGTATTGGCTGTGCCCCGCACACCGTCAGTTCCGAACAGCTTGCGCATCTTCTACCCCTCACAAAAATGTTTGCGACCGGATTACCGGACCGCAGCCCATAGACGCAAGGCCTGAGCTGTCTCGGCCACGTCATGCACGCGAATGATCTGCACACCTTGGGACAATCCGTCCAGAGCAAGGGCAATTGATCCCGGAGCGCGCGCAGTTTTTTGCGGCTCTTTCCCGATGGACCCGATGAACCCCTTGCGCGACACGCCCAGAAGGATCGGACAGCCCAACCCGTGAAACAGGCTGAGGTTGCGCAGAAGGTCCAGATTGTGCTGTTCGGTTTTGCCAAAGCCGATACCCGGGTCGACAATGATCAGATCGCGGCTCAGACCCAGTGTTTCCAGCCGCGTGATCTGACCTTCGAGGAAATCGTAAACATCCAGCACAACGTTGTCGTATTCGGGATTGTCCTGCATCGTGGCCGGGTCACCTTGCATATGCATGACACAAACCGGCGCGCCCAATTCAGCGCAAAACGGCGCGAGGTCCGGATCGAAGGTAAAGCCCGAGACATCGTTGACCAAACCTGCCCCGGCGGCGCAGGCGGCCTTGGCCACTGCGGCCTTGCGGGTGTCGATTGAGATCAAGGCTTCCGTTTCCGCCCGAATCGCTTCGATCAGCGGGCGCGTGCGGGCGATCTCTTCCGCTTCTGGGACAAAATCTGCACCGGGGCGGGTCGATTCTCCGCCAATGTCCAGAATGGTCGCGCCTTGCGCCACCATGTCAGCGGCCCCTGCCCGCGCACCCTCGACCGAGCTGTGAACGCCGCCATCCGAAAAGCTGTCAGGTGTCGCGTTCAGGATGCCCATGATATGCGGCTGCGCCATGTCCAGACCGGATATTGCTGCACGCTGGCGGCTGAGGCGTTGCAAAACATCGGCTGGAATTTCAGCCGCCGGGACGACCTTGGGCGCATCCAACCGCGACAGGGCTTCCGCATGTGTGAACCACAACGCCTGACCGGCCAAAGACACTGCACCATCCGGGCGGGCCGGGCCGTGCTGAACCAGCGGTCGGTAATAATGGCTCACAACTGCGCCTGATCGACGGCGACGGCGCGCAGGGGCGTCTTGGGTTCTTTCGGCAGCTCGCCACCGATCACCATCATCTCACTGGCTTCAAACGTCGCGGCAAACCACGCGGCCAGAGCAACCGCGTCCGACGGCGCGGCGGATGGGCCGTCCACCGCATCCAGAACGATCTTGGACGGGGCCCAGACGCAGATCTGGCCGTTTTTCATGGCCCAATCCAGCTCGGTCCGAGTCGAGACGACGACACAGCGATGATCCCGCGCGGCCAGAACCCAGGCGTTTTGTTCGATGGACAGCAGATCGATCCGGCGCTGCGTCATGGCATGGCCGGTCTGCGGCGCAGCCAGATCCGAGGCCCCGACGCACAGGATCAGCGGGCGCTGACGATTTTCCAGCTGATCGATCCAGCCTTTCAGATTGCCCGACGCAATCGCGTCATTGGACAGGAACACAAGGCGCGGATGCGGGCGTTCTTCTTCAACAACGTCATGATGAACGGCGTCCTTGCCGCGTACGATCTCTACCCCCAGCGCGCCGGGACCCCGATCCAGCTTTTCGATCCGCACGAAAACCCGAACGGCCTGAGGTTCCAGCAGGATGCGCTCGGCCACGCGCTCGGCGAGCGTTTCAAGCAGGTTCAGGCGTTCAGCCGCCAGTTCATAGGCGATGGCCTCGGTCACGCGGTCATAGGACAGGATACGGTCCACATCGTCGTCAATATCCGAGGTCAGCGGGCGCACCTCGACCACGATGTTAAAGCAGATGCGCTGCGTCGTGCCGCGCTCGGCCTGAAAGGCCCCAATTTCAACCTCGACAGTGTGGTCACGCAATGAGATGCGATCCAACGGCCCCCGGGGCGAGGTCGCCTCGGACCGCTCGGACGGGTGCGCAAAGGCAAGGCGGATTTCAGAACTCATGGGTCAGGCCTTCTCGGGCTTGCAGAACAGTTCGCCTAATTTAGGCGGTCCGAGGGGCTATAACACTCACACAAGCGCCATTCCAGCCGCTGATTGCGGCGTCAGGTGACGCGAAACCAACTCATCATACCCGCGGCGGCATGTCCCAGCATATGGCAATGCAACAGCCAATCACCGGGATTATCGGCAAATAACGCGATTTGACGGGTTTGTCCCCTCTCGATCAGAACCGTATCGCGCCACGGACCCAGCGCGCCGTCGTCCAAAACATGCCGGAAGTGGTGGCCATGCAGGTGCATCGCATGGGGGAATGCGGTCTCGTTCACGAACTCGATCCTGTGAAGGCTACCCAGAGACGCATCGAGAAAAGGATCCGACGGACGTTCGGCATATCCGTTCAATGCCCAGAACCGCCCCAACTGCGCCAACTCGCGCCCTGACAGGTCGGTCTCACCAATCCGAGCGCTTTCCAACCACCTCATGGCCCCGCCCTGCAGACGCATTCGATGCAGCGGGGCATCGTCAATCCCAGCGATTTCCGGCAGGGGATTAGGCGGTAGCGCGACTATGTCCGTCCGTTGAGCGTTGGCGGACGGACCGCCGATGTCGAAACGCGCCAATCCAAATGCCCCGTCGCGTTCAACACTTACAAGGCTTGCGGTCGGCCCATCAGCCACAACGTCAACGATCAAATCCGCCCTTTGCGCCGGGGCCAGTGGGAAGGACCCGCTCAGGGCAAGCGGCACTTCCAGCGGCATCCCGTCCAGAGCGACAATCCAGCCCGTAAGGCCATCCAAGTCCAGATCGTAGATCCGAGCGTTCGAGGCATTGATCAGCCGGAGCCTGAGCCGTTCGTTTCGACGCACCGGAAAGGCCGGATCGAACGAGCCGTTAACAGTGACAATGTTTCCAAGGCGTCCGGCATGGCTTAGGTCGTGGCCGTTGTTGAAATCGTCGGCAATCTGAGCCGTTTCCGGGTCGAGCCGCCAGTCATCCAGCATCAGGATCAGATCCTGATCGACATCCGGCGGTGCGGCCTCGTCAACGATCAAGGGACCGTATAGCCCGCGGGCAACCTGCTCCATCGACCGGTTATGGGCGTGGTACCAATATGTGCCCGCATCGGGGACGACGAATTCATACTTGAAAGCCCCGTCAGCTTCGACGACGTCTTGCGTCAAACCCGGTACACCGTCCATCGCGTTGTCTATTCGAATTCCGTGCCAATGAACCGAACTCGGCTGCGGAAGTCTGTTCACAAAGCGTTGCTGGACGCGCGTTCCCCGATTGTATCTGAGCGTCTCGCCCGGAACCGAGCCTCCATAGCTCCAGACTTCGGTTTCAGGAAACCCGTCAGGCGCAAGCTGTTGACTTGTAACACGCGCCTCAAGATGTGGGACGTTCGCCCTGACCGCAGCCGGCAAAAGCGAAGCCGCCGCAGCGGTTTGCAAAAATCTTCTTCTGTTGAATGGCATTACGGGCCTCCTGGCCCGCAATATAGACTGCAACTCGCCCCGCGCCATCAAGCTTCCAGCGCGGGTGCGTCAATCAGTTGCTCGCCGTCCGGTAGTTGTGGCGGTAGAAGATGTGCACGCCGATCCGCGCGGTCTGCTTGTAGACGCGTGACCAGGATGGGCGCACTGCCGTCGTGTGATAATGGGTCGCGCCTTCGGTCAGTTCCTTTGAAATCCCGTCCATCGCGGCCCGCGCGACTTTCGATACACGCTCAAAGGCTTTCTTTTCGTGGATCACCTCTTTGCGGCCATCGCAGGTATAGGTGAACTGGCACTGGTATTTCTTCCCGGTGCCCTGACGGATCACACCGCACAGGCTGTCAGGGAAACGGCTGCTTTTGACCCGGTTCAGGATCACTTCAGCCACGGCAAACTGTCCCCGCACGCTTTCGCCGCGGGCTTCGAAGTACAGCGCCTCGGACAGACATTTCCAGTTCTCGTCCCCGGTCGCTTTGGGTTGCTGATCCAGCCAGGCCTTCGAGTAGGAAACTTCGACCGGCGCAGCCGGCTTCCGAGGCTGGAACAGTTTGAAATAGTCACGGAAACTTTGCGCCGGCAATTCGTTGCGGGCGACAAGTTCTTCCTTGGCGGAATCGGTTGCTTCCCTCTCGGCGAAGGACGCACTTGGCAGCACGGTTGCCGCCAATGTGGCAACAGCCATTATGTAACGTAGCATCAGATAACCTCGCACAGGCACTTCTCGCGCCTAACCCTCCCCCGGCGGGCGCGACGAGGCATTTAGCGCAGTCCGGCGCAAACGTCCAGAACTGAAGGAAAAGCAAGTGGAAAATCGCTCGTGGGGAAGATTTTTTCCGCCACAAGTTCACCTGAAACCCACTAATCCTTGGGTTAAATGGCGCTGTCAACCCCCAAGTCTGGACGAAATCGCCAGTTGAGCGGCAGCCAGCCGAGCGACCGGTACTCGGAAGGGGGAACAGGACACATAGTCAAAGCCGAGGTCCCGACAAATCGCGATTGATTCGGGATTTCCGCCATGCTCGCCGCACACCGAAAGCGTCACATCGGGTTTTGCCAGACGCCCCCGTTCGGCCCCGAGTTTCAGCAATTCACCCACGCCATCGGGGTCCAGCACGTGAAACGGATCTTCGGTGAACACACCCTGACGGACATAAGCCGACATGAAACGCCCTGCGTCGTCACGCGACAGTCCATAGGTCATTTGGGTCAAGTCATTGGTGCCGAAGCTCAAAAAGGCGGTGCTGGGGGCGATTTCCTCGGCCCGCAGGCAGGCGCGCGGCGTTTCCACCATGACGCCCAGACGGTATTCAAACTCCTGCCCCTGCTCTGCCGCAACCGCTGCCGCGACCGAGTCGATGCGGGATTTCACCAGTTCGACCTCGCGCTTGGCCGACACCAATGGGATCATCACCTCGGGCACCACGGGGGCGCCGTTTTTGCTGGCCTCCAACGTCGCCTCAAAGATCGCGCGGGCCTGCATGTCATAGATTTCGGGCACGGTCACACCCAGACGCACACCGCGCAGGCCCAGCATCGGGTTATATTCGGTCATCGCAGCAACCCGGCGTTCCACATCCGAGACCGGCAAATCCAGCGCCTCGGCCAGTTCGCGCTGGCCACTGCGGGTGGTCGGCAGGAATTCGTGCAAAGGTGGGTCGAACAGGCGGATGCAGACCGGTTGACCTTCCATGATGCGGAACAGTTGCACGAAATCCTCGCGCTGCATGGGCAACAGACGTTCCAGCACAGCCTCACGCCCGGACGATGTTTGCGCAAAGATCATCTCGCGCATCACGATCAGACGGCCGGGATCAAAGAACATATGCTCGGTCCGGCACAGACCAATGCCCTGCGCCTGAAAGTTCCGGGCGGTTTGTGCATCGGCTGGCGTATCGGCGTTGGCGCGTATCTCGATATCGCGCTCGGCGTCGGCCCAGCCCATAAGCGTTTGAAAACAATCGTCCAAAGCGGCTTCCAGCATCGCGGGTTGCCCGGCCAGAACCTGCCCCGAGCTTCCGTCAATGGTCAGCACGTCCCCGGTTTTGAACACGCGCCCATCCGGGGCGGTCAGCATTTTCTTCTTGGTCTGAAAGCGGATGTCGGACGCGCCGACGATACAGGGCAGGCCCAGACCACGCCCGATCACCGCCGCATGGCTGGTCATGCCGCCCTTCTCGGTCAGCACGGCCACGGCGGCGTGCATCCCGCGCACATCCTCGGGCGAGGTTTCGCGGCGGACCAGAACACAGGCCTCGCCCCGCGCCGCGCTGGCCTGCGCTTCGGCGGCGGTAAACACGATCTTACCGGTCGAGGCTCCGGGGCTTGCGCCAATCGCCGTGGTCAGCACATCACGCTCGGCCTCGGGATGGACCTGACGGTGCAGCAGCTCGTTCAGCGCGTGGGGATCAACCCGCATTACCGCCTCTTGCTGCGGGATGATCCCGTCTTCGGCCAACCGAACGGCAATCCGCATCGCCGCACGCGCGGACCGCTGCACACGCACACCGTCCAGAATGTGCACGTGGCCGTTTTCAATCACGAACTCGACCTGCATTTCCTCGCGCAGCTTCTCGCGCATCAATGCGGCCTGTGCCTTCAGGTCGGCAAAAGCCTTAGGCGCCACCTCTTCCAGCGACTGCCCCCGCGGGTCCTTCTCAAGATACAGCGCCGAGACACCTTCGCCCAGCGCATCGCGCCCCTGACTCTGGCTCAGATACCGCCCCGTGATCTGGGGCATTCCGGTTTTGGAATCAACCAGTTGCAACACGCCCGAGCCGCATTCACCCTGCCCCACGCCGGGGATCATTTCCTGAATGACCAGCCCAAGCCCCGCATCTGCCGGGGCCCCTTTGGCCTGACGCAGCAACCGGGCCGACGTTCCGTCCCATGCCCGCGCCATCGAGCGCAGGACGCCCACCAACTGCTCGCCCCGATCCTGCGGAAAGGCCTCGTCGGTCTCATCTTCATAGGCGCGCAGACTGTCCCGCAATCCGTCCATACCGACGGTATCGATATCGTCAAATACGTCGGCATCCAGACGCGCCACGTGAATGGCATAGCTTTGCACAAATCGCAGCGACAAGGCTGCGGCGGCCTCGGACCCCATCTTTTCCGCTAAATCGCCGTATCGGGCTTCGTTCATACCAATATTCAGGATAGCCCCCGGACCACCCCAATCCGGATCTTCCGAACTGGGCCGCACGCACAGCAGGGCGTCTTCGTCAAACTGGTCCAGAATGGCCGCGATATCCGGCACCTGCCCTTCCGCAATGCGGTGAACTGCATCGAAAGACAACGCCACCGTGCGCGGCACCGGCATCTCAAGCCGGACCAGACGTTGCAGACATTTCGCCCGGCCGCCATGTGTATTGGCAGCGATGGGCGCTTTGGGCGTGATGAGCGTGGTATGCGGGTTATTCTGCACTGCGGCACCTTTTGGTTTCACCGCAGCATAGGCAGCTTTACCCCTTGCGCAAGGGTGATATGGGCGCGCAAGGCCGCGCGCCCGGTGTCTTAGCCTTCGATCTTGGTCAGATCGGCGACGCTGGAACAGATCGTGCGGATCTGGCTCAGCAGGTTCAGACGGTTGCGGCGCAGGATGTCGTTGTCAGTGTTGACCTGCACATCCTCAAAGAACGCATCCACCGGGCCACGCAAAGCGGCCATGGCGGCCATGGCGGTCGGGAAATCCTCGGCCTTCAGCGCCGGATCAATCTGCGCCTGCGCCTGATCCAGCGCGGCAAACAGCGCCTTTTCGCTGTCCGTTTCAGCAAATTTCACATCCGCACCGTAGGAGTATTCGACCCCGTCCTTCTCCTCGGCCTGCGTCAGGATGTTGTTGGCACGTTTGAAGCCCTGCACGAGGTTCTCCCCATCTTCGGTCGCAATCACCGCGTTCAGTGCGCGGGCACGTTTGACCAGCAGGTTGAGGTCGTCATTGCCCTCCATCGCGATACAGGCGTCGATGATGTCGTGACGGATGCCTTCGTCGCGGAGGAAGACTTTGAGGCGGTCGTGGAAGAAGGAGAGGAGGTCCATTGTGATTTCTTGCGACCTTTGAAGCGCATGCTCAAATTCTATTCTCTTTGCTTCAAATGTCTCAGACTTAGCTTCTTGTTCTTGCAGCCATTCAACAACTCCACGTGCCACGTCTAAGTCGGAAAGACTGCCTTCAATACTAGGTGCTTTAATGTGCTCTGACGTCTTAGAAATCTCAGCTGAAAGGGCGCGAAGGTTTTCTATTCCAGCTAGATGTTCAAATACTTGCCTAGTAAGCAGCCTGTTGGATAGCCTTGCTCTTACATCCTTCTCCAATACCAACCGAATTACCCCCAGCGCCGCGCGCCGCAGTGCAAATGGGTCTTTCGACCCGGTTGGCTTCTCATCAATCGCCCAGAACCCAGCCAGCGTATCCAGCTTGTCGGCTAGCGCCACGGTGACTGAGAGCGGCGCGGTCGGTACGTCATCCGAAGGACCCAGCGGCGAGTAATGCTCCTGCGCCACGGCGGCCACTGCGGCGTCTTCGCCTGCGGCTTCGATGTAATACCGCCCCATAAGCCCCTGAAGTTCGGGGAATTCATAGACCATCTCGGAACTTAGATCGGCCTTGGCCAGACGCGCGGCTTTCTCGGCCTGATCGGCATTCGCGCCGGTCACCGGGGCTAGTTCGCGGGCCAGCGCGGTGATGCGGTTGATGCGCTCGGCCTGTGTGCCCAGCTTGTTGTGGAAGGTCACGTTCTCCAACGCGCGGGTCCATTGGGCGATGTCCGATTTGGCAACGCGCAGGTCATTCTCCCAGAAGAATTTCGCATCGGCCAGACGAGCCGAGAGCACCTTCTGGTTCCCGGCCAAAATCGTCGCGCCATTGTCGGCGGTTTCGCGGTTGGCGACGGTGATGAAGCGCTCGATCCGACCCGTTTTGGGGTTCTTCACCGAAAAGAACTTCTGGTGTTCCTTCATCGAGGTCTGCAGCACCTCGGGCGGCAATTCGAGGAATTCCTCATCGATCTGCCCCATCAGCACCACGGGCCATTCGACCAAACCGGCCACCTCGGCCAGCAGGCCCTTGTCCTCGACCACTTCCAGACCGGCGGCAAAGGCCATGTTCTGGGCGTCGTTCCAGATATGCTCGGCGCGCTCGCTGGGCGACAGAACAACGAAAGCGCGTTTCAGTTGGGCGGCGTAATCCTCAAAGGAGTTAACCGAGAACTGGTTCGGCGCCATGAAGCGGTGGCCAGCCGTGGTGTCACCGGCTTTGATTCCCTCGATCTCCAACGGCACGACCTGCGAGCCGGTCTCATCATTTAAGATGCATAGGATCGAATGCAGTGGGCGCACCCAGCGCATTGGACCACTGCCCCAGCGCATCGACTTGGGCCAGGGGAAGTTGCGGATGGTCGCCTCAAGCACTTCGGCCACGATTTCGGCCGCCGGACGCCCGGCTTTTTCGATAGTCGCAAAGTACACCGCGCCTTTGGGCGTATCACGCTCCTCAAGCTGGTCGCGGGTCAGGCCCGCGCCACGCAGGAAGCCCTCGATCGCTTTGTCCGGCGCGCCGACCTTGGGGCCTTTGCGTTCTTCGCGGAGCGTAGGGCTTTCCGCCAGCAGCCCTTCGACCGCCAGCGTCAGGCGGCGGGGCGTGGTCAGGGCGGCGGCCCCGGCATAGGTCAGACCGGCCTCGACCAGACCATCGGTGATCCGCTTTTTCAGGTCCTCACCGGCGCGGGTCTGCATACGCGCGGGGATCTCCTCGGAAAACAGTTCGATCAGCAGGTCGGGCATTTTCGGTCCTTAGAATGAAACGATCGTCTGGATGACGATGGCATTGGCGATATCCACAAAGAATGCGGATACAAGGGGCAGCACGATAAAGGCAATAGGCGACGGGCCATATCGCTTGGTTACGGCGGTCATATTGGCAATCGCGGTGGGGGTTGCGCCGAGGGCGAAGCCCCCGAACCCTGCTGCAAGCACGGCGGCGCGGTAGTTCGAGCCCATGACCGGGAACAGAACCCAGATCACAAAGACGACGGCAAACAGGGTTTGCGCCGTCATGATGACGACGATGGCCAGCCCCAGTTCCGCGATTGTCCAAAGCTGCAGGCTCATCAGCGACATGGCCAGAAACGCGCCCAGCGAGAATTCCGAGATCAGCGCCAGCGAAGGAGTGCGCGACACTTGCGGTGCATTCGGGGCAATCCAGTCGCGTAGGTTGGCGATTACGATTCCCATGATCAGGCACGGAACAAACAGCGGTAGTTTCAGCCCGGCGGCCGTGATCGCCTCGCTCAGCACATATCCGAAGATGATCGCGAGGTTGAGGTGCAGAAGGACGCGCATGATCGTCAGGTGATCGATCTTGGAATTGCGCTCGTCCGCATCATCGGGAAGGCCGATAGTGTGTTCCTCATCCGGGCGCGCCGGTTGCAGGTTCCGGCCCTCAACCAGAACCCGCGCAATCGGCCCGCCGACAAGCGCGGCAAGAACAAGGCCAAGGGTCGCCACCGCGACACCCAGCTCGGTCGCACCGTCCAGGCCAGTCACTTCGGCCACATCCGGGGCCCAGGCAATCGCCGTTCCGTGCCCACCGATCAGGGAGGCTGAGCCAAACAGCACCCCGGCCTGCGCGGGATAGCCGAAAGTCACCGCCCCGGCAGCACCAATCACGTTCTGGAAGACGATAGTTGCAAGCGTCAGGATAAGCAGCAAAAACAGCGGCTTGCCGCCTGCAATCAAATCAGACAGCCGCGCATTCAGGCCGATCCCTGCAAAGAACACAACCAACAGGAAATCACGGGCCGCGAGGCCGAAGCTGAGTTCCAGATCAAACAGAAGATACAGCCCCAGCACGACAAGAGACGCCAACAGACCTCCGGTCACCGGCTCGGGGATGTTGAACTGGCGCAGCGCCGCGACCCGAGCGTTGACCTCGGCCCCGATCAGGTAGACCGCGAAGCCCAGCGTCGCCGTTAGAAAATCCGGGATCTGCAAGGTCTGCGCGTCCATGGCGTTTTAACTTTCAGGCCGGGGCGGGCATTCTTCGCCTACAACGGTGCCGTCATAGGCCTTTTCGCCACAATTGTTCAGCGCGTGCCAGATGTAACCTTTGCCATCCTGTGTGACAGCCACGATCCGATCCACGCCATAGTGGATATTCTTCTGCCCGATGAATGCCTGCGCCCGACCGGATTTCAGCGCATCTGCCAGAGCGACCGCATCGTAACAATCAAACCAGCCCGGCGCGGTCAGGGGGGTCGCCTCGTCCGCCAACTGGTACGTCGATTGCAACTCATCCAGCGTCAGATCGGTGTCGAAACAGGCCCGAAACCGGATCGGAGAACTGTCGGCGTCGATCGCCTGAAAACCCGAATATTCGATCGCAATCGGTGCATCGGCCCCGTCGACCAGCAGCACCACGTCCTCACCCGGCGATGGCGTGACATCGTAATAGAACCCATAGACCTGCAAATAATACATCCCGCCGCCCGCAAGCGCGGCGGACACCAGAAGAAGGATGGCGAGCAATTTGCCAGTCATGTTTTGAAGGTCCCTCGTTCGCAGTCTTTCTCAGGTATTTCAGAGGTAGCGCGTGCTGCAGGACAGTACAGTCCGCCCGTCGCCCGCTGTCCAACTCTCAGTCCAAGGTCACCAAATCCCTGTGACCCTTGAGGTCGTGTTTCCCGTTGGACGCATCAGGCCGCGTGCCCTGCGGCCTCGGTCTGAACAAAGGCATCCGCGCATTGTTTGGCCAGCGCCCGCACGCGCCCGATATAGGCCTGCCGTTCGGTCACCGAGATTACGCCGCGCGCGTCCAGCAGGTTGAAGATGTGCGACGCCTTGATGCACTGATCGTAAGCCGGATGCGCCATGATGATGCGCTTGCCGGTTTTCGGGTCGTCATGTTCCTGCGCCAGAATAGCGGCGCATTCGGCCTCGGCCTCTTCGAAATGGCGCAGCAGCACTTCGGTATTGGCCACGTCAAAGTTCCAGCGGGCGTATTCCTCTTCTGTCTGCTTGAAGATGTCGCCATAGGTCAGCGGGCTGGGGGATTGCGGGTCGTTGAACGGCATGTCCATCACGTGATCGATGCCCAGCACATACATCGCCAGACGTTCCAGCCCATAGGTCAGTTCACCCGAGACCGGGGCGCAGTCATGGCCGCCGACCTGTTGGAAATAGGTGAACTGGCTGACCTCCATCCCGTCGCACCAAACCTCCCATCCCAGCCCCCAGGCGCCCAGGGTGGGGCTTTCCCAGTCATCCTCGACGAACCGGATGTCGTGCAGGTCCATATCGATGCCGATGGCCTGCAGCGAGCCCAGATACAGCTCTTGCAGATCCGGCGGGCTGGGTTTGATCAGCACCTGATACTGGTAGTAATGCTGCAACCGGTTGGGATTCTCACCATACCGCCCGTCGGTCGGGCGGCGCGAGGGTTGCACATAGGCCGCGGCCCAGGCCTTGGATCCCAGCGCGCGCAACGTGGTCGCCGGGTGGAAGGTCCCTGCCCCGACCTCCATGTCATAGGGTTGCAGGATCGCACAGCCCTTGGACGCCCAATAGGTCTGAAGCCGCAGGATAATTTCCTGAAAAGAACGCGGTGCGCTGGACGGTTCGGTCATGACATTCCCTTTGGGCGTCGCTTGCGCCCTGTTCCGGTCGGTTTTGCCCTTCCTATGCAAGGGGCCAAGGGGCGTCAACGGGCCAATGGCCCTATGCTGTATCTGCACGGCCACACACTAAATTCCCAGTATTCCCGCCATGGCATTTGAAGAATGAAATCGCGTATTCTGCGGCAAAGCACCAACACTGCATAAACGGGCAGACAATGACACGAGTTTTAACGGCATTTCTTTTGTTTCTTCTATTCGGCCTGCACGCCGCATCCGCTCAGCAAGACCAGGGCGTTTGGGTACAGGTCGAGGCTCAGCCTTCCTTGCGCGAGGCGCAGGAGCGCGCGCAGGTTTACGCCAGCGCCCTGCCCGATGTGAACGGGTTTCGTCTGAACAGCGGCTGGTACGCCATCGTCATTGGGCCTTACGCCCGCAGCGATGCCGAACAGGTTCTGCGCGTCTACCGCGCCGAAGGGGAAATCCCCCGCGACAGCTTCATCGCATTCTCCAGCGCCTTTGGTCAGCAGTTCTGGCCGGTCGGCGCCAACCTGCTGGACCGTGGAATCGCCACACCACCGGTAGAGCCCGAACCGCAGCCGGAACAAAACCTGTCCGAGGTGACACCGCAAGCGTCCGACGAAACCCGCGCGCAGGCGCTGCAATCCGAACGACTGCTGAGCGCGCAGGAACGGAAGGACCTGCAAACCGCGCTACAGGCCGCAGGGTTCTATAACTCGACCATCGACGGAGCATTCGGGCAAGGCACGCGCCGGTCGATGGGCGACTGGCAGCGCTTTAACGGCTATGAGCCGACCGGCGTTCTGACCACCTTGCAGCGTAAGGCGCTGATTGATGACTATAACGCGCCGCTGATCAGCGTTGGCATGGCGCAATACGTGGACGATAAGGCCGGTATTGCGATGGACATGCCTTTGCAGGCATTGGCGTTTGATCGCTACGAAGCCCCCTTTGCCCATTTCAAGTCTGGTTCGGATATCGGAGCCAAGGCGCTGCTGATTTCTCAGGAAGGCGACAGATCCACGCTGCGCGCGTTGTATGAGGTGATGCAATCGCTGGAAATCGTACCGCTGGATGGCCCGCGCGAGCTGCGCGGCGACCGATTCTCGCTGGAAGGGCGCGGCAATGGCGTTGTTTCGTTCACGCAAGCCAAGCTGGAAGACGGGCGGATCAAAGGATTCACGCTGGTCTGGCCCGAAGGCGATGAGGCGCGCCGCCTGCGCGTTCTGGCGGCCATGGCGTCCAGCTTTGCGACCACCGACGCAGTTCTGGACGCAACCGCCGGGGCCAATTTGGATCAGCGGATCGATCTGGTTTCGGGCCTGCAAGTGCGCAAACCGCGCCTGTCCCGCTCGGGCTTTTTTGCCGATACAAGCGGCGCGGTACTGACCGTGTCCGAGGCGGCGGACAATTGCACCCGGATCACACTGGATGGCGATCAGGAGGTTCAGGTCGCCTGGACCGATACCGATCTGGGTGTTTCCGTCTTGCGCCCCAACCAAAGCCTGGCCCCGATGAGCGTTGCCGCTTTCAGCGCAGGCACCCCGCGCATTCAGTCCGAAGTGGCGGTGTCCGGGTATTCCTATCAGGGCGCACTGGGCGCCCCGACCCTGACCTATGGGCAAATTGCGGATGTTCGTGGTCTGAACGGTGAAGAAGGGGTCAAACGTCTGGCCCTGAACGCCCAACCCGGCGATGCCGGAGGCCCCGTGTTCAACGACAGCGGCAATGTGGTGGGCATGTTGCTGCCGACACCCACCGAAGGACGCACCCTGCCCGCCTCGGTCAGCCTTGCGGCGACTGCGGATCGTTTGACGGACGTTCTGACACAGGCAGGCGTTTCCGGTCAGTCCGGCCCTGAAGAGGCAACGCAAATCTCGCCGAACGAATTGAACCGCCGCGCAACGGGAATGACTGTTCTGGTTCATTGCTGGGACTGATCCCAGCCCTATCCGCAGAAAAAGAAACGCCGCAGAATTCTGCGGCGTTTTCTTATTTCAGGATATCCGGCGTGACGTGGATCAGCGTTGGAACCGGCGCAGCAAACGCGGCCTTCACCGCCTCTTGCAGTGCGACCAGAGTGTCGGGCGCGGCGGACCGTGCCCCAAACGCCTCGGCCAGTTTGCAGAAATCGGGATTGCGCGCCACGACCGCATTTGGTGCGATCTGGCTGCGGACCATGCTGTCCTCGATCTCTTTCAGTTTGCCGTTGTCCCATAGGATGATCGGCAGCGACAGGCCCAGTTCGACCGCAATGCCCAGTTCCTGCATCGTATAGTGAAACCCGTAATCCCCGGCGATCACAGCGGTTGGTTTGCCTCGCCGCGCCACAGCCCCGCCAACCCCCGCTGGCAGGCCATAGCCCAAGGTGCCAAAGCCGGTTGGGTGGTGCCAGTGATGGGGACAGGCCATATCCCAGACCTCTTTCGCGACATAGGCAAACTGGGTCATATCGGAATAGATCATCGTGTCGGCGGGCATCGTGGCGCGCAGAGCGTCAAGGATCGGTACGATGCCCGGACGTTCGGCATCAACCTCGGCCCGCCAACGCGCGCGCGCCTCGGCCACCTCTTCCTGCGTCCAGCCGGTGGCCGGATTCGCGTCTTCGGTGGCGACCCAAAGGGCGCGGGCAAAGCTTGTGCTATCCGCCTGAATCTTGATTGCAGCGCGGTGATGGTCTGACAGCACCTCGGGGTCCAGATCGACGCGGATCAAAGTGGCCGAGTGCCCCAGCTCTTTCCGCCAAAGATCAACCTCACCCAGTTCAGCCCCCACCGCGATCACCAAATCGGCCGAGGCGATCACCTCGGCGCTGCCGGGACGCGGCAACATCGAGCCGAAGTCCAGAGGATAGTTCGCGCCAACCATGCCACGTCCGGCATAGGTGGTGAAACAAGCCGCACCCACCTGCGTCAAAATCTGCCGCCAGTCATTCGACCGGCATCCGCCACCCAGAATGAACAAGGGACGTTTCGCGATGTTCAGCAAGGACACAACCGGTGCCACATCTGGCGGCAAAGCCTTGGTCCGCAGCGCGGGTTGATTCGGAAACGGAGCCGGATCGGCATCCGCCTCAAGCTGTGCGATCGGCACCTGAACGTGCTTGGGGCGGGGCCGCGACAGCTCGAATTCTTCAAATGCGCGTTCGATCAGGCCATAGGCGGCCTGTGCGGTGTTCGCCTGTGCGGACCAATCGGCGACTGTACCCGCCGCCCCTTGCTGATCCTTCATTTGATGCAGTTGCCCCCGCTGCGCGTGTGTCTCGCCCAGACAAGAGGACAGAACCAGCATGGGCACCGAGTCGCTATAGGCCTGCCCCATAGGCGTCATGGTATTGCACAGACCCGGCCCGGTGATCACATAAGCCACGCCCGGCTTGCCCGTCGCGCGCGCATATCCGTCGGCCATGAAGCCTGCCCCCTGCTCGTGCCGGGCCAGAACATGGTTGATCCCGGCCTCTTCGATGCCGCGGTACATTTCCTGATTGTGAACTCCGGGAATACCAAAGATCACGTCAACGCCACGATCCCTGAGCATATGCGAGATCTGCGCGCCAAGAGCTCTTTTCATCAGCTTCTCCAAAATTGAACGGTGAAGATTGCGTAAACGGCCAGCAACTCAAGCCGTCCGACCAGCATGCCGATGGTCAGCAGCCATTTCGCCGAGTCGTTCAGCCCGGCAAAATTACCCGCCGGACCGATCTGATCGCCCAGCCCCGGCCCCACGTTGGCCAGTGCTGTCGCCGCCCCCGAGACCGATGTTATGAAATCCAAACCGGTCAGGGCCAGCGCCCAGGACAGGACGCCCATGGACAACACGAAGAACATGAAGAAACTCATGACCGAAGTCAGGACATCGCGGCTGACAGGGCGTCCGTCGTAAAGCGGCATGAACACCCCATGCGGGGACCGGATGCGCCGGATCTGAGTTTTGATCGATGCAAACAGCAACTGGTACCGGAACACCTTGATCGAACAGGCGGTCGAGCCCGCGCAGCCGCCGATCAGGCCGATCAGGAAAAACAGCATCACCGGGAAACTGCCCCAGGTCATGTAGTTGACGCTGGCATAGCCGGTGCCCGAGATGATCGAGGTGATGTTGAACAGCGACTCGCGGAAGGCGCGCTCCCAGTGGTGCGGAAAGACGGACATCAGGAAGACGGCCATGACAACGACCAGAACGAAGATCGTCGCCAGAAACGCCTTGATCTGACTGTCCTGCCAAAGTGAGTTGGTCTTGCCGTTGGCCAATTGCACATAGCGGACAAACGGCAGCGCGGCGAGGATCATGAACACCGAGGCCGCATATTCCGCCGGACCGGTGAAGGTCGCGAACGAGGAATCGTAGTTCGAAAAGCCACCCGTTGCGATGGTGGTCATGGAATGAACTGTGGCGTCAAAGAAGCTCATCCCGAAGCTGGCGTACACCAGTCCGCACGCCAGTGTCAGAAACACGTAGATCAGGGAAATCTGGCCCGCAATCTCTTGCGCGCGCGGCAGGATTTTTCCCATGGTTTCAAACCCTTCCGAGCGGAAGATCTGCATCCCACCCACGCGCAGCTCGGGCAGGAACACCATGGCGACAACGATGATGCCGATGCCGCCCAACCATTGCAGGATGCCGCGCCACAACAAAAGGCCCTGTGGCAGATCATCCAGCCCGGATATTACGGTCGAGCCTGTGGTCGTCAGGCCGGACATCGCCTCGAAATACGCGTCGACAAAGCGCAGTTCCGTTTCACCGAACAGAAACGGGATCGCGCCAAAGACCGGCAGCGCGACCCAGACGCCGGTTGTCAGCACAAAGGTCTGCCGGATGGTCAGCCCTTCGCCCACACCGTTCGAGCAGCTCATGGCCAGAACCGACCCGGTCAGCATGGTGATGATCGCGCTTTCCAGGAACACATACCATTCGCCGCGCCCTTCGATCAGGTCCGCGAGCATAGGAAACAGCATGGTCGCCCCTAGAATGGCGACCAGCAAGCCAATCACATATCCGACCGGGCGAATGTCCATCATGAGGCGCAGCGTTGGCGCGCCTGCCCGACCGTGTCAAGCCGATGATCCGCGATTACTCGTCGGATTTTGCAACAGGTTGCGGCATCACCGGTGGTTTTGAAGGCGCACGGGTGCGGCGCGCCTGCGGCTTAGGCGCCTCGGACGCGGCAGGTTTTGCCGTCTCGGGCGCTTTTGCCGGAGCCGCCTGAACAGGCTTGGCCGCAGGTTTCGGCGCTTGGGCAGTTTTGACCTTGGGCGCGGTTTTTGCGACCGCTGCTTTGCGTGGGGCGGGTTTGGCAGCCGGAGTCTTGGGCGCAGTTTTGGCCACCACCGTTTTTTCCGGCGTAGGTTTCGCTGCAGCTTGCTGTGCGGGAGCCGGCTTTGCCTCGGTGGTCTTTGCAAGAGGTGCCGCAGGTTTTGGCGCGGGCGCTGCGGCTTTGCCGGGCGCTTTCGCCTCAGCCTCGGGCTTCACAGCCGGCTTGGCCACAGCGCGTGGTTTGGCGGTAAACTTGGCCGCAGGTGCCGATTTGGGCTTGGCCGCCGCAGGTTTCTTGACCGGGGTCGCCGCTGCACGCTTGGTAACCGGCTTGGTCGCAACGGGCTTGGCCTCTGCCGGAGCGGGTTTGGATGCCGTATTGTGCAACGCGTGGACCGGGGCCATGGGCAGTTCCAACGCCGAACGCGCCATGATCTGCATGATCTGGATTTGGCTCACCATGGCGTAACCTGCCACGCGAAACGCCGCTGCCTGAAGTTCCAGCGGTTGGGTAATCGGATTCATTACATGTCTCTCCTGTAAAAGCGATGCAGCCAGGTCTGTGAGAGTGTAAGACCCGCCCCGCTCCGATCGCTCGGGCGGCAGGTTGGGTATTGCAGTCCAAGGCGTGGCACGTCTCGGTGTCCCTCCGGGGCGGCACGCGCACAGAACGCAGGCGTGCCGCAGCTGCATTCAGGACCATCCATACCTCAAATCATTGCGCAATTGCAGCATTTCTGCTGCGTTGCGGCGAAAAAACGCTGGTAGTCGCACTATGAGATGAATTTTCAGCCACTTACCGGCCGCGGTTCATCCCACGTGGAACAGAGTCGCAAACAATCTGGGATCAAGGCTGGCCGATTCGAATGTCGGCCCTTCGGTCAGAACCGATACCGCATCGTGGCTATGAAGGCTTTCCTGGTGGCTGGCAATCACGCGGAAATCGCCGACGTGGTGATCTGCCAGCAGCTCGGCGCAGAACAGACGCGCCGCATCCTCGACGAAAATCGGGTTGGCGGCGTTCAGTTCGGCAAACGCCTGTTCGTCCTCACGCTTGACCATGACCTGTGTTTCGGTCGGAACCGCGCGGCGGCACAACTCGATCAAGTCTTCGAACCACAGGCAATCCGCGTCACGATCCACGACAACCGAAATCCGGGCGACCGAGCGTTGCGAGTGTGGCGTTGCAAGCTGCCCGCGCTGAGACCTTGCATGTTCACTCAGCTCCAGCGAACAGGGGCACGTGGACGAATAGACATAGTCCAGATGCATGATCTTCTGGCGCACGCCGTTCTGTTCCACCAGTTCCAGCGCAATGTCGTAATACTGGTACCCTTCCAGCCCCGACCGCAGGCTTTTCACCTTGATCGGATAGGAAAACCGCATCTGGATACGCGCGTCAAAGCTGTCCAGATCGGTCAGATAATCGCTCAGCGCCGATTCCATCACTTCGAAACTGAACGTCCGCTCGGCATGTTTGTAGAAAGACCGCATGATCCGGGACATGTTGATGCCCTTTTTCTCGGCCTCAAGGCTGACCGTGCCGGTGATCGAGGTTTCCAGCGTCAGGACATCTCCGTCCTTGCGGTGGAACCGGATCGGCAGGCGGAAATTGGAAATCCCCACATGCTGAATCTGTTGCTTTGCGCCACGGATCAGACTGGACGGGCCGTTTTGCAGATCGGGCAGCGATGCACGATAGGCGGCGTCCACGGCAAACCCATCGGGATAATCCCGCGCAAGGGTCGGATAATTCACCGCGCCCGTCCCCGGCAATAGACGCGCAACCGCCGGATCAAGCTGCGAGATTTCCAGCGACGACGCAGTCTCGGCCCATTTCCGCAGCACCTTCAGGGCAGCAGCAGCTTCATCACGATCCGGGGTGTCAATGTCGCGCGGGTGAACATTCATGGACTGAGGTTCCTCGATTGGTCGTCATTGATATATACCACGGCAAGTTATTTGCCAGATAAACCTACTACGCGTGCAATAGCAGTCCGGATCGAAATGAGTGACGCATTTGCGGCATTTTCAGTCAGAAACCGCCCGCGAATGTAGCTGACAACCATTCAGCAGAGTAAATCCGGGGGCTGACAGGCCCCCGGCAGCGCCTTGTTAACCTTGCGAGGCTTTCAGCGCGTTCTGAATATCGGCCAGAAGATCGCCTGCATCCTCAAGCCCAACCGACAGACGGATCAGACCGGGTGTGATGCCCAACTCATCCTTCTGTTCATCGCTCAGACGTTGATGCGTTGTTGTGGCCGGATGGGTCGCGATCGACTTGGCGTCGCCCAGATTGTTCGAAATCACAGGGATCGTCATCGCATTCAGGAACGCAAACGCAGCATCCTTGCCGCCCTTGATGTCCAGCGACAGGACGGTGCCGCCTTTGCCACCCAACTGCCGCTGTACCAGATCGTTCTGTGCGTGCGTCTTCAGGCCGGGATACAGGGTCCGGTCCAAGGCCGGGTGCCCTTCCAGTGCCTCGGCAATTTGCTGCGCGGACGCGGCCTGCGCGTTGACCCGCAGCGCCATGGTTTCCAGACCTTTCAGCATGATCCAGGCGCTGAACGGGCTCAGCGCACCGCCGGTGTGCTTCATATACGGCTCGACCGTGCCGCGAATGAAGTCCTTCGTGCCAAGAATGACACCGCCCAGCGCGCGCCCCTGCCCGTCGATATGTTTGGTGGCCGAATAGATCACGACATCCGCGCCCTGTTCGATCGCGCGCGAGAACACCGGGGTCGAGAACACGTTGTCCACCACAACCAGAGCACCCACCGCATGGGCCAGTTGGGCCACGACCTCGATATCGATCACTTCCAGCGTCGGGTTCGACATGGACTCGAAGAACACGGCCTTGGTTTCGGGCCGGATTGCGGCCTTCCACTGGTCCAGATCGGTGCCGTCCACAAAGCTCACCTCGACGCCAAAACGCGTTAGGATGTTTTCGACGATGTACAAACAGGATCCGAACAACGCCTTGGCCGAAACGATATGATCACCGGCTTTCAGCATCGAGGTCAGCGCGCCATTGACCGCCGCCATACCCGAGGCGGTGGCAAACGCGTCCTCGGCCCCTTCCAGCGCCGCAATGCGCTGCTCAAAGATCGAGACGGTCGGGTTGCCGTAACGCGCATAGATGAACTCGTCCGGGCCACATTCCAGGAACCGGCCCTCGGCCTGTTCGGCGGTGTCATAGACGAAGCCCTGGGTCAGAAAAATCGCCTCGCTGACCTCATTATACTGACTGCGACGGATGCCGCCATGGACGGCTTGGGTGCGTTTGTTCCAGCTCTCGCTCATGTCATTCCTTTCGGCCTTGATCCCCAAGGCGCATCAAAAAAACCCCTGACGCGGTCAAGCGAAAGGGGCCTTTCATCCTGACCTTTTAGCGGTGTTGTTTAGCGTGGCCCGCAATCCGGTAACAAATCGCCACGTGATGCTGTTGCCCTTACGCCGCAGTCGCGAATTCGTCAACCCCGACCGGGGCAACGTCACGGTTCTGTAATCGTTCATTCATCGAAGCGTCATAGCGTCATGACAAAGCAGCACCACAACATCTTGTATGAGGCAGAGCCAATGCCAGTAATCAGGATCAATGCTGTCGACGGAAACGCCCGGTTGCACGGCAGCCCCCGACCCATAACTGCGGTCTTGCGCCAAACGCGTCACACCGGCGGCCCGGTCATCATCATGACCCATGGCTACAAATACCGGCCCGATGACCCGAACGCCTGCCCGCACCTTCACATGCTGTCGCTGCGCCCCAAAGCAATGCCGTGGTACAGCCCCAGCTGGCCGCAACATCTGGGCTTTGGCGCAGGGTTCCGGGATGAAGGGCTGGCCATCGCCTTCGGCTGGGACGCGCGCGGCCCGCTGTGGACAGCGCGGCGACGCGCGGTCGAAGCCGGGCGCGTTCTGGCCAATGTCATTCAACAGATGCACAGGCTGAACCCCGACCGCCCCATCCACTTCATCGGACACTCGATGGGCACAGAACTGGCGCTGGAAGCGCTGCATCACATTCAGCCGGGGGCGCTGAACCGAATTGTCTCGCTGACCGGGGCCGTCTACCAATCGCGCGCCGTTGAAGCCTTGCAGACTGTCGCAGGTCGTCGGGCGGAATTCATCAACATCACCAGTCGCGAAAACGACCTCTTCGACTTCCTCTACGAAACGCTGATCCAACCGCCTGCACCGGGTGATCGCAGCATCGGGGCCGGTCTGAGCGCACCCAATGCCGTCACGCTACAGATCGACTGCCCGGCAACCGTGGATCACTTATCCACTCTGGCCTTCCCCCTCGCGGCACCGCAGCGGCGCATCTGTCACTGGTCCAGCTATACCCGACCCGGCGTTCTGCGCACCTACAACGCTTTGCTGCGCGACCCCAAGCGCCTGAGCCTGACCGCATTGCGGCGCGGTGTGCCCGACCAGCCGAGCCGCCGCTGGTCACGGCTTTTTGCGGTGCCTCGCCCGCAAGCCCTCTTGCCGTTTGCGCAGAAAACCTCATGATTTCCTCTACCTGAGGAGACATCATGATCGATCTGTATTTCTGGCCCACGCCGAATGGCTGGAAAGTGTCCATCGCGCTGGAAGAGATGGGACTGCCCTATACGACTCACCTGATCAACATCGGCAAAGGCGACCAGTTCGACCCCGCGTTTCTGAAGATCGCACCCAACAACCGCATGCCTGCGATTGTCGATCCCGACGGCCCCGGCGGCGCGCCCGTTTCCGTGTTCGAAAGCGGCGCGATCCTGATGTATCTGGCCCGCAAGACCGGGCGTTTTTACGGCGAAACCGAGCGTGACCGGATCGCGGTCGAGGAATGGCTGATGTGGCAGATGGGCGGCGTCGGACCCATGGCGGGGCAAGCCCACCACTTTCTGAAATACGCCCCGCAACTGGACCCGCCACAGGATCTGCCCTACCCCAAAGACCGCTACCGCGCCGAGGTTGGCCGTCTCTACGGCGTTCTCGACCGCCGACTGGCCGAGAATGAGTTTGTCGCAGGCGATTTCTACTCGATTGCGGACATGTCGATCTGGGGCTGGGCGAGCCTGTGGGAAGGGCAGCAACAAGTGCTGGACGACAAACCCCATTTTGCACGCTGGCTTGAAACGGTCAGCGCCCGCCCCGGCGTTCAGGCCGGTCGTGCGCTACACGCGGAATTGCGCGGAGATCATCGGGACAAGCAATCGCAGGGGGTTTTGTTCAAGCGGTGAGCCGTTTTAACCTTCCGTCTTGACCAAAGGATCAAATAACGCCCGCGACCGCAGCCAATATCACCCATAAGCTGAGAACCATCCACGTCCCGGTGATCAACCAGAACACCCCGGGCCGTGTTGCGCGGTCGATTGGCTCAACAAAATCGGCCCGCCCGGTTCTGAGGGCAAGCCAGGTCCAGATCAGAAACAGGACACCCCAGAAAACCTGCAGATCCAAGAACACGGCAAGCCAAACGCATGTCACCGCGATCAGCGATTTCCACGCCAACCCGTAGGTCTTGCGCGTCCCGTCAGAGGTCTGGCTATCGTCGGCTGCAGCCGAGGCACCAAACGCGGGCTGGATCATGAAATGGGCACCTTGCCGGTCCGAGACCAATATACGCTCGTCCGGCAAGTCATTGTGATGGCACCCGCCCCGCGCCTCGATGTGCTGAACGGTGTCGGCCGCCGATCTCACACCGAAACAGGGCATCCAATAGCGGAACTTTCCCCGGATGGCCTCGGGCACCTCTTCGACCTGCGCGACCACCGTACCGTCGGGGTAGCGAATATCGTATCGGGGCCATGGGGTTGCTACGCTTTTCTCAAAGCGCCAGTTGAAGAGATCCGCGTAAAACGGTTCGATCAGGGCGATGTCCGGGACATGATGAAATCGGGCCACAACTGCGCCGGGCCCCGACGTCGCAGAGGTGATATCCGGCCCCTCATACATTGTGAAACCCGCGCCTGATGGATCCCGGACCAGAGCAATGCGCGCCTCATCGCTGAACGGCTGGGGTTCCACTTCGATGATGACCCCTTCGTGCCGGCGTGCCTGTTCGACCTTCGCATCCAGATCATCGACATGGATATAGGACATCCAGAAAGACGGCATGTTCATCTGCGCCAACCGCTCGGGCATCGGGAAGATGGCCGCGACCTGCTGCCCGCTGATGCTGGCAAAGTCGTAGGCGCCATCGCCGCCGAAAGACCAGTTGAAGACGTCGCTGTAATCGGCTCTGGCCGCCTGCATGTCGTAGGTGGACAGGTCGGTCCATAGAAAATGCCCGTGTGCCATAGCGCCCTCTTCCCGTTTCGGTACCTACCCGAGCTATGACCGGAAATTCGGGCTGTCCAGAGGTCGCACTATACGCAGATTGCTTTATTGCCCCTCGCCCCGCACCAGCACATCCAGCATGTCTGAAATATCCTCGATCTCTTCCGCGATCACATGGGTCACCGAATGCGCCCGCTGCATCCGCCCCGTAACCCGCAGCAACCGACCCGATATCACCGCGCGGCGGAACTGCTCGTAAATCTTGCGCCAGACCACCACGTTCACGATACCCGTCTCGTCTTCGAGCGTGACGAAGATCACCCCCTTGGCGGTCCCCGGCCTCTGCCGCAGGATCACCAACCCGGCCACGGCCACGCGCGCGCCCTCGGGCGGTGCGGTCAACTGATCTGACGGCAAACAGGACGGCGGGCGCGGCCAGTCCCGCTTTGAAACCACGGGGCGAACAAGCATAAGAACAAAAATAGAACATATACACGGAAAGTCCAGACACGGCGTCACGAGTCGCAAATGGTACTGGAAAGACCTAAATGCCTTCACTAAGGAAGAATTCGAACATCGCAAAAGGAAGACGCACGCAATGGCAAAGATCACCTATGTCGAGCATGGCGGTACCGAACATACAGTCGAGGTCGCCAACGGACTGACCGTCATGGAAGGGGCGCGTGACAACAATATCCCCGGCATCGAGGCCGATTGCGGCGGCGCATGTGCCTGTTCTACCTGCCATGTCTATATCCACCCCGACTGGGTCGAAAAAATCCCCGCCAAGGATGACATGGAAGAGGATATGCTGGACTTCGCCTATGAACCCGACCCGGCCCGCTCGCGCCTGACCTGCCAGATCAAGGTCACCGATGCGCTGGACGGTCTGGTCGTGCAGATGCCGGAAAAGCAGATCTGATGCATGCCAAAGCGCCGCGCCTGCCCGTCCGCCTGTGGCAAGGATGGGCTCGCGGCGCGCTGACAGCCTTATGCATGTGGCTGGCGGGGGCACCCATGGCAACCGCCGACACCATAGCCTCTGCCCGATTCACAGAACCCACCACTCGTTATCCGCATGGCGTTCTGGGCGACACTATCGAATATGGCGCGCTGGAACTCACCATCCAGACCGCTGACGCAAGCGCCAGCCCTTCAATATTGACGATACGTTTACCGCAAGACCGCGTTTTCGAAGACCTCGCGCCGCGGCTGGTGGATGTCACCAAAGACGGCTCACCCGAAGCCATTGTCGTCGAAAGCCAGGCCAACACCGGGGCACAGCTCGCGGTCTATGACGCACGCGGGGAAAAGATTGCCGCGACACCGCATATCGGTACACGCTTCCGCTGGCTCGCCCTCATCGCAGCGGCTGATCTGGACGGCGACGGCCATATCGAGATTGCCTATATCGACCGCCCTCACCTTGCCAAAACCCTGCGCATCTGGCGCTACCAAGACGATGCCCTGACCGAAATCGCCTCGCTCCCCGGTCTGACCAACCACAAGATCGGTGAGGATTTCATCTCAGGCGGCCTGCGCACCTGCGCCAACGGTCCGGAACTCATCGTTGCCAGCGCCGATTGGACCCGGATCATCAGTATCACGTACCAAAACGATTGGACCCAAACCGATATCGGCCCATTCGCCGGCCCCAAAAGCCTCGCCCAAGCCCTAGAATGCTGATCCGTTCTTCATCTGGCCAAAAATATCTCGGGGAGCGCGAGGGGCTGGCCCCTCGCCCAGAAAATTGAGACGGGCGCAGCCCGGCAATCAGATCAAAGCGCCCGCCACCCGATATCGCGGCGGAAAAACCCCTCGGGCCAGTCAACCCCATCCACCATCGCATAGGCCCGATCCCGCGCCTCTTGCAGTGTCTCACCGCGCGCCGTGACGTTCAGCACCCGTCCGCCAGAGGCCTGCACCTGCCCCTCAACCGCCTTGGTGCCCGCATGGAATACCATATTGCTGCTGTCTTCAGGCAGACCATCCAAGCCTTTGATAACCGACCCTTTCTCATACGCCCCGGGATAGCCTTGCGCGGCCATGACCACGGTCATCGCATGATCATCCGCCCAGTTGACGCGGGTCTCATCCAACCGCCCCTCGGCTGCTGCATGCATCAGGTCCATCACCTGCGCGCCCAGACGCATCATCAGAACCTGACACTCGGGATCGCCGAAGCGGACATTGTATTCCACAAGACGCGGCTGCCCGTCCTTGATCATCAGACCGGCATAAAGCACCCCCTGAAACGGAGCGCCCCGGCGTTTCATCTCGGCCATGGTGGGACGAATGATCTCGTCCATCGCGCGGGCCTCGACCTCGGCGCTGAGAACCGGTGCAGGAGAGTACGCCCCCATTCCGCCAGTGTTCAGCCCGGTGTCCCCTTCGCCAACCCGCTTGTGGTCCTGCGCGGTCCCGACAGACAGAATGTTTTCACCGTCACACAGCACGAACAATGACGCTTCTTCACCATCCATGAACTCTTCGATGACCACTTCGGCCCCTGCACCACCGAACGCACCGCCGAACATGTCGTCGATAGCCTCCAGAGCCGCCTGCTCGTCCATCGCCACGATCACGCCCTTGCCCGCCGCCAGACCGTCAGCCTTGACGACAATCGGTGCGCCCTGCTCGCGGATATAGGCTCTCGCCGGTTCCGCCTCGGTAAAACGCGCATAGGCTGCCGTCGGCGCGCCGGAGGCATCGCAAATCTCTTTGGTGAAGCTTTTTGAAGCTTCCAGCCGCGCCGCCTCGGCCGAAGGGCCAAAGACCAGAACGCCTGCCTCACGCAGCCGATCCGCCACGCCTGCGGCCAAGGGCGCTTCGGGGCCGACGATCACGAAATCAATCGCGTTCGCCTCGGCAAAGTTGACCACCGCGCCGCCATTTTCGATATCCAAAGACGCGCATTCGGCGATCTGAGCGATCCCGGCATTGCCCGGCGCAACAATCAGGCGGTCGCATTTGGGGTTCTGCATCACCGCCCAGGCCAGGCTGTGTTCGCGCCCGCCGCTGCCGAGAATAAGGATGTTCATGGGGTCGTCTCCGATCTGCTTGGCCTCGCCTGCGCGGCGTTCTAAGCTGGCCGGGCATTTGACACAAGGCGCTGAAATGTCCGACCTGCTAGACGACCCCATTCCTGGCCAAAACACCCCTGAATATTCGGTTTCCGAGATTTCCGGCGAGGTAAAACGCACGCTCGAAGGATCGTTTGGGCGAATCCGTGTGCGGGGTGAGGTCGGACGTGTGTTCAAGGCGCGCTCGGGTCACCTGTACTATGACATCAAAGACGACCGGAACGTGCTGGCCTGCACCACGTGGAAAGGTCAGATTTCGGGCCTGTCGGTGGTTCCGGAAGAAGGGTTGGAGGTCGTTGTCACCGGTCGCCTGACCGCCTTTGGCGCGCAGTCCAAATACAACATGAATGTCGATGAGGTCGCGGTTGCCGGCCAAGGCGCGCTGATGGCGTTGCTGGAAAAGCGCAAGAAGCAGCTGGAAGCCGAAGGGCTGTTTGCCCCTGAACGCAAAAAGCCGCTGCCCTATCTGCCGCAAATCATCGGCGTTGTGACTTCACCCTCCGGTGCGGTGATCCGGGATATTCTGCATCGGCTGCGCGACCGGTTTCCCCGCAAGGTTCTGATCTGGCCCGTCGCCGTACAGGGTGCAAACTGCGCGCCCGAGGTCACGTGCGCCATCCAAGGTTTCAACGCGCTCACACCCGGGGGCGCGCTGCCCCGACCCGATCTGATCATCGTCGCACGCGGTGGCGGCTCCATCGAGGATCTCTGGGGGTTCAACGAAGAAAACGTGGCCCGCGCGGCGGCAGCCTCGGACATTCCGCTGATCTCGGCTGTGGGTCACGAAACAGACACAACGCTGATCGATTTCGTCTCGGACCGCCGCGCGCCCACGCCAACAGCCGCTGCCGAACTGGCCGTGCCCGTACGGATGGAATTGCTGGCTTGGACCAACGAGCAAGGCGCCCGCCTGTCCCGCGCCGCCAGCGATGCGGTCCAGCGCCGCGCCCAGCGCCTGCGCGATGTTGCCCGCGCTTTGCCGCGCCCGGACAGCTTGTTGAATACCCCCAGACAACGGCTTGATCTTATTGCAGAACGCCTGACCCCGGCCTTGAACCGGGGCGTGCAGAACCGCCGCCTGCAACTGGTCGAAATGTCCGCCCACCTGCGCCCTTCGACCTTGCGCGGTGTCGTCTCATCACGGCAGGAAAGCCTGCGCAACCTGTCCTCTCGCCTGTCCCTGCGCCCCATTCAGCGCGAGATCGACCAACAGCGGCAGGCCACCGCCCGGCTGGCCGAGCGTCTGAACGCAGCCCAAAACACCCGGCTGGATCGCCTGCGGCAGCAACTGGAAGCCACGGATCGGTTGCGAGAAACGCTCAGCTACAAGGCCACTCTGGCGCGCGGCTATGCGGTGGTCCGCGCCGAAGGCGATGTGGTCACGACAAAAACACAGGCCGCCAAGCATCCGGTTCTGGAAATCGAATTTGCAGATGGTCGCCTGACGACCGGAGGGGCCGGTAAAACCCCTGCCAAAAAGGCCAAAGCGGACACCCCGGATCAGGGATCGCTGTTCTAAGCCATGCTGACGATCTGGGGCCGCAAAACGTCATCCAATGTGCAGGCTCTGATGTGGTGCGTCGGCGAACTGGGCCTGGATTATGAACGACACGATGTCGGCCATCGTTTCGGCGGTCTGGACACGCCGGACTTCGCGAACCTGAACCCAAACCGCACCATCCCCGTGATACGGGACGGCCCCAACCCACCCCTTTGGGAGACCGGAGCAATCCTGCGCTATCTCGCCGACCGCTACGGGCCCGACATCTTTTGGCCCAAAGACCCGGTCCAGCGGGCCGAGGTCGACAAATGGACCGAATGGGCCAAGATCAACATTGCGATGGCCTTCACCGTTCCCGTGTTCTGGCAGGTTGTGCGAACGGCCAAGTCAAAGCAGGATGAAAAGTCCATCAACTCCGCCGTAAAAACCCTTGAAAGAAAAATTGAAATTGCGGACACGCAGCTTGCAGGAAGGGCCTTCATTGCCGGAGCTGACCTGACTTTGGCCGACATTCAGTTGGGTCACATCCTGTACCGATATTATGATATCGACATCCCAAGGGCATCTTTGCCACATCTACAACGTTACTTTGACAGGCTGAGCCAGCGACCTGCGTATCAGGAACACGTCATGATCAGCTACGACGACCTTCGCGTAAGCTAGGATCAGACCCCGACCTCGGGACCAAGGCACACCATGTCCTGGCCCAGATCCTCGATCTCATACAGCTCGGTTGCCTGAGGATCGCCGTCTGGCCGCGCGATCAGGCCACCGCCGGACCGTTTGAACACCCAGCATTGCGGATCCAGCCTGTCTTCATAGACAAAACAGATCTGTTCCTCGCGCTGATACCAGATGCCTTTCTTGCACTGCCCGTCCAGAAACGACCAGATGACACGGCGATCGGGCAGATACTGTTCAACCCCGTAAACCTTCCCTTGGAAACCATAAAACAGGGTTTTTCCGCGCGTATACTCATCGAACTCCGCCCCGGAAAGCGCTGTTTGCGCGCCAACGGCTTGGGCCGAGAGAGCCAGTAGAATCGCAAGATGCCTCAACATGCGACCATAGTGTCAGATACCGCCAGCCAAGGCTAATCGCATTGCCCGGTTTCGCCTGCCTCAACGTCACCTGTTGCCCGGGCTGCAAATTAGGAAGGACAGTAGGCCAAAACAACCGAGAGGATACGACATGACCGTCCTGTTTTGGATCGCAGCGGCATGCGCACTGGCCTATCTCCCCTTGGCACCGCGCCCGGCAGGTGCTGCGCGAACGGTGCTCAAAACCGCCTCGGTCGCAGTGCTGGCCCTGATCGCAGCACTTGAAGGCGGCGCGATGCTGCTGATCGTCGCGCTGGCGCTCTGCGCGGTCGGGGACGCCTTGCTCTCACGCGAGTCCGAGGCAACCTTCATGGCAGGCATCGGCGCGTTTGCGGCAGGCCATATCGCCTATATTGCCCTGTTCCTGTCTCATCCTGCCAGCGCCGCAGACCTCATCCTTGATCGACCGGGGGTTTTCTGGTCACTGATCCTTCTGGGTGTCGTCGTCATGACAATCCTCCCGCCCCGCGCCGGCGATCTGAAGGTCCCTGTGCTGATCTATATCCCCATCATTCTCGGAATGGGAATATCGGTCCTATCCCTGCCGCCCACTGGCATGCTGGTCTGGGCCCTTCCAGCCGCGCTGGCATTCATCGCCTCGGATCTGGTTCTGGCGACCGAAAAGTTCCTTCTGCCCCCAAACCACCCGGCCCTGAAACTCACACCCTATGCGATCTGGCCGCTCTATTGGGTGGCGCAAGCCGGGCTTCTGATTGCCTTTACCTGACCCTTTGCAACTCGGGTAAATCCGCATTAGGTGGGGGGAACACCTGCGGAGATCGAAAATGGCGTTTTTTTCAAAGCTGAAGGACAAGCTGTTCAAATCCTCTTCACGCCTGGAACAGGGGCTGGACGCCATTGTCGAAGAAGGCGGCGAGGAAACCGCCGCTGATCCGGTGATCCCACAGCCCGAGCCCAAACCGCAGCCGGTGCCGGAGATTCCTACGCCCGTACCGACCACCGAGCCTGTCGAGATGCCCGAGCCTGCCCCCGCAGACCCAACCCCGGCGCCTACGCCGCCCGAAGTCCCTGAAAACAAGGGGCTTCTGGGTCGTCTGTTCAGTCGCTCTGAAAGCAAAACCGAAATCCGCCGCACGCTGGATGACGATATGCTGGAACAGCTCGAAGAACTGCTGATCGCCTCTGACATGGGCATCGACACCGCCTTGCGCGTCACTGCCAATATGGCCGAGGGGCGCTTTGGCCGCAAACTCTCGGCCCGCGAAATCAAGCAGTTGCTGGCGCAGGAAGTCGCCCGCGTGATGGAACCCGTTGCCCGCCCGCTGCCCATCTACCCCAAACGCCCACAGGTGGTTCTGGTCGTCGGCGTCAACGGTTCGGGCAAAACCACGACCATCGGCAAGCTTGCCAGCCAGTTCAAATCCGCAGGCAAAAAAGTCGTCATCGCCGCAGGAGACACGTTCCGCGCCGCCGCCGTCGAACAACTGCAAGTCTGGGGCGAGCGCGCAGGCGTCCCGGTTCTGACCGCCCCCGAAGGGTCCGACCCCGCCAGCCTCGCCTTCGACGCGCTGACCAAAGCACAAGAAGACGGTGCAGACCTGCTGATGATCGACACGGCGGGCCGCCTGCAAAACCGCGCTGACCTGATGGAGGAACTGGCCAAAATCGTGCGCGTCATCCGCAAGGTCGACGATACTGCCCCGCACAATACCCTGCTCGTGCTCGACGCCACCACCGGTCAAAACGCGCTCAGCCAGGTGGAAACCTTCCGAAATCTGGCCGACGTCTCGGGTCTGGTGATGACCAAACTCGACGGCACCGCCAAGGGCGGCGTGCTGGTCGCGCTGGCAGACAAATTCGGCCTGCCCATCCACGCCATCGGCGTCGGAGAACAAATCGACGATCTAGCGCCCTTCGACCCCGAAGAATTCGCCGCCGCCCTCACCGGCCTCGACCAAAGCTGATCCGATTCTTCATCTGGCTAAAAATATCTTCGGGGGTCTGGGGGCAGACAGCCCCCAGCCTCTCCACCCAGCACAAAGATCTGATACTTGAGCGACTGGCTAATCTCACTCGAAGGCACCGAAGCGGGCCACCAGCTTGCCCTTGGGCTGGCGCTGATGGCTGCCTTCCTGCACGCCGCGTTCGGCGCACTTCAAAAAGGCCGCCACGACCCGTGGCTGTCGCGTGGCGCTATCGACGCCTGCTATTGCCTGATGGCCGCCCCCTTCGCCTTCTTCGTCGTGCCATGGCCTGAACCCTATATGTGGCCCATCTTTGGGGTCGTCTGGCTGATCCACATCGCCTACAAAACGCTTCAGGCCATGGCCTATACCAAAGGCTCCTATACGGTCGTCTACCCTGTCGTCCGGGGCACCGGCCCGCTGTTCACCGTGATCGGAGCCTATCTGCTGTTCGGGGAAACCTTCACAGGCACCCAATGGCTGGGCGTGGCAGTCCTTCTGGCCGGGATCTTCGGCCTCGCGATCTACAACCTGCGCTTTCTTGAGACCAACCGGGAAACGCTTGGCATCGCGCTGGCGTTGGCCGTGGCTACCGGGTTGTTTGTGGCGCTTTATACTACCTATGACGCCTATGGCATCCGCGCCACTGCGGACCCGTTCACTTTCCTCGCGTGGTTCTTCATGATCGACGGGGCCGCGATGCCGATCTACGCCTTCCTCAGATGGCGCGCCATGGTCAATCGCCCGGCTATCGGGCCCCTGATGTTGCGCGGGCTTGCGGGCGGCATCATCGCGCCCTTGTCTTTTGGGTCCATTATGCTGGCCACGCGGCTGGACAAGGTGGGCGAGGCCGCCGTCTTGCGCGAAACCTCCGCCGTATTCGCCGCCTTGATCGGATGGCTGGTTCTGAAAGAAACCGTCGGCCCCAGACGCATTGCCCTGATGGCATTGATTGCATTGGGCGCCGTAATAGTTGAAATGGGCGGGTAAGCAGCAGGAAGACATGATGACAGGCAAAAAAGACATCAACCCGTTTCTGAAACAGGTGCTGGAGCTTGGGCCCCCGCTGACCTTCTTCTTCATCTACCTGCGCCTGCGCGATGACAGCTTCCTGATCGGCGGCACCGAGTATTCGGGGTTCATAATCGCCACCATCATCTTCGTGCCGCTGATGCTGGCCGCGATGGGCATCCTTTGGTTCCTGACCGGCAAACTCAGCCGTTTGCAGATTTTCACCGCCTTCATGGTCATCTTCTTCGGCGGCCTCACCGCCTGGTTCAATGATGAGCGGTTTTTCAAAATGAAAACCACGCTGGTCTATGGCGTTTTCTCGACGATTCTGGGCATCGGACTGCTGCAGGGGAAATCCTATCTGGCCTATGTGCTGGACGAGATGCTGCCGATGAAGCACGAAGGCTGGATGATCCTGACGCGTCGTCTCTGCGCCTGTTTTGCCGTGCTGGCTGTCGCCAATGAAATCGTGTGGCGAACCTTGTCCACCGACCTGTGGGTCAAGATCGAAACTTTCGGCTTTCCGATTGCCCTGATGGCGTTCCTGATGCTGCAGTTCAGCCTGTTGCAAAACTACATGGACGACCCCGACCGCCAATAAACGGTTTGCGCCGTGGAACATGCCGTCGGGTTCAACCGTAAAGAGAGCAAATCCATACAAAAAACCTTGGCTTAGCGGGCAAGCTGTGAAAGGTTAAGGCACCACTCACCATTCACAGCCGGAGTTCACCGCCCGCATGACGGCCTTTCCCAATAGTGGCTTTTTGTCCGAAGCCTCAGACGAGCTACGAGATATGCTCTCGGCGCTTGCTTCCGAAATATCCCTGGACCAAGACGAAACCTTGTTTGAACAAGGGGATGAAGGCGATGCGCTTTACGCGATCATCGAAGGGACGCTTGAGGTTTCGTTTCTCGCCATGAGCGGCCGCAAGCTGTCGCTGACCCTGATGCGCCCGGGCGAAGTCTTTGGTGAGATTGCCCTGTTCGACAGCGGCCCGCGCACCGCAACGGTTGCCGCGGCCGAGCCCACACGCGTTCTGCGCGTTAGGCGGCGCGATGTCATGAACCAACTCCGCCAACACCCCGATCTGGCCGTTGATATGGTGCGTCTGGCCGGTCTGCGCATGCGCTGGATGGGATCGCAATTGAACGAGCAGGTCTTTCTGCCGATGCCGATCCGACTGGCCCGCAAGCTGCTGCACCTGTCCAACCTGCAGGACAACCCCAACGAACGCATCACCTTGTCGCAAAGCGAACTGGCCGAGTTTGTCGGCGCAACGCGCGAAGCCGTGTCCAAGACCATTTCGACCTGGAAACGCGACAACGTGGTCGAGGCCTCCCGTGGCGGTTTGCAGATTCAGGATTTCGAAGCCCTGCGCGAGCTGGCCGAATCGGATTTGATCTGACGACAGATGCGCCCGTGTGAACTGGTTCACAGAACAGAACCCAAGTTCAAGCTAGCGTGAACTTGTTACCGTAGGAGGTCAGAGAATCATCCCCGATATCTGTCCACTGACCTCTCCCTGTACCTGAGCCATATGCTGTCCCGGCATATGGCTCATTTACTTTGAAGGGGGTGGCACGGCGGGTTTACGTGTCAGTACCGGCGGTTCACGCGCTTGCCGCGCAGCACCTTTCGGTTCTTCTGCTTTTCCCGAAGAAACACGAACAGGCCGGATCCCAGAATCAACACGATCCCCCACAGGACGGGCAGATCGGGCCATTCGCCCCAGATCGCCCAGCCCCAAAAGATCGCCAAAGGCAGCCCCACATATTCGAACGGCGCTACAGTGGCCGCGTCGGCCATGCGATACGCCTGCCCCAAACAATAGCCGATGATGGCAGAATTCAGACCGAGGCCCGCAAAAAGCCAGACGTCTCGCCCCTCGGGCCAGACCCAGGCCCGCAGCAGAAACACAAGGCTTTCGTTCTCCAGCCCCTCTGCAAAACGCCCATCCCCGGCCACGGCCCAGAACAGGATGCTGATGGCTATGAACGCGGACTGGACATAAACGGCCATTGCAGACGCCTTGGATTTCGCGCCCAGAAATCGCGTCATCACGTTGTTCAGCGCATAGGTGAACGCCGCCGCCACGGGCAGTGCGTAAACCCACAGGCTGACTGAGCGCTCGGCCCCGCTTTCCCACGGGCGCGTCATGATGATCACACCGGCAAACCCCACCAAAACCGCGCCGATGCGCAACGGCCCGACCTTTTCGCCCAGCAACGGAATGCTCAGCAACGTGATCATTAGTGGCGCCACGAAGAAAACAGCCGTGGCCTCGGCCAATGGCATGACGGCCAGGGCGCTGAAAAAGGTGAGGTTGGCAACCACGATGAACATGGCCCGTAGCAGGTGCAGACCGGGTTGATCCGTTTTCAGAATGCGCCAGCCGCCTTCCAACTGAACCAGAGCCAGACTGAAGCCGATCCCGATAAAGGACCGGGCGAAAACCATCTGATGCAGAGGGTAACCGCCCGACAGGAACTTGATCATCATATCGTTGAACGAAATCGCCAACATGCCGAACAGGATGAAGGCGATGCCGACGGTAGGGTTTTGTAATTTCTGATGTTCTGCCACGGGATACCCTTTCATCCGGCCAGTAACACGGGCCTTGGGTCAGGTCACTTCCGTTTGCGACATAATGGATGGTCGCAATTCCCCGCCGTTCCAAAAGAAAAAGAGGCCCCGGATCGGAGCCCCTTTTCATGTCCTTACGACGCGTTCCTGCGCCCGGTCCATTATTCCTCCAGACTCAGCGCCACAAAGCGTGGGTCACCGCCGCGACGGACCAGCAGCAGCAAGGATTTGCGCCCTGCAGTCCGGGCTTCTTCCATGCGCGCTTCAAGGTCCTCGACCGTCACAACCTTCTGCTGACCGGCTTCTGTGATCAGATCACCAGCGCGCAGGCCCTTGGCATAGGCCTCGGATGCTTCGTCCACATCCGACACCACCAGCCCTTCGGCATCCGCGTCCAGCCCCAGATCCTCGCGCAGCGTGTCGCTGAGCGGCGAGATTGTGAGGCCCAGAATGTCGGTGTTTTCGTCGGCTGGCGCGTCCGGGGTGTCCTCTTCACCGTTCTCGGCCCGCTCGGCATCTTCACGGCGACCCAGAGTGACCAGAATGGTCTGCGTGGCACCATCGCGGCTGACCACAACGCGGACAGATTTGCCCACGGTGGTTTCGCCGACCTGACGCACCAGACCACGGGTATCCTCGACCTCGACCCCGTCAAAGCTGAGGATCACGTCGCCCGCTTTCAGCCCCGCATCCTTGGCCGGACCATCCGGCACATCGCTGATCAGCGCGCCACCGGGTTTTTCAAGGCCCATCGCCTCGGCCATGTCCTCGGTCACGTCCTGAATGCGCACGCCCAGCCAGCCACGGCGGGTTTCCCCGAACTCGCGCAGCTGGTCGACCACTTTCACAACCACGTTCGAGGCCATCGAGAAGCCGATCCCGATCGAGCCGCCATTGGGCGACAGGATCGCGGTGTTCACGCCGATCACCTCGCCATTCATGTTGAACAAAGGACCGCCCGAGTTGCCCCGGTTGATCGCCGCGTCGGTCTGGATGTAGTCGTCATATGACCCGCTCAGCGCCCGGTTCCGGGCCGAGACGATCCCGGCAGAAACCGAGAATCCCTGCCCCAGCGGGTTGCCCATCGCGATCACCCAATCGCCGACGCGCGCAATGTCGCTGTCACCGAACTGCACATATTGCAGCGGCCCCGTGGCCTCGACCTTGAGCAGCGCGATATCGGTTTTCTCATCCGTTCCGATCACCTTGGCGGGAAGTTCTTTCTTGGGCTGACCGTCGCCCGGGAAGAACTCGACCAGAATCTCGTCCGCTTCGGCAATGACGTGATTGTTGGTCACGATGTAACCGTCCTCGGAGATCACAAACCCCGACCCCAGCGCATTGCTGCGACGGGGGCGATTGTCATCGTCGTCATCGCCGTTTCGGTCCTGAAACTCGCGAAAGAAGTCCTCGAACGGGGATCCTTCGGGCACGATGCCCTGCGGTCCGGTCTGACCTTCGATCAGCGTGGATGTTGTGATGTTCACAACCGCCGGGCTGATCTGTTCCGCCAGCGGCGCAAGGCTTTCCCCGCGCGCATAGGCGGCAACGGTTTGCGCCGCGATCAGGATCATCCCTGCAAATGCCAGCCACATCAGCCGCATGAAACCAACACCATCGTCTCGCCGGACGGAAATACTGCGTGCTTGTGCCTGCACTTGGGAACTCCTTGTCGTCAAATCCTTGTTGTCCGCCCGCAGGCAGACCTTTCTTGGCAACCAATGTAGTCGGTTTGTTCCCACTCGCAACTCAGGATCGCGGGGAAATCACCACCAAGTGAAACAGATGGGTTAAAACCCGACCTGATACGCGCCCCAAAGCAGGACCAGACCGCTGACAACACATAAAAGCCCTGCAAGTCGTCGCGCCTGTTCCGGCAATGATCGCAGGGCCTCGAGCATACGTTCAATAAGCGAAGGGGCCAGCGCATAGGCCAGCCCCTCGACAATCAGCACCAGCCCGAAGGCCAGAAGGATCATACCCATTACTGGGTCGCCTGCCCGGTGGGCGATTTCAGGTAGTTGAAGAACTCGGAATCCGGGCTCAGCACCATCGAGCTGTTGCTACCGCCCAGCGCGCGTTCATAGGCCGACAGCGAGCGATAGAATTCGAAGAACTCCGGATCTTTGCCAAAGGCTTCGGCGAAGATCGCGTTGCGTTCGGCGTCGGCCTCACCGCGAATGATCTCGGCCTCACGGTTGGCGTCGGACACCAGTTCCACCACGGTCCGGTCGGCCTGCGCGCGAACCCGCTGCGCGGCTTCGTTACCGCGTGCACGTTCGTCGGTTGCTTCACGCTCGCGTTCTGCCTTCATCCGGTCGAAGGTGGCTTCGAGGTTGGCCTGCGGCAGGTCGGTCGCTTTCAGGCGCACGTCGATCACGTTGACACCCAGCGCCCGCGCTTCGGCAATCGCGCTGTTGCGGATACGCAGCATCAGCGCCGCACGGTCGGAACTCAGGATGTCGCGCGAGGACACCGAACCCAGAACTTCCCGCGTTTCGGCGCGCAGGATGCGGTCCAGACGATCTTCGGCAACAGGTACACCCCCAACACCAACGGCCTGACGGAACTGCTCCAGATCCGAAATCCGGTAACGCGCGAATGCGTCAACCACCAGACGACGATCATCCAGCGGGGTGACTTCCAGAGGCTGAACGTCAATCGACAGAATCCGGTCGTCGTACCGAACGACTTCCTGGATCAGCGGGATTTTGAACGCCAGACCGGGCTCTTCTTTCACGGCGACAACACGACCGAATTGCAGGACCAACGCACGTTCACGCTCGTCCACGATGAAGATCGAGGACAACCCGGCAACGGCCAAAATTGCAACGATGATCAGGATAATGGGTGACTTACGCATCAGTTGCTCTCCGCGGCTGGGGTGCGACGCAGTTCGTTCAGCGGCAGATATGGCACAACGCCCTGCCCCTGACCGGTCGAGTTCTCGTCGAGGATGATCTTGTCGACATCACCCAGAACCTGCTCCATCCGTTCCAGATACAGGCGCTTGCGGGTCACATCAGGCGCTTTGGTGTATTCTTCGAGAACCGCGCTGAAACGGCTCGCCTCACCCTGTGCGCTGTTGATCTGCTGGGCGCGATAGGCTTCGGCCTCTTCCAAAACCTGCGCGGCTTCACCACGGGCTTCCGCCAGAACACGGTTGGCATAGGCGTCAGCAACGTTTTGCAGACGGTCACGTTCCTGCGCGGCCGCCTGAACGTCGCGGAAAGCGGCGATCACGTCCTGCGGCGGGTCGGCCTTGTCAAAGTTCACGCGTACGATGTTGATACCAGAATCGTAACTATCCATTGTGGATTGGATCAATTCCTGAAGGCGATCCGCGATAATGCCACGATCCCGGTTCAGGATCGGTGCCAGCTCGCTTTGTGCAATGATTTCGCGCATCGCCGATTCCGACACGGCACGGATCGTCTGACGCGGATCACGCAGGTTGAACAGGAATTTGTCCGGTTCGGTGATGTTCCATACGACCTGATAGTCAATATCGACCACATTTTCGTCACCGGTCAGCATGAGACCATCATCGCTGCCGCGCGCGCCGCCCATGTCTTCCGTCTGTTCACGGGTAACCGGAAGTACCTCGGCCGTCACGAATGGCCACGGCGCAAAGTTCAGACCCGGATTACCCACAGCAGAGAATTCGCCCAGAAACAGCTCAACAGACTGTTCTTCCGGCTTAACCGTGTAGAAACTTGCAGCCGCCCAAAGGCCAATCGCCACCAAGCCACCGATTATTACAGTGCCTTTGGTAAAGATCGGGCCACCGCCGCCGCCTGAACCATTGCCACCACGGCCACCGCCGCCGCGACCGCCCATAAGGACGCGCAGCTGCTCCTGGCCTTTTTTCATCAGCTCATCGATCTCGGGGATCTGCGGGCCGTCGCCTTCGGGGGGCTTGCGCCCGTCCCCGTTATTTCCCCGATTTCCTCCGCCGCCCGAGGAGCCTCCGCCCCCCCAGGGGCCACCGCTGTTGCCCGCCATATGTATCAATTCCTTCGTTTAGGCCCGTGTGATCACGGGGTCTCTTGTAACTTGTGTGCGCGCGCTTGCAAATCAAGCAGTGCGCACAGGTTGCCGCATTGTCACCAGTTCTTCGGCCATCACGGGATGAACCGCGACTGTACGGTCGAAATCTTCCTTGGTTGCGCCCATCTTTACGGCAATGCCTGCCAGCTGGATCATCTCACCCGCGCCCGGCGCAACGATATGACATCCCAGCACCTTTCGCGTCGCCTGACTGACGAGCAGCTTCATCAGAACCCGCTGCGTTCCTCCGGCAAACGCCTTTTGCATCGGTTTGAACGAGGTCGCATAGACCTCAATCGGCTCCTGCGCTGCCGCATCTTCTTCGCTGAGGCCCACGGTGCCGAATTCCGGCTGGGTGAAGATCGCGGTCGGGATCAACTCGTGATCCACAGGCGTTGGGTTGCCTTTGAACACGGTTTCGACAAAGGCCATGCCTTCGCGGATCGCAACCGGGGTCAGGTTCACACGGTCGGTCACGTCACCGATGGCGTAGATCGAAGGTACACCCGTCTGGCTGTATTCATCCACGATGATCTCGCCCTTGCGGCCGCGCTCGATCCCGACCTCTTCAAGACCCAGATTGTCGGCATTGGGCGCACGGCCCGTGGCATACATGACCACGACGAACTGATCCTCGGTGCCATCCGTGGCTTTGACGCGGATCTTCTCGCCTTCTTTGGCCATCTCAAGCACGTTGGTGCCCAGACGCACATCGATGCCGTTCTGGCGCATCTCTTCACAGATCAGCCCGCGTGCCTCTTCATCGAAGCCGCGCAGGATTTGTGCCCCGCGATAGAACTGAGTGGTCTTTACACCCATCCCGTTCATAATCCCCGCAAACTCGCTGGCGATATAGCCGCCCCCGACGATCAGGATGCTTTCGGGCAGCTTCTCCAGGTGGAAAATCTCGTTCGAAGTAATCGCCAGATCCGAGCCCGGAAAGTCCGGTACAACCGGGCGACCGCCAGTGGCAATCAGGATGTGCTTGGCGGTCTTGCGAGTGCCATCAGCCAGTTCGACGGTATGCGGATCAACGACACGGGCGCGCTGATCAAAGCTTTCAACGCCGTTGTTCTTCAGGATATTGCGGTAGATGCCTTCCAGACGATCCAGTTCGGCCACCAGCTTGTCGTGGAACGTGTTCCAGTTCAGCGCGCCGGGCTGAATGTCCCAGCCATAGGCTTGCGCATCGCCGACCATGCCCGAAAACTCGCTGGCAAACACCATCAGTTTCTTCGGCACACAGCCCCGGATCACACAGGTGCCGCCATAGCGATCCTCTTCCGCCAGTGCCACTTTGGCTCCGTTTTCGCCAGCGGCGACGCGCGCCGCGCGAACCCCGCCCGAGCCGCCTCCGATGACGAACAGATCATAGTCAAAGCTCATGCTGGGTTCCTTCGTTCAGCTTTCAAAAAGTCTCTGGGTATCTGGGCGCAAAAACCAGACTGCCAACCCCTTGATGCACATATTTCGGTTTTTTCACGGATGCTTGCATCAAAGGTCGCGCCGGGATCAATCCGCAAGGTCCGAAAACAGGTTTTCGCGCGCACCGCCGATCAACTGGTCCATCTCAATCGTGCCTGCGTTGATATCGCGCAGCTCGACCCGGCCATCGCCGTGGCCGACCACAACCTTGTCGCAGATGTCGATGAACAGGCCATTTTCGACCACGCCCGGCACCTGGTTCAGAACCAGTGCCATCTGGCGCGCGTTGCCGATCCGTTGCAGATGTAGGTCCAGAATGTGGTTGCCTTCATCGGTGACAAAGGGCGCCTCGCCATTCATGCGCAGGGCGGAAGTCGTGCCAAGCACATCCATCGTATCCAGCGCCTCTTCGATCAGGGTACGCGTGGTTTGCCAGCCGAACGGGATCACCTCGACCGGCAGAGGGAACGCACCCAGCGTTTCGACCTCTTTGCCTGCATCGGCGATGACCACCATCTGATCGCTGGCCGTAGCGACGATCTTCTCCTGCAGATGCGCGCCACCGCCGCCCTTGATCAGGTTCAGACCACCGTCAAACTCATCCGCGCCGTCAATCGTCAGGTCCAGCCACCCGGCCTGATCCAGCGAGACGACCTCGATCCCCACCTCTCGGGCCAATTGCGCGGTACGGGTCGAGGTCGGGACGCCCTTGAACCGCAACCCTTCTTGCTGCGCGCGCTCACCCAAACGTCGCACCAGCCAGGCGGCGGTCGAGCCGGTTCCCAATCCGACACGCATCCCGTCTTCGACCATCTCTGCCGCGCGTCGGGCCGCGACGTATTTTGCGGTATCGATTGGCGACAATTCTCCGGTCATTGGCAGCATTCCCTGATTGGTCTGCCAGACTTATACGGAATGCACATCGCGACTTCGAGACCCAATTCACCCGGCATCCCTGCGAAAGATGTCGCAAGACTACGCGTTTCCGATAGGAAACGTCGCAATCATGTCTTTTTGGATTTGCGGTGCGGTATAAATAGACCTCATGACGACGTCCTACCGCCTGCACTATGCCCCCGACAACGCCTCGCTGGTGATCCGGCTGGTGTTGGAAGAGATGGGCCAACCCTATGACACCGTTTTGGTCGACCGGCGGCAGAACGAACAGGACAGCGTGGCCTATCGTGCGCTGAACCCAAACGGGCTGATCCCGGTTCTGGAAACGCCCAACGGACCAATATTTGAAACAGCGGCCATTCTGTTGTGGTTGGCTGACACACATGGGCAACTTGCCCCTGCACCGGACAGCCCGGATCGGGCGGCGTTCCTGAAATGGCTGTTCTTTGCGTCAAACACGCTGCATGCCGATCTGCGCATTCTGTTCTATGCCGAGAAATACATCGATGCCGCGCAGGCCGAGCCTTTGCGCCAAGGTATCCGTCCAAGGCTGCGCACCCATCTGAAACATCTGGATACCGAGGCCGCAAAGGCCCCTGACTGGCTGAACGCTGACAAACCATCGATCCTGACCTACTACCTCGCCTGCATGATGCGCTGGATGGCGCTGTACCCGGCAAGCGCGGATCGCAGCTGGTATCAGTTGGCGGACACGCCGTATCTGCAGGCTATCCTGATGCAGCTTGAATCCCGCCCCGCGACCCGTGCGGCCGTTGCAGCCGAAGGTCTTGGGGTCACCCCGTTCACCTCTCCGATCCACGCCAACCCTCCAGAAGGCTCAGCTATCTGACATGTTCCTTTCCGTTTTTGATATGTTCAAAGTCGGCATCGGCCCGTCCTCATCACACACAATGGGCCCGATGGTCGCTGCGGCGCGTTTCCTTGACATGATGCGCGCCTCACCGTTTGAGTTCGCCGGGCTGCGCGGATCGCTGCACGGGTCTTTGGCGTTTACGGGTGTGGGACATGCCACCGACCGGGCGACAATTCTTGGTCTGGCCGGGTTCGTGCCCGACACCTATGACAACGACAAGGCCGAGGCTGCCATGGCCGCGATTGCCGAGACGCATACGGTCACGCCTGAGGGGCTGCCGACCCTGAAGTTCGACCCCAAGGCAGATCTGGTCTTTGACTACGACCACAACCTGCCCGGCCACGCCAATGGCATGATCCTGATGGCCACCGATGCGCAGGGCGATGTGATCCTGCGGCAGGTGTTCTATTCCATCGGCGGCGGCTTTGTTCTGACCGAAGAGGAACTGGCCGAAGGCAAAGCGACAGATGAAGGCGCACCCGTTCCGTTCCCCTTCAAGTCAGCGGTCGAGATGCTGGAGATGGCCGCCTCCAGCGGTAAGTCCATCGCCCAGATGAAGCGCGAGAACGAAATCGCGCGCGGATGCGCGGACAGTTTCGCCAAAGGAAGCGCGCGTCTGTGGCAAGTGATGAACGATTGCATCGAACGTGGCCTGCACACCGATGGCATTCTGCCCGGCGGTCTAAGCGTGCGTCGCCGCGCCAAGGGCATCTATGACGCGCTGATGGCTGAACGCGGCATGAACCTGACTGCGCCGCACACGATCAACGACTGGATGAGCGTTTACGCCATGGCCGTGAACGAGGAAAACGCAGCCGGAGGCCAGGTTGTCACCGCCCCCACCAACGGTGCGGCGGGCGTTCTGCCTGCGGTGCTGCGCTATTACCTGGACCACGTGCCCGGTGCATCGGAAAGCCATATCGAGGATTTCCTGCTGACCGCCGCCGCTATTGGGGGTCTGGTGAAATTCAACGCCTCGATTTCGGGGGCCGAAGCGGGATGTCAGGCCGAGGTCGGCAGCGCCTCGGCCATGGCCGCCGCCGGTTTGTGCGCCGTGATGGGCGGCACGCCCGAGCAGGTGGAAAACGCCGCCGAGATCGCCTTGGAACATCATCTGGGCATGACCTGCGATCCGGTCGCGGGTCTGGTGCAGGTGCCCTGTATCGAGCGCAACGGCCTGGGCGCGATCAAGGCCGTCTCGGCCGCGTCGCTGGCATTGCGCGGGGACGGCAAGCATTTCGTACCCTTGGATTCCGTCATAGAAACCATGCGCCAGACCGGGCATGATATGCATGAGAAGTACAAAGAGACATCGCTTGGCGGCTTGGCTGTGAACATCCCAAACTGCTGAGGTCAGACAGGAGGCGGCATCATGCGTGGACATTGCCTATGCGGCAGGATCGCGTTTGAGGTTGATCCTCCGATCCTGTCCTGCGTCTCGTGTCATTGCGACAGCTGCCGCCGCCAATGCGCCGCACCCATGACCACCTATTTCGCGGTCCGCGACACCCAATGGCGCTGGACCAAAGAGGAACCGAAGAGTTTCAATTCCTCTCCCGGTGTCGTGCGCACATTCTGCCCGCATTGCGGAACGCCGATCTCTTTCCGCTCGGCCAAGATGTCGGATGTGCTGCACTTGTATGTTGCGACGCTGGAAACCCCCGAAGCGCTGCAACCGACCCTGCATGTGTCGCATGAAGAGAAACTGGACTGGCTGCATCTGGATGATGGTCTGCCGACCTGCACCGGCCCGGATTACACCAAGGTCCAACCCCTTCCGGACGCCTGAGAACAGAGCTTTCCCCCGCGCCGCGAAACCGCTAGCGTCGCGACCATGACCCAGGATCGTCCCGTATTCGGCATCGTTCTGATGCTCGGCTTTTGCGTGCTTGCGCCGCTTGGCGACTCGATGGCCAAGCTATTGGGGGAAACAACGCCTCTGGGCCTGCTGGTGCTGGTGCGCTTTGCCATACAGGCGGCGATTCTGATCCCGCTGATTGCAGTCACGGGACGGCCATGGCGCATGCGGGGGCGCGTTCTGCGGCTGACCCTGATCCGCACGGTTCTGCACATCATCGGCATAACCGCCATGTTCAGTGCGTTGCAGTTTCTGCCGCTGGCGGATGCAATTGCCATCGCCTTTGTCATGCCCTTCATCATGCTGCTGCTTGGGAGATACGTCTTGCAGGAAGAGGTCGGCCCGCGCCGCCTGATCGCCTGTATCGTCGGTTTCATCGGGACCTTGCTGGTGATCCAGCCCAGCTTTGCCGAGGTCGGATTGCCCGCCCTGCTGCCCCTGATCGTGGCCGTGGTTTTTGCCTTGTTCATGCTGGTGACGCGTCAGATCGCCAAGGAAACCGATCCGGTCTCCCTGCAGGCCGTGTCCGGGGTGTTTGCCACGGTCCTGCTGCTGCCGGTGGTCCTTTGGGGCACCAATGCGGGGATTTGGGAATTGTCCTTGATCATCCCCGCTGGCAACACCCACTGGCTGTTGCTGGCCATCGGCGTGCTGGGAACGGTCGCGCATCTGCTGATGACCTGGTCGCTGCGCTATGCGCCGTCGGCCACGCTGGCCCCGATGCAATATCTGGAAATCCCGGTTGCGACCCTGATCGGCTGGCTGATCTTTCACGACCTACCCGATGGGATCGCGGCCATTGGCATTCTGATCACAATCGGTGCCGGGCTCTACGTCATTCTGCGTGAGAGGGCCACCGCCGGGTCTGGTCCGACAGAAACGCCTGCATAACCTGATCCAGCGCCGCGCGCGGCACCATCAGCAACATGCCCGGCCCGTCCATATGCAATTCGACACTCGACACTGCGCGGTTCGAAGTTCCGACACGACCATCCGGTTCGAACACCAACCCTTCGATCGGCCATTCCAACCCTAGGCTGCGACCCGTGACGCGCCGCATCGGAAACAAGGACACGATATCGCCGGATGTCAGGTGCAGGGTGATCCGGGGCGGTGCGTGGAACACCACCTCATGTTCACCCAGCAGGATGCAGGGACGATCCAAGCGCGCGACCAGAGTGTTCAGAACCGCCAATTGATGATCCAGCCGCCCGCCCAGAAATCCGGCGCCCAGCACCAGCGGGGCCTCTATGTGCCTCAGCGCCTTGTCGAAATCCGTACTGTTCTGCTCTGAGATTTGAAACAACCGATCCGAGGGAACCTGCGCTCGCACTTCCTGAGGCATCGAATCGAAATCGCCGATCACGGCCTCGGGAATTATGTCCGAATCGACCAAAATGGCCGCTCCGCCATCCGCCGCGACAACCGATCTGACGCGATTCAGCACCAAATCCAGGTCATCAAACCCGACAAATCCCCCTCCAAACAGGCCAATTGGACCGTTTGAACGCACAATCGGCTCATTTTTTCTAAGATTGATCATTTTTCCCGGATTTGGACACATTGAGACCACAAAATGATAGGTTCATGCAGAAAGTTCTGAGCCGATGTGTGTGCCCGATTCCGGGTAGGTTGGCTCTCGTAGTTTGTAGAGGACGTGCGTCTGATGGTACAGAATAACAAGGTATTGACCGTTTCTTATGGGACTTTCTCCTGCACTTTGGAAGGGTTTGACGACTCGTTCGAAACGATGAAGTCCATTGCCGAGTATTTTCGCGACCTCGCAGCAGATGACCGGTATTTCGGTTCGGAACCCCCCCAGCCCGATGCCGAGATGCTGACCCGTATTGCGCAGCGCGACGCCTCGCAGCACGTGGAAGCCCGGCAAAGCGAAAGCGGCCTGTTGCTGCGCGCCACCGAAGCCACCCCCGCACCGTTGGCCGCGCCTGCCCCTGCCCCCGTACCATCTGAGGTGAACGTGGCCCGAACTCCGGCCCCGATGCCGGTACACCAGCCCGCGCCGCAGACGTCGTTTGAACAAGCTGATGCCGTGCCTGCCCCTGCTGCCGACAGCATCGCCGCCAAGCTGCAGCGCATCCGCGCCGTGGTCTCGCATTCGGACGCCACCCCTGTGGCCTATTCCGAGGAGGATGACTCGGCCCTGCTCAGCGCCGCCCCGGCTCCGGTTGACGCCGTGACCGCCGCGTTCGAGGCCGGTGCGCTCAGCGCCGAAGACCTCGAGCCGCAGAAGCCAACGTTCGAACCGCAGCCCGTAGCCATGAAAGAACCGGCGCCTGCTCCGGCCGCGTTCTTCGAAGATGAGGCGGAGGAAGATCAGCCCGCCGACGTCTTGTTCTCGGATTTCGAAGATACCGCCGAAGACGATGCGGGTGATGATGGCATTCTGAACATCCTGAGCGATCACGAAGCGAAGGCGGAAGCCGAAGAAGAACCTCAGCAAGACGTCGCGCCCGGTGTTCTGACGCTGGACGACGAGGTCAACCTGCTGAACAAAATCTCGAGCGTCGAGGAAGATATGTCCGACCGCGCGGACCAGAAACAGCCGGATGAGCGCGCATCGGATCAGGACGTTCTGCGCCTGATGGCCAAAGCTGATGAACAGATGGGCGATCCGGCCACCAGCGACGCGCGTGAGACCTATTCGCACCTGCGCACCGCCGTAGCGGCCACCGAAGCCGAAGGTGAAATCGACAAGGCCTCGCCAGATCAGCAATACCGCGGCGATCTTGCCTCGGTTGTCAGCCCGCGCCGCCCGGAAATTCAGGTCACCAGCATGCGTCCGGAATCCGATGACGCCGCGCCGCTGAAACTGGTTGCTGAACAGCGTGTAGACGACGAAGCCGTCGAAACCGGCCCGGTCATGCCCCGCCGCGTGACCACGCAGCAGGACGACATCGCAGCGGATGAAGGCGGCTTTGCGCAATTCGCGCAGGATCAGGGCGCGCAGTCCCTGCCCGATCTTCTGGAAGCGGCGGCGGCCTATCTGTCCTTCATCGAAGGTCAGGAACAGTTCTCGCGTCCGCAGCTTATGAACAAGGTCCGCTCGTTGAAGCAGAACGAATTCAACCGCGAAGAAAGCCTGCGCTCCTTTGGTCAGTTGCTGCGCGACGGCAAGATCCAAAAAGCAGGTGGTGGCCGCTTCGCAGCCTCGAACCTGATCGGTTTCCGCCCGGATGATGAACGCGCGGCGGGCTGATCGCTCAATCAGAAAGACGAAGGGCCGAGAGATAACTCTCGGCCCTTTTCTTTTGCCAGCAGTTTAGGCGACGATGTCTCTGGATCGAGTCAAGACTCGTCCGGGTCCTCTTTGCCGACCCCCCGGAAGACGAACTTGAAAGGCAAGGCCCAGACAATGCCAAGGGCAATGTAAACCAACAACTCAACCAGGATCGACGGGCGATCCAGCCAGTTCACAACGGTCACCACCGCAACAATGTAAAGCGGCAGGCCGACCAGCAAAATCACCAGCGACCAGCGGCGGCGGGCCTTGTAACTCAGGCCCGGCTTTTTTTCCGCGCCCATCAGTCTGCGAACGGGTCGGTCACCAGAATGGTGTCGTCCCGCTCCGGGCTGGTGGACAAAAGCGCCACGGGGCATTCGATCAGTTCTTCGACCCGGCGCACATATTTGATCGCGTTGGCGGGCAGGTCGGCCCAGCTGCGCGCGCCTTCGGTGGATTCGCTCCAACCCGGCATCTCTTCATAGATCGGGGTGCAGCGCGCCTGTTGGTCGGCAGCCGTCGGCAGATAGTCCAGACGCTCACCGTCCAGTTCATAACCGGTGCAGATTTTCAGCGTCTCGAACCCGTCCAGAACATCCAGCTTGGTCAGCGATATGCCGTTGACGCCGCTGGTCGCGCAGGTTTGGCGTACAAGGCAGGCATCGAACCAGCCACACCGGCGTTTGCGGCCTGTTACCGTGCCAAATTCGTGGCCACGGGTCCCCAGGCGCATCCCGTCATCATCGTCCAACTCGGTCGGGAAAGGCCCCTCTCCCACACGAGTGGTATAGGCTTTGACGATGCCCAGCACAAAATCAACAGACCCCGGGCCGATACCCACACCCGTCGCCGCCTGACCGGCAATCACGTTGGAAGAGGTCACAAACGGGTAGGTTCCGAAATCAATATCCAGCAACGCGCCCTGCGCGCCTTCGAACAGGATCCGCTTGCCCGCCTTGCGCTTTTCGTTCAGCACCTTCCAGACCGGGGCGGCGAACGGCAGGATTTGCTGAGCGATCTCCTTCAACTGCGCTACCAGCGCGTCGCGATCGACCGGATCAATGCCCAGGCCCTTGCGCAACGGATCATGGTGCTGCAACGCGCGGTCTACACGCGCCTCAAGCGTCGCGTCATCGGCCAGATCGGCAACACGGACAGAGCGTCGCCCGACCTTGTCCTCATAGGCCGGACCAATTCCGCGACCGGTGGTGCCAATCTTCGTGCCCTTGCTGGCCGCCTCTTCCCGCGCACGATCCAGCTCGCCATGGATCGGCAGGATAAGCGGCGTATTCTCAGCAATCATCAGAGTCTCGGGCGTGATCTCGACGCCCTGCTTACGGATTGACGCGATCTCAGTGACCAGATGCCACGGGTCCAGAACGACGCCGTTCCCGATCACGCTCAGCTTTCCGCCACGCACCACGCCCGAGGGCAACGCGTTCAGCTTGTAAACCTCGCCATCAATAACCAGAGTATGCCCGGCGTTATGTCCGCCCTGAAAACGCGCGATGACGTCCGCCCGCTCGCTGAGCCAGTCGACGATCTTGCCTTTTCCTTCGTCACCCCACTGGGCGCCGACAACAACCACGTTGGCCATATCCGGTCCTTTTCGTGCTGAGTAATCAAACTCGGCTCGTATAACGGGGCACAGAGGACAGGGAAACCGCTATTTCGCCGCAGATGGAAATCGCGCTGGCGCGCGATGCCTCCGGCGGGGATATTTATAGCCAGATGAAGATCGGATCCCCTGCTTCATCTGGCCAAAAATATCTCGGGGGAGTCGCCCGGAACGGGCGGCGGGGGCAGCGCCCCCTACCCGCCTGGTCGCAAGTGGACCGGCTGGCCATGGGGTGTGGTCAGATACGCCTGCTCCCACGCGCGGTGAAGCATCTGCACGTCTTCCGACACCGCCGCGCCCTGTTCGACCAACAACCCTTCAAGCGTTTCCAGCCAGGCGTGGAAATAGTCGTCTCCGCCGTCCAGTTCACGGTCCAGACCGTTGCGCTTCAACGTGTCCGAAAACCGGGCCGCCCAATCGGGCCAGCCGAAACGTCCGGCTTCATTCAGGGCAACCGTTACGGCAAAGACCTGCGCGTGCCATGGCTCGGCAAACACCGGTTCCGGCGCGGAATGTGTGGTGCAGTCACTCATGCGGGCTCCAGATAGCTTTGCCAGAGGTCCAGCACGACCTCATCATCCGGGTGTTCGGGGGCGGCCCAAAGCTCGGACGCCGGGAAGACAACGGCATATAGCGGTTCCGGTGCTTCCCCCAAACGATGCGCGTTGGAATCCGGCAGGACATGGATGCCATGTAATCGTAGGATACGACCTCGCGCGCCGGCAGCATAAACCGGCAAGCGCGTGTGACCACCATCGACAAGGCGATTGGCGGCTGGTCGCGCTGTCAACACCTGCTGACCGATCGTAAAACGCGCGGCAACGTTTAAAGGCCGATCTGCTGGTCCGCCCTTTGCAAGTGCAGCGGCGACAGCCTCGGCCTTCAGCGTCTTGTCCGTCAACGGATGCGGCGCATCATCTCCGGCCCCTCGCAGATCATCCAGGCTCAGTACGCCTTGTTCAACCAACAGATCGGCAAGGCCCGAGAGCCATTTCTCATAATAGGAAAACCGGGTGTAATCCTTGGGCGACAACCGCTCTCGCGCGTGGCGAGATATGTCGATGTTCCACTGCCCCAGAAAACCGGCAGCCAGCGTCACGGCCAAAGCCCGCCCGTGCCAGTCTTCGGCAAAGACCGGCGCGTCCTCAGCCTCGGGCCGGATTTCGCCATCGCCAAAGCGTCCGCCCATGTCATGGACACGTGTCATGAGGGCACCTTGGGCACGCCCGTCCCGATCATGCTGTCGCGTGTCACCAAAGCAGCCAGCTCATCCTCGCCCAAACCTTCCGTGCCTTCGGGACGCATCGGCAAGACAAGGTACCGAATCTCGGCGGTCGAATCCCAGACACGCACTGCGGTGCTTTCGGGTAAGGTAACGCCGAACTCGGCCAGTACTTTGCGTGGCTCCCGCACGGCACGGGCGCGATAGGCATCGGATTTGTACCATCCGGGCGGGATACCCAGCAGCGGCCACGGGTAGCAACTGCACAGGGTGCAGACGACCATGTTGTGCTGCCGGGGCGTGTTTTCGACGGCGACCATGTGTTCACCCTGACGGCCGTAGTACCCCAGCTCGGCAACGACCGGCGTGGCATCTTCCAACAGTGCCGCTTTGAAATCAGGGTCGCTCCAAGCCTTTGCCACGACGCGCGCGCCGTTTTGCGGGCCGATCTTGTTCTGGTAGGTGTCGATGATCTCATCTAATGCTGCCGGATCGATCAGCCCCTTGCGGATCAGAATCGTCTCCAGCGCCTTGACGCGCAGCGCGGGTTCGGGTGGCAAAAGGGCGTGCGGGTGGTCAGGATCGTCATGAGGCATAGCCCGAAGCCTGCGTCAGGATTTATCGCTCTGTCCAGTCCCTTTGCTGTGATATGATACATCACGCGGGGTGATGTGAACTCGTGTCTTGCCCCCAAGTTGAAACTTGCATAAGTACCACGCGATACACGTCACGCTGCACGGGACCACCATGGAAAACGTTGTTCTCATCATCCACCTTCTTTTGGCTTTGGGCCTGATTGCCGTTGTGCTGATGCAGCGGTCCGAAGGCGGTGGCCTTGGCATGGGTGGCGGCGGCGGCGGTGCCATGACCGGCCGCGCAGCGGCGACGGCATTGGGCAAAGTGACCTGGATTCTGGCGGCCTGCTTCATCGTGACCTCGATCACGCTGACCATTCTGGCGGCGCAGAAATCCTCGGGCAGTTCGGTGATCGACCGTCTGGGCGTTCCGGCCCCTGCGGCAACCGAAGAAAGCACACCTGCGGTTCCGTCGGCAGATGATCTGCTGCCTCCGGCAGAAGGCGACAACGCGCCGCTGATCCCGCAGGCCGACTGATCCACTAGACCTAGAAACCTGAAAGAGAACTGCAACAGCATCTTGCGGTTCTCTTGCGCTATGCGCGCGAATCCTTTATACGTGAAGTCCCGTGATGCAGCGGTTTTTCGGAACCGTCGGGCAGCTGATTTTGACGTCTCACGGGAGCAGCCGAAAAACTATGGCGCGATTTATTTTCATCACTGGTGGTGTGGTTTCGTCCTTGGGTAAAGGACTGGCCTCGGCGGCCTTGGGCGCGCTGTTGCAGGCACGGGGATATTCGGTGCGCCTGCGCAAGCTGGACCCCTATCTGAACGTCGATCCCGGCACCATGTCGCCGTTTGAACATGGCGAGGTTTTCGTCACCGATGACGGGGCCGAGACCGATTTGGACCTTGGTCATTATGAACGGTTCACCGGTGTGGCCGCGCGCAAGACCGACTCGGTCAGTTCGGGGCGGATTTATTCCAACGTGTTGGAAAAGGAACGCCGCGGTGACTACCTCGGCAAAACCATTCAGGTGATCCCCCACGTCACCAATGAGATCAAGGATTTCATCGCCATCGGCGAGGATGAAGTTGATTTCATGCTGTGTGAGATCGGCGGCACCGTCGGCGATATCGAAGGCCTGCCCTTTTTCGAAGCCATCCGTCAGTTCAGCCAGGACAAGCCGCGCGGTCAGTGCCTGTTCATGCACCTGACGCTGCTGCCCTACATCAAGGCGTCGGGTGAGTTGAAAACCAAGCCAACCCAGCACTCGGTCAAGGAACTGCGGTCCATCGGTCTGGCCCCGGATATTCTGGTTTGCCGCTCGGAAGGCCCGATTCCGACCAAGGAACGCGAAAAGCTGGCGCTGTTCTGTAACGTCCGCCCCGACAGCGTGATCGCGGCGCAGGATCTTTCGACCATCTACGACGCCCCGCTGGCCTATCACCGTGAAGGTCTGGATCAGGCGGTTCTGGATGCGTTCCAGATCAGCCCCGCGCCCAAGCCCGATCTGGCCAAATGGGAAGACGTCAGCGACCGCATCCACAACGCCGAGGGCGAGGTCAAGGTGGCCATCGTCGGCAAATACACCCAGCTGGAAGACGCCTATAAGTCGATTGCCGAGGCGCTAACCCATGGCGGCATGGCCAACCGGGTCAAGGTCAAGGTCGAATGGGTGGATGCCGAGATTTTCGACACCGAAGACGCCGCCCCGCATCTGGAAGGCTTCCACGCGATCCTCGTGCCCGGCGGGTTTGGCGAGCGTGGGACGGAAGGCAAGATCAAGGCGGCGCAATATGCACGTGAGCACAAGGTGCCCTATCTGGGCATCTGTCTCGGGATGCAGATGGCCGTGATCGAAGCGGCGCGCAACGCCGCTGGCATCGCTGAGGCCGGGTCCGAGGAATTCGACCACGAGGCTGGGAAACGGCGCTTTGAACCGGTGGTTTACCACCTGAAAGAATGGGTGCAGGGCAACCACAAGGTCGAGCGCAAGGTCGGCGATGACAAAGGCGGCACCATGCGTCTGGGGGCCTATAACGCGGTTCTCGCCGACGGCTCCAAAGTGGCCGAGGTTTACGGCGGCACCCAGATCGAGGAACGTCACCGCCACCGTTATGAGGTGGACATCAAGTATCGCGACAAGCTGGAAAAGGCGGGGCTGAACTTCTCAGGCATGTCCCCCGATGGACGCTTGCCGGAAATCGTCGAATGGTCGGACCACCCGTGGTTCATCGGCGTGCAGTATCACCCCGAGCTGAAATCCAAACCGTTCGATCCGCACCCTTTGTTCCGCGATTTCGTGCGTGCGGCCAAGGATACGTCGCGTCTGGTCTGATCCGGTCGCTGCAAAGTGATGTACCGACACAATTAAGCGCTTAGCGAATGTCCGGCATGGGGTTAACTGTTGAACAAGCTTCGACAGGAGATACCCCATGACCACCCAAGCCCAACACGCCGAAACCTTCACCCGCCTGCACAAGAAAGGTGATCCGGTCATCCTGTTCAACATCTGGGACGCAGGCAGCGCCGCCGCCGTGCGCGACGCAGGTGCTCAGGCGATTGCGACCGGCAGTGCTCCGGTCGCGATGGCGCAAGGGTTCAAGGATGGTGAGAATATCCCGTTGCAGGCTGCATTGGACAACGCAAAACGCATTGTGGCCGCGGTCGATCTGCCTGTTTCACTGGATTTCGAGGGGGCCTATGCCGCTGATCCTGACGGGATTGCGGATAACGTATCGCGGGCCCTGAACTGCGGTGTGGTGGGCTTCAACTTCGAGGATCAGATCGTCGGCGGTGATGGCCTTTACCCCATTGCCGAACAGGCCACACGGATCGAAGCGATGCGCAGGGCGTGTGATGCGGCTGGAGTTCCGGCCTATATCAACGCCCGGACCGATATCTTCCTGAAAGCGCCCGCCGACACGCATAACGCAGCCATGCTGGACGACGCGGTTGCCCGTGCGGCGGCGTTCCAGTCTGCCGGGGCCAGCGGGTTCTTTGCCCCCGGCCTGAAGGACGAAGCGATGATTGAGCAGCTCTGCGCAGCAACCGAGCTGCCGGTCAACATCATCGCCCTGCCCGGTACCCCGGACACACCGCGATTGGCAACGTTGGGCGTGGCGCGTGTCAGCTATGGCCCAGTGCCCTATCGCCAGATGGTGGCATGGCTGACGGAACAGGCACGTGGCGCCATCGACTACGCCAAGTAGGCGTCTGGTGACCAAGATTTAGGGACCGGACAATCTCAATATCCCGCCCTGTCACAAAAATGCGGATACCAATTCGCCAAGGCTGGGCGGGATTCGGTCGCTCACGGCGATCTTGTGATTATTCATGCCTATGACGGGTAGTCCCAGCTTGGCGCGCCACAAAATATGGACTAACCTGACCTCATGTTGAAAAAGTTCTTTCAGGCGTTCAGACCGCCTCAGACCCAGCAACTGCCTGACCCTGATGCCGAACTGGCGTTGGGGGCGTTGATGGTGCGGGTGGCGCAGGCGGATCGCGATTACAAGCTGGAAGAAATCAGCCTGATCGACCGAATTTTGGCGCGTCTTTATCAGCATAACGCAATCGAAGCCGCCAAGGTGCGCGCAACCTGCGAGAAACTGCATGCAGCCGCCCCCGAGACCGACACCTTCGGCAAGCTGATCCGCGAGACCACGGGCCTTGAGGAACGCATGGCCGCGCTGGACGCCCTGTGGGAGGTGGTGCTGGCCGACGGCGACTCGGACGAGGGTGAGATCAAGATCGTCGAAGAGGCCCGCGCCGCCATGGGGCTGAGCTTTAACGACAGCAAGGCCGCGCGCGAACGTGTGCAAAGCCGCTTGGAAGCCAGCTAAGCCGCGTCTATATCTGTGTCATGTTTAGCGATTTTCTGTCCCGGCTGACCCAGCCCGATCCCGACCCGTTGGTCGAAAACGATGCCCGGCTGGCCCTGACGGCCCTGTTGGTGCGCATCGCGCGGTCCGACAATGACTATGCCGACACTGAAATGGCGCGGATCGACAAGGTCTCGGCCGAGCGCTATGGCCTGTCACCGTTCGAGGCCGCAGCCCTGCGCGCCCAGGCCGAAGACCTTGAGGCCGAGGCCCCCGACACCGTCCGCTTTACCCGCGCCATCAAAGAGGCCGTCGCCTACGAGGATCGTCTGGCCGTCGTTCAGGCCATGTGGTCAGTCGCGCTGGCCGATGGTCAGCGCACCGGCGAAGAGGATTCGTTGCTGCGTCTGGTTGTCAGCCTGTTGGGCGTCAGCGACGTGGATTCGGCGCGCGCCCGTCAGAAGGCTGCAAAAGCGTGACAGCGATGTTGGGCATGTATGACATGCCCGCCCTGCGCGACGCCAATGATCGATTCTGGTCTTTGATCCATGCGAATCTGGGCTATGGCCCGCAGCATCTGGACCGAACCCGAGATGTCTGGGACGTCTGGCAGGATTCCGCTCTGATTTTTGCCCAGACCTGCGGGATGCCCTACCGCACCCGGCTGCATGGTCAGGTGCAGTTGGTTGGCACCCCGGATTACGACCTGCCCGGATGCCCCGCTGGCCACTATTGCTCGGTCCTTGTCGCCCGTGCGGATGATCCGCTCGATCTGGGCGATCTGACCAACGGAGTTTTTGCGTATAACGAGGCGCTGTCTCAATCCGGCTGGGCTGCCCCGATCACGCATCTGACCGCGCTGGGTCTGGCTCCGACCCAGCTTTTGGAAACAGGCGGCCACGCACTGTCCGCGCAGGCCGTGGCGGAGGGTAGCGCGGATCTTGCCTCGTTGGATGCGCTGACATGGGAGTTGCTGAAAGAGCATACAGATCTGGGCAGCCGTTTATGCGAAATCGCCCGCACGACCCCGACCCCTGCCCTGCCGTTCATAACCTCGCTCGGGCAAGACGCGGACCAGATCGCCAAGGCTGTTCGGTCCGCCATTGTGGACCTTTCGGATGATGACAGGCGGCGGCTTCACATCCGCAGGTTGATCGATATTCCGGCGGATCATTACCTTGCGGTTCCAACTCCGCCCACGCCCGAAGCATTTGCGCGCAGAAGCTGACCGATTTGGTCATACCCTCTGGCCATTTTGGTTGATTAACCGCACGAATCTGTGATTTGCGCATTGCATTGCGCCCGTTTTTCCGCTCTATTACCGCACCAATACCAACAACAACTGGACCTTCCGTGTCAGACGCATCTGCCGTAATCGAGATCAGGAACCTTCACAAAAGCTTCGGTAATCTCGAGGTGCTCAAGGGCGTGGACATCACCGCAAAACGCGGCGACGTCGTGTCCCTGATTGGCTCATCCGGCTCTGGCAAATCCACCCTTCTGCGTTGCTGCAACCTGTTGGAAGACAGTCAACAGGGCGAGATCATGTTCAAAGGCGAACCGGTGAAGTGGAGCGGGTCAGGAAACGGACGTCGCCCTGCCGATCCCAAGCAGGTCCTGCGCATTCGCACCAACCTGTCGATGGTGTTTCAACAGTTCAACCTGTGGGCGCACATGACCATTTTGCAAAATGTCATGGAAGCTCCGGTAACCGTTTTGGGCCGTGACAGGGCCGAAGTGGAAGACAGCGCGCGCAAATACCTTGAAAAGGTTGGCATCGGTGACAAATGCGACGTCTACCCCGCGCAACTGTCCGGCGGCCAACAGCAACGCGCGGCCATCGCGCGCGGCTTGTGCATGGAGCCCGAGGCGCTGCTGTTTGACGAGCCGACTTCGGCGCTGGACCCCGAGTTGGAACAGGAAGTCATCAAGGTCATCAAGGATCTGGCCGCCGAAGGCCGGACGATGATCATCGTGACCCATGACATGAAGATGGCGGCAGATATCTCCAGCCATGTCGTGTTCCTGCATCAAGGCCGTATCGAAGAAGAAGGCACGGCCGAAGACATCTTTACCTCTCCCGAATCCGAACGGCTTCGGGGCTTTCTCTCCGCCACTCAGGCGGCATAGTTTCAAAAACAGAACCAAACTGGGGAGTAACCAATGAAAAACCTGATTCTGTCCACCGCAGCGCTGGCCCTGACCGCCGGTATCGCCATGGCCGACACGGTCCGCATGGGGACCGAGGGCGCCTACCCTCCGTATAACTTCATCAACGACGCCGGCGAGATCGACGGGTTCGAGCGTGAAGTGGGCGACGAGCTGTGCAAACGCGCCAATCTGGACTGCGAATGGGTCAAGAACGACTGGGATTCGATCATTCCGAACCTGGTCTCGGGCAACTACGACACCATCATCGCGGGCATGTCGATCACCGACGAACGCGATGAAGTTATTGATTTCACTCAGAACTACTTCCCGCCTGCAGCCTCGGCCTATGTCGGTGCGTCTGATGGCGTTGACGTGAGCAGCGGCATCGTTGCGGCACAAACTGCAACCATTCAGGCCGGTCACGTCGCCGAATCCGGCGCGACTCTGGTCGAGTTCGCGACCCCGGAAGAAACCATCGCAGCCGTGCGCAACGGTGAGGCTGATGCGGTCTTTGCCGACAAGGACTTCCTGGTCCCGATCGTCGAGGAATCCGGTGGTGAGCTGGTCTTTGTCGGTGATGACGTCCCGCTGGGCGGCGGCATCGGCTTGGGCATTCGCGAATCCGATGGCGAGCTGCGCGGCAAGTTCGACGAGGCGATCACCTCGATGAAGGCCGATGGCTCACTGAACGAGCTGATCGTCAAGTGGTTCGGCGAAGGCGTGCCGACCTATAACTCTGACGGTTCGGTCGTCACCAACTGATCCGCACACATGGGTTCGGCGCCCCTAGTAGCGCCGAACCTGTCCCGGCCCTGCGCCGGGGTTGACGTTCGAAAGACGCCGTATGTTTTCCTATTGTGCTGATCCCGACACGCTGGGCACCTTCCGCTGGTTCTCGTGCTACCTGACCAACGGTGTGCACTGGTCGTTCTACCTGTCGTTTCTGAAGGTCCTTGGGTTGCTGGCCGTGACCGCCCCGGTCGCGCTGAGTTTCGGGTTTGCAGGCGCAATGGCGGCCCGGTCGCATTTCGCTCCGCTCAGCTGGTTGGGTAAAGGATACATAGCCGTCGTACGCGGCGTGCCCGACATCGCGTTCTTTCTGTTCTTTGTGATTGCTCTGGATCAGGCATTCGAATGGACTCGCCACCAAGTTATGTGCCCCGAATGGACCGACCCGGTGCGTCAGGGCAATGACTTCATCGTCTGTCAGGCCGCAAAACTGCCCTTGGGCAGCGCACCGGAATGGGTGCACGAAACCTATGGGTTCGTGCTGGCCGTCATCACCTTTTCTATCGTGTTCGGTGCGTTTGCAGCCAACGTGCTGTTCGGCGGGATGCGGGCGGTTCCGCATGCCCAGCTTGAGACCGCCGAAGCCTATGGCATGACCCGCCGCCAGACCTTCTGGCGTATCCTCGTGCCGCAAATGTGGGTCTACGCCCTGCCCGGCCTGTCGAACCTGTGGATGGTGCTGATCAAGGCCACCCCACTGCTGTTCCTGTTGGGCATCGAGGACATCGTCTATTGGGCCCGAGAGTTGGGTGGCACCAAGACCTCGCGCTTCACCGATTACCCGCATGGCGACTGGCGCATGTGGTACTTCCTGTTCCTGCTGATCTTCTATCTCGGCATGACCCGCATCTCGGAAATCGTGCTTGAAAAGCTGATGCGCCGCCTGTCCCACGGTCAGGCCACCGCGGGCGGAGAGTTGCTGCGCAAGGAGACGACGGCATGACAATCGCGCTTCAAAACCTCAACCGGGTGCCGCACGCGATTGCAATGCAATGGCTTTCGCGCACGCGGTCTCCTTTGCAAGGAGCCCGGGCATGAGTTGCATCCAGACAATTCAGGACTACGCCCTCCGCTCTGTCGGCATTGGCGAGCGCCTGCTGCCGAAATCAGACTTTACCCTGTGCGAGCAGTTCACGCTGATTGGTTCGGGCATGATCTGGAATATCTATTTCGGCATTATGGCCCTTGCGACCGGGTTCTTTCTGGCCACCGCGTTGGCCGTCGGCAAGGCTTCCCCGAACAAATGGCTGCGCAAGCCTGCGGAATGGTTCATCTTCCTGTTCCGCGGCTCGCCTTTGTTCATCCAGTTCTTCTTCGCCTATTTCTTCTTCCTTTCGCTGAAGAAACCCTACCCGATGTTCGACGCCTTCACCTCGGCCTGGCTGGGCGCGCTGATCGTTCTGTTCCTCAACACCGCGGCCTATACAGGTGAGATCTTCTATGGCGCCCTGCGCTCGATCCCCAAGGGCGATATCGAAGCGGCAGACGCCTATGGTATGACCGGCTGGGCTCGCTTCCGCCGGATCGTCTGGCCCACCATGCTGCGTCTTGCGTGGCCCGCCTACACGAATGAGGCGATCTTTCTGTTCCACGCCACAACGCTGGTCTTCTTCTCGGCCTTCCCCGCCTGGCAACAACGCGGAGATGCGCTGTATTACGCCAGCTATTTCGCGGACAAGACGTTCAACCCGTTTGTGCCTTACCCGATTCTGGCATTCTACTTCATCCTGCTGACGCTGGTGATCATCTGGGGCTTTGGACTGGTCAACAAACGCCTGAACCGGCATTTGCCCGCCGCGAAACAGAGCAAGATGAAATTCAAACTGAACCTGGCGCGCTGAATTCAGGCGCGTCTTAGGCACACAGCACTGAACCCGCCAAAAGCGCGATTTTTACGTCTCATTTTGGGGAAGTGGTACCGCCTCCCTGGCTTGAACAGGGGACCTCTGGATCCACAATCCAGCGCTCTAACCAACTGAGCTAAGGCGGCACTCGTGAGGGGCGATTTACCGAACGCGCCCGGGGAATGCAAGAGGATTAAAGCTGAATTTTCCAGCTTTGTTCGACAAGATCGACCCCGAAAGACCGCACCGGTTTGCTGTCCACCAACTGCCAACCGGTGGCCTTGTACAGCGCGCAGGCGGCCTTGTGGCTTTCATGGGTCCATAGCTGCATCTGTCTGTATTCGGCAGCCCGAGCAAAACCCATACAGGTTGCCAAAAGCCGCTTGCCCAGCCCCAAACCGCGCGCCTCGGGCACCAAGAGGAACAGACGGAGTTTTGCCGTCTGGTCATCCAGCCTGACGCAAAAGATACTGCCCAACCGCTCTCCGTCCCGCTCGGCGATCCAGCCGCGCTCGCAGGTCGGATCATGATCCGCGATGAAGTCGTCGAGAATACGCGCCACCAGCGGGGCGAATGTCTCATCAAAGCCTTCGTCCCGCGCATAAAGCGTGCCGTGCCGTTCAACCAGCCACGGAGCATCTTCGGCCCGGAATTGTCTGAGATCCACATTTGCCATGCCATATCTGAGCGCATTGGCGGCTTGATTCTCAACCCCGCGCGCGCTAGCACGAGTGCTCAGTCCCGGAGGCGCGTATGGGTATCAACACCGAACGAGACATTCAGGCCAACCTTCAGATCGGGCCTACCGATCAGGGGATGGTGCGTTTGTTCATCGAGGCCGATGGCATCGAAATTCCAATGGATTTCGACCCCGAAGAGGCTGAAGAAATCGCCGACGAACTGCGCGCAGCAGCACAGGCGGCGCGCGCCGTCAAAGACTGACCAGCTTCAAATTCGCGGATCACGCAGCGCCAGCAGACGGCGGGCCGCGTCGGTTGCAAATTTCTGGATCATCTTCTTGCGCCGCGCCGGGGCCAGCTTGTCTTCGGGTGCCATTCTGATGATCTCTGCATCATAAGCGTCGGCGATGATCAGGCCGGTTTCCTCGGGCAACAGCTCGGTCGGGAACTCGGTATCCACGGCCCAAAAGAATCGGTCGCACCACTCCAAATAGCCCTGCCATTTCGAATCCGACTGATAATCGGCGCGACTGGATTTACACTCGATCACCCAAAGCTCACCCTTCGGGCCCAGCCCCATCACATCGACGCGCAGGCCACGCGCCGGAACGAATTCCTCAACGGAAACAAAACCATGCGCGGTCAGGTGACGCGCCACGCCACGCGCAAGTTTCTGTCCGGGTTGCAGATCCAGTGTCATGTGAGAAATGTGAACAATTCGTGAACAAATGTAAAGCCTCCGCACGGGACTTGACATGATACCGTATGGTACTGCATTAATATGATACCAAATGGTATCTTTACCGAGGTGACAAATGCAGACCCTAACCCAAAACGCGTTTCGTGCGCTGGCCGACCCTACCCGGCGTGACATCGTCAAACTGCTGGCGTCCGAGGATATGACAATCGGCCAACTGACGGACCGCTTCGACATGACCCGCGCCGCCGTCAAGAAACACCTGACGGTCCTGTCTGATGGCGGGTTGATCACGGTTGAGGCGCGCGGTCGTGAACGCATCAATCGCATAGAACCCCGCGGTATGGCCCCGGTTCTGGACTGGCTCAGCTACTTTGACCAGTTCTGGGATGACCGCCTCAACTCTCTCAAGGAAGCTATTGAAAGGAAAGACAAATGACCAAATCTGTATTACAAAAAACGATTTTTCTGCGGGCCGAACCGGAAACCGTATGGGCCTATTTGACCGAGCCCGATAGGCTGGCGGAATGGTTCCACAAACCCCAGCGCCCATTGGCCAAGGGTCAAAAGCTTGAGATGTACGGAACCACCAGCGGCGACCTTTTGATCTGGGGCGACGTCCGCGAGGCGCGCGCGCCGGAATATCTGGAATACACCTTCACCGTGAAACCCATGGGCGACGCCGTCAGCGTGGTCAAATGGACGCTTACTCCGGTTGCGGGCGGAACGCGTCTGAGCCTGTTGCACGAAGGCCTGCCGCAGAATGCCGACGCCTTCGGCCTTATTGTGGCGCTGGACAACGGCTGGGACGAGCATTTCGGCAAGATGCGCACGGCATTGCACGAAACTGTTGATGCGTGACCCCTTGTGCGAACCCGTCAGACGCCCTAACTAAGCGCTTGGCGGGTTCTGCCCTTCTTGTGACAGGTAGCATTCTGGTGGCCTTAAGCAATTCCGAGGGGGCTGGCTCTGTTCAGGTCCTGGCCTGATTACCCGGCGCCCACCTGTACATACAGGTCCTCGGGAATCACACCGCACGGTTGGCTGGCGGTCCCGCCACTTTTCCCCTGAAATTCAGCGCTCTGCGCGGGCTTCCTGCTTGGCCATAGCGGGCTTGAAGCTGTGCACGACGGGCGATCCGCGACGCGGACCACCGGGCTTTTCGGCCATGCTCATGATCTTGTAGGCGAACTGCACCCCGGCAAAGACGATCCCGTTCATGAACCAGATCATCGCAAGCGCGATCAACCCGACCTCGGACCCGAAAATCAGCCCCCGCAGGTTCGCGACATTCAGCGCCAGCAGCACGCCGACAAACACAGCCGAGATCACAAATCCCCATGCAACTTGCGTAATGTAAAGGCGGATCAGTTTGGGCATCACAAAGCTCCTTGTCTGATGCCACGAGGATAGCGCATGGTCGGACAGAGTAAACCGCGCCCCGCCGGGGTGCGACACTGTATGCGGAGTTTCAATGAATGCCCTCAGCCTGTTCGCGCTTGACCTACTCGAAGCGCTGTCTTTGCGTCACGACGATCAGGAACGGTGGGAGTTCACGTTAGACCGGCTGGCCGAGATCGGATTCAACGCGCTGAACATGGTGTGCTTCACGCCCGAGACCGGCGCGATCCATTGGGTGCGCAGTTCGATGTCCAAGGGCTGGCTGAACCGCTACGACACGCAAGGCTATGCCGAAGCGGACCCCATGCTGGCGCAGGTTCAGAACGGCAAGGAAAGCCTTTACGTGCAGGCCGCAAGCCTGAAACCGTCGGATGGCCATTCTGACAAGGCACTGGGTCTGAACCATGATCTGGAGAAGGCCGGATATATCCACCTGTATTCTCTGGTGGTGCCCTGCCCCGACAACGAGGCCAAGCTGGTCGTGCTGGCCTCGGACCAACAGGACGTCCAGTTGATGATGACCGAACAGCAGCGGGACATGCGCGTCTTGGCCACCGTGCTGGCCACCAATCTGGGGTCGGACATTCCCAGCAATCATGGCCGTGTCTACGACATCGCCAGCATCGCACCGACCGCGCCGGACATGACACTGCGGGAATTGCAGGTTCTGAACCTACTCGCGCTTGGCCACCGCAACGACAGGATCGCTGAACAATTGGGCCTGTCCGAGATCACGATACGCACCCATCTGAAAAACGCGCGTGACAAACTGCAGGCCCCAACCCGCGAATCCGCCTTGGTCCGCGCAATGCAGTTGGGCCTGATCGATCCGCAGCGCTATCGGAATCGATAGGTGGCGCGTCAGAGGATTTCCGTTAAAGTGCTGGTGTCTTTGGATAAAACTGTGAGTGGTGGACACCGGAGGCTTGTTTTAACAAGTGTATTGCAAACGTTCAGGCGCAGCTCGGTTTCGAGTCTGCGCCTTATTCTTGTCGTCCGGTGATGTGGCTCAGAACGCCTCGGGCTGTGCCTCACGCGCCATGTGGTCCAGCACGGCGTTGACGAATTTCGGCTCTTTGCCTTCAGGGAAGAAGGCGCGCGCGACATCAACGAATTCGGTAATAACCACCTTGGGCGGCGTGTCGCTTTGGGTCAGCTCGGCCCCGGCGGCGCGGAACAGCGCCCGCAGGGTGGGATCGATGCGCGAGATCGGCCATTTGGCGACCAGCGCACGGTCGGTCATCTGGTCAATCGGAGCCTGATAGTTCACCGCATTGTCCACCAGCGAGCGGAAGACGCTGATATCGCCATCCAGCATCTCGTCCCCTTCATAGACAGCGCCAAACCGGTGATCCAAAAACTCATTCACGACTGCTTCGGTCGTCTGGCCCGACTGTTCCATCTGGAACAGCGCCTGCACGGCATAAAGCCGGGCGGCGGATTTCATCAGGCGTTTCTGGTTGGCCGGTTTCGGCGCGTCTGTCTTGGTCATGCTGTCGAGGGTCCGTTGCTGTCGCCCGCCACAAGGATGGACTCGGACGGCGGCTTGAATCCGACGCCCTTTTTGGAAGAGCCCCACTTACGGCTGAGCGCGATCAGATGCAAGGCCGCAGCAGCCGCGCCGCCGCCTTTATTCATCTTTTCGGGGTTGGCGCGAACTTCGGCCTGATCGTCATTTTCCACAGTCAGGATGCCGTTGCCGATGCACAGGCCCTGCAGGCCCAGCAACTGAATGGCGCGGCTGGAGTCGTTGCAGACAGTCTCATAGTGCGTGGTCTCACCGCGAATGACGCAGCCCAGTGCGACATAGCCGTCGAAATTGCACTGGCGGTCCGCCATAGCGATGGCGGTGGGGATCTCCAGCGCGCCGGGCACCTCGACAACCTCACAGGCGCCGCCAGCTGCTTCGATCTCGGCCTTCGCACCGGCGATCAGGTTGTCTGCAATCGCGCGATAGAAAGGGGCCGCCACGATCAACAGCTTCACCGGCTTGTCGAATTTGGGTGTCGGCAAAACGCCATGTTCGTCTTGAGCAGCCATGATCAGTCTTCCTTCAGGATCGAACGGGTACCGACGATGGACAGGCCAAACGCGTCGAGCCCCAGATATACGGTTTCAGGCGAGTCCGTCAGCAGCACCAGTTCCTGAATGCCCATCTTGGACAGGATTTGCGCGCCCAGACCGGTTTGCTTGATCGTGCGCGGGCCTTCATCTTCGGCCGCATACAGCGAGTTACGCGGCTGCCGGAACAGGCAGACCACGCCGCGCCCCTCTTCTGCGATCTTCTCCATCGCGCGCGGCAACTCGCGCGAGGATTTGGGGCCGAGGCCCAGAATATCCGGCGCTTCGTGCAGGGCGTGGGTGCGGGTCAGAACCGGCTCTGGTGTAGTCACATCGCCTTTGACCATCACCACATGCTCGATGCCGTGCGTCTGATCGGTGAAAATCCGCATCTCCCATTCGCCGCCATATTCCGAGTTGACGGTTTCACGCGAGGTTTCGTCTACCAGATTGTCATTGCGCGACCGGTAGGTGATTAGATCGCTGATCGTACCGATCTTCATGTCATGCTCTTGCGCGAATTCCACCAGATCGGGCAGACGCGCCATGGTGCCGTCAGCCTTCATGATCTCACAGATGACACCCGACGGATTCAGCCCCGCCAGACGCGAGATATCTACGGCGGCCTCGGTATGGCCTGCACGCACCAGTACCCCACCCCGCTTGGCACGCAGTGGGAAGATATGGCCGGGGGTTGCGATATGGGCCATCGTGTTCTGCTCGTTGATCGCAGTTGCCACCGTCAGCGCGCGGTCGGCGGCGGAAATCCCGGTGGATACACCCTCGCGCGCTTCAATCGACACGGTGAAGGCCGTCTCGTGACGCGACGAGTTGTTCACGGCCATCATCGGCAGGCCCAGAGCATCCACGCGTTCGGCGGTCATCGGCAGACAGATCAGCCCGCGCCCATGGGTGGCCATGAAGTTGATCGCCTCGGCATCGGCAAATTCAGCCGGGATCACCAGATCGCCTTCGTTCTCGCGATCCTCGTGATCGACCAGGATATACATCCGGCCCTTGCGCGCCTCGTCGATGATCTCTTCGATCGGGCTGATCGCGTCACGCAGTTGGGCCTCGACCGGACCGGGGGTTTCAAAGCTCATGGGGCAGCCTTTCACAAGAGCATTTCTGCAAGGCGGGATAGACCACACTGCGCCCAAAGGCCAGAGCGCAAACGGCGCTGGCCTGTCAGGACGCGACGTATTTCGCGGTCAGGACATCTCGGCCAGGCGGGCGACGTACCGGGCCAGCGTGTCGATTTCGAGGTTAACGTGATCCCCGACAGCAACATCACCCCAGGTCGTGACCTCTTTGGTATGCGGGATAAAGTTGATACCAAAATCACGACCGTCCACGTCATTGACGGTCAGCGAGGTTCCGTTCAGCGCAACCGACCCTTTCGGCGCAATGAACCGCGCCAGATCCGCAGGCGCGCGCAACGTGACCCTTGTGCTGTCGCCCTCATCCTCAACCGCAACAACCTCGGCAACGCCATCGACATGGCCCGAGACGATATGACCGCCCAGCTCGTCACCCACCTTCAAGGCGCGTTCCAAGTTCACCCGCGATCCGGTGGTCCAGCTGTTCAGGTTGGTTTTAGACACCGTCTCGGCGCTGATTTGAACGTCATACCAATCGTCGCCCAGCGCGATCACGGTCAGGCACACGCCATCGCTGGCAATCGACGCCCCGATATCGATGCCGGACGTGTCATAGGCAGTCTGGATGCGGGCGCGCAGGTCGCCTTGCTGCTCCAACTCGGTGACAGTGCCGACATCGGTGACGATCCCTGTAAACATCCTGTTAACCCTCGTTCCCTAACCTGAGCGTGTTTTCACAAGCTGAGGTACGCCCATCCCCTTGCGCGGGCAAGGACCCGACACGGTAAAAAAGGCCGGATTGAACAAAAAACTGGCGAGATACGGCATAGATTCGCCCAGAAGTTTGGATATTGTCACCAAGATGAACCACTCAACCACCGCCCGAAATAACCGCGTCTTCCTGTTTCTTCAGGGGCCCCATGGGCCGTTTTTCAGCGCCCTTGGGCGGATGTTGCAGGCATCGGGCGCGCAGGTCTGGCGCGTGGGGTTCAACGCAGGTGATCGGGCGTTCTGGTTCGACAAATCCAGCTATATCCCGTTTCGCGACACGCCGGACCGCTGGTCCGAAACCCTGATTGACCTGATCGTCGGAAAAGGCGTGACCGACATTGTGTTGTATGGCGACACCCGCCCGGTGCATGCGCGCGCCGTTGAAATCGCGCGGTCGCGCGGCATCACCGTGCATGTGTTCGAGGAAGGGTATCTGAGGCCCTGGTGGGTCACGTATGAGCGTGGCGGCTCGAACGGAAACTCGCGCCTCATGTCGCTGAATGTCGAGGATATGCAACACGCGCTGGAGCATTCGGACACGCAGTCCCCGCCGCCGCCGTCCCATTGGGGGGATATGCGCCAGCACATCTTCTACGGCGCGCTTTACCATTGGTTCGTCTTGTTCCTGAACCGCCGCTACCGGAACTTCCGTCCACACCGGGAATTGCCGGTGTCAAAAGAATTTCGCCTGTATTTCAAACGGCTGGCACTGATGCCGTTCCATCGCATTCAAAGGGGTTGGTCCACTGGGCACGTGCGCAAAAGCCCCCACCCCTACCACCTTGTTCTTTTGCAACTGGGTCACGACAGCTCGGTTCAGGCGCATTCCGATTACTCAGGGATGAGCGCGTTTCTCGAACAGATGATCACGGGTTTTGCCAAGGGCGCGCCGGGACATCATCGGCTGGTGATCAAGGAACACCCGTTGGAAAACCACCGCGAACCGCTGCGTCGCCACGTGCGTCAGATGGCACGCGCGCTTGGGATCGAGGACCGCGTTCACTATGTGCCGGGCGGCAAGCTGGCCAAACTGCTGGATGAGGCGAACTCGGCCGTCACGATCAACTCAACGGCCGGTCAACAGGTGCTGTGGCGGGGCATTCCGCTGCGGATCTTTGGCAAATCGGTCTATGACAAGCCAGAATTCGTGTCGCATCAAGCCATCGAAGACTTCTATGCAAATCCCGATATGCCGGACGCCAAGGCCTACCGCATCTATCGTCAGTTCCTTTTGGAAACCAGTCAGGTTCCGGGCGGGTTCTATTCGCGCCGGGGGCGTCGGCAATTGCTGCGCCGCGCCGCAGATATGATGTTGCGCGCCAACGATCCTTATCAGAGTGTCCTCAGAAACAACGAGGCACTGACGCCACAGTTGCGGCTCGTTGAGTGAAATGGGGCATCCTCTGCTGGATGTTGTATCCCGAAGCGGGTAAGTTTCCCAAAACTAAGAATACTGAGGATCATCGGCAGTGCAGAGCTTTCCAATCCGATGGATGCGGGGGATAACCCTTGTGGGCCTTTGCGGCCTTTTGGCCGCGTGTCAGCTTCCCAAATCCGGACCGAACAAATCAGAGATTCTGGCAGGCTCGGTCGAAAATGGCGGCAATGCCTTCGTGGTTGAAGTTGATGATCGTGTCACACGGGCAACCTCCAGCGTTCCGCAGTTTGGCTTTTCGTCGTCGTTCAGCAGTGCGCAAAGCGTGGCGGCCGATACGGTGCGCCCCGGCGATGTTCTGGGCCTGACCATCTGGGAAAACGTGGATGACGGGTTGCTGGCGGGCGAAACGGGCTCGGCCACTGCGCTGGACGAAGTGCAGGTCGACAGCGAAGGTTTCATCTTTGTACCCTATGCCGGACGCCTGCGCGCCGCCGGGAACACGCCCGAGCAGTTGCGCATCCTGATCACCAACCGCTTGCAGGAACAAACCCCTGACCCGCAGGTCGAGGTGCGCCGCGTTGCCGGCGATGGCTCGACCGTGTCGCTGACAGGCACAATTGGAGCCCCCGGTATTTACCCGATTGAACGCCCCACCCGCACATTGCTGGGCATGTTGTCTCAGGCGGGCGGCGTGGCCGTCGGATCGGACATTGCGCTGGTCACCCTGATCCGGGGCGACCAAAAGGGTACGGTCTGGTATGAAGACCTGTTCACCAATCCAAGGCTGGATGTGGCGCTGCGTGGCGGCGACCGTATCCTGGTCGAGGCGGACAGCCGGTCCTACATCGCGCTTGGCGCAACCGGCGGGCAATCTCGTATCGCCTTTGACACTCAGGACCTGTCAGCTTTGGAAGCCCTGGCGCAGGTCGGCGGCCTGCAAGGCCTGTCATCGGATCCGACTGGGATTTTCATCCTGCGGAAAGAACGTCAGGACATCGCCCGCAGCGTGACGGGCCGGGCCGAGTTGCAAGGCGATCAGCGGATGATCTACCTGCTCAACCTCACCGCGCCGAATGGCCTGTTCATCGCCCGTGACTTTGTCATCCGCGACGACGACACGATCTACGTGACCGAAGCGCCTTACGCGCAATGGAGCAAATCGATCTCGCTTATCGCGGGCGGGCTGACTCCGGTTGCAAACGTCGCGACCCTGACCGGCAACTGATCCGTGACCCCCGAAATGGACACCGCAGCCGGGGCGGAGCGCTCTCGGCTGTTTGTGTATAATGGGGGATTTCTGACCAATCGGCGCATTCGGCGCATCCTGTCCTTGGCTGGCTATGACATTCGTCTGGGCCTGCTGAAACCCGGCGACATGGTTGGGGTTTGGGGCAATAGTCCGACCGCCCATCGCGGCCTGCGCGTTGCGGGTAAGTACGATGCCCCGGTCCTGCGGGTCGAAGACGCGTTTCTGCGCTCGCTTCACCCCGGTCGTCAGGGCGAAGCGCCGCTGGGCCTGCTGTTGGATCGAACAGGTCTGCATTTCGACCCGTCTGCGCCATCTGATCTTGAGACCCTGTTGGCCACGCACCCGCTGGATGACACTGCGCTGCTGGACCGGGCTCGGGGGGCAATCGCGCGACTGAAAGACCTGCATCTCAGCAAATACTCGGCCTTTGATCTGGATATTGCACCACCCGACCCCGGATATGTGCTTGTCATCGATCAGACCCTAGGTGATGCGGCAGTAACGGCCAGTGGCGGCGACTATGCCCGCTTCCGCGAAATGCTGGTGATCGCGCAAGAGGAAAACCCGGGCGCAAGGATCATCATCAAAACGCACCCGGAAACGCAGACCGGCCATCGCGCGGGGCATTTCAGCGATCAGGACCTGTCTGACCGGGTGTCCTTTCTAAGCGACCCGATCAGCCCGTGGTCCCTGCTGGAAGGCGCGGTTGCTGTTTACACACTGTCGTCGCAACTGGGATTCGAGGCTATTCTGGCCGGTCACAAGCCCCGCGTCTTTGGGCAGCCTTTCTATGCGGGTTGGGGGCTGACGCAGGATGAAAACCCAATCCCGCGCCGCACCCGCAATCTGACCCGACCGCAGTTATTCGCGGCATCCATGCTGCTTTACCCAGTCTGGTACGACCCATATCAGGACCAATTGTGCGAGTTGGAAACCGTTCTGGACACGCTCGAAGCGCTGAGCCGCGCGTGGCGGCAGGATCGGTTTGGCTGGACCGCGTCGGGCATGCGGCTGTGGAAGCGCAAGCATCTGCAACAGATGTTTGGGCGTCACAAAAAGATGCAATTCACCTCGGCCCCGCCGACAACGTCCGATCGCCCCCACATGGTCTGGGCCAATCAGGCCCGGGATGCCGAAGGGGCCATTCGGGTCGAGGATGGCTATTTGCGCTCGCGCGGATTGGGGGCCGAGCTGGTTCCGCCTCTGTCACTGGTGACGGACGATCTGGGGATTTACTACGACCCCACACGGCCTAGCCGGTTGGAGGAATTGATCGCCCAGCGCGAAACCCTGCGCCCCGATCAGGAACGGCGGGCCGAGCGGCTGGTCAGCAGGCTGCTCTCGGACGGTCTGAGCAAATACAACACCGGCCAGCCCGCGCCGACCCTGCCAGATGGGCACCGCATTCTTGTGCCGGGACAAGTTGAGGATGATGCCTCGATCCTGTTGGGCACCAGCGGCGTGCGCACCAATCTTGAGTTGCTGCAAACCGCGCGGGAAGCGAATCCGGACGCCGTTTTGATCTACAAACCTCATCCCGATGTCGAAGCCGGGCTGCGTGAGGGGCGCATTGAGGCGGAGGAACTGGCGGATCTGATCCTCGACAATTGCGATCCGGCGTCTTTGCTGCCTCATGTGAACGAAGTCTGGACCATGACCTCGCTACTGGGGTTCGAGGCGCTTTTACGCGGTGTTCAGGTCACGACGCTGGGCGCGCCCTTTTATGCCGGTTGGGGGCTGACAACCGATTTGGGTGCGGTGCCTGTCCGGCGCGGCGCGCGCCCGTCCTTGATAGGGCTGGTTCATGCGACGCTGATTGATTACCCGCGCTACATGGATCCGTTGACCGGACAGCCCTGCCCGGTCGAAGTCGCCGTTGATCGGTTGGTGAGTGACACGGCCGCGCCAACGGGGCCTTTGAACCGGTTTCTGTCCAAGCTTCAGGGGGCGTTTGCCACACATGCGCATTTGTGGCGCTGACCGGAACGTCACTGCGTTGGACGTCGCCAACGATGCAGAATGTCGGGACCGATAGCGCGGGTTTCGATCAGTTCGAACCGGGGGGCCGCGTCCAGCTTTTCCAGCCCTAACCGACCAACTGCGGCCAAACCCTCGGCCCCGATGGTCAGGCCCGCGGTGAAGCCGACCAGCTCATCCACCAGGTCCTTTTCCAATAGTGAGGCAGCAAGCGCGGCCCCGCCTTCGCAAAACACTCGGGTCAGCCCGGCCTGACCCAGTTGCTGCAACAGATCCGCCGCATCAATATGGTGATCCTGCAAGGCACAGGGGATCAGGCGCGCGCCCAGCCCGTCCCATGCGCGCGCACGTTCGGCATCGGGATGGGGGCCGTGGCACAGCCAGACCGGAACCTCGGCTGCGGTGCGCGCAAGCTGCCCCATAAGCGGCAGGTCGAGATGGCGGGACACAACAACGCGCACAGGCTGCTTCGCGACGCCCAGATCACGCACGGTCAGCGACGGATCATCCGTCCGCGCCGTGCCTGCCCCCACCATCACCGCATCATGACGCGCGCGCATCGCGTGAACGGCCCGGCGCGCCTCGGGGCCGGTGATCCACTGGCTATGCCCGGTCTGGGTTGCAATGCGCCCGTCAAAGCTGCTGGCCAGTTTCAGGGTTACAAAAGGTCGGCCTTGCTCGGTCTTCAGGAAAAAGCCTGCCAGATCCCGTTCGGCCTGCTCGGCCAGAACGCCGGTTTCAACCTCGATCCCGGCCTCGCGCAACATGGCAAAGCCCTGCCCTGCCACCCGGGGATCACTGTCTTCCACGGCTGCAACAACACGCCCGACCCCGGCCTCGATCAGGGCAGCAGCGCAAGGCGGTGTCTTGCCGTGATGCGAACAGGGTTCCAGCGTCACATAGGCCGTCGCGCTCCTGGCCGCGCCTCCTGCCTGAGCCAAAGCCTCGGTTTCCGCATGGGGTCGCCCGCCGGGTTGGGTCCAGCCACGCCCGACAATCCTGCCACCCTGCACGATAACGCACCCGACTGCCGGGTTGGGCCAGCATGACCCTTGGCCGCGCTGACCCAGTGACAAGGCCAGCGCCATAAATCGCTTATCTGTTTCGCTCACTCGTCTGTCGGAGGCTGCGGCGGGCGCAGTTCGTGGACAAACTCCTCGAAATCATCGGCCGCCTGGAAGTTTCTATAGACACTCGCAAAGCGAACATAGGCGACGGTGTCGATCCGCGCCAGAGCTTCCATGACAATCTCACCGATCTTTTCGGAGGGTATGTCGGTCTCTCCCATGCTTTCCAGACGCCGGACAATCCCCGAGATCATCTGATCGATCCGCTCGGGATCAACAGGGCGTTTCTGCATCGAGATGCGGATTGACCGTTCCAGCTTGTCGCGGTCGAAATCCTCGCGTTTGCCGTTGGTTTTGATCACCACCAGATCGCGCAGTTGCACGCGTTCATAGGTTGTGAACCGACCCCCGCAGGCCGGACAAAAGCGGCGTCGGCGGATCGCGACGTGATCCTCTGCCGGGCGTGAATCTTTCACCTGAGTGTCGATATTTCCGCAAAACGGGCAGCGCATCCGCCGTCTCCTCGTCCCATGTTCGGCCTCTTTTTGTAAGCGCTACGGCTTACTTATCCACAACTATAGGGCAGCCGCTAGGATTTGGGTAGTCGGAATTTTCAACCCCTAGATAAAGTGTTACCCCAGATGCGCAGCGACCAAACGGCGATGCGGTGCGGTCCGGTGTTCGAACAGGTAAATCCCCTGCCATGTGCCAAGTGCCATACGACCCCCAGAGACCGGGATCGAAAGCGAGACCGGCATAAGCGCCGCCTTGATATGCGCTGGCATATCGTCCGGCCCCTCATATGTATGGCGCAGATAGGCCATCGAGGGGTGGTTCGAGGGTGGTACAAGCCGTTCAAAAAACGCGTGCAAATCGGTCTGCACCTCGGGGTCAGCGTTTTCCTGAATCAGCAAAGAACATGAGGTGTGGCGAACGAACAGCGTCAATACGCCATCCTTCGCCACCGGGTTCAGCCAGCGATGCACATCCTTGGTGAATTCATAGAGTCCGGGGCCTTGCGTCTGGATCGAGAATTCTGTCTGCATCCGCGCTGTTTCACCACTGCGTCAGTTTATGAACGGGCGCGTCCTGCACCGTGCCTCGGCCCCTTGTACCGATACGCTGGACCCCGGAACGAAGGGCGTCAAGACAAAGCTGGGTTGCGCGGGAACCTCGGCCGGTTTTTTCAGCGTAAACTGAACGGCCGTTTTGCGCCCGGTGGTCACGCTGGGCCCATATCCGCGCAGGACGTAAATTTGCTGCTGCCAGCCGGCACCCAATTTGCGCCGAGCAAAATCGGCGGCCGCACACCAATACCCGTCCGTGAATTGCTGGGCGCGTGGGATGACTTCGAAATCGGTGCTGTTGATCGGCTCGGTTCGGTATCCATTGCGGGCGGCGTCAGCGGTGACGGGAATGCCAAGGGCAAAGGCCGCGAGCGTTACGCAGGCTAAAATCTGTTTCATTGTTAATCTCTTCCCTGATTGTGTGTGATCAAAATATTAGGATCGGGTCCGGCGCTGAACAGGCCCCCTCACAACCTGTTCAGACCACTGGCGGGTGACTGTGATCGGGCGTGAGCCAGCCATGATAGCGGATCAACTGCCCGACCAGCGGCGCGCGGGCGGACACGTCAAACCGGAACCGGCCCTGATCGTCCTGCCATTCGACCGTTGATGACTGCGGAAGCAGCGCGTTTGGAACGGCAATGCCCCACAGGGTCAAACGCCGGATATTGATCTGCAAACGCGCCCCGGCCACAACCGGTTTCAACCAGATGGACAAGGCACCAAAATCCTCTCGCACGCAGTTGGACTGTCGATCAAAAGACAAGCGGGACTGGGTGATATGCCCTCCGAAATCGCGCCTCCATTCCCATCCCGGCCCGCGCCGAGACACCGTGACCCTGACCGAAACGTCGCGCCCGGAGTGGGGGAACCCCCCTAACCACAAATACAAACCGGCCAGCCACCCTTGTCCCCGCTGAATATCGCAGCGACCGATGTATGTGCCTTCCTTGCTGTGCAAGTCATGTAACGCCTCGGGAAGCCTTGTCGGTTCCGCCGCAGCCTGCAAAAATGGATCCATCTAAAACCCTTGCACAGCAAAGCGCGAGCGGGTCGCCCCATCCGGCACAAGGCAGGTTTCCGACCTTCCGAAGATGGCATATCGGTTGCGCGCAATCGCGTGATAAAGCGGATCCTTCACAAACCTAGGCAGGATCCGGCACAGCGACAGAATACGCCATGGCCCGCGCAACTGCCCCATCGCCACTGCGAAGGCATCGAGGCGCTGATGAACCACGCCATTCACAATCACAAGATTGGTTTCAAAATCCTGCGTTGGCAGATCGAGTTCCCGGTAAAGGCGCTGCCCCAATGGTGACTGAGCTGTAGCAAACTGAAACACCTGCGCCTTGTCATGCCGCAGCATAAAGCGGAAAAACCCGGAACACAGGACACAGACCCCATCAAAGACGATGAGGCTGCCATCGTGAGTTTTCCGCGAAACATCAGGCTTTTGCATGACATCACCGCCTTTCCGCGATCTGCGCAAATACACGGTGTCACGCAGCGTTCGATCAGGCAATGCGACAAGAATGGCGGGACGGCGCGCGTGCCGGGGAGCCTCCGCGTGATCGCGGCGATCGCATGGTGGCTCTGACCTCATCCCCATAAAGGTCGCGACCCGACAGCACTGACGATGTAGGATACGTTCGGGGCAATCTCTTGATCGCATCGGACAATTCCATTCGATTTCCGGACATTTCAGCCTATGATCCCAATGCGCCTAACAGGTTTCACACCACCGAGGGCGGTTTTGGTTAAAAGCATTAGGGCACCGCAATGGATGTTGATATTGGCCGTCTTCATATCCTGACCCAATCGCTGGACCGGCACAGCGGCAATGCCTCGACCTCGCAACGCGTTCTGGCGCAAAGCGGGTTGGCTCCCGACCATATGGATCCCGCCGCAACCACCTATGACGCGCATAAAGAAGCGCTGTTTGTCCGCTATGCCTGCGACGCGCTTCGCGACATCACCTTTGCCGCGCGGGCCGGGTTGGACGTGACCTCGGTTTCAACCCTGACCGGATATATCAGCAAGTATTCCCGCGATTTGAAGCAAGTGACCGAAAACACGTCCCGGTTTCACGGCATAATTGACCCCTCCATAGCGTTCAGCCTGCGCATGGCCGGGAATTTCGCAGCGTTCGAGGCGGATTGGAAAGACCCCAGCTTTGCCCGCTATCATCGCAGAACCGAGTTTCTGTTGTTCGCCGCGCTGGCGCGAATGCGGAACCTGACCCAGACACAGTTCTATCCCATCGAAATGCGGTTTCAGCACGAGATCGGCGAAAACGCGAAGGCCTTTCAGAAACTTGCAGGCTTTCCGGTTGTTTTTGGTGCAGAACGGATGGAGATCATTCTGTCCTTGTCCTCATTGGACCTGCCCGTTCCAACTTACGACCCAAAGCTGCGCGCGCATCTGCTGGAATATGGCGAGCGTATCCTGGCCGAGCGCCGGTCCCCCCAGCAAAAGACCCGCGCCAAGGTCGAAGGGCTGATCACCCGCTCGCTGCCCGGCCATATCATGCAGGCCGAAGAGGCCGCTGCCAATCTGGGCATGAGTCCCAGAACTCTTGCGCGCAGGCTAAAGGATGAAGGCACCAGCTTCCGAGAGATTGTCGAAGACCTGAGATGCGATCTAGCGCAGACCTTCATCACCAACCGGATGCCGCTGGCCGAGATAGCCTATTCGCTGGGATATGCGGATCAGGCAGCATTTTCGACCGCGTTCAAGCGGTGGACGGGTCAGGCCCCCAGCGCCTTCAAAACCCGCGTCGAACACCCAATCCGCGACTAGAACCGGGGGTCATCAGCAATCGTGCCTCGCCCCGGCCCGTCCCATGAGTGGACAGGGCCGATATAAGGATGTGCTGAACCCGATCCTTGTGAGTTCGCGCCAATGTGTTTGGCGTGCTAGCCAACCGTGATGGCAAAGAAAAAAGGCGCCTCGGATCCGGGGCGCCTTTGATTTCTATTGATCCAGGAAAGATCGCAGTTTACGCGACCGGCTGGGATGTTTCAGCTTGCGCAGCGCCTTCGCCTCGATCTGGCGAATACGTTCGCGGGTCACGCTGAACTGCTGGCCAACCTCTTCCAGCGTGTGGTCGGTGTTCATGCCGATTCCAAAACGCATCCGCAGAACCCGTTCCTCGCGCGGGGTCAGCGAGGCCAGAACGCGGGTTGTGGTTTCCTTGAGGTTTTCCTGAATGGCGCTGTCCAGCGGCAGAACGGCATTCTTGTCCTCGATGAAATCGCCAAGCTGGCTGTCTTCCTCGTCGCCGATGGGCGTTTCCAGGCTGATCGGCTCCTTGGCGATTTTCATCACCTTGCGAACCTTCTCCAGCGGCATCTGCAGCTTTTCGGCCAGTTCTTCCGGCGTCGGCTCGCGGCCGATTTCGTGCAGCATCTGGCGGCCGGTCCGGACCAGCTTGTTGATCGTTTCGATCATATGAACCGGAATACGGATCGTCCGCGCCTGATCCGCAATCGAGCGCGTGATCGCCTGACGGATCCACCATGTCGCATAGGTCGAGAACTTGTACCCGCGGCGGTATTCGAACTTGTCCACCGCTTTCATCAGGCCAATGTTACCTTCCTGAATAAGATCAAGGAATTGCAGGCCACGGTTCGTGTACTTTTTGGCAATTGAAATCACCAGACGCAGGTTGGCCTCGACCATTTCCTTCTTGGCCTGACGCGCCTCTTTCTCGCCCTTCTGAACCTGCTGCACGATGCGGCGGAATTCAGAAATATCCAAGCCGACATATTGCCCGACCTGAGCCATATCGTTGCGCAGTTCCTCAACCTTGTCGGTCGAGCGTTCGATGAACATCTGCCAGCCCCGGCCCGGCTTTTCCGCCATTTCGGCCAGCCAGTTCGGGTCCAGTTCGCGCCCGCGATACGCATCGATGAACTCACGACGGTTGATACGGGCCTGGTCGGCCAGTTTCACCATCGAGCTGTCCAGCGACATAACCCGGCGGTTGATGCCATAAAGCTGGTCGATCAGCGCTTCGATCCGGTTATTGTGCAGGTGAAGCCCGTTCACCAGTTCGACGATTTCAGCGCGCAGTTTCTGATAGGTCTCTTCATCTTTTTCACTGAACGAACCATCCTCGTTCAGGGTCGCAGAAATCCGGCTGTCCTGCATTTCTGACAGCATCGAGAAGTCGGTCGAGATCCGTTCCAGCGTGGTCAGAACCTGATCTTTTAGCGCGGCTTCCATCGCGGCCAGCGACATGTTGGCCTGATCGTCATCGTCGTCATCGTCATCATTGTTCAGCGGGTTGCCGTCGGCATCCAGTTCAGGGCCGGTGTCCTTGGTGGGCTTGGCGGCCTGAACGGCGGATGTATCCACAACAGGCTCCTGAACGTCGCCGTCCTCGTCCATCTGGTTGCCAAAAGTGGTCTCCAGATCGATGACATCGCGCAAGAGGATATCTTCGGACAGCAATTCGTCGTGCCAGATGGTGATCGCCTGGAAGGTCAGCGGGCTTTCGCACAGACCGGCGATCATGGTGTTCCGGCCAGCCTCAATCCGCTTGGCGATGGCAATCTCGCCCTCGCGGCTGAGCAGTTCGACCGAACCCATCTCGCGCAGATACATGCGGACGGGGTCGTCGGTACGGTCCAGTTTTTCGGTGGCGGCACCAGCCAGCGCAACCTCACGGTTGCTTTCGGTGGTGGTCAGTTCGGTCGAGCCCTTATTCTCTTCCTCTTCGGCCTCTTCATCTTCGATGATGTTGATGCCCATTTCGGACAGCATCGACATGACGTCTTCGATCTGTTCCGAGCTGACCTGATCAGGCGGCAGGACCTGATTGAGTTGATCGTAGGTGATGTAACCTTTCTCGCGGGCCTCGGCGATCATCTTCTTGACCTGGGCCTGGCTCATGTCCAGCGAGATTTCCTGTTCCTGCTCGTCGGATTTGCGGTCTTCGTTCGTATCCTTGGCGGCCATTCAATGCTCCTGCAGGGATGGGTGATTCGTTGGAACCGAATCATTAGCGCGTGAAACTGATTCGGCCACCCGTTTACCCGTTTTTCTTTTCCAGTGCCTTATGAAAACACCACTTTACCGGCGTTTCCGCTCGAAATTGATACCGGACATGATCGCCTCAAACGCATCCTTCTCGTCGCGGTTGATTCGCGCACCGTTGTCGGCGATGTCGAAAATGGCCCTGTCCTCGTTCTGGCTGCGGCTTGCGCGGTTGCGCTCTTCGGCGGCCTGACCCACCCGGTACGTCAGTGACTCGTCAGCCAAGTCGGACAGTTCCTCAGTTGCTTCGGCAATCTCAGCATCCAACCCCCGGAGCGCTTTGATTTTCGCGAGTTCCTCGGCCAGCGTCATCTCGGCCTTTTCAACGTCGCCCGGTTTGAACACACAGGGGATCACTGCGACATGGCGAAGGCCCAGCAGGTTTTCAAGGGGCTCGGGCCCCAAAGTTTCAGCGATGTGGTCTTTCAGATTGTCCGGGTCGTCGATGGCGTGGCGCAGAATGGCATCGCGCAGGGCCGCGTGATCCGGATCACGGCATTCCATATCCTCAAGCTGGTGCTCGAACTGAACAACCACCTGCGGGTTCAGAATAGCGATGGCCAGAATGGCCGCTTCGCGCAGATGGATATCCGCGTTCTCCGAAGAGGCCAGGAATGACGACCGCGCGCCCGGCGTTGCCGGTTGTTTCGGCGGCTGCCATTTGCCACGCGGTTGCCACGCACGGTTTTGTGACTGTCTCTGCGGGCGAAACAGTTGCCAGCGCAAATCCTTGATCTCTTGCCCGTAATGGGACCGGATCGATGGGTCGCGGATCAACTTGATCTTATCGCGCAGCACCTTGTCCAACGCCGCCTTGCGTTCGGGGCTGTCGAAAACCTTGCCTTCGGTTTCGCGCTGCCACAGCAGTTTGACCATCGGGATCGCACCATCGAGAACCGCCTGTACGGCCCCCGGCCCTTCGGCGCGCAGCAGATCGTCAGGGTCCTGCCCTTCGGGCATGATGGCAAAGCGCAGGGACTTACCGGCCTCCAGCAACGGCAACGCCAGATCAACCGCCCGCATCGCCGCGCGCAGGCCCGCCGTGTCACCATCCAGCGCAATGATCGGCTCGTCCGAAACACGCCACAGCAGTTGCAGTTGATGTTCGGTAATCGCCGTCCCCAAAGGGGCCACCGACGCACCAAATCCGGCCTCGGCCAGCGCGATCACGTCCATATAGCCCTCGGCCACGATCAGCGGCTGCCCCTTGCCCGCCGCCTGACGCGCGGGACCGTGGTTGTAAAGACTACGGCCTTTGTCGAACAACTCGGTCTCGGGCGAGTTCAGGTATTTCGCATTGTCATTCGGGTCCATCGCGCGACCGCCGAAGGCAATGCAACGCCCGCGCGGATCGCGGATCGGATACATGATCCGGTTGCGGAACGTGTCATAGGGTTTTTTGCCCTTGTTCGAGGGCTTGGCCAGCCCTGCGCCAAGGATCAGATCCTCGGCCACATTCTTGCCGCGCAGATGATCCCACAGCGCCTGCCAACCGTCGGGGGCAAAGCCGATCTCCCACCGATCCAGCGCCTGAGCATCCAGCCCGCGCCGCATCAGGTAATCGCGCGCGGCAGCCCCTGCCCCGGTTTTCAGTTGCAGACGGAAGAACTGCACCGCCTGCTCCATCACCTCGGCCAATTGCGAACGGCGGTCCTGTTTTTCCTGCGCTTTGGGGTCACGGGCAGGCATCGGCATCCCGGCCTCGCGCGCCAGAATCTCGACCGCTTCGATGAACGAGACATTCTCGGTCTCTTTCACGAAACTGATGGCATCGCCTTTCGCGTGGCAGCCAAAGCAGTAGTAAAATCCTTTTTGATCATCTACATGAAATGACGCGGTTTTTTCGTGGTGGAAGGGGCACGGTGCCCACATATCCCCCTTGCCCTGATTGGATTTGCGCGGGTCCCACATGACCTTGCGGCCAACGACCTGAGACAGGCTCAGCCGGGTGCGCAACTCATCCAGAAATCCGGGGGGCAAAGACATGGATCAAACCTGCCAGAAATGAAAACCCGCGCCAAGGGGAAGGCACGGGCTTATCCACAAGGAAATGCGGGATTGTGGATTACTGCTGCAAACACAGCTCCAACCAGGCGGCACCGAGGTCCTTTTTACGCACGTCGCGCATCTTCTGTTCGTAGACCCAAGGCGTGATCAGCGGGATCGCGGCATTGTAGTTCTCGGGCCAGGTCGGACTGCTGTCGGCAACGGCCTGCGGGACATCGCGTTCTTTCACCCTGTCCAAACGCGCCTGCTGAATCGCGGCAACCACATCGGCCTGATACTTGCAGCTTTCTTCCTTGGTTTCAGCAGCGGCCAAGGGCGTGGCAAGCACAGCGGCAGCGATAGCGATACGCAACATTTAGGTCTCCCGGAATCGTTTGTTCGACGGCAGCTTACCCGCCCGCAGCCAGACCTGCCATTGCCATTTCAGAAAGGTTGTTAGTGTTTCATGAGGGGGCGGACCAACCGCCCCCTTCCGACCGAGATCAGAGGCCCTTGGCCCGATAGCTGCTGGCCACGCGGTCGATTGCGACAATATAGGCCGCGGTCCGCAAATCCTCGACATCGTCGCGGCTGTGCCAGACCTCGCGCATCGACTGGTAGGCAATGCGCATGGTGTCATCCAGGCCCGACCGCACAAGCTCCAACTCGTCCGCGCCCTTCAGGTACTTGGCCTTGAAGTCCGGCGACATCGACCAGGCATCACCGAGATAGCGATCGAGCCGCTCCAATTCGCTGACAATCAGCTCATGCCGCGCCTCTTCCTGACGGCGCTGCATCCGGCCAAAGCGAATATGGCTAAGGTTCTTGACCCACTCGAAATAGGACACCGTCACACCGCCCGCATTGGCATACATATCCGGGATGATCACCGTGCCCTTCTTGCGCAGGATTTCATCCGCCCCGGCCGTCACCGGACCGTTCGCGGCTTCGATGATCAACGGTGCCTGAATGCGCTCGGCGTTACCGAGATTGATCACACCTTCCAAAGCGGCCGGGATCAGGATATCGCATTCGGCCTCCAGCACGGCCCCGCCTTCGGCAGAGTGGGTCGCATCCGGGTAATTCTTGACGCCGCCATGCTTGACGATCCACTGGCGCACGGCTTCGACGTCGATACCGTCGGGGTTATACAGCGCCCCATCCCATTCGATGATCCCCACAATGCGCGAGCCATCTTCTTCGCTGAGGAATTTCGCAGCGTGATAGCCCACATTACCGAGCCCCTGCACCACAATGCGTTTCCCGTCCAATTTGCCGGACAACCCGGCTTTGGCGATGTCCTCCGGGTGGCGGAAAAACTCGCGCAGAGCATACTGAATGCCGCGCCCCGTTGCCTCGACCCGCCCGGCGATGCCGCCCGCGTTCAGCGGCTTGCCGGTCACACAGGCCCGCGCGTTGATGTCGGTTGTGTTCATCCGCGCGTATTGGTCGGCCATCCAGGCCATTTCACGTTCACCGGTCCCCATGTCAGGGGCGGGAACGTTCTGCGACGGATTGATCAGGTCACGCTTGGCAAGCTCATATGCAAAGCGCCGCGTGATCTGTTCCAGCTCATGTTCCTCGTACTGGCGCGGATCGATGCATAGCCCGCCTTTCGAGCCGCCAAAGGGCGTTTCAACCAGCGCACATTTGTAGGTCATCAGCGCGGCCAGCGCCTCGACTTCGTCCTGGTTGACCGCAGTGGCGTAACGAATACCGCCTTTTACAGGCTCCATATGTTCGGAATGAACCGAGCGATAACCGGTGAACGTGTGAATTTCGCCGCGCAATCGAACACCGAACCGCACCGTGTAGGTGGCGTTGCAGACCCGTATCTTTTCCTCCAACCCCGGGGGCATATCCATCAGGGACGCCGCCCTGTTGAACATCAGGTCAACACTCTCACGAAAGCTGGGTTCTTTGATGCCGGTCATAAAATCCTCCGTACCGGTAACTGACAAACGTCATGACGTTTTGTCGCACCACTTACTCGATGCTGCAATCTTCTCTTGCACTTTTTTTCATCACTTCCTGAAGGATTGGTTATCGGCTAAGGGCCTGAGTCGTCCGGTTAAGACTCCCCTGGGAATTGTTCGCCCTGACGAAACAAAGCTGACAAGCAACCCCAAACTGCGGCCGATTTTCATTCAATAATAGCATCATAGTGGCAAAGGCGCCCAAATCTCGCCACGTTCCACGGCTAATTTATTAAAGTTGCGACGGACTGAGATCAGTGTGCCTGACCGGCAGAGGGACTCATTATGAAGAAATTTGACTGGAAGCGGATTATCGACAAACCAAAGCGCGCAGACCGGCATGGATCTGCGCCGCATTCGTTTGTCCGGTCAGAAGACGGGACCATGACGATCTTTACGCTGGTCCTTATAATGATCGTATTTGCCGTCGGAGGATTTGCCGTTGACATCATGCGCTTTGACCACGAGCGCGCGCGGCTTCAATACTCGCTGGATCGTGCAGTTTTGGCGGCGACCGACCTGGCGCAGGACCTTTGCCCCACAGAAGTCATCGAAGATTATCTGGATAAAGAAGGTTTAAAAGAATTTCTTCTGAAGGATCAAATTGTCATCGAACCTGCAAACCTTTGCGGTTCCGACGCTGTGACCATTGAAGGTTTCCGTCGCGTCGAGGCGACCGCAGTTATGCCCGTCAAAATGCACTTCATGCAGTGGTGGGACGTTGATACGATCACGACTTCGGTTGTCAGCGCCGCGGAAGAAGCGCTGGGGAATGTCGAGATTTCGATGGTTCTGGATGTTTCTGGCTCGATGAACCGGAACAGCCGCCTTACGACGCTGAAACTGGCGGCACAGGAATTTGTGCAGGAAATGGTCGATAAATCCGAAGACGGCAAAATGTCGATTTCGATCATTCCTTACGCGACGCAAGTTGCGCTGCCGGATTCTGTGATGGGATACCTGAACACCGACGGTGTTAATCCGCATGCAAATTGCATCAACTTTGAAACCGCTCAATTTCAGACCAGCGATTTCGATCTGAACCTGGTGTATGATCGCACACTGCATTTCACTCCTTGGAACAATTACGACCAGCGCCCGGTGAATAACAATCTGGTCTACAGCGAAATTTGTGAGACCGACGAGAACCGTGAAGCAATGATCTTTCAGAAGGATGCAGACCTTCTAAAAGATAAAATTGAATCGTTTGTCGCGGATGGGAATACGTCGATCGACCTTGGCGTTAAATGGGGCCTGACCCTGCTTGACGACAGCTTCCAACCCGTAGTTGCGCAGATGGCGGCCGCAGGTGATGTTCCATCTGAGTTCGCATCTCGCCCAGACAACCCGCGAAGCGGTGATACACTCAAAGTTATGATACTTATGACGGACGGTGCGAATACGACCCAATACTGGACGAACGATCCCTACCGCGATGGTAAATCCGGCGTTTGCTGGAACGATGGGCTGAACGAATACGTTTCATACGCAGAGTTGGATGAAAATGACGAAATCACCATTGAATTCGGTACAGACTACATCTGGCCAGATGTCGACATGATCGAATGGGACTCGTCAAATGGCGGCGCGTATTGGGTTAGAGACGAGCTCCAGCCCACTTGTTTTGGCAACACGATTGTAAACACCGATACCCTCACTTACGTAAACGCGGACAGCGTCGCGACAGCTGAAGAAGTAGACCCAACCGGTGAGTACGTAAGGGGGTTTATTCAGTACCGCTGCCTGGCCTTCTCCGGTACCACGGGTGAATGCGTAAGCCTTGATAGGGACAATCCGCGCGTAAAAACCTACCTCGACTTAGACGTACAGCCTTCGGACAATCTGACGTGGCCAGAGTTGTGGGAACGAGCAACGCGATACAACCTGTACCAGCGCTTCTATGACTACTACGGTTCTAGCTGGGCCTACGACTTTTACTATGACGCCGTTTCGTCAAGCGGCCAGGGTACGAAAGATCCTCGTGTGCGCTCGATGTGCACCTACGCGAAAGACCAAATGGGTGTCGTAATCTTTACTATCTCATTGGAAGCCCCGAGCGCGGGCCGCGCGATCATGCAGCATTGCCGCACGGACGTCGGAACATATTATGAAGCCACACCAGAAGATCTGCCAAACGTGTTTGCTTCGATTACATCGAGCATTCGAAACCTGAGGCTCACACAATGATCACACGCCTTTTAAATAATCTGCGCCGATTTCGCGGCAAAGAAGACGGAATGGCCACTATTGAATTCGTGTTCTGGTTCCCGGTCTTCATGATGACAACCTATTCCGGCGTTGAGATGGGAATCGTGGCCTGGAACCACACCAACCTGGAGCGGGCACTGGACGAAACCATTCAGGACGTTCGCATGAACCGCATTGAAGAATACGATTCTAGCATCGGCGCAGTGTGGACGCATACCTTGCTGAAACAGATCATTTGCGACAAGGCTGGCGTCATCCCGGATTGTTTCGACAATCTGGCATTGGAAATGCTCTCGATCAATCCTTACGCAGAAGACAGTATCTTCAGCGACAATCCCGAGTCAGATCTCGGCAGCGTATTCAGCAACCCTTATTGCGTTGATACGCCTGAAGAAGTGCGCGGAAAAGAAGACCAGTTGTTCACGCCCGGTACGTCCAATCAATTGATGGTCGTTCGGGCTTGCATTGAAGTCGATCCGCTGTTTTTTGGCACAACGCTGGGACGATTGGCCCAACAAGACCCAGACGGCCAGTACGAACTGCATTCAACAACGGTGTTTGTCCATGAACCGTTTTAAGAAGTACATCGTTCAACCAACAGCCAATCGGCTCGCACGTTTCTTCCGCAAGGAGGACGGGATCGTGAGCATCGAGGCGGTCATGATTTTTCCGCTTCTGTTCTGGTCAATCTGGGCCTCCTACACATTCTTTGACGGCTATCGTCAAAGCGCTCGAAACCTGAAGGCGGCCTATGCAGTCGCTGACATTCTTTCTCGCGAAAAGAACTTGGTTACGGCCAATTACATTTCGAACATGTATGACCTGCAAAAATTCATGGTCGCAGACCGGTCAACTGTGTCTATGCGAATTTCTTTCGTCCGCTTTAACGCGGGCGAAAACGAAGCGGACGGAGGAAGCTACGAAAAGCTCTGGTCTTGCGTCCGAGGCGACAGCTTTGACGAATTGGATAACCAAACTCTTAACGAAGAATTCAAAGGGCGTATTCCTGTAATGGCGGACAGGGCCACAATGATCCTGGTCGAAACAAAAGACTGGTATACTCGACCCTTCAGAATCGGGTACGGGGATCATTCGTTCGCCATCGACAAGTTTATTTTCACTCAACCGCGTGGATATACGCAGATTGTCGCAGCTGACGACTGCTAAACCCCTTCCCTCTCCATCAGCATGGCCGAGAGCATTTCTGACATGAACTTGGCCTCGGAGGCGGCGGTCATGCCGCCGACGCCAACACGTCGTCCAAGCCGCCACCACAATCCTGGCGCCCAGGTGTTACCCGGTTTCGACCGCATACGGACCAGAAATCCGTTTGACGGCTTGAAGGCAAACACGCCCCGGTCCACCGCTTCGATCTCGTCCACGATTGCGATCACTTGCCCTGTTCCGGTGCGCAGTTCGGTGCGGGTCAGTTCGATCCGGTCCTGCGTTGCGTGCCAGACGCGATAGGCCAGCCACATAGCTGCCCCACCAACGACCAGCAGGAAAATCTGCCACATCAGCGCGGGTGGGGTGGCAAAGGCGACATACAGAACAAGAAGGCCAACCGTTGACAACATGGCAACCCCCGCCCAGCGTCTGGGCGCTGAGGCCTTTATTGTTGCCAGCACTTCATCTTGCATGGATGCCTCCGCTTTGTACGGGACCCGTCTATCCGCTTTTTTCACGGAAAAACAGGGCCGCTGAAATCTGCACAAATTCGCACAAGTCCAGTGGGTTTATGCAAATTGACCGCAGCAATGCAGGGGTTACATGCTGTGCAAAGGAATAGGAGGCACTCATGTCCCTGAGACCCACTTTGGAAACCCGCAAAGCCATGCCCACGATGGAAGGGGCTGGCGTCAAATTACATCGCGCGTTCGGATTCCAGGATCCATCGGAACTGGACCCGTTTCTGCTGTTCGATGATTTCCGCAACGAGCGTCCGCAGGACTATCAGGCCGGATTTCCATGGCACCCCCATCGCGGGATCGAAACCATCACCTATGTGCTGGCCGGAACGGTCGAGCATTCGGATTCGCTTGGCAACAGCGGCACGCTGGGCGCAGGCGATGTGCAATGGATGACCGCCGGGTCGGGCATTCTGCATCAGGAAATGCCGCATGGGAATACCGGCGGTCAGATGCATGGCTTTCAGCTTTGGGGCAACCTGCCCTCGGCCCAGAAGATGACCGCGCCGCGCTATCAGGATGTGCAAAGCAAGGACATCCCCGAGGTCATCGACGACGACGGCACAATCGTGCGCGTGATTGTGGGTGAGTTCTGGGGCAAGACCGGCCCGGTGGATGGCATTGCAGCGGACCCTCAGTATCTGGACATCCAGATCCCGGCGGGCGTGAAAAAGACCTTTCGCATCGACACCTACCGCCGCGCCTTTGCCTATGTCTTTCAGGGCCAGGCCGCGTTTGCCGATGCCTCGCAACCGACCGGCGTGTTGCTGGAAAAAGAGGTTGCCGGGGCGGAGGTGAATATCCGCGATATGTCCGGCGACCGTACTCTGGTGCGCTTTGGTACAGGCGATGAGGTCACCGTTCAGGCCGGGCCCGAAGGCGTGCGCTTTCTGCTGATCTCGGGGGCGCCGATTGATGAACCTGTGGCCTGGCACGGCCCAATTGTCATGAACACGCGGGCCGAACTGGAACAGGCGTTTCGCGAACTACGCAACGGCTCCTTCATCCGCCCGGCGCATTAGCCGTCAAAGCGGCCTGGCTTCGGTCAGGCCGCGACCGCGCTGCGGACCATGTCCCAGTAAATCTGCTCGACCTCGTCCAGCGACAGCCGCCCTCCGGCCCGATACCATGTCATGACGCCGTTCAGCATTGCGATCACCGCAAGGGTCGCGATCTTGGTATCCGAAATCGCAAATTCACCCGCTTGCTGGCCCTTGTGCAGGATCGTTTCCAGCGCGTCTTCGTATCGGCGGCGCAGGTCTTCGATCTCGGTAAAGTTCTCGGGCGTCAGATTGCGCAACTCCATATAGGCGATAAAGACCTCGTCCGGGCGTTCCAGATGGAAGCGGATATGGAAACCAACAAAGCGGCGCAGCGCCTCTTTCGGATCGGATGCGGTGTTCAAATCGGCATAGGCCTGCAACAGATCCTGCATATGTTCGCGCATCAGGCGGAACAGCAGGCTTTGTTTGTCCGGGGTGTAGTTGTAAAGCGCCCCGGCCTGTACCCCGACCTCTTTTGCGATCTGGCGCATCGACACCGCCGCATAGCCGTGGCGGGCAAAAAGCCTTAACGCGGCGCTGCGAATGCGCGGTCCGGTGATGTCCGAATGTGATCCCTGTGTGCGTGCCATGAAAACACCGTATCTGAACAATCGTTCAGATAGAAGCCCGCTTGATCCGATCCGGCAAAAGGTGCATCACGGGGGGACCTGCGCCAGAGAGAGCCTTTGTCGATGAAAGCTTTGCCCTTTTTGATCCTGACGGTTGCTCTGGCAAGCTGTGCCGATATTCCCGAGTTGGACGGGGTCGAACCGCGCGGGATCCAAAAAGCCGCCTATCCACGTCTGATCCCGCTGCAGGACACGCTGGGCGCACCGGTGGATCCTGTCAGCGAGGCGGAAGAGGTCGAAGAAGACCTGACCACCCGCAGCGAGGCGCTGAAGAAAAAGGCCGAAGCGCTTCAGAACGCTGAAACCAACTAGCTTAAACCGGTCAGGGCCTAGTGACGGATTGCACCCCCGGCCTGAACCCGCTAAGGCAGCGCTGAACGGACAAAAGCGTCCGGTTTCAGAACATGTCGAGCGGAAAGGAACCCACGGAATGACACAGGCGCTGCGGCTTGGAATTGCGGGCTTGGGAACGGTTGGTGTGGGTGTCGTCAAGATCATCCGCCGTCATGCGGATCTGCTGCAGGCCCGCACGGGGCGTCGGATCGAAATCGTGGCCGTGTCGGCCCGCGACCCCAACAAGGATCGCGGCGTGAACCTCTCTGACTATGCGTGGGAGGTTGATCCGGTCGCTTTGGCCAAGCGCGACGACATTGACGTCTATGTGGAACTGATGGGCGGCGAGAACGGTCCGGCCAAAGCCTCGGTCGAGGCGGCGCTGGCCAGTGGCAAGGATGTGGTCACCGCAAACAAGGCGCTGCTGGCGATCCACGGTCAGGACCTTGCGGAACAGGCCGAGGCCGCAGGGCGCGTCATCCGGTTCGAGGCCGCTGTGGCGGGTGGTATCCCGGTGATCAAATCCCTGACCGAAGGTCTGGCCGGGAACGAAATTACCCGCGTCATGGGCGTCATGAACGGCACCTGCAACTATATCCTGACCCGGATGCAATCGCAGCGTCAGGGCTATAACGCGCTGTTCGACGAATGTGCCGAGCTTGGCTATCTGGAAGCGGATCCGAACCTCGATGTGGGCGGCATTGACGCCGCGCATAAGCTGGCGCTGCTATCGTCAATTGCGTTCGGCACCAAACCGAATTTCGATGGGATCGAGATCGAAGGCATTCAGCAAATCAGCCTGGAAGATATCGATCAGGCCCATGACATGGGCTTTCGCATCAAACTGCTGGGCGTGGCGCAGCGCACTGCGCGCGGGTTGGAGCAGCGGATGCAGCCTTGCCTTGTGCCCAGCGACTCGCCACTGGGTCAGTTGGAAGGCGGAACCAATATGGTCGTGATTGAAGGCGACGCGGTGGAACAGGTTGTTCTGCGTGGCCCCGGTGCAGGGGAAGGCCCGACCGCAAGTGCGGTGATGGGCGATGTCTGCGATCTGGCGCGTGGGCTGCAAATCTCGACCTTCGGCCGCCCGGCGAATTCGCTGGAAGACGCCACCCCGGCCCGCACCGGCCTGCCCGCCCCCTACTATCTGCGGCTGGCCCTGTTCGACAAACCGGGCGCACTGGCCAAAATCGCGGCCATTCTGGGCGATGCCGGGGTTTCGATCGACCGGATGCGCCAGTATGGGCACAGCGACGACACCGCGCCGGTTCTGATCGTGACGCATAAGACCACACGCGCCACTCTGGACGTGGCGCTGGACGGGTTCCGCGACACGGATGTTGTTGCCGGTGAACCTGTCGCCTTGCGGATCGAACAGGTCTGACCCCTTGCGGCCTGCGCCCCGTGCAGGCTATGCCAGACGTAACGCCATTGCCGACCAAAGGAATACATCGCATGAGTGCTGCCAAGATCGATTTTAACGACCGCCTGTTGTCTTTGGGACTTGCGCGTGTCGCAGAACAGGCGGCGCTTGCCTCGGCCTCGCTGGTTGGCCGTGGTGACGAGAAAGCCGCCGATCAGGCCGCGGTCAACGCGATGCGCGAGCAGTTGAACCTGCTGGATATCGCGGGTGTTGTTGTCATCGGTGAAGGTGAACGGGACGAAGCTCCGATGCTGTATATCGGTGAAGAAGTCGGCACCGGGAACGGCCCCGGAGTGGACATCGCGCTGGACCCGCTGGAAGGCACCACGCTGACCGCCAAGGACATGCCGAATGCGCTGACCGTGATCGCCATGGGCCCGCGCGGGTCGATGCTGCACGCGCCGGACGTCTACATGGACAAACTGGCCGTGGGTCCGGGCTATGACGAAGGCGTCGTCAATCTGGATATGAGCCCGCGCAAACGGGTGGAAGCCTTGGCCAAGGCCAAAGGCTGTGAGCCTACCGATATCACTGTCTGCATTCTGGAACGCCCGCGTCACGAGGCGATGATTGCCGAGGTGCGCGAGACCGGTGCCTCGATCCGGTTGATTACAGATGGCGACGTGGCAGGTGTAATGCACTGCGCGGAAAGCGAAGTGACCGGCATCGACATGTATATGGGGCAAGGCGGCGCGCCCGAGGGCGTTCTGGCCGCAGCCGCGCTGAAATGCATGGGCGGTCAGATTTTTGGCCGTCTGCTGTTCCGCAATGATGACGAACGTGGCCGTGCGGCCAAAGCGGGCATCACCGATCTGGACCGTGTCTATGCGCGCGATGAAATGGTGACCGCCGATGTGATCTTTGCCGCGACCGGCGTGACCGGCGGCTCGCTGTTGCCGCGCATCAAGCGCGAGCCGGGTTGGGTTGAGACGACCACCTTGCTCATGCGGTCCAAAACCGGGTCGGTGCGTCGTATGTCCTACCGCACGCCCATGTGGTCGCATAACGACGGCTAAGCGGCTTGCGCCGCTGCCTTCGGCGACCGTATTTTGAACGAGAAGAAGGGCCGGGTCCGCAAGGGTCCGGCCTTGGTGCATGAGGGGCGCGATGGGTTTTCTTGGGGTTGAGCAATCTTTGACGGGTCGGCGTTGGGTGGGCCCCTCGCCCGAGGTTGAGCGCGCGACCGAGATGCTGGCCCAACAAGCCGACCTGCCGCGCGCGGTTTGTCAGGTTCTGGCGCGGCGCGGTGTTCCTCCGATGGAGGCGGCTGGCTTTCTGGAGCCGAAGCTGAAAGAGCTGTTGCCGGATCCGCGCAGCTTGAAGGATATGGAAGTTGCGGCGGCGCGGTTTCTCAAGGCCGTTCGGGACAAACAGCGGATCGCGGTTTTCGCGGACTATGACGTAGATGGCGGCAGTTCGGCGGCTTTGCTTCTGGTCTGGCTGCGCCAGATGGGGCTTCAGGCGACGCTTTACGTACCCGACCGGATTGATGAAGGGTATGGGCCGAATGTTCCCGCCATGCAGGAACTGGCGGCGGCGCACGATCTGATCATTTGCGTTGATTGCGGCACTTTGAGTCATGAGCCAATCGCGGCGGCCAAAGGCGCGGATGTCATCGTTCTGGATCACCATCTGGGTGGAGAAACTTTGCCCGACTGTGTGGCCGTCGTGAACCCGAACCGACAGGATGAAAGCGGCGATCTGGGCTATCTCTGCGCGGCTGGGGTGGTCTTTCTGACGCTGGTTGAGGCCGGGCGGCAAATGCGTGAAGCCGGGGCGAAGGGACCGGATCTGGTGTCTTTGCTGGATCTCGTCGCTCTAGCCACGGTCGCCGATGTGGCCCCTTTGATCGGGGCCAATCGGGCTTTGGTTCGGCAGGGGTTGAAGGTTATGGCCGGGCGGCAACGGCCCGGACTTGTGGCGCTGTCAGATGTTGCGCGTATGGATTCCGCGCCAAACAGCTATCACTTGGGGTTTCTGCTGGGCCCAAGGGTCAATGCGGGCGGGCGCATCGGTCAGGCCGATCTGGGCGCGCGGTTGCTCAGCACCGACTCGATGACCGAAGCCGAAGCCCTGTCCCAGCGACTGGATGCGTTGAATTCCGAACGACGTGACATTGAAAATGCCGTGCGCGCTGCAGCGCTGGAACAGGCTGAGGAACGCGGTCTGGACGCGCCACTTGTCTGGGCCGCTGGCGAGGGCTGGCATCCCGGCGTCGTCGGTATTGTCGCCTCTCGCCTAAAAGAAGCCGCGAACCGCCCCGCCATCGTCATCGGCTTTGACGGGGATGAGGGCAAGGGCTCGGGCCGGTCGGTGTCGGGTGTCGATTTGGGGGCTTCGATCCAGCGGCTGGCGGCCGAGGGGCTGCTGGTCAAAGGCGGCGGCCACAAAATGGCGGCGGGGCTGACCGTGATGCGGGACCAATTGGAACCGGCGATGGAACGTCTGTCGGAACTGCTGGCCAAACAAGGCGCGGGGCAAGGCGGCCCGGCGGACTTGAAGCTGGATGGCGCTTTGATGCCCGGCGCGGCCACCGTAGACCTGATCGAACAGATTGAAAAGGCAGGCCCTTTTGGGGCCAGCGCCCCTGCCCCACGCTATGCCCTGCCCGATCTGCAGGTACGGTTTGCCAAGCGCGTGGGCGAGTCGCATCTGAAACTTTCCCTGTCCGACGGGCTGAGCAGCGGGTTGGACGCCATCGCCTTTGGGGCATTCGACGGCCCCTTGGGCGAGAGGCTTTCGAACCACGGCGGCGCGCGGTTTCATTTTGCCGGTCGGCTCGAAGTAAATTCCTGGGGTGGTCGTCAAAACGTACAGCTTCGGCTTGAGGATGCGGCGGAGGCCAATTGAACGGATTTCCGGTCTGTTTCAAGCCACCAAAAAACTTTCGCATCCCTGCATTTTTCGGCTTGCGGGGGTCGGGGTGAAACCGTAAAAGGCCCTCCACAAGCCAGCGTGGCCCGTTCGTCTATCGGTTAGGACGCCAGGTTTTCAACCTGGAAAGAGGGGTTCGATTCCCCTACGGGCTGCCATTGTTGCTTGCGCGCCAATACCCAGTGGCCCGTTCGTCTATCGGTTAGGACGCCAGGTTTTCAACCTGGAAAGAGGGGTTCGATTCCCCTACGGGCTGCCATTTCCTTCCTATATCGCGAACGAAACCGGCTGCGATGGCTCAGGCAGACGCGATTTGCATGTCTATGCCCCATTCTGCGATCTGATCGGCCAGCGCTCCGTCCGGGGCTTTGTCCGTTACCAATATGTGAATCCGTCGCGGATCCGGGCCCACATAGGGTGCCGATACGTCGTATTTGTAATGCGCTGCCGCCATTACAACCTGATCCGCATTCTGCACCACGACGGATGCAAGATCCGCCTCGCCAAGGCTTTGATACAAAAACCCTTTGCTGTCCGAAATCGCGTCGGTGCTGAGGATCGCAAGGTCAAAGGCATAACGCTGCAGCTGCCGGTGCGCCACGTGGCCGAATGTTCCCCGTTCGTCGCTTTGCATCTCGCCCCCCAACAAATGCACCCGGTTGCCATTGACGCCCACCAGGGTCAGCCCCACCACGATTGAGTTTGTCACGATGGTCAGGTTCTCGGCATGGCGCAGTTCCTCTGCCACAAAAGCGGTCGTCGATCCGACGTCCAGAAAGATGGTCATCCGGTCCCTGACCATCCGCGCGACATGCTGCGCTATGAGGCGTTTTTCGTCAGCATGTTGCGAAATACGGCGGAAAAATCCGGGATCGCCCTGTGCCCCCGCCAGATAAACACCGCCATGAACGCGTTCGACTGTGCCGGCGCTGGACAAGGCTTTGATCGTACGACGCACCGTCTCTTCGGAGACATTCAACATCGTGGCCAGTTCCGAGTTCCGGGCCGTCCCGCCAAGACGTTTCAGGGCGTCCAGCAGTTCAAGCTCGCGATGGGTATTGAGGACGGGCTTTTTCAAGGTCGGCTCCGAAAAATCAAACTGGCGTACAAACTACGAAGCCGAGCCGGCAAATCCAGCAGATTTACAATTCGCACTGCGATCTCTGGCAGGGTTGGTTATTCGGGCAACAGCGCGGATCGGTACTATGAGGGGGCCATTGCCTTGGCATTGGGGACGAATCGCGATTCTGGCTGCGCCGTAGGGCTGCGAGCGTGTAATTGGCCCCTAAAAACAGTGTCCGCCAAATGAGCCAAAAACAGCCGCATATAAGGTGTATCGCCGTCGGTCTTCGGAACAGAATTTCAGAGCATATGGGTTCAGGGCATCGATTATTCTCACGCGAACGCGTCACGTATCCCAAGGTTGATTGCGCTTTTTAAATATTACTTTACAATTACTTAGATACAAGATGCGAACCAAGAAACGGCGCGGGGTTCGCATCCGAATTCCTCTCCGATCCTCATTTACTAAAAATTTAGTTTGACACATATGCAAAAAATCGCTGATGCTGAGCGCCATCCGGTTAGCGCCGGACAACCATAATCTTTGGGAGGAGACAGATGCGGAGACATCTACTTTCCGCAGTGGCGGCGGCTGCCGTCATTGCGGGGCACGGTCCCGTTTGGGCCGACGAAGCCGCAGCACAGCGTTGGATCGATGATGAGTTCCAGCCGTCCAGCTTGTCGAAAGACGAACAGATGGCGGAAATGCAGTGGTTCATCAAAGCTGCCGAACCCTATGCCGGAATGGAACTGAACGTTCTGTCGGAAAGCATCCCCACGCATTCCTATGAATCCGAGGTTCTGGCCAAAGCGTTCGAGGAAATCACCGGTATCAAGGTCAATCATCAGATACTTGGTGAGGGCGAAGTGGTTCAGGCCGTTCAAACCCAGATGCAGACCGGCCGAAACCTGTATGACGGCTATGTCAATGACAGCGACCTGATCGGCACCCACTCGCGCCTGCAACTGGCTTATAACCTCACCGAACAGATGGGCGGCGACTGGGCGGCGACAACCTCACCGACGCTGGATCTGGATGACTTCATGGGCATTCAGTTCACCACTGGCCCGGATGGCAACCTGTATCAGCTGCCGGATCAGCAGTTTGCGAACCTCTACTGGTTCCGCAAGGACTGGTTCGATGACGAAGCCAACAAAGCCGCGTTCAAAGAGAAATACGGCTATGATCTGGGCGTTCCGGTCAACTGGTCGGCCTATGAGGACATCGCCGAATTCTTCACCAATGACGTCAAGGAAGTCGACGGTGTGGCGATCTATGGCCATATGGACTACGGCAAACGCGCGCCTGACTTGGGCTGGCGTATGACCGACGCATGGCTGTCGATGGCCGGTGCCGGTGACGTGGGCGAGCCGAACGGTGTTCCGGTCGATGAATGGGGCATCCGCATGGAAGCGGGCACCTGCAATCCGGTTGGCGCTTCGGTGTCGCGCGGTGGTGCTGCAAACGGTCCGGCTGCGGTCTATGCGATCCGCAAATGGGATGAATGGCTGCGGGCTTACGCCCCTCCGGGTGCGGCGTCCTATGACTTCTACCAGTCGCTGCCCGCGCTTAGCCAAGGCAACGTGGCCCAGCAGATCTTCTGGTACACCGCCTTTACCGCCGACATGGTCAAGCCGAAGTCCGAAGGCAACAATACTGTCGACGACGAAGGCACGCCGCTATGGCGGATGGCGCCCAGCCCGCATGGCCCCTATTGGGAAGAAGGCCAGAAGGTTGGCTATCAGGACGTGGGGTCGTGGACCTTCCTGAAATCGACCCCTTCGGATCGTGCTCAGGCGGCCTGGCTGTACGCTCAGTTCGTGACGTCGAAAACTGTCGATGTGAAGAAATCCCACGTGGGTCTGACCTTCGCACGCGACAGCTCGGTCAATCACGAGTCGTTCACCGAACGCGCGCCCAAGCTGGGTGGTCTGGTCGAGTTCTACCGCTCGCCTGACCGTGTGGCCTGGTCGCCGACCGGCATCAACGTGCCGGATTATCCGAAGCTGGCCCAGATCTGGTGGCAGCAGATCGGTGACGTGAACTCGGGCGCGTTCACTCCGCAAGAGGCGATGGATCGTCTGGCCGAAGAGATGGACATCACCATGTCCCGGATGCAGGCGGCGGACGAAGCAGCCAATGTCTACGGCGGCTGTGGCCCCCGCCTGAACGAGCCGCAGGATCCGTCCTTCTGGCTGGAAAAGGCCGGTTCGCCCAAGGCGAAGCTGGAGAACGAAAAGCCGCAGGGTCAGACCGTCAACTATGACGAACTGGTTCAGCGCTGGCAGTCCCAGTAAACGCAACATCGTAGGCCGGGCTTCAGCCCGGCCTACCCCAAATACCCCACGAGTTTCCCCGATGATCGAACTACAGGACGCGACCAAACGGGTCGGCAACGTCATCCATATCAAGCCTACAAACCTGACGCTGCAAACCGGCCATTTCAATGTGCTGCTGGGCGCGACCGGCTCGGGAAAGACCTCGCTTATCAAGATGATGGCCGGGCTGGACCCGATCGCCTCGGGCAAGGTTTTGATGGATGGGCAGGATGTGACCCGGCTGAACACGCAGAAGCGGCAGATCAGTCTGGTGCACCAGTTTTTCGTCAACTACCCGCATATGAGCGTGTTCGACAACATCGCCTCGCCCCTGCGCGTGGCGGGCATGGCAAAGTCCGAGATCGAGGGCCGCGTCGAAGAGGCTGCCGACCTGCTGCAACTGCGTCCCATGCTGCACCGCCGCCCGCATGAGCTGTCGGGCGGGCAACAGCAACGTACTGCGCTGGCGCGGGCGATTGCCAAGGAAAGCCGCGCTGTTTTTCTGGACGAGCCGCTGGCTAATCTCGACTACAAGCTGCGCGAAGAACTGCGTGAGCAACTGCCCGACCTGTTTGCAGGACGCGGCGCAGTGGTGGTCTATGCCACATCGGAACCCGAAGAGGCCCTGCTGTTGGGTGGTCACACCGCCCTGATGGAAGATGGCTGCGTGACACAGTTCGGCCCCACCGCCGACATTTACCGCAACCCAGAAAACATCGCCGCTGCGCGCGTCTTTTCGGATCCGCCAATCAATGTGGGTCGGGTCAAAGTGACAGGCGCGATGGCGCAATTGGAAGGCGGCGGACGCTGGAATGTCTCGGGCATGGCAGATGGCGACTACTCCGTCGCCGTACGCCCGCATCGCGTGACTCCGTTCCGAACGTCGGAAGCGGATGTTGAACTGACGGGCCGGGTGATCGTGACTGAACTGTCGGGCTCAGATTCCAGCGCACATTTCCAGCATGGCGAGGATGCATGGGTCTCTCTGGCCGCAGGGGTACATCCCTACCGGGTGGGTGAGGACCACAGTTTCTACATGAACCCGGCCCATTGCCGGTATTTCGGCCAAGACGGCCAAAGGGTCGCGTGACATGGCTCAGATCAAGCTTTCAAACCTGCGGCACAGCTATATGCCCTCACCCAAAGGCCCTGAGGACTATGCGCTGAAGGAAATCGACGTAACCTGGCGCGACGGCGGCGCATATGCGCTGCTTGGCCCGTCGGGCTGCGGCAAGTCCACGTTGCTGAACATCATCTCGGGCCTGCTGACACCGTCTGAGGGGCAGATTCTGTTCGATGGTCAGGACGTCACCGCCCTGCCCCCCGATCAGCGTAACATCGCACAGGTGTTCCAGTTCCCGGTGATCTACGACACGATGACAGTGGGCGAAAACCTTGCTTTCCCGTTGAAAAACCGGGGTGTTGACCCGGCGACCATCAAACGCCGCGTCGATGAGATCGCCGAGATGCTGGACGTCACGGATATGCTAAACACCCGCGCCTCGGGCCTCAGCCCTGACAACAAACAGAAGATCTCGATGGGTCGCGGGCTGGTCCGCGACGACGTGAACGCGGTGATGTTCGATGAACCGTTGACCGTGATCGACCCGCATCTGAAATGGAAGCTGCGGTCCAAACTGAAAGAACTGCACCAGCGCGTGCAGGCCACGATGATCTACGTGACCCACGACCAGACCGAGGCGCTGACCTTCGCTGATGAAGTCGTGGTGATGCAAGACGGCGAGGTGGTGCAGATCGGCACACCGGTTGAACTGTTCGAGCGCCCTCAGCACACCTTCGTCGGCCACTTCATCGGCTCACCCGGCATGAACGTGCTGCCCTGCGAGGCCAAGGGCGATCGGGCCGTGTTCGAGGGCCACGAGGTCATGCTGGAAGGCCCGACCCATGGCGACGGAGGCCGCACCGATCTGGGCATCCGCCCTGAATATGTGGGCTTTGGCGATACCGGTATCCCGGCGCATGTGACCAAAGTTTCCGACATTGGCCGCCACTACGTCGTCAGCGCGATGGTCGGCAACACCGCCCTCAAAGCTGTCACGGAACATGAGGTTCCCGAACCGGGATCACAGGTTTTTCTGCAATTCAAACCCGAACAATCCCGCGTCTACCGCGACGGCTGGATCGCAACTCAGGAGCGGGCGCAATGAGAACGGAAAACCAAAAGGCATGGTTCTTTGTCCTGCCAGTTCTCGCACTGGTCGCGTTCAACGCGCTGGTGCCGATGATGACAGTGGTCAACTACTCGGTGCAGGAAACCTTCGGCAACAACCAGTTCTTCTGGGAAGGGCTTGGCTGGTTCGAACAAATCCTGCGGTCGGACCGGTTTCAGGCAGCGCTGGGAAGGCAATTCCTGTTCACCTTCCTGATCCTGCTGATCGAGGTGCCTTTGGGCATCATCGTCGCCCTTTCCATGCCGCGCAAAGGCTTCTGGGTGCCGGTTTGTCTGGTGCTGATGGCGCTGCCGATGCTGATCCCGTGGAACGTGGTCGGCTCGATGTGGAACATCTTCACGCTGCCCAAAATTGGTTTGCTGGGATATTTCCTGAATGACGTTCTGGGCATCAACTATGACATGACGCAACAGCCGATCTCGGCCTGGATCACGGTCATTGTGATGGATGTCTGGCACTGGACCTCGCTGGTTGTGCTGCTGTGCTACGCGGGGCTCGTCTCGATCCCGGATGCGTATTACCAAGCCGCCAAGATCGATGGCGCCAGCCCGTGGTCGGTGTTCCGCTATATCCAGTTGCCCAAGATGAAAACCGTCCTGACGATCGCGGTTCTGCTGCGGTTCATGGACAGTTTCAACATCTACACCGAGCCCTTCGTTCTGACCGGCGGCGGCCCCGGAAACTCGACCACCTTGCTGTCGATCGACCTTGTGAAAATCGCGCTGGGACAGTTCGACCTTGGCCCTGCGGCGGCGATGAGCCTGATCTATTTCGCCATCACTCTGCTGGTGAGTTGGGTCTTCTACACTCTGATGACAAAGGATGACGCGCAATGAAGAAGCGGTCCCTTATCCCGATCCTCTATATCGCGTTCCTGATGCTGCCGATCTATTGGCTGGTGGCGATGTCCTTCAAAACGACTAACGAGATCCTATCGGGCTTTTCCCTTTTTCCCCAGACCTTTACGCTGGAAAACTACATCACCATTTTCACTGATCCGACATGGTACTGGGGCTACATCAACTCGATCATCTACGTGACGATCAACACGGTGTTGTCGGTCTGTGTGGCCCTGCCTGCGGCCTATGCGTTCTCGCGCTATCGGTTCCTGGGCGACAAGCAGTTGTTCTTCTGGCTGCTGACCAACCGGATGGCCCCGGCAGCGGTCTTCGCGCTGCCCTTCTTCCAGCTTTATTCGTCGATCCACCTGTTCGACACTTATCTGGCTGTGGCGCTGGCACATACGCTGTTCAACGTGCCGCTGGCGGTGTGGATTCTGGAAGGCTTCATGCGCGGCATCCCGAAGGAGTTGGACGAAACAGCCTATGTCGACGGCTATTCCTTCCCGCGGTTCTTCGTGACGATCTTTTTGCCGAATATCAAAGCGGGCGTCGGCGTGGCGGCCTTCTTCTGCTTCATGTTCTCATGGGTGGAAATGCTGCTGGCAAAAACCCTGACGGCGGTCGAGGCCAAACCCATCGCTGCCGTGATGACCCGCACCGCTTCCAGCGCGGGGTATGAGTTAGGTCTGCTGGCCGCCGCCGGAACCCTGACCATCATCCCCGGCGCCATCGTCATCTGGTTTGTCCGCAACTACATCGCGCGCGGTTTCGCGATGGGACGTGTGTGAGGTTTGATATGCGTAAACTCCTTCTCACCCTGCCCTTCCTGTCCTCGATGGCATTGGCCCAGCAATCCGGATGGGGCAGTGTCGGCCAGCAAGAGGAAAAAGGCTTCTCGTGGACCGATCCCCTGTGGCCCGATTTCTGGATGGCCTGGACCCCGGCGACCTTGGCCCTGTTTGTCGGCATCTTCTCGGCCATCGCCCTGATCGGTATTCTGGAAGGCTTCAAATACCGCGACGGGATCGAACGGCGCGGGGTTTTGGGGCTGACAACCACGCTGGGTGATCGCCTGTTCATCACCCTGCTTGGATCGGCCTATATCTTCCTGGCCTGGCTGGGCTTGGTGGGTCAACCGGTCTGGACCCCGCTTTTCCTGTCCATCGGTTGGGGCATCTTCGTCTTCTGGAAAGTTTAAGCTTTGCGAAACAGCGAAAGGATGCTTGTCTGACAGGCAGACCAATCATGACGACACCGAGATCGATGCGTAAGAAAAAAACGACAAACCTGCTGACCGAAGTTGAACTGGAGTTCATGAACGAGCTTTGGGCGCTTGGTCACGGCTCGGTGCGCGATGTATTGGACCGCCTGCCCCCGGAACGGAATCTGGCCTACACATCAGGAGCCACGATCCTGCGTATTCTCGATGAAAAGGGATTTGTCGAAAGCCGCAAGGACGGCAAGACCCTGATCTACAGACCGCTTCTGGACAAGGACAGGTATCAGGCACGCTCACTTCAGAACCTGTCGCGGACGCTGTTTGACAACACGCCCGCTTCACTGGTCGCCCGGCTGGTCGACGATGAAGGTCTGAGCGAAACCGATCTGGAGGAAATTCGAGCACTGGTAGAGAGGAGACTGCAAAATGACCGCGGTTAAACCGGTACTCGACGCATTTCTGGAAATGAACATCGTGCTGGGCCTGTCGGCCCTTATCTGGCTGATCGCCCGCGCGGCGCTGGCCCGCACATCACTGCGCACCGGGTTTATCTCGCAGCTGCGCGCGTTCAAGGCGCTGTGTATTTGCGTTCTGGTCAGCCCGATCCTTGCACTTGGCGTTTCGGCACTGTCCAGTCTGGCATGGCCTGATCGGGGGTTTGCCCTTGGCGATATCGCGGTGGCCGCCTATCTGCGTGGCGACATTGCGATGCCTGCGACCCAGTTCGAAGCGTTGCTGAACACGCGCGAGCGTTGGGTCGATCTGGTGCTGTCCGGTCAATCCTCTGCCGTTACCGTGCTGTTGGCCCTGTTGGCGTGTGTCGCTGTCCTGCTGGCTTTGAGTGTCACACGCGACGCGCTTGCGATCCGCGACACGGTCACGTCCAGCTTTCTCTGGCGGCGATCCAACAAGGTCGATATCCGCCTGTCCGACCGTATCACCGTTCCTTTCGCCGTCCGCGGCCTGCGCCGCCGCCACGTGGTCTTGCCCAGTCACCTTCTGGACACCCCGCGCGAGCTGCGATTTGCACTGGCGCATGAGTTTCAGCACATCCGCGCAGGCGACGTCGAGTGGGAGTTGGGATTCGAACTTCTGCGCCCCCTGCTGTTCTGGAACCCGGCCTACCTAATCCTGAAATACCAGTTCGACCGCCTGCGTGAACTGGCCTGCGACCAGTCGGTTGTCGCGCGCAAGCGGATTGATACAAGGGACTACACGACGTGTTTGCTGGATTACTGCGCACGTTCGGTCGCCAAAGGCAGCCCCCGTGTGTTGCATGTCGCAATGGTCACAAGCGGAAACGCCAAGCGCGTGCTGCGACAGCGGGTCATCGCGTTGACCGACACTCCGACCGTTTCCGCGCCCTTGCCGGTGGCCTTTCTGGGACTGACGCTGATCTTCGCGGCCTTGTTGGCCTTGGGATCCGCTTCGATCCAACAGACCGGAGACTGGAGCCATGATCGCATCATGCTGTCAACGGTCGTGAATTTGGAGCGGCTGGAAGCCCGCAATCAGGGCAACTGACGCCGTTACCACCCTCGCCGCCCGAACAGCGAGTGGAGGCGGTTTTGATCCGCAAAAGGCTCAATCGCTTGCGATCTTTGCAGGCCCGAGACAACGCGCATCACCATCACCCAACTGATGACGGCGAAAATGACGCCGCCAAACGCCTGACCCAGCAAAACTCCGGGCGCGCCTGCCAGGTATGAGCCCAAGGTCGCAAATACCCAGGTTCCAACCGTGTGGCGGCCCCAGTTGATCCATGTGGAATAGACCGGGTGGCCCAGATTGTTGAAGCTGGCATTGGCAACAAAGATCACCCCGTTGAAGAACGACGCCAGGGCCAGCGGCCCGCAGAACAGGTAGATCAGCACGCGGGTCTCGCCCTGCGCCACAAACAGATCCGCAATGGGGGCACGCAGCAAAAACAGGATTGCGGCCATGCCCAGGACATAAATCGCCGTGAATTTGATCCCTGCCAGATAGGCCGCGCGAACCCGGTCGAACTTCTCGGCCCCGAAATTCTGGCCGATGATGGGCCCGATCGCGCCAGAAAGCGCGAAGATCACTGAAAACGCCACCGGCAACAACCGCCCGATCACCGCCATACCCGCGACCGCATCTGTCCCGTACTGCGCAATCTCACGCACGACAATCGCGTTGCCAATCGGCGTTGCCACATTGGTCAGAACAGCGGGGATCGCGATGGCACGCACGGGCCGAAGGTCGCGCCCGACCTGTTTCAACGAGGGGCGCGCAAAGCCCTGATGCACGCGCAATGCGGGCCACAACGCCGCCGCCAACATGCACACCCGCGCTACGACCGAGGCAATGGCCGCGCCGTCCAGCCCCAGCCCAACCCCAAAGATCAGGATCGGATCGAGCACCGCGTTGACAAGCCCGCCATAGATCGTGGCCATCATCGACCGTCTGGCATCCCCGTGCGCGCGCAGAACGGCCATTGCCGCCATGGCAATCGACATAACCCACATGGTTGGCAGAATGATCGAGACATAGCGGGTCGCCAGCCGCAAAACCTCGCCTTCCGCGCCAAGCAATGACAGCAAAAAGCTGATATTTAACAATACCAAACCTGAGGTAATTGAACCGACGATCAGGCCCAGTGTCGCCACGCTGGATGCGTAGTGCCGTGCTTGTTCGGGCCTTCCTGCCCCAAGCTCGCGCGCGACAAGCGCCCCGGCCGCGATAGACAAGCCGATATTGATCGCGTTGGTGAAAAACAGCAGCGTCCCGGCATATCCGACGGCTGCGGCCAACGCGTCATTGCCCAGCATCGAGATAAAAACCATATCGACGAAATCGACGGCAAAAATCGCCATCAAACCAATGCTGGTTGTCAGTGACATCCGCGTCACATGCCGCATCAGGCTTCCGTTCAGAAACACCGCCTCACGCGGGGAAGTATCGGCCAAGGTTCTGTCCCATTATTATGGTTTTGCAATCGTGTTCCGAAACGGTCCCAATGTGAAACACCTTATCCAAACTGAAACCGCTGTGTGAGGTTTTTGCGCCAAAGGGGTCTGATCACTTGGGGACTGGCGCACCTGCTTCAGATCGTTTCAAAACTCTGGCCACCTCACCCAGTTTTGATCGCCTGCGCCCACAAATTGCCTCAAAGGCGCACTAGCTCAGCCGCAGGTTGGTGCCGTTAAGGGAACGCCAACCTCCCTGGCTTAATCAATGAATTGAGACAGGGCGGTTTGTTAGGGGATGAGGTTTGGGTTAGGTCATGGCGAACTACTCGTATATCGGCTACGCGCCGGACGTTATTTCAGTGAACTTTGTCGGGCAGGATACGATCACACTGGCGGCCAGCTACAGCCCCGGCACGGATCGCAGGGTCTTTGATGTTCAGGACGACGCAGGCGGCACCATTCTGAACGGCGCGAATCCTTTGCCGGATGACGGCACCATCTTCAACGGGGACCGCTTCAATAACGAAAACGGAGATGACGCAACACAGACAGGTATTGTGACCAGTCTGGACGGTTCGACCACTTTTGGCAGCGGTGACATCTATCTTGAGGAATCCTATATCCTGACGGTACCCGGTGGCGACAACATCACGGTTTATGCCGTTGAAATCGAAGGCACGCTGGTTGGCTACATCACGTCCGAACCGTTGGATCCGGGGGTCACTTATGACATCCAGGTGGTCAATGTCACGCCAACCAACGCGCCTGACACGTCAGATCCAACCGCGATCATCGACGTGCCCTGTTTTGTCGCTGGCACCCTGATCACGACCCCTGAGGGACCAAAACCGATTGAATCTCTGTCCGCCGGTGATCTGGTCTGCACTGCCGATCACAGTGATCAGCCCATCCGCTGGATTGGCGCGTGCCAGTTGGATCAGGCGGCTTTGGCCGCCAAACCCAAGCTAAGGCCGATACGGATTGAAGCTGGCGCTTTGGGCAGCGGTTTGCCCCGTCGCGATCTGCTTGTATCGCCGCAGCACCGGATGCTTGTCCGCTCCCCCATCGCCACGCGGATGTTCGACGCGGCCGAGGTGTTGGTGCCTGCGCATATGCTGACCGAACTGCCGGGCATTGATTGCGAAGACACCGCAAGGAAGGTCACCTATTACCACATGCTGTTTGACCGGCATGAGGTCGTCTTTGCCGAAGGCGCACCGTCAGAAAGCCTGTTAACCGGTCCGCAAACCATGCGCAGCCTGCCGTCCGCCGCCCGCGCCGAAATCTTAGAATTGTTCCCGTTCCTACGGCTGCCGGGCTACGTGGCACACTCTGCGCGGCGCATCCCCTCGAAAGGGCGACAGGTCCGCAACATGGTGCAGCGGCACCTCAAAAACCACCGGTCCTTGGTCTGATACATGGTGCCCTACTCGGTTGATCGCGCGACCCGTGTCGCCCCGATCTGAGCCATGGCGATGCTCATCTCATCGCTCAGCACCTGCCAAAGCTGGTTGAGACCCGCCTCGCCCCCGGCGGCTATGGCGAATTGCAGAATGCGCCCAAAGAAGGTGAAATCAGCGCCGTTCCGGATTGCCTTCAACGCATCTTCGCCGGACCGCAGCCCGCTGTCGTAGAACAACGGATAGTCTTCACCGACCGCCGCGCGAATGTCGGGCAGAACCGAGAACGGGGCCGGTGCGCTTTCCAATTGCCGGGCCCCATGGCTTGAGACCTGAATTGCGTCCACACCGGCTGTTTTCAAAGCAACTGCATCCTCGGCATCCAGAACACCTTTGACGACCAGATGCCCCTGCCATTGATCCCTGAGCCTTGCCAGTGTGTCCCAATCGGCTTTGGCACGGCTTTCGGTTCGGTCGAAGGTGTAGCCCTCCATCAGGAAATTCGCCATCTGAGGCTTGCCACTTGCGAGGGTCGACAGGGACCAGCGCGGATGCAGGGCAAAGTCCAGAAACTGACGCGGACCCAGTCGGAACGGCATACGGAACCCATGCCGCAATTCGCGCGGTCTGCGTCCGACCTCGGGCACGTCAACGGTCAGGACCAGTGTCTCGTACCCAGCAGCCTTGGCCCGATCCACCAGCTTGGCGGTCCCCGACCCATCGCCACTGAAATACAGCTGAAACCAGGCGTTGCCTTCGGACACGTCCAGCATCTCTTCCATGGGCGTTGAGGCCACAGTCGAGACCCCCAAGGGCACCGAATATCGCGCAGACAGCCGCGCCAGCATCAGGTCGGCTCCCGGACCGGACAGGTTACACATGCCCATGGGCGCAATGCCAAAGGGACGTTGCGCGGGTTTGCCGAAAACCGAGCTTCCGAGCGAACGGTCACTCACATCCCGCAGGATGCGCGGGCGCAGGGTCATCGCATCCATTGCGGCGCGGTTGCGCGCAGCCCCGACTTCGGACCCCGCAGCACCGTCGATATAGTCGAACACCATCCAAGGCAAACGCCGCCGCGCAAGGCGGCGGGCGTCTTCGGCGCAGTGAATGGCGCTTGCGCCCATCAGGCCTGTACGGCCTTCATGAAACGGTCGCGGATCACCACCGGATCCATGGTGATAACCGGCATCTTGGCGTTGCCGCTCTCGCATTTGGCGACGATGATGGTCATCTGCTTGGCATCCAGCGCCTCTTGCAGCACACGGCCCGTGTCTTCGGCGGCGCATTCAATCACGCGTTCACAGCCCGCGGCCTGTGCCATTTTCGTCAACGAGGTCTTCTGGCCTGCATAGGTCGGCTGATCCCCGGTCGACCCGTACGAGCCATTGTCGACAATCAGCAGGATATAGTTATCCGCCACGTTGTTGGCGATGGTCGGCAACGTGCCCAGATTGGTCAGGATCGAGCCATCCCCATCGATCACAATCACCGGTTTCGGTTGCGACAGCGCAAGCCCCAAACCGATGGACGAAGCCAGCCCCATCGTGCCCAGCATATAAAAGTTGGTCGGCTGATCGTCGATGGCGTGCAGTTCCTGACTGGGGATGCCGATATTGCAGACCACCAGTTGGTCACGCAGGATTGGGGCGATTTCTTTCAGAATCTCGGAACGGATCATTGGTCGCCATAGCCTCCCCAGAAATTGGCATCGGTCAGGATGGCGACCGGCTTGTTGCACATGAAGGTGTATTTCAGGATCATGTCGAGCTCTTCGACATCCGATTGTTTGTGGAAATGGTAGGTCGGGATGTTCATCTGCGCCAACAGCGCTTTGGTGTGCACAGCCATCTCGACCTGGCAGGCCACAGGCTCGCGCAGCTCTCCGCGATACGAGATCAGCATGGGCAGCGGCATCCGGTAATACTGGATCAGCGTCGCCAGCGTGTTGATCGTCACGCCGATGGCGGTGTTCTGCATGATGATGGCCGGACGTTTGCCGCCCATCCAGGCACCGGCGCACAGGCCCATGCCTTCGTCTTCCTTGTTTGACGGGATGTGGAAGATGCCGTCGCGTTGGTCGATCTCTTCTATCACCCCGGCCAGTTGCTTGCAGGGGACGGTGGTCACGAACGAGATATCGTTCGCCACCAGATCGTCAGTGATCTTCTTGTCTATGTTCATGGTCCGGCTTTTGGTCCTGATTGGGGCGCGATAAGCGCGATTGAGGAATTCAGCCCCCGCGATGCACATGCACGGCGCAGGGGGCATGGCGAACGACGCGCGACGCGGTCGATCCCAGGAAATAGTCGCTGAGGTCGGGCTTATGAGAACCGATGACAATGCAATCCACATCGTTGCTGCCGGCATAGTCGATGATTGTCCGCGCGGTGTGGCCCTTCACGATCTCAGCGGTCACGCCGTCCAGCCCTTCGACCTTTTTCAGCAGCTCCAGACGGGCGCGCTGAAATCCTTCGGCGACCGCCGCCTTGTCGAGATATGCGCTGACCGAGCCCTGCGGCATCTCGTAGACATGCAGGGCGACGATCTCGGCCCCCTCTTCGGACAGCGCGCGGGCAACCTCGAGCGTGTGCTGCGAAATGCCGTGATCCAGCGCCATCGGGACAAGAACTTTTTTGTACATATCAAACTCCTTTTCAGCCCGGTCTATTGCCACGGGTCCAGGATAATCTTTGGCGCGGCAACCACGCCAGAGCGCAGATCGCGAAACGCCTGAGCGCCTTGGGACAAGGGTCGCGCTTCGGTCCAGTCCAGCAGGCCAAGACGGCCGTCGAAAATGGCCTGTGCCGTTTGGCGGAAATCTTCGGCGGTGTAGGTGTAGGTTCCGATGAACGTGACCTCTTGCAGGGTCATGCGGCGAATGTCCAAGCCACCTGTATCCTCACCCAAACCGACATGAGCAATAACGCCACCGGGTTCGGCGCAGGCCGAGGCGGTCGCACGGGTCGCTGCAAAGCCGACCGCGTCGATCACGATCGGATAGGTTCCTATGACGCCGTCCACGACGCGCAGGCCAAGCCCCAGCAGAAAGTCGCGCCGCCCCGGATTCGGTTCGGCCAGAGTGACCTCTTCGACGCCCATCGCGGTTAACGCCAGCGCAGCGGCCAGCCCAATTGCGCCGCCGCCCAGCACCAAGGCGCGCTTTTCGCTTGCCGGATGCAGCGCTGCGATGGCCAGCCGAACCGCATGCCAGCTAACCGCCAGAGGTTCGGCCAACGCGGCCTTGCTTAGCGGCACATCCTCGGGCACCTCGACCAGATTGCGGTCTGGCATGGTGACATATTGCGCAAAAGCCCCTTCGCGCGGGGGCATCGAAATGATCTGGCGGTTTGGGCACAGGTTTTCCCGACCCGACCTGCAGGCGGGACAGCCCCCGCAGGTGACCAGAGGGTTGACCGTCACCCGCGCGCCGTCGCGCGGGCCGCCGATGATCACGCCTGCGGCTTCGTGGCCCAGGATCAGCGGCGCAGGACGTCGCGCGTCATGCCCCAGATAGGCATGCATGTCCGAGCCGCAGATACCAACCGCCTCAACCCGGATCAGATGCTCGCCAAATTCCGGCACGGCATCCGGCACCTCACGATGCACAACCTGTTCGACACCTTCGTAGACAAGCGCTTTCATTTCGCTGTGAACCCCCCGTCCACCATGAGGATTTGCCCGGTAACATAATCCGACGCCTTCGAGCACAGAAACAGGATCGGCCCGTCCATATCCTCCATCCGCCCATTGCGCTGGATACAAGTCTGTGCGGCGTTTCGGGCGGCGCGCTCCGGGTCGTCGAACACGGCCTGCGTCAGTTCGGTCGGGAAGAACCCCGGCCCGATGGCGTTGGCGGTGATGCCGTGCGGCGACCATGCCTCGGCCATGGCGCGGGTCAACTGCCCGATCCCGGCCTTGGTCGCGCCATAGGCGATGCCACCCGGAAAGGCCCGTGTTGTTTGCAGCGAGGCAAAGTTCACGATCCGGCCCCAGCCTTTTTCCTTCATCGCGGGCACCATGGCCTGGCTGAGGAAAAACGGCGCGCTCAGGTTTAGGGCCAATGTCGCATCCCATCCCTTCTCGGTCACATCATCCGCCGCCTCGCGCGTGTTCACCCCGGCGGCGTGGACGACAATGTCTGGCGGGCCGAAGGGGGAAGAGATTTTGGCGACCAAAACCCCCATATTCCCTCGATCCGCAACATCGCCAGTCACTGCGGCGGCATTTGCCCCGATCTCATCGCACAGCTGAGACAACGCATCGGCCCGCCGCGCAACGCCTACCACCTTGGCCCCGGCCTGCGCCAGCACCAAAGCCACCCGCCGCCCCAGCCCCGAGCTTGCGCCGGTGACGCAGGCCACGCGCCCTGTCAGGTCAAAGAGCGAACGTGGGTCATCCATCTGCGGTCAGGTCGAATTGCTCATCCGGGAAATACTTGGCCAGCCGCACATCGGCGGCGCGGGCGTGGCCTTCCATCCCTTCCAGACGTGAAATGCGGGCGGTTGCGACTGCGATGGGCTTGGACCCTTCGCGCGTTGCCCGCTGCCATGTCACGATCTTCATATACTTATGTACGCTGAGGCCCCCGGTGTAGCTGGCCGCGCCCGAGGTGGGCAGAACGTGGTTGGTGCCGGTGGCCTTGTCGCCATAGGACACGGTGGTTTCCTCACCCAGAAACAGCGAACCATAGCAGGTCAACCGGTTCAGCCACCAATCCAGATCCTCGGCCTGAACGGTCAGGTGTTCAGGCGCATAGTCGTCGGAACAGGCTGCCATTTCCTCGCGATCTTCACAGACAATCACCTCAGCATAGTCGCGCCACGCGGCGGATGCGTTTTCGCGGTTCAGTTCCGGCAGGTCTTCGATCAGCGCGGGCACAAGCTCCATCACCTTTTGCGCCAACGCCCGATCATCGGTCACCAGCCAGACGGGCGAGTTATAGCCGTGCTCGGCCTGACTGACCAAATCGGTCGCGACCACATGCGCATCTGCGCAGCTATCGGCAAGGATCAGGCTGTCCGTCGGTCCCGCGATCATGTCGATGCCGACCTTGCCATAGAGAATACGCTTTGCCTCGGCCACGAACTGGTTGCCCGGCCCCACAAGAATATTCGCGCGCGGCAAGCCGAACAGGCCATAGGTCATCGCGGCCACGCCCTGCACACCGCCCATTGCAAGAATACTGTCGGCCCCGCAGATATGCGCAGCGTAGACAATCGCAGGGGCGACACCCTCGCCCGGACGCGGGGGCGAACAGGCCGTGATGTGGCGGCACCCGGCTACCTTGGCCGTGGTCACCGTCATGATCGCGCTGGCGATATGGCTGTAGCGCCCGCCGGGCACATAGCACCCTGCCGCATCCACGGGGATGGCTTTTTGCCCCGCGACAACGCCCGGCACGATCTCGGTCTGCACATCCGACACAGTGGCCTTTTGCGTTTCGGCAAAGCGGCGCACGTTGTCATGGGCAAAGCGGATGTCGGCCTTCAGCTTCTCGGGCACCAGCGCGATGGCGGCGTCGATCTCGTCCTGAGTCATCAGAACGTTACCCTCGAACTTGTCGAACTTCGCGGCGTATTCCAGCGCCTTCGCATCGCCACCCACCTCGATATCGGACAGAATGGTCTTGACCGTATCGTGAACCTCGGACGCATGAGATTGCGCCGTCAGGGTTGCCTTTTTCAAATAGTCACGCGGCATATTCAGCAGATCCTATTGGTAGATTGCAGGAAGCAAAGTGGTTGAAACGGCTGGTACATAGGCGATCAGGATCACCACGATCAGCATGGTCAGTACAAAGGGCACAGCACGAGCAGCGATTTTCAGGATCGACTCTCCGGTAATGCCCGAAACAACGAACAGGTTCAGACCCAGCGGCGGGGTGATGAAACCCACGCCAAGCGCAGTGATCATCATGATGCAGAACTGAATCTCGTTCATGCCGATATTGTCTGCCAGAGGCTTCAGGATCGGCGCAAGGATCACGATGTTCGGTGTCGTCTCCATCACACAGCCTGCGGCGATCAGGATGCCGATCATCAGCAGGATCAGCAGGTAGGGATCGTCGGTCAGGTTGGTCACGGATGTCACAAAGCCCTGCGGCACGCCCATGATCGCCAGCGCCTCGGCCAGCGGGGCCGAGAAGGCGATGATCGGCAGGATCACCCCGTTCACCTTGGCTGAGCTGACCAGCATCGATGGGAAATCAGCCAGCGTCAGCGTGCGTAGGATGAAGCCCATGATAATGGTGACGACAACTGCGGTCGCCCCTGCCTCGGTCGGCGTCAAACGGCCCGAGAAGATTCCGTAGAAGATGATGCCCGGCACGATGAAAGCATACCAGCCGGATTTCAGGGCCTTGCCCAGATTGGCCAGCCACTCACCCATCGTCATCATGCCGCCGCCTTCGTAGGCATACAGGCGGTTCATGATGATGTTGGTGATCAGGATGGAGACCAGAATGGCCAAGCCAGGGATCAGTGCCGCAAGGAACAGCGTCGAGGCCGAAATCCCCAGCACTAGGCCAATGATGATATAGGCAATCGATGGTGGGATCAGGATGCCGGTACAGGCCCCTGCTGCCACCAGCGCGCAGGCGTAAGGGCGCGGGTAGCCGCTTTCGACCAGACGGTTGATGGTCATCCGGCCTACGGCGGCGGCCCCCGCCGCGTCCGAGCCTGAAATCGCCGCGAACATGCCGCAGACCAGAACGGTGGCTGATCCGAAACCGCCCTTTGCGAAGCAAGTTAGTGCTTCGGCCACGTCCAGGAATTTTCGCGACAGACCGGTGCGAACCAGCACGTCTCCGGTCAGGATGAACAGCGGCACGGCGGTCAGGGCAAAGGCATCGATGCCGGTGAACAGGCTTTCGCCCACAAGGCTCAGCGGCAGGTCGCCGGACATGACCAGCATGACGATCGCGGCGGTGCCAATAGCGGCCCAGACGGGCACGGCCATGGCGATCAGGCCAACGAACAGAATGACGGGCAGGTAAAAATCCCAGCCAAGTTCAACGGTTTGATTGAGGGAATTCCAAAGCATTGCGGGTCTCCTCAGTCAAACAGCTTGTCGCCTTCGAAGACGGGCGTGCCGTCGCGAAGGGATTTCAGATCACGCATCAGGGATTGGATCAGCCGCCAGATCATCAGCGCAAATCCGGTCGGAACCGCCATCAGGAACCAAACTTTTGAGACCCGCAGACCATCCGTTACCGATCCGAACTTGGCCGAGACATGCACCGCCTCGTAGGACCAGTAGAGCGCGATAACCGCCACAACGAACATCACCAGATCACCGAAGATATACAGCAGTGCCTTGGGCCGCTGCGGCAGGTAATGCATGATCACATCGATGCGGATATGCGCGCGCTCTTTCACGGCGGCGGCGGCCCCGATCCAGGCGAGGTAGATAAAGGAATACCGGACGATCTCTTCGCCCCAGATCGAGGAATAGGCGAAAATCTCGCGCCGCAGAACCTCGATTGCCATGGTGATGACCAGCATCACGTAGAACACTAGCAGCAGCCAGCGCTCGGCATCCCGGTCTATTTTCTGAAGTACAGTCATGTCCGGTCCCAATTCTTGGCAGCACTTCAGAAGGCAGTCACGCTAACCGCTTCAATATGCTGTTTATTGTGGAGCAAACGGGCGCGCCGCAGCGCACCCGCCTAGATCGCTTTAGGCGTCGTGGACGTAGTATTTGCCCTGCGTACCGGCCGCTTCGACAAGCTTCTCGAAGTTGTCCATCGACCCGGCCAGCTCGGTCTTGAACGGATCCCAGTCGGCGTTCTGATAGCCGCCTGCGTCCTGCCATTCGGCCAGTTGATCGTCGCTGAGCGAGTGGAACTGCACGCCCGCCTTGTTCAGTTCGGCCATGGCATAGGCGCGCGCAGAAGGCACCTTGGACAGATTCTGGTGGCTCGTCATCTCCGAGCCCCACATGATGCCTTCCTGCACATCGGCGGGCATCGAGTTGAACCATTCCAGGTTACAGGAATAGACCTGACTGTCCGGCACCGCCTGGGTAAAGGTCACGTGGCTGAGGATGTCCTTGAAGCCAAAGACAAACAGCGCGCCCACGGACGGGTCAAGCGCATCCGCCACGCCCTGCTTGATGGCCGAGGGGGTCTCACCCCATGCCACCGGCGTCGGGTTGGCACCGACCATGCGGTAATACTGCTGCAGCATTTTCGAGCCCGGCACGCGGAACTTGATACCACTCATATCGCCCGGGGTGAGAACGGCATCGCCGCCCTGACGCACCGCAACCACGCGCGGGTCGATGACAACATAGAACAGCGCCTTGAAGCCCGCAGCCTCGACCTTGGGATGCACTTCGTTCTTCCAGGTGTCCGAATGGACCAGGTTGGTGAACCGCTGGTTCGAGCCACACAGATATGGCATGTTGATCAGGTCGACGGTCGATGCAAACGGCGCAAAGTTCGACAGCGAGTGCTGCGCGGCCTGAATGGTTCCGCCCTGCACCTTTTGCACCAGCGAGCCACCTGCGCCCAACTGCCCGCCCGGAGCAAGCTTGACATAGACCTTGCCATTGGTGGCGTTCTGGATGTTTTCCTTCAGGTCCAGCTGCATGATCGGATAGCTGCGCGACGCGCCCAGCACATAGGCCGTTGCTATGGTCATCACGTGATCGGCTGCCTTTTCCCGCTCGCTTTCTTCCTTGGCGGTCTGCGCTGCGGCCTCGGACGACCAAAGCACCCCGCCTGCCCCTGCGACCAGCGCCGCCGTGAACGCCCCACTGGCGCTGAGTTTCAGAAAATTGCGACGTTCTGCGGACGCCAGCTCGTTCTTGTCGTTGTTCATAAATTGCCCTCCCAAGCAAAAAATTCAGCCGCCGTTTTCGGTGTCCCGGTCGGCCTCCTTTTTCAGAATTGCGACAACGAACAGGATCGACGCCGCGAACAGGACCAACATCTCTCCGACATCCCCAAGAAACGCTGCGTTCGAGAAAGCACCCAACGCAACATTCGCAAAGTAGATGACGAATACGACAATCGAGGCTGCAAGAAACATTTCCGGGACTCCTTATAGAATCGGCCCAATTCCATTTGTAAGCGCTTACATCATAAATGCAAGCGCTTACATTGATGCTTTCACATGCGCTTGGAACGGGGTAGAGTTAAGAGAAATCGAAACCTGAGTTTGAAGATGCCAAAACCCCATTCCGCGCCAACCCTGGATGACGTCGCCAAAAAGGCGGGTGTGTCCACGGCAACGGTGTCGCGATGCTTGAACAATCCGCAGCGTGTGGTCGAAGCGACCCGCGCCCGGGTGATGACGGCGGTTTCCGACCTTGGATATACGCCGAACTTCGCAGCGCGTGTCATGGCAGCCAAGCGTTCATTCACCATAGGCGCGATCATCCCAACGATGGAAAACGCAATCTTTGCCAGAGGGTTACAGGCCTTTCAGGAGGAAATTCACAGCCAGAGCTACACCCTGCTGGTCTCCAGTTCCGCTTATCAGCCAGAAGCCGAAGAAGAGCAGATCCGCACCCTTGTCGCGCGCGGCGCGGACGGGCTGTTGCTGATCGGACATGACCGCGATCCGCGCATTTTCGACTATCTGGAAACGCAGAAAGTTCCGGTGGTCGTAGCCTGGTCATTTGCCGCGAACCAAAGCGCCCCGTCGGTCGGGTTTGACAACCGTCAGGCGATGCAAGCCTTGGCGGAACAGGTGATAAAACTGGGCCACACGCGCCTTGCCGCCATATCCGCGCTTACCAAGGGCAATGACCGGGCGCGGTTCAGAATCGAAGGGATACGGGATGCGATGCGGGCAAATGGCCTGCCCGAGACCTCTCTGTCCGTGATCGAGACGACCTATGAAATCGAAAACGGCGCCGACGCCTTCGGGCGGCTTATGTCCCTGCCCCAGCGCCCAACGGCTGTTTTGTGCGGCAATGACGTGCTGGCCGTTGGTGCGGTGCGGCAAGCGCAGAAAATGGGTATCTCAATCCCGGATGAAGTTTCCATTACAGGGTTCGACGATATAGAGCTTGCGCGGATCATCACCCCTCCGCTGACAACCGTGCACGTCCCCCACCGAGAGATGGGCCGCAAGGCCGCCGCCGAGCTTATTGACATGATCGAAACACGATCTTCCGGGACTTCACTGCGGTTGGACACCACCGTCGTCACCCGCCAGTCGCTGGGGCCAGCGCAAGCTACTTTCCCATAATCGACTTGCGCCTTTTCTGCATCCGATCATTCGCCTCGACGGTGCCATCGTGGAACGAGCCGAACCATTTGTCCCACGGCATTTCGAGCGAGCCGTAGTTGCATTCAAAATACCGGTGATGCATTTGATGATGGAACGTGCCCAGCGCCAGCCGGTTTTTGTCTTTGATTACAAGTCCTTGAAACCCGGTATGCGTCGTGACCGCCGTCAGCGTGTAATATTGCAGGTGTAAGATAATATGCAGCGGATGCGCGCCGATGACGAAATGGATCAGGACGGACCCCAGATAAATCGCATGCTCTGCCGGGTGCATCGACAGGCCGGACCACGGCCCCACATTGATATTCCGGTGATGGACCGAATGGATGCGTTTATACAGAAACGGAATGTGGATCAGCCGGTGGATCCAGTAGAAATAAAAGCTCTCCCATAGTGGGATCAGCAGGAAGATCGCAACAAACCAGATCGGGTTTGCAGCCCAACCGACATACGGGACAAAGCCGTTTGCCATCGACCAGAACATCAGCACTTCGTAAGCGGTCCAGAAAAACACGCCGGAACCGAGCGTCCAGAACATATTGTCCCGCACCTGACCGCCCAGAGTGAACTGTTTGCCCTTCAACATCAGGGGCCGGGGGTCGTATTTCAGCCGATCGCCTTGGGCCGAATACCTGTAAAACCACAGGTGCAGCAGCCCGGCGATGCAAAAGATCAGCACCAGATTGCGAACATAGATTTGCGCGATCCAGCCGAACTGTAACTGCGTCGTCTCAGCCAAGGATGGGCTGAGCCACAGGTAACAGGCGCAGGAAATCAGCAGGATAATCAGCTTTTCCGAGATCAGCAGCCAAGAGTCCCAGACCCAGCGCAGCATCCGGACCGGCCTGAGCGGCCAGGTGAAAAAGGGCGAGACCTGTATCGGAACCTCGGGCATGTGGTTCCAGCCTTTAAGCTTTGCGTCAGACATAAGCGCAATCCCGGTGCGATGACCCGATCAGTGTGGCACGAAGCGACGCCCTGCACCAAGGACTAGCTTGATACGCCCGCGCTAACCGTCGACTCCGCTGGGCAAGGTTCTGAACTCGTTCTCCATCCAGCGGTGTTTTGCCCCGATGGGGTCGCAATAATTGGTTTGGATCAGTTTACCGAGGACGCGGTGGATCAGCAGAGAAGTCGATCTGGGATACACATCCGTGGTGAACAAGGACACCGTGCGCACAAAATTCCGCCCCGGAAAGGGTTGTGCATTAATGCTGTCATGAAACCGCCGCGCGCGCCGAAAACTGGCCGCCGTGGTCACCGCCCAACCGCTACCTTCGGCCACAAGCCCGACGATGGACTGATTGCATTCCAGCTCAAACCGGTTGGGCAGGTTGTACTTGCTGCGCGTCAACTGAATCTCGATCTGCTTCCCGATGGTATAATCGCGGGAATAGCGCAGGAAAGGCAGGTCCGAGTCGGGTTTCAGCACATCCTCAATCGATCCACCGAAGGATTTGGGCAGAATGACAATGAACGGATCCCGCAGCAGCGGGTATTCGACCAGCCCATCGGTCTTGCCCGGTGGCCGGGTCGCCACGCCGGCATCCAGTTTGTGTTCCTGCAGTTTCGCGATGATTTCGTGGCTGGGGCGGGTGAAATGGCGGAAATTGCATCGCGGCAGGGTTTGGGCGAGATAGCGAAACAGTTCGGGCGCGACTTGATTGTCGAAATCGTCGATCAGCGCCAACCGTAAAGAGGTCGCGTGCAGCCAGTTTCCGGATCGGATTTCCGCCTCTCCCCGTTTCAACACGGTCAGACCTTCGCGTACGTATCGAGCGAACACCTCTCCGGCGGGGGTCAGGCTCATGGGGCGTCGGGTGTGGTCGACCAGATCAATCCCCAACGCGGTTTCCAGACTTCGCAAATGGTTCGAGACGGTGCTGATCGACAACCCGGTTTCCGAGGCCGTCTGTTGGATGGACCCGGATTTGGCAATCAGCTGGAACACCTCCAGCCAGCGCAGGCTCAGCGATTTCGACATAGGCGCCTCCTCCGGCCCCGTTCTTTCGGTAAAATCGAAACAGAGAATCGTCGGATCGGCAATGTTCAATTCGGAGTTCGGCCACCGAATGCGGCATGGCTGGCCAAAAACCGGGCCGTTTTCGCCTAGCTGCGCATCCGCTCGAACTGTGGATCATAGGGGGACGGGGCGATGATCCTGGCCTCGGCCCGCGTTCCGCACATGTCGATGTCAAACGTGGTATCGACGCTGGCCAAGGCCGCATCGACAAAGGCATAGGCCAGGTTCAATCCCGTCCGGTGCCCCCACTCGCCCGACGTCACCGTCCCCACCACACGGTCCCCTTGCATCACCGACGCGCCCCCATGCGCCGGGGCATGGGTGGCGTTCACCGCGAGGGTCACAAGACATTTCGACGGCCCCCTGGCGTGTCGCTGGGCCAATGCCTCTCGCCCGATGAATTCACCCTTCTGCGGTTTCACAAAACGGGCCAATCCCGTCTCATATGGATCAAATTCGGTGATCAGGTCGGCTTTCCAGTGCAGAAATCCCTTCTCCATTCGCATCGAGTCAACCGCTCGTGCCCCGAACAGGCGCATGTCAAACGCGGCACCTGCCTGTTGCAAGGCAAGGTATGCGGCATAAAGCGAAGCGTTGGGCACGTGAATCTCATAGGCCAGTTCGCCCGAGAAACTGATATTCATCACCGTCGCGGGTGCGATGCCCACGAAACACTCTCGCACGCAAAGCCACGGGAAGGCGTCCGCCGACCAATCGCCCCGCGCGCAGGCGGACAGAACCGCGCGTGCGTTCGGGCCCGCCAGTACAAGGATCGTCTGATCATTGGTCAGGCTTTTCAGGTGCACATCCTCGTCCGCGCGCAGATGTCGGGTCAGCCAGTCCATATCGTGAAACTCGCTAGCAGCCGCCGAGCCGTACCAGACCCGCGCAGGGCCGCGATCACTGGCGGGCAGGTTCGCAACCGTCGCCTCGCCCTTGATCATTCCGTGATGGTTCAGCAGATACCCCAGCCCGACGCGTCCTTCGCGTTTCGTCACCGTGCCGCAAAACATGCGATTCAGAAAGGCATGGCGATCCGCGCCGGTGATCTCGATCCGGTTGAACCCGTTTACCTCGGCCAGTCCGACATTTGTCTGCACGTTCTGCACTTCTGCGGCGACAACGTCGAACGTTTCGTCAAAATCGAAGCCCAAGGTCGGCTCAAACTCAGAACTGGGTTTTATGTAATCGACACGTTCCCACCCATTCACCAAAGTGAATTCGGCGCCAGCCGCAGCCAAAACCGGAGTCAACGGCGTGGTCTTGGCCGGGCGACCGGCAGGGCGGTGTTCATGCGGAAAATGAAACCTGAATTCGTTCTGATAGTCCTCAATCGCCTTCAGCGCCGTGAGTTCGACATTCGCGTGCCCGGCAAACCGGCGCGGGTCGAGGCACCATGTGTCATAGCAGGCCTCACCATGCACGATCTGCTGGGCCAGCAGCCAACCGTGCCCACCACCCTCGCCTAGACCCGCGCGTAGCCCGATGATGCAGAACGCGTTGCGCTTGCCGGGTATCGGACCGACCAAGGGCGCGCCGTCTATCGTGTAGGTGATTGGGCCATTGACGACCGTATGTATGCCAACCTCCATCAAGGCGGGCATCCGCGCAAAGGCCCCTTCCAGAACGTCCGTCACCCGGTCCAGATCATCTGGGCACAGGGCATTGACGAAATTGGGGTCGATCCCATCCATGCCCCAGGTTTTGCAATCCTGCTCATAGAAACCGACCAATAGGCCATTTTTTTCCTGACGGCAGTAATAGTCGCTGATCGGGCATCTCAGCAGCGGCATACGGTGCCCGGCATCGCGAATGGCCGCGATCTCTTCCGTCAGGAAATACTGATGCTCCATCGAGGAAACCGGATGATGCACCCCCATCATCGCACCGACCTCGTTCACACGATAGCCACAGGCATTTACGACGATTTCGCAGTCGATATCGCCATGTTCTGTCTTAACGGTCCAGGTGTCGTCGCTGTGCTGGATCAATCCGATCACGGGCGTGTTGCGATAAACCTCGGCCCCTGCTTTCCGGGCGCGTCGCGCCAAAGCCTGACACAGTTGCGCCGGGTCAATATCACCATCCAAAGGGTCCCATAGCCCGCCGATCAGGTTATCCGTGGAAATCAAAGGGTGCCTGCGGGCGCATTCCTCGGCATCAATTACCTCGAAATGCACATCCATCCCCCGCGCCATCGAGGCAAAATGGCGATAGCCCTGCATCTGCGCCTCGGTATTGGCCAGCCGAATGCCGCCATCACCGTGGTGGTAGTTGATCGGGTAATCGGGGTCTTCTGCCAGCTCTTTATACAGCCGGATCGAGTGGGATTTCAGCCCGACCATCGTCTGGTTCATGCCGAAATTCGTCACTTGCGCGGCCGAGTGCCATGTGGTGCCCGATGTCAGTTCGTTCCGTTCAACCAGAACCACATCACTCCACCCCTCTTGCGTCAGATGGTACAGGGTGGAACACCCGGCGATCCCCCCTCCGATCACAACGACCTTTGTGCGTGACTTCATCGCGCGCTCCTTCCTGCGTCGGTCAGATGGTGGGGACAAACAGGACTTCTCAGCAACGCGCCTTTTGTTGCTTTGAAAAAATCGAAACTGTGGTTTTAGATTTCGAAAGGCTGATTTCTGGTTTTGCGGGCCGCGATATGTGAGTTTTACGGTGGGACCAGACACGACGGAGGAACGCCCCGCGCATGGCATCGGACGGAAACAGAAGAAGCGGTCGCAAGGCCCGTCATGCCCAACGCGCGGCCAAGCCCGAGGTTGATCCCTGCGCGCCCGGTCAGGTTGGTGGTTTCTACAAGCCGCTGACCGAGGGTGAGATTTCCCGGATCTTCGACACCGCGCTTCGTCTGCTGGAAACGCTTGGCATGGGCGAAGTCCCGGATCGTTTGCGCAAGGACCTGCTGGCAGCAGGCGCGTTGGAGGCTGAACATGACCGCGTTTTGTTCCCGCGCGCGATGGTCGAACGTGCAATCAACACGGCGGCAAAAACTTTCACCCTGCATGGGCGGGACGAGGCCCGCTCGATCGAAGTCGGAGGCGATCGGGTGTTTTTCGGAACCGGAGGGGCTGCGGTTCAGACGCTGGACCTTGAGAGCGGTGTTTATCGCCCTTCAACCCTTGCCGATCTGCATGATTTCACCCGCCTGCAGGACACGCTGGCCAATGTCAGCTGGTTCACCCGTTGCTGCGTCGCGACAGATGTACCCGATGTTTTGGATCTGGACGTGAACACCGCTTACGCGCTGGTCAAAAACACCACAAAACCCGTCGCGACATCGTTCACTCTGGCCGAGCATGTCGCACCTATTGTCTCGCTTTTGGACATTGCCGCAGGTGGCCCCGGCGCATTTTCCGAACGGCCGTTTCTGAAGGCGCATATCAGTCCCGTAATTTCTCCGTTGCGATACGGTGAAGATGCGGTGGACGTGGTTTATGAATGCGTCCGGCACAACATCCCGATGTCCTGCATCACCGCCGCGCAGGCCGGCGCAACAGCCCCTGCGACGCTGGCCGGGTTTCTGGCGCAATCGCTGGCCGAGACACTGGCCAGTCTGGTGATGGTCAATACGATCCAGCCCGGCTTTCCCATGGTGTTTTCCAACTGGCCCTTCATCGTGGATCTGCGGACCGGGGCATTTGCGGGCGGCAGTGGCGAGACCGCCATCCTGAACGCGGCCTCGGCCCAGATCATCAACTGGCTGGGCCTGCCCTCGGGCGTTGCGGCCTCGATGACGGACGCCAAGGCCATTGACGCGCAATATGGGGTTGAGAAGGGCATGACCTCGCTGGCGGCGGCTTTGGCGGGCGGCAACCTGATCTATGAAAGCTCGGGCATGACCGCGTCGCTATTGGGTGCGAGTTTTGAAGCCTTTGTGCTGGACAACGAAATGCACTCTCACACATATCGCGCGCTAAGGGGGATCGAAGTGACCGAGGAAAATCTGGGCTTCGAGGCGATCTGCCAGTCGGTTCTGGGTGATGGTCACTTTCTCGGCAGCTCTCACACCTATGAAGCGATGGAGCGGGACTATTTCTACCCTGCCCTTGCAGATCGAACCGAGCCGCGCACGTGGCAGGAGGACGGTGCAAAGGACGCCTGGACCAACGCCCGCGAACAAGCCATCGAGACCTTGCAAACACATCACCCCACCTATCTGACGCCCGAGCAGGATGCAGAGATTCGCAAGCGGTTTCGTATTCTCTACTGACCGCAAACTATGGATTGGCGACACACCGCCAGCCGGTTAGGGTCACACCGACACGGATCAGGGGGCACCATGGCAGACGCATTTTTTCAACCGGTATCGGCGATGGACCTTGCCCGCTTTGCGGGTGTTCCAACCTTCATGCGCCTGCCGAACCTGACACCCGAGCATGAGCGATACAAAGACGTCGATCTGGCACTCGTCGGCATCCCATGGGACGGTGGCACCACAAACCGACCCGGCGCGCGGCATGGTCCCCGGCAATTGCGCGACTATTCCACCATGATCCGCGCCATGAACCCGGTGACCGGCGTCAGCCCATTTTCCTTGGTGAACTGCGCCGATCTGGGCGATGTTGCGCCCAATCCGGTCGACATTGACGACACTCTGGATCGCGTGACCAGCTTCTACGGTCGTCTTGTGTCGGGTGGCATTACGCCGCTTACCGCTGGCGGGGATCATCTGACCACCCTGCCCGTGCTGCGCGCGCTTGCTGCGTCCGGTCCGCTGGGTCTGATCCAATTCGATAGCCATACCGACCTGTTCGACACCTATTTTGGCGGCCACAAATTCACCCACGGCACCCCGTTCCGCCGCGCCGTCGAAGAAGGTCTGGTCGATCCGAAACGCTTTGTGCAGGTCGGCATTCGCGGCACCGCCTACAATACCGAGGATATCGAGTGGGGCGAGGCGCAAGGCACTCGCATCATCCGCATCGAGGAACTGTTCGACCGCGGCATCGACGATGTCATGGCCGAGGTCCGACAGATTGTCGGCACAGCCCCGACCTATTGCACCTATGACATAGACTTTGTCGATCCGACTTATGCCCCCGGCACAGGTACGCCTGAAATCGGCGGACCCAACAGCTTTCAGGCGCAGCAGGTCATTCGCCAGATGTCGGGCGTGAACCTTGTCGGCGCCGATCTGGTCGAGGTCGCCCCCCCGTTCGATCCAAGCGGGGGCACGGCATGGCTTGGTATTTCACTGATGTTCGAACTGCTCTGTGTGCTGGCGCAGGCCGTCGACGCGCGGCGCTAGCTGACGTTTTCGGCAATCATCGAGATCATCTCGAACATCACCGCCGCCGCCGTCAGCGCGGTGATGTTATTCGGGCTGTCTTTCGTAGGCATCATGCAGACCACGTCGCCTCCGATGATGTTCAGCCCCCGCGCCGCGTGAAGAAGGCCCACAGCCTCATCAATATCGAAACCCTTCTCGCCGGGCTCCAGATTGGACACTGCGGGCGCAACAGTCGGGTCAAGGCAATCCAGATCGAAGGTGATATAGACAGGACGGTCGCCCAGCACTTCGCGCGATTGCGCCACCACGTCGGCAAGACCGCGCTGCCGAAACTCGCGCATTGTGACGATGTTATAGCCGTAGTCATAAGATGGCTGGAGCCAGTCCAGACTGCGCGGATGCCCCCGCAGACCGATCTGCATGGACCGGCTTGGATCAACCTGCCCCTGATCGGCCAGATACGCCCCCCAATGCGCCGCCGATTTCTTGGCGCCCAGAAAGTGATCCACCTTGGTAAACACATCCGTGTGGGCGTCGAGATGCAGAAAACTTACTGGCTCGCCCCCCGCCAGCTTGCCACAGCCCAGCGCCTGAACGATACCGCCGGTGATCGAGTGATCGCCGCCAATGGAAACCGGGCGCGCACCGGCGGCGTCAATGTCTTTGTAGAACCTGGTGATCTGCTCGATACAGGCTTCGTTGTCGTTTGCGCGGGGAAAGGGCACATCGCCTACGTCTGCAATCTTCGCACTGGTCCACGGGTCGATCTGAAACAGGGAATGGACCCGGCGCTGCACCGCCGAGACATGACGCAAGGCGCGCGGGCCCAGATGTTGATCCCGCTCGGTCGTGCCGTTACCCGTGGAATGCGGCACGCCCACCACGGCAATGTCCTGCCCCTCGGGGCCTGTGTTGGGGCAGCGAAACAGCGTCGGCACACCCCACCAGTACAGATTATCCATCATGGATTGTTCGTAGCGATCTACCATCCCGCTCTCCTTCAATGAAAAACGCCCCGGGCGGGAACCGAGGGCGTTTGCATTCAGATTTTTTCGTCTTCTCGCCGGAAGGCACCCTGCACGATGCGGTCGATGACCATGGCGCAGAACAGGATGGCAAAGCCGCCCAGCAGGCCCGGCCCCTTGGCCGCGTATTGCAGCGCTTCAAGGATTTCCTTGCCCAGGCCTCCGCCGCCGATCAGTGAGATGATGACTACCATCGACAGGCACATCAGAATGGTCTGGTTTACCCCGGTCATGATCGAGGGCAAGGCCAGCGGAATCTCCACATCCTTCAGCAATTGCCATTTCGAGGCACCAAAGGCGACCGCAGCCTCTTTGATGCTGTCAGGCACCCCGCGCATCCCCAGCGCCGTCAGGCGGATCACAGGGGGCATGCCGAAGATGATCGTGGCCAGAATGCCCGGCGGGTTGCCGGTGCCAAAGAAGGCGATGATCGGGATCAGGTAGACGAACGCGGGGAGCGTCTGCATCAGGTCCAGCACCGGTTCCGCCGCACGGTAGGCGCGCTGAGATTTACCGAACCAGATGCCCAGCGGAATGCCGAAGACCACGCACAGGATCACTGCCGCACCCACCAGCGCAACCGTCTCCATCGCCACGTCCCAGTATCCCAACAGCGCGATATAGGCCAAGGACGCCGCCGTGAAGATCGCCACCCGAGGACCAGCGGCCCGCCATGCGGTGACGCAAATGACGAGCATGACCACCGGCCAGGGCGACCCGATCAGGGCAATGGTCAGCGCATCCAGAACGGATCGGACACCCGCCACGATTCCGTCAAAGACATCGCCCCCGGCGGCGGCTGCGGCATCAATCTGCGCCTCCATCCAACTGGCAAGCGCTGAGAACAGCGTCCCACCATCCTCGCCCAAAAAGACAGCCGAGACCTCCTGTTCCGGGAAGGCGTCCAACAAGGGCAGCGATGCGTTCACGGTGAACTTGTAGACGATCAGAGGCCCGATGGCTGCAATCAGGATCGTGCCCATCACGATATTCCGCGTGGACCGCCCGCTTTCCGTCTTGTCTGGATTGATCCGCCAGTTCGAATACTGTTTCTCGTACACACGGTCGGCGTATAAGCCCTGAACCACCTTGAAAACCAACAGCATCAAGAGCCCGGTTATCAGGATGCCCGTCGCCTCAGACTGTGCCGCCAGCGCGCGTTCCAGGCTTGTGTCCGCCGCTTTCTGGATATTCTCGGCCAGTTTGGTGAAACGGTCGATATCTGCCTGCTCGGTCGCCTCGGCAGCCCGACCCAGCAACTCGTCCGCGCGTTCCTGCTGACGCGCCGCCCGGTCGGCAAACTCCGCGCCCGGATTACCCCAGGCCCCGCGCCCGATCTGGACCCAGGCGATGATTTCAAGGATCAGGAAGGTCCAGAACATGCCCCAGATGGCGCGCGACGCCGACCAGAACGGCCCCAGCACGGCGGCCCACAGGTTGAACGTGTTCGGGATCGCGCTGGTCGCGTCGTGGATCTTGTGAAACGCGTTGACGTAATAGTCGCCGTTTGGCCCAGCGAATTCGTGAATCGAGCGATCCAGCGTCTCGCGGTCGACTTCGATATCCGAGGCGGCGGTGACCTTCATTTCCATGGCTGCATCAGTCATTTTTGCCCCCCTGAATTCCGCGCAGCAGGCGTGGCTTGGTAACGACACCCACATCCGAGCCAGCATCGGTGATGACCACCGGCATATCCGTGTTCACGGCCAGATCGATCAGCTGATCCAGATCGGCCCCTTCATCCGCGCGCGGCGCGCCATCCAGCGGGCCGGAATAGCTGGCGACCGGCTCCATGATCGAATGCGCCTTGACCAGTTTCAGTTTCGAGATGCCCTGCACAAACTCGCGCACATAGTCGTCTGCCGGGTTCATCACGATATCTTCGGGCGTGCCGATCTGAACGATCACACCGTCCTTCATGATGGCGATCCGGTGGCCGATGCGAATGGCCTCGTCCAGATCGTGGGTGATGAATAGGGTCGTTTTCTTCAACTGCGCCACAAGCGCCTTGAACTGATCCTGCAATTGCAGGCGGATCAGCGGATCCAGCGCCGAGAACGGTTCGTCCATCAACAAAATCTCAGGGTCCGAAGCCAGCGCCCGCGCAATCCCCACGCGTTGCTGCATCCCGCCTGACAGCTCTTTGGGCAGGCGGTCTTCGTAGCCGGTCAGGTCCACAAGGCCCAACGCGTGATCTGACACCGCCCAGCGTTTGGACTTCGACACTTTGCGAATTTCCAACGGATAGGCCACGTTATCGCGGACAGAGCGATGCGGCATCAGCGCCATATGCTGAAACACCATTCCGATCTGTTGCGCGCGAATGCGGCGCAGTTCTGTTTCGGAAATGGCTGATACATCCTTGCCCAGAATTTCAATCTTGCCCGCCGTGGGTTCGATCAGGCGGTTTACGTGCCGGACCAGAGTGGATTTGCCCGATCCCGAAAGGCCCATGATGCAGAAAATCTCGCCGCGCGAGACCTCGAAACTGGCGTCCTGTACGCCGACCACACAGCCAAAACGCTCCAGCACCTGCGCTTTGGTCAGACCCTCTTTCAGGACGGCTTCCATGGCTTCGGGCGCGCGGTTGCCGAAGATTTTCCAGACATGTTCAAGTTTAACGACAGATTCGTCCATTTGCCCCCCATAAGGCGCGGTTTCGCCAGGCAGATAGGAAAAGGGCCGTCGCGATCTGTCGCAACGGCCCGGGTTTCATCGGCTTAGTTGGTCAACCAGCCAATCACCGTGTCTTCGTTGTCGGCCACCCATTGCTGAGCGAAATCTGACGCTTCCATATTATCCACGGCCAACGCCTTGCCCATCGCACTCAGGTCGTCGCCCTGCATCTGATAGTTGCGGAACAAAGCGGCCACTTCGGGATAGGCCTCTTCCAGTTCTTTCGCATAGTGCAGGTGCAAGGTCGCACCGTTCCAGGCTGTTGATGCTTCGGACTTGGCCAGCCAATCAGGGTCATCGGTCGGCTGAACAATCGTCCAGGTCGCCGGATCATGGGCGGGTTCTTCCAGCACAGTCAGGTCCTGCGTCACGAAGATGTAGTGCGGGCTATAGCAGAATCCGATCCACGGATCGCCTGCCTTGGTCGCGTTGGCCAGATTGGCGTAGGCGATGGTCTCTTCGTATTCGGTCAGGTCGAAGATCTGATCATAACCATATGATTTCGCGCGTATCTTCTCGACCACGGTCGAGGCCCATCCGGGCGCGCCGATCCATACCTCAGGCGTGCCGTTACCGTCTGTGTCGAAAATGGCCATCTTGTCCGGATCGCTCAGGTCATCAATCGATGTGATGCCGTGCTGTTCCGCGATGTAGGTCGGGATACACATGCCCTGTTCGGCCTGAACCGGGTTTTCGTTCATCACGACGGTGCCGTTATCCTTGACATAGGTGTCATGCAGGTTCTGCTGGTTCGGCATCCACACTTCGGGGTGGACATGCATTGAACCGCTGTCCATCGCCTCGAACACGATGGGGTTGGTGCCGTTTTGCAGTTCGACATCCAGGCCCAGATTCTCTTCGATGACAACCTCAAGGATATGCGCCGTTGCGTTGACCGAGGCCCAGTTTGGTACGCCAATCACGATGTCGGCCGCAAAAGCCGGCAGGGCGACGACTGCAGAAGCACCACCCAGTAGCAACGATAGTTTTTTCATAAGATCTCTCCATGTTGAACGTTATGGGGCACGGTGTTTCAGCAGGTCCCACCCACCCGCGCCTGTTCTTTTTTGACAACACGTGTGTTTGCAGCTTGTTAGTCTGCACCCATTGGCGATACACGTGTTGGAAAAGTGAAACATGCGAATGTATTGCGCATCAAGCGCGACACAGCAGAAACGAAGTTTGTTCGAAATTACGAAAACCAATATTCGAGATTTTCGGAATTACTTGCCGAATTGCGTATGTCTTCGGCGAAAACCATAGGGCAAAGGCAACGCTTTCCACAATTGCTGCGGGAGAAGCGCAACGCGCCATGCACGCAAGGCACAGCTTACATTATGCAGTTGTCTGATTGCAGCGCGACCTGATCAGCAGCAATCGCATTTGCACGTCGCGACGTAGCTGTCGCAATGGTTCGGCAATACGGCGACCGCAACCAGAACGGGGCGCGAAATGCAGCCATCGGCACTGACGCGGGCATAGGCGACCTCGCACCTGTCCACGTCCACAAGGCGTTGATTATTGTCATCCTTGCGGGCCTTGGCAGCTGAACTTGCCGTACCTGCCGTGCTTGCGGGATCGTCTTTGTGGAAAACCGAACAATCGATATTTACGACAAGTTGAACCACCTTTTCCTCGCAAGGACCAAGCGTGAACTTTGTGTCCGACAGGGCCGCCGCCCAGCCAAGATCGCGCCCGCTGGCGGTTGAAAAGCTGCTCAGCGAAACGGTGACGTCGCGGGTGCGGCGCGAGTCATTTGAGAAGGTCAGCGAGATAACGCGTCGTTCAGAACAGCGCGCTTCGATCAGCACATCGCCATCGCAGATACAGCAGTCGCAGCAACTGTCGTGCCCGCACGGGTCACAGTCGCAGCCACAATCGTCGTAATAGGACCGCCGCGCATCTGGGACGCCGTACAGGCTTTGGGTATAGGCTTGTATCTGCGTATACCCCTCGCGCAGGTTACAGAGATAGTCGTCGACGGTCATCATCCGCATGCCCTGCGTCCGGTAGCAGTAGCCATAAAACACCTCGGGGTTTCTGCCCTTCCCACTACCGCGCCGTGTCATGGTTCTTTGCATTTTCTTGCCTCCTCATCACAGACAGAGCGTTCAAACCGCCAGAATGTGCACTGTCACTGTTTCAGACAAAATCCGGATGGCCGCGTTGGCCTCGACCCCTTTGGGGATCGTGCCCGGTATCGTGAATTCCCACATTTGCGAGACCGTCTGCCCCGCAGCCACCGTTACCGGATCGTTCTTGACCTTGAGTGGTGTGAAGCTTTCCAACTCGGCATCATAGCTCAGCGACATGGCCTTCATGACGTCGTCCAGAGTCCGATCCGTATCGCGCAGTTTCTTCAGCGTTTCGCGCTGCGCCCGGCAATGCAGCAGATCCAGATCCAGTTGCACGGCCCCAATGGCGGGAACATCAACCGGCACATTGCCGTGGTTTCGGAACGCCATCAGTTTCTTGACCTTGGTTCCGGCGGCGCCGACCAGAAACACCTCATCCGGGTTGATCTCGAAATCCACCACCTCGGTCACGATAACCTCGGCCGGGTGGTCAGTGCCATCAACGGGCAGCGTCATCGCGTAGATACCTGGCGGGGTCGTCGGGCTGAGCGCTACTGTAACCGGCACGGATTTGCTGGCCCCGGCCCGCAGCTTCACCCGCGGCAGATCCACGGATAGTGTCGGTTTCGCTGCTGCGGCCCGCGACCCCCGGCCCGATGTGGGTTTGACCTCTGTCAGCTTCAAATCACGCAGGGCTTTGCGTTCCGTGCTTGCGTTGCCCAGGTTCAAGGTGCCGTGCACCGCGCCGGGTGCGCCCACCAGAACAAGTGGCTCAAGAAGTGTGACATCCGGCGTCTTGGTCTTTGCAGCCCTGGCCATATCGCACCCCTATTTGATGTGAATTTTGACGCCGCCCGAGGATGGGCTGGGCTTGGCCGTTTTCGACCCACCGGACGGGGCCGAGCTTTGCGCAGGCAATTGGACCGAGGGGCGGAAGGGCAACTCTTCGTAGACCTGCTTGCTTTCGCCGCTATAGGTTACGCCGTAATATTCGACGCCCATATAAGTCACGCCGATATGGTGGTGATAGGGCTGGCGGATGATACCGGTCGGAAGCTTGCCGTAATTGACGGTCGTGCACAGATCCAGCGCCACAGGTTTCAGATCAATCGACAGCGGCTTGATCTCAAGCGTCAGGTCGGTGGTGTTTTCGCTGACGATGGGTTCCGAGATTTTCAGGTCCTGAACGCTCTCGGTCTTGATCGGATCGCCGCCTTCCAGCTTGGTCTCGGTCTTGATCGGTGTTTGACCCCCGTTCAGCGTGACACCGATATCGTCGATGCCGTTGATGGTGACATCGGCATCTGTGTCCGAGTCGATTGTGATGGGTCCGTTATTGACGTTTACGGTGCTGCGGCCACCGCCACCTTTGCCTCCGCCCCCTGGCATAGTCACCTCCAAATCCATTCCGGTGCTCGCCGCACCTGAGTAAGCGCTTGGCACGAAAACTGTGCAAAAAGTACCGCCAAGGTAGCATATTTTGGCCTCTGATTCACGGGTGAACCTGTGATCCGGCGGCTTGGACGGCGTCAAACCCCTGAATTCGTGGTATGATAGGCGCTGACCAAAACGACGTCTGCGCGACGCGAACGAGGGTATCACCAAAGGTGACAGACGCTGTGAGTGTAGAAATCGCATTGACTCCGCAGAACCCTACCCATGCCGGGCTGTCGGGTCGGTTGGTCTGTTTTCCGCATGCAGGCGGCGCGGCAGAGCGCTTTCACGACTGGATGAGCGGATTTGCGCCGGTTCTGGATGTCAGGGCCGTCACCCTGCCCGGACGCGGACGGCTTTTGGACCAACCGCCGATGGATCACTGGCCGGATCTGATCGAGTCGGTTCTGGCCGGGATTCAACCACTGACAGATCGACCCCTTGCCGTTTTCGGTCACAGCTTTGGGGCCTTGCTGGCCTATGAAATCACCCGCGCGCTTGACGATCAGGGCAAGCCGCCCGACCTGCTGGTCGTCGCCGGGTCTGCACCGCAGATGGCCCGGCGTGATCGCACAATATCCGGGCTGCCAAGGTCGAGGTTTCTGTCCGAGATTGAGGCCATCAACGGCACGCCGCCCGATGTTCTGTCCAACGCAGACTTGATGGATCGGTTTCTGCCTGCCTTGCGCTCAGATTTTGCCCTGCTCGAAACCTATGACGCGGACCGCGCCAGCAAGCACCCCCCATTAAGCTGCCCAATCCTTGCGGTCGGCTCGGACAATGACCCGCAGGTTCCGTTCCACAGCATTCTCGGCTGGCGGCACCGCACGCGCAGCCGTTTTGAATGCCGCCTGTTTGCAGGCGATCACTTCTTTCCCTTTTCCAACCCGGATTTCGCCGACACACTTTTCGACTACGTTGATGATGCCCTGAATGAACACTCAAAGGACCTCCATCGCGCCGGATGAGGCGTCGATTGCCATTATCGGCATGCAGGGGCGCTTTCCCGGCGCGGCCAGTGTGGATGAGTTGTGGCAGAACTTGCTGGCGGGGCGCGAGGCCGTCACGACGCTGAGCCCCGAACAAATGGAAGGCGCGCAGGTCCCGAAAGAGCTGTACGAGTTGCCGAACTACGTCAACAAAGCCACCCTGCTGGATGACGTGGATAAGTTCGACGCCGAGTTCTTCGGCTTCAGCCCGCGTGATGCGGAACTGACCGACCCGCAGCACCGCCTGTTTCTGGAATGCGCCTGGCACGCGCTTGAGGATGCGGGCTATGTGCCCGACCGCTACAAGGGAGACATAGGTGTCTTTGGCGGCTGTGAGTTGTCGGGCTACCTGTACCTGATCAACCGCAATCTTGACCGTCTGGGCTTTCTGGACGGCATGCAGTTGATGATCACCAACGACAAGGACTACATGGCCACACAGGTGGCCTATAAGCTGAACCTGACCGGGCCTGCGATCACGGTTCAGACGTCCTGTTCCACATCCCTTGTTGCGACCTGTCTGGCCTGTCAGAACCTGCTGGAAGAAAGCTGCGACATTGCGCTGGCCGGGGGCGTTACGGTCAAGGTCCCGCAGCGGCGCGGCTACCTGTTTGCCGCCGGGGGCATCCTGTCGCCGGACGGCCAGTGCCGCCCTTTCGATGCGGCTGCGCAAGGGACAATCGTGGGCAGCGGCGTGGGTCTTGTGGTGCTCAAACGGCTAGACAAGGCCCTTCGCGACGGTGATCGAATACGCGCCGTGATCCGGGGGTTTGGTCATAACAACGACGGATCGAACAAGGTCAGCTATGCAGCGCCCAGCGCCGAAGGTCAGGCCCGTGCAATTGAAACCGCGTTTCAGATGGCGGGCATCCCGCCCCGCTCGGTCGGCTATATCGAGGCGCACGGAACCGCGACCATGCTGGGCGACCCTATCGAGATCACAGCCCTGTCGCGCGTGTTCCGCAAATCGACCGAGGACACGCAGTTCTGCGCCATTGGCTCGGTCAAAGCGAATGTCGGACATCTGAGTTGCGCCGCCGGAGTAACAGGGCTGATCAAGGCTGCTTTGGTGGCCGAGACCGGCACGATCCCCCCCAACCCCCATTTCAACATCCCTGCCCCAGGCATCGATTTTCCGACCAGCCCGTTCTACGTCAACCGTGACGCGACCAAGGTGGCGGCAAGCGACGGGCCGCGACGGGCCGGTGTCAGTTCGTTTGGGGTTGGCGGAACCAACGCGCATATCCTGCTCGAGGAGCCTCCGAAACAGGCCCCATCCGGGCCGGGGCGCACGCAGCAATTGATCGTCATGTCCGCCCGCAACAAAGCCGCGCTGGATCGGCTATCGCTGTCACATGCACGCCGCATCATGAATGCCGCGCCCTCTGACCTGGCGGATATTGCCTACACAACCCAAACAAGCCGCGCGCGGTTTGCCCTTCGGCGCTACGTGCGCGTTGATGCCAATAACCCTGCGGGCAGCGCGTTGGCCCTGTTGGCGAATAACAGCGACAAGGTGCGCACGATCGCATCCAGTGGCGAGGATCGCCCCGTCGTTTTCATGTTCTCGGGCCAAGGCGCGCAATACCCTGACATGGGCAAGGGCCTCTATCGGTCGGAAGCGGTGTTTCGCAAAGCCTTCGACCGCTGCTGCCGCGCCTTTCGGGACAGCAGCGGGCTGGACCTGAAGCCCATCGTTTTCGCCAAAAAAGCGGACCGTGAACGCGCGGCTGAGCAATTGAAGCAGACGCAATTCACGCAGCCTGCGCTGTTTGCCGTAGAATATGCGCTGGCGCAGCTTTGGATGTCGTGGGGCGTTCGACCGCGCGCGATGATCGGGCACAGCATCGGCGAATATGTTGCGGCAACATTGGCCGGGGTAATGACATTAAAGGACGCGGCAAAACTGGTGGCCCGACGTGGAGCTCTGATGGCGTCATGCAAGCCCGGCTCGATGCTGGCAGTTCCGAAAGAGGAAGCCTATCTGCGCCCGTTGCTTCCCAACGACATCGCGGTTGCCGCTGTGAACGCCCCCGGAATGACCGTTGTGGCCGGACCGAGCCCGGCAATCAAGCGACTGGCGAAGCGGCTTGAGAACCAGAAGATCAAAGCCACTATTCTGCGAACCTCACACGCGTTCCATTCAGCGATGATGGACCCGATTCTGGACGACTTCATCGACGCGTTCGAAGGCATTCGCCTGCGCGCGCCTCAGATTGACATCTATTCCAACCTCACCGGCACCGTCCTGACCAAAACCGCCGCAACCGACCCGGCCTACTGGGCCATGCACCTGCGCAGCGCGGTGCGGTTTGCCGACTGCGTCAAAGCCGGGCTGGACCTGCCCGACGCCGTTTTCCTTGAGGTCGGCCCCGGCCGATCCCTGACCAACCTTGCCGGGCTGCAACTGAGCGGAACCGGCTCGGTCGCCCTGCCCTCGATGGACAGCAAATCCGGTCCGCAGGTCGAGGCTGACATGGCCACCGACACGCTCGGCCAGCTTTGGGCGCATGGGGCTGAAATCGACTGGCATCGCTATTATGCGGACGAGGCGCGATGCAAAGTACCCGTGCCGATCTACCCGTTCGAACGGGACAGCTATTGGGTCGGCGGTGCGGAAGATCCCAGCGTAGACGCGGCGGCAACGCGCAAAGCGATGGTCGATTGGGGGTATGTGCCCAAGTGGATAGACGCTCCGATCACGGACACGGAAGGTCTGCCCGACGATGCGCGTGTCCTGATCTTCAGCGACAAGGGTCAGGCGCCCCGAGTGTTGCAAAGGACGTTACGATCCAAGGGGGTCGGCGCAATCATTGTCACCGCATCTTCGCGGTTCATACGCCGCAAAGACAGGGCGTTCTCGGTTGATCCGAGCAATCCAGCACACTTCACCCGGCTTGCAAGCGAACTGCGGGACAACGACAAGCCGATCACACATATCGTTTATCTCTGGCCTCTCGCGCTATTGGACGCCTCGGCCAATGTCATGGCGATGCAGAGCGCGGCTTTGGCCATCGCCAAAGCCAACGGACTGGCCAAGGTTCGGATAATCTCGGTCACATCCCAGGCGCAGCCTGCCCGAGCGGACGAGACGACGGGCGTCGAGGCCTCGGCTACACTCGCCTTGGCGAAGGTGCTGGGACAGGAGGTCCCCTCGCTGCGCGTTACCTCGGTCGACATTGCGGAAAACGACCGGACCAAACCTGCCGCGGATCGCTTCGCAGGCTGGCTTTTGAACGAATTGGAAACGCCAGAGTTCGCCCCTTCGGTTGCCTATATCGACGGAAAACGGTGCCGCCTCAGCTATCAGGCGCAGCAGTTGGAACCCGTCGAAGCGTCACCGCTGTTCAAACGCAAAGGTGTCTATGTCATCACCGGCGGCTTGGGCAATATCGGGCTGGCAATGGCCGAGATGCTGGCCGAACGCTACAAGGTCAAGTTGGTCCTTTTGTCCCGTTCCGGCGGACCTGCGGAATCCGAATGGGAGGCGCTAGCCAACGGCCCCAACGAGTTCGACAAAACCGCGATGCTGGCGCGCAGGCTGCTGGACTTGTCGCGCAAAACCGAAGTTATGGTTTTGAAAGCAGATGTGTCGGACGAAAAGACGATGCGCAGCGCCATGTCCAAAGCCGTCCGAAAGCTAAGCCCTATCAATGGCGTCTTCCACATGGCCGGAAATGTTGGCAGCGGGTTTGGCAAACTCAGCGATCTGACAGCAGACGATCTGCGCAGCCAGACTGACCCAAAGATCGGTGGGGCCCGCGTGCTTGCACAGGTTTTGCAGGATCACAGCCCGGATTTCGTCATGCTGGGCTCGTCCCTGTCCGCTGTTCTTGGCGGATTGAACCTGGGATATTACGCCGTCGCGAACCAGATGCTGGACGCGTTCGCCGCCTCGCAACCCTCCGATACCCGCTGGATTTCAGTCAACTGGGACCAATGGGCTTTTGCGGACCAGTCACATGGAGAGGACGCGATCTCGCCCGCAGATGGGGTCGAGGCGCTGGATCGCCTGTCCGCGTTGGACACCAATCAGATTGTGATCTCAGCCACCCCGCTGCAGGCACGTCTGGCGGAATGGGTCGAGTTCACAGCCACGCCCAAAGCCACCGAAACCACTACCACAGGTCATAGCCGCCCCAACCTCAGCAACCCGTTCGAAGCACCGAAGACGGATATGGAGACCATCCTCGCTGGCATTTGGGAAGATCTGTTGGGCCTCAGCCCCGTTGGCATCCATGACAAGTTTTTTGAGTTGGGCGGGCATTCGCTGCTGGCCATCGAAATGACCATGCGGATTGAGGAGAGGTTTGGTTTCAACCCCGAGGTCGGCCAGATCTTTGATACGCCCACAATCGCGGGTCTGGCCCCGATCATCGAAGCGAATATCGGCAAGACCACTGACAAACCAATCCAGCCGGACATTGCAGCCCCACAGCCCGAGCCTGATCTGGACCTGGAAGGGACCAAGAAAAGCTTTCAGGACATGTATGACGGCGTGACCAACCAGCTTGATAGCTCGGCCTTCGGGGCTTTTGCGCATTTCCTGAACTACGGCTATGCGCCCAACGGTGCGCCCGAGGCGTCGGATGTCCGGCTCAGCGACACTATGATGAACCGAAACTCGGTCAAACTTGCGTTGGAGGTGATTGGAGCGCACCCAATTGACGGCACATCCGTTCTGGATGTGGGATGCGGTCGCGGCGGTACCGCGCGGACTTTGGTGGAGTTCTTTGAGCCCGCCTCTGTCACCGGGCTGGATTTATCCGGGGCCGCCATCGCGTTCTGCCGAAAGACGCATACCGATCCCCGCCTGACCTTTGTGCAAGGCGACGCCGAGAACCTGCCGTTCGAGGATGGCCAGTTCGACGCGGTCACAAATATCGAAAGCTCACACACCTATCCGGCGATCCAGAAATTCTATGCCTCGGTCCTGCGCGTCCTGAAACCCGGCGGCGCGTTTCTTTACACTGACCTGCTACCGCTCGGGAAACTGAACCAGTGCGTTGAACGTCTGAAAGACCTTGGCTTCGACATCGAAGATGAACGCGACATCACGCCGAATGTCCTGCTGTCCTGCGATGAGATTGCCGCGTCGCGCCTTGGTGCCTTCGGCGGCGATCAGGAGATGAGCAACTTCCTCGCCGCGCCCGGATCGGCGGTTTACGAGTCGATGAAATCCGGGGAATGGAGCTATCGCATCTGGCGGCTCAGGAAACCGACTAGCTGACGTTTATTTCCATGGAAATCAACTGATTGCGCGCCTGCCCTAACCCTACGATGACCAACGCTGTAGAGTAGCTATGCCCTGCGCGGTACAGTTCGGCATCGACGGGAACCATGATCTTGACCAGTTGCTTTTGACCGGGCGCCAGATTGATCAGATCGGGGATCACATCGATCATCGCGCCTTCAACTGCAACGCCGTCCTCGTCCAGAACCGGGGTGGTCGAAATCCGGGGGCTGACACTTGTGGCGGTGCTGTTCTCTACCTCGAAACTGGCCGACAAGGTGCTGCCAGCCACACCGCTTAACGAGATCGTGGCCGCCTGCGGTTGCGCGGAATGTTCTGCCGCGAGGCCATTCATGCCCCGGCTGTTCAGAAACTGGAACAGTTCGTCCGTATAGCGCTTGGACAGGACCTGAGCCGAGGCCGCATAGCGGATGGCAAGCTGCAACCCCTCCTGCGCAATCTCGGCCCCGCGTGTTTCGGTGAATTCCTTGTAGAGATCGGCCATGTCAGGGTCATAGCCCTGTTCCGACAATCGCTGATATTGCGTACCAGCATCGGTGTATTGCTGCGTGAAGGCGGTATAGATCGATTGAAGCTGGCGATAGCTTTCCTCCATCGCTGCCTGCAATTCCGCCTGTTTGCCTAATCCGTGATGCGTGGGCGGTACAGCGGCAGGCGCAACCTCGACCTCCGCCTTAACCTCAACCGGTTCCGGCTTGGGTTTGGGCTTGGGCGCCGTTTGCTTTGCTTTGGGACGCGGGCGTTTTGCGGGTTGCTTGCCGGTTGCTTTAGCCATCTCAGCCCTCTGTCTGCTGCACTCGCCAATGCGGCCAGCTTACACCAAACTGTTGAAATTCGCCAATTTCGCCTCATCCGCCCGGCGGATAGCGGCCTGATACCAGGTTCCAAGCAGGGCGATATATCCCGTCAGATTGGTCGATGTCACGGTTCCGGCGGTATCATGCGGCCCGCGCAGCCCCCGTTCGATCGCCAGTTGGCTGTAATACTCGATGACGCGCAGGATCATGGTGGGCTCGGCATAAGCCAGCGACAGATGCTCGGGCTCCCACACCGTGTTGAAATACAAAACCGCGCCCAGATCGTCGGTGAAATCCATCAGTTCGGAAAGCTCCTGCCAGTTCACCGTCATGATACAGGCTGAGATACCGATGGGCCGGTTGTGATGGTGCGAATAGTCAGCCAGCCAGCGGGTGTTTTGGATCACCTCATCAAAATCCGCGTTGCGCCGGATCGAGCCATAGGTGTCACGCCGGACCGTATCGAGGGAGATACCGATATGTACGTTACCCCGCTCCAGCACGGACAAGGCCTGATCCGGCAGCAGGGTTGCGTTGGTCTGAATGGTAATCTCGCAATCCGGGTTCAGAGTGATCATCTTCTCCCAAATCCGGTAGTAAAGCCGCATCAGGAACGGCTCACCACCATAGAAGGTCGTGCCTTCGAGGTACGGGATAAAATCCTCCAACTCCTCGACAAAACCATCGCCATAAGCTTGCTGCATGGGCGCACGCAGTTCCCTGTAGCGGCGAATGCGCGAGGACAGCTCGCCATTGCACATGATGCATTCAAGATTGCAGGCATTGTGCAACTCGAAGGAAAACGAGGTTGGGTGATCCGGATCAACGCTCCAACGATCAAAATGCTGCGCGACGACCGCGCCGTAGTTCCCGAATTCAATCTGCGATCCGCATCCGTTGCACCCTCCGCCAAGTTCGCCTTTTGCCACGCGCTGGCACAATGTCTGACGCGGACGCCCCTGCCAGATTTCGTGGATGGACTGATCCGGGTACCGGCCCAGCGGCTCGCGATTGTAGCAACAGCTTGAGACATTGCCGTCCGTGCCGAAATACAGGCTGGTCGACGGGCTGTAACACAGGATGGGCCGGGGTCCGGCGCGGCGCTGTTGATTGTAGTGATAGTTCTGAATCGGGTTGATCATGGCCCCACCAAAACTTGCTCGGGCTTGATCATAACACACCGTGGCCAAGCCATGGCCGAAAACTGCCGACATGCGTGGCCCGTGGGCAGAACCTCAGAAACGATGAAGCTGCTTCAAATCCGTGATATGCTTTGTTTTGTCATGATTTTTCACGCAGGGGGTCTGGCGTGCGCAAACGTCGAGTTGAACTGGTTTACTTTTCCATTGTCGCGCTGCCTATTTGCGTCTTTGCGGTCCATGAACTGATCCAGACCCATATGCTGTCCAAGGATCTGGACCTTTCCCCTGACATTCTGGTGCAGGACAAGGACTGGTTGGAGACGGTCGGCAGATACAGGTTTCTTGCCGCCGCCTGGTTCTTTGCCGCGCTGGCCATTCTGCCCGTCGCAGTGCTGGCCCGCAACCTGATGCGCCCGACCGAACGGAATACAAGGGTTGCGGCGGTTCTGACCGTTCTGGTCGTATTTTTGCTGGCCATGATCCCGGTGATCCAACAGCACCTGACGGGAACGCCGCCGCAAATTTACCGGCAGGTGGGAAAAGAAGTGTTCGAGATGACCTTGTCCAAAGGAACCCTGCCCGGCTGCCAGAGCGTCGGCGATCGCTGGCTGATGGGCACATGCGGGGAAATTCCGGTGTTCTCGCTGTTCCGTCGCGTGATGGACATCATAACCGGGCTGGCAGGTCTTGCGGTCGGGGCTTTGATTGCGGGAATGATCCTGTGTCTGGCAACCGGTGAGAACGGCGATATCGAAGACACCGCTGTCCGATTGGCTCGCAACATACGCCAGATGAAGCAACAGCTTTACCTGTCCAGCCTGATCCTGACTTTCGGCATGTTCTTCGCCTCAAGCTGGATGTACTGGCCCTTGCCCGTGATCGCCGAGTCGGAAAAGTCCGCATTCACATCCCTGGTCACCGCATCGGCCTTGCTGACCGGCACCTATTTCTGCCTGCTGATGCTCAGCTTTTTCCTGCCTGTGGCTGTAATTCTGGACGGCCGCGTCACAAATCTGGCAATCGCCGCCCGCCAGAATGAAGACGGTGAGGACGATTTTGACGTTCAGGACTGGCGCAAGGAACACGGGCTGTCAGATGGGCCCGGCGATTTCATGCGCGCAGGTTTTGCGCTGGCCGCCCCCATTTTGGCGGCTTTCGCGGGCGGCATCTCTCCGATCAGCGTCTGACCCCGCAGAACAACCAAGTGACGTATCAATCTGAGCCGACCTGTGGCACGGTTCGCAAACAAAGGAAACTGGGAGGACCTCATGGCTATTCGCAAAACTAAGGGGCGTGGACGCCTGTTCGACAGTGTTTTGGACACGGTAGGTGACACGCCCTGCATCCGTATCGGCAGGATCGCACCGGCGCATGTGTCCGTCTATGTCAAGTTCGAAGCGTTCAATCCTGCCGGATCTGTCAAGGATCGTCTGGCCCTCAACATCATCGAAGCAGCCGAGCGCGACGGTCGCCTGAAGCCGGGTCAAACGGTTGTCGAGGCGACCTCGGGCAATACCGGGATCGGACTGGCGATGGTCTGCGCGGCCAAAGGATACCCGCTTGTCGTGACGATGGCAGACAGCTTCTCGGTCGAACGGCGCAAGCTGATGCGGTTTCTGGGTGCAAAGGTTGTTCTGACGCCACGGGCGCAGAAAGGTTTTGGGATGTATACCAAGGCCAAGGAACTGGCCGAGCAAAACGGGTGGTTCCTGGCCAGCCAGTTCGAGACCGCCGCCAACGCGGATATCCACGAAAACACAACCGCGCAGGAAATCCTTGGCGATTTCGGTAGCGGACGGCTGGATTACTGGATCACGGGGTATGGAACGGGCGGAACGGTGTCCGGCGTTGCACGCGTGCTGCGCAAAGAGCGCCCCGACACCAAGATCATCCTGACCGAGCCTGCGAATGCGGCCCTTGTCGGATCGGGCTACGTAAACACCCGCAATGCGGATCATCAGCCAACGGAAAGCCACCCCGAGTTTGAGCCGCATCCGATTCAGGGCTGGACGCCGGATTTCATCCCGTGGGTTCTGCAGGAAGCAATCGATCAGTCTTACTATGACCAGTTGATCCCGGTTCCGGGCAGCGAAGGCATCGCATGGTCGCGCCGCCTTGCCGCCGAAGAAGGTATCTTTACCGGGATCTCCGGTGGTTCGACTTTTGCAGTGGCGATGAAGGTGGCCGAAGATGCCCCCGAAGGTTCGGTGATTTTGGTCATGCTGCCGGATACGGGCGAACGCTATCTCTCGACACCTTTGTTTGAAGGGATCGAAGACGAGATGACGGACGAGGAACAGGCAATTTCGATGTCCACGCCGTCTGCGCAAATGGTGGCCGAGTAGGTCTCTGCTTTTATTGGCGCGTATTGAGACGATCTGTTCCTGATCGTCTCAAAATACGTTGGCGAAACCGAAAAGAACCCTGCCCTCAGGCGCCAGAACTCTTATTCGGCGGCAAGCGGGACTACGGCATTGCCAGGCTCGGATTTCCGGCTGGCAGGTAAGCATATCGCGCCAGACCGTCTTCGGTACAACATCGCAAAGACGGGCGGCGTGAAGTAAAAGGACACCACGGTCGACAGCAAAACACCTCCGGCGATTGCCACGGCAAAGGGCGGCCAGAATGCGCCCCCGCCAAGGATCAGGGGAAGAAACCCGCCGAACGTGGTGATGGTTGTTGAGATAATGTGGCGGCTTGACCCTGACACAACCCGCGCCATGGCGTGCAGATCGCCCTGACTTGCATCCGGGTCCTTTTGCAATCCGGTCAGAATGATGATCGCCGCGTTGATCGACACGCCGATTGACCCAATCACGCCAATGATCGCGGTGATCCCGAATGGGAATTGCATGACGGCCAGTGACAGCATCGACAGTCCGGCGGACAGAATGCACACGACCAGCGTTACAACGGTCAGACGGAAGGAATTGAAGGTCAGCACAATAGTCGCAATCGACAAGGTGACAATCAGCCCGACAGATGCCAGCAGATTGCCCACCGTGTTGGACCGCGCATCGCTGTCCCCGCCCAAAGACATCGAGTAGCCTTGCGGCAGGACAAATCCGGATGCGTCCAGCGCTTCCAGCACGTCCTGCAACGCCTCTTCCGGCAATACGCCCGGCACGATGAACGCCTGAATGGTGTTTTCGCGCACGCCATCTGTCCGGGTGATGGTGCTTTCGGCAGGTTCCAGAACGGGCCGCGCCAGTTCTGACAACGGCACTGCCGGGAACACTCCGGTGGCCGAAACTGCAGGGGCATTCGGCAACAGGATCGGCATGCTGACAATCGCGCTCAGGTCCGAGCGGACTTCGTCGCCCAGCCGTACGCGCACAGGCAATTGCTCGGTGCCTTCGATCAGCGACCCGCCGGTAATGCCCACCAGTGCCGTATCCAACTGACTGGCAATATCGGCCACGTCCAGTCCCAGCAGGCGGGCCTTGACCTCATCAATCTCGAACCGGATCTGAGGGTTGCCGCCGTTGACGCTGGCCCGTGCCTGCGTCACCAGATCAAGGTTCGCCATGATCGAGCGAACTTCGTCGCCCAGATTGCGCAGAACAGTGATGTCCTGCCCCTGAATTTTGACCTCGACCGGGGCGTCAACCGGCGGGCCTTGCACCAGATTGCGTACGATGATCTGAGCATCGGGGAAATCGGTATCCAGACGGCTTTGAAGCGCCCCAACAAGGCGGGCTGCGTCATCGGCGGTGTCGGTCGTGATCATGGCCTGCGTAAACCCCGGTTCGCGTGAGCGGTTGCCGACGATGTTGTAGTAAAAGGCCGGGCCGGACTCACCCACGGTCCAATAGACGCTTTTGACGCCTTTGTCGGCCAGCAGCATGGCGTCGATCTGCCGCGCTGTTGCTTCGGTGGTGGCAATGGATGTGCCGCCTGGCATGTCGATCTCGATATAGAACTGGTTGCGGTCGACACCCGGAAAGAACTGCGCGGTCAGCGTCGGGAAGGCCGCGAACCCAAGCACGGGCAGAACCAGCGCCAGTGCGATGGACCGAACCGGGTTGGCCACCGACAGGCGGATCGAGGCTTCGAACAGGCGGGCAAGCGGCGGGATGCTGATGCCCCGGCTCAGCATTCCGGCATCCGGGCGGTCGGACAAAACCCAGCCCGCAATCGCCGGCGTCACGGTCAGGGCAACGACCAGAGACCACACCAGCATCAAAACCACCGCAATGGCGATGGCGCCGACAAAATCCCCGGCGGGCCCGGGCAGCAGGATCATGGGTGTAAAGGCCAGCGCCGTGGTGACCGTCGATGCCAGCAACGGCGCGGCCAACCGGCGAACGGCGTCCTGCACGGCGGCAATACGGGCCATCCCGTCTTGCAAGCGTCGTCGGATTTCGTCTGTCATGACAATGGCCGCGTCCACCAGCAGACCCAAGGCCACAATCAGGCCGGTGACAGACATCTGATGGATCGGCAGCCCGATCATATTCATCGTGGCCAAGGTCGCCAATGAGACGACAGGCAGCACCAAGGCCACAATGGCCGCAGCGCGAACACCAAGTGTGATGAACAAAACGGCCACAACCAGCGCGACGCCAATGGCCATATTGATCCCGACCTCGGTCAGACGGTCCGTTGTATACTGGCTTTGATCGAACAGCAGCACTTCCTGAACGCCCAACGGGACCGACGGCGCACCTGCCGCAAGCTCGTCCCGCAGGAAACCGGTCCAGCGGTCGATCTGCACGCCGTCTTGTGCAAGCACGCCCACCAGCACGGCGGGCTTGCCATTGGCAAAGGCGATTGAGGATTGCGGATTGCGCGCACCGCGATCCACGCTGGCGATATCGCCCAGCTGCACCACCGCCCCTTCTTCACTTTCCCGCAGGACGATGCTGCGAATGCGGTCCAGCGTTTCGATTTCACCGCTGATGTTGATTGTCAAATCCACGTCGGATTGCAGTCGGCCCGACTGGACCTTGCCATCCGCCTCGGCAATGCGCTGCGAGATCTCGGCGGCGCTTAGCCCCAGGGCCGCTGCCCTGTCCATATCCACACTGACCAGCACTTCCTCATCTGGCTGACCAAAATACTCAACGGCGCGTGTTGCAGGGATCGCGCGCAAACGATCCCCCAAGGCCTCGGCATGGCGCGACAACAATGTGACCGGGAAATCCGGGCTATCCGCAGCGACTGCGATAACCGCTGAATAGGCCGAAATGCCCTCGGCATCGAAATCCGGGGGCAGCACACCTGCCGGGAAGGTCTGACGGGCATCTTCGACGGCATCGCGCGCCTCGGCCCAAACCTGTTCTATGGTGGCTTCGTCCAGTGTTTCCAGCAATTCGACCGAGACCACCGAAACGCCCGAGCGGGACACGGAACTGATCTCATCCACCTCGGCGATTTTTCGCAGTTCTTCCTCGATCTCTGCCGTAACCAGCGCTTCGACCCGCTCGGGGTCAGCACCCGGAAACTGTGTGGTCACTGTTGCAAAAAGGTTGGTGATCGTAGGGTCTTCCTGACGTCCCAGCGACAGGAAGGATGACAGGCCCGCTGAGACCAGAACCAGAATAATCAGGGCGACAAGGCGGGGGTGGCGAAAGGTCAGGGTTTCCATGGGACCGCTCCGTTACTCGCCGGCGCCGAAGGCGACACGCTGACCAACAGTGACACGTTGTGGCCCCTGATCGATCAGGACGGTCCCGTCCGGAAACTGCCCGCGCACAAAGACCCGGTCATCCTCGGCATGCAGTACTTCGACGGTCGCAAGCCGCACGGTCTTTTGCGCATCGGCAACCAGCAGCGTCCACTGCCCCCGCGTCCCTTCCTTTAGGGATGTCGTGGGCACCCATGTCCCGGCACTTTCCACCGGATCAAGGACATGCACGCGTGCAGTCTGCCCGAACGCAACATCCGGCCCGTTTTTCAGATCGAACAGTGCCGTCCGCGTACGGGTCACCGGATCAATATCGGGGCGCAGGGTTGCAAGTTCTGCCAGGTAGCTCTGACCCGCGATTTCGATCTCAACATCCGCCAGCAGCGCCGGATCGACATCCAGCGGGATTCCGATCCGAACCTGAGGCGAGACAAGCTCGACCATGCCCAACACCAACTCACCGGACCGGAGCGTTTCCCCGCCATCCACGTGCCGCGAGGTGATTTGACCCGCAAACGGGGCCTCGATGCTGGATTTCTCGATTCGCACCGTCACATCCCGCAAACCAGCGTCAAGCTCACCAATCCGGGACAACAGTTCATCCTGCTGCGCGACGGCCTCGTCCAGACGGGCCTGGCTGGTAAAGCCCTGCCCGATGAGTTTTGCGTTTCGCTCGACTGTTTTCTTTGCAAAGGCAAGCTGCGCGGCAATGGCATCTCGTGACGCGGTCAGGCGATCGCGTTCCACCTCCAGCAGCGCAATGTCCAAGGTCGCAAGAAGCTGCCCCTTGGCCACTGCATCGCCCTCATCCACAAGAATCTGATCCAGCCTGCCATTCAGTTCGAACGAAACATCAGCCGAGCGTTGAGGTTCGACCTGCCCGATGAAGACCCGATCCACCGTATAGGCGTTTTCAGAGATGATCGGAGTGACGGATACCGGGGTCACTGCGGCGGCGTCTGGTGCAGGCACAGCATCCGCCCTGCGCGTCAGTTCCGCGGTTCCGACGTAAACAGCGGCGGCTGCAACGGCGATCACGCTGACGGTCAATCCAAGCCGCACCGTGCCGCGCAACACGCGCGAAAACAGACCTTGCTTGGCAGGTTCAGAGGGGGATGTCGCAGGATTCGGCATTTGGGGACCTCATCAAGTTAGCCTCTCTAACATATGTTAGAACTTCTTACTTTGACAAGGGGTACGCGATCTGGCAGATGTTGGATCATGACGAGCACAGAAAAAATCCTCGCGCCAACCAGGGGCGCTGACCGCCAGGCCGTGGGCAAGAAAGCCTATCATCACGGTGATTTACGGGCCGCCCTGATCGAAGCGACCCGGCAATTGGTGGAAGAAAAAGGCCCCGACAGTTTTTCCGTATCCGAAGCCTGCAGGCTGGCCGGAGTATCCACCGCTGCGCCTTACAAACACTTCAAGGACAAGACGGAAATGCTTGTCGCCACCGTTCTCGAAGGGATGGTCCGGCATCGCGAAAACATGCTGGCGGCGCTCGAGGGCATCCCCGAAGGCTCGCCCGAACGCATCACCGCAATCGGCATGGAATACATTGCCTTCGCGCTGAACGAGCCGGGGATTTTCCGGCTGAAATTCGGCGGATTCACGGACCGCATCGCCGACCAGCGCCTTGAAGAAGGTGGGCAGCAGAGCTTTGGGATTCTCTTGGCCGAAGTGGCGAAATGTCTGGGTGAATCGGAAATCACAGAAGAGGTCCGCCGCCGAGGCTTTCTGTTGTGGAGTTTCGTTCACGGGTTGTCCTTCATCCTGAAAGACCATGCGCTTGCAGAGAAAGGCCAGGATTTCGATTTGCACGATCTTCTGGAAGACGTCTCGCAAAGAATGCTGAGTTGACCCTGCACCAGCCTATGGGCGCTTCAACCCTTTCCAATCCTTCGTATCATCTGGCGCAGGTAAAGCGTTGGGGACACGCGGTTCAAAATGTTCGAAAGCGTGGCCACACGCCCAACGGGAACAAAATCCTGCTGCTTTTGCACACCGCGAAGAATGATCCGTGCTGCGTCCTGAGGCGCAATGTACTCGATACCATCAGCCGCAGAGCCCGGACGCACAAAATCCGATTGGTTGGCATGCGGTCGCCCGATATTGGTCGCGACAAAAGACGGGGCCGCGATGACCACGTTTACCCCATGAGGCAATTCCTCGGCCCGTAGCGATTTGAAAAACCCCTCCATCGCGTGTTTGCTGGCGGCGTAGGCGGTGCGGTGCAGCAACGGCGCAAACCCGGCGACCGAGGATATTGCCAGATGGGTTCCTTTGGCCAAGCGGACGGGTTCTAGAAAGTGTTTTGCACACTCGACGGCTGCAAAATAGTTGATTTCGAACAGTTTCCTGTGTGCCTGCATGTCGCTGTCGACAAAGGTCGCTATTTGCGAAACGCCCGCGTTGTAGATGACCAGATCGACCGAGGGTCTGTCACCAATGATCTCGGCGCAGGTCGCCGCACAATGATCTGGCTTGGTCAGATCGCAGGCGTAGACGCTGACATTTTCCAAAGCCGCCAGTGCATCAAGTTCAGGGCCGGGAAGGTCGATCAACGCCGTATGCCAACCCTGATCCCGCAGCGCCTTGGCAAGGGCCTGCCCTAGCCCGCCTGCCCCTCCGGTTATGACGGCGGTCTTTGTCATGTCCTGCTCTCCCACCAGCGCTGGAACGTTTCGGCGCTGGAAAGGCTGGGGTGATAGCCAAAGTCGGATTTCAGGGATGCGTTGTCCAGCACGGGCCGATACTGCAAGAACCTGACCTGCTCGGGTCCGTAACGGCTCAGACCCAAGGGCCGGGCCACGGTCAAGGCCAGTTTGATCAGCCTCGGCGGCAGCCATCGCACGGTTTTACCCATTGCATTGGCGATTTCGGACAGTGTCAAAGCGCCATCACCCGAAACGTTAAAAACACCCGCTGGCCCGTCGGTTGCAGCCCGCAGCAAAATCTCGGCAAGGTCCTGATCCCAGATGAAAACAAAGGGGCTGTCCGACCCCCTTAACCCGAGCAATCGCGGTTTATGGAACAGGGACGTGATCTGGTTCTCGACACCTTCGCCCAGCACCGTACCCACGCGCAGAACGACCTGTTGCAGATCGGGGGCGTTTTCTCTGGCCTCGGCCAACATCTCTTCGACCAAGCGCTTGTGCCAGGAATAGGCAAACTCCCGATTGCCCCGGATCGCGTCCGTTTCACACAGCGGTACAGGGTTGTCGGCGTGATAGCCATAAGCCGCGCCCGAGGACGTGACCACCAAACGCCGCACCCCGGCTGCAATGGCCGCGTTCAGCACATTCCGGGTGCCTTCGACATCGACCTGATATTCGATCTCTCGCGTTGACTCGGGGCCCGGAGTTACAATCGATGCCAGATGCACAACGGTATCGGGGCGTTCTGCAAGGATGATGTTCTGCGGGTCGTCGCCTGTCACGTCCATCGTCAGAAAACGCGCGTTGGGCGGCAAGTCCTCAGGCTTGCGAATGTCGGTCGCAACCACATCCAGTTCCGGGCGTTCACCAAGGCGCCGCAAAAGCGCGGCCCCCACCGCCCCGGCTGCGCCAGTGATCAATATCCGGGTCATGCCGGAACCGCTCGCCGTGCGAAATAGCGCGCCAGTGCGATCCCCGAGATCGCGTGCCATATGCCCCAAAGGGCCGCTGCAACGGCCATCCCGCCCAGCCCCCCAAAGAAGGCAAAGATCAGGATCAGCCCAAGGCCCGAGTTCTGAATGCCGGTCTCGATGGTCACGGACCGGCGATCCCGTTCGGACAGCCCCGCCACGGTCGCGGTGACATACCCGCCTAAAAAGGCCAGCGCGTTGTGGATTATGACAAGGCCGATGATCGCCCCGGCAAAGCTTAGGAAATGGGCCCAGTTCGCGGCCAGCGCCAATGCGATGAAGGCCACGAAAATGCCCATCGACACCCACTGCATTGGTCGGCGAATACGGTCGGCAAATGCAGTGAACCGCGCGTTCACGACCATTCCCAGGATCAGCGGCAGGATCAGCATGAACCCAACCGTTATCGCGACCGAGACCGGATCGATTTCCGTACGCTGCAAAATCTCGCGCGTCGGGCCATAAAGATTGCCCCAGAACGCAATGTTTATCGGTGTGATGACAATCGCCCCGACCGTCGCAAAGGCCGTCATGGAAACGGACAGCGCGACATTGCCCTGCGCCCGATGGGTCATGAAGTTCGAGATATTCCCGCCGGGACAGGCCGCAACCAGAATAAGGCCCATCGCAACAGATGGCATGGGCCGAAGCACAAGGATCATCAGAAATGTCAGCGCAGGCAGGATCAGAAACTGCGACGCCAGCCCGACAATCAGTGGCTTGGGTCCGCGCACAACGCGGCGAAAATCGTCAATCCGCAAATCCAGCGCAATCGAGAACATGATGATCGCCAGAACCGCATTCAGAACCCTGAGGTTTCCGGCATCAAAGTTCAGCGCAACCTGATCGATACCGTTCATCGCTCAGCCGCCCGCAGCGCCGCAATCTGACCGGTGACTTCTTTGCGATAGGTTGCCTTGTCGACGTAATACGCCATGCGCGGAAGGTCGATATAGTTCATGCCCCCCGTCGCCCGCTCATACCCTTTGGATTTGGTGGCACGGATCGCCTTGGCTGCCGCGTTGCCCGAGCGCAGACCAGCGATATACCGCGCAACCATCTCGGCCTGCTCATGGCGACCCTGCCAGCCCAACCCCGACGCCTCGACCATGCCAAGGACGAACAGGTCATCCCGGTCCGGGTGCATGCAATTGAGGTACAGGTCCGGGGCGTCGCCCTTCCAGTTCAGCAAGTCCTTTTCGATGAAAGGATAGTGCAGCGAATACCCGGTGGCTGTCAGGATCATGTCATAGTCGGCTGAACTGCCATCACGGAAATGAACCGTCTTACCCTCGAACCGTTCCACATCCGGGCGCACCTTCAGGTCCCCGTGCCCGGCATGGAACAGGATCAGCGAGTTCACAACAGGATGGGATTCATAAAGCGCATAGTCCGGTTTCGGAAACCCGTATTTCTGCGGATCACCGACGAACCATTTCAGGATTGCCCCGTCAACTTTGCGCTTCAACCACATGGGTAGGCGGATCTTGCCGCCCATCGTGTCCGCCGGAACGCCAAACACGTATTTCGGCACAAAGTAATACCCGCGGCGCATCGACAGATCGCAGGACAGCCCGTGGTGGATGGCATCCACCGCAATGTCGCACCCGGAATTCCCCGCGCCGATGACCAGAACACGCTTACCGGCGAATTGGGTCGGATACCGGTATTCGGACGCGTGGATCAGTTCACCTGTGAACTCGCCCTTGAACTTGGGCATGTTGGGTTCCGACAAGGTGCCATTTGCAATCAGAATACCGGCAAAGGTCTGGGTCTGTTCGACCCCGGCCCTATCGCGCCAGGTCACATCCCATCCGCCATCCTGCAAAGGCTTGGCGCTTAGAACTTCTGCACCGAAGTGAAAGTGCCGATACAGATCGAAGGCGTTCGCGAATTCCTGAAAATAACGCTTCATCTCGCGATGCGACGGGTATTCTGCCGTGTCCTCCTGCATGGGGAAGTCAGTGAATTCCGTCATCCGCTTGGAGGATATGAGGTGGGCGGTCTCGTACATCGTGGACCGGGGTGCATCGATATTCCAAAGACCACCCACATCATCTGCCAGTTCAAATCCCTGAAACGGCACCCCCTGCTCGATCAGTGTCTTGGCCATTGCAAGACCCATGGGCCCGGCTCCGATCAGTGCAAAACACTCTTGGGGGCGGGCTTTTACCTCAACCGGTTGACCCGCCTTTACCTGCCCCTGTTCCATCCGCGCCTCCTCCTGCGACATCTATTATCTTGAACGAACGTTCGAAATAAGGCAAACTGGTTTTTGAGATGGCCCAACATGCTGTAAAAGAAAGAAAAAGAGCACCCTCGCAGCGATCGCTTGCCGCGAGGGACCGAATCCTGGACGCCGCCGAGCTGGTTTTTGCAGAACGGGGATTCGAAGGGGCATCGATCCGGGACATTGCCGAACGGGCGCGGGTTCAAAAGGCCAGCGTGAACTTTCACGGTGGCCCGAAAGACGAGTTGTTCGAGCGTATCGTGGCGCGTCGGGCCGCCGAGTTGTCGGAAGAACGCCTTGCGTCTATCAGAGCGCTTGAGGCTCAGCAGGACTGGAGCATTGGCGACCTGATGTCAGCCTTCATGCTGCCACTTGTGACCCGCGCCTTTGGCGGCGATCCTCAGTGGCTGGCCTATGCGCGCATTGTGGCAATCGTTTCAGCTGACACCCGTTGGCGCGCGCTGGCCAATACGCATTTCGATCCGGTGGCCACACGTGTCGTGCAGTTGCTTTGCGCGCGCTTCCCCGGCGCGGACCCGGCGCGCGTCGCTGGCGCGCTGGTGTTCGCGGTGTCGTCCATGCTGGCGCTCTGCACCTCTGACTGGCGGATTGCCGCGCTCGGCGGCATGGGTGACGAACCGCAGTCTGACGACTTGATCCAAAATCTGCTGAGATTCTGTGAGGCTGGCATTCTCAGCAGCGTGGATCAGAACCTCCCCCTATAAAGTTAGTTTTCTGCAAAGGCCGCAATCAGTTCCTGCGCCAAAGGCAGCGAGGAATACCCCAGTTTCGAAGGCGTCAGGCCCAGCCGGACAACGACCATGTCATGGGACGGGAAAATGCCGATGGTTTGTCCGTCGTGGCCTTGCAACCAGACCGAATCTTCGAAGGACGGCACGCCACCCGGTGCCTCGATCCAAATGTGCCCTTTGGCATAGGCACCATTCGACGCGGCCACCGGCTCAAACATCCAATCCGTAAATCCCTCGGGCAGTATCTGCTGCCTGTCCCAGACGCCCTTTTGCAGCAAAAACTGCCCAAACCGCGCCCAATCCCGCGCCGTAGCGTACATATAGCTGGACCCGACAAACGTATCCGCAGCATCTGTTTCCATCACGACCGAGGTCATGCCCAATGGCTCAAACAATGCCTCCTTTGGATAGCTTAGCGCCTCGTCCCCAACCGCGTCTTGCCACACGCGGGACAATGCGGTGGATGTTCCGGAAGAATAGTTGAAGTCGGTACCAATTTCGCTCTCTGCTGGACGACCGGCCGCAAATCCGGCCATGTCATCACGCAGATAGAGCATTCTGGTGACGTCAGAAACATCCCCATATTCTTCGTTCCACTCCAGTCCGCTTGTCATCGACAACATATACGCGACAGTGATGTCCCTGCGGCTGTCACCGGCCCATTCGGGGAAACTGTCGATCAGTTTATCATCCAACGCCATCTGGCCGGACTGTATCAACGTACCAATTAGGCCCGCCGTCACGGTCTTGGTCATGGACCATCCCAGCAGTGGGGTGTTTTCGTCGAAACCCGGCGCATAGCTTTCCCCAACGATGCGACCATCTCGCACGACAACGACAGCGCGATACCCTTCGCCAAGCAAGGTCTCGTCGGACAGAATGCGTTCTATTTCAGCATCTTGAGACGGGTGTACGCGGTTTCCCTGCGGCCAGATGCCGTCCGGCAATGACGGCGACGCAGCAAGGGCTTTGTCGCTGAGTTCGGATGTGTGCAGGTTCGTACACCCCAACCCCTCGCGGTATTGAGAAGTTGCAGGCGCAAAGAACCGGAAAATCCGTGCCTCGACGCTTTGCGCTTCGCGGTCCACTTTGATCGAGACTTGCCGCAGCAATGGATGCCCGGGGGCTTGCACGTCAACCGACAGAACCTCATCCGGATCGCGCCCCGCGATGAACACGTTGGAACAGACGATCTTGGCCGAGTAGTTCGTGCCGACCTTCAGCAAATCGGGTGGCGCAATCAAAAGATACCCTGTCAGACCGAGTGCGCCGACGACTGCCGCGCCCGCGAAGATCTTTGCCGCCTTTACCAACATCGCCCCTATCAGCCGGTGTGCCCGGCGCTCCTCTGAACCCGATACCTGGTTTGACTAGAGTATAAGAGCACGCAACTGGCCACAGTTCCGTTGCGTTTTTCCCGGGGCGCGGCCACGTCCTTCCTGCCGCGTTGCGCCAAAAAGGCCAACGGCCTTCAATCCACCAACCTATCCAGCGCGGAAAAAAGCGCATCTTTTTCCGCCCCAAGCTTGCGCTCCAGATCTGCCTGAAAGGCCGAGGCGATCGGGATCAGTTTACCAAGGACCAAGGCCCCCTCTTCGGTCAATTCAAGCTTCACCAGACGCCGGTCCTTGGTGTCGACCGTCTTGGAAACAAGCCCGCGCGCCTCTAACCGCGCCGCTGCCCGGCTGACCATCGATTTTTCCAAACTGACCCGTTTTTCGATGTCCCGAACCGATAAGTTCTCTGCGTATCCGATATTTACAAGAACCCGCCACTCGGGAATCGAAATGCCAAACTCACTTTTATACTGCTGCGCCATGTCCATACTCAGACGCGCAGCCAGGACCGTCAGGCGGTACGGCAGGTATTTCTCCAGATCGAACTCGGGCAAAGTGTTTGGCGTCATCCGGCAACGTCCTCTTTTCCGTATGGAGGCTAAATATTCATTGCAAATGCAACAAAAATATTGACACCGTTGCAAATGCAACGATTATCTGAGGCAATTTCCTATACACTCGGACCAGAAGCGCCCCGGGGCCTTCTTCGTCAAAACAGCAAAAGGACCGATCCTCGTGGCCAAGGCATTTGCATCGCAAGGCGATCTGACCGAAAAGACAATCACTTTTGATGAGATTGGCGAAGGACTCTACGCGTTTACCGCCGAGGGCGACCCGAATTCTGGCGTCATCATCGGTGATGACAGCGTCATGATTGTCGAGGCGCAGGCCACCCCACGCCTAGCCAACAAAGTGATCGAATGCGTCCGGACCGTGACCGACAAACCGATCACCCACGTTGTGCTGACTCACTATCATGCCGTTCGGGTGCTGGGCGCGTCGGCCTTTAATGCGCAGCAAATCATCATGTCCGATGTCGCCCGCTCGATGGTTGTCGAACGCGGGCAAGAGGATTGGGATAGCGAATTCCAGCGCTTCCCGCGCCTGTTCGAAGGACACGAAAGCATCCCCGGCCTGACATGGCCCACAACGACCTTCAGCGAAAGCATGACCGTCCATCTGGGCAATCGCCGCGTGGACATCAAACAGATCGGCCGGGCCCATACGGCAGGTGACGCGGTGATCCATGTGCCCGACCAGAATGTGATGTTCACCGGCGATATCGTCGAAGATCATTCGGCCTGTTATTGCGGCGACGGGCATTTCGCGGATTGGGGCGGAACGCTCGACGCGATCAAGGCCTATGACGTGGACGCAATCGCGCCGGGTCGTGGTGCGGCATTGGTGGGCAATGAGGCGGTGGAGCGCGCCATCGAAAGCACGCGGGATTTTGTGAATTCGACCTACACCCCGGCCCAGCGCGTGGCGATGAAGGGCGGAACGCTCAAAGACGCGTGGGACGCCGTTCGCGACGCCTGCGACCCCAAGTTCAAGGACTACGCCATCTACGAACACTGCCTGCCCTTCAACGTCAGCCGCGCCTATGACGAAGCCCGGGGCATCGCGCATCCCCGTATCTGGACCGACAAACGCGATCTGGAGATGTGGGAGCAGTTGCAAGGCTGATCCGATTACACCCCAATTCGGCACGTCAGGTATTCAGATGCTTCAGGACAGATATTCGCTCGCGTTCCGGCTTTATCCCTATCGGAAATCCGCTGATCAGAACGCACCACATGCCAGGCGCCATCCGGTTGTTATCGTCGGCGGCGGTCCGATCGGGCTGGCCATGGCGCTGGATCTGGGACGGCAAGGCATTCCCGCGCTGGTTCTGGACGATCACGAAGGGATCGGCATGGGCAGCCGCGCGATCTGCTTTGCCAAGCGAACGCTGGAGATCACAGACCGCTACGGGTGCGGCGCACCGATGCTGGATAAGGGCGTGGTCTGGAACGTCGGCAAGGTGTTTCAGGACGACCATCAGGTCTATGAGTTCAACCTTCTGCCCGAAAGCGGCCACCGCAACCCGGCGTTCATCAACCTGCAACAGCCCTATTTCGAGAAGTTCATCTTCGAGGCCATCTGTGCCGAACAGGAGCGCGGAGCGCCCATCGAAATCCGCGGCAAGAACCGGGTTGAAGCGATTGATACCAAAGACGACCACGTGACCCTTTCCGTAGAAACCCCGGATGGCCTTTACCAGATCGAGGCGGATTGGCTAATCGCCTGCGACGGCGCGGGGTCCCCGACGCGGGACATGCTTGATCTGGTGTTCGAGGGGCACGTGTTTCAGGACAGCTTCCTGATCGCCGATATCAGGATGAAAACCGCCGAGTTCCCGACAGAACGCTGGTTCTGGTTCGAGCCTTACTTCAAATCCGGTGCCTCGACCCTGCTGCACAAACAGCCCGATGATGTCTGGCGCGTGGATTTTCAGATCGGCTGGGACGTGGACCGCAAAGAGGAGCTGAAAGAGGAAAACATCCGCAAGCGGCTGGATGCGATGCTGGGCGACGACGTCGAATATGAACTAGTCTGGTCGTCAATCTACACCTTCCAGTGCCGCCGCATGCAGAACTTCCGCCATGGCCGGGTGATCTTTGCAGGAGATTCAGCGCATCAGGTGTCCCCGTTCGGGGCGCGCGGGGCCAATTCGGGGATGCAGGATGTGGACAATCTGGGCTGGAAGCTTGGCCTTGTGATTGCGGGCAAGGCTCCGGACAGCCTGCTGGACAGCTATGATCAGGAACGGGTGTTTGCGGCGGATGAGAATATCCTCAACTCGACCCGTTCGACCGATTTCATCACCCCGAAGTCCAAAACCAGCAAAAGGTTTCGCGATGCAGTCTTGAAGCTGGCCGAAACGCACAGCTTTGCCCGGCCACTGGTCAATTCGGGGCGGTTGTCCGTGCCTTGCACCTATGATCATTCATCCCTGAACGGCGAGGATGCCCTGCCCGACGGCCCAAGTGGAACGCGCGTCGGTGCGACCTGTGTTGACGCGCCCTTGGGCGATGGCTTCCTGCTCGACCGGCTTGGGGATGAATTTGTTCTTCTGGCGATCAACACGGATGCACCGGCACAACTGGACGTGGATGGGATCGCCGTGCGCACGGTCTTTGTCGAGGCGACCGATACCCTGACCGCCCGCTATCTGGGATCGAACCAACAGGCCGTTTATCTGATCCGCCCAGATCAGCATGTAGCGGCCCGTTGGGTGGCGTTTGATGAGGCGGCGACGCGCGCGGCCGTTCGCAAAGCCTGCGGAAAGGAATAGCAGATGCCGTTGATTACCGAGCCAAACCTGCCATCACCGGATGATTTCTACGCCGATCTGATCGCGGCCCATGACGGGCTGTCGGATGAGGATAGCGAAGCGCTGAACGCCCGACTGATCCTTGTGCTGGCCAATCATATTGGGGATCACGAAACGCTCAGGCAGGCCCTGCAAGCCGCTGCTTGAAAAGCGTCAGACCCGGCGACAGATCCGAAATACAGCTTAGGGCACCAGTCGATTGCGGCCCTGAGCTTCGAGCACCCAACAGTCCGTGCCTTCGAACACCACCGCAGTCAGCGGGTGGCCATAGCCTGCACCGGTGTCGATATTGATCCGATTACCCCGGTGATCCGGCGCAGACACGTGGCTGTGGCCGTGTACCACCAGCCACGGATGCTGGCTTTCGTGATCCAGAAACTCATCGCGGATCCAGATCAGGTCGTCGGGGTCCTGCTGCTTTAATGGCACACCGGGTCGAATGCCTGCATGGACAAACAGCACATCGGTGGTCAGGTGGTAGGGTTGCAACTGATTCATAAAGTCGATATGCGCCTGTGGCACCGCCTGTTTCGCCTGAGCGTGAACCTGATAGATGCGATCTCCGTCCTCTACCCCTAGCCCGTAAGACTGCAATGTCTCGGCACCTCCGATCCGGGGATGCAGCCAATGATACCCGACCAGCAGACGGGCATCGTTGCGCGGATAATCCTCCAAGAACATCGCATACATCTGGTCGTGATTGCCGCGCAGGAACGTCCAGTTCCTGCCCTCGGCCTGCCCTTTGATCAGTAAATCCAGAACCTCACGGCTTTGTGGCCCCCGGTCGGTGTAATCGCCAATGAACACCACTTTGGCATCGGGGCCGCCGTCGCGTTCGATCCGCGCCAGGGCGTCCTCCAGCATCCCAAATTGACCGTGAATGTCGCCTATTGCGTAGATCGGATCGGGCATCTGTTACGCTCCGTTCAGGCGAAAGAAATATCGACCGAGCCAAACGCGCCGAAATCGGCGTGGATGTCGGCGCCTGACGGGCATTCGACAGGTCGGATGAAGCTGCCGGACAAGATGACCTGACCCGGTTCGATGCTTTGGCCGAACTGCGCCATACGGCGGGCTAGCCAGACAACGCTTTCGATAGGATCGTTCAAGACACCAGCCCCCAACCCTGTTTCCTCAATCTCGCCATTGCGGAAAGTCATTGCGCCCACCCAACGCAAATCAAACGCACCAATTGCATGGCGTTCATCGCCCAACACGACGCCTGCATTTGCCGCGTTGTCGCTGATCGTGTCAAACACCGTGCGCGCCTTGCCGGTCTCGGGATCCACCCGCTGAATACGGGTGTCGAGGATTTCGATGGACGGTACGACGTAATCCGTGGCGGCGATGATGTCCTCACGAGAAACGTCCTCGCCCCCCACGGCGGAATGCATGACAAAGGCAATCTCGGCCTCGATCCGGGGTTGGATGAAACGTCCTGCCGGGACAGTGCTGCCATTTTCGAACGCCATATCATCGAACAAAATCCCGCTGTCGGGGATGTCGATATTTAACGCATATTGCATCGCTTTCGAGGTCAGCCCGATCTTCCAGCCAATCACCCTGCGCCCTTCGGCCAGTTTCTGACGGTAGATCGCCTTTTGCACCTCATAGGCGTCGTCCATGCCCATCTCGGGGTGGCGCAGGCTCAGCAACCCGATCTGTTCGCGCGTCCGTTCAGCCTGCAACAAGTCGGCAGCGGCGCGGTCGTGATCTTCGGGGGTCATACCTGTTCATCCTCGACCGTGTTGCGCAGGGTGCCGATGCCGTCGACCGACACCTCTATGACGTCGCCGGGCACCAGGTATCTTGGCGGATCGAACCGCGCGCCCGCGCCGGTGGGGGTGCCGGTGACGATGATATCGCCGGGCTGCAAGGTCATGAAGGTCGAAATATATTCGATCTCGCGCCGGATCGGGAACATCATGCGGTTCAGCGTATCATCCTGCCGTAGCTCACCATTCACGCGGGTCTGGATGCGGGCGTCATCCAGTTGCGCCGCATCTGTGAAGGGTACCAGCCACGGGCCGATTGCCCCCGATTTATCCCAGTTCTTGCCTTGCGTGACATTGAACTTGGCATGCCGCACCCAATCCCGGATCGTGCCTTCATTGCACAGGGTCAACGCCGCGATATGGTCATAAGCGTCTTGCTGAACGATCCTGCGCCCTCCCTTGCCGATCACAATTGCAACCTCGCCTTCATAATCCAGCGTGTGGTTTTCGGGCGGTCGGATCAATGGACGGTCATGGCCGGTAAAGCCGCTGGCAAAGCGCGGAAACAACGACATGTATTTGGGCTGCGCGCTGCCGTCCTTGTATTCCGCATTTCGGTCCGGAAAGTTCACCCCAACACATAGGATACGGCGCGCATCCGGCATCACCATCTCATAGGTGAACTCGGTATGGGTGACGGGCTTGCCCTCGGCAGCTTTGGCCAACTGCCCGAATGCACCCGAGGCGATCACCTCATACAGACTGGCGCAGTCCGGGAACGCATCGTTCAGAGCGATAGCGCCGTTGTCGGTTATGGGCCCAAAAAACGTCCTGTTATCTGCTGTGTAGGTGGCAAACTTCATGTAATCTTTCCCCAGACGTCACGGATGACGTCTGCCGCCATCAGCACGTCTTCGCGCGTTGTATCGAATTGCCCCACCTGAAAGCGGATGATCTTGCGACCGTCGAACAGACCTTGGGTCAGGTAAATCCGGCCATCATCGTTCAGCGCATCCACCAATCGCTGCTGTATCTCATCATCGCCGGGACAACGGAAGGAAAACAGGCTGAGGATCGGGCCCGTCGTCACCTCAAACCCCTCCATCGCGCCAATTACCTCGGCAAGTTCAGCAGCCCAGGCGACATGGTTACGGATGCGGGTGCGCAACCCCTCCAACCCGTATGAGCGCAACAGGAACCAGATCTTCAGCGCCCGGAACCTGCGCCCCAAGGGGATCGTCCATTCCGAGTAATTCGTGACCTCTGCCCCCGTGGTTTTGAGGTATTCGGGCTCAATCTTCAGTGTATTGAGTTGCGGTGTGGCGTCCTTCAGGAACTGGATCGCACAATCGAACTGCGCGCCCAGCCATTTATGGGGGTTGAAAACGATGCTGTCATAGCGGTCGGCCCCGGACCAAAACGCCTGACGAAATTCAGGGCAGATCATGGCCGACCCTGCCCATGCCGCATCCAGATGGGTGTAGAGGTCGTGTTTCTGCGCCACATCGGCAACCGCATTGAGATCATCGCATGCCCCCACCCCGGTGCCCCCGGTGATGGCAATGATCCCGGCGGGCATATGACCGGCGGCGATGTCGCGCTGGATTGCGGCCTCCAGCGCATCTGGATCAATCGCAAAGGTGGGGCCATGCGCGGGCAGTTTGACCAGATTGTCCTGACCGATGCCTGCAACCCAACAGGCCCGGTCAATCGACGAATGCACCTGATCCGAGCAATAAATCCGCAGCGCGCCCTTGGTGTTCAACCCGTCACGATTGCCGGTAAAGCCCGTGGCCCGTTCGCGCATGGTCAGCACCGCCGACAAGGTGGCCGAGGACGCGCTGTCCTGAATGACCCCGGTCATGCCTTCTGGCAAGCCCAGCGCCTGCCGGAGCCAGTCAACCATAACCCCTTCGACCTCGGTCGCGGCCGGAGAGGTCTGCCACAACATGCACTGCGCCGCGATTGTGGTCACCAGCATCTCGGCCAGCATCGACGGCGGCGCGGCATTGGCCGGGAAATAGGCAAAGAAACGCGGGTGCTGCCAATGGGTCATTCCCGGCATCACGATCCGCTCGAAATCGGCCATGATGGTGTCCATGGCCTGCGCATGCTCGGGCGGCTGCTGGGGCAGTTGCGCGGCAATCTCACCCGGTGCGGTTTGTGCCCTCACCGGCAGGTCGGGCAAAGTCTTGTGATAATCCGCGGCCCAGTCGGATATGCGTTTGCCCCAGTGGCTAAACTCGTCCCAGTCCATTCCCGCCTCCTCAGGGTGCGATAATCGGGGTGGCGTTCAGATCCGCCTTGGCCACGTCAACGCCTGTGAACCGTGACCCATGTTCGAACCAGCTGCGCGGTGCGGGCGCACCCCAAAGGGTTTGCCGCTGCGGGTCTTTCAGATCCCATTTCAGCGGTTCATGATCGGGGTCCAGTGTCTGATAATCCGAGCTGTAGATTTCGATCCGGTGCCCATCCGGGTCAAGGATATACAGAAAGAACGCGTTGGAAATACCGTGCCGTCCCGGCCCGCGTTCAATGTTTTCGACATAACCCGTGGTCGACATGACATCCAGAAGATCGATGATGTGCATCGGGTTGGCGACCCAGAACGCCACATGGTGCATGCGAGGCCCGGTGCCGTTGGTAAAGGCCATGTCATGTACACCGCCTTTGCGATGCAACCACGCTGCCCACAACCGCTTGCTGTCTTCGTCTTCGGTGTACTCCGTGACCCGGAACCCCATGTCGCTGTAGAAGGCGACGCTGTGATCGACGTTTGGGCTGAAACAGTTGAAATGGTCAATCCGCAAGGGACGCACGCCATGATACCGGGCATAGTCCTGATGGATCGTCGGCAGCCTGTCCATCCTGTTATAGAATTCCAACGGGATACCGATATTGTCCGAGGTCAGCAGGGTGCGCCCCTGAAACGGGCGTTCGATCCACTCCGTCGGGCGACCCTTGGCCTGAAACCAGGCTTCGGCGCGATCAAGATCAGCCTCATCAAAGACTTTTAACCCCATGACATCGACCGTACCGGGCGCGTCGGATTTCTGCAGAACCACGCTGTGATGCCCACGCTCTTCCAGCGCGCGCAGGTAGATGTGAGTGTCGGATTCATGCGCCACCTGCAGGCCGAACATGTCAACATAAAACGCCCTGGATACCGCCAGATCCTTAACGTTCAGGCAAACATGGCTCAGGCGGATCGTGTTGAAATCCGGGTAGAGGTTCGGAGCGGGTACAGGCATTTCAAACTCCTAAGTGCTTTGGATTGTCAGGGCGACGCGTGTCAGGTCCCAAGGCGGGTGATCTTGTGCTGACCGGTGGCAAAGCCGATGTGCTTTTGTTCCATGTAGAACTCAAAGCTCCAATCGCCGCCGTCCCGACCGATGCCCGAGGCTTTGACACCACCGAACGGCGTCGGCAGATGGCGGACGTTTTCCGAGTTCACCCAGATCATCCCGGCCTCAAGCTTGTCGGTGAAACGCAAGGCGCGGGTCAGGTCGTTGGTCCAGACATAGCCCGTCAGACCATAGGGCGTGTCGTTGGCGATTTGCAGCGCCTCATCCTCGGTCGAGAATGGAATGGCGGTCAGAACGGGGCCAAAGATTTCCTCGCGCGCGATGCGCATCTGGTTGTTTGCGTTGGTGAAAAGGGTCGGTCGTACAAAATAGCCGGTCTCCCCGACTGTCGTTCCGCCCGCGGCGATGGTCGCCCCATCCTCTTTCGCGATCTCAAAGTAACTGGTGACCTTGTTGAAATGTTCCTCGGTCACCAGCGGTCCGATCTCGGTCGCCGGGTCCAGCGGGTGGCCGACCTTGATCTTGTTCACGCGCTCAACAAGCTTGGCCTCAAAGGCATCCTTGATCGTATCCTGCACCAGCAAACGCGAGGAGGAGGTGCAGCGCTCGCCGTTGATCGAATAGATCATGAAGATCACCGCATCCAGCGCGCGGTCCAGATCGGCATCGTCAAACACGATAACCGGGTTCTTGCCGCCCAGCTCCAGATGGTTGCGTTTGAGCGTGTCTGCCCCCTGTTTGGTGATCAGGCTGCCCGTGCGGCTTTCGCCCACAAAGGCGATGGCGCGAATTTTCGGATGTTCGCACAGCGCCTTTCCCGCCTCTTCGCCAAAACCGTTCACCGTGTTCAAAACGCCTTTTGGCAGACCGGCCTCTTCCGCGATTTCGACCAACAGCCTTGCCGTCAGCGGGCTGGCCTCGGCCGGTTTGTGAACCACTGTGCACCCGGCCGCCAGCGCCGGTGCGATTTTCCACGTGGACAGCATGAAGGGCGTGTTCCAGGGCGTGATCACACCGACCGGGCCAATCGGGACGCGCGTGGTGATGTTCATCAGCGTCGGCGATTTCAGATGCTGACCATCCCGCGCCTGCACAACCTGATCCGCAAAATAGCGAAAGTTCTCGGCCCCGCGCAGTGCGGCCTTCGACATGAATTTCAACGCCTGTCCGGTGTCCCAGCATTCGCACAAGGCGATCTCCTCAGCGCGCGCCCCAATGCCTTCGGCCACACGGATCAGGATTTCGCGTCGTTCGGTTGCGGGCATGTCACGCCATTGGGGAAAGGCATCTACCGCAGCATTGGCCGCAGCGTCGATATCGTCCGCATTGCCCTGGGCAACCTCGCAAATCACGCTTTTGTCGACCGGAGACGTGGTTTGGAACCTGCCTGCGGACCCGTCCCGATCCTCGCCCGCAATCCGGTTCCTGATCCCATTCTTCCGGAACCGCGCCAGCAACCCGTTCAGCTTTTCCAGGTTCTGCTCCAAACTGCTCATTTCGGATCCTCCAGATGGTCGCGGATCGTGCCGAATTTGGGCGATAGACCAGCGTCGATGTCCCGCAATTCAGACGACAAAGCGATTGAATGCGTGTCCATTGCGGGTTTCAGAAAGACCCGCGCGGTGTCGAAAATCTGCTTGATGACGTTCTGCTTGACCTCATCCGCCCGTCCTTCGCGCAGGCGGACCGATATGTCGACAAACCCGTGTTTGGGATCGCCATCCGCGATGGAATAATGATCGACGCGGATCGCCCGCACACGCAAACCGGGCATGGGCAAGGCGTCGATCCGGGCCGCAGATTGCCTTAACGCATCACACAGCCCGGCCATATCCACGACCTGTTCCAGGTTTGCGGAATATTCGATGTGGATATGCGGCACGTCTCAATCCATTTTATTTGATATGTTAAGTAATATTATACCTATCGAACGTTGCGGTCTCGAGTCAAACAATTTATTTAACATGTGATGTAATTTTGGGATCGGACAATTGCCAGACACATCGCGAACCAAAAAACCCACCGCCCTGCCCCCGACGGCGCAGTCACTTCCGGTGTCGCTGATCCGCGCGCGTGAGGCCGTAATGGCCCCGATCCGCAAGATGTTGGCCAAGGCGGGCATCACCGAACAGCAATGGCGCGTTCTGCGCGTGCTCAGCGAGGGCGGAAAGATGGACGCCGGCATGTTGGCCAATCGCGCGGCGCTGATGTCGCCAAGCCTCAGCCGGATTGTGCATTCGATGGAGAAAGCCGGGCTCGTATCCCGTGAGGCCGACGCGACAGACCGCCGTCGCCAGCACATTGCGATCACGGCTGCAGGGCAAGCGATCATTGATGATCATATGGCCGAGGCCTCGGACATCGCCTCCCATTACCGAAGCATCCTTGGGGATAACGATCACGACACCCTGTTGGCGCTGCTGCGAAAGCTTGCCGTTGCGATTGAAGATCAGGATTCAACCCCTTGAAAGGCCGGGGCATCAAACTGCCCCCAGCCCTTTGCCCAACGCCGAAATCAAAGTGTTCACGTCCTCTTCGCCCAGCACCAGCGGCGGGGACAGAATGATGTTGTTTCCCGACACACGCACCATGGCCCCGGCCTCATAGGCCGTTTTTTGCACCTTGCCGATCGTGGCCTTGTCGATGGGCGTTTTGGTGGTTCTGTCCGAAACCAGCTCTAACGCGCACATCAGGCCATACCCCCCGCGCACATCGCCGATCAGGTCGTATGTCTCGCCCAGCGCCTGAAGGCCCGCATGCAATTGCGCCCCACGCTGCGCGGCGTTGTCCTTGACGTTCAGACGTTCGGTTTCCTTCAGGCACGCAATCGCGGCAGCCGCACCCACGGGATGGCCGGAATAGGTATACCCCGACCCGATTGCCGCCTTGCCCGAGCGGTCACCTTCGAACACGTCAGCCACCGCATCGCTAATCATCACGGCACCGAACGGGAAATACCCATTGGTTATGGCCTTCGCCGTGACCGCCATGTCGGGCTTGACGCCAAAGCGGCGCGATCCGCTCCACGCCCCCGTCCGGCCATAGGCTGTGATCACTTCATCCGCGATCAGCAGGATACCGTATTTCGAGCAGATCTCGCGCACGCCGGGCATAAAGGTTTCATGCGGCGGGATCACCCCACCCGCCCCAAGAACCGGTTCCATGATCATTGCGGTTATGGTTGAAGGGTCCTGAAACCTGATCTCATCCTCAAGCGCCGCAAGGCACAGTTGCGCCAGGTTTTCCGGATCGGTTTCGCCAAACGGATTGCGATAGGTATAGGGCGATGGAATGTGATGGCAGCCGGGCATCAGCGGTTCGTACTGCGTTCGGAAATTCGGGTTACCGTTCACCGATGCGCCCAACGTATGGGTGCCATGATAGCCTTTCTTGAGGCTCAGGAATTTGACGCGCCCGGCCTCGCCACGCACCTTATGATATTGCCGTGCAAGGCGCAGCGCGATTTCAACGCCATCCGACCCGCCGGATGTAAAGAAGGCGCGCGACAGCCCGTCCGGGGCAAAGAATTCGCGCAGCATCCAGCTGAGTTCTATGACCAGATCATTGGTAGTGCCCCGGAAAATCGAATAATAGGGCAGCCTGTCCAGCTGTTGGGAAATTGCATCTTTCACCGGCTGGCACGAATACCCAAGGTTTACGTTCCATAGCCCCCCGACCCCATCGACAACCGTATTCCCATCCACATCTGTGATGCGCACACCGTCACCGCCGACGATAATGTCAGGCGGTTTTGCAAGGCTGTCCGCCGGATGCGCCATCGGGTGCCACAGGTGGCGCGCGTTGTTTTCTTTCAGGAAATTGCTGTCCTTCATCACATCACCTGTTGTGTCTTGGTTTCATCGCCCCAGCCCGGCGGCAGGGCTTCGAACCCTTGTGGAAACGCACCGCCCAGCGCAGTCGAGGCGCGGTCGGCCTCATTCAAAAGCATTTGGGCAATGTCGCGCAGTTTCTCCGGCCTGGCCCGCACGCTTGGGACGGCAACGGCCAAAGCGCCCAGAACGCGCCCACCTTCGCCGAAGACGGGGCATCCGACCGACGTGACCCCTTCATCAAACCCACCGGTGACTGACGCCACGCCGAACCGCCGGACGCGGTCGATCATGCCTTTCAGGTCCGCCGGGTCCGAGATCGTTTGGTCGGTATATTTCGACAAGGGCCGTGCCATGACGCGGGCTTGCCAATCCTCGGGGCAAAAAGCCAGGGCCGCGATGCCGGACGATGTCGCGTGCAGGGGCAACATCTCGGCAATGTCAAAGTTCACCTGAATGCCGTGCAGGGCGGGGTCAGCGTGGGCGACCGACGACAGCGCATCACCCTGCAGCAGGCTGGCATGGGCCAGTTCGCCAACGGCTTCGGACAATTCGGACACGATGGGCTGCAACAGCTTTCGCACCGGGAACGCCGCCTCACGCAATGCCGACAGGCGCAGCAGCGCCGGACCAAGCCGATAGGCGCGCGTGTCAGAGTGTTGCTCCAGATAGCCGTTTTCCGCAAGCTCGGTCAGGTGGCGATGAACCGTCGCCTTGTCGCGACCGGTAAGGCGCACAAACTCACCCAGACCGATTTCCACGCGGTCGCGCGCGAACAGGGACAGTAAGTCCAAAGCTTTTGTGATCGTTCCCATCTGCTGCCTTTTGATCGGTTTAATATTTGAACCAATGGTATCAGATATTTTTGTCTGGTTTCCACGTCAGTCAATAGAAAATCAATATTGACAAGTGTCGGTATTTGATCAGACACTTTTTGATACCCATGGTTCACTATTTAAACCAGTGAGGCGTGATTTGGACAGAGCGATAATTGACCAACTCCGGTCCCAAAGCGTGCCGCCCGCCCGCCATGTGATCGACGGCGCGCGGTGTGATGCCTCGGACGGTGGCGCGCTTGATGTTGTGTCACCCATCGACGGATCGACCCTGACGACCATGCCAAAAGGCACGCGGGATGATGCCCGGTTGGCAATCCGTTCGGCGCGCGCAGCTTTTGACGACGGACGATGGTCTGGCCTCGCCCCTGCTGCACGCAAGACAATCATGCTGAAATGGGCGGATCTTATCGAAGCGCAGGCGGCAGAACTTGCCGTATTGGGCGTGCGAAACAACGGAACCGAGATCGGAATGGCCTACAAGGCCGAACCACTCAGCGCTGCCGGGACGATCCGGTATTTTGCCGAAGCCATCGACAAGATATATGGCGAGATCGCCCCAACCGCCCCCGGCGCGCTGGGGCTGGTGCATAAACAGCCGATAGGTGTTGTGGGCGCGATCGTGCCGTGGAACTTCCCCCTGATGATCGGCAGCTGGAAGCTGGGCCCGGCCCTTGCCGCCGGTTGCACCGTGGTATTGAAACCGGCCGAGACCGCCTCACTAACCCTGATCCGCCTTGCTGAGTTGGCGCTGGAGGCCGGTCTTCCCCCCGGCGTTTTCAACGTCGTGACCGGCGAAGGCGCGGTTGTCGGGGCTGAGATTGCCGAGTCTCACGACGTGGATGTTCTGGTATTCACCGGATCTGGGGCAACGGGGCGTCGGCTGATGGAGGCATCGGCGCGATCGAACCTCAAACGTGTTTACCTCGAACTTGGTGGTAAATCCCCAAATATCGTGTTTGCTGACGCCCCCGATCTGGCAGAGGCCGCCAAAGTTTCGGCCGCGGGGATTTTCCGAAACTCGGGTCAGGTCTGCGTTGCCGGATCGCGACTGCTGGTGCAACGCGAAATCCATGACGATTTCGTCGCAATGCTGGTCAAAAACGCCGAAGCCATGCGGGTCGGCGACCCGCTGGACCCTGATACCGATGCCGGTGCGGTGAATTCGGAACGACAACTGGCGCAGAACCTTGCCTTTGTGGACGAGGCCCGCGCCGCCGGGCGCACCATTGCCACCGGGGGCAAGCGGATACTTCAGGATACCGGCGGCACCTATATGGCGCCAACAATCATAACCGGCGTGCAACCCAACGACCGCGTTGTCTGCGAAGAGGTGTTTGGCCCGGTTCTGACCGTTCAGTCCTTTGATACCGAAGAGGAAGCCATCGCCCTTGCCAACTCCACCGAGTTCGGATTGGCCGCTGGCGTGTGGACTGCAGACCTGTCGCGCGCGCATCGGATGATCGCGAAAATTCAGGCCGGAGTCGTGCATGTCAACACGTATGGCGGGGCGGACATCACTGTGCCCTTGGGTGGCGTAAAACAATCCGGAAACGGGCATGACAAGTCACTGCATGCGTTCGACAAATACCTTGACCTGAAGACCGCGTGGATCAAGCTCTGAACCGACAGGAGGATGCCAATGACCCGAAAAACGATCCTGTTGATTGGCACATACGACACAAAAGAGCCCGAGATGCGCTTTATCGAAGGCGTGGTCCGGGCGCAGGGGGCCGACGTGCTGACCATGGATGTCTCGGTACTGGGTGATCCGGAAAACGCGACCGATATCAGCAAGCACGAGATTGCAGCCGCCGGGGGCATGACCATTGATCAGGTCATCGCGCAAGGCGACGAAAACAAGGCCTTCCGCGTGATGTCTGCGGGGGCCGCAAACGTCGTCGCCGAAGCACATGCCAGGGGGCGCTTTCACGGGATGCTCGCAATTGGCGGCACGATGGGCACTGATCTTGCGCTGGACTGCGCACAGGAGTTGCCGATGGGCGTTCCGAAATACATCGTTTCAACCGTCAGCTTCTCACCCCTGATTCCGCCGCACCGGCTGGCCCCGGACATTCAGATGATCCTGTGGGCGGGCGGTCTGTATGGTATGAACGCGATCTGCCGATCCTCGCTCAGCCAGGCTGCCGGGGCCGTGGTTGGGGCGACCAACGCGGCCATCGAGGTTGGTCGCAGCAAGCCGTTGATCGGGATGACCAGCCTCGGCTCATCCTGTCTGCGCTATATGAAAACCCTGAAACCTGCGCTGGAAAGCCGTGGTTTCGAAGTGGCCGTGTTCCACTCGACCGGCATGGGCGGCATGGCGTTCGAGAAGCTGGCAGGCGAAGGCGCTTTTGTCTGCGTGATGGACTTCTGCATGCAGGAATTCGGAAATCTGATGGCGGGCTCAGTGGTCTCCAGCGGCGAGGATCGCGTGACCAATGCAGGCCGAGCAGGCACCCCGCAGATGGTAGCCCCCGGCGCGTTGGACCTGCTGGATTTCGCGGGCTGGCAGGACATTCCGGACCAATACGCGGACCGCCCGTTTCATGAACACAACCGCCTCATCAAAAGTTCGGTCTTCACGGGTGAAGAACGCCGCGCCTGGGTGCGAGAGCTTGCCAACCGGCTGGAAGCTGCAACCGGACCGGTTCACTTTTTCCTTCCTGTTCAGGGGGTCGAGGCCTGGGACAAGGAAGGCGAAGAAGCATACGACCCCGAAGCGTTGGCCGAAATGGTGGACGAAGCGCGCACCACCATGTCCGGTCGCATCCCGATGACCGAGTTGGACGCCCATATCAACGACCCCGCTTTTTGCGACGCGGTTTTGGCACAGTTTGATGCCTGGGTTCAGGATGGAACGGTATCTGCCCAGTGAACGGCGTGTATTTACCCTCGGCCCGCTGTCCGAACTAAAGGCCCAAAAGGTCGACCAGCTGAGCTAGCCTGACAAACCCGTCCACTTGCTGCTGTACCAGCGTGCAAAGGCGGCCACGTTGGGTTCCAGATCCGGTTGAAACCGGCCGGGCCGCGCGTCCGGACAAGCCAGCCCGCGTTGTTGATTTTCCAGCGCCTCGATATCCTCATCCAGTGCCGCATCCATGCGCCGGAGATACGCCTGAGATTTTTCGGCGAAATCCGGCAATGCGATGGTCTCTGACGGAAAGCACGAGGTTTGAACCACCCGACATCTGGATGCGCCAACCGGATAAGCCTCGTAACACCAAAGCGCGTCGCGGTTCGCGGCGAAAGTCATATTTGGGAAGATCCATGTATAACGCGCACCCTCGCGCGCCTTGCCTTTCAGGCCGGGAATTTCGGGAAGAGATTTGTCCTGATCGCTTTCCAGCAGTCCTCCGGTCCCTTCGGTCGCGCCGAATTGGCTAGCAAAGGCGCCCTTTACGGCATCGGCTGCATCCGGTCTGTCATAGACACTGTCGATCGATTCCGCATGCACAAACGGCAGATGGTAGTATTCGTTGAACACTTCGAGGAAGATCTTCCAGTTGCAATTCACTTCGACCTCTTGCCTGCGGACCGACACAAGGCGGTCCATGGGCCAAGGGCTATGGAGTTCGGCAATATCCCCCAGATGGGCATCAATATCGGGCGCGTCCCGAGACAGACAGACAAAGGCAAAGCCCAACCGCTCGGCCACCTGATAGGACACAAGGCCATAGTCCGCCTTGTCGAAGCCCTGCGCCCGCTCCATATGCGGTGCGGCGACAAGCTTGCCGTCCAGACCGTAGAACCACGAATGAAACGGACAACGCAGTCCCTTGCACCTGCCCTGCCCGTCTACCAAGCGGGCCCCGCGATGACGGCAGGTGTTTGCGTATGCGCGCAACTGACCCGTCCTATCGCGCAGAAGGATGATGTTCTGCCCGGCCACATCCATCGTGATGAAATCACCCGGATTGGCAACGACATCGGCCCGACCAACGCCGATCCAGCCTTGGCGGAACACCAGATCCATTTCGGCCAGGGCGTGACTGCCCGAGGTGTAACAGACCGGCGGAATGGAAAAGGCCGCCTCGACTGGACGGGCGCAATCGGCCAGAGCGGGGTCATAGGCTGAGTTCATCGCTGTACTCCTTACGGGGCGGTAATCGGCGGTGGCTTACGACGCTGCCCGGTCAGGGCATTTCCGGCAATTGCGGCAAGCAGGATCGCCCCGCCGATCAGAGTATTGACGGTCGCTGTTTCACCCAGAAACAGCCATACCCAGACCGGGCCAAGCAGAACCTCGGCCAGTGAAAGCAACGTCAATTCGGCGGCGGGCAGGCTTCTTGATCCGATTGTATAAAGGATCAACCCGGCCCCCACCTGAAAGACACCCATGCCCATCGCCACACCACCGTCATTCAGGCTGAGGACCAGTGAGAGGCCCTGTAGCTGACAGATCGAAAACGTGATCGCGACGCCAAACAGCCCGGACAGAAAGACCGATGGCAACATCTCGGACGTGCGCCCCCACCGCAGCGCGACGGTAAAGACCGCAAAGCCCAATGCCGATCCAAGCGCGGCCAGACTGCCCTTCAGCGCCACGCCCCCGGACTTGTCCGCAACCATGACGGCAATGCCGATCAGGGCGATCCCGATGGCAACCCAGGTGGCCCGGCGCACAGGCTCGCGCAGGACGACCCAACCCAGAACAGCGGTCAAAAACGGAGCCGTCGCAAACAGCAGCATGGCATTCGCGACCGACGTGTTCTGGATCGCGTAGATCGCACCGGAATACGCCGCCAACAGCGACAGCGCGGCGACAACGGCAGGAAAGCCAGAGCGGCGCAGCTGTACAAACGGGTTTTCCCGCGACCGAATTCGTATGACCGCGTACAGAAAAAGCGACATCGCAACCGACCGGTACAGCAGTATTTGCCAAACGCCAGCCTCTTCTATCAGCCGGATGCCAAGCCCGACCGTTGACCACAGAACGCCAGCCGCAAATACAAAGAAAACGCCGTATCTGTGGGCGTCTTGTGAACTGGGTATGTTGGCTGTCGTCGTGATGGCGCTGTCCTTCAAATCTCGGGACAGTGTAGGTGCGCGACATCAGGCCCGCAGGCCCGTTTGCGACAAGGCTGACGTTTCAAGGCACAACGCGCGGATTTGGTCCGCGCACAGGTCCGGCTTTTCCCATCAACAAGTGCGCCCCTCGCCAAGTCACTGGCGAAGGGCAAAGGTCGGTTAGAGAGCCTTCCGGAAGATCACCTTGTCATCCCCAGCCGCCCAGAAATCGCGAATACGCGCTTCTTCCTCATAGCCGTTGCGCGCGTAAAATCTGCGCGTCAGTGCAAAGTCCTCGGTCCCGGATGTATCAACGATCAGCAACCGCTGACCTTCGGCTTTCAGACGTTGCTCCGCAGCTTCGACCAGAGCGGTTCCCAGTTTCTGCCCCTGAAGATCAGGTCGCACGGCAAGCGCAAGCATATTCCACGTTCCCTGCGCCAGTTCCTCGGGAATGGAATAACACAGCCCGACGGCCACGCCGTCCAGATGGCAGGTCAGCCACATCGCCTCGGCCTTATGATCAAGCGCGGGCTGCAGCATCTCGGGCAGCATTTCACTGGGAAACAACTGCGTTTGATCCAGCACGGTTTGCAACGCTGGAATATCACCCTTGGTGGTTTGCTTAACTATTGGTGTTTTCATCGGGTATTCTCATTCAGTGTCGCGTTTCAGGACAGGTTCTTGCGGGGCGCGTGTGATTTCAGCCATATGCAGACGTGTCCCAATACTCGGGCCGCATGATCGGCGCGACGGCAGTGGTTTTGCCGCCCAGCGCCTTGGCGGACCCGGGTTTCAGCTCAAGCTCCATCCAGGATTCCGGCATAGTCAAAAGGTCCGGATAGGGCGTTTGCTTATCCGTCGGAACAAATCCGTATTTCGGATAGAAGCTGGGCACGCCCAAGACATACACAGCATCAGCACTGACCGAGGTAAGATGCGCGATGCTCGTCTCCATCAATTCCTTGCCGACACCCTGCCCCTGATAGTCGGGCACCACCCCGCAAGGGGCCAGGAGAAAACACTTGGCCTGCGGGTGATCCTGAAACAGGAACGGAGTGAACAGCACATTCCCCGCGATCTTTCCATCGCGCGTCACGCTGATCGAAATTGTGTCCGCAAGCGCCAGAAAGCCTCTGGCAAGCTGTGCAACCTCAGGGCCTTCGTCTTTGCCGAACGCGTCAAGGTGAACGCGTGTTATGGCTTCGATATCTTTATGGTTCATTGTTCTTTCCTATCTTTGGTTCAATTGCGCGCGCACGGATTTGATGCCCAACGCAGAGGCGCGGTAGGGGCTGCCATTCTTTGACCGTATGAAACGACGTTTCAGCAGGCGTTTGAAGACGCCCATGGTGCAGTCGGTCAGAATGAACCCGTCGCGCGTGTAACAGGTGACGTCATGGATTTTACCGTTCTCCAGACGTTGATGATGGATCGACCCGCCAAGGGCGAGTTCGTGCAAAACACGTTGTTCGTGCTTTGAGATATTCATTGGGATGTCTCGATTTTACGAAAGCACAGAAACAGGTTCACTCAGCATCGCGCGTGAGTGTCCCTATCAATGTTGGTGTTCCTGTATTTGGGTCGCCAGGAACGGGCGTTAGGCCCGGGTCTCTTTCATAAAATCTCCGTTGCACGAGGCTGACTGCCTCAGGCGTGATCGGAAGTATTCATCTATCCTCGATGAGTCAAGACGCATCGGCATTATGTACTAGCCCTGCCCTGTCTTCGGATGCGGTCAGACCGAATTGTCGCCTGTAGGCTCGGGCAAAGCTTTCTGGGTTTTCAAAGCCGCATAAGGCCGAGACGTCACTGACACGCAAACTGGAATTGCGAATAAGATTGCGGGCCTCAACAAGGCGCAAGCCACGATAGTAGGCGGCGGGCGAGCATTTCAGATAGTGCTTGAACAACCGTCCAAGGGTCCAGATCGGCACCCCAACCCGGTCGGCAATTTCCGAGATTGGCAAGGGTTGATCCAAAGTCGCCAGCATCAGGTCCACCGCCCGCGCAAGGGTTCGGTCAAGTCGGGCAAGCGAAGTATCCGTCAGCAGTTTCTGCTGCGGCCCCTCATGCACTGTCGGGCGATAGGTCAGAATCTCCGCCACTCGTTTTGCCAGACCCTGTCCGTTGAACCGCTCGATCAGTCCCAGCGTCATATCGAACGTCGCCACCCCGCCCGCGCTGGAATAGCGATTGCCGGTGATGGTGAACAGCCGGTCCACAAACATCTCATCGGCAAACTGTTCGCGATACCCGCGCAGGGCTTCAAAATGCACCGCTGCCGGCGCGCGTGACAACAGTCCGGCTTCGGCAAAAATCAGGGCGCCTGTATCGACGCAGCCCATCACCGCTCCGGCCCGGGCGCGGCGTTTCAACCAAGTCAGCAGCCTCGGCACCAGCGACGCCTCGGGGTGATATGAGGACAGCAGCAGAACAACGTCGGCGACCTTGTCGTCCAACGGCTCGGTGTTCACCTGCATCCCGCTGGAACTGAGCATCACGCCCCCTTCGATGGACAAGAAGCGCCAACGCCACAAAGGCTCGGTGCTTTCCCGGTTTGCCACGCGCAGGGGTTCCGTCACCAGTGTCAGCGACAGGATCGGAAAGTTCTCGGTCAGTACGATGTCTACACTGGGCAAGGCTGGGCCTTCTCAATTTGCAAGAAATCATCAAGAAATTGCTAATTCAGATCAAGAGGAATTGCGGGACAGGCAGTACCGTTTGAGTAACGGAGGACACCCCATGACCGAATTGCCCTGGACACCGGATTTCGACACCTGGCCCATTCTCCATTCCGCGATGGCTGTGACGCATAACAAGGACGTTCTCAGCATCACCTGGTCGGACGGGGCCACCAGCCAGTACCACGCGCTGCTTTTGCGGGAAAACAGCCCCGACCCCGAGACAATCCATCCCAAGGCGCGCGAAATGTGCGTGTCGCCCAGCGCGATAGATGGCGATCTGGGTATACGAAGCGCACGGGTCGACGCAGGCGGCGCGGTCTCCGTCGATTTTACAGACAGCAAAACCAGCCGGTTCCATCCCGGCTGGCTGCGCGGGATCGCGTGGTTCGGCGCAGATGACACGCCGCAACCCATCCTTTGGCGAGGCGAGGATCAGCCAGAACCGCCCAGCTTTGACGGCCCCGAGGCGCTGAGCAATCCGCGGGTGTTTCTGCAATGGCTAGAGGCCTTGCGCGACTACGGCGTGGCCCGCCTGCGCGGATTGCCCCAGCAGGACGGCCTGCTGGAACAGATCGTCACCCGCATCGGTCCGATCCGCGAAAGCAATTTCGGGCGGCAGTATACGTTAGAGATCAAGGATGATCCTGACAGTCAGGCCTTCACCTCGGACATGCTGTTGCAGCATATCGACCTGCCAACGCGGGAAACGCCGTTTGGCCTTCAGTTTCTCTATACCCGCGACAACACGACGACGGGTGGCGAAGGGATTTACGTCGATGCATACCGCATTGCCGAAGACCTGCGGGTCGACGAGCCCGCGCATTTCCACTCGCTGACCACGGATACCTGGGAATACAGCAACCGGGCGCGCGGCTCGGATTATCGCGGTTGGGGGCCTGTGGTTGAGACCGATGAGACCGGAGGCATCACCGGCGTTCGGTACAACACCTTCCTGCGCGCGCCACTGCGGGCTCCGGTCCATATCCAGCGCCGCGCCTATCAGGCGTACCGGGCGTTCTGCGAACGGGCCCAGGACCCGCGCTATATGATGGTTTTCCGGTACGAGCCGGGCGATCTGCTGGCCTTTGACAACCGTCGCGCCCTGCATGGCCGCGCCGGGTACGAGGCCAAAGGCGGCACACGGTTCATCGAAGGTATCTATTCCGACCGCGACGAACTGCTTTCCCGCATCCGCACGCTGCAACGCCAGTTCCGGGCTGAGGCGCAGTCATGATCTTCAAACGAATGGCTGCGATACAACTGACCGAGCGGACCCGGAAAGTCATCAGCACCTCAAATTTTGGCAATCAGGTCACGGAGTACAGCCTGTGACAAAAGCGGATCGTCTGAAACGAATGCTGTCGCCCGCGCGCGTCGCGTGGATTGGCGGCGGGGGTATTGCGCCCGCGATTGAGTACATGCAGGCGGGCGGATTTTCCGGTGATGCCGTAGCCGTGAACCCGAAACGGGCCACGATCGCGGGCGTTCCCTGTGTTGCGTCGGTTTCTGAACTGCCATGGGTGCCGGATGTCGCAATTCTGGTGATCCCCAAGGACGCGGTGATCGAAACCGTGCGCGCGCTGTCGGCGCAAGGATGTGGTGGCGTTGTCTGCATTACTTCGGGCTTTTCCGAAAGCGTCAATGGCGCAGCCCGGCAGGCGGATCTGATCGACGCCGCCGGTGACATGCCGGTGATCGGCCCCAACTGTCCCGGTATCGCCAATTTCCTGGATGGCAATGCCTTTATGATGGATCACTTCGGCACTCATGCACCCGGCAAGGGCGTAGCGGTGATCTCAAACGGTGGCGCATACCTCAGCGACCTTGGCTGTGCCGACCGCTCGCAACCCATCGCCTATTTGATCGGGTTGGGCAATCAGGCGATGGTCACGGTTGCCGACATGCTGGATGTAGTATTGGACGACCCACGTGTGACGGCGGCGAATATTTATTTCGAAGGCATTACCGATGCGGCAAAGCTAAGCCGAGCCGCCGCCAAGGCCGCCCGCAAGGGCATCCCTGTTGTGGCCATCAAAGGCGGTCGCAGTCAGGCAGGCACCCGAGCCGCACAGTCACACACGGCGTCGTTGTCGGGGGATGCGGCCGTCGCCTCAGCCCTGTTCCGCCGCTTCGGCTGGATCGAAGTGACAACACCGTCCGAGGCTATTGAAACCGTCAAGATGTTAAGCTTCACGCCTGTCCCAAAAGGCTTGAAAACCGGCTTCATCACGTCCTCTGGATCCTACGCGGTGATAGGAGGCGACATTGCCGAAAAAGCGGGCCTTCGGATGGAACCACCTTCAACCGACGCCGCGCCTGCCATTGATGCCGCGCTGCCGCCTTATGTCGGCCCTGCCAATCCGCTGGACATCTCGGACGCGCATGGTTGGCCGCAGGCGGATCAACTGCCAATTTACCAAGCCTTCGCGCGGGATGAGTATGATCTTTTTGCGCAAGTCATGTGCTACCCGCCCGAAGGCGGTTGGGACATGACGACATGGGACGCAACCATCGGGGCGCTGGCACAGGCCAAGGGGGATCGTCCGGCGGCCTTTGTCAACACTCTGGCCGAGTCCCTGCCGAAAGAGGCGCGGGACCGGATGATCTCCAATGGAATGGCCCCGTTGCAAGGGCTCGAAGACGGCCTGCGCGCGGTCGCCCACGCGGCGCGATACGGCGCGAGCCGAAACGGCCTTGACGCCGACGCCATGGTTTTGAGCACCGACAGTGGTGAGCTGGTGACAGCGGGCCGAACCCTCAGCGAAGCCGAGGCAAAACTGAAATTGCAAGGGCACGGTTTGGACATTCCCCACCAATGGGTCGTTTCGGGCGCACATGACCTGTCGGACATCCGCTGCACCTGCGCGCTGAAGGCCGTTGTTCCGGGATTGCTGCACAAGACGGAAATGGGCGCTGTGACGCTAAATCTCGCGCCGCCGGATCTTTCGACTGCGATCCGCGCCATGTCAGATCGCCTTGCGGAACACGGCCTGAAGGTTGACGCGTACCTGATCGAAGAGATGATCCAAAACCCGGTTGGCGAGTTACTGGTCGGCATCCGCCGCGTGCCAGAGATCGGCTTGGTTCTGACGCTGGCCATCGGCGGAGTTGCGGTGGAACTGATGCAAGACAGCGCAACCGTGATCCTGCCCGCACCGCGCCGCGACATAGAGGCCGCGCTAAAGGGGTTGAAACTGGCCCCCCTGATCCTTGGCTATCGCGGTCGTCCGGCGGCAGACATGACCGTCACGCTGAACGCTGTCGAGGCGCTGTGCGCCTTTGCCACCGCCACCCCCAGCATCGCAGAGATGGAAGTGAACCCTCTGCTGCTCACCCAAACCCGCGCGGTGGTTGCCGATGCGGTTCTGACCCTGAAAGGCTGAGACATGACCGAATACACTCATCTGATCTACGACGTGGACGCCGACCACATCTGCTGGCTGACCCTGAACCGGCCCGAAAAGCTGAACGCGATGAACCTGAAACTGATCGCCGAACTGCAGGCGGGGCTGGAACGCGCAGATGCGGATGATGATGTGAACGTGATCGTCATTCAGGGTGCAGGTCGCGGGTTTTGTGCCGGGCACGATCTAGATGAGGACGCCGAGGAGGATCGGACCTCGATCTACGAATACCGCGCGCATTATTTCAAACAGTTCGATGAGTTCACGACCCCTTGGCGGATCACCAAGCCGGTGATCGCGTCGGTCAACTCCATCGCCATCGGCAAGGGGTTCGAACTGTCCCTTTTCTGCGACATCACCATCGCCAGCGATGATACCCGCATCGGGTATAACGAGGTGCGCTATGGCATTTCGGGCCACTGCATGTTCCTGCCCTGGCTGGTCAATATGAAAACCGCCAAGGACCTGCTGCTGACCGGGCGTGAGTTGACGGCGACAGAGGCAAAGGAAATGGGCCTGATTACCGAGGTTGTGCCGCTGGACAGGCTAAAAGAGGCAACCCACAAAAAGGCCCTGCTGATGGCACGCATGCCGCGTGAAATGCAGCGGATGCACAAGATGTATCTGAACCGGGTCTACGAGATGCAGGGCCTGCGTACCGCAACGGATTATTATCTGGAACAGGTCGCGATCATGGGCGCGCAACCGGTTCCGGAATATGAGGCGTTTTCAAGATCGACCCTTGAAAAGGGCCTCAAGGCAACCCTGACCGATGCCAATGCCCGATATGCGGGGCTGGATTAGTCCCTTTTCAGGCAAACGGGACACTTGCCTTCTTAGACACTTTGGCGAGGCCATTGAAGGCCCCGCCTGCATCCGCCTGTCCTACTCGGGCAGGTAGCGCGCCGCCCAGCTTGTTGCAGCAGATTGCTGCGCCAGCATCTCTTGCACCTCGTCATCCGAGTACCCAAGCCTTCCAAGGATTTGCAGTGTGCTGTCGCCAAATTTGGGCGCCGGACCGGGGATGGTGATGCTTGCATTCAAGGCGCGTACCGCATTCGGGGCGGCCAGATCGCACCAACGGCCCATTGGGTGCGTATCGTGACGAACCGCGCGAAAGGTGGCTATGTCAATGTCCACCGGACCGTCGCTTTCAACCTGCAGCGCCTGATCCCGCGTTTCCAGCATGGATGCCAAAGGCACAACAGCGCTCGCGCCCTGCGTCAGGCATTGAGACCAATGAGAAAGGGGGCGGGATTTGAAACGCGCGATTAGCTCTTCCTGCACTGTGTTATCGGGTTGCGAAACCAGATCGGAAAGCTCTGCCACCTTGCCAAGCACGTCGCGTCCATCGGTCGGCGCAGCCCAAATGAACCACCCGTCCGACGCTTCGTAGCAGTGATAAAACGGCCCCTGCCCCAGCGCATCGCGACCCGAAGGCTCATCAAAAGGTGCGCGTCCGGCATAGTCATACATGAATTGCGCCTGTATCATGCCCCCCGCCGCGGCCAGAGACGACCGCGCGATGTCAGCCTTGCCGGTTGCCTGTTTCCAGAGCAGCGCACCGCCCAGCGAAACGCAGGCCGTCAGCCCGGCCAGAACGTCAATCGTACCTGCATGGGCGTGTTCTTCAGGTGTGTCCATACCGCCGCCAAAGCGGATCATGATCCCCGTGGCCGCCTGCGCCAGATCATCATAGCCAAGATGATCCGATTTCGGCCCACGCATCGGCCCGCCAAAGGCATCCAGTTGCACCAGAATGGCATCGGGATTGATGTGAGAGATTTCCTCTGGCGACAGGCCCAACCCGTCGCGCTGTTCGTTTGTGGCGTTCAGGGTGATCACATCCGCTTGTCGGATCAACCGGTTCAGCGCATCACGCCCGGCCTCATCACGCAGGTTCAGCAGAACGCTTTCCTTGCCGCGATTGGCCTGCAAGCCGAACACCACCGTATTCCACGGATCGACCGAAGGTGTAACGGGTTGGACATGGGTCACCTCGGCCCCAAACCGTGCCAGAGTCGAGGCGATGGTCGGTCCGGCAATTACGTTGGTCAGGTCCAGCACCCTGACCCCGTCCAGCCAGCCTGTCTGTTGCGTGGGTTCAACATGCGGACGGGTGGGTCCGGCCAGTATTTGCGCCACGTGTTTTCTGGCCGCTTCTCCGGTTGCAGCCGGTTTTTTCTCGACCGCCGCATGATCTCCGGCCAGCCACGCCACGTTGCCCATCTGCTGCATCGAGCCGTGTTTCGGGTCATCCACGCTCAGGATCAGGCCTGACGCGGTGGCGTGCGGATCGTGCAGCCATTCCCTGGTTGTACGCTGCGCCGTTGCCGGGGCCTTGGCCGCACCAAACAGGACGTCCCATTCATGCGCGGGCTTGGTCAGAAACGCGGCCTTCATGGCCGAGGACACCCGCGCGCGATCCCGCGCACCGACCGGGTAGTTGCTGAGCGTCCATTCATCCGGCCAATCCTGTGTGTCCAGATAAGGGTCGAACAAAGGAAGCTCATCCAGCAGATCGCCCAGACCAAGCGTCCTCAGAACGCGTGCCGGATGGGTGGCAACACTGCCTGCCACCACGTAAAACCCACGCCCATCCTGACAGGTATAGGTGCGGTAGAACGGATCAAGAAATTCGGACAATTCAGCAAAGTCCAGATCGCAGGGCTCGCCCGTTCTTGCGCGGCGATCCAGTTCCAGTTCGCGCGGGGATTTGTAGCGGTCGGGATAGCCTTCGATCTGTTCGTGGTTATAGGCCAGACCTTCAAACAGGGATGAGGCCAGCGGCACTTCGATATAGTCTCCACCGGTTTTGACCCGCGACTGCAGGGCAAACAGAACCGACATTGCCCCGTAACTGGCCGCATAGGCCGATGCGAGGTTGAGCGGCGAAAACGACGCCTTGATCCCCATCAGACGCCGGTTCAGCCCCATATCGGTGAATTGCCCCGTGCGGGCGGCAACAATCGCCTCCCACGCGGCCAGATCGGCCAGTTCCGGATCGGTCGAGGCAAAGCCGGGCATAGCCAGGTAGATCAGCCCCGGATTGGCTTTTCGCAGAACCTCCGCGCCGACGCCCAGTCGATCCATGACGCCGGGCCGAAAATTCTCGATCACGATATCCGAGCGTTTGGCCAATTCAATCGCCTGCGCCCGTCCGGCATCCGATTTCAGATCGAGCTCCAAAACGTGCTTGCCTCGCGACAGCATATCAAATGCCGGATCGGTCCAACGCGGCCCGCCGGGCGGAGCGATGCGCAGCACATCCGCGCCCATGTCGGCCAGCATCATGCCGACCAGCGGCCCGGCCAGATACTGCCCGAAATCCAGAACCCGCACCCCGGCCAGCGGTCTTGCCCCGCTCATTCCGCGGCCTGCGCGGTGGCTGGGGATGTGCGTCCCATATGTTCCAGATAGGTATTGTGGAAATGGCGCATCATGGCCTCGGAAAACTCGATATTTTCCCAATCAACGATGTACCAACCCTGATCAAAGCACCGCTGGCTCATGCCTTCCTGAACCGACAAAAGGAACGAGATATCTTCGGGTTGCAACACGTCCCGGCCCCAGATTGCCCGCTTTTCCTGACGTTCGCGCATACCCGGATCAGTGGGTTCGGGCGGCTCCAGATTGATGCTCCACCGCAGTCCGCGATCGGTGCCGATCGGGTTCCATTGGAACAGGGTCAGATTGCCCGGACCGGCAAATTGCGAGATGCCGATATTGGGGAACAGAAACCAGAAATGCAGATCGGTTTCGTCATGGTCCAAATCCAGCGGATAGGCCAGATTGTCCGCCTTCTTGTTGCCGGGAATGAAGTTATAGGCCGCGTTTCTGGTCAGCTCATAGGTCTGATTGTTGATATCCAGCATGTCCGAGAACGAGATGTGCCCGTGGCGGCAATGCTGGCATTCCAGATAGTTGTCGATCTGAATCTTCCAGTTGGCGGCCACGTCGACCTCGTGAATGGCGGCGGCGGTTTCGCCTAAGACGTAGCTGTCCACGTTGGGACATTTCTCGCGCACCTGCGCCTCGATACCCGGCCAGAACTCGGCAATTGGCAGGGCGTCGGGGTCGAGATTGACAAAGATGAAATCCAGCAGGCGATCCACCCGCACCGTGTTCAGGCAAACCTCTTTCTGCTCGGGCACCGAACTGGTGTCCCGTTTGCGCATGTGCCGCAGCGGCCCGTCCAGAGAAAAGCTCCAATGGTGATAAGGGCAAACGATGGCGCGGGTCTGCCCGGACCCTTCCACCAGCTTGTGGCCGCGATGAGGGCAGATATTGTTGAAGGCGCGGATTTCGTGGTCCTGATCGCGCACGACAAACACGTTCTGGCCTTGAATACTGGTGGCGACGTAATCGCCGGGCTCGGCCAGTTCGCTGATGTGGCAGGCATATTGCCAGGATCTGAAAAACAGTTTCTCACGCTCTTCGGCAAAAACCTCGGGGCTGATGTAGTAGTCGGCGGCGAGGGCGCGCAGGTTTTCATCTGTTGGGGTCATCTTATCCTCCTCCGGATCCGCACTCAGGCGGCGGCGCGTTCCTTGGCGATCTCTGGCACGACAAGGGGTTCACGTTCGCCTGCGCGCACAACGTCCTCGGCATAGGGGGTACGGGCGAAAACCTCTTCAACCATGGGGGCGAAAAACTCTAACGGCAGGGTGTCATAGTCGGGGTCAAAGCTGGCCTGATCCCATCGTTCGCAGAATTCGGCATTGTCATCAAAGCAGGGATGCCCGCGATGTCGCTCGCGCTTGTGCTGATCGAACCCGTCCAGATGGTGACCGTAATAGAGCATCTGGAAATCGCCATGGGTCTGCACCACCCAGGCGCATTGTTCCCGCACGAACGGGCGCAGGATCGTTGCGGCGTATTCGTCGTGATTGTAGGGCGCGAAAATGTCCCCGATATCATGCAACAGCGCCGAGACGACCCAATCGATATCAGCCCCGTCGCGCCAGGCCCGTGTGGCAGATTGTACCGAATGCCCCAATCGCGTGATCTGATAACCGGCCATCTCATCATCAAGTTCGACCAGCGCCCTGACCAGCCGTCCGGCGGTGTGACGGGCATCATCCACGGCCTGCGCGGTCAGGAACTCATACTTTTCTTTGCTGCCGTCTTTCATCTGGGTGAAACTGACTTTTTTCATCCTCGCCTTCCCTGTTAAGTGAATTGCGGTTTAGGACGCGTTTTCTTGTTGATGTGCATCCTCCTCCTGAACCCAGCTTTCGGCCTGCAGAACGCCGGGCTGGCCGGTGCCGATCACGCCGACAACCTGCACTTCGCCGGTTTCTGCCGGGGCCTCGACCTGATAGCGCCGGATCAACGCGACCACGGCCACGGAAATGCCGATCGCTGCAAGCAGGAACTGCAACCCCCTGCCCCCCAGCAAGGTGATCGAGTTTGGCCCCAGTATCGTTCCGACCAACAAACCGATGTTCAGCAACAGAACCATGGTGCCGCTGGCGGGCACGATCTGAGACAGTTTCAACTGGTCATTCGCATGCGCAGTCAGGATCGAATATGCAGGATAGAGCCCGATTGCGACCAGAACAAAGCCGATGACAATATTCGACGGTGACGTATCGATGGCCATCCACAGACTGGCCAACGCCGCGACAACGCCCAGGCCGATGATCACATAGCGTCTGTCGGTATGATCGGAAATCCAGCCAACCGGGTATTGCACGACGGCCCCGGCAATCAACGCCGCCACCAACGCGCCCGACGCCTGCGCAGCCGTGAACCCTTGCTGCAAAGCGTAAAGGGGCAGCGTGATATACGAGGCAGAGACCCCGATGCTGACGATGACAATTCCGATCACTGCAATGGGTGAGACCTTGTAAAGCCGGGTCACAGGCATACGCTCGGGCGCGGTGTAATCTGGCGCTTTGTTGCCGGACAGCAAAAGCGGCACGATTGACAGTGAGATCAGGATCGAGACGACGCCGAACAGAAGGTTCCCGGTCGGGTCGGGAAATCCGACAAGCGCCGTTCCCAACGCGGGCCCGGCAAGCTGAATGATGAAATACAGCGACAGAACCTGCGCGCGTATGCTGTTGTCGGACTTTGCGTTCAGCCAGCTTTCGGTGATCACGTAAAGGCCGGGATAGCAGAACCCGCCCAGAAAGCGCATCACACTCCAACTGACCGCATCGCTGGTCAGAAGGTGAACAATCGCAGCGATTGAGACCAGCGACGCAAGCGCGGAAAACGCCCGGATGTGTCCCACGTTTTCGACCAGCCTTGGGGCCAGCGCCGTGCCCGCCAGCGCGCCAAGCGGATAGCTGGCCTGCATGATCGAGATCGTGAAATCGCTGAACCCCAGGCTGGCCCCCCGAATGGTCAGCAATGTCGCCAAAAGACCGTTTGCGACCATCAGCATCAGCATGCCAAGGAACAGGGCCCAGTTTTCGTTCAAAGCACGTAGCATAGGCTACGGCTAAATCGGCTTGCTGCCCCAAGTATACCAAACCCGCGACATTGCGATGTCGCGGGATAGAAAAAGTCCGGCGCGGTACGGCGACTTTTTTAGAAGTACGTCAAGGTGCATACGTCTTCTGTCCTCAAACTCGGTCCCGAAAAGGTGCCGCATCTGTTGATGCGCTAGTGTCAACTTGACAGCTTACCAACATGCCGCTCTGATAAAGACGGAGAGAATTGGGGGCAAAGCTGATCATGCGCGACACTAACGGCGTTTTTTCATGCGCATGCGGGCTGTTAGGTCGAACCTGCCCCGAGGAACGCGTGTCCCATTTGCCTGACAACTCAGAACTTGCAAAGGCGGCTTCGTGACGGGTGTGATGAAGGCTTATGTCCGGCAAGTGGACCGCGCCAACCGTATGCTTGGTCGGATCATCATGTATGGCATCTTCGTCATGATGGCGATCCTGCTGTATTCGTCCGTGTCCAAAACCTTCTTTGTCCCGTCGCTGTGGACGCTTGAAATGGCGCAGTTCGCGATGGTGGCCTATTACATCCTTGGCGGGCCATACGCGATGCAGATGGGCGCGAATGTCCGCATGGACCTGCTGTACGGAGAGTGGTCGGACCGGCGCAAAAGTCAGATCGATGTGATGACGGTGCTGTTTCTGATAGTCTACCTGGCCTTTCTGCTGTGGGGCGGCTGGGACAGTCTGATGTACTCGTTCCAATACGGAGGCGAGCGGTCCTCGTCCGCGTGGCGCCCTTATATCTGGCCCATCAAGACCATCATGGTGATTGGCATCTTTCTGATGCTGCTTCAGGCGATCTCGGAACTGTTCAAAGACATCTTGCGGCTAAAAGGCCATGACATGGGCCCAAAGGATGACGAGCCCGTGCACATGGCCCCCGAGGACCTTGAAGGAGGACACCGCGGGTGAGTTACGAACTGATCGCCGCGCTCATGTTCTCGACCATGATGCTGATGCTGCTGACCGGCCAGCGGGTCTTTGGCGCCATCGGGTTCGTCGCGGTGATCGCCGCGTTTTTCCTGTGGGGCGACCGGGGCGGATATGATCTGGGCTTTGCGGCCGCGATCAAGGTGATGCGCTGGTATCCCCTGCTGACGCTGCCGATGTTCATCTTCATGGGCTACATCCTGTCCGAATCCCGGATCGCCGATGACCTCTACCGCATGTTCCATGTCTGGATGGGCGGCCTGTCCGGCGGGCTGGCCATCGGCACGATTGGCCTGATGGTTCTGATCTCGGCCATGAATGGGTTGTCGGTGGCAGGTATGGCGATCGGGGCGACCATCGCCCTGCCCGAGTTGCTGCGCCGAAACTATGACAAACGCATGGTGACGGGGGTCATACAGGCCGGGTCATCTCTGGGTATTCTTGTGCCACCATCGGTCGTGCTGGTTCTTTATGCCATGATCGCACGGCAACCGGTGGGGCAACTTTGGCTGGCAGGCGTCGTTCCCGGTTTGATGATGGCGACCCTCTTCATCATCTACATTGCGATCCGCTGCCGTCTGAACCCCTCACTCGGCCCAGTGATGAGCGCAGAAGAACGTGCGCAAGTCACATGGGGCGAGAAACTGCGCCTCTTGGGGGCCGGTCTGCTGCCCATAGGCATCTTTGCGGTGATGATGGTGCCTTTTGTGAACGGCTGGACTTCGCTGGTCGAAAGCTCGGCCCTAGGGGCAATCGCTGCATTCTTGGCTGCGGTTCTGAAACGCCGCATGACGTGGCAAGTCTTTGAAACCTCGATCAAGCAGACGCTTGGGATCACCTGCATGTTCATGTGGATTATCCTGGCGGCGCTTGCTTTTGGCGCGGTGTTTGACGGCTTGGGTGCGGTCAAGGCGATTGAGAACCTGTTCACCGTGCAGCTGGGTCTGAACCCCTGGATCATCCTGATCCTGATGCAGCTTAGCTTTCTGGTGATGGGCACGTTTCTGGATGACACAGCCATGCTGGTCATCGTCGCCCCGCTATACGTGCCGTTGGTCGGCGCGCTGGGGTTCGATCTGATCTGGTACGGGGTCCTTTATACCATCACCTGTCAGATCGCCTATATGACCCCGCCTTTTGGGTACAACCTGTTCCTCATGCGGGCCATGGCCCCGCCAGAGGTAACGATTGGAGATATTTACAGGTCCATCATACCGTTTGTCGCGGTGATGGCCTTGGCTTTGGGATTGGTGATGGCCGTCCCAGAGATCGCATTGTGGCTTCCGGGCATCGTCTACGGAAACTGAGCACGTAAAGAACGAGAAACCGGGTCAACCGGATCAAGTTCAATGAAAAGCACAGGAGAGGACGACCATGACTACAAGACGCAGATTTTTACGGACCGCTGCCCTGGCCGGGCCCGCAACGCTTGCCGCACCGGCCATCGTCAAGGCGCAGGCCCCGATCAAGTGGCGGTTTCAGACCTATGCCGGGGGCGCGTTGGGCGAGCATGTGACCAAGCCTGCAATCGACTACATCAACGCCAACGCCAATGGCGAGCTGGAGATCGAGCTGTTCTTCGCAGATCAGATCGTCCCCACGGGTGAGCTGTTCCAGGCCCTGCAACGCGGCACGATTGACGGGGTGCATTCGGACGATGACTCGATGGCGTCACCCACGCCGCTGCGCGTGTTCGGCGGGTACTTCCCCTTTGCCACCAAGCACATTCTCGACGTGCCGGTATTGTTCAACCAATACGGTCTGGCGGATATCTGGCGCGACGAATACGCCAAGGTTGGGGTGCAGTGGCTGTCTGCCGCCGGTCAGGACCCGTGCAACTTCAACACTAAAAAGGAAATCACCTCGGTTGCTGATCTGGATGGGCTGAAGCTTTACACCTTCCCGACCGCTGGCCGCTTCCTGGCCAAGTTCGGCGTCGTGCCGGTGAACATTCCTTACGAAGATGCCGAGGTGGCGGTTCAGACCGGCGAGTTGGACGGCATGGCTTGGTCCGGCATCACCGAGGATTACACCGTGGGTTGGGCCGATGTGACCGATTACTTCCTGACCAACAACATCTCGGGCGCGTGGATCGGATCGTGGTTTGCCAATCAGGAACGCTGGAACGAGCTTCCCGACCACCTCAAATCCATCGTGATGGCGGGCATCGAAGCGGGCCACACCTACCGCAACCAATGGTATTGGGGTGGCGAGGCCGCGCTGCGGGCCAACGGCGACAAGCTGGAACTGCGGTCAGTACCAGCCTCTGAATGGGCCGAGGTCGAAAACGCCGCCAAAGAGTTTTGGGATGAGATCGCACAGGAAGGCGAAGTTCACGAGAAGATCGTGGGAATCTTCCGCGAATACAACAGTGTGATCAATCAGGCGGGTGCACCGTATAACTTCGAATAAGACGTTTCCAAGTGGCCTCGGACCGGGGCCACTTGGACTTTTTTCATCGCGTTTTGACGTCGGCCCACAGGGCGTACGGCGTGAAACTGGTGGGTTGAATGCTTCTCGGTCAGCGACGCAAACGACGGACCTGTTTCGCCGCCATCGGCTGTTTCCCGCCACCCGGAATCATTGACCCAACGTCAACTTCGATGTAAAAATCAAGGCATCCTGAATTCAAATTTGGGGCAGTCATTTCATGTTTTCTCTTTTCAATGCCAACGGCCTGCGCACCGTTCTCGAGCAGGAATTGATACCGTTCTCAGTGTCCCTGGTTATCGCGCAGGTGTTCTTCAAATGGGGAAGCTTCGGTCTGGAGCTTCTTGGTTTTCTCGCACTTTGGTTTGTGCTCGGCCTCATCGTCGTTCCCCTCCTGAGAAAACTCAAAAGATAAATCCGGTTCGCCCCGCTTTGCGGGATTTTTGCGAACTCAATTCCGGTGCATCGCTCTCACGTGCGTGATCGCTGCGCCTTGAAGGTACGCCCATGAGACCGCCAAGGGGGTCCGGCAGGGACCCGTTCGACGACGACAATGACAATGGCCGCTCGGGCGGGCTGCGCCGCCGCATCGAACGGCTTGTCACCGAACGGTCGGTTCCCGACCAGATCCGCAAACGTGTCACCAACGCGCTGCAAGATCTGGAACGCGTAGAGTTGGGCGGTCGAAATCTGGGCGATCTGATCCTGTCGCGCGATGATGTGGACAATGACACCGATGAAGAAAAGCAAAGCGATGTAAGCGCCGTTCAGTCAGCGCGTTTGCAGCGGGCCATCGGGCGCGCTTTGGGGGATACCGTGCTGTCCGATCTGGACCGTGATCGCCTGAGGAACGCAACCGATCAAATCGCCCAGATCGATTTGGGTGATGGCCGCACCATCGGCGATTTCATTCTCGACATAGACGATATCCGTCCACCCGGCGGCGGAAAGGTTGATATTCCCACCGGAGACCTGAAGATCGATGTCGGCGTTCTGGACAAGTTCGTCGAGGCCGAGCTTTACCGGCCAGAAACCCGTGGGCAGGGATTGAGTTCCGTAATTGACGGCGCGCTGGCCAATATCCGCGACACCTCGCCCAACCTGCTGCCCAATCGGCCATTGAAGGTCGGCCGCCCCGGAGCCACGCTGCCACTGGCCGCGCCTGCGCTGGGAAATCTGGTTCGGCTGGCTGCCGCACAGAACTTTGCCGATCCAACATCTGAACCCGACCCGGATACGGCTTCGGAGCCTGTGATCTGGGATGACGGCACAAATGAGTTGTTGGTCTATCCCGACAAGGTCGAAACCGAACTGGACGATGGCATTGTGCGGGTCACGGTGCCTGTCGAAACTGATGCGGGCAGCGCCAAGATGGTCGTGCCCTTCGCCGTGGGCAGCGAAAAGCGCGTGACGGGGCTGATAGCAGCCGCACCCGACCGCCCATTGGGCGATCCCCTGATCGCCGAAATCTGGGGCGAGGCGTTGATCGCTTTTGCCTACAAGGCCCTGCTGGAGGTCGCTGACAACATCGCGGGCGCGTCGGGTCGAGACGTCTTTAATGACCGGCTTATCGCGCAAGGTTTGGCAGTTCGGGATGGTGCCTTGGTCGTGCAATCGCAAGCCGCATTCCGTTATCGGAGGGACAAGCCGTGAACGCGTTCTCACCCGGTGATTTTGGCGAACTGTCCTCTCTGCTTCAGGCGTTGGGTCTGTCGAACGCCGAAGGTGAGTTCAACGCCGATTGGATCACGGGGCCCGAGGATTATCTGGCCAGCATCCTTGCCGATGATGACCAGCGCGCCGCGCTGCTGGACTTTGTCGCGACGGTTCGCGAAGGCGAGATTGAGACGGACGCAGATGGGCGGCAATGGATCGAGCTGTTCTCGGAACAGGTTCAGGCCGGATTGGATGTCGCGTTTTTCGTGGTGGTCGATGACCAGCCGGCGGGTCAGGTAAACCTGTTCCTTGGCATCCGCATGATCACAAGCGGCGCGCTGGCGGACAGCACGTCATCGCTGATGTTCCCGCTGTTTCGCGCGGCCAAAACCAACGGCCCTGCCCCTGCCGACGCGTTTCTGGCCGGTCAGGAAGGCGGCCATATTGCGCTGTCGTCCGAGATTACTGTCGGGCCGCCACCACAACCGGGCGAGGCCGGGCTGGCACGTGTTGGTGTCCGGATCGCCTTGCCAACAGCGGCGGGTGATGGCGCGCCGGATGTGGCCCTGTCCCTGGGCGGTCTGCAATTGCCCGGCGAACAGGCCCCGCGGTATCTGGTTCTGTCGCTCACCGATCCCGACGCGCTGCAGGATACGGCCACAGAGCTGATCCTGTCGCTTCTCGAAGCGCAACTGCGAGGCGGCGGAGGAGACGAGGTTCGCGCCCTTGCAACGGCACTGGGCCTTGGCGGCGCGCCCGAGATCCCGGCCATTCCCGCCTCGGACTTGCTGGACCGGGGTCTGGACGCCGTCGCGGACTGGATCGCTGACGTCCTTGGCAATGCACCATCGCGCGCCCGCTGGCTTGAGGCTTTGGCCGATATTCTGGGGTCCGGGGCCGCGGCGGACCAAACCGGCATCGACCTGCCGCTGGGCGGCGGAACCGTTCGCATCGGCTTCATGGCCGAGCCCGGAGCCACGGCGCGGCCCAAGGTCACTGTTTCTCTGGGCTTCGGCTTGACCAGCGGCACTGCCGAGGCGCGTTTTGCCGCCGACATCCTGCAATTGGATCTGGGCACTGCAGATGCAATTGCCGTGCCCGCACTTGAAGCATCGCTGCGCTTCGATCTGTCGGGTCTGGCCATGCCCGACGTATCGATCGAGCGTCTTATCCTTGGCCTGACGCTGAACGAAGATCGGCGTCCCGATGTTGTGGTTGCGGTCGAAAACGCCGTGATTTCCCAAACCACGCACCCCCGCTTGGATCTGACCAACCCGGATGCTTTGGCGGCGGCCGCAGCACAGGCCGTGACCGACATCCTGACCGAGCTGTTGTCCAATCTTGGCCCCGGCGCGGAACTCATCGGCGTTGCATTGGGCTGGCGGGCCCCCACCGGCGCAGGGTCCGGGTTCCCGACGCTGGATCCGATCACCTTTCTGGGCGATCCAATCGCCCGCCTGCGCGACCATTGGCTGACAATCCTGGAAGACCACACCAGCGACGTCACGGCGGTGCTGCAAAGCCTGCGGACGCTGTTGACCGGAGCGGCCGACGTCACCGGCACGGGCACCGAGGTCGATCCATGGCGGCTGTCGATCCGGCCCGGCATCTATGTGGCCATCTGGCGGACAGACACCGGTGCGCTGGCGCTTGGTCTGGGCTGGATGACGCGAGTGGACGATCTGGGCGACCGCTGCACCGTGCTCGAGATGCGCGGGCGTCTGGCTTTGGTGTCGATCAACCTGTCCTCGGGCGCGACGGCCTTTGTGCCGTCTGTCGATATTGCCGCGACCGGGCGTCCGCGCGGTGGTGGCCGGATGCAAACCGGGGCTGGCGGGCTGTCGGCTGAGGTTGATCACCTTGGCTTTGTGGCATCATGGGCCGCTCAGCCGGGGCTTTCATTCAGGTTTGACGCACCCAACCCCACGATTTCAGTCGAAGGAATTGAGATCCCGCTGGACCTGCCCGATCTGACCAGCGACATCGACGTCGATCTGATCACGCCCGAGCAATGGGATGGCATCGAACGGCTGCTTGGCCTGCTGGCCGAGCGCAGCGGAAACGCATTCCTGCTGGCCATTATCGACTGCCTCGGCTGGCGGCGCGAGCGGCGGGTGTTCGGCGAACCCGATCCCAACCGCCTGCAGCTTGCCGCCCTTGTCTCGGAACCCGCTGACGCGCTGCGGGACTGGCTGGGCAAGTTGCTGTCCGACCCGATTTCGCGCATCGCCCCCAGATTGGAGGTTTTCGCCGCCACATTGGAAACACCCAGCGGGCGCGTGTCCGGTGCCGGTACGCTTGGGGATCCGTGGCGTATCGAGCTGCCCGGTATTGAAAACGGCCCCGGCCTGGCCGCATGGCGGATGCCCGAACGCTCGGAACCTGCGCCGGACCGGTTTGATTCCCTGCCCCTGCGCAGATGGCGTCCGGGTAACACAGGGCTTGAGGCAGGCGCGCTGGCTTTGGCCTTGCAAAGTGAATTGCCCGCCGCGCTGAACGGGTTTGGCACCGCAGAATTTCAGGTCGGGCTGGACGCCCTGACGACCGAATGGACCCTAAGTGATGGCATGGTGCGGCCGCCGGCCAACGCCCCCACCGGGACGGTTCTGCACATCATTGAAAACGCGGACGCGGACAGCCTGATCTCGCTTGCCGATGCCGAGCCCTATCTGGGTGCCGCACCGCCCGTTCTCTTCGTCGTCAGAACGCTGTCCGAGAATGCCCCGCCACCTGCGGATACAACGGCTGCTCGGCGCATCGATCTGCGCATCAGCGACCGCGAACCAACGGCCTTTCCGCAGGTTCCGGCGGATGCCAGCGGCACCTGGACGATATTGCTGGCTCCGCGCCCGGACACACCGGAAGGCGGGGCAGCCGGGCAAGCCGCGCGCCTTGCACATGCTCTGGCACCGGCATCGAATATTGCCGATGCCGCCGTCTTGGCGGACCGGGCGGCGGGTCACGCGGCGTGGCTTGCGCTGAACGGTATGGCGGCTGGGCCGGACCGGTTGCTGATTGCCGGTCTTGCGGGGGCGAGTATCGATCCCCTTTCGTCCGAAGCATCCGAGGCGCTGAGCCGTTTGGACGAGCTGTTGCCCCCCATCGATCCGGCAGAGCCTGACGATCCTGATCTGGCACTGGGCCGACAATTGATCGGTCAACGGCGCAATGGCCGCCCCCTGTCCGAACTCGCGCCGCCCGCCGGTTGGACCGGCGCGGTGCGTGCGGGCCTTGAAATCCATCTTTTGCACGGCGTGATCCAGCGCGATGTGATCCAGCGCGCGATGACGGCCGTCACGGCCGCCGGGCTCAGCACTTACGCGGTGGGCCGTGCCGCACGATCCAGCGCCAAACGTATCGAGGCGGCAGGGCTTGGCGTCTACCTGCCCGTTGGTGAAGCCCCGGCAAACGGCACCATCGGCTTCGAAGGTCGTGCCATGGCCGAGCTGTTGTCGACCGGTCTCGACCGCGATGGCCTCTCGGTGCCGCTAATCACCGCCCGCCTTGCCAGCAAGGTTGTGGTTTCGGGCCGGATCACCCGAGGAAATGGCTGGTTGATCGGCGGTCCGGACAGCGACGATGCCGTTGCCCCCCTCGCGCTTCGGTCCATCGAAGTATCGGCCTGCGTCGGTACGGGCGGCACATCCGAGCCCGAAACGGATGGCATAGAACTTATCTTCCACGGTGTTCGGATACTGGGCGAAAGCCACGCCCGGCTGGCGATCACCCCCGACAGCCTCAGCGATCCGGGCCTCGCCAGCGCGGCCCCGACAGCCCCCGGCATACGCGAGTTGCTGGCTGAAATCGTTGCCGAAGCCTCGATCACACCTGCGGCAGGCATGGCCGAACTGCTCGACCTGCTACGAGCGACCGGCATTCTTGGCGCAGACGATGCCTTTGATCCGCTGTCCCTGTCGCATTGGATCGACGACCCAACCGCGCAGCTTCAGGTCGCGTTGGGCGACCCCAGCCTTGGCGCGGACCTGTTGGCGTTGGTGCAGTCCTTCGTGGCAGGCACCGGCAGCGGAATTTCATTCGACAGCGCTCAGAACCGGCTAAACGTCTCGCTCAGCGGCAGCGCCGATGACCTGATCTTTGGTCAGTGGTCGCTTGAGGCCAGCCTTGGCGCGTCCGGCCTTTTGTCAGGTGCGTTGGAGTTTGGGGTTCCCGATGGCCTTGGCCTACAGGTGGGCTTCGCGCCCTTCTCGGCGCAGATCACCCTGCCCGGCGGGCTACCTGACATTCCCGCATCAATGCCGTTGTGGCCCGATCCGAACTTCGTGACCCATCTGCGGGCTGTGCCTCCGATCCTGTCCGCACTTGCGCTTTCCCGGCTGCTGGAAGGCTTGCGCAGTTTCGATCCCGCCGTGACGCCTATTGTGGATGCAGGGCTTGCAGCCTTTGGCCTGAACACCGAGCCGGTTCGGGTGCCTCCGATCCTGTTCACCAATCCCGGCGTTTGGCTTAGCCAGGCGGATGTGCTGGGCGGCCCGGGTGGTGGCGTACGCGCGGCGCGGGTAATTGCCGTCATGGATGCGCTGCGGCCATTGATTGGCGTGGGCGGCGGATCCGGCATCTGGACGCTGTCGCAGGGCGTCGATCTGGTTGCACGAGACGCCGGCGGCCTGGTGCTGGAATTCCAGATCGATCCCAGCGCCTTCCTTCCCGACGGCGACATTGCCTTTGGCGGAGCCTTTGGTCTGCGCTTTCCAACCTCAGGCGGGCAGACGCGGCCAGAGGTATCGTTCTTTGCCGGTTTGCCAGGCGGAACCCCCGGTACACGCGCGGTCCACCTGTCGGTCTCTGGCGACGTTGTGCGCTTGCTGCTGCGACCCGATACCGGTGCCGACATCGAAATTTATCCCGGCCCACCCGACCTGACCAGCCTGCTGACAACGGCCCTGGTCGCGGCATTGCCGCAGGCTTTGGACGCCATTGTGGATACCGGCACCGATGTCGGGGATGTGGTGGCCGATATTGGCGACGCCCTCGCGCTGCGCGTCGCGGGCAGCTTTGACGCGGGTGAGCTGGCTGACTGGGCCGCTGATCCGCAAGGCAGTCTGGCCGCCCGATGGCCGACGCTTTTGTCCAGCGGGTTGGCACAACTGGGTCCGGTTCTGCCAACCGGGGTTTCGGTTGCTGGCACAGCAAGCGGGCTGCGCGTGACCGTCGCCAATGCAGGCACACCCGGTTCATCGGTATCGGTGGAACTGTTCACGGCACCTTTGGCGGTCGAGTTTGCCGCCGACCTGACGGCCATTCCTTTCGTAGAAGACATCGACGTGCTTGTCCGCGTCGATACTGGCGGTCTGGCCCGTCTGAATACCACCATAGGCCCCGCCGAGATACCGGTCGCCGACGGATTTGTCCTGCGCCCGATTGTCGAAATGGACGTCGGCAGTAGCGTCGCAACCCCCGAGATCAGCACGGGCCTGTCCTTCGATCCGGCTGCAAATCAGGTGCTGCGTCTGACCTACGACTTCCAGACACAGCAGTTCCGACTGGGCGTTGGCGCGGACACCCCAGCCGAAATCGCCGCCGCGCTGATGCATCTGGCGGTGGAACTTGTCGGTGGGTTTGTCCTTGGCCTTGAAGAGGTTGACGCGTTGCTCGATCTGCCTGTCGGATCAAGCGATGTGCGCGGCATTTTGGGCGGTGTTATCCTGACGCCCGGCGGTGCGTTGGACGCGGACTTCTTCCGCGTTCTGCCGGGTGACGGCGAAGACATCGAGGCGCTTCTGCTGACCAAGCTGGACCGGCTGCTGACCCTGATCGAAAACATCGCCGATGCCGGGCCAAGCGTGCGCGTCGGTGGCGAGGTGGATATCGGCATCGCCCGCGTCGGAAACTCCATCGGCCTGTCGCTGGCCATCGCCAACAGGTTCGAGATCGTCGGCGGAGACATTGCGATCTGGCTGGAGAATGACAGCCGCTGGATCAACGGGGATGTGGATCCCGGCCTTCAGATCGGATTGCTCAGCACAAGTGGCGGGCTGGATTTCGCCCCGACGCTGGCCGTAAACGGGATCGGGATCAGGATCGGGCGCAGCAACGCTCCGCTTGTGAAATCCCCCATCGCGCTGGGATCAATTGCGATACACGCCTTTGCACGCGTCGAGACTGGCGAGGTTCTGGGCGGTGCTCAGGTCGAACTTGCCGAAGTTGGGGCGGCCGTCGGCGGCGGGTCCGGCGACAATGCGGTGGCCTCTGGCCTGCTGAGCGAAACCAATGACGGCGACGCCGCCCTTGCCCCTGCGTTCAGCCCGGCGCTGTCGGTCCAAACCTTGTCCGGTGGCGGTTTCCGTTTCGGGTTCCGCGCAGGCGAAGGATCGGGGCCTTGGTGGCTGCCGATTCGCAAGGGCTTTGGCCCGCTTTATGTCGATCAGATCGGTCTGGGTGCGCAATCGGATGAAACCGACGGGCTGCAATCCATTTCGCTGCTGTTTGATGGTTCGGTCACGATTGCGGGGCTGGCGGCCAGTGTTGATGATCTGGAACTGATTTACAGAACGGATCGGGGTGGCCTGCTGGACAGCGCATCCTGGGGCGTCGATCTGGCCGGGCTGGGTATCTCAGCCGATCTGTCCGGGATCAGCCTTGCCGGTGGATTGCGCAAATTCGGTGAAACGCCGGATATCGAATATGTCGGCATGATCGCCGCGCGGTTCGCGGTTTACGGCCTGTCGATCTATGGCGGCTACGCCTCCACCTCGGACGATCAGGGGCGCTATACCGCCTTCTTCGCGGTCGGGTCTTTCCTTGGTCCAATCGGCGGAGCCCCAGCTTTCTTCCTGACCGGGATCGGCGGCGGCTTTGGCATCAACCGCGATTTGGTCCCACCCACGGATCTGGGCGATTTCGGAGATTTCGTTCTGATTCAGGCACTTGACCCTGCGGCAGACTTGCCCACGGACGTCATTGCCTACCTTGAGGAAGTGCGCAACACATTCCCCGCCATTCGCGGCAAGTTCTGGTTCGCTGCAGGGATCAGCTTTACTTCCTTTGCGCTGGTCGACGGGATCGCCGTTGTCGCCGTCGAATTCGGTAACGGGTTCGAGTTGTCGATCTTTGGCCTGGCCCGGATGGCGCTTCCCAGACCGCAATTCGCGCTTGTTTCTATCGAGCTCGGCCTGCTGGCGCGGTTCTCGACCGAAGAGGGTGTGATCTGGATTCAGGCGCAGCTGACCGACAATTCCTGGCTACTGCACCCCAGCGCGCGCCTGACCGGCGGCTTTGCCTATGTCAGCTGGTTCAAGGGGCCGAACAGGGGGCAATTTGTCCTGACGCTGGGCGGTTATCACCCGAATTTCGACGCCGAAGGCTATCCGGTTGTTCCCCGGCTTGGATATAACTGGTCGGTTTCCTCGAACATCGTCATCAAGGCCGAGAACTACTTTGCTCTGACCTCCGAGGCGATCATGGGCGGCGGATTGTTCGAAGCCTCGGCCAAATTCGGGCCAGTGTTCGCGTCTCTGGGCTGGGGCGGCAACGCCATCGTCTACTTCGATCCCTTCCGCTACGAGGCCGACGCCTATGCACGGATTTCGGCGGGTATCCGGATCAAGACGTGGTTCGGAACGATCAAACTGTCCTTCACGCTCAGCGCTGAAATTCAGGTCGCCGGGCCGGAGTTCCATGGCAAGGCACGGATCAAGATCGGGCCCATCGACGTCACGGTCAAATTCGGCAAACAGGGCGATCCGCCGATCCAGTACATCTCGTGGGTGGACTTCTCGGCCAAGTATCTGGAACTGGCAAATGGCAATCTGGCCGAGGCACTGTCCGGCATCGCCGGGCGCGGTGCACTGCCGCCCGCCAGCAATGACGGCGAACCGCCCGGTACCGCCGACGGGTCCGAGGCCAATCCGTTCGACGTCATGAGCGAGTTTGAGCTGTCGCTGACCAGTACCATTCCGCTGACCCGGATCATCCGGCCGGGCCGCGCTCCGATCGAGCGTGATCCCACGTCCACGCTGGGGGTGGCCCCGGTCAACCTGATCGTTTCCGAAATCACTTTGTCGCTGCAACTGCGCCGCCTTGACCGCCCGAATGACGAGCGGCTGGATGATCTGGACAAGATCAAGATGACCACCCGCAACACCGGCGCATTCCCGGTCGGTGTCTGGGGCCCGCCACAAGGATTGGACGACAAGAAAGTGCCAAAGGGCAAGGTGATCGGCGCGACCGAAGGCGTGGACCTGCGTTTTGAGCCCGAGTTCTTCAACCGCCGCCCGGATGCCTCCACCGGCGGTGTGGCGTTCAATCAGGTCGAATCCGATCTGCGCAAACCTCTGCCATTGCGGGATGTGGGGCAGTTCTTCATCGCGGTGGCGATACTGGCCACCGAACATCGCACGTTGCTGAGTTCAATCAACGACCTTCAGATGGCGCAGCTCTCGGCAGAATTTCAGCAAGATCAACGCCTGCGCGTCGGCGCAACCGGGGCCCGTGCCTTTGACCGCAGCCGCCGGACACCGATGCGGGTTGGTCTGCTGACCGAACGCATCGTCAGTGACGCGGCCCCCGGTGCCAAACGCGAAGTGCTGCGGACGCCGCCCGAACGCCGCCCGATCCGCTTTGGCACGCCCCGGCTGCGCGGGCAGTTGGCGCTGCCCAACGTGTCACTGGGCGAGGCTGGTGGCGCACTGGCCGCGCGTGTCACCCGCGTTCCGGCCGACCGGGCGCGCCGTGCGAAACGTGTCCGCCCGCCTGTGCTGGATGAGGTTCTGGCCGCACGTCAGGATCGGGCACCTGCCCTGCTGTTGCGTGCCGCGTCGGCCGGTGCGCAGGTCGGACGCACGGTTGTCGCTGAACAGCGCGTTCCGCTGACATTGGCGGCTGGTGTTCAGGCGTCCTCAAGCGCGACGCGCGCCTCTGGCGCGACCCGAGACCGGCTGGCAGCTACCGCACTTATGGCTGGCGCGAAACCGCCACGGGGGGCGCATACGGACAACATCAAACCCACAGGGCTGGCCCCCGGAGAAATCGCTGTTTTCGATCTGCCGGGCGCTGCCCGCTCGCCCCGGTTTGAAACAAGCGGTGTGGTCGCGCTGAACGGTCCTGCCCGTATTGTCGCCATCGGTCTGGACGGGCGCGTCCTGTCGGACAGCGCCGGTGACGCGCGGCGGGTCAAACTGCCCAAGGGAACCGCCGCCTATGCCGTCGTGTCCGGTGACGACGGGGCCGCCGCCCCGGAATTCGCCGGGTGGACCGAATCCGAGTCGGTTGCCTATTTCGCGCGGTCACTGGCCCTGTGTCGGGGCGGCTTCCTCTATGCCGAAGGTGCAAGCCGCGTGCGCGGCGGACGGGCTGGTGGCACCGGCTGGTTCCGGGCATCGTACCTGACGGATCAGTCTGCCTTGGTCGAAACCCGCTTTGACCGGCCCGCCACATCCGTCGCCCTGTTGCTGGAAGGTGAGGTTGTCGCAGAGGATCTGGAATCCCTCGCAGTTTCCGTGCGCGGGGCCGAGGTGCTGGACGACAAGCCCATCCTCGCCCCGTTCGATGGCAAAACCCTGGTCGTTTACGCGCTGAAACCGCAGGACGACGCAGGCTTTGCGGTTCGGGTCGCCGGGCTGGTCCCCGGTCGTCTGGATGGGGTCATCGCGGCACAGCTTCAACCGGACCGCCTTGTCACCCGCTTGCTGAACGAAAGCGTATCGCTCTCGGTCGGTCTGCTGCGCGGCAAGGGCGCACGGCTGACGTTCAAATGGAGTCCCCCGGCGGATGTCACGCCGCGGCAGGACGAATACCAGGAGTTCTAGCAATGGTCGCACGTGGTCGTTTCTTTCTTTACGACAGCATCGTTCCTGCCCTCGAAGCAGGACGGTACAGGCTGCGCGGCGATCTGGATATCGAAGCCACGGAAGATGGCGATGCGGCCTCGAACCTCGGGGTACGCCCGTTGGAGACCCATATCAACGTCACCGCGCCACGGCTGAAACTGCCGCCGGATCAAGCGCTTATGACGTTTCCGCCTGCGAATTCCGAAGGCGCTTATGAATCCCGCCTGCCGCAGATCGTCCTGAAAAAGAAAACCCTGCCATGGGATCGAAAGGCGGCGCAGGATGGCACCATGTTCGGCGATCAGGAGGTGACTGAGCGTACGCCATGGCTCGCCCTTGTCATCATCGCCGAGGGCGAAGGCCAGATCGAACATGACATTCCATGGCAAGACTGCGTGACCGAAGGGGTCGATCTGCCCGGTGACAAGGATGTGCCGACCGCCACCCGGCTTTCGGTTGCCGCATCCGTGGTCAGGCGCGTGTTCCCAACCGTCGAAGATCTGCCGCTGCTGACCCATGTGCGAGAGGTGAATATAGACGACACCGAGGCCGCGATGGGCGATGATGACGGCTTCCTTGCGGTGGTCATTGCCAACAGGATACCGCAGTTCGATCGGGTGAATTGCCGACCCAAGGCCTATACCGCCTGTCTGGTGAACCTTGAGGGGCAACTGGGTGCCCTGCCCGCCCCGCTGCCGCCCAGACCGTTTTTCGATATCTCCGATCTGGTGTTCAGCGACGAACTTGCGGTGGTCAACAACGCCATCGAGACCGGGGCGGCGATCACGCCTCAGATCGATGGTGAGATCAGGGATCTCGACACCACGGACGGCAACGCGATGGCCGAAGCCATCCGTCGGGGTGAGGTGGTGTTTCATGACGGAACCATGATCGACCGGGCGGGGACAACCAATGGTGGCCTGGCCAATCTTGGGCCGATCTCCGGCGCTGCGTTACTGGACGGAGACTTTGCAACCCTGTCCTCCAACCAAAGCACAACCTTCAAACTGCAAGGCGTGTTTGACGGGTTTTCAATCCCGGTCGACAAGGTGTTTCAGGACCAGATCTTGCGCTTTCCGGTTTTGACCTCGTGGCGGTTCACCTGCAGCGGTGCGGGCAGTTTCGAACAGTTGATGAAAAACCTCGATGTGGGGTTGCTGGGTCGCCGCACCGGCAGCGGGTTCGCCCGCCCGCTGGCCGATTGCACGCCAGACACAGGCGGCGACAGCTCTGGCCCAGCTCCGGCCTCCCGCCTGCCGCTGGAGGTGGCGGAAAGCGGGCATCTATCCCTGCCCTACAGAACCCGCGTCGGCGATGGTGAAAGCGCGTGGTACCGGGGGCCGTTCTCACCCGTTCGGCTGCAACGTGATTTGCCCGGCACCTCGGGTCGAACACTGGCACATGTCAGCGACCACCTGCGGACGATGACCCCCGGGGGTGAAGAGGATGTCTCGCTTGCCGTGGCCTTTGAAACCGGGCGTCTTCTGGCCCTGTCGCAGCCATCGTTCATCGCCGCGCTCAAACGGTGGCGGGCGGAACGGTTTGGTGCGGCACGGGCCAAGGCTGGGATCGACTTCGCGATCAATGACCAGCTGGGGCTTGCAGCGGTCGCGGTGCCAAATCCAAACGTCTTCGACACGCTGCTGAAAGCCCGCTTTGCCCGAGAGCTTGAGGCCAGTCTGATCCAAACCGTCAGCATCAACCCCGAAACCAGCGTCGCCGCCCTGCGCCCGCGCGTGGATATCGGCAACCCTGTCCCCGAGTTGGACGACGACCCCACCCGCATTCTGGCCGAAGGTCTGCAACTGGACCGGGCCGTCGTCGGCGCCTTGCTACGGCAGCCCGATGACGAGGGCGCGCTGGCCCAACTTATGGAGCAATCGCCAACGGTTGCAGGGGCCACCATTCAGCCGGATGCAGAGATCGCGGCGCGGCTTGTCGATACGCTGGATTCCGGCGTGCGGCAGCTTGCACAGTTTGCTGTTGGTCCCGACGCGCTTGAGGCAGGCGATCTGAATCAGGTGCAGGACTTTGACAATCTTGGCGATTTTCTCGCCGACCGTATCGAAAGGACCCGCAGATGAAGCTGTCAGACAAGCTTGGGTATGAACAACTGCACGCGGCCCTGAACCTCGATCTGTTTCTTGCGGCCCCTGATGGAGAAACCGTGGCGACGGACAGTGTACTGACCTTTCTGGCGCGGCTGCGCATGCTGGAAGGCGTGCCCTTTAACACTCTGGTACCGGATTCCGATCTTCTGCCGGTCGAATCGATACGGTTCTTCTATCTCGACAGGGCCTGGACGGACGCGCTGGTGCAGGGCGCACTGAGCGTCGGAACCGCGAATTCGCTGGAACGTGCGCAATTGGAACGGCTGTATCCGCAGATCGAGGAAGAAATAGACGAAGCGGAACGCCGTGTCCGCTCACCCGGGTCCGAGCCGAACCTGACCGGATCCGCCGGGATCGTGACCGGGTTCCTGATGCGCTCGGCCGCCGTGGCGGGCTGGCCGGGGATGCACATCCGCGCCTATGACGCGGAACCGGTGGACAATGATGAAGACATCGTGCCGGAGTCTCATCCCGACCGGATCAAGCTGCTGCGGCTCGAACGACTGGCCCCGTCGGTGCTGTTGGCGCTGTTCGACGGCATTCCCAATGTCATCCATATCGAAGAACCCCGGCAGGGTCTTCAGTTTGGCGTCCGGCTGGATGAACAATCCAGCGGGCGCTGGCGGGCCTTTGTGCCCGCACGGGACGTGCGGACCGCCGGATATGTGGATGATGATGGCGTTGCAGTTGAACCGGATGACGATGACCCCACCGCCCTGTCGGCCCTGGCAGCCCAAATCCCGGTCCGCTTTCGCCCCGGGTCCGCCGGGGTGCTTGATCTGTCGAACACCGCCCGCGCTTTTGCCGATGCCGAGGGCACCGGTATGACAGACCCCAATCCCGGCACGGAAATCGACGGGGCCGAGTTTGCGATGCAGATGATCCGCTTCCCCTACCGTCAGGTCTTTGCACAGACCACCACGACCGTTGTCATTCAGGATGCGGCCTTTACGCCGAACCTGGCCGTCACGCCCGATTACGCCGAAATCCTTCGCCACCGCCTGGACGAGAGCTGAGCCATGGCCAACCCGATTGATCCGCAGCTGATGCAAGCCATCCTCGCCCGTCCGGGCTGGTCGATGGCCGTTGAACTGGGCGACACGGCGGTGTCCCGCCTCGACCGGTTCGCAACGCCGCCACCGCCGCCACCCGCGCTGATCGTTCCGGTGGATGTCCGCGCGCTTTACGTGCCGGTCAATCATGACGAAGACTATGTAAGGCTTCCGATGGAGCTTGGCGGACCGGCCAGCGATACGGATGAACCCGCCCCGCCCTTCTCGGATCCGCAACCCCGGGACCCCGGCATACACATTCACTGGGCGCTGCCCGATGGGTTGTTGCGCGGTGATCTTGAGGACGACGAGGATAGCCCGCTTTCCCTGCGTCCACTGCCGAACCGTTGGCTGGTGGTGCGGATGACCGGCCCCGAAAACACACGCACCGTTGATCTGCGCGCCTGGGTTGTGGCATCAGAAACAAGCCGGGTCTACGATCTGGAAGATTACCCCGATGGCGACAGCGCAGGCGACGGCGATCAGTTGGAACCCGGCGAGTTGGACGGGGTCGTGGGCGGCTCGCCAAGCTGGACGGCGGGGTATGACTCGACACGCAACCGGTTCGGGTTTCACGACCCGCTGACGGATTTGAACCCGAACCAGATCATTACGCGCCTTGCCTCATACGTGATCATTGGCTGGTGGTCCGAACGGGCGTCGGACCCGCTGGCGAAAAGCTTCTGGCCCTTTGCCGTCTCGCGCACGCTGGACGAGCTTGGCTGGACCGCGTCCCCGGCCCCGTATGAAGGTGCAATCTCACAACCGGTTCAATCCGGTTTGGCGGGCTTTGCGCAGACCCAGTTCCGCGCATCCTCCTCTACGGTGACCGACAGTTTCGACACACCGGTCGAGGCCGTCTCGGCCCGTGGCCTGCGGGTCACCGATACGCGCACCGCATTGTCACTGTCCAGCGCGCAGGCTGCATTGGCCAGCGGGTACGAACCGCTTGTCTTCGATGCAGTGGCAATGTCGCTGGTGACCATGCACTACGATACTGTTCTGCATGGCCGGGTCATGGGGGTTCGTATCACCGGGCCGGTTGGCCGCGATTTGGCCCCTCGCCCGCCTGCCATTGGAATTGCGCTTGGGCCGACCCTTGAACGATTGATCGCCGCACAAGTGGCCGACAGTTTCGGGCTGACCGACGGCGAGGAACGGGAATACACCGAAAGCCTGCTGACCGCCGTCGCCAATGGGGCCATTCGCCGCTTGGGCGAACAGGACGGCATCATCGCGCTGGACGAAGCCGAACATGGCGACGGATTTGAATCCTTCCGTGGTCGCGAAGTCTATGAGGACGTGATTGTCGAGCGGCGGCAGACCGACATCAAGGCCGGGCGGCCCGTGCGCACAAAGATCGCCACGCTTGCCTCAAAGCCGCCGCCAAAGGCGGACGTGATGTGGCTTGGCACCAAATCCGGGTCCAAAAAGGCCGATCTGAACGAACTGCGCCGCACGGCAAAGCTGGAAACCGACAAGCGGTTCCGCACCCAGCCCGACGACGAAGGCCCAACCGTCCGGCGCATTCGCCGCCCCGCGCCCCGCTATCATCGCGCGGTGCCTCCGGTTGTTGGGTTGCGCGATTTTGGACGCTCGAACCGGTTTGACGACTGGCGTTTCACCGAAGACAGACGTTTGCGCTGCCATTGGGCGCGTGAGTTGCCAATCGCCTTCGGTCGCCGATTTGAAGCGCGCGATTATGTACCCGCGCTGCCCAACCTGTCCAACTTGCCGGGCCAGACCCGCCGGATATTGGAACACAGCTTCCTGTTCGACATCTACATGCTGGCCTGGATGCTGCAAGCCATCGAGCAAACTTCGGAACCGGCAGAGGCCCCGGCGGTGCAAACCCGCGTGCGGGCCGAAATGGCGCTGCGGTTCTCGCCCGAGGGCAGCTATGACGGCACGCCGCCACTGGCCGCGAATACCACACCGATGGCGCGGGCGACGCTGAGCGACGAGTTGCTTAGGTTCTCGCTTGCCGAAGGGCGCGAGCCCAGCCCGGTTGGAATAACCATGTGGTCCCAACCCTGGGTGCCGGTCTGGCTGGAATGGGAGGCGCGTCTGGAAACCGGCCAGGATTTTGACGGCTGGAAACTGGGCCGGATTGAATTCGAAGGGGCCTCTGACGTTGGCGGGCAATCCCTTAACATCCTCGGCCGTTCGCCCATTACCGATGGTCTGCACGATGCGTGGACCAGCCTGATTTCCGACTATCTGGACGCCGAAAACCAGCGCGACGAGGATGAGGTTGGCGAGATTTCCGAGGCGCATGAGGCGCGCCTTGCGCAGCTCAGGACCTATCTGGATCTTGCGGATCTGGGGTCGGTCACGCTGGATCAGGTGGGTGACCTGTGGCTGGGCCTCGAACCCCAACCCGACGGGCAAGAGCGTGACGTGCCCGAAGCAGTCGCCGATAACATTCGGGCGGTCGGGCTTCCCCGTCTGATCGCAAGTGGCCGCCTGAGCCTTGTCCGGGCGCGGATCGTCGATTGTTTCGGGCGGTTCCGCGACCTCAACACGCAGCGGTTGGTGCGCCCACACGCGCTGTCCAGCACGGATGCCGAGGATCGCCCGGCCCTTGAACTGCCACCTCGGTTGTCGCTGCCCGGTCGGCTGATGTTCCGCTTTGTCGATCCGGCGGACACATCTGATGAACCCGCCGAAGCCCGTCTGAACCAGGCGAACCCGTCTCAGGGGATCAGCCCCATCGCGGGCTATATCCTGCCGGATTTCATCGACGAGTCGCTTGAGATGTTCGATGCGCAAGGCAACCCGCTGGGCGAGATTCTGCAGGACCCGGTCGCCGGTGGTCTGGTCTGGGAAGGCGCTGTTGGCCGCCCCGGACCGGCTGTTAACGACCCCGAAGTAGGCCTGCCCCCGGCGGCGCAGGTGCTGGGCCGGATCGCGCGTGGGATGATCGACGCCGATGCCTTGCGTACGCAAGACCCTGAGACCGCAGAAGACGAAAGCGCGCTGTCGGCCTTCCTGCGCGCGGTTGATACAACGATGTGGGGTGTGGACGAGGCGCAGGTACAGGCCGGAGCCACGATTGCCGGGCTGGTCGGACGCCCGGTCGCCGTGGTGCGGGCGACGCTGTGGCTGGATATCCCAACCGACCTTTCGCAGATTGATGCCTTTGGCGAAACAGCCGAAGGATTGTCCCAACTGCTTGACAACGAAGGCGTATTCGAAGCGATCAAAGCGCGCGCCTTCGAGATTGCGCTGGGTGAGGTCGCCAAGGGCTATGACGGGCTTTACGGCTATTTCGTCGGCGACGATTTCCGCCGCTTCCGCCTGATCGAAAAGTCCGTCAGCAAGGCTGCGCCCGCTGCCGGGTTGGGGTTTGGGTTCCGCGCCATTCTGGGCTCGGCCACACTGGCGGAACCGTCGCCGCTGACCTCGCCCTACATCGAGCCGGGCGGGCGTATCTTCACCCATTCGGGGCAGAAAGTGCAGTTGACTTTGCTGATGAACCCCGCCGCGCGGGTGCATGCGACATCCGGGATTTTGCCGAGAAAGTCATTGGAATTGCTGCGTGATTGGGTGGCTCCGGGGCTTGAAAAGATTGCCCCGTCAGCGCGGATCGGCCCGGTTCTGATCGATCCCGACAAGGTGCGCCTGCCGAAGATCGCGGCCTTCGGCAAAGACCAGCGGTGGACGCGCCGCAACAGCCCAATCACCTGGCGCGACGATCCCATTCTGGCGGCAACGCAGGCTGCCATCCTGCCGGACGGCCCGGTTTCGGTTGAAGAAGGCTGGATACGGATCGGGGCCAGCGACGACAGCGAGGAAGGAGGCACCTGATGGTACGCTATGACTGGCCACGCGATCTGAGGAAACCGCCCGAAACCCTCGCTGGTCGGGCCGAGACCAACGCAGCGCGCGCCAATGGAACGGCTATCGGAGGGGATCTGGGTAATCTCGCAGCATTGGGCGAAGTGATCGAAGGGGCCTTTGACGAAGAACGCCAATGGATGCCGCTGGGCCCCTTCATTCTGCGCAACGGTCAGGCGGACGGCGACCCAGTGGTTGCAGGGCGCATTCGCGATATTCAGGTGCATCCAAACGGCCACCGTGCCTATGCCGGGGCGGCCAATGGCGGTGTCTGGTACACCGACGATGCCGGGGAAAGCTGGGCACCGCTGGGCAGTTGGGTCCTGGCCGCAGCCACAAGCCGGGACGATCTTGTACTGACCGTCGGCGCATTACTGGTCGAGTGGGGAGAAGACGGCGGAGGTGCCGACGACCCCGCCTTGGACGCGGTTTATGTGGGAACCGGCGAGCTTAACCCATATTTCTCACTCGGTCCCGGGGGCAAACATGCGGGGATCGGGGTACTTCGTCTGAATGGAACGGTCGAGCAGGCTGTATCGCTAGTCGGGGTCAACCCGTGGCAGCGCGAAGGCGGCGAGGAGCTTATCGGCGCGGGAATCTACCGTCTGGCCCGTGACCCCGGAACCCCTCTCGCCCCTGACCTGGCAAATGAGGCGACCCTTCTGGCTGCCACATCCCGTGGTCTGTTCATGCGCCAAGGCCGTTTTGTCGAAGACCAAAGCTGGACATTTGTCGACTTCACGGATGGTGAGTTCACCGAAGTTGACGATGGGGCCTGTACCGATTTGCTTTGGACCGATCAGGGCCTGTTTGTCGCGCTGATGGGGGCGGACGAGGATCTGGATGGCATCTGGCTTTCGACCGGAGGGCCGACCGGCACGTTCCAACGCATCGCGCTGCCGGACCATGATACCGGCACACGCCTTAGCCTTGCGGCCTCCCCTAATGAAGCAAGGCGAATTTACGTTGCCGGGCTGAAAGAATCCAACGTGGCGGACAAGAGAGGCCTTGGCCAGGGGTGGCTGATCGATCTGTCACACACCCCTGCCGGAGTGTCCGGAACGCCCGTCGCAGCGGTGTCGATCGATGACTGGCCCGTGGGTGTCTATACGTCCTCGGTCACTCAGGACGGGACCGATTATGTGATCGAAAGTGACCAATCACATTATGACCAGTGCATCACGGTTGTGGACAATGGTTCGGGCGACGATGTCGTCTTCATCGGCGGTCAGGGAATGAACAGCAACGCGCTGATTTTCCGTCTGCCAATCACGGGCACCGCTGCGGCAAACGATCTGTCCGCCGGGTTCACCGCCGCCAACCAGACGACAGCCGATACCGACCCGACCTTTGCCGGCCGTGGCATCCATGCAGATGTTCACGCCCTGCGTCCGGCGAATAACACGCTTTGGGTTTCGTGCGATGGCGGTGTCTTTACCCGGCCACTCACGGCGGGTGGCTCGGGGACGTCGCGCAATGTCGGTCTGCCGACATTGGAACCGGGCTACATACAATCCCACCCAACGCTTGACGGCCACCTGATTGCGGGTTTGCAAGACAATGGGTTTATCGAACGCATTGGCGGCAGTTTCTGGGACCAGATTTATGGCAGCGACGGGGGTGGATGCGCCTATCACCCAACGCGACCGCATATGGTGGTCAAGCAGACCTTCAATGCAGACTGGGATTTCATCCCCGCCCGCCAGCCACGCGGACCCGCTGTCCGGCATGCATGGAATCGAAAATGGGATTCCGAAAAGGCAGAAAACGGCCGGGCCAGTTTCTACTCCAACCCGCTGGTCCTGCCGGGGGAAACAGACGACACAGCACGGGTGTTCATAGGGACCGACCGGATCTGGATGACCAACGACTGGTACGGGCATCGCCTGCGAACGGATTGGATGAGTTGGGTGACACTTCCATCTGCCACCGATCCCCATTCGGCCCGCAGCACCACCGAGCCAGGCCGGGATTCGCGGAACCGCGTCTTTCGCGACCAGCTCCGTTTTGAAACCCTCAGCGACAAGGTCGTCGCATTGGATGCACTGGTCGAGGGCGAACCGCCCGATTTTGAAGGCACCAGCATCGCGGTGCTGTGCGAACGCACGGTCCGGATATTCACGTTCGAGGGAAACAACCCCAGCTGGACCGGGCGCAGGGCCGCCATCATCAGCGGCAACCGGCCCAGCAACAAAAAGGCCGAAGGCGATGAGCCTGATCCGTTTCTGGACTACCTTCCCTACTTTTCCGGAACCTCGTGGACTGCCATCGCAAGACACACAGATACGACGCTGTATGTCACAACCTCGGGCCGGACGCGCCGCGACGGGGATGGTGATCTGATCACGGATCCGAACTTCGATACTCTGTGGTGGTATAACGGCGACGGTCGATGGTATCCAACCGGGCTGCATTCAACCGAGCCGGACGTGGCAACCGGCACCAGCGGCACCCCTGCCTCGGCCCATGCGGTGCTTGTGGACCCAGACAACCCGGATGTGGTCTGGGTCGGCACGCGGGTTGGTGTTTTCGAAGGACAGATCGACCAGTCCGGGGCGCATCCGAGCTGGACCTGGCGGCCTATCATGGACGGCTTGCCCCAGACGCTGGTCGAAGACCTGTCTCTGTTCCGGTCCGGCGACCGGCGGTATCTGCGCGCGGCCCTTGTGTCTTTGGGCGTTTGGGAACGTGACGTGTCCGACACCCCGCATTCGGTCGGGCGCAGCTATATCCGGACCTTTGAGTTCGATACCGGGCGCGGCGATCTGCCAGACCCGGCCTGGGCCCCGCGAACGGACCCGTCCAATCCCAGCAACCGCCCTCTGGTCACGCATAACAGCCCGGATATTCTGTTCGTCGACACTCCGCCGATTGAGGTGCTTCTGAACGCAAACGAAGTCAATTTCGCAGCCGCACGGAGCCTTAACCTGGCAACCGCATCAAATGGCTTCAGCGCTTTTGTGCAGGTTCACCATCGGCACGTAACCCCCTTACCTGCAGCAGATATTCAGATAAACTTGTTCTACCTGAGTTTCGCGCGCGGCCTTGGGCTTGACGACATTGAGGTCAGCGACAATCTACGCAACGCAATTTCTGCGGGCGTGACCGGAACGAACGCCCAGCGCGATTTTGCGATACCAGATCCCGGTCTTCACCTTCGCTTCCTGCGCAGGGCGAACCCCGAAAACCCATTGTTCAGCCGCAAGACCGGTATAGCCCATTTCGACACGGTCGATCTAACACGCGCCGCTGGCGAGGCACCACGGGACAGGGTTGCCCTTATCGCCGTACTTGATCCTGCAAACCGGCCCTTTGACGTTGCAGAGATTTCGCCCCGCTCGGGGGAAACCACTGTGACGCTGGATCAGGTGATGCGCCGTTCGGCCTATCTGGCCGCCCGGGCCTTCAATCGGTTCGACCCAAGCCCCTGAGGTTCAGCCGTCTGGGCTCATGCGATCCGACAGAGGATGAACGGTGACACGCAAGCGGGCCTTCGGGTTCAAACGATCAGCCGATGTCGTACTCGTCCGCCCCGCTCCAGGACAAACGCTCTTTCACATAATCGGCCACCGATAATGAAACCTGTTCAAAGCCTGCCCCCCAATCCAGGTCTTCGGACGCTTCATCTGAATCACAAAAGGTCTTCAACACAGCAGCTAGATCACCGCAATCTGACGCACGAGAATAGGTGTAGAGCAATAGCCGCATGGTATAGGCATGGGCCAAAAGGGCTCGGGCCAGAACGGGCCGGTTGGTGAAGTCAAATCCACGGAATAGTCTTGCGGGCTCGGCCATCACTTTCTTAAGCTCCTGATCGTTACGACAAAGCTCTTCAAACTCACCATAATCAACTGTTCGTTGCGACTGATCATCACCAACGATCATGGCGTCTATCAGGCGATCCAGATGTCCGATAACCAGCCCTTGCCGCCGGTATTGCGATGGGTTTTCAAGGATTTTCTCCTTCCAGTCCGGAACGTTAGGAGAATACGCCAAAGAAGGTTCAAGCCCGGCAAGCTCAAAGTCGTCGGTGAACGCATAATAGGACAGCTTCAGCAAAAAATACCGGGCGCGGATGTTTTCATCCAGTTCGATGTCGACAAAGGTCGCGGACCTCTGAATCAGTCTGAATATGACGAGCGGCAGGAACAGTTGGTAGATCGTCGACCGAAGGTAGTAACCCTCTGTCGCAAGCCAGCTTCCCTCTGTTTCGCCCAGATGCCCTTGCCGCTGCGTGCGCACCAAACTGGCGACGCGAAAATATCCGCCTTCGGCGGCCTCGAACAGTTGGAAGAACAGCGGCTCGATCTCATCATACAGTCTCTTGCGTGCTTCGAATTCATATGAGGTTCGCGCGTCACTAAGCGCCGCGTCTTTGGCCAGCATGGCCTTTAGCTTTTCCAACCGGCGCGCGCTGAATGGGCTTAGAAAGGCGACAAAAACAGCGACCAGCGCGCTGACCAGGGCAGACACGACCGTCGCCTGCCCAGCCGGCGTCAGAGAGTTAAACCAATCAAGCACAAGCCTTACCCAATCGCCAGCCGCCGGGGAAGAACATCGTCAGGGCCGGGTCATCAGTTCGGCAATCACCAGTCGGCGAAAACTAAGGAAAATAAGCACGCCAAACACGGCGTCGAAGGCAGCGAACCATAGGAACGGCCCCCCATGCGCAACGAAGGTTGCCACCATCAGCGCCCGCCCCAGCACGGCAATGACATTGGGATAACGCTGACGCACCGGATCAAGCGCGCCGGGGATTTGCATGACGGTCACAAAGATCAGCGTCGCCCCCCAGACCGAGGGCCAGGGGTTCTCGGCCCCCGCAGGCAGGCCCACAACACCCAGCGAAAACGCCGGGCAAAACAGGAACAGCGCGCCGATGACGATTTGAAGCGCCAGCACAAATCCGAACAGACGGCGATGAGATTTGATCCGGTTGTCGGCCTGGGCGCGGGTCCAGCCGATGGATAACGTATCGGTCATGTTACTCATCTCCTTGTTCAGAAGGTTTTCAGGTATTCGAGTAAATCGGCTTTTTGGTTCGGGCTTAGATGCGTGCCGTAAACGTGGCCCGCGTTGGAATTGCCCGGCTGGGATGTGTCGAAGCAATAGACACCTTCATCCTCGCACGGGGGTGACATGAACCCGCCATTCACCGGGTCGATTACATCCGAATTGCGCTGGAATTTTTTGGGGCGATCTGCGGGGGCGTTGAGTAAATCTGCCAGCGTCGGCACCGATCCGTTATGCAGATACGGGCCGCGCACCCAAAGCCCATCCAGCGGCATATTTGCGTAGCCGTCGGTTTTGCGGAACTGCCGGAACGCGTAAGGCGTGTCCGCAAACAGTTCTGTTACCTGGCGCTGCTGGAACTCGTTTGTGTAGCTATCCAGCCGCGCGCGATCCGTCCCAATGGACGCGATTGGCTGAACGGTTCCCAGCTTGTCGCCCGAGAACTCGTACTCTGTCCCGGTCCAACGCCCGTGGCACTCCAGACAGAAGGTCGCATAAAGGTTGGCCCCCCGTTCGGCGGCCTCGGCATCCACCTGTATCGGGTTCGAAGGCGGCGGCAGATCGCTGAGCCATGCTGCAACGCGCTCGATCCCGCCATGATCCGCAGTTTCCGCTGTCACCCCGGCCCCAAGCGCCGCCGACAGGTTTCGTTCGGCCAGCGAGGGGTTGTTGCCATCCCAGTGCAACCGCATGCCTTCGCGCGGGCCTTGCAGAAAGATGGAGGGAAAATCAGACGCGCCGATAACCTCTTGCGGGGTCAATGCATCTCCGTTCATGTCGAATTCCAGCACCTTGTAGGGGTTGAACGTGTCCACGCGCCCAGTGCCCCAATCCGGTTGGCGCGCCAGCAGGGGCTGCAAAGCGGCGCGGGTCGCCAGCAATTCCTCGCGAATGCGGGGGACAACTGCAATGCGCCAGAACAGCCGCTTGACGGGTCCAAGGCCATTGCCGCTTTGTTCGATGGCGTCGAACAGCGGTTCGGCGGCCAGTTTCGGACTGGTCGAAGCGTCCAGCAGGAACTCGATAAACGCATGAAATTGCAGGTTGTTCGACGGCATTCCGGGCACGATCACCGCCTCGGCCTCAGCCGTTTCGCGATAGGTGCCAGCGTGACAGACGGCGCAGTTGAACCAGACCAAGGTGATGCCCAACTGATCGCGGCGGGAAATGCCAATTGGCAGGTCAGTGCGACCTTTCTCATCCTCCTGATACAGGAACCCAAACGCCTCGTAGGTCGTCTTGCCCTCAAAGGCTTCGGGGAAGAGATAGGGCAGCGCCTGCCAGACCTCATACGGCAATCCGCTGGAGGTTTCCGAACCGATAGAGCCGTGCAGGAAGTGTTGTTCGTCGTCGCGGAAATGCTCAGGCCCGCCGCGCAGCCAGGCCAGAAGCAACCACAGGACCACGATCAGGGCCAGCAGGCCAACCAGAGCCATCAGCGCCACAAGAATGGTCAACGGCAACCGTCGGCGGCGGCGTTGTTTCAAGGCCTCTTCAACAAAGGTGACAGACTGGTTCCTCATTCTGCCGCCTCCCTGTCAGGGGTCGGGATTTGAAGGATCGGCTTGGTTTCGTAGATCGACATCAGCTCGTCGATCATCGATTCGCGGCTTTCGAACCGGTCCTCCTCATAGCAACCCATCGGATGTTTCGGCGCATTGCACAGGCATTTATTGCAGCGTGTGCAAGGTTTTGGCGGCTCATCTTCACCTGCGGCCCAATGCTTGACCAGATCATTATTGGCAACCAGAGCCCGCGCGATGGACACCCCGTCGCAGCCGCCCGAGGTGATGGCATCACGCACAACCCGCGCGTTCTGATAGCCGCCGGTGTTGATCACAGGAATGGTCACCGCCTGTTTGATCGCACGGCATTCTTCCAGGCTGATACCTTCATCCTCGCGGCCTTTTTTCAGCCGGAACCAAAGCCGCAGGAATAGCGGGCGCAGCAGGGGGAAGCGGAAGAACAGGTAGTTTCTGAACCCGTTGACGCCCGATGCAATCATCGCGTCGTAAGTAACGGCCAGAACCTCAAGCGGCAGGTCCCCCGGTGGGTTCATTGGATGCGGAAACAGCGAGCCGGTCGAGACGTGTAGGGCATCCACCCCCGCAGCCTCGCACCATTGCGCGACCTGCACCGTGTCGGACAGGGTGTTGCCCTTGCCTTCCCACGGCAGGACGTTGTTGTGGTCCACGGCAGAGAGTTTGACTTGCAAGTGGAACTCGCGCCCAACCTTGGCGCGAATGGCGTCGATCACCTCAAGCAGGAACCGCGCGCGGTTGCGCAGGGAGCCGCCGTAATGGTCGGTCCGGTCATTGATCGCGGAACTCAGGAACTGGGTGAACAGATAGCCGTTGGCGGCGTGCAATTCGATCCCATCCAGCCCGGCCTCACGCGCGCGCCATGCGGCCTGGGCGAAATCTTCGACCATTTCGCCCACTTCATGCGTGCTCATGGCGCGGGTTGGGAAGCCGTGCAGGGTTTCGTACGCGTTGGTGGGGCTTGGGGTCGGGCGGTGCTGATTGTGGATGCCGGGCAAATCCATCTGGCGACCGGAATGCGACAGTTGAAGGATGTATTTGGATCCGTTGGCGCGGACCGCCTCACCCAGCTTTTGCCACAGAGGAATGAACTCATCCGTATGAATGGTGGCGTACCCGGCGATGATACGGCCATCCATGCGCACGGGCACATAAGATGAGATCACGGCCCCTACCCCGCCCCGCGCAAACTTGCATTCCCAGTTGATCCGCGTCTGCGTCAGCGCCCCGTTTTCGGCGTCGAAGCGACCCGAGATATTCGACCGGAAGACCCGGTTCTTGACCTCAAGGTTGCGGAACTTGAGCGGAGTGAAGATGATATCGTCGCTCATCCGGTTTCTCCCGCCTGTTTCCAGATTTCTGCCAGCAACGCCATGACCCAGTGCTGGGCCGGGCAGCGGCTCCAACTTGATCCCAGAAAGGCCAGATCGGCGTCCATGCCTGCGCCCGCCGCCCTGCGCGTGTTCATGGCGACCAAGGTGACTGGCCGCACGCGCCCGCCGATCGTGTCGCCATGGCGCTTTCCGGCCCGCATCACGGTGCGCGGCGCGGCAATCACGCGCAAAGCCGCCTGTTCCGGGGTAAGGTGGGCGCGCAGCCGCTGATCGGCCCATGCCGCTTGCAACCGTTCCAGGCTGAGCGCCAGATTATGCACCGCGATCCCGGTGCCGTGGACAGCGCCCTTGTCGCCCTTCGCGGCCTGACCCAACACACCTTGACCGTCCCGCAATGCGCCGGACAGAAAGGCGATGAGGCGCCGAAGGGGGTTAAACGTTTGCAGATGTGTCTCGATCGCTTTGGCCGCATCCCAGGTTTCGGCGCTTGCCGCATAGGTCGGATCAAACACCCGGCCCGTGATCTGCTGCGCAAGCTCACCCACGGGCCTGCTCAGATCGCCCCGCACATAGCCCACCATCTGAGTCAGCGTGTCGGAATCCCAATTGCCCGGCGCGAACATATCGGCGATGTCCTGAGACATCCGACGCCTTTCGGGGTCGTCCCGCATCATCGCGCTGGGCAGCGGATTGCCACCAAGCGACAACGCCGATCTGACGCGGTGCGCCAGTATCCGGTTGATCAGCGGCCCCCGCGGGCGAAACCCGCGATCCAGCGCGGCGTGGTCGGCAAGCTGTCCGATCTCATCCGCGTCATCGGTCAGGATCAGATCGGCAAGCAGTGGGATGCGAATGTGACGGGCCATGCCTCAGCCCCCCGCGATCCGCCAGGGGAAAAACGGGTTGCGGGCATCGACCAGAGCTTCGGCAAGGTCCGGGCAATGGCGACGCACCACATCGGAAAATCCGTTTTCGGCAACCCATCGGAACCCGGCCTCTGTGTAAATTTCCGGTCGGAAATCATCGGTATAGAAGCGGTCGCTTTTCAGCCTGCGCGAGGCCATGAGGATGAAGATACGAAACGCCGTGTCCGAAAAGCCAAAGCGCGGCGGCTGGTTTTTCGACTTCGCCTCGGCCAGTGTCCCGACCAGCAGATCGACCTTTTCGACGGTGCCATAGACCTCCTGCAGCGCGGACTGCCAATCGGGGTCATCGGTGATGTCTTCAAAAGTTTCAGGCCGCGTCGCGCCGATGGCGGCCCGGAAATCGGCATAGCGCGGCACGCCCCGCTCGCGGTCACGCAGGACGTCAACTGCGGCGAGGTCGAGGAACACATTCGCCTCAACCTTCTTGTCCAGACGGCGCAGGGTTTCGGGGAAGTTGTTCAGCACCAAGGCACCCGGATTTTCGGTCGCCAGAGAATACAGCACGTCGTCGAAACTCAGATTGTCATACAGCTTGCGTGCGCCCGGACCTGACACTTCGGTCAGCCCGGCGCTGTGCAGATGCGCGTTGTCGGAATGGCTGCGGAATTCATATGCGTCCGGCATCAGCGAGTGCAGCCGGTAGACCGAGCCGAACTCCTCGGTCATCGCATAGGGGCTGCCATGATGATCCCGCGGAGAGCCGGGAATGCCCGACATCACCTCGCTGTCCGAGACCCGACCCACCGCGTTGAACACGGTTTCGCCCATCAGGCCCCAATAGTTGCCACGCATCGCCATGCGGCCTTCGGGGCTGTCCATCAGCGCGGGCGTCCATTCTACGGTGTGGATCTTGGCCATCAGCGCCGAGTTCACCAACCGCGCCTTGTGAAACAGCCAGTCTTCGCTTTCATCCGGATGATCAATGCGCAACCGCGCCACGATGGAATTATGCTCGCGCGCGAACAGAGTGTGCAGCACCGACAGCCCGGTCCACCAGTTGCCGTTGACACCTGCCAGTTCCTGACCTTCGCGCTTGGCCTTTTTGTCGACGGGTAAAAGACCATCGTCCAAAGCAATTTCGGCCGATTTGGGCCGGCCCTTCAGTTTGGCGGTGCGGACGTAACGCAGACGTTCCTCGGTCGAGCCATAGATTTGCGATCCATCCCACCAACTGGTTTCGACATTGCGGAAGGTAGGTGGACGGTTGGCATCAGCATCCGTCACCTGTTTGTCGGGCATCGTGCGCCGTACGGTCATCTTGCCGCCCGGCCAGTCGTCACCTTCGGGTAGCGGCACGTCCAACGGCTCGGCATCCGGATCGTTGGGACCGTGGCTGAGCCAGTCATGCACCATGAACTGAATCCAGGCAGCCGCCAGCACGTTCAGATGTGGAACGGGTACAAATTCATGCCGCTTGAGAAGCTTTTCGCTGACCAGTCTGGGGCTTGGATCCATCAGATCCGCGTCGCTGGGCGGATAGGTGTCCCTCAGCGCGACATTGCGTCCGAACCGGGTGCCCGTCGCGCCCATGCGGGGCTGCGAAAGGTCGTTGAATTGCCCGTCCGCGGTGCGCCATCCGATAATGTCAAAATCCTCGGGCCGTTCGCCATCCAACGGCGCGGTTTCGGTATCGATCAGGTTGTTGTGCCGCAGGTTGACACGGTGGCCCAGAATAATCGCCAACGCAGGCAAAAACGGCCAAGCGTGCCAAACTCTAAATCTTTGAGAAATAGAGGCAAATCTGCCGAGCAGAGAGTCCAGAATTCTTTCGAACATCGAAAATGTCCTTAAAGACAGTGGGATAACAATAATCAAACTATTGTTTGTGCATATCACAAAATCCGTGACTTTGACAGTTGGGGGATTCCGCACCTTGATTGGCGGTCAGCGGTGTCGCGCCTTCGACCCCTGGTTGCTCCAGATCCCGAACAATTCGGCAGCAGCTGATTCCGTGCGGTCCGCGTAGATCGCGATGTCCATGGGCTCACGCCCCAACGCATTCGCCAGCGAGATCACCTCGCCGCTTTGCAATTCGCTGTGCACCATGCTGAAGGGCAGCCAACCGACCCCAAGGCCCTTGCGGACCATCTCGAGAATACCGGTCGAAAACGCCGTCTCGCAAATCGGGTTGGTGCTGTACCCAGCCGTCCCGAACCGGCGTTCCTTTCGGCGCAGAACCTGCCCGAAATAGCTGTTGTCCGGATAGACGATTGCCGGCGCAGTGTCGGAAATGTCGCCCACGTCTTTCACCGCAAACCGAAGGGCCCCGCCCACTACAGGGATCAGATAATCCCGCCCCCATATTCCGCGCAATACGCCCGACCCGAACTCCAACGGCTCGGCCAGATCGGACTCGTAGCACAGCAGCATGCTGGCATCCTTGCGCAGGAACATGCTGACGCAGTCGCTTAGGTTAGCGGCATGCAGACGGAACCTGACGCCCGGCAGGTGCGACCGGGCCTTCAGAGCCATGTCCGGGAACCGGGAAAACACCTGCGCATGTTGTGCCGCGATCCTGACGGTGGTCGCCTTGGGGTCATGATGGGCAATTTTTGTGCGTAGCTCGCGAAGCTGGACCAGAAGCGCACGTATCTCGGGTTCGTTTGAAATCAGCGCGGCGCTGATCTCGACCCGGTTGGTTTTGCGGTCCAGTATGGTGACGCCCAGCCAGTCTTCGAAGGACCGGATACGCCTGGAAAACGCGGGCTGGGTGATATGTCGGCGCGCGGCAGCCCGGCTTAGATTGCCCTCTTCCAGCAGAACAAGAATGTCCTCTAACCATTGTGTATCCATAAAAAGCGCACCCCTAGCCAAAGCAAAAGTATGAGTGGCCGTACAAAAAAGCACTGTTTTTCTTCGATTTGATAGGAAACGCTTTGAGAAATCCCAATGGTAAGGACCTCAGAGCATGGCAGAGTCGGCAGAAATCTCGGAGAATACTGCGGGCGAAACCGCAGACCTAACCTTTAGCCTGTGCAAGGAGCTGTCGATCAGTCTGGCCCGGTTTCCACGGGTTTCCTTCGGGCATCTTCCGACACCTCTGGAACCGATGGACAGGCTTAGCGAGGTGCTGGGCGGCCCGCGCCTTTGGGTCAAACGGGACGATTGTACCGGCCTGTCGACCGGCGGAAACAAGACCCGGAAGCTTGAATTTTTGATGGCGGACGCCGTTGAAAAGGGCGCGGACACGATCATTACCCAGGGCGCTACGCAATCCAATCACGCCCGCCAGACTGCTGCTGCTGCGGCCAAACTGGGGTTGGAATGTCACATACTGCTGGAAGATCGCACCGGGTCCGAGGATCAGAACTACATCATGAACGGAAACGTGCTGCTGGACCGCCTGCACGGGGCCTCGGTGTCCAAACGCGACGGCGGTGCAGACATGAATTCCGAAATGGACAGGTTGGCCGATCACCTGCGGAGCGAGGGCAAGAAGCCTTACATCATTCCCGGAGGGGGCTCGAACGCCATCGGCGCGCTTGGCTATGTCAATTGCGCCCGTGAATTGACCGAACAGGCCGCCAGAATGGGATTGTCGATTGATGCGCTGGTTCATGCGACCGGCAGTTCCGGGACCCAGGCCGGGCTTGTGGCCGGGCTGGCGGCAATCAAAAGCACCACGCATCTTCTGGGCATTGGCGTTCGGGCTCCGCAGGACAAGCAGGAACAGATGGTGTTTGAACTGGCGACCAAAACCGCAGCGCATCTGGAACTGGACGCGCAGATCGCCCGCTCAGAAGTGCGCGCGAATTGCGATTATGTGGGCCCCGGCTATGGGCTGCCGACCGACGGGATGATCCGGGCGGTCAAGCTGTTGGCCCACACCGAAGGGCTGCTGTTCGATCCGGTATATTCAGGCAAGGGCCTCGACGGGCTGATCGATCAGATCCGCAAGGGTTATTTCGACGGCATGAGCAATGTCGTGTTTCTGCACACTGGTGGAAGCGCGGCCCTGTTTGGGTATTCCGATGCCTTCGGACTGCCCGGTTACACACCATAAAAACAAGAACAAAACAAAAAGCGACCAACAAGGAGAGATCACTATGTCACTGAAAAAAACCCTCATCGGCGCGGCGCTGCTGACCACGTTTGGGGCGACCGCTTATGCCGAAGACGTCAAGATCGGCGTGCCGTCCTGGACTGGTGCTCAGGCCATCGCCTATGTGCTGGGCGAGATCGTCGCCACCCGCATTGGCGGGACGGTCGAATATGTTCCTGGCAATAACGCCACGATCTTTCAGGCGATGGATCAGGGCAAGGGTGACATCGATGTTCATCCGGACGTCTGGCTGCCGAACCAGGAGAGCTTTACCAAGAAATATGTGGATGAGGCAGGCACAGTGACGCTGTCATCAAATCCATACGAAGGGAACCAGGGGTTCTGCGTGTCCAAGGATTTCGGTCAGGCCAACAACATTACCGACATCGCAGATCTGGGTCGCCCGGATGTGGCCGCGCTGATGGACAGTGATGGCAATGGCAAGGGCGAGATGTGGATTGGCGCGCCCGGCTGGGCGTCGGCAAATGTCAACGAGGTCAAGGTGCGCGACTATGGCCTATTGGACTTCATCGAACCGATCCGGGCCGAAGAAAGCGTCAAGACCGCACGCATCAAGGACTCGATCGCCAAGGGCGAAGGATATGCGTTCTATTGCTACAAACCGCATGCGGTGTGGTTCATGTTTGATGTCGAGATGCTGACGGAACCCACCTATGACCCTGCTAAATACGTGATGATCCAACCGTCCGACGATGCCGACTGGTACGAAAAATCCAATGTGGCAACGAAAGACGCCCTGAAGCAGGTTCAGATTGCTTGGTCGAACTCGCTGGCGGACCGCTCGCCCGCCATTGCCGAGTTTTTTGCCAACTTTGCCCTGACCGCCGATGATGTCAGCGGTCTGGCCTTTGAAATCAGCGCCAATGGTCGCGAACCGGCTGATGTTGCGAAGGACTGGGTCAATGAGAACTCGGACCGCGTCGACTCGATGCTGGGGCTGTAACCGCCCAACTGAACTGCCGGTACCGGTTTCGGCTGGTACCGGACCTGATCTCTTCAAACAGTGGCGCAAAAATGAACGCAGAAACCGTCATCGAGATTTCGAATGTCTGGAAGATTTTCGGGGCTAAACCACAGGCCGCACTGCAAGCTGTTCGCGAGCGCAACCTGAGCAAGGCCGAGGTACTGGCCGAGTATAACTGCGTTGTCGGTGTTGCGGATGTCAGCCTGTCGGTGAACCGGGGTGAAATCTTTTGCATTATGGGCCTGTCGGGCAGCGGCAAGTCGACCCTTGTGCGCCATTTCAACCGTTTGCTGGAACCCACCGCGGGCAAGATCGAGATCGAAGGCACCGATGTGATGGCGTTGGGCACGAAAGACCTGCAGCACTTTCGCAACCAGAAGATCGGTATGGTGTTCCAGAACTTCGCGCTGATGCCGCACCGCTCCGTTCTGGACAACGTGGCGATGCCGCTAGAGATCAGACAGGTCGCCAAGAATGAACGGATGCGTCAGGCGGCGGCCATACTGGATATCGTCGAGCTGGGGGCCTGGGGGGCCAAATTCGCCCATGAACTGTCCGGCGGGATGCAGCAACGCGTCGGCCTTGCACGGGCGCTGGCGGCCAATCCGGATGTTTTGCTGATGGACGAGCCGTTCTCGGCCCTTGACCCGCTGATCCGGCGGCAATTGCAGGATGAATTCATCCGACTGTCGAAAATCCTCAAAAAGACGACCGTGTTCATCACCCACGATCTGGATGAAGCCGTTCGGATCGGGGATCGTATCGCCATCATGCGCGACGGCAAGGTTGTGCAGATGGGCACGGCCGAAGATATCGTCATGCATCCCCAGGATGACTATGTCGCCGACTTTGTCGCCGGGATATCGCGTCTGAAAGTGGTGCATGCCAAGGTCGTCATGCGCCCGATTGAAGACTGGACGTCCCGGAACGGCCCCCTGCCCGCCGATCTGCACCGCGTCAGCAGCGATGAGACGCTTAGCAATCTGATCAATCTGGCCATTGATGATGAAAATCCCATCGTCGTGGCCGACGCGGGTGCCGATATTGGCGTCATCACCCGCGCCGACCTGCTACGTACCGTTATCGAAGGGACCGAGGTGTCATGAGGGACGAAAATATCAATCCGCTGGAAGACACCGAAAGCGAGGCCGCGCTGGCCTATGCGGAAGAGCGCAAAGAGAACATTCGCACCTTTGTTCGCACGCATCCCGACTATTACATCGCCAATTTCGACAAGGTCGGTGCCTCGGCACGGTTTACGCCGACCTTCAACTTTTTCGCGGGCCTCTTCGGGCCGATCTGGTTTGGTGCGCGCGGCTTGTGGTCCTGGGCGCTGTGCTTTCTGATCATCGAGGCGATAGGCTTTGTCCAGATCGCCCGTGGCCTGTTCGGAGATCTCGCCTCGGACGCCATGGCCCGGATCGCGTCTATCGAGGGCACCTTAGAGTTACGCAAACAACAGCTTGCGGCGGCAATCGAGGCGGGCTCGGACAGGGTGGACGCGTTCCAGCGCGCGGTGGATGGGCTAGAGGCGAACATCGGCGGCATTCGCGCCGAGGCCGAGGCGCTGGCAGAGCAAGGCCCAACCATCGCCCTGACTGGCCTTGTCATCTTGATCATCGCCAAGGCGGCGCAGTCGGTGATGGCCAACTGGGCGCTCGAAGCTCGGTTTTCCGAATGGCTGTCGGACCGGTCGATCCGGTCCGGGATGCCTGTATCCCAGATCGTGTTCAGCGCGGTGTTCATGGTTCTGATCGTGACGGTCGCCATGATCAACTACAGCTTTCCGGGGCGTTTCACGATCCTCAGCGATTTTCCGACGGACCCGGAATTCCGACTGCTCAGCATCGACGGGGTCGAGGCATTCTTCAATTGGGCCGTTCTGAATGGTGAGGCGCTGTTCGATGGGATCACCTATGCCATCCGTCTGGTGCTGGACGCGCTGGAGCTGGTTTTTGTCAGCACCCCGTGGATCGTGATTGCGTCGCTGATCATTTTGCTGACCTGGCTGACGGCCGGTGTGCGAATGGCGATCTATTCCGGAGCGTTTCTGGCCTATATGGGCCTGCTTGGGTTTTGGGAAAAAGCCATGACAACGCTTGCTTTGCTTGGAACGGCGGCATGTCTGTCCATCGTCATCGGAATCCCACTAGGCATGTTCGCGGCACGCCGTCCCCGGTTCTATGCGTTTATTCAACCGATCATGGATTTCATGCAAACGATGCCCGCCTTCGTGTTCATGATACCGGTGATTGCGTTCTTCGGAACAGGCAAACCCGCTGCCGTCGTCACAACGATGATTTTTGGCGGCACCCCGGTGGTACGCCTGACCGTTCTTGGTCTGCGCGGCGTCCCCGAAAGCGTGCGCGAGGCGGCGATCAGCTTTGGGGCCAACAAATGGTATCTGCTGACCAAGGTCGATCTGCCATTGGCCAGCCCGTCGATCCGGGCGGGGATCAACCAGACCATCATGCTGTCACTGGCGATGGTGGTTGTCGCCTCGCTGATCGGCGCCAAGGGGTTGGGTGAGGATGTTCTGGAGGCCCTGCAATATGCCAATGTCGGACAAGGTATCCTTGCAGGGTTCGCCATCCTGTTCTGCGCCATGATCCTGGATCGCATTGTTCAGGGCCAGCGCAAGTGACGCCCCTTGTTCTGGTGCACGGCCTGATGGGCGGCAGCCCGCAGTGGAACTTGCAATACAAGGCCCTTTCAGACCATTTCGAGGTCGTCGCCCTTGACCTGCCCGGCTTTGGCAAGAACGCACATCTTCCCGCGATAGACCGCATCGATGGTCTGGCCGACTGGGTGATCGCGCATCTGCACGCGCGCGGTACAGACAGGTACCACCTTCTGGGCCACTCGATGGGCGGTATGGTGGTGCAAGAGATCGCTCGCGCTGATCCAAGCGGCGTGCAGAAGCTGATCCTGTACGCGACCGGTGCAATTGGCGTCCTGCCCGGACGGTTTGAAACCATCGACGAAAGCAAAGCCCGCGTTGAACAGGACGGCGTCGCAGCCACCGCAAGCCGGATCGCGGCAACGTGGTTTTGGGAAACCGAGGCCGCGCCCCATTTCAAGGATTGCGAAACCGTTGCCCGAATGGCCACGAAAGACTCCATTCTCGCCGGTCTGGATGCAATGCAAAATTGGTCCGGAGCAGAACACCTGCAAGACCTGCAACAGGAGACGCTGGTAATCTGTGGCGACCGGGACCGAACCTATTCGTGGGACCAGACGCATCTGCTTTGGTCCAGTATTCCCAACGCCAGCCTGTCCGTGATCCCTGGATGCGCGCATGCGGTACATATGGAGAAGCCCGCGCTTTTTAACGGCATTTTGCTGGACTACCTCGTGACCGGTTAGCTTGCACGACCAGCAACCCAACCCGGCTTGAAATTAAATTACGTTATCGCCCGTGAAATCGAAACAACATGACAAGGCCATCATGATCGTTTAGGTGTTCACTTAAAACGAAAAGAAGACAAAGTTACCGAGAACTCTGTGGAACAGGTTGTTTTTACGTTCGAGATGGGAGTCGTTTGCGCGCTGTTGGCGTTTACCGTGTTCCTGTTTGTTTCAGAAATCGTCAGGATTGATCTTTCGGCCATATTGGTGCTCGTTCTGGTCGGCCTGCTGAGCTATGCGCCGGGTCTTGAGAACCTGGCGGATGTCTCTCACCTTTTCGATGGGTTTGCGTCAAACGCCGTAATCTCGATCATCGCGGTTATGATCGTGGGTGCCGGGTTGGACAAGACCGGCATCATGAACAAGGTCGCGGCTGTCATTCTGAAATACGGCGGTACTGCTGAAAACCGGGTGTTGCCAATCGTTTCGGGCACGGTCGGCGTCATCTCATCCTTCATGCAAAACGTGGGCGCGGCGGCGCTGTTCCTTCCTGTGGTCAGCCGCATATCCTCACGGTCTGGTATACCGCTTTCGCGTCTGCTGATGCCGATGGGCTTTTGCGCCATCTTGGGCGGCACGATGACAATGGTCGGGTCATCGCCGCTGATTTTGCTGAACGATCTGGTTGTGACCGCGAATGAGGGGCTGCCGGACGATCAGAAAATTCAGCCGTTTGGCCTGTTCTCGGTCACTCCGATTGGCGCGGCGCTGATCCTGACCGGGATCGCGTATTTTCTACTGCTTGGCCGATGGGTACTGCCCGGCGACACCGGATCCGACAATACCGGCACCAGCCAAGGCACGCAGGAATATCTGCAACGGGTCTACGGCCTGAAAGCAGATGTTTTCGAGGTTGTGGTCCCCGCAGACAGCCCCTTAGTCGGTCAGGTGTTGGCTGACATCAACCACGAAAACCACCTGTATATCATCTCGACCTTCTATCGCGGCAAAACATCGATGGTGCAGGTTCTGACGGCCGAAATTGCCGCGCCATGTCGGTTGGCCATCATCGGGCGCCGCTGGGTGGTAGAGGAATTTGCCCAGAAGTTTGGACTGAAGGTCCTGCCCGAGTTGGACATTTTCGTCGAAGAATTCGCACCCACAAATGCCGGTATTGCCGAAGTGGTCGTGACACCCGACAGCAAACTGATCGGGAAATGCCCCCGCGAGTTGTTGTTCCGCAAGACCTACGGAATGTCCCTGCTGGCCATCCACCGGGGCGAAGAGACACTCAGCCATGTCGAAACGGACACGCACGAGTCCACGCAGATCGGTCTCGAAACCTTCAAAGCAGGTGACATGCTGGTGGCACATACCAGATGGGACAACCTGATGCGGATCACGCAGGATCCTGACTTTGTCGTGGTCACATCCGATTTCCCTCAGGAAGAGTTGCGCCCGCAAAAGGTTGGCTGGGCGCTGGCCTTCTTTGCGATTTCCCTGTCGTTGATTTTGTTCACCGACGTGCGGCTGTCGCTGTGCCTGCTGACCGGTGCCGCCGGAATGATGCTGACCCGCGTGCTGAGCGTGGATGAGGCGTATCGCGCCGTGGGATGGAACACCGTTTTCCTGCTGGCCTGTCTGATCCCCTTGGGTCAGGCGGTGCAAAATACCGGCACGGCGGCGTGGATCGCCCAACAGATCATGGTTCTTTTGAATGGCTGGCCGATCTGGGCGCTGCAGGCCGGTGTCGCGATACTGGCCACAGCGTTTTCGCTTGTGATGTCAAATGTCGGGGCCACCGTATTGCTTGTGCCGCTGGCCGTGTCCATTGCAGTTGCCGCCGGAGGAAACCCGGCTGTTTTCGCCCTTACGGTGGCCATTTCCACCTCAAACAGCTTCATCATTCCGACGCACCAAGTGAACGCCCTGATCATGGGGCCTGCCGGCTACAAGGTCATTGACTTTGTGCGATCCGGCGGCGTGATGACGATACTGTTTTTGGTGGTTTCGATGTTGATGCTGAACTTGATTTACTAAGCTTGAAAAGCTGGCGACTTCATTCGCCACTCTGCTCAGAAATCATTTTGGCAGTTGGCTTGGCCCCCACGTCGTCAAGCATTCTGATAACTTCGGCTTTCCAACCTGCCTTGATCTTCAGGGCCAGTTGCGACGGCGGGCGGTGTTCCGGTTCCAGAATTGCGTATTCATACCGAAGGGGGTTTGCGAACGGCAGGAACACAACCTTTCCGGCAGACAGGCCCAGTTCCTGTTCCGTCGCGACGGTCAAAGGGTCCACGATTGTGCAGCATTGGCCCGAGCTTACAAACGGGATAAGGGGCAGAAAATACTGGCAGGTCACTGTCGAGTTGTAGCGGGCTGATACCTCCTGAAACTTGCTGCGAATCTTGTGCTGGAACGGGTGCGTTGCGTGCAGCCCACCCATCGGAACCCCGTCGAGGTCCGAGATCGAGATACTGCCGCGCGCAGCCAGCGGGTTGTCCCGGTCAATGGCACAGAAACAATCGGCCCGGATCAGCTCGGCTGAATATTGCGGCTCTTTCCCAGTCGCGTGTTCGAAATCGGCAAAGCCAAAGTCGATATTCTGCGTCCCGGCAAGCTCTATGATCTGGGGAGAACTGCGGGTGGACAGCGTGATGCGGATCTCCGGGTTTTCTCCGACCGACTGGCTGATGAAACGCGGGAACAGAAAGGCCGAAGGCCCCGGCATCGTGGCGATGTTCAGGCTACCGGAATGGCCCTTGATCAACCCCTCCATCGTGCTGGAGATTGCGGCGAGACGGTCCAGAATGCCGGTGGTTTCGGCCAGCAGGTAGTGCGCCTCGGGAACCGGAACCAGCCGCCTGCCCTTACGCTCGAACAAGGTCAGGCCAAGGGTTTGTTCCAGATTCTTCAGGGCCAGGCTGATCGCGGGCTGGGTGCGGTTCAGTTTTCTGGCGGTCTGAGAGATGGAGCCGGTTTCCATCACCTCGCGAAAGACTGTGAGCTGCGTCAGGTTCATTCCTGTCGTATAAGCCAAACTTTAGTTTTGTGAAATATAACAAATTTGTATTTATGCCATTTGTCTTTACGCTTTTGGGATCGAGGTTCGGTCAAACCGAATCCCACGAACCAACAACGGAGACGACGATGAAACTCGTGAAATGCCTGACAGGTCTGGCTTTGGCTGGCGCGCTGGCCGCCCCAGCGCTGGCGCAGGATCCGACCTTTTTCCGTATCGGCACCGGCGGGGCCGGTGGAACCTATTTCCCCATTGGTGGCACCATCGCAAACGGTATCTCTGCCCCTCCGGGCTCGCGCCCCTGCGAGGAAGGCGGCCAATGCGGCGTGCCCGGTCTGATTGCCATCGCGCAATCCACGACAGCGTCGGTGTTCAACAACGCCGCCGTCCAGAATGGCGAGCTTGAGGCCGGTCTGGCCGCAGCCGACGTGACCCGCTCGATGTATCTGGGCGAGGGTAAGTTCGAAGGCAAGCCCCACCCCAACCTGCGCATCGTCGCAAACCTGTTCCCCGAGGACCTGCATCTGGTGCTGCCAGCCGGTCAAACGATCAACGATCTGAGCGATCTGGAAGGCAAGCGCGTGGGTATCGCGCAGGCCGGTTCCGGCACGCAGGTTGCCGTGTTGCAGATGCTGGACGCCTGGGGCGTCAATCGCGACAACATGGACGAGGCCGAGCTGAACAACAGCCAAAGCGCCGAGCGTCTGGCCGATGGTCAGCTTGACGCCTATTTCTACGCCGCAGGCTGGCCGGTTGCCGCGATGGTGCAGCTGTCCTCGACCAAGGGGATGAACCTGCATTCCTTCACCGACGAGGATATGGCCAAGATCAATGAGATCATCCCGGCCTATATCCCCTCGACCATTCCGGGTGGCGTTTATGAAGGCATCGACGGTGAGACCAAGACCCCTGCGGTCAGCGCGATGCTGGTTGTGTCCTCGGAATTGTCCGACGAACTGGTCTATGGCCTGACCAAGGCGCTGTGGAACGACAACACCCGCAAGCTGCTGGACAATGGCCACGCCAAGGGCAAGCAGATCACGGCTGAAACCGCGCTGGACGGTGTCGAGGCTTTGGGTGTTCCGCTGCATCCGGGCGCCGAGAAGTTCTATAAAGAAGCCGGTCTGCTTCAATAATCGCAACCGACTGAAACCTGTCGCCGGTGCCCCTTATGCGGGGCACCGCATTCTGGAATTATGCGAAATCAGGGGGCCATCATGTCCGAGACCCAGAAACTTGATGACCACGAACTGACGGCCGAGGAACTGGCGGCCATCGAGGAACAGTTCGACGAAGGTGCCGCCGTCCGGCAGGTCACGCCCGCCATGGGCAAGGTACTGCGCGTCGTTGCCCTGATCTTTGCGTTTTATGAATTTTTCACCGCAGGCTTCGGCCTGCCCGCCGATCACTGGCATATGGGCATCTATCTGGCGCTGCTGTTCATTCTGGTCTACGCCACCATTCCGATTGTCGGGGCCAAAAGCCTTTATGCCCTCAAGATCAGCCGCTTTCGGATCGGCAATATCCCCCTTTATGATCTGGTTTTCATGGGGTTCGGCATCGTCGCCGCGCTTTATGTGGGCGTTGCCTGGCGCGGCATCCCGTTTGTGGGGATCGAGGAACAGACCTTTCGCATGGGCAACCCGAACGGCTATGACGTGTTCCTTGGCGTCGTCATCATCCTGCTGGTGCTGGACATCGCCCGCCGAACCTTGGGCTGGGTGCTGCCGCTGATCATCTGTGTGTTTATCTCATACGCGCTGCTGGGGCCGTATTTCCCAGGCTTGCTGCAACATCCCGGTGTGAATTTCAAAACCTTCGTGTCGTCGATGTATTTCCCGCAGGAAGGCATCTATGGCGTCACGCTGTGGGTGGTTTCGACCATCGTCTTCCACTTTGTCCTGTTCGGCGTCATCGCACAGCGCACCGGGTTGGGGCAGCTTTTCATCGACAACGCAACCATTTTGGCGGGCCGTTATACCGGCGGTCCGGCCAAGGTGTCGGTGGTATCCTCGGCGTTTTTCGGCACGATCTCGGGGTCTTCGGTGGCCAACACCGTATCAACCGGCGCGCTGACCATTCCCAACATGAAGCGCCTTGGATACCCCGGCCATTTTGCAGGCGGGGTCGAGGCCGCGTCCTCGGCTGGGGGTCAGATCACCCCGCCGATCATGGGGGCCGCTGCCTTCATCATGGCCGAGTTCCTTGAGGTCCCTTACACGACCATTGTCATCGCCGCGATCTTTCCGGCGATCCTGCATTATGTCGGCGTCTTTGCCGTGGTGCACCTGATGGCGCGCAAGCTGAACCTGAAAGGCTTGGCGAAAGAGCAACTGCCGCAGATCAAGGCCGTCTGGGCCGAGGGCTGGGCCAATATCGTGCCGTTGATCGGCCTGCTGGTCGTGCTGTTTACAGGCTACACGCCGTTCATGTCCGCCTTCTGCGGCATATCGCTGGCGGTGATTGCGGGCATGTCGCGGCTGAGACACCCTCCGACACTGATCTACGCGGCGGCGTTTCTGGCCTTTGTGCTATGGAAATTCTCGGATGGCGGGTTCGACCTGACCATGACGGCCATTCTTTGCGGACTGTCGCTGATCGCGACCCTCAACCCCCAGAAACGGATCGAAGTGCCCGAGATGCTGGCCGCGGTCGAACTGGGCGTGAAATATTCGCTGGCCGTGGGGGCCGCCGCTGCCGCTGTCGGCATCGTGGTGGGTGTGATCAACACCACCGGCATCGGTTTCCGCATTGGTTTCATGGTGACGCAGGGCGCGGGCAATCTGGCGGCGGATCTCTACAATATGATCTCGTTCGGCAGTTTCCAGCTGTTCGCGATGGAAGACCTGCAATTGTTCATCTCGCTGGTCTTTATCGCCATCGTCTGCATCCTGATGGGCGCAGGCATCCCGACCACCGCGCTTTACATCATGCTGGTCTCGGTCGCGCAGCCCGCGCTGGCCCAGCTTGGCGTCCCGCCCATCGCCAGCCACCTGTTCGTGCTGTATTACGGCGTGGTGTCCGAGATCACGCCGCCGGTCTGCACATCCGCCTATGCGGCGGCGGCGATTGCCAACTCGAACCCGTTCCGAACCGGCTTGTCGGCCTTCGCCCTTGGGCTGGGCAAGGTCATCGCGCCCATGGCATTCGTCTATGCGCCGGTCCTGCTGTTCGTGTCCTCCACCGGGTTCAATCTGTGGGAGTTCACCTATACCGCAACCAGTTGCATCGCCGGGGTCGTGGCCCTGTCGGCGGCGGTGGTGGGCTATTGGCTGAAGCCGTTGAACATGGTGTCACGCATCCTGATGGCCATCGCCGGGGTGATCTTTGTCGCGCCAAGCCTGACCGCCGATCTGATCGCGCTGGCCGTGGCCGCTCCGGTCATCGTCACCCAACTGATCGCCCGCAACCGCAGTCATTCCACGGCCTGATGCGATGACAGAACAGGTGACCATCATCGGCGCAGGGATCGTCGGCATTTGTTGCGCCCTTTCGCTTCAGGAACGCGGCATTCAGGTGCGCCTGATCGACCGGGGGGAACCGGGACAGGAGACCTCGTTCGGGAATGCGGGCGTAGTGTCGCCCTGGTCGATCATCCCGCAGGCCATGCCCGGGGTGTGGAAACAACTGCCCCGGATGCTGCTGAACCCCAAAAGCGCCTTGTCAGTGCGCCCGAGTTTCTGGCCAAAGATGATCCCATGGGGCCTGCGGTTTCTTGGCAATTCGAGCGAGAGCAAAGTGCGCAGCACGTCAGAGGCGATGGAACTGCTGTGCCGCCCTTCGATCGACCTCTACCGCAAGCACCTGAATGGAACGGGGCACGAAGGCCTGATCACCGACAGCTATTATGTGCACGCGTTTCGCCGCGCGGAAGATGCCAACCTGAACGGTCTGGATTATCAAATCCGCAAGGAAAAAGGCGGGCAGATCGAACGGGTCGACGGGGCCGAGCTTCGGCGTATTGAACCGGCCTTGTCCCGGGATTTCAAAGCCGCCGTGTTGATCAAGGGACAGGCGCGGGCGCTGTCTCCGGGCCGCATTGGCGCAGTGCTGGCCGAGAAAGCCCGCACTCAGGGTGCCGAGTTTGTAAGAACCGAAATCAAGGCAATCTCGCAAGCCCCTGATGGGCGCTGGGACCTGACGACCTCGGACAAGACGATACAGGCCTGCCACGTCGTCATGGCCGCCGGGGTGTGGTCGGCAGACCTGCTGAAACCGTTGGGCATCAAGCTACCGCTGGTGGCCGAGCGCGGGTATCATATCGAGTTTCCGGACGCCCACAGCACGCTCAGCCATTCGGTGATGGACGTGGACGCAAAGATTGTCGCCAGTTCCATGCAGGACGGCCTGAGGGTTGCGGGAACGGCCGAGTTTGCCCAGATCGACGCCCCCCCGGACCCGCGCAAAAAGGCACTGCTGACCCAACAGGCGCAGATGATGATGCCGGACCTGAACCCGCAGGGCGCGCGGTTTTGGATGGGGCGGCGTCCGTCCTTTCCCGACAGCCTTCCGGCCATTGGCCAGGTGAACGGCAAATCGGGCATCTATGCCGCCTTCGGGCATTCGCATTACGGATTGATGATGGCCCCAAAGACCGGAGAGCTGGTGGCCGATCTTTTGTCCGGTCGGCGGCTCAACATCGATCTCGATCCGTATTCACTGGGGCGGTTCTAGGCACCCTGCCCGCGCCGCAGCTTGGCTAAAGAAAGGAACACCCATGCCGGTTTTCAATGGCGGACAAAATATCTGCGGCGCGTCCATTGGCGTGCTGTGTCTGGAAAGCTATTTCCCCAAGCCGCCCGGCCATATCAAGAACCCGTCCAGCCTGCCCTTTCCTGTGCTTTATGAAATGATCGACGGCATCACCGTGCCGGACCTGTTGAACGACCCCAAGCCCGAATTGCTGGACCCGTTCATCAAAGGCGCACAACGGCTCGAGGCCGAAGGCGTGCGCGCAATCACCGGCAGTTGCGGTTTCCTTGCCTTGTTTCAAAAGGAACTGGCCGCCTGCGTCTCGGTCCCGGTGTTTGCCTCAAGCCTGATACAAGTGCCGCTGGCGTTCCACATGACCGGGGCCAAAGCGCCTGTTGGCGTGTTGACCGCAGATGCCCGGGCCCTGACGCCCCGGCATTTCGAAGGCGTCGGAGCCGCAAACATCCCCGTCGCCGTAAGAGGGCTGCAAGACACCGAAGAATTTGCCGAGGTGATCCTGCGGAACACGCGGACACGCATGGATACCGACCTGATCGAGGCCGAAGTTCTGCAAGCCGCCCGTGACCTGCAACGCGAAACGCCTGACATCCGGTCTGTGGTGCTGGAGTGCACAGACCTGCCGCCCTACGCCGCGCAAATACAGGACGCGCTGAAGCTGCCGGTCTTTGACCTGACGACGCTGGCGCAGATGGCGCACGCGGTTTCGGTGCGGTCTGCGTATTCTGGCATTATGCCTTGGGCTTGATCATTCGTTGCCTCGACGCTCGCTTTTGGGCCGCCTCCAAACTAGACGTTAACGTGGATCGATGAGGCGATGAGCGTGGCAAAAGGTGTTTGAAGTTTCTCTGGAACTGTCCTTGTTGATGATCGCCGTTTTTCTGGGCGCCTTGCTTCAGGTTGGCATCGGCATCGGGTTCAGCATTCTGGCCGGTCCGCCCATGATGATCCTGCTGGGGACGGCGACAGCGGTTCCGGCGCTTTTGCTGCTGAACACAATCGTTTCGGTGGTCGCCACGGACTGGCGCATCGTCACGGTCGAACGACGCACAATCACAACGGCGATTTTGGGCTGCCTGATTGGCGTGGTTGCGGGGCTGATGGTCTATCCATGGCTCAGCGAAGCCTTCGTGCTGGCCCTGACCGGATTGCTGTTGCTGATCGGCGTTGTCACGACCCTGCTTCCGATGCGGAACGCGATTGGCGCGACCGGCTTTGCCGCCGTGTCCGGGCTGTCCGGGTTGGCAACCGTCTGGGCCGCGACACCCGGCCCATTGATGGTGTTCGGGCTGATCGCGCGGGGTTTTGAGGCCCGGGCGGTGGCCCTGCTGGTTCAACCCATCGCGCTGGTCGCCTATGGCGCGGCGTTTCTGCTGCATGGCCTTTCCGATTGGCAATCGATTCCACTCGGCCCCCGACTGTGGACTTTCGTGGCCATCGCAATTTTCGGTAGTCTGGTCGGACGCGCGGTCAGATCGCGCCTGCCCCAACCCCTTGTCAGAACCGCGATCCGGGCCATCTCGCTAGTGGCCTGCTATGTTCTTTTCCAACGCGCGTATCTTGTCGCATGAGCTTTACAGGTCGAACCCGATGACACAGGATCTTCTCTCTAAATTCCCAAGGGCCCGCTTCATGACCGGCGCGACGCCGGTTGAGCGTCTGGGCCGGATGTCGGAAAAGCTGGGGATCGACCTTTGGCTGAAACGCGATGACCTGACCGGGCTAGGTTTTGGCGGCAACAAAACCCGGCAGCTTGAGTTCTACTTTGGCGACGCTCAGGCACAGGGCGCGGATACTGTTCTGATTACCGGGGCGGTTCAGTCCAACTATGTCCGCTCGGCCGCGGCTGCGGCGGCGCGGCTTGGCATGACATCCGTCCTGCAACTGGAAGAGCGTGTTCCGGATATGGGCCCGGAGTATTATCAATCGGGCAACGTGTTGCTGGCCCGGATCCTTGGGGCCGAACACATGCATTATCCTGTTGGTGAAGACGAAGCCGGGGCGGATGCTGCCCTGCACGCCCGGGCCGAGGAACTGCGGGCGCAGGGGCGCAAACCCTATGTCATCCATCTGGGTCTGCATCATCCGCCATTGGGCGCGCTAGGCTATGTTGCCGCCGGGCAGGAATTGTGCCAGCAGATGCAGGATTTTGACGCTGTTATTGTCCCTTCGGGCAGCGGTGCGACCCATGGCGGGTTGCTGACGGGCATCAGAACCAGCGGCGTGTCCGCGCCGGTTTATGGCATCTGCGTTCGCCGAAACAGCGCGCGGCAACAGGACCGGATGGTGACAGTCCTTGAACTGCTGTCGGACCTTCTGGGCATTGATCCGGCAAGTGTGGCGGGCGACGTCCGAACATCGGACACCGCGCTAGCCCCTGGCTATGGCAGGCTGGGGCCAAAATCCCGTGCCGCACTGGAACTGATGGCGCGGGTCGAGGGGATTTTCCTTGATCCCGTCTACACGGCCAAGACCTTTGCCGGGCTGATTGATCTGGTTGAGCGGCAACAGATCAAGCCCGGGCAAAAGGTGATGATGATCCATACCGGAGGGCTGCCTGCCCTGTTCGGTTACCAGAACGAACTCGGCCCTGCACACGACTGACACGGCCATTTGGATCCGCAGCGCGTAGTTTAATACATCACAAGCCTTATTCGGCGGCCAGGTTTTGCATCGAAAGGTCCTGTTCCAGATACCCATCCCGCGTTTGCGGGCACTTGATGCCCAAAGCGGAGCTGGCGATCTGATTGCGCAAAATCTGCGCGGTTCCGCCGCCAATCGTGAACATCCGGACATCGCGGTACATGCGCTCCAGCGGCTCGCGGTCGCTATAGCCGCGCGCTCCGAACATCTGTAGCGCATCGTTCACGACCTTGATCGCCATTTCCGACGCGAAGAGTTTTGCCCGCGCCGCTTTGACCATATCTGGAAACTGGCCTTGGGCACCGGTTCGTGATCTTGCAGCGTCTTGCAACATCAGACGCGCCGCGTGGACCTGCGTGTCCATATCGGCCACCATCCATTGCAGCCCCTGAAACTCTGCCAGGGGTCGTCCGAATTGCTGGCGCTCCAGCAGATAGCGTTTCGCCCTTTCCAACGCTCCGGCTGCCACGCCCATCGCAATCGTGCCCGCACCAACCCTTTGCGAATTATACGCCTGCATCAAGTCGGCAAACCCGCGCTTTAACCCGGAGGGGGGCTTCAAAAGCCAATCCTCATGCACCTTGAGATTGGTGAACTTCAACTCCGCCTCGGGCATGCCACATAGACCAAGCGTGTTTTCCCTGCCGGTGATCTCAAACCCCTCTGGCAGGTCCGCGTTCATCGGATCAGCAAACACAATAAAGCCCCCAATGCCCAACTCATCGCCCGCCTCATCGATCACACGGGCAAAAATCAGGTGCAGCTTTGAAACACTACCGCCGGTGATCCAGTGCTTCCGGCCATTTATGACGTAGGTGTCGCCTACCTTCCGGGCCGTCGTCTGCATATCGGTCGCCGCACTGCCTGCGTCCGGCTCGGTAATGCAAATCGCCGGTTTGTCCCCCGCCAGAACATGAGAGGCACAGAACGCCTTTTGCTGTTCGGTGCCATAGGCCATGACCGCGCTGATGCCGCCCATATTCGCCTCGACCACAACACGGGCGGTCAGCGTGCACACTTTTGCGATCTCTTCGACCACTTCCACAACGTCGAGGAAACTTGCCCCCTGACCGCCAAACGCCGTTGGGATCGTCATTCCCATGATCCCGACTTCTGTCAGGGCGGTGACATTGCTCCAGCAATAGCTGCGGGTTTTGTCCCAATGGGCGGCCCGCGCGTCGAACACGGGCGCGAGGTCTTTGGCTGTTTCGACAAATCGATGAGTCATTGCGGGACTCCTGTGCGGCACTTCACGAAAGCGTGATAACCTCAAGGTAACAGAAGCTGTAGTTCAGAAAAACAAACTTACATTTGATATCTAATTCAGGTACACTGAATTTATGCAGACCCGTTCACTAAAAAGTCTTGTTAAGATCTCTCACGTTCAGTCTTTCAGCGACGCGGCTGAACAGCTTGGAATGACGTTACCTGCGCTGTCTATGCAGATGAAATCATTGGAAGAAGCCTTGGGCACCGAACTGTTCGACCGCTCGGTCAGACCACCGCGCCTTACGCCAGTTGCGCGCGCAATCGTCGAAGAGGCGGTTCCTTTGCTGCGGCACGAAGACAATCTGATCGAGATATGCCGACAAGGCGGAGGGCTGGCAGGCAAGTTTCGTTTGGGGTTTGTCACCACAGCGGCGGTGCGCCTGCTGCCCGGATTTCTTCAGACCGCCAGTCGGGAATTGCCGCAGGCCTCGTTCGAATTCGAAACCGGTTTGTCTGCCAGCTTGCAGCAAAAAGTCGTCTCGGGGCTGCTGGATGCGGCGATCATCACCGACGCAGATGGTCTGCCCAGCCAACTGGCATCCGAAGTTTTGCGGCAGGAGCCATTTGTATTTGCAGCCCGCAAAGACCTTCTCGATCAAGGTTTGCCCAGTTTGTTGTCCGAAGGCGTGTTCTTCCACTTCATGCCGGATACCGGGATCGGGAAGCTGATCGCGCGGGTGATGGTCAGCCATGAACGCCCTGCCCAGTCCAAGACTGTCGTACTGGATAATCTTGAGGCCATCATGGAATGCGTCTCGGCCGGGTTAGGCTTTACGCTGCTGCCTGTCCCTGACGTCGAACGCTACCGCGCGCCGGACCTGGTTGTGCTGGATGCCAAAGCCACGATGCAGCGCAAACTGGTTCTTGTCACGTTGCGCGACAGCGTTCTGGACCGGTACCGGAGCGAACTGGCATCCTCGCTGGGCCGCACTTCGAACGATGGTGTCACATAGTCCCGTCGATTTCCCCTCAAATCGAGGGATAGGTGCGCCCTGATGGTTACATCGGCGGTTCAATCTCGACAGGTTGGCCGCTGCGCTGCGATTGGATTGCAGCAAATGTCAGCGCCAGAGATTTCAGATTGCTCCGGGCGGAATTGTCCGGTGAGCGATCTTCTTCGATGGCGCAAAGCAACTCGCCCATTGCGCCTTGAAACCCGTCATTGAACCAGGCGCCCTGCAACGCGGGCCGGCTATACCCATCTGCAGTCGTCAGGGTGATCGTTTGCTGCCCTAGGTCTGCTCCGGTTGAGGATATGCTTCCCTTGGTGCCGGAGATATAGGTCGTGTCCAGTGGCCCGTGTTGCGTGCTGCCGTCGAAAACCAGACTGGCCTGCCCCTGTTCCAGACTGACCACGGCCTGCGCCAATAACGGCACCTTGTTATCCTGCCCCCGCGCGTGAGAGGCGCTGGCGAACACCGATTTCGCCCGGTTGCCAACAATAGAAGACACGAAATCGAACCAGTGAATCCCGAAGTCATACAGGATCAAATCCTCGATTTCGTCGAACGGCGTGCCTGCGGTCCAACCATGGTTCCAGTGAATGGAGGTGTGGACGGACTGGACATCTCCAATATGCCCAGCGCGACACGCTTCGCGCATCCAGGCCATGTGCGGCGACCATCGTCCATTCTGGTTAACCGCAAGCTTCACGCCTTGTTTGTCGGCCAGTTCTACCAGCGTTTTTCCGGTTGTCAGATCGGATACAAAGGGTTTCTGGCTTAGAACATGCTTTCCCGCTTTCAGAGCAGCCTCGATTACTGGCGCACGTATGTCGGTGGGCAGAGTTATGTCGATGATGTCTATTTCGCGGTCTTCCAAAAGGTCTTGATAGCGTTCAACAATGCGGGCATCAGGAAAGAACTCTGCCGCTTTGCCTTCCGCTTTTGCACGGCTTCGGTTCCATAGCGCCACGACATCCCAACCCGCAGTGCGGTATGCATCCAGATGGCTGTTCGAAATACCTCCCGTTCCGATCATGCCGATCCGAGGGCGATAGGTTCGGGGGTTTGGTGGAAGGTAATCGACCTCGGGCGCGTTGATCTGCGGCAAGTCCTTGGATTTCAGCGCGTAGGTGTCTGTGTCGGCGGCATCGTCGCTCATGGCAGCAGTTCCAATGTGCGTTTTTCGGCGGCGGATTGAACGGCTGTGTCCACGATCCTCTGCGCCGTCAGGCACAATTGCGGATTCAGCGGACCGGCCACCGCTTCGCCGCGGCTGATGCAGCCCAGAACGTACTCGATTGCGTTTGTCTGGCCTTTGGGCAGCGGATCAGCAGGGATTTCATGCCGCTCTGGCCGGGCGCGGGTTTGGACGGTCACGTGGTCGGCATAGTCGGGCGAAGAGATCGTTCCATCCGTGCCGACAAAGACAAACCCACAGGTAGGCTGCGGCTGAGTGGTCCACGGATCAGTAAACGTTCCCCAACGGGTTTCCATCTTGGACAAACCGCACGCATAGCGGCAGACAGCAATGGCATGTTGATCGACTTCGATACCGGGTGTTTCGTCGACGGTGCATGTCACCTCAATCGGGGCTTCCCCGTCCATGTACCACGTCCCCAGTGTCGCGCCGTATCCGAGGTAGTCCAGCAACGACCCGCCGCCCGAGGATTTCTTGTACCACCAAGAGGTTGGCTTTTCCTGTTCAACCTCTTCCGGGCTGACCTCGACCTTGTCGGCAAGGTGAAAAAGCGGGCCGCGATTGCCGTCGTAGAAATGCACCTCTCGCAACTCGCCGATCAGTCCTTCATCGATCAGGCGCTTGGCGGTAACGTGGCTTTCCACCCACCGCAAAGGCCAGTTGATGATCAGTTGTTTCCCGGTCCCGTCCATGGCCGCGATCATGCGGCGCGCGTCATCCGAGGACGCAGCGAATGGTTTTTCGACGAAGACATGCACGCCATGCGCTGCCAGTTTTTCAGTGTAATCGGCGTGGTCTGCCGTGGCGACGCATAAAACGGCCATGTCATAGGTTCCCGCGGCCATGCAGGCATCGAAATCGGTAAAAACCCGGTCTGGCGGAATATCGAAATTCTGGACCGCCGAAGCCATTTTCTGCCTGTCGGGATCATAGATACCGGCAATTTCCGCTTCAGGGTGTTCATGCACCATGCGGAGCAGATCGCCCATATGCATGTGGTCAAAGCTTATTCCAACAATCCGAAACATGGGCGTCCTCCGTTCTAACGGTTTCCCGTGATCCTGACATAGATGGCCGTCACCGCCAGGATGATCAGACCAAACAGCGCCGTTCTTGCGCCTTCGGGCATCTGCATCAGGGTCAGCATTGTATCCAGAACCCTGATGATCAAGGCGCCCACAATGGCACCCGCAAAACTGCCACGCCCGCCAAAGATCGAGGTTCCGCCGATCACCGCAGCCGCGACCGAGGGCAGCAGCAGCGGATTGGCAAGGCTCAGCGAGGTTTGCCGGATCATACCAAGATATAGCAACCCCGCGACCGCCGCGATCACCCCCGACAGCGCGTAGAGCGCCAGATAGACCTGCCAGGATTTGACGCCCGAAAGCTTGGCCGCGTTTTCGTTCGAGCCCAGCGCGAACAGCAACCTGCCAAAGCCGGTGAATCGCATCAGCCAGAAGATGAACAAGGCGAAGGGCACAAACAGAAACAACCCGTTGGGCATGGACAAGGTGCGCCCGGTTCCAAGCCACGCCAAAAAGGCCGGGATCTCGGACCCGGCATTGATCACCATCCGCTGATAGACCTGCAGACAGCCCGTGGCGATCAGGCCGGTGCCAAGGGTCATGATCAACGGATGCACCCGCACCAACCCAACCCCAAGGCCGTTGACGACCCCGACAACCAGACCGGAGGTCAAGGCGACCAGCACCGCAGGCGTCACGCCCCAGATCGAGCTCAGGGTGGCGCAGACAAAGGCCGCGACGGTTGCGACAATGCCCGCCGACAGGTCGATCCCGGCGGTCAGCATCGTCAGCACCTGACAAGCGGCCAGCATCGCAAGCGGTATTGCAAACTTGATCAAGTTGCCAACCCAGAAGGTCGAGACCAGCCCATCGCGCCCCGCCCTGAACGGCGTGACAATACCGGGCCGCATGAACTCCAGCACAGCGATCAGCAAGACCAGAAAGATCAAAAGCGGTATCACAGGATTATCCCGCAGATACCGTCCAAAGCGGACGACGGGTGGGTCATTCACGGCCATGCTCATCGTCTTGCTCCTCGCGCGGTGGCTGCGGTGCCAAGCAATACGACGGCCACCATGATCGTCCCTTCGATGATTGTCGTGACATTGGGGTCCACGGCCAGAAATGTCAGGATCGTGCGCACGATGCGCAGGATGAACACAGCGACAATCGGCCCAAGCAGCCCGCCGCGCCCGCCCCCCAGAACCACGCCGCCCAGAACAACGGCGGCGACCGAGGCCAACAGATAGGGTCCGGGCACCGGCTCACCAATGCCGGTCAGTGCCGCAAGGCTGAGCCCGCCGAAGGCACAGAAAAGCCCACAAATTCCGTAGGCTGCGATTTTGACGCGCCCGACGGACACCCCCGATCGAAAGGCCGCGCGTTCGTCTGATCCGGTTGCATAGATCGAGATACCAAGCTTGGATCGCCGAAGGGGCAGCCATACCACCGCAATACATCCGACCATGATGGCCAAGGCGCTAGGTACCCCAGGAATGACACTGCCGCGAATGCTCTGCTGGACCCAATCGGTGGTTGACCCGCCCGGCGTTTCCAGGATCAAAAGCGCTACGCCTTCCCAGACAAAAAGCATCGCCAGCGTGACCACGATATCAGGCACTCGGGTCAGAACGATGAGGGCGCCGTTGATTAGTCCCATCGCCAATCCGATGCCAAGCACGATCACGATGGCCGGTAGTCCGGACATCCGCTCCATCAGCACAGCGGCAGAGACGGCACATACAGCCATCATCGATGCAACCGACAGATCGATCCCGCCGACGATCACCACCACCGCCATGCCCGCCGTTGCGAAAGCAAAGGGCAATGCGGCGCGGGCAACGCTTTCCAACCCAGACGCACCGAAAGAGGGCTGTATGAGTTTTGTGACAGCCAGCAAAACCAGCAGCAACGCGACAAGACCCAGAAGCCAGGAGTGTTTGCGCAGGGTCTTGGTCACGCTGCACTCTCGTTTTCAGTTAGCCCATAAGCCGCGCGCAGCAGGGTTTGCTCGTCCGCGTCTTTGGCGTCGATCACATCCACAACACGGCCATTGAAAATGACCAGCGCGCGGTCGCAGGCCAGCGGCACCTCCTCCAGTTCCGACGTATAGAACAGGACCGAGGCCCCGTTTTGCGCCAGTTCCCGCACCAGAGGGTAAATCTGGCGTTTGGTCCGCACATCGATCCCCCGCGTCGGGTCAAACAGCAACAGCGTCTCGACCCCTGTGGCGAGCCATCTGCCAATGGTCACCTTCTGCTGGTTCCCGCCCGACAGGCGCTGCACCTCACCCTGCGCGCGTGTATCGATTTGTAGCTTCTCAATGGCATAATCGACCCGCTCACGCTCTTGCCGCAGGTTCAGTTGGCCCCAATCCTGCAGGCGCGCCGAGAACGGCAGGGCGATGTTCTCTTTGACCGATCGTTGCGCCAGCAGCGCATCGGCCCGGTCACCCGGTACAAAGGTCAACCCGGCCGAGATCGCATCGGCAGGGTGCCTGAACCCAACCTGCGATCCGTTCACCTCGATCACCCCGGCAGTCGGAGGCAGAAAGCCAGCCAAACAGTCGAACATCTCATCCTGCCCCTGCCCTTCAAGCGCGACAACGCCAAGCACCTCGCCCGGATGAAGGTCGAACGAGATATTCGACACCTTCGGCGCAATCGCCAAGTTTCGAACAGACAGGCGCGGATTGCCTTGCGCGACAGAACACGCGCCGTTGTTTTCGCGATCCCCAAGGTCCAGTTTCTGACCCAACATCAGTTCCACGGCCCGTTCTTCGACGCCCGGCTCAATCCTCAGATCACCAACAGTCATCCCGTCGCGCAGAACCGAGGCCCGGTCGCACAGCTCAGAGATTTCGCTGAACCGGTGCGACACGTAGATGACGCCCATGCCCTGATTTGCCTGCTCGCGCACAACCGTCAGAACCCGCTCAACCAGATCGGTTGGCAGCGCGGCTGTCATCTCATCCAGCAAAACCACATCCGGCTCGGACGCCAAGGCGCGCGCGAGGTCCAGAATACGCAAAGTGGCAAGCGGCAGGTCTGCGATCAGGTCCGAGAGGTTCAGCTGTTCAATCCCAAGCTCACTGACCCAATGCCTGAACGGCGCAAGCGGTGTATCGGTCAGCCGAAGGTTATCGGCCACATCCAGATCGGGGATTAGTGAGGGTTCCTGATAAACCGGAACAAGGCCCGATTTGCGCGCCTCTGCCGGGCTGCCAACGCGGGCCACCTGTCCCCGGATCAGCACCTTGCCGCTATCCGGCCTCAAGGCGCCGGTGATGATTTTCACGAAGGTGGATTTCCCGGCGCCGTTTGCCCCCATCAGGGCGACCACCTCGCCCTTGGAGACGCTCAGATTGGCATCGGTCAAAGCACGGACAGCACCAAAGTTCTTGGCAATCCCGGACGCGTCGAGAAGGTGTGTTTCGGTCATCGGTGCCCACTATTCCAACTTGGTTGCCCCCTGCCCGATCCGGGCAGGGGGAATTCACACAAGGCCAGACCGCTTTTAGCTGTCGCCCGGCCCTTTGCATTCGATGATCTGTTCCATCGAATAGTCCGTCCAACCGGGAACCGTGACCGAAACGGGCCATTCGGGATCAAGGTTGGGGTTTTGCGCCGCAGTGATGGTTGCAACGCCGTCATCCGTGGCGTTTTCCCAGAGCACCGGGTCCACCAGAACGGTTTTGTCGTCAGGCGCGTTGCCGTTCAGAATATCGACAGCCAGAGCGATCCCTGCACCGCCAACAGATCCGGGATTGGTCACCGCGGCCCCTTGCAGACCGTCAACTTCGGTCAGGTACTGCACGAACCCGGCATTGTCCGCGCCGACAATCGGCACCAACGGCGCGCCGGATTCCACAAAGGCATCTACGATCACGTTGTCAATTCCGCTGGTCCACACACCGTTGAACGGAATGCCCGTGGCCAGAAAGTCAAACATCTGCTGTTTGCCCTGATCCTGCTGCCAGCCGGTAAACACCTCGTGCACCACATTGATGCCGTCATATTCGGCCAAGGCACGCTTGAACCCGTTGTCGCGGTCGGTATCGGCAGACACCCCCGCGATGCCGCGCATATAGACGACGTCACCCGAGCCGCCCAATTGCTCGAACAGCCATTTCGCGCCCAGATAAGCGTATTCTTCCTGATTGTTCGACAGGATGTACGCGCCATCCGCCGTCACGCCCGCATCCACGGCGACCACGACAATGCCCTTCTCCATCGCCGCATCCAGCGCCGAATTCAACGCGTCCGGGTTTGACGGGTTCAGAACAATCGCATCCACACCCGCTTCGATCAGGTTGTTGATATCCTCCAACTGTCCGGCTGAATCCGTGTTGCGATGCGCCACGATCAGGTTCGACACATCCTCTTCGACCAGGGCCTGAGCCCGCATGGCGCAGATCATCTGTTCGCGCCAGCCGTTGCCCTGCACGGTGTTGGACACACCGATCGTGTAATCGGCAGCAAACGCCGCCGGTGTGAACGCCGCAGCAACAGCTATGGCCGCCGCACCTGTAAGTAGCTTTTTCATTGTAGTACCTCCCATTTGAACACTCAGTGATATGTCCGGGGCTTTTCGCCCTTCTATTTGATGAACGGTTGCAGCACGTCGCGTGCCAGCAAGAACCCGCGCTTTACCTTTTCGTCGGTCCCTTCAAACAGCCTGTCCTCATGCTCGATGATGACGGGACCATCGTATCCGACCCGGTATAGGCCCGAGAAAAAGTCGGACCAGTCGACATCGCCCAGGCCGCAAAGGCGTGGCACCTGCCACCCCATGCCCGCCGACATGATCCCGTGTTCATAAAGCCCGTCGTGATCCACCATCAGGTCTTTGGCGTGGACATGCGCGATATTGGGGCCGAATTCCTTGATGAACCGGGTCTGATCGATGAACTGCCAGATCAGGTGGGACGGGTCGAAATTCATCCCGACATCCTCGCCCCATTCCTCGAAAATCCTGCGCCAGATCTTCGGCGAATAGGCGATGTTATGACCGCCGGGCCATTCATCATAGCTGAAGATCATCGGGCAGTTTTCAAAGCACAGGCGAACACCCTGCCCCCGGGCATGATCGACGATGGGTGAGATGATCTGCTGCGCCCGCGCCCAGTTCTGGTCCACATTCAGGGTTCTGTCGCCGCCGACAAAGGTGTTGACCACCGACAGGCCCATCGTGCCTGCGGCAGAAATTACCTTTTTCAGGTGTTCGATCACCTCGTCCCGGTGCGACGTGTCCGCATGCAAAGGGTTGGGGTAATATCCAAGGCCCGAGATTTCGATACCCATTCCGGTCAGCGCATCCACGATCTCCTTGCCCTGCGCGGCCGTCAGCCCATCGACATTGATGTGGCTCGTGCCCGCATAGCGCCGCTTTTCACCGCCGGAGGACGGCCAGCATGCGATCTCGAGCGCTGAAAACCCGTTGCCAGACGCCCATGTGGCAACGTCCATCAGGTCCGTATCTTCAAATGGCGCGGTCAGCAGTCCCAGTTTCATGTTGCCCCCCTTAAACCTCGTCCAGATCGACCCAGCGATCTTCGCGGGCCGATTTCACCACGGCATCGCAGAACCGCATTTCATAATGGCCGTCCTCAAACGTCGCCCAGGTGCTGTCCGGCCCGCGCTTGCCTGCGCAGACGTCAGTGTAAACGGCACGGAAGAAGTTGAAGAAACTGTCCGCAAACCCTTCGACATGACCGGGCGGCAAGGTCGCGGCGCGGGTGCCCGTGGCATTCATCAGCGTAAAATCCCGCATCAATATCTGATTGGCGTCGTCGCGATGCCCGATGAACAGGTGATCCGGCGTTTCGCTGTTCCACGCCGCACTGGCCGCGCTACCTGCAATATCCCAAACCAATGAGTTCTTGCGTCCGATATTGATCTGAGAGGTGGTCATTACGCCCTTCGCGCCGTCCTCGTACCGGATCATGATCGCCGAGGCATCATCGGTATCGACGGCCACAGTTTCGGTTGTCCCTTCGGCGCTGGAGAATGTTTCAACCGGGCCGGTCGGCCGCTGCCGTTCGGGCAGAAAGGTCGTCAGGTCGGCAAATACGGATTTAGCTTTCAGCCCTGTGACAAAACTCGTCAGATCAACCCAATGCGTCCCGATATCCCCGACCGAGCGCAACACGCCCCCTTTGTCAGCCTGCAACCGCCAGTTCCAGTCCGTTGGCTTTGCCAGCCAGTCCTGATGATAGTGGCCGGTCACAAAGCGGATGCGCCCCAACTCTCCCTGAGCAACCATTCCATGGGCTTGCTGGTTCAGGGGGTAAAAGCGGATGTTGTAACATACCGCGCAAACCTTCCCCGACGCGGCGGCCATCTCCACCATCTCAGCCGATTGCGCGCTGGTCATTGCCAGTGGCTTTTCACAGATCACGTGCTTTCCGGCTTTCAGGATCGCCATGACCTGCGGGAAATGGGCGTGGTTCGGGGACGTGACGTGGACCACATCAACACTGTCATCTGCCAGCAAGGCCTCCAACGAAGGATACGCTTGATGGACACCAATCTCAGCAGCCCGCGCCGATCCCCGTTCCGCTGACGACCCGAGCACGCCAACAACCTGCACTCCAAGACGGCGCAGGGCCTGCACATGAACCGTTCCGATGAAGCCGGTTCCAATCACTGCGGCCCGGATGGCCGAGACATCAGACATTATCACCTCCTTCAGACAACCGAGTATCCTCCGTCCACGGGCATGCAGATGCCGGTTACAAATGCGGCTGCGTCCGAGGCCAGGAACAACGCCGCGCCGACAATATCGGCGGGCATTCCCCATCGGGACATCGGCGTTCGCGCCTCGACTGCGTCGACGAATTTCGGATCCTGTCTGGCCCTTGCGGATTGTTCGGTCACGATGAACCCCGGCGCGATGGCGTTCACGCGAATACCGTCTGCGGCCCATGCGACCGCCAAGGATTTGGTCAATTGCTCGACCCCCGCTTTGGACGAGCCATAGGCCGGGTTTTGCGGTGATCCAAAGCGGGCATACATCGACGCGATATTGATCACCCGACCCTTTCGGGCCAGAAGCGCGGTATGCAACGCCCGCGCGCATCGCATCGTTCCGACCAGATTCACATCCAGCACATGGTTGAAGAATCCAGGCTCCATTTCCTCGCCCCGCCGCGTGATCGCTGCGCAATTCACCAGCACATCCAATTCAAGGCGGTTGCGGCCAAATGCTTCGACCGCGTCAGTGTCCACGACGTCGAGCTGGGTATAGGGGAACCGGGCGGCATCCTCAGGAAGGCACTCTGGCTCGGCCCCTGTGATTTCGACCTCGGCACCGGCGTCGTTGAAAGCGCGGGCAATGGCCGCCCCAATGCCACCCCGGCTGGCACCGATCACGGCGACCTGCGCGCCGGAGAAGTCGAACCGGGCCGCGGCAGTCAAATCGCCACCTCGGTCCACAGGTCGTTGTTGCCAGCTTTGGCAGCACGGATCATTACATTCCCCCGATTGCGAATTATGAACCTGCAAACGATTACATTTGCAGAAATTCGCCCTTTTCAATCCTTGAAATCGATTACATAATCGACAGCGTCAGGGATTCGAGTCAACCGAAATCTCACTTTGCAACCAGGACCCATGATCCAGAAACCCGCAACCATCCAAGATGTCGCCCGCGCAGCAAGGGTGTCCACGGCCACCGTCAGCCGGGTTCTGTCCAACCCTGATGTTGTCAAGAAATCCACCAAAGATGCGGTCATGCAGGCGATCCAGAGCACGGGATACAGGGCAAACCAGGCGGCCAGAAACCTCAGGATGCAGCGCGCGAATGCGGTTCTGGTCCTTGTCCCGAATTTGGGCAAGCCCTTCTATTCCGGCATTCTGGCGGGCATCAGCGAGGCGTTTTCCGGCACCGGTTATGCAGTTCTGATTACGGATACGGAAAGCAATCCGATCCACGATTCTACTCTGGCCGAGTATTTTCTGGACGGGCGTATAGACGGCGCGATTTCGCTGGATGGTCAGTTGTCGGATACAGTGCTGAACAGGTGCATTCAGGCCGGAGCCCGAGACAAAATCGTGTTCCTGTGCGAATGGGTCGAAGACCAGTCTTTTCCGGTGGTCAAAAGCGACAATGTCGAGGGGGCCCGGCTGGCAATCCGCCATCTGCACAACCTCGGCCACGAGAAAATCGCTCATGTAACCGGGCCGCAGGGCAATGTTCTGACAAGCGCACGTCGAGAGGGTATGGTGTCTGAGCGCGCACGTCTTGGCCTGCCTGCCCCGACCGAGTGGATCATTCGCGGTGACTTCTCGCTCGAATCCGGACACGAGGCCGCCGCGCGCATTCTGGCGATGGACGACAGGCCCACGGCTGTATTCTGCTCGGCCGATATGGTGGCATTTGGGCTGATCGCAGGGCTTCAGGCTGGTGGTGTTCGGGTGCCCGAGGACATGTCTGTAGTGGGTTTCGACGACATCGAGATGTCGGAATACTATGTGCCTGCACTGACCACGATCCGTCAGAACCGGCACTTTTTAGGTCAACGGGCCGCAAAACTGCTGCTTGGTCGGCTTTCGTCTGGGCTTGGCGCAAATGAACCGGAAGCCCCGGTTCCTGTTGAACTGATCGAACGGGCAAGCACTGCGCCGCCCAAAGCAAGCGGTTGGTAACCTAGCGCGGCGCGCCCAGAACAGACTGTTCAAGATCGACGCATACCCCGGTCATCGGGAAAGATTCCGGGCTTAGAAGGAATACGGCCAACCGAGCCGCTTCGTCAGGCATCAGCAACCGGCCCAGCGGAAGCCCCCGCCCTGCCTGTTCCGCCCAATCCTGCGCTTGGCCCAAAGCTCCGGTTTGCGTTTCATGCTCGGACTCAGTCAGCGCCCAGCCCAGATTGATCCCGTTTACGCGAATACCATCGTGCAGATGCGCGTTGGCCGCATTCTTGGTCGACGTCTGCAACGCCCCTTTCGACGCCGCATAGATTGCCAGATCCGGCGCGCCGCAATGGGCATTCATGGATTGAATATTCACGATCCCTCCGCCAGACCCACGCGCTTGCATGTCCCGGATCGCTTCCCCCATCAGCAGAAAAGGCGCGCGGGCGTTGACCGCAAAAATCTTGTCGAAATCCTGCGCCGTTCCGTCAAGAAAACTGGCGCGGTTCGTTAGTCCCGCAGCATTCACAAGGCCATCAATCCGACCAAAAGCGGCCCGCGCTGCCGCCGCGACATCCGCGCAAGCGCCAGCTTCGGCCAGATCGGCGACAATGGTCTTGGTCCGGGCAACGCCCGACAATTCCGCTGCAAGGCTTAGCAGACCGGCCTGATCTCTGTCAGTCGCCAAAATCTGGCGAACTCCCTGCGCACCGGCCCGGCATGCGATCGCCCGGCCGATGCCTTTGGCGGCTCCGGTGACGACAAGCGCCATATCTTGCAGCGGGATACTCATGCGGGCACCCGACCGGCTGGAATATTTTCCCTTAGAATGATCCTCGGCTCGATATGCTCCATCGGCAATTGGACAGGCCCCGACGCAATTGCCCCAAGCAGACGAATGACAGCTTGTTCCCCGATAAGATGAGCGTTCTGGTCGATCACCGCATGGATCAACCCTTCGGCCAACCAGCGCCGCGTGTCCTCTGTCAGGTCGTGCACGACGACAAGGGGCCGTTCGGCTTGCGGGATGGTTTCAAGCGCCTGCACCAGACCCTTCCGCCCCGCCCCCACGCAATAGACCCCAACCAGACGCGCGCCGGAACGGTACAGCCGCGTCAATTCGCGGTACAAACGCTCTCCATTCTCACCGGTCTCGACCGATGGCAAAGCGGTAAGCGTCGGGTAATACGCGGACAGGCAGGACCGAAACCCCAATTCCCGCTCGCTGTGTCCGTGATACGCATGCGTTCCAAAGAAGACCGCGACATCTCCGGTGCGGTCGCTGGCGGACATACCCAGTATCTGAGCGGCCGTGCGCCCCGCGACCATATTGTTAACACCGACATACCCCGAGCGCGGCGTTGCCAGCACATCCGAGGCTAAAGTGACCACACGAATACCGGATTCACACATCCGGCGCAGGGCATCCCGGCTGCGCGGGTCGTCTGTTGCCACGACACCGATCCCGTCGGTATCTGGCGGCAGGTTGTCCAAAGCCTCGATCAGCGGGTCCGGGCCTATGCCGTCCAGCACCTGTATTCTGCAACTTTCGACCAAGGGCTGAGCGTCCGAGAACCGCGTGATGGCCTCTGCCATATCCTGCAGGAACGTATTGCCACCGGTCGGGATGAGAAAGCTCAGACGCGCAGGTCGCGAGGGCAGCGCCAGAATACCCTCGGACGGGAGATACCCCAAAAGCCGGGCCGCCCGCATCACACGCTGCCGGTTGGCGGCGCTGACGCCCTTGCGCCCGTTCAGCGCCCGGTCCACGGTCGCCGTCGAGACCCCGGCCCGTTTGGATATGTCGGCAATTGTGGCGCGCGTCATGCCCTTAAAGACCTCAATCGATTGCTTTGTAGCGGACCATACTGGCACGATAAAAGCCGCTCGTCTTGTTTTGAGGCATCAAATTACATCAATTTGGCGGTGTTGTTTTTCTAAATTACGCCCCTGCTGTGCCCTAGCGCGATATAACCCGAAAATAGCTGATGTAATCTGATGGGCATGGCACTTGATGCGACAGGGTGATGTGCCAAAGCTATCAGTGGACCGGACAGGCCGTCTGATCGCTCAACACGGCCTGCACTTGGTAGAACCATAACAGCGGCGTAAACCGATGACCGACACGCTTCAACAAGGGCCCTTGCCCGAAACAGTTCGGGATTATTCCCTGACCGGCGAGACCGGCAAAAAAGCGCAAGAGATCGGGCTTGCGGCGGCAGAGTGGTATCACAGCGCCGTCCCCCGCAAGACGATGAAATCCCTGATGAAACGCCGCGACGGCCCTGCCCTGCGCGACACGGCATTGTGGGTTGGGCTTCACATTTTGCTCGCGGCCGGGGGCATCTTCTTCTGGGGGAGCTGGCTTTCGGTCCCGTTCTGGCTGGCCTATGGCGTGGTCTATGGCTCGGCCTGCGACAGCCGTTGGCACGAATGCGGCCATGGGACGGCCTTTCGAACGCGCTGGATGAACGATGTTGTGTATCACATCGCATCCTTTCAGATCATGAGGAACCCTGTGAACTGGCGGTGGAGCCACGCGCGTCACCATACCGACACGCTGATCGTGGGCCGCGACCCGGAAATCGCCTGGATGCATCCGATCAACCTGATGCTAAAGGCACTAGCGTTTGTCGGCATCTACGACACCTGGCTGTCACTCAAGGTCCTGTGCCGCAATGCGCTGGGGTATTTGTCGCCGGACGAGATGGACTACATCCCGCAATCCGAATGGCCAAAGGCCGTGTTCTGGGCGCGGATCCATATGCTCATCTACGCGGTCGTGTTGCTGGTTTCCGCGTTCATGCTGGCAAACGGCATGGGCTGGAAATCGACAATCCCCATCCTGCTAATCGGCGGGCCCCGCGTTTACGGGTGCTGGCATTTCGTCATGACCGGCCTGTTGCAACATGGCGGCTTGCCCGAGGACGTCATTGACCACCGGCTGAACTCCCGCACGGTCTACATGAACCCGATCAGCCGCTGGCTGTATTGGAACATGAACTATCATGTAGAACACCACATGTTCCCGATGGTCCCCTATTACGCGCTTCCTGCCCTGCACGAGGAAATCAGGGATGACCTTCCCGCGCCCAACACCTCAATCTGGGATGCCTACAAAGAGATGATGGGGGCCGTGATGCGTCAACGCTCTGACCCCGGCTATGCGTTGAGGAAAACGCTGCCGCCAACGGCGCAGCCCTACAAGGAACATCTGCATTCCCATGTGCCAGATCGGAGCGGTGACGGTTAAAATGGTAGGAGTCCAACATGCCCTGGATCGAAGCAATCGCCATTGATGACGTTGAAGAAGAGGACGTCATTCGCTGGGACCACGTCGGTCGAACTTTTGCAATTGTCCGTGGCCCAGACGGAGATTTCTTTTGCACCGACGGTTTATGCACTCATGAACAGGTTCATCTGGCCGATGGTCTGGTGATGGACTACGAGATCGAGTGCCCCAAACACAACGGGATTTTCGATTACCGCTCGGGCCAAGCCTTGCGTGCCCCTGCCTGTGTAAAGCTTGGAACTTATGAGACGAAGATTGAAGGTGGCAGAGTTTTCGTTTTGGTTTGAAGAATAATCTCACCGGGCACGCAGCCCTCAGACGAACAGCGTCCAAAAACCACAAGGCGGTCCCATGTCCGAAGACACGATCAACCTGAATGCAGACGGCATCCGCCTGTCGTTCGACGCCAGTATCGGCATGATCAAAAGCTTCACGGTGATGGACGGCGACGCTGGGATATCCCCGTTGCACCGCGCGCCTTGGGTCGGAATGAACGAGGCCCTTCCCGATGGGCTAGCGCCCCATCTATACAAGCTGGGAGGAGATTTTTTCTGCGCACCGTTTGGGCAAGAAAAAGACGGGGCACCCCTGCATGGTTGGCCTGCAAACGCATGCTGGTCGATCATTGATCTGTCGCCGGACCAATTGTCAGCCCGGTTGGATCACCGCGTCAACGATGCGGAAGTCATCAAAGCGCTTTCACTGCGCCCGGATCACCCCTTTGTTTATCAAAAACATACGTTTGTAGGCGGGTCCGGGTCGGTTCCGGTGGCCAACCATGCGAATATCTCTCTGCCAAATGGTGGCTTTATCCGGACCTCTGCCAAATCCTGCTGGATGACGCCTGCAACACCACAGGAAACCGACCCGAAACGCGGCAGGTCGGGGTTGGTCTACCCTGTGTCCAGTGACGATCCAACGCGTTTCCCGTCGCAGGACGGCACCACAGATTTGACGCGCTATCCCTGGTTCCAAAGACATGAGGATTTTGTTGCCGGTCTCGATGCACCCGGTGGCGGGTTGGGCTGGACAGCCGTCACCAGACCGGTCGAGGGTGATCTGTTCCTTTCGCTCAAGCGATCTGAACACCTGCCCATGACGATGCTGTGGCACTCGAACGGAGGGCGGGATTATCCGCCGTGGTCGGGCCGTCATTTTGGCTGCCTGGGCATCGAGGAAGGCACGGCCGGGCATGTTTTGGGACCTGATCGCAAAAAGGCACTGTCCGGGCCCGGTGCTTTGCAGCTGTCTCCGGCCCGCTCTGCCGTTGTCAAACACGTAATCGGCGCGATTGCCTGGCCTGCGGGTTCTCCGCTTCACTCCATAAACCTGCATGGTGACGGGCTGGAGGTTTTGGGGGATTGCGGAACACGCAAACGCATCAGCTTTGACACCGAATTCTTGCAGGGTTCCTAACACCCAATCGTCGCAGTCCCCGCGCCTTGACTGAGAGGGATTGGGCGACAGCCGGCTCCCTAACAGGAACAAAGCCATCGCCCGCCGGTCAAATGTCAGGCGTGATCGTCCTTCACCAACTCGCCCCGACCATGTCCTGACATACCGCCAGAAACCTCCTCGGTCGCTTCATCCGCCAATGTCTCTGGCAGGATCAGGTTCAGGACAATGGCGATCAGGGCCGCAGGTAAGATCCCCGACGCACCCAGAATTCGCAGCGTATCCGGCAGGTGTTGCAACGCGTTGACCGACCCCGGCGCGACGTTCATGACCTCTAGCTGAAGCCCCAGACCTATCGACAGCGAGACCGCGAAGATCACCATGTTTCGGCGGTTCCAGACCACGTCGGACAGCATCGAAACACCCGCTGCAACAACCATCCCGAACATGACGATGACCCCGCCGCCCAGTACTTCGATCGGAACGGTGCGAATGATGCCACCGACTTTCGGGACCAATCCGCAGATGATCAGGAATATGGCTCCGATGGTCACGACATGTCGGCTCATCAACCCGGTCATTGCGATAAGGCCCACATTCTGGCTGAACGAGGTGTTGGGAAACCCGCCAAAGATACCGGCAATGGCGGTGCCGAAACCGTCGGCAAAAGTCGCGCCCTGAATCTCCTTATCCGTTGCTTCGCGCCCCGCGCCACCTTTCGTGATCCCTGATACGTCGCCGACGGTTTCTACGGCTGAAACGAAGGCCATAAGGCAAAAGCCGATCACAGCGGCCAGAGAGAACTCGAACCCATACTTGAATGGCTGTGGCAGCGCGAAAGCCTCAGAACGTTCCCACGAACCCGAAATCGCCTCGAGCGGCAGTTTCCCGACGAGTATGCAATAGACATATCCGACAAGAATGCCGATCAGCACAGCCGAGACAGACAGCATCCCGCGGGCAAAGAATTTCAGCCCCAATGTGACAAACACAACGATCAACGCCGGGGCCCAGCTGGACAATGAACCGTAGGTTTCAGACCCCGAAGCCTTGGCCGGAACACCACCGGCGGCGTATTCGATGCCGACTTTCACCAATGCAAGCCCGATCATTGTCACGACAAGACCTGTGACCAAAGGCGGCAGGGCAAAGCGGATTCTGCCGATCACAGTACCCAGCAAGGCATGGAAAAGGCCGCCGATTATGACGCCTCCGAACAAGGCGGCCAGACCGTCGACGCCCTTTCCGGCGACCAGCGGTATCATGATCGGGATAAAGGCAAAGGACGTCCCCTGCACGATTGGCAAGGCCGCCCCGACCGGGCCGATGGTGACCGTCTGCAACAGCGTAGCAACGCCTGCGAACAGCATCGACATCTGGATCAGGTACAGCAGTTCCGGGAAATCCGGACTGTTCGAGCCAAAGCCAAAACCGGCGGCCCCGGCAACGATAATCGCTGGCGTGACGTTCGAGACAAACATGGCCAGCACATGCTGAATGCCCAACGGCACGGCACGATATATGGCAGGAAAATAGTTCGGATCACGAAGTTGCTCTGGCGTTCCGATAGATGAAGCAGTCATGGAGTCCCTCGCGTTGCGCCCCTGTTGCAGACTTTGCCGGGGTGTTGGCGCGCACGCTGTGACCTGCGTTCGACTCAGCGGCTTTGGACCTATTGGCCTTCTCTGTGCCTTGACCTCCACAAAGTGGAGTTAGGTTAGTGCAGAAAAGCGCGAGGGATTATCAAAAATACCCGAAAGGTGCTGTGCTGACGTGGGGGGCCGTAGGGCGGAATGCCCAAACAGTACGATACGGATTTTGGAGTGGCGGTGCTGTCAGACGAATTCGAACCAGTCTCAGTTTGCCGCGGAAACCGTGAACCTATCCAGAACAAAGTTGACGCCACTCTGCGAGAGCAGCGTTGCGTGTTAGCTTGTATGTATCTCTGCGGGTTAGCGATCTTTCCTGGTTGAAGTGGTTGTATACGGAGGTAAGGACGGAGGCGAATTTCTGCAGACTTCGCATGCGCCTGAAACGCTGCATCGCGCGTTCGCGTCGTCGAAACGGGAGGTGCGAATTCTCGACGCGGTTGTTGAGCCACCTGCCCGTCCGTTGTTTTTCAAGCGCGCCCATTTCTCTGAGCGCAGCCTTGTAGGAAGCGAAGCGATCTGTGAAGACCTCCTTGGCGCAACCGTGCCGCTTCATCAATTTCTTGAGGAATTTCAGTGCTGCAGCTTTGTTTCGGCGTTTGGTGACTACGGCTTCCAGTACCTCGCCTTCGTGATCGACGGCACGCCAGAGGTAGTGGCGTTTGCCGTTCACTTTCACGAATACTTCGTCCACATGCCACTTCCATTTTGAAAAGACTCGGAGTTGCTGAACACGCTTCCGTCTGATCTCAGCAGCAAACATCGGGCCGAACTTGTTCCACCAATATCGGACTGTTTCGTGGCTCACGTCGATGCCTCGCTCGTGCAACAGATCTTCGACATTCCGAAGCGAGAGCGGGAAACGGATGTACAGCATAACCGCCAAGCGGATGATTTCGGGACTGGTTTTAAAGTATTTGAAAGACCTGGGTCTGGTCATGGGAAAAAGCTACGCAATCGCCCTGCCCCGCTCAAGCAAAGTTCTTCTGACAAGGCCGAAAACACAACCGAGGTGAGACTTGTATGAGTGGCGGTGCTGTCAGACTAATTCGAACCAGTCTCAATTTGCTGCGGAAACCGCGAATCTATCTGGAACAAAGCTGACGCCACTCGCTAAGAGCGGCGGCGCAGGTCAGCTTGAAGGTATCTCGACTGGCTAGCGATCTTTCCTGGTTGAAGTGATTGTAGACAGAGGAATGGACGGCGGCGAATTTCTGTAGACTTCGCATGCGCCTGAAACGCTGCATCGCGCGTTCGCGTCGTCGAAACGGAAGGTGTGAATTCTCGGCGCGGTTGTTGAGCCACCTGCCCGTCTGTTGTTTTTCGAACGCGCCTATTTCTCTGAGCGCAGCCTTGTAGGAAGCGAAGCGATCTGTGACGACCTCCTTGGCGCAACCGTGCCGTTTCATCAATTTCCTGAGGAATTTTAGTGCTGCAGCCTTGTTTCGGCGCTTGGTGACTACGGCTTCCAGCACTTCACCTTCGTGATCTACTGCACGCCACAGATAATGTCGCTTGCCATTCACCTTTACGAAAACCTCGTCCACGTGCCACTTCCATTTCGAGAACGCGCGCAGCTGCTGCACACGCTTCCGTCGGATCTCAGCTGCAAACATTGGACCAAACCTGTTCCACCAATATCGGACGGTTTCGTGGCTCACGTCGATGCCTCGCTCGTGCAACAGATCTTCGACATTTCGAAGCGAGAGCGGGAAACGGATGTACAGCATCACCGCAAGGCGGATGACCTCGGGACTGGTTTTGAAGTACTTGAAAGAGGCAGGTTTGGTCATGGGCAAAAGCTACGCAACCGTCCTGCCCCGCTCAAGCAAAGTTCTTCTGACAAGACCCTTAGCAAACCTTCGAACTCAGTCGAAATAACTTCTCGAGCAGAGTTGTGGTAAGGTGTCTTCAATTATGGAGGAAAAATTGTTTCGCTTTCTTTTGTCAGCAGCTCTCATTCTGGGGAGCCCAGTCTTAGCTCAGGATGCAATAAATCCGACAGGCCTTTCCGGTCCTTCCGGTCGACCCTATTCACCTTACGCTGAGCGCGCATATCCAACTCAAGTCTATTTTGGTGACACTCACGTTCATACTGGTCTTTCCGGGGATGCTGGTGGAGGCGGTACGCGCCTCATGCCGCGCGATGCCTATCGGTTTGCGCGCGGAGAAGAAGTTGTGTCGAACACGGGGCAACCTGTAAAACTGTCGATGCCTCTCGATTTCTTCATGATTACAGATCATTCGGATGCGATGGGTGCTATCACCGACATCATCGGAGGTTCTCCCAACATCTTAGCAGATGAGCAAGGCAGATATTTCCATGAAGAATTCAATAAGGGTGGCGAAGCCGCACTAGCGGCAGCGCTCGAGCTTACAGCGGCGTTTGCTCAAGGACAGGTTTCGCCTGCGCTGAACTATAAACCGGGCAACCCCGCGTACGCCCGTGTTTGGGACGACATTATCGATGCCGCGGAAGAGTACAATGATCCAGGCGTGTTCAGCACCTTTATCGCCTATGAATGGACATCACTTGTTGCAGGGAACAATTTGCACCGAAATGTGATCTTTCGCGACGGCCCGGAGCTCACAAGACAGATACTGCCTTATACAACAACGCCACCTGTGGGCTCACCTAACCCTCGTGATCTTTGGAAATGGTTGGAGAACTATGAGCATACGACAGGCGGGCGTGTTCTTGCTATTCCACATAATGGGAACTTGTCTAACGGCTGGATGTTCCCGTTAGTCGATGACTTCGCGGATGGGGTGCCGTTAGATCCCGCATACGCAGAAGCGCGAAACAAATGGGAAAGACTATACGAACCAACTCAGATTAAGGGAGATGGTGAGGCCCACCCGTTCCTATCACCAGACGATGAATTTGCTGACTTCGAAACATGGGACTACGGCAATCTGGATGCTTCTGTTCCGAAAGAGCCAGAAATGTTACCTGGTGAATATGCTCGATCCGGGTTACTTCGCGGCCTATCTTTGGAAAAGGGTTTGGGAGTAAACCCTTTCAAGTTTGGCCTGGGCGGGGCTAGTGACACACACACGGGCTTAACGGCTCCAGATAACGACAATTTCTTCGGGAAGTTCACCGGTTATGAGCCCAGCGAAGAGCGCAGCCAACATGTCAGCAAGACCTATGCAGACGGGAATGTTGCGCTGCTTTCGTCGCAATATATTACTGGCGGTTTGACAGCTGTATGGGCGCAAGAGAATTCCCGCGAAGCCATTTGGGATGCGATGCATCGGCGTGAAACCTACGCAACTACAGGACCTCGAATGCGCGTCCGAATGTTCGGAGGATATTCTTTTACCGAAGAGGATGCCTTGCGGCGGGACTTGGCGCTTGTGGGATACACCAAGGGTGTGCCGATGGGTGGGAATCTTGGCCCAGGGGAAGGCGCACCTTCTTTTTTGGTATATGCGCTTCGTGATCCGATGGGAGCAAACCTGGATCGAATCCAGATCATAAAGGGCTGGATAGATGCAGATGGAGAGCAACGGGAAAAAGTCTACGACGTGGCCTGGTCTGGTTCCCGCGAACCAGATGCCGCTGGTAAGTTGCCGTCAATAGGCACCACAGTGGACCTTTCTATCCCCTCGTGGACTAACACGATTGGAGCCTCTGAGCTGGGAGCCGTGTGGGAAGACCCGGATTTCGATCCCTCGGAAAGCGCATTTTATTATGCCCGGGTTATAGAAATTCCAACCCCGCGCTGGACGGCGTATGATGCAGTGAAGTTCGGAATAAACATGCCGGATGGTGTCCCTATGACAGCACAGGAACGCGCCTATACTTCGCCGATTTGGTACTCGCCACAACAATAGTTTGAATTTACGATGTCGGTCGGGCATGGGCTCAGAGCAGCCATTCGCTGCGTTCCGTCTGACTGACCTCTTAGCAGACAAATCCGCCGTTCCCCGAGAAAACGGATAGGCATACCTTTTTAATGATCGCCTCCACACGTCTTCCGACAACTAGAGATCTTAGTCACCGATCATGCCACCGCCCGTTGGCAGGTATTAGGCAAGTTGCCGGTTCTAACAGTCTTTTAACGTGGTAGTGTTTTCGAGCCAACTTGCGGGAAGTAACCATGAGTCAACGTCGCCTTGCTGCAATCGTGTCTCTCGATGTCGTCGGCTTCAGTCGGATGATGCAGGGTGGCTCCAAGCTACTTCTCAAAACACTGAACACCTTGTACCGCGATTTGGTAACGCCGATCGTTGAGCAAAAGTCTGGCCGGGTGGTCAAACTGTTGGGTGACGGAGCATTGATTGAATTTCCGTCGGCCGGAAACGCCCTAGAAGCGGCAATTGCGATCCAAACCGAGCTAAGAGAGCCAGACCATCCCTATTTGGTTCCGGAACGTATCCAGCTTAGAGCGGGTTTGCATGTCGGCGACGTCACCGTCGATGGCGACGATATCTTCGGAGACGGCGTCAACATCGCTGCGCGGCTCCAATCGGCAGCCGTACCCGGGGGCATTCTGGCCTCAAAGGTACTTTGTGATCTTGCCGGAGCGGATTATGCCAAACGATTACGCCGGGAAGGTCTACATACGTTCAAAGGCATTGAACAGCCGATCGAAGTGCTGTCGTTCAACTTCACCGATGAACATGTGTCCAAATCGCGTGCTAGCTTCGCCAAAACACAGGAAATTCGTTTTTGCAAAACTGACGACAACATTAGTCTGGCCTGGAGCTCAGTTGGAGACGGTCCTCCGGTCGTAAAGGCGCCAAGTTGGATTGGACACTTGGAGCTTGACTGGCGCAATCCGGGGAAAGCTCCAATTTATACGTCCATCGCTCAACGGCATCGTTTGGTCCGTTTTGATGCCAGGCTCAACGGTCTATCCGACTGGGACGCCGAAACATGCACGTTCGAACGGTTCGTTGATGACTTGGAAACCGTTTTCGACGCAGCGGGTATCAAGCGCGCCCCGATCCTTGCGATATCGCAGGGGTCAGCAGTGGCAGCCGCCTTCGCAGCGCGCCGACCTGACCGCGTGTCTGCGATCGTAATGATAGGTGGGTTCCCCGTTGGTCGGGCAAAAAGAACATCGCAAAAAGATGTGGAACGCGCCAACGCAATTAAGCAAATGATGACTGCCGGGTGGGACGATGATTATCCGTCTCTGCGTGATTTGATGGCGCAAATCATCGTGCCGGGCGCGAGCCAAGAAGAACGGCGGCAATATGCCGAAGATATGCGCAAGATGATTTCACCCGAAAACATGGGGCGGTATCGCGGTGTGATTGATAACATCGATATCTCACCGATATTGTCCAAGGTCGAGGTGCCGTGCCTTGTTTGTCATGGGACCAGTGACAGGATGCAACCGGTCGAACAAGGACAATTGTTTGCGAAGGGATTACCCAACGCGAAGTTCATCGCCTACGAAAGCTCCAACCATACCATCCCGGACAACGACCCGGAATGGCCACGTTTTGAGAGGGACGCCCTGGCTTTCTTGGCTGAACACAGCTGAATTATTGCTCCAAGTATCTTCGGGTCTGGCGCTATATCTCTCAAAACAAATGCAACAAGAGTACTTCGCCAGAGAAATGGAACAGAGAGTTGCAATAAATGCGGACAGGCTGTCCTACGCCCAAGACGGCGAAGGAGAGCCCGTGGTCTTTGTTCATGGATCGAATGCAGATCATCGGGTTTGGGATGCGCACCGTGATCTAATCGCCCCACACTACCGGATGATCAGATTGACGATGCGTTACTTCGGAACAGGTGCGCGGCCAGACGACGGAGAGAATTTCAGCATACAAGTCCTTGCAGATGATCGCGCCGAGTTCATTCGAAGTCTGAAGCTTGAACCGGTGACACTTGTTGGGTGGTCTTTGGGCGCAGGGGTTTGTCTAACGATGGCAGTACAGCATCCAAGGCTCGTTAAGCGCATGTTCCTTTACGAACCCGCGTTGGCAACGTTTGTTTCTGACGAGGAAAAAGCCCAAGAGGCTCTAAACGATCGAGTCACAATGAGCGAGAAAGCTCGCATTCTAGCCGAAGCAGAAAACCTTGAAGGTACGGTTCAGCAATTCGTGGATGACGTTAACGCGCAGTATGGCGCATTTAATGGGCTTCCCGAGGATATTCGGGGGATGATGGTTGAGAATGCGAGGATGCTGCCGCTGCTCTTCGCCGGACCTCCGGCACCACCAGTTTTAAGCCAAGATCTGCAGGAGTTGGCACTTCCTGTTGCGATCGCTTTGGGTGCTCAAAGCCGCACTTTCTACCAAATTACCACTCGTGCCGCACACTCGTTGATCCCATCAAGCCAATTGAGAGTGATCGAGAATGCCCGGCACTTGTTCCCCGTTCAGAAGCCGGAAGAGTTTTGCATAGCGGTGTTGGACTACTTGAAGCACGATGTACCTGCCGAGACGAGGTGGGCCTGTTTAACGCTCGTCGCGCTAGATATCACATGACAGTTTAAACCATCTAAAAAGTCTGTTCTGGGCCCGATGCGGACATTGGCCTGAATATCGCGAACGGCTGCAATGCGGATGAAACGGCCATTCGCCGCAAGTTTGCCAACGACCGCTTTTGGGGAAGCCAGTCGAAGGCGGCGGTATATGATCAACAATGGTGCCGAAACTTGGTGAGACAAAGGCTCATTCTTGAAGGGTTTTGGGCCACGTCAAACTCATCCGTTTTCTACGGACATACAACTCCCGTATGAATTGTGCGTCACAACAGCACCCAATCCCCAGAAGTTTGACCTAGATTGGCTCAGTGTTACGTTCAAGGTGATAAACTCGAAATCACTGGATCAAGAAGGTACGAAACGACATGTTGATACGCAAGCTGTGCAATCTGATATTGTTTCTGCCGTTCTTTGCTGTTCCTGCATTTGCTCAGGACACCATCGAAAACTATATCCGCGAGTATCCCAACCAGGAACAGGTGCGCATGATGCAGCGCTGGCTCGAAACCAACGAGCCGGGCAGCTTTCAGTTCACGGGACTCGTCGATCCCACCGATGACACGGTGATCACGCCCCAGGCGACGGTAAATTACGGCTATAACTGGTTCAGCCTGTCCGAAGGCCCGGCGATCATCCACACGCCGCAATACGACCGCTACTTCTCGGTGTCGATTTTTGACATGAAGCACAACATACCGGGCGTCATCGTGAACCCGGATTTGCCGATCCTGCTGTACCGGCCCGGGCAAACCCTGCCCGAGGGCGACTTTCACAAACTGGCCCTTGAGACCGACCAAGGGCTTGCCTTCACCCGCATGGTCGTCGTCGACAATCTTGACGAGGTCATGACGCTGAGCGGTGAGATTGTGATGGAAGGCGGCCAGGGCGACATGGACCGCGACGTGCAGCGGTTCTCGCCCAATACAGAGGCGGCGGCGCTGAAGCTGATCGAGACAGCGGTGCCGCTGGTGGATACCGACAAGCTATTCGGGTCAGTTTCCGGTGACGTGGGCGAAATTCACGCCGCGGTCGGCGTTTTTCAGGGACAACTTGGCACACCGTCCAACGTGGTGAGGTACGGCCTACTGGCGTTTGATGAACACGGCCAACCTTTTAATGGTGATGACACATATGTTCTGACCGTGCCTGCAAACATCGTCGAAGATGGCGGTTACTTCTCCGTCACAGTTTATGCCTCCGCCAACAAGCTGCTGATCCCGAACGATAAGGGCATCTACGATCAAACCAGCTATACAGCGGAGCCGAATGAAGACGGCACCCATACCGTGACGCTCAGCCCGTCCGGCGAGGGGCAGAACGGCATCCCAACCGGAACGCCGTTTTACGGCGTCCTTCGCGCCTATGTTCCGGTTCCCGGCGCTGACTTAACAGTCGAGGTTCAAACAAAATGAAAAACGCATCCAGCAAGTTCTACAAGATTGCAGCCGCCCTGCTATGCAGCACTCTGATCGCACCAGCGGCGGTCGCGGATATCCCGGACATAGACAGTTCCGGCTGGTCCACCGATCCGAACGATTACGGGATGAGCGCCGCCGAATATATCAATGCAGATAGCCGGGCGTTCTTTGCGAACTTCATGGGCCGCTCTGGCATAAACCAATTCTTTCACTTCACGAACCTGTCTACCGCCGACGACCGCTGGGTCGTTTCGCCAAATAACGACACGATCTATTCGATTGCAATCGTTAACGCGCGACAGGGGTTTACGCTGGATGTGCCAGATGTGGGCGACCGGTTTCTATCGATCCAGATCATTACGGAAGACCACATGACGCCGTTCTACCTGTACGGGGACGGTCAATACACTTTCTCGTCCGAGGATTTCGAGACCGATTTCGTCGCTGTTGGCATTCGGACAGGAACAAATGCCACGGCCGACGATGTGCGTTTGGTGACTGAAGAACTTCAGCCACAATATGCGATTTCAGGCGCCGCGCCAGAGGATGATCTGCCAAGCTTTGACGCGGAGGCACTTGAAAGGGTGCGGGCCGCCCTGCTGGCTGAGTATTCCAAGCTGCCTTCATCGTTCGGTGCGATGCAGAAGCGGGTCGCCGATGTCGAGGACTGGGAATATTTCACCTACGTCACGGCAGGCGCCTGGGGTTTGTCAGCGGACGAAAACGCAATGTACGCTATCGGTGGTCCTGAAAACGCTGTGGGAGGCGCTTGCTACACTGCAACTTTCCCGAAAGTGCCAGTCGATGCATTCTTTTCCATCACGGTATATGGGCCGCAGAAATACTTGATGTCGGACACGGATAGCATCGTCAGCTCAAACCAGGGCGTTGTCAGCAACGACGACGGCTCGTTTGACGTTGCATTCGGTGGCGAGGACTGTCGCGCACTTGCTCCCAACTTCGCCTTCACACCCGAAGACGGTTGGAACCTGCTGCTTCGGGCATATCGACCGGATGTCGAAGAATTTCGAGCCTACCGTGTTCCGGAAATTGTTCCGGCGAATTAGACCAACATAGCTCGGTGGGCACAGCTAATACAGGGAGGCATTTAGAGTGAGCGGCTTGGACATTTTTGCGTGGGTCGTGCTTGTCATACTGATCCTCACAGCCATCGTAGGATTTGTGATCCTGGCAATGTTACCGGGGAAAATCGCGAAGCAACGCGAGCATCCCCAAGCAGATGCGATCAATGTCGCTGGCTGGGTGGGAGCGATTACTTTTGGCATATTTTGGCCGCTTGCATTGATTTGGGCATTCACAAAGTCGCCGCTGCAAACAATAACGAATTCAGCAACCGAAGCTGAAACCAGTGCTCGGTCGAAAGGCGCGTCATGATTGTCTTCCTGACCCTCATATATGTTGCTGTCCTTTTCATTCTTGTAAAACTCAAGGTTCTTCCAAACTCCAAGGCGACGTGGCTGTCCACCATTGGGTGGATGGTTATCCTGCTCATCTTCCTTTTCATTCCCATGCAGTGGGGTGCACCCTCCGGGCCGGTCAAGGTTCTAACCAGAGCAGTTTCAATCGTGCCTAACGTTGCTGGCGAGGTTGTCGAGGTCGTGGCAGAACCGAATGTTCCGATGCAAGAGGGTGACGTGTTGTTCCGTATTGATCCGGAACCCTTCGAAATTGCGGTTGAACGAGCGCAAGCAACTGTTTCACGTGTCGAGGCACAAATTCGGCAGGACCGTGAGAACCTTGCGTCCGCCGAGGCGCAACTGCGTCAGGCAATTGCGCAAAGAGACTTGGCTCAATCACGCTTTGAGGATGATAGTAGGCTTGTCGAAAGCGGGGCTATTTCGGAAAATCGGCTTGAAACCCGTCAATCCAATCTCGAAGCGGCACAAGGCTCGGTTGATCAAGCACAGGCGGCCGTGTCTCGGGCACAGGTCGAACTCGATGCCCTCACACCGGATGGCGTTGTCGCTAAGCTTGCGGAGGCGCAAGCGGCGCTTGATCAGGCGCAGTGGAATCTGCAAGAGACAATTGTCCGTGCTCCTTCGGAAGGCTTTGTGAACAACCTTGCCATCACAGAAGGTCAAAGAGTGGTATCGTTCCCGTTTTCGCCCGCGGGAGTGTTCGTTGACACTGCTGAAAAAGCCTTGGTCGTTCAGGTACATCAGATCTACCTCCGCTATCTTCGGCCAGGTCAACCTGCTGAAATTGCCTTCAAGATCAGACCGGGAGAGCTGGTAACCGGCACGGTGGATACGATCTTCGATATTTCTTCACAGGGACAAGCTCAAGTCAGCGGAACTGTCTTTCAGGCTGGGGAGATCGTAAGCGAGCCCTTCATCGTTACCATTATTCCGGACGACCCTGATGTACTGGCATCGATTCCTCCGGGCGCAGCCGGTTTGGCGGCGATGTACACTGATTCAGCAGCGGCAACGCACGTGATCCGCAAAGTAATTGTCAGGATGAATTCGATCCTGAATTACATCAGACCAGGACTGTAGGCGCACGGACGCCACTCGAAATTAGTACATTCGCTAGGTGTTTTCGGCAGAACCAGAAATATTTTAGCCATGCTTAGCCCGTCATTAGGGCTGTAGAAACATCTCAAATTCATGCTAGCGCGATAGTTGACCTGTGTAGCAACCAGGAACCGACTCGATTTGCCGCTGGCATAGCCAAAATCCCCGATCAGAGATCCACTTTTTGCATAGGTCTTATCGAGAAGTGCTTTGTATGTTGCAAAGCAAGAGACTTTGAGGACCGACCCCTAGCGCTAAAGTGGAAGCGGACATCGGTACAAGCTGCAGCATTTGTCACTTTGGGCTCGAAGCAGCCATTCACTACAGTTTGTATGAGTGTCCGCTCTGCGTACAAAGCCGTCGTTGCCATCAGAACATTTAGAGACTGCTGCCGCCCCCATTGCACACCCATTACGCAAACAAGTCATCGTTGGCCCGAGCGTAGCGTGTAGAGCTGGTCACCTACAATCCGGTCAGTGTGAGACGATCGCGAGCCCGGCGAATATGAGCGCGCCGCCTGCCCAATCTCGCGGCTCTAGTCCCTCGCCGATGCTGTAGGCGTATGTCAGTACGATCAGCGTCTCGAGCGCGATTATTATTAGATACAGCTCGGAAAGTGGGACTATGCGCATCAGCACCACCTCAGACTGAGTTGCGGCCAGAAAACCGAGAAGGATCAGAGCGAGCGCCACCGCCGTCCATTCGGCTGAGGCCAATTTCATTCCGATTGTTGCAACGCCATATCCCGCTGCCGCAAAGACGGCCAAAGCCAGTGGCTTTAACGCTAGAAAATCCATGTTTCAAATCCTTCACCGTGCGCGAAAAAAATAACATACTTCAAATAACCAGCATTCTCCGCACAGGATTTTAGCATGCTTATGATGGCACATCAGTGAAGGCGGTTACATTATTTTAGCGAAATGAAAGCGGGTAAGAGTATTGCTCATTCAGAAGAAGCGAGTGGCTGCTCCCCTTTTCGAAACGAATCCTGCGCCTGACCCACAGTCTAAAAAGGGCTCGGTGCGGTTATTCGCCTGAATATCGCGAGCGACCGCTATGCGGACAAGGCAGTCGCTAGATTTATGGTCGGTCAAAGGTTTTATGGGCTTAAGCTGTACCGTCGGAAATTAATCGGCTTTGGGCTACAACGCGCTCAAAGCGGGCCTTCACGTAAGAGACATCAAATGCATAGGTCCGCTGTCCACGATTAGTTTGGGGCTTCATTTCGTTGTCGTAATATGTATCTGAAGAAACCGACGAAACGGGTTTCAATGTTGCTTAGTGGTGCTGACCCCCGGCACCGCCTATTGTTCATAATCAGAAACAGAATTTAACGGCAGGAGGGTCGAGTGCATAGCATCTCTGATCGAAGTATGTTCGCCACCAAATTGGCTGAAGAAGCAGGTGCATTGGCTATAAAATATTTTGGCAATAGAGACACTCTGGTGGTGGATGCAAAGGGTGCTCAGGATTGGGTCAGCGAAGCCGACCGGAATGTCGAGACGTATGTTCGCGAAAAAATAGCCGAGGCCTATCCCGATGACGCAATCTTCGGAGAGGAGCACGCTGCGAAATCAGGGTCCAGCGGGTTTGACTGGGTAATAGACCCAATTGACGGCACCACGAACTTCGTAAACGGCATTCCGGCGTGGACGATCGTCCTGGCGGTTGTTTCAGAGGGACAAACACAAATCGGTGTCATTCACGAGCCGAACGTGGCTGAGACCTATGTCGCCATGCGGGGGGCGGGAGCAACGCTCAACGGGCAGCCAATGCAGGTCGCATCAGGCGTCGATATGGCAAGCGGGACCGTCTCGGTCGGATATTCGAACCGCATCGAAGCGGCAAAGGTGATACCAATCATTTCAGCCATCATCGAACGCGGGGCCATGTATCATCGCAATGCAAGCGGCGCGCTGTCGCTTGCCTATGTCGCAGCAGGCCGGCTGTTGGGGTACGTCGAAGAGCATATGAACGCGTGGGACTGTCTTGCCGGTCAGCTGTTGATCACAGAGGCGGGCGGCGTCGTCGAAGAACAGGACGCGAATGAAATGATCCGCGATGGTGGCCGTGTCATTGCCGGTACGCCAAAGATCTTTGATGATCTCAAAGCAATTTGCGAGAAGGCGTGGCACGTCTGATTTGCGTCAGGCGATAGCCCGCCAGCCGGGGTTGCAGCACAGCGTGTCCAAATCAGCGCTCCAGAAATGCCCCTGCCCAGGCTGGTCGTGCTGGCGATCAATCCGCACCCCGGAGAGATGACACCACAGCAGCGTCCCAACCGCGCCGTGGGTTACGATGGCAAGATCACCACCATCGTGCGCGTCCATGATTGACGTGACTGCCCCGACAATCCGGGCCTGAGCATCTGTCGCGGTTTCCCAGCCGCGAAAGCTCACATCGGGTGCAGCGAAGAATGCATCGGCGGCGGCTTCGAACTGGTGCGGTGGCAAGAAACCGGTGGCACTGCGGTCATTTTCGCCCAGCGCCGGGTTTACCTTCACCTCAAGGCCGTGCGGTTTGGCCAGGATCGCAGCTGTCTGTTCTGCCTTGCGTTCGGTGCTGGACCAGATGGCGCTGACCGAGGCCATGATCGGCGCATTTGCAAATGCTTCGGCCCGGGTGCGGCCCACCTCACTCAGTTCCCAGTTGGTGATTGCGATCTCTGGGTTCACGACCACTTCCGGGTGCGAAATGATAACGAGTTTCGGCAATGTCAGCCCTTCGGCAGCAAAACCGGTCCCCGGTCTGCAAAGGCCATTTTGACGTCAGCGCCCGGTTTCAACGGATCATCCACGTCGTCCTGCACGGCAAACACCTGTCCGAATGCGCCGGTCAGCGTATATTCCATGCGCACGCCGACATAGGTAGCTTTGGAGACTTTTGCCGGGATGCCGGTTTCGTATCCGATCAGGATGCGGGACGGACGCACCGCCAGCGTTGCCGGACCCACGGGCAAATCGCGAGAGGGCAAGCTGTGGCGGTGACCTTCGATGTCGATTGTCGCCTGATCGCCATCGAATTCGACGATTTTGCACTCGATCAGGTTCGCTTCACCGATGAAGTCAGCCACGAAGCGGTCGATTGGTGCGTCATAGAGTTGCCGTGGTGTGCCGATCTGGGCGATGGCGGCGTTACGCATGACGACGATCTCGTCGGACACGGCAAGCGCTTCCTCCTGATCATGGGTTACATAGACAACCGTCAGTCCGAGGTCCCGCTGAATGGAGCGAATGTCTTCGCGCACCTGTCGGCGCAGTTTGGCATCGAGGTTCGAAAGGGGTTCGTCAAAGAGCAGCACCTGCGGTTCCAGCACCAGCGCGCGGGCGACTGCGACACGTTGTTGCTGGCCTCCTGACAGCTCGCTAGGCAAACGGTTGTCGAAGCCCTTGAGGCCCACCAGTTCCAACCCTTTGAGCGCGCGCGATCTGGCCTCGCTCTTAGCAAAGCCGGAGAATGTCAAACCGTACATCACGTTTTCCAGCACGCTCATATGTGGGAACAGGGCGTAAGACTGAAACACCATAGACACATCGCGATCGGTCGCGGGCAGCTTGGTCACGTCGCGATCGCCAATCACGATCCTGCCCGAGCTGGCCATCTCCAGACCGGCAATCATGCGCAGCGTCGTTGTTTTGCCGCAGCCCGATGGTCCCAGCAGCGTCACCAGTTTACCTGCTTCCACATGCAGGTCGATGTTGTCGACGGCCACGACATCTTTGCCAAATACTTTTGACACTCCTTCGAACCGAACCGGCGCGGCTTTACTAGCAATGTTGGTATCCGTCATGTCTTTCTTTCCGCTCCGATCTGGGTGCGCCGTCCGATCTGCACGCGGCCCACGAGGAATTGCAAAAGCCCTACAGATGCCAGCATCACGAAGATCAGCGTGGTGGAATAGGCGATGGCAAGGCCGTAGTCATTGTTCTCGACGCGCCCGATGATGTAGCTGGTCGCCATGTCGTATTCGGCCGATACCAGAAAAATGACTGCCGAGATCGCGGTCATCGCGCGGACAAAACTGTAGACGAGTGCCGCTAGGATGGCGGGCTTGAGCAGGGGCAGGATCACGCGACGGAACGTCTGCCACGAGTTTGCACCCAGAGTCAGCGAGGATTCATCAAGCGACCTGTCCAGTTGCGACATGGATGCAATGCCCGCACGCACGCCGACGGGCATGTTGCGGAAAATGAAGCTGATCACGAGGATCACACCAGTGCCTGTGATTTCAATCGGGGGAACGTTGAAAGCCAGGATGTAGCTGACCCCGATGACGGTACCGGGAATGGCGAAGGACAGCATCGTTCCGAATTCGAAGGCGTTTTTTCCGGAGAAATTTTGGCGCGTGAGCAAGTAGGCGGTCACCAGTCCTACAGCTGCCGTCAGCGGAGCCGCTATGGCCGCAATGCTGATGGTGGTCCAGAAACTGTCCCATGCGGCACCCGTCCAGCGGATACCTTCCTCTTCAAAGCGAACTGAGAAGGCGGTGAAATAGTGTTTGAAGGTGAGCGTGTTGTTGACACCCCAAAGCTCAACGACGCTGCCGTAAATGATCATGCCGTACACAACCGCTGTAAACAGCGCCCAGATGGTCGCGATGGCCAGCACGGGTATTGCCAGCCCATTGGGCATCAGCGGATGCACCCCGGCGTCCCCCTTGCCGGAAACGGTGGTGTAGCTTTTCCTACCGAGCCAGGCGCGCTGCGCGTAAAAAGCAGACAGCGTGAAGAAGAGCAGTACCATGGCCAGCACGGCGGCCCGACCCTGATCATATTGCGCGCCGACGATGGCAAAGAATATCTCGGTCGACAGAACGTCAAAATTACCGCCTAGAACAAGCGGGTTGCCGAAGTCGGCCATGCTTTCGATGAAGCCGAGCAGAAATGCATTCGCCAGACCGGGTCTCATCAGGGGCAGCGACACCGTTCGGAAGGTTTGCCACCTATTGGCGCGCAGCGTTTGGGCGGCTTCCTCCATCGACGGCGACACGCCTTCGACAACACCAATCAGCACCAGAAATGCGATGGGAGTGAAGGCCAGCGTCTGGGCGATCAGGACGCCCGGCATTCCATAGAGCCACCGCGACGGTTGCACGCCAAAAAGATCAGCGAAAAAGACTGTGACCGACCCGGACAAACCGAAGAGTAGGATCAAGGCCAGCCCGATTACGAAGGGAGGCGTGATTATTGGCAAAACAGTCAGCGCGCGCATCCCACGCTTGAACCGAAACCCTGACCTGGTGACCACAAGTGCAAAACAAAGTCCCAGAACCGTGGTGATCAGGCCGACGAGAATGGCCAAAAAAAGGGAGTTCCACGCGGCGCCGCATTTCGCACCCCAAAAACACCCCAATCCCCAGAGACGATCATCAAAGAACTTCGAGGCAAAAACAAATACCGAATAGGCGCCGTCTTCGGTCACAAAGGCCGAAAACAGCATGTTGGCAATTGGAAAGAACACGAAGGCGGTGACAATTGTAATGACACCGCCGATGGCGCTGACGACAAACACATCACCGTTGACTGCACCGCGCGCCGCGATGCCCTGCGTGAGCAGGAACAGGAAGGCCGACGCACAGAACATCGCGCCATACCCCATGCCGAACTGTCGGATTTTTGGCGCGCCAAACAGGGCCTTGAGCCAGTCGAAGTTGAAGCCGCGAATGCCGATCCCGAAGCCTTGCGCAATCAGCCAGCCAAAGCCCAGTGCACCCGCAAGTATCAGGATCTTAGCGTAGATCGGATCAGATTTAGGTTTCCCAAGCACCAGAATTGGCAATGCCAGCGGTATCAGCAAGGGTGCAAGCCAGAGCTTTTCACCCTGCCCGATCAGAAATAGAGCGGGCGCAAAATCTTCGTCATACGGATAGCCGTTAAAGAGCCATTCAAATGACCAAAGGCCATCCTCAACCATGTACCATGGCAGCAGGACGTAGCCGACCCACCCGACAATGATCCAGAAGATCAATACCGGGTGGGTCCTGGTTTTCGCAGTGTCAGTCACTTACTGCGGCAGAACCGAAACGTCTTCGTCCCACTTTTGCAGCAGACGCTTACGTTCATCAGAGGAGCCGTACTTTTTGAAGTCGTAGTCAATCAGCTTGATCTGGCTCATATCCGGGGCGCTTTCAGATGTTTGCGCACCCTTGTTGGACGGAACCTGGAAGGCATTGACTTCAAGCGCGAGGTTTTGCGCTTCGGCGCTCAGCGCCCAGTCGTAGAACTTTTTGGCTTCTTCTTCGTTGCGAGCGCCTTCAATGATCGACATCGAACCGATCTCGTAACCAGTGCCTTCGCACGGGGCGACAACCTTTACAGGGAAGCCCGATACCGCCTGCTTGACCGCGTCATGCATGAAGACAATGCCTATCGTGTTCTCGCCACGACCCGCGGCCTTGATGGGCGCCGAACCGGATTTGGTGTACTGATTTATGTTGGCGTGAAGGCCTTTCATGAACTCAAAGCCCTCGTCCTCGCCAAAGATCTGCACCATCGACGCCAGCGTCGTGTAGGCAGTTCCGGACGAATTCGGGTTCGCCATCTGAACGTGCCCTTCATACTCAGGCTTGAGCAGGTCCTTCCAGCAGGCGGGTTCAGGCAGGTTGTTGGCCGCCAGGAGGTCAGAGTTGTAGCCATAGCCCAACGCACCCGAATAGATACCGATGGTCTTGTTGCCAGCACTTTCGGCCTGTGAAATTGCCCAGTCATGCAACTGGTCACGCATGGGCGAGACATATTCCATAGTTAAACCTTCTTCGGCGGCTTGAAGGTGCGGGTCACCAGTGCCGCCCCACCAGACATCTCCTTTTGGGTTTGAGCTTTCCGCACGGATTTGCGCAAAAGTCTCGCCAGAGGATTTGCGAGTCATGTTCACGTCAATGCCGGTGGCGTCCTCGAAACTGCGCGCCATCAGCTGGCACCAGTCTTCCTGCGCCGAACAGTAGAATGTCAGCTTGTCGGCTTGCGCAGCACCCATGGAAGCGGCGAATGCGATCAGTGAGCCAGCAAGTGTGTTTGTCAATTTTTTCAAAGTCTTTCCTCCCATAGCTATCCAGCTTCCAGCTTTGAGCCGGGAACTGTCATGTCACCTGTGAGGGCGGCCACGCTTAATTGTGGCATCTTCTTATTTCACCGGTCTCGGTACGGCTTTTCCTCTTTGTGACTATGTAAGTCTGACCACTCTAACACTTGTTTCGCAAGGATTTTTGCAGAGCCACAAAATCAGTGCGATCCAAACGAAGCACCATTGCAAGCATTATTCAAAGGAAGATCGCAAGCTCACCCATAGCCTTCGAATGCGCGGAGCTTGATACTTGCGCCAATTGGCGAATGTGTTCTGGGCAATCAGATGGATTAGCGGTCATACAGATTTTGCCGCGAATGTTGAAAGCTAGCTTCCGATTTTGACCCCACTTGTGATGTGTGGGTTCACGCAGTGAGTGCGTTCTCATCGCGCTACTTGACCGAGGAAATTTACCCTCCGAACGTCAACAATGGGCTCGGAGCGGGCCTTCGCTGCAGTTGGCCCTAGCGGCAGCTTTGCGCTTCATCGCAGACGTTCGAGGTCGAAGACTTGATATCCAACCCCAGGTCGCTGGAAAACGCCCTCGCTGGCGTCAGAACCGCAAACGATCTTCCCTTCTTGGTCGTTCGGGTCGATAGTTGCCTTGGCGCCGGCCGGTGTAAGGATCTGTATCGAGATACCTCCCTTGGCTACGACGCATGTATTCAGCGAACTGGGTCAGGGCATCTACCTGATCATCTTTGACAGCATCCGGAAAGGTGCTGTCAGACAAATTCGAACCAGTCTCAGTTTGCCGCGTAAACCGCGAACCTATCCGGAACAAAGTTGACGCCACTCGCTAAGAGCGGCGGCGCGTGTCAGCTTGAAGGTGTCTCGGCTTGTAAGCGATCTTTCCTGGTTGAAGTGGTTGTAGACGGAGGAATGGACGGAGGCGAATTTCTGCAAACTTCGCATGCGCCTGAAACGCTGCATTGCGCGTTCGCGTCGTCGGAACTGCAAGTGCGAATTCTCAACCCGGTTATTGAGCCACCGGCCCGTCTGTTGTTTTTCGAGAGCACCCAAATCTCTAAGCGCCGCCTTGTAGGAAGCGAAGCGGTGCTGTCAGACGAATTCGAACCAATCTCAGTTTGCTGCGGAATCCGTGAACCTATCCGGAACAAAGTTGACGCCACTCGGCCAGGGCGGCGGTGCGTGTTAGCTTGAAGGTGTCTCGGCTGGCTAGCGATCTTTCCTGGTTGAAGTGGTTGTAGACAGAGGAGTGGACGGCGGCGAACTTCTGTAAACTTCGCATGCGCCTGAAACGTTGCATCGCGCGTTCGCGTCGTCGGAAAGGAAGATGTGAATTCTCGGCGCGGTTGTTGAGCCACCGGCCCTTCTGTTGTTTTTCGAGCGCGCCCATTTCTCTGAGCGCAGCCTTGTAGGAAGCGAAGCGATCTGTGACGATCTCTTCGGCGCAACCGTGCCGCTTCATCAATTTCTTGAGGAATTTCAGTGCTGCAGCTTTGTTTCGACGTTTGGTGACAATGGCTTCAAGCACCTCGCCTTCGTGATCAACCGCGCGCCACAGGTAGTGCCGCCGACCGTTTACCTTTAAAAAAACCTCGTCCACGTGCCACTTCCATTTTGAAAATGCTCGGAGTTGCTGAACCCGCTTTCTTCGGATCTCAGCAGCAAACATCGGCCCGAACTTGTTCCACCAATATCGGACAGTTTCGTGGCTCACGTCGATGCCTCGCTCATGCAACAGATCTTCGACATTCCGAAGTGAGAGCGGGAATCGGATGTACAGCATCACCGCGAGGCGGATGATCTCGGGACTGGTTTTAAAGTACTTAAAAGAGGCAGGATTGGTCATGGGCAAAAGCTACGCAACCGCCCTGCCCGCCTCAAGCCAAGTTCTTCTGACAAGACCCGTGCAGCAGATCTTCGACATTCCGAAGCGAAAGCGGGAAACGGATGTACAACATCACTGCAAGGCGGATGATTTCGGGGCTGGTTTTGAAGTATTTGAAGGAGGCAGGTGTGGTCATTCCTAAATGCTACGCAACTGCCCTGCCCCGCTCAAGCAAAGTTCTTCTGACAAGACCAATCCCGCTGCTACACTCCTAATCTGGCTAAAACTGAAATAGTCTGAAACCCAGCGACTGACACCGCGGCGTGCAAAGCAGTCAATTTATGTAAGACCGGGAAAACATGGCGCTTGAAGAACCTTTCACAGAACTCAAAATAAGAACTCAGGGAACTGGCTTTTACAAAGGATATAGCCTGCCGATTGCGCTGGTAAGCAAACTTTCGGTTTCTCTGCTCGTTCTCTGGGCGCTGGTTTGGCCACTATCTGCGAACGATACACTGCGATCCTGGAAGTCAGGAGTGCTGGCCGAGTTCAACACATTCTACAACCTTTCCGTTGGATTATTTGTTTTTTTCCTTTTCCTTATCGCGCTCATACCTTCAACCGGCCGGATGAGGCTGGGTTTAAAAGATGAGAAACCGGAATTTTCAAACTTCTCTTGGTTTTCGATGATGTTTGGGGCGGGTCTAGGCGTGGGCCTAATGGTCTATGCAACTGCCGAACCACTTGGCCTTTGGGAAACAAATCCCTTGACTATTTCCGGGGAAGTCGCTCCCAAAAGCGAGGACGCTATTGATGGAGCCTACCGCTATACCTTTTTGCACACCGGATTTCACGCCTGGGCAATATACGTCGTCACCGGCCTTAGCCTTGCCTATTACGCGTTTACAAGAGGCATGCCGCTAACAATCCGCACCGCACTGACCCCATTGCTTGGAGAATACTCAAACGGTGTTGCAGGCCATGTAGTCGATGTACTCGGCGTCGTTGCGACAATACTCGGCGTGGCGGTAACGATCGGCTATGGCGTTTCTCAATTGGTGGACGGTGCGTTTCTAATTACCGGCGCGAATTGGCTTGTTGAAAAAGACGTAACCAAAGTGATCCCGTCGACCGCCGGCCTAATTACGGCGTTGATCGTTGTTATGATTATGTCGACACTCTCCGCCGTCTCTGGCGTTGGGCGTGGTGTCAAATACTTGTCAAATATTAATCTTCTCTTTTCACTTGTATTGCTGGCGGTATTCATTGTTTATGGTTCATTCGCTTTTGCGGCGACGACCTACGCCACAGCACTGGTTGACTATATCAAAAACTTTGTCCCGCTGAGTTTCCAAGCTTTTCGACCGATTTCCGAAGGCGAGTTTGGCTCCGTATTGCCAGCGGAGGCTGCGCCCTTTGTCGGCGAACTCTTCGCGGGTGCAACTGATCCATGGGGAACAAAAGCAACCTATCTTGAGGGTTTGAGCAACGATACAGCCGATCTTTCTGACGCGACCAAGACTGCAGCTTATGACGCGGGCACACGAGGCAGGTTGTTCGGATGGCAGGCCGGATGGACTACATTTTATTGGTCATGGTGGATCGCGTTTTCGCCCTTTGTCGGCCTTTTCCTAGCGCGTATCTCCAGAGGGCGAACCGTACGCGAGTTCATATTTGGCGCGGTCATTGCCCCGTCCCTCGTTTGTTTCGCGTGGATGGCCATTCTGGGTGGAGCGGCCATCGATCTGGAACTAAATGGGAATGCAAGTGGATCAATCCTCGCAGCTTCAACGACGGCAACCCTGTTCGTCACATTGGGGGAAATGATATCGGGCAACTTGCTCGCGGTAGTGAGTGTCATGTGTGTGCTCTTAACAATGACATTCCTTGTCACGTCCGCCGACTCTGGCATCCTTGTGATGAACACGATCATGTCCGGCGGGTCTGAAAACACCGGCCTTCTTCATCGTATCCTTTGGGGTGTTCTTCTGACTCTTGTAATTGGAACTCTGCTGATCGCTGGCGGCGGCGGATTGGAAGCATTGACCAATTCGATGATCATCGGGGCATTGCCGTTCAGCGTCGTTTTGCTACTGATGTGCGTCTCTCTGGCCAAAGCAATGATCAACGACTTGCGCCGATTGAACCACAAGACTCGGACGGGTTCGTGATTGCCCGTGGCTAGTTCCCAGTCACCTACTCCCGCGGATCGACCGAGTGCCAAAGTGTTTAGGAAACATCGATTGCAGCACAAACAGGCAGATCTTCAAAGCCTCGGAGGGGTTGAAGATATCTGAGTGCAAATGGTAGTCGGTCCAAAGCCCTTCCAACAAAGCAACCAACGCGTCTGTTGCAAGTTTGGCGCTTACATCTTCGTATTCGCCTTCACCCTTTATTTGTTCCAACAACTCCAGGATCACCGCGCGGAAACCTTTGTCGCGCGAGTCGATGAAAGGAAATATGTTCGGGTTCGAGAGCGCTTCAGCCCGAAAGGAAAACCAGATCGCGACGTCCCGCGCATTTAGGACCAGTGGGTCGAAATCTGCCTTTATAATAGAGACTAACTTGTCTGCCGGGTCTAACTCTGGATTGACTGCAATGGCCGTCCACTGCTCCGCGTATCGGACTGACAATTCCTCAGCCACTGCAAGCAGCAGCTTTTCCTTGGAACCAAAGTGTAGGTTGACCATCCCTTGCGATAATCCCGACAATTCTTGGATTCTTGCCGAAGTTGTTCCGCGTATTCCGTATCTATAAATGGCGTCCGCAGCCGATTGGATCAGCAGCTTTCGGTTCTGCAATTTACCCAGGTCTCGGGCATTGGTTGGTGTATCACGCTCGAGATTAATCTTATTTCTCCTTCGCTGGGGTAGTCGCCTTTGTCTTCTCGCATTTAGCGTTAAGACAGTTCAAGGATTGACATTGAATGAATGCTTGTTCAATTTGTGATTTATATTACATTAAGGTGCTGCATGACCCTTTTCAACTCCGACTTTCGGTCCATACGAGAATGGGACAACGAACATTTCCTGCACCCTTGGGAAGGGATGTCACACCTTGGCCAAAATGAACGAACCTTTGCCGAAAGCGGCCTTGGCGTTCATGTCGTCACAGAGGACGGAAAGCGCCTGATAGACGGCCCTGCTGGCATGTGGTGCATTCAATTGGGCTATGGAAACAACGAGATTGCCGATGCGATGGCTCAGCAGGCGAAAGAGATGGCGTATTTTTCGCCCTTCAACAACGCCAACTCAACTCCGGCCCGTTTGGCACATGAAATCGCCAAGAGAACGCCGAGCGATTTGAACCATGTGTTCTTCACGACCGGTGGTTCAACGGCCGTGGATAGCGCTCTGCGGTTTGTACAATTTCGCAATAACCTGCTGGGAAAACCTCAAAAGAAAATCGTGATCTCGCGCCAGAAAGCATATCACGGATCGACCTATTTGGCGGCCTCGGTATCCGGAAAAGAGCGCGACAAAGGGTGGTTGGACCAAGCCTCGGACCTGACGCGGTTTTTGCCGAACGTGAATCCGTATATACGTCGCCCCGATCAGGCGGTCGATGACTTTCTGGACGAAAAAATTGCAGATCTGGAGAACATGATACTGCAAACCGGAGCAGACAAGGTCGCTGCCTTCATCGCTGAACCGATACTGTGCTCTGGTGGCGTCATTGTGCCTCCGCAGGGGTATCATCAGCGCTGTCTTGAAATCTGCCGGAAATACGATGTCCTGTATATTTCAGACGAGGTCGTAACCGGATTTGGGCGGCTTGGACATTGGTTTGCTTCAGAAGACGTCTTTGGGATTAAGCCCGACATCATAACCTGCGCCAAAGGCATGACGTCTGGGTACGTACCCATGGGGGCTTGTATCATCTCTGACCGGCTGATTGCAGATATAAGCGGAGACAATGCGCAGAACGCTACGTTTTCAAACGGCTTCACTTACTCAGGCCATCCAGTATGCGCGGCGGCAGGCCTGAAGACGATTGAAATCATGGAGCGCGACGGCGTTCTGGAACATGTCCGCGCAATCACGCCGCTCTTCGAAGAGCGCCTCCAGGCTCTGGCAGATTTGCCGCTCGTCGGTGATGCGCGCGGCATGGGGCTCGTTGGCTGCGTCGAATGTGTTGCAGACGCAAAAGCAGATAATGCACTGGACCTAGATAAATCTGTCGGCGCTTTGATTGATCATCATTGTCAGGAGAACGGGCTGATTCTGAGGCCGATCATCAACATGTGCGTGTTTTCCCCACCTCTAATCATTACCGAAGGCGAGTTGAACCAGATGTTCGACGTCCTTGAAAAAGGTATCCGGCTGGCAACCGAAGACCTAAAGCAGCAGGGTACGTTTAAACCTTAGGAACTGCCACGGCGCGCCATCGCAATTTTCATGGTTGCGATGCCTTCGCTTAAGTGCGCTGCGTTTACCCTGCCCGCATCACCTCTGGTGGCAATTTGATCGGGAACTTGGACCGAACCTCCGCATCCGCCTTGCTGCCAAAATAGTTTGGATAGTGATTGGATAGAATATCGTTCACGACTGACCGGCTCCGTTCAAACATATCCTGACGACCGGCTTTTTCCCAAGTATCGGTTAGCTCCCGATCCATCAGGGCTGGATAGACATACTCAGTCTCCATGTATTGTAAGGTCTGCGTGTTGCCGAGGAAATGACCGGGATCAATTGCACATTCGTGGATGACGTCAACCGACAGAGTGTCGTCGCTCACCTCGATACCACGCAGGGTTCGTGAGATCATACCCGCGGCCTCGTTGTCGATGACCATGGACTCAAAGCTGCAACCCATCAGGCTGCCGAGCATACCGCCAAATTCGCAGAGCCTGTTGGCCCCAGCATGAGCCGCTAATGCGAAAGTCAACGCCTTTTCCAGACCATATTGTGCGTCAGGAATCTTGGAGTCCGTCATGCCGCAACCAACGCTGGTCGGCAGGTTGTAGAATTTGCCCATTTGGATAGCCGCTGCGGATATCAATGCTTGCTCACCACTGCCACCCGTAAATGAACCAGTACGCAGATCAGTAATAAACGGCCAAGCTGCAAAGACAACGGGGGTGCCCGGGTTAATCAGGTTGGCAATGGCGACGCAAGATAGAGTCTCGGCGACGGCTTGCGCCAAAGTCCCGGCCAGAGGCGCAGGCGACGTCGCCCCAGCTTGCGGTGGAACAGCCAAATCGCAGACAAGCCCCATCTTCGCTGTATCAATCAGAATCTCCAAATTTTCCCGCCCGAACCGGAGCGGGGATACTATGGGACAACCGCCAAAAATGACTGAGGGTTTCTTTAGGAATTTACCCTCCCCGCCTGATGCCAGATCGAACAGATGAATCGCGTCCTGAATGTGCTCTCGAGTGCGGAACGTCAGGCAAGAAGGTTTTTCGCTACCCGCCAGAATGGCATAGAGCATGCTCATGTCGTGCTCGTAGTCCTGCGGCACATCCGTTGCCAGAACCGTGTCGCCAGTCATGTGAATGTTGTCGAGCCGGTCTACCAGACGGGTGAAATCGTAGATGTCCTTGAGAGTTGATGGCCGGTAACTGCGCGTTTCTGCGTCGAACGTTGTCACAGCAGTGCCGGAGTTTGCGTAGTACACCTTGTCCTTGGTGCAGTGCATATCGTCCTTACCGGCCCGAGATCCGCGCGCATGGACATAAAATTCGCTGGCCGCCTTAGCTAAAAGATCTTCCATCAACGCGCGAGGAAAGCACAGCCTACCATACTCGTTCACCGTTGCCCCTTTGGGCAGCACTAGATCAAGTACTTCCCGCGTTGGATCACCGACACCCGTACGCTCCAGAATGCCAAGGGCGGCTTCATGTATACGCGACATGTCCCCATCTGAAAGAGGCCTGTATCGTCCTCCCGAAATGCCCGGCCAGATTGCTTGGGAAGCGACATTGCTGGTCCGCACCGCTGCACGTGCTTCACGCCCACCACCGCGCCGTCGTGATCTGCGCTGCGTTAACTCTGTCATGTTTAGTCTCCGAATTCTGAGCGTGTCAGATCATGCTGAAGTAGTTGCGATAGAAACCGGGAATGCTCCATTCCATCTCGGACAACGGCCCTGGGACGAAATGGTGCGAGTTCACGCCTTCCTGATTGTGCCGTATGATCCGCTCGTCATCGAGCGATGTGACATGCCAGAGCCATGTCAGCGCATCCTTGTCATAGTCACGGCCCTGTTCTGCGTCGCTGCGCACGTACCAGACGATCTGAATATCTGTTTCTTGCAGAGCACGCGGGACGAACCGATACCCAACCACGTGATCTGCATAGACGAGGAAGTAGTTCAGTGTGCCGATGCCCAGATCAGTTGCTCCGCCATCGAGAGATTTCAGTTCGCCCAAAGGCGGCGCCAGAGGCGCTCCATCCTTGCTGCCGGTCACATAACCGGGGAACAAGGGGTAGCGCCGCCAATATACATCTGCGCCCGGCGCGTCCGCATTTTCTCCCGTCAGATCAAGCTCCTCAGTGGGAATTCCGGCTTCGTTCATCCGCTCATGAAGCGCACCGCTGAACTCCAGAACCTGAGCAGGGTCTTTCAGAGAATGGCTACGCGAATAATCCTGATGGGATGGCGCGCAGTGATAGCATTCCAAGTAGTTTTCCAAAGCCAGTTTCCAGTTTGCCGGAACCGGGTATGACGCCTCATGCGCGACCTTCAGGTTTTCAAAATCGAACGGCTTTGAAAGCGGGGCCAGCCTTTCAAGGGCAGCATCCAGCGGCGGAGCATCTTCTGCGGCGCAGACAAAGATCAGACCCTGAAAAGTCTTCACCTGAACAGGGAACAACCCATACTGGCTTGGGTCAAAGTCCTGTCCCATCGATCGCCCGTTTCGTAGCTTGCCGTTTAGGTCAAATGTCCATGCATGATACGGACATATGAAGTTGCGGGCTTTGCCTTTCTGTTCGATGCAAACCCGCGATCCACGGTGGCGACACACGTTCAGATGCGCGCGCACCTCGCCTTCGCGATCCCGAACGATGATGATGGATTCCGGGCCGTAATCGAACAGGAAGTAGTCGCCCGGTTCGGCGACCTGGCTGACATGGCCGACCCAGATCCAGTTGCGGTTCCAGAACGTGCTGATGTCGTTGTCGTATACTGCCTGAGAGGTATAGAAATGGCGCGGCATGGCGAAACCTTCCCGCTGCGCATCCATCAAGTCGCGCATTACTTGCAAGTCATCTTTTGGCATAGCGCACCTCATGCAGATTCAAGGGAAATGACTTCCCGGCGGAAGATTTCACGGTCGATGTCGTCCGCGTTACGTTCGAAATTCCGGGCAGCCATGTGACCCGAATATACAGCATCCGCGATCAAGCCGGGGTTTGCGGCATCTCCGATTAATTCCAACGTTTTCAGCGGACTTGCTGTCAAACCGCTAAGCTCGTCGTAAAGAGTGGTTTCTCGCATTCGCTGCGTCACCAGTACCACGGAGCTGCATTCAATGGAGTTCTCTCGCCCCGTGTAGACGCACTGCAATGTCGCCTGGCCGGGCGCGACACCGGCCAAGGTCTGGGACAGGTTCAGACGAACGCCTTTTTCCAACAGACTGCGTTGCACTTTAGTCTGCTCCAACGTCAATTCGGTAAACGGCGAAACTATTGAGGCCGGCGTTACAAAGACAACCTCTCGCCCAACCTGAGCCAAATGATCAGCCAAGGCTCCACCGAGATAGGCTTGATCATCATCGTAGACCACAATCGGGCCGTCCTGCGGCATGACTCCGGCCACAATGTCATCCGGAGTGAAAATCTGAGAACCTAAACCGATTGATACACCGTGAAATGCAGATTTCCCGCGCCCGTCTCGCCGCCATTTTGCGCCGGTTGCAACAAAGACGTTCGGTATACCCAACTCGATGACCTCACTGGCTGACAAACGGCTGTCGGTGAACAGTTGAACGTTCCCGCGTTGTTGCAGGTCGTAGATTCTGTGATCTGTCACGCGCTTCCAAGCGGATAGCCCGGTCAGGGCAGCTTCCTGCATCACACGGCCGCCGAACTCTTGCTTTGCTTCCGCCAGAGTTACCTCGTAGCCCCGCCGCGCCAATTGCATGGCGCATTCAAGTCCGGCTGGTCCGCTGCCGACAACAAGCGCAGCTTCCTCGTTTACCCGACGCTCAATGATCTCAGGATGCCATTTCCTCCGCCACTCTTCACCCATAGTCGGGTTTTGAGTGCAGCGTATTGGGACGCCGAGAGAGTCGGATGAAACACAGATATTGCAACCGATACACTCACGTATTTCTTCGATGCGATCTTCCCTAATTTTGTTGGGCAGAAACGGATCGGCGATGGATGGTCGCGCCGCGCCGATAAAATCAAGGATGCCCTTCCTGACCAGTGACGCCATCAAGTCCGGCGACGTAAGACGCCCGACGCCCACAACAGGCTTAGAAGTCACCTGTTTCACGAACTCGATATATGAGGTCTGAAAGCCGTCGCGGGGCTCGAACCGGGTCGTCGCAGAGTCGTTGCTCCAATCGGCCACATTAACATCCCAAAGGTCTGGAAGCTCGGCCAGCAATTCGACTACTGCACGGCCTTCTTCCTGCGCTTGCATCCCCTCTGACCCGAGCATTTCATCAACCGCAAACCGAAGGGCAATGGCGCAATCATCTCCGACCTCTTCCTTGGTTTCTTCCAGAAGCTCGCGGGTCAGTCGCACCCGGTTCTCCAACGAACCTCCATATTCATCCGTCCGATCATTGAACTGTGGCAGCAGAAAATGATGAGGCAATGTCATGTGATGCCCCGCATAGACATACACAATGTCGAACCCGGCTTCGCGCGAGCGACGAGCCGCCGCGCGATGCCACTTGCGAAATTCTCGAATGTCAGCCTTGTCCATTGCCCTTGCCTGTTTCGGATATGGTGTCTGCAAGACAAGCTCTGATGGGGCCAGCAGAGGCGCGCGGGTCAGGTGGTTTTGGGCATGGTGCCCGTTATGCGCCAATTGGATTGCCGCAAGCGAGCCTTTCTCATGAATTGAGTTAGTTATCAGACGCAGTGCAGGAATATCCTGATCGTCCCAAATTCGGTTTTCAGAATAAGGAGACAAATCTGAAGTCGGATGAATCTCGGCCTCCTGAGTGGATACAACCGCCCAACCGCCCTCGGCTTTCATCGCCCGCATGGCAGCTTCGGCCTGAGGTCGCAAATGACCCAAACCATTGCAGTGGGGCACCTGGTAGAACCGGTTTCGAGCCGTTACTGGCCCGATCTTGACCGGTTCGAAGAGAACAGAATATTCGTCAGCGCCTGACATTGCCGCGCTTCCTCCAAGGAAATTGGAAATTGGTTCGTGGGAATGGAAGGATTTCTACGTCCCCACCATTCCCGGGTGTGTTGTAAGAGTGCCCTTAGAAGCCAGCTTTGATGCGCTCGAATTCCTTCAACATCTTTGCCTCCAGCTCGGGGTTAACAGCGTCAAAGAACAGGCTGCCTTCAAAGAAGCTGTCCACATCCGAAAACCCGTAGGTTTCGATCAGCTCCGGGTCTGCCTGTGCAAAAGCGTCTTCATTTGCGTGGGCGTAACCCCAGCTTTCAATGATGTATTTACCGCTTGCCGCAGAGCTGAGCGCGTTCAGCATGTCATAGACTTGCTCATCCGACTGCTTGGCAGATTTCAGATGCACATAACCACAGACCCAGGTCGCGATACCTTTGTCCACATCACGCATCATGACCGCTGGCGTCTCGTTCCAGATTAGGTTCAGTTCCGATTGGTTCCATCCCCAACCCAGCGTGACCTCACCGCTGGCAATTGCCTGATCCAGTTGGCCAGCGTCAGACCAGTAAAAGCGCACGTTCGGATGAATCGCGCGCAGGTAGTCCGCCGCTTTTTGGAATTCCTCGTCACTCATATCGGTATAGCTGGAGGCGCCGGTTGCCAATGCCGCCATTGCAAAGGCACTGGAAGCGGCGTCCGGAATGGCGACTTTACCCTGATATGCAGGATCGGCAAGCAATTGCAGCGAAACGTCATCTGCCGAAATCATATCTGTTCGATAGATAAGACCAGTATTGCCCCATTCGAACGGAACCATGTAGGTCTGCCCATCAATGGTGATGCCATCGACCTCTTTGATCTTGGGCATCAGCTTGTCCCAGTTTTCCAGCTTGCTGGTGTCAATCGGCTTGATCATGTCTGCCGCTACCCACTTTCTCAAGGCATCCGTGCAGGGATGGGCCAAGTCAGCTTCAAAACCGGACTGAAGCTTTGTGAACGCTTCTTCCACGCTGCCAAAATAGGTGTAGCTAGGCGGGCCGCCGTATTTTTCGACATAGTCGCCGTAGAAACCCTGATCCTCATATCCGGACCAGTCAAAAACGGTCAGATCAGCGGCGTTCGCCAGAGCTTGGCTGGCGGCAAAGGTGGCAATTACTGCTGCCATAAGTGGTGCTGTTTTACTCATTTGTCTCCTCCCACAGATTCATGATTCACGTTTGCCCAAATCGATCACCGAGGCGCTTTGAACACCAAGCCAGACGGTATCGCCCCGGCTGTGATCGACTGTGTGAAAGTAGTTGGGCACTGCGACGGCGATGCTTTCGGGCAATCCGTCGATGCGCACATAATAATGGACGCTCTCACCATAGAAGGCGACGTCCGATACCACGCCTTGAACATAGGCGTCGTAGCCTTCCGGTTTTTCTGCGCTGATCTCCAATTGTTCGGGCCGAACGCCGACCAGCAGTTCTTTGTCATGCATATGAACGTTTGGATTCACCCCAATCGTCATCTGCCCAAACCCCTGAACAGTTACTTCCAGCGTTTCAGAATTTTCAGCCGTTACCTCAGCATCCAGAAAGTTCATTCCACCGATAAAAGAAGCCACTTCCCGATTGCACGGTTGAGAATACAGAACTTCGGGCTTGTCGACCTGCTTGAGCTGCCCAGCAAACATGACACCGATGCGATCGGACATGGTCATCGCCTCGTATTGGTCATGCGTGACCATGACGAAGGTAACTCCAAGCTTTTGCTGCAGACGGCGCATTTCCAGCTGCATGGCTTCGCGCAGGTTTTTGTCCAGCGCGGAAAGAGGCTCATCCAACAGCAGCACTTTCGGCCGCATAACCAACGCACGAGCAAGCGCCACGCGTTGACGCTGACCGCCCGACAATTCATTGGCCTTGCGGTCCTGCAAGCCGCCAAGTTCAACCATCTCAAGCGCTTCAGCAACGCGCTCCTTGATTTCCTTGCGCGAGAGCTTTGTCTTGCGCAAACCGAACCCGACATTGTCGCCCACATTCAAGTGCGGAAAGATTGCATAACTTTGAAACACCATATTGGTGGGACGTTTGTTGGCAGGCACCTCGCCCATAACGCGCCCATCAATCCGGATCTCGCCCTCTTCGTGATCCTGAAACCCGGCGATGATGCGGAGGGCCGTAGTCTTGCCGCAGCCCGAAGGCCCAAGCAGCGAAAAAAACTCACCCTCTTTCAAGGTCAGGTTCAGATCGGACACAGCCACAAAGGAGCCAAAGCGTTTTTCAACGCCCTGAATTTCGATGATGTTCTGTTCGCTCATCTTGTTCATTTCCTTTGGCTTCAATCCGAGGACTGGGTGGAACGGCGGCGGAAATACTCGGCAATCAACAACAGCAGGACCGAAGACAGCAAAAGCAACGACCCAAGCGCCAACGTGTTGGGCAATTTTGCCGGGAAGCGGATCTGGCTCCAGATATAGACCGGCAATGTCGGGCTGTTCCCGGATAGGAAAAAGGCCAGGACAAATTCATCAAACGACACGGTGAATGTCACCAGCAGGCTGGCGATGATGCCGGGCGCAACAATAGGCAGAGTGACACGCCGAAAGGTTCCCGCAACGCTTTCGCCGAGGTCGAAGGCAGCCTCTTCCAACGACTGGTCGAAATCGTCAAAGGCCGATTTCATGATCGATACGGAAAAGGGCAAAGCCACGAACACATGCCCAAGAATCACGGTTGTCAGTGAAGGTTTCAACCCGACGCTGATGAACAGTACCAGCATCGAACTGGCGACAATGATACCGGGCACGACCAGCGGGAGCATGACCAGACCTTCGGAGAATTCCCGTCCTTTGAAACGGTACCGGACATAGGCGCGCGCGGCGAACAGGCCCAGAGACGTCGCCATCAAGGCAGTCACACTGCCGACGATCAGCGAATTGACCATCGCCTGCAGCAACGTGTCTTGCTGACCCAACTGCGCGTACCACTTCAGCGTGAACCCCTTTAGCGGGAAAGCCACGATGGTTCCGTCATTAAATGAAAACAGCGGCAAGAGCAGAACTGGCAGGTAAAGAAACACCAGATAGGCGATCGCGTAAACAAGCAACCATTGGATACGAATAGCCTTGGTCATCTGATCCTCCGCCCCAGTGCGGTGACGACCACCACAAACAGGATTGCGACGCAACCGACCGAAAGCATGGCAAGCAGAGACAGGGTTGCACCCAATGGCCAATTATTGGCCGCGCCAAACTGAACCTGGATCAAATTGGCCACCATTTTTCCTTGCGAACCGCCGACCAGGGCTGGCGTGACATAGTCGCCAACCGTGGGGATGAAAATGATCAAACAAGCGGCGATGATCCCTGGCACCGTCAGGGGCAAAGTTACGCGCACAAACCGTTCCAACTTGCTGCACCCTAAATCGGTTGCGGCCTCCAAGAGACTGCGGTCGATCTTTTGCAGCGACACATAAATCGGCAGGATCGCAAACGGCGCCCAGGCATGTGCAAGTGTAAGGACAACGGCGAATTCATTGTAGAGCAGGAATGTAAGCGGCTCCTGTATCAGCCCCAGCGAAATCAATGCTGAGTTCATCACCCCATTGAAGCCAAGGATCAATTTCCAGCTGAACACCCGCAGCAGGTAGCTGCTCCAAAACGGGATGGTAATCAGCAATAGCCATAGGGTTTTTTTCTGCGTCCGAAACGCGATGAAGTAGGCAATCGGATAGGCCAGACCGACCGTCGCCAATGTCACTGCCCCCGCAATCGCGACCGACCGGATCATCAGATGTCGAACCAGCGGGTCGGTAAACGCCTCTTGGTAATTCGCCCAGGTCAGTGTGCGGTCAATCTCGACATAGGTCTGGGTCCAAAAGCTGTAGGCAACAAGAATGCAAAGCGGAACAGCCACGAGCAGGCCGACATAGAGCGTCGCAGGCGCGCTCAGTGCCAGGCCCTTGCCCGTTTCACTTCGTAGTACTCCGGCCATGCTTCCCTGCTGAGCTTCGTTTTCGGTGGCACGACAATGTCGATCACAAAATGGACAATCGTCCATTTAAATCTGGAATTTTTGGACTAGCTGTGTCAACTGATAATTTCGCAACTGGGGATGGCCAATTTCACACCGGCCATTAGAAGACACCGCAAGAGACTGAAAACAAACAGAGCCGCCTGATCCAATGACTGGAAGACGACAAGAAATACGTGAGCGAAACCGCCTTTCCCTGATCGAGGCAGTACTCGACTCGGTTGCAGAAAAAGGAATTTCCGAGACTTCCGTCAGCGAAATCATTCAACGCGCCGAACTGTCCCGCGGCATGATTCATCTTCATTTTGGCGGCAAAGACAATTTGGTTGACGAAGCCGCCCGCTACTCATCCGAACAATACTACAATGGCATTTACGACCTGTTGGAAACGACCGGGCAAACCGGACAGGAACATATTGAGATGATTGTTCGGGGCGACTTGAGTGAAGCCATTCTCAATAAGAAAAACGTTTCCATTTGGTACGCGTTTCGAGGCGAGGCCCGAAACAGAGCGGCAATCGCTGCGTTTTCAGATACCCGCGATGCTAAGCTTCGTAATCTGGTTTTCAACGCATTCGCTCGAATTGCGAAAGAAGCTGGAACCGAACACCCTAATCAAGTTGCTAGGGATGCTACGCACGGCACACTCGCAATGCTGGAAGGCATGTGGACAGATTACCTACTCCACCCGGATTCATTTGATCGCGACGAAGCAATGAGAATTGTTTTTCGATTTCTGCGCGCAATGTTCCCGAAGCATTTTGACCTAAGCGGCGCTTTGTTGCTTAAGTAGAGCTTGCGACAGGTTTCCTATTTGGCTGCTGTAGAAGTGGACAATCCCCACCTTCCAGTCAACATGATATCAGCGCACATTGGACGCAAAAAGTACAATTGAAGAAGCTGCCAAGTGCTGTCAGAAAAATTCTGAACCAGTCTCAGTTTGCCGCAGAAACCACGAACCTATCCAGAACAAAGCTGACGCCACGCACTAAGAGCGGCGCCGCGTGTTAACTTGAAGGTGTCTCGGCAGGCTAGCGATCTTTCCTGATTGAAGTGGTTGTAGACGGAAGAGTGGACGGAGGCGAATTTCTGCAAACTTCGCATGCGCCTGAAACGCTGCATCGCGCGCTCGCGTCGTCGAAACGGGAGGTGCGAATTCTCGACGCGGCTGTTGAGCCCCCTACCCGTCCTTTGTTTTTTGATAGCGCCAAGCTCTCTGAGAGCGGCCCGCTACGATGCGAAGCGATCCGTGACGACGGCTTCCGCCTTACCGTGTCGCTTCATTAATTTCTTGAGGAATTTCAGTGCTGCAGCTCTGTTTCGGCGTTTGGTGACAACGGCTTCCAGTAACTCGCCTTCGTGATCAACGGCCCGCCAAAGATAATGCCGCTTGCCATTCACCTTCATGAAAACCTCGTCCACATGCCACTTCCATTTGCAGTATGCTCTCAATTGCTGAACACGCTTTCTTCGGATTTCAGCAGCAAACATCGGGCCAAACCTGTTCCACCAATACCGTACAGTTTCGTGACTCACGTAGATGCCTCGCTCGTGCAACAAGTCTTCGACATTCCGAAGCGAGAGCGGGAAACGGATGTACAGCATCACTGCAAGGCGGATGATCTCGGGGCTAGTTTTGAAGTACTTGAAGGAGGCAGGTTTGGTGATAGGCAAAAGCTACGCAACACCCCTGCCCGCCTCAAGCAAAGTTCTTCTGACAAAACCTAATGAACGTCTACGACTCCAAAGCGGTAACGTGTACCATCGAGTTCGAATCCTAGTTCATATCGGGCTGCAACTGTTGAGATATCAACAAGCTCAAAAGCGCCTTCAATGAGCGTGAGAAAGTCTCCCGGCAGTCTTTTTGAACCTATTTCAAGTGAAAACCGATACAAAGCCCCCTCACCAACACTCTCCACGCTGGATACCTCCAGACTTCCGAATTTAAGAATCCCGTTTTCCACAACCACAGAGACTCTCTTTCTCAAAAGCCGCGCGTTTTCGTAGACTAGGACCTCAACTTCCTCAATCGCCAAGACAATGGGCAAAATTCTTAGGGCAGGTGGCCGGTTTTGTTCCAGCGCAATCTCGCTTTCCTTCACTTTCTGGTATGCCGAATTTGCCGATAGTTTTTTGTTTTCCTCACATGTGCTGTCGTTTATGAGCGCCATCAAAAGCTCAAGACTTCTTGGTTTCAATTCTCGAAACTCGCTGTCTCCTTTCGCGCTGGAAATCCCTCGAGAATCCAGCAGGATGTCAATGCAATCAGAAACCATTGCAGTTAATTGAACCAATAATTCAGCGACCTGCTCCTCTACATCAGGTATCGTGGGAGCCCCAATCTCCGTTGCGTAGTGAATTTTTTCGTTAATTTCTCCGGGCTTCGGTGAGGCACGCACAACTGAGATGTCTAGCTTTTCAAGAGCCAAAGACTTTCGGATGCTCTGAAATATCCGCTCACCTTCCAGCCGCTTTCTTTCTAACGCGCTGATTCTAAGAAGTATTTCTTCCATCGCCGACCCAAAGACACAGTTTTAGTTCGCGCAATCGTTTTATCTGAGTTCTTCCAAATGACAACGTTGCACTCAAAACATGAAGTCAATTTAGCCTGAAGGAACGGCATCGGGTATGTCCAATTTGTGCCGAAAAATTGACTGCTAGCGCGGATTGAAAAATCACAAAATTCGGGAACGTTGTAGCTTGGAGATGAACCCAATCGGGTTAGCAAGACTTGAATTCACAACGCCACAAGGATTCACAATAGACATAGAATTTACGGTCACCTGTTCCCAAGCGTCATTCTGCCCGCTGTTATTTGGTTTAGTTTTGGATCAATTTTTTTACTTCTGGTTTCGAATTGGTTTAGTGTAGCATTTTGTCGCAGACTCTTGAAACTTGTCTGCGGTGAACAAGCACGGTCGGGAACCAAGCAAGGTTGGGAACATGGAAGAGCAACTAGCAGAACTGGCGGCCAAGGTCGCGGAACTGGAAGAATCGACTTCTGTAACGAACACGATGTTTGCAGAAACCTACTATTACCTCACGATACCATTGATGGTCATCATCCATGCAGGGTTTTTGGCATATGAGATGGGCGCATCGCGCCAAAAGAACGTGCTTGCTTCGGGAATAAAAAACATTCTCGCCTTTGCGTTCATGATGCCCACCTTCTACTTCTTCGGGTGGTGGGTCTACTGGGGCTTCCCAACCGGGATCACTTTCTCCGAAGGTGCCATGGGGATCTCAGGCGCCACATACGCGTCGTTCGCTTGGCCATGGTCCGATAGTGCTGGCCCCAACCTAGACGATCAGTCAACCGGTGTGTTCTGGGGCGCATTCGCTTTGTTCGCGGCAACCACAGCATCGATTTTCTCGGGCGCGGTTATCGAACGGATCCAAGTCGTGGGATTTGTAATCCTAGCAGTCGTTCTGGGCTCTTTCGCGTGGGTTGTCGCTGCGGCTTGGGGCTGGCACGCAGACGGTTGGTTGGTCACCCAATGGGGTGTACACGACTTTGGCGCGGCAGGGTTGGTTCACGCAGTGGCAGGTTTCTTTGCTCTTGGTGTGCTCATCAACCTCGGTCCGAGAATTGGCAAATTCAATAAGGATGGAACGGCCAACCATATCGGCGGTCACAACATGCCGTTCACAGTTACAGGCCTGATGCTGATCATCGTTGGCTTCTGGGGATTCTTGATGGCCTGCGTAATCGTTCCAGGCGAGGCCTGGAGTTGGTATGCTGATAAAGCCACTACCATCTATGGCACGCCGATGACACTGAGCTCGCTGGCTTTCAACATTTTGATGGGCATGTCAGGCGGGATCATTGGTGCATGGGCCATCGCTAGGGACCCCTTCTTCATGATGTCAGGCGCCCTCGCAGGCATCATCGCGACCGCCTCAGGCTTGGATGTATATGACCCGTCCCTGGCATTTGTGATGGGCTTTGCTGGCGGTGCTCTGCTTAAGCCTTGCTATACTTGGCTGGAGAACCGGGGCATCGACGACGCTGTCGGAGCGGTCACCGTTCACGGCACCATTGGCCTGTTCGGTCTCATCATGTTTGGCATCTGGGGTGCAGGACTGCCTGCAATTCAAGGAGACGACGTCGCGACCGTTTCGCTGCTTGGCCAAATAGTCGGCGCCGTGGTCTTTTTCCTCGTCGGTTTCTTGCCCGGGTACGTCATCAGTTGGGTACTCAACAAAATGGGAATGCTGCGCGTGACCGAGGAAGCTGAAATTGCGGGCCTCGACCCAACGAAAGTGCCAATGCAGGCGTACCCCGAAGGTATTACGCCTTCGGCCAGCCCTGCCGAGTAATGTCAATAATAGGGAGACGAAATAATGGGATTTAGCCTAGCAAACGTGGACGAAATGAGCGGTCCGATCTTTATGGGTGCTGGAGGTTCCACACCGATGCTCTGGTTCGTACTTGCTGTTTTAATTTGCTTGTTTGCCTTGTGGAGCGGGCAAAAGCACGAACACGATGCTTACAAGAAACTAAAGGAATAAACGCAACCTAGCTAAACAGAGGGCCGCACGAAATGTGCGGCCCTTTCTGATTGGGAACCAATGGATCGAACTCTTCCCTTTCTTAACCTCAAAAAGCCGGGGTTTTCCACAAGGTCTTCGGAAGTACATGCCGCGCGTGAAGCATCTTGGTGCGCTCAGACGCCGTTCGGCTATGCAGTTCTTCGGCACCGAGAAGCCGGTTTGATTTTGCGAGACCGTAGGTTCCGTCAAGGCAGCCATGCTTGGCCAGAAATGGTAGGGCTTGAAGGCAGTTTTGCAGAGTTCTGGAAACGCAGTGTTATCTCGCTGGAGGGTGAAGGCCACGCCGCGTTAAGGAAAATCGCTCAGAATGCGCTTGCAAAGGAACACATCCTCGCACTGGAACCCACATTCACTAAAATCGCTGAAGCACTGTGTGAATCCTTACGGGGATCGGGTCCCTTTGAAATAATTGATCGCTTCACCGAGCCGTTCGCAGGACAGGCTATAACGGCGCTTCTGGGACTACCGATGCATATGTCTGAACGACTTGCGGCAGATGCAAAGTGTCTTGGGCTTGCGATGGGTCCTGAAGCAGTCCGCTACCAAACAGACGTCAACACATCGGTAGATCGGTTAACGGAACAGGCAATTAGATTAATCGATGCACCGCCGCGCGACAGTTTTGTATCTCGCCTGATGTCAGAAGAATACGGGGATCGTCAGGCAATAGTTGATCTGACCGTGATTTCCATCTTTGGTGGAGTAGATACCACCCGCGCGCAATTGGCATTCGCAGCACATCTGTTCTCGCTATACCCGGAGCAGTGGGCATGGCTACGGAACAATCCGCAAGCGGTTTCAGATGCCGTCGACGAGGTAATCAGAATGCGCCCTACAACGACTTGGGCGACCCGCGAAGCCTTGGAGGATGTCACTATTGGTGATGTCACAATTCGTTCGGGTGAAACCGTACACATTTTAGTACATGCTTCAGCGACTGACCCGAAAACTGGTCACAATGGCCAATTCGATGTTCGCGTCCGCCGAAAGTCGCATTTTGGTTTTGGAGGGGGCGCACACCACTGTCTTGGACACTTGGTCGCAAGAACAGATATGATGGCGGCGCTGAACGTCTGGTTGCGTCACTGGGAAACTATTGAACTTGTGGAAGAACCGGTTTTTTTGCCTGACAGCGGCAATACCAGCCCGCTGCGGATGTCCGTCTTACCCAAGTGGGCGAACTAGCGGTTTGCGTTTCTGTCCTCACTTCGATCTACCCAATGACGGTACCACAGATCAACTGGACGCAAGAAATGAGGCCGACCACCACGATGGAACCAACGCGAAGAAAGAGTCGTTTGCGAAAATGCTGTTTCACCGTCTAGCGTGCCTACGGTGCGTAGCGCTGCCTTGCGACCCAGCCATGGGGCCAAAACAGTTCCGCCGCCGGAGTATCCCATAGCATAGTGAATACCGTTTCGCTCGCCGACATGTGGTAACTGGCCAAAGGAAAAACCCGTATTACCGGTCCAGACATGGGATAATCGAACCTCCCGTAGTTTAGGCCATATCTCCACCATTTTTCTGTGCAGGCGACGCGCGGCTGTAGAAAGGTCGATATCCACCAAAGCCGCGCGACCACCAAACAAAAAACGGGATCCGTCAGGGGACACCCGGAAGTAGCAGTGGTGTCTTCTTGTTTCTACCATCATGCGGCGACCGGGTGCTAGCGCCTGTATTATCTCAGGCGCCAACGCTTCTGTTGCTATGATAAAACTCGGCACTGGAAAAACTCGACGGTTGAACCAACTGAATTGCTCGCCTGTGTAGCCATTGGTTGCCAGGATGATTTTGTCGACGGAGATGCTCCCTTGCGGTGTTGAAACCCGCCAAGTTGCTCCTGCCTTTTGAATATCTACCGCCGGGCAATTCGAAAGGACAGGAACGCCCCGGCGGGATGCAGCACGCAACAAACCGAGCAGATACTTCGCAGGATGCAACGCGCCGTGTGTTGGGAACAGGATCGCTCCCCTATAGAGCGGCGTCACTATATTGCTCGGCAACTCATCGCGGCTCAGAATCATACACGGCCCACCGCCTTTTTCCGAAACCTGCTTAGCCAACCTTTGTTGCGCCGCGAACTGGCCCGAAGTGTAGGCCAATTGAATGCGCCCGCATTCTTCGTAGTCACAACTAATTTGCTCTTTATTTAACAGGTCTTTGACCCACCTCAGCGCATCTGAAGCCTCCGAGAACAGAGCGTCAGCGACCAGTGGTCCATAGCGTTTTGCCAACGTGTCCCAGCCGACACGCGGGTGGGCTCCTAGCATACCTCCGTTTCGGGTCGAAGCACCCTGTCCTGGCTGACCGCTGTCTATGACCAAAACCCGGGCGCCTGCATCATGCGCCGCAATGGCCGCAGACAATCCAGTGTATCCGGCACCAATTACAAGAACATCCGTTTTCTTTGGTAGCCTGCCTTCAGGAGAGGGCCACGCCACACCATCCCACCAATAAGGACGCCCCGGAACAGCATCCTGTGTGAACAGGTTCAACCGTAGTTACCTTTCACTCGCTCTTTTTCGGGGTCGAAATGAGGGAACGTTACAACACGAGCCTTCAATCGCTTTTGCTGGCCGTCAAGCTGGCCGATTTGGATTTCGGTTCCGATCTCGGAATGTGCAGTTGCAACTCGGCCAAGTGCGATCACCTTTCCAAGTACCGGCGACTTAACGGCAGAGGTGATTTCGCCGACTTGCGCCTTGCCAATCCGAACGCAATCGCCGGGCGAGGGCACCGTCCCTCCTTCGATCTCAAATCCGACAAGTTTTCGGTGCGGATGCGCTTTGCGCTCTTCCAATGCAGCGCGACCAATAAAGTCATCTTCCTTTGACTTCAGTGGCACTGTAAAGCCGATACCGGCTTCAAACGGGTCAGTCGTGTCGTCAAATTCGCTTCCTGCGAAAATGAGTCCTGCTTCGATCCGCATCATGTCCAGCGCAGCCAGGCCCAACGGCGCGAGATCATATTCCCGACCGGCTTCCCAGACAGCGTCGAACACCTCGACCGCATCCTTTGGATGGCAGAAAATTTCGTAGCCCAACTCACCTGAATAACCGGTTCTGGAAATCACAACCGCAGTTCCGGAGTAGTCGCCAATGCGTGCGATTGTCATGCGGAACCAGGGCAGTTCCTCTACGGATGGTTGGGTTGGCGGCGTCCAAAAGACTTTCGTAAGTATGTCCCGGGAATGGCGCCCCTGCACAGCAATGTTGTGAAGCTGATCTGTTGATGGCCGCACCCAGGCGTTCAGACCCCGCTTGGCGGCCTGTTCCTTGAGCCACAACCCACTTGTGTCGTTGCCCCCTATCCAACGGAAATTGTTGTCCCCCAAACGATAGATCGTTCCATCGTCAATCATCCCGCCGTGCTCGTAGCACATGGCGGTGTAACTGACCTGCCCGACACTAATTTTCTTGACGTTCCGCGTAACGCAGGCCTGCATCAGCTCTTCTGCGTCTGGCCCCGTCACTTCGTATTTCCGCAGTGGCGACAGATCCATGACAGCTGCTTTTTCACGCACTGCCCAATACTCTGCAATGCTTCCAAGCTTGGGGATCGTGTTTGCAAGCCAGTAACCATTATATTCTACGAAGTCTTCGGTGTGGCGTGCAAAGCACTCATGGAACGCGGTTTTCTTTGTCTCTTCCACATCCGCCTCCGCAGATTTTCTATAGCCAACGGATTTCTTGAAATCCTCGGTGGCTCTGTATGTGCGGACCTGGATATCCGTCGGGTTCCATCCATTTGCCGGATCGACATCGCATGGGCACGCGGTGCTTACGCAAACCAGATCAGACAATGCTCTGAGCAACACAAAATCGCCGGGCCGCGACCAGGGATCGTCCATCCCTATCGCGTTTGTATCGTCGAGCATCGTGTTGAAGAAGAAATTGATCGCTGGCCAGCCTCCGCGCGGCCGAATGTTGAATCTGGCCAGATCCGCGTTCATGTTGTCCGAGCAATTGATATGCCCTGGGTAGCCGAGATCCTCATAGTAGCGAGCGGTACAAGCGAGACCAAACGTGTCGTGACGTCCGCAGGTGTCCTGTACGATCTCAACCAGCGGCTCCTGATCAACGGACCAGTATTTCGAGAAAATTCCCGGGTTGGGGTAGAGGCTTCCCATTAAGCTACGGGTTGTGGTCGGGTCTATCTCGCGCTCAAGGCCGTTGTCGAGCGCCCGCAACGAAAAGGCCTGAAAGTCAGAACATTCCCTGCCCTTCACGTCCAAAATTTGGATGTACTCACCTTTTTTGACTTCGTAGGCCGACGCGTGCCCTGGTTGGATGTTAAGGTCCTGCAAGGGATCGGCCAGCGGATCGGGTGGTCCGACCGTTTCTTTGGCCTGTTTTGGGTCGGCTCGGCGGATGTACAAGACAAGTTCGGTCGTTGCGTTCTGGGCCTCTGGGCTCATCGGCTTGCCCGGAGCTGCGCAGATCAATAAACCATCGCATTCCGCGGTAAAGCTTGTCGTATCCCCGGGCTTTGATCCTTCGGAAAAAACACTTACCGCATCCCCAGTTTCAATGTTGAACCCTGATGCTGCCAGCGCTTTGAGCACATTTGCACCGGAGCGTGAACCATTTGCCAGCGTTTCAATCGTTGAGGTGGGCCGTCCCTTGCCGATGGCCCCAAGCATCGCCGCATCCGAAGTTCGGTCGGGTGCAAAAAACACCAGTTCTCCTTGCTGGAGACCTTCTTTGTCGACGATGCTAATCTCGTCGCCGCGAAAGACCGGAACCGCTCGTGATCCGCCTCCTGGAACAGGATGTCGCTCAACACCATGTGGCAATATCGGGAGACCCGGTGAGACAATCCCACGTCTTTCCCAAGGATGCTCGATAAACTCTGGCTTGTTCATATCATCACCCGAGCCCCAGTACTTTTTTGCGCCTCTCGGCCCACGCCATGACAGCCAGATCAAATGTCAGTGCCATAAACGCAACGTTCATCCCCAGTACGATGTTCTTACCAAGCTCAGTGCCTGCCAGCGTCCGCTGCAATTCCTGACCTAGGTCCTGGGTCCCAATGAAGGCGGCAATGATCACCATGAAGAAGGCGAACATTATTGCCTGATTAAATCCTACTGCCATAGTCGGCAGGGCCATTGGCAACTGAACCGTCCATAGCTTCTGCCGACGTGTCGCGCCGGACATATCAGCCGCTTCGGTTATTTCTGGCGGAACTGTGCGCAACCCTTCAATCGTGTATCGCGTTAGCGGAACAGTAGTGAAGATTACTATCGCAAACACAACCGCAACGTCATTAACGCCGAACAGCATAATAGCTGGGATAAGGTATATGAAACTGGGGAATGTCTGCGCAGTATCACAAGCAAGCAAGATACGGTTTGACCACTTTGCGGACCGCGCAGCAAATATACCCAGGGGGATACCGATCAACATTGAAATTATGACGGCAGAGATCACCGTATAGAGCGTGATAACGGAACGGTCCCACCAGCCCGAAAGCGCGACAAGTGTAAAGAAAACGAACCCATAAATAGCGGGCCGCTTGCCACCAAGCCAATACGCCAGCGCAGTAATCAGCAAAATGAACGCGGGTGTTGGAATCCAAAGCAGCGAGTTTCGGAATGGTATCAGAACTTTGACATTTAAGAACCAGCGCAACCATTCAGTCACGGCATTCACGGCATCTATTGCCAAAAAACCTTTAATTAAAGCGTCAATCTCTTTTCCTTTAGAGAATGATTGACGTCGGCCGATTTCGGCAAAGACATCAACGAATTGCGCGACAATACAGAACACGGAAAAGACGGCTAGACCGACCAAGAAGTAAGCATGTTGCTTCCACCAAGGGGTACCTTTCTCAAAGTGCTCCGGTTGTTTGACAACCCACGCCTTTGACAATCGATCGAGCATTATTGCGAACAAAACGATGGTCACACCGATCTCAAAAGAACGGCCGAGTTTGAAGCTGCCCATCATGGCCAGCAACTTTGCTCCGAGGCCTGGCATTCCAATAAACGCCGTCAGTACAACCATTGCGAGACACAGCATGATCACTTGGTTCACACCGACCAATATCTCGGTGCGTGCTGCAGGCAAATAAACACGCGTCAACATCTGCCATCGAGTGCAGCCTGACATCTTTCCCGCCTCGACAACTTCTGAACTGACTTTTTTCAGGCCCAACGTGGTCATCAATATCATAGGTGGGATAGCATAGATGATGGTGGCAACCGCCCCTGCTGTTGGACCAACTTTAAAGAAGATCACCGCTGGCAACAGATAGGTAAAAAACGGAAGTGTCTGAAGCACGCTCAGGATCGGCTTGATCGCGGTATCCACCCAACCGTACTTCCAAGCAGCAATACCCAACAAAAGCCCAAGCAAAAATGCGATCGGAGCCGCGACGACCAATACAGACATGGTCTGCATTGCAATGTCCCATTGGCCGATGAGCGCAGTCCACACAAACGTCCCCCCCGCCAAAGCGGCAAGCCTCCAGCCGCCGAGGTAGTAGCCAAGTACCGCCGCCGCAGCTGCAATTGCCGTCCATGGGATCGGCCCCAGCATGGGCCAGCGGCGTTTTCCATAAAGCAGGTTTGCAGTTGCATCCAAAAGGAACTCAAGTGGTCCCTCCGCGATGAATCTGGTCACATAGATAAGGCCCAAATCATTCTGAACAAAGGCGAAAACAGCGTCCAGTGCCTCTGCAGTTGGCGGGATCATCGCCTCTGGAATCCGCTGTAACCAAGGTGGCAGCACGCCGAATGCATGCGCCATGATAAAAACCAGTGCAGTACCAATCAATGCCAACAAAACCGGATCTCGACGGCCACCATCGTAGGCGCTTGCGCCGACTTCGGAGGCGTGCGTGACGGCCATCAACCAGCCCCCAACAAAAGATCGAGTGCTTCTGAGCGCTGCATTACGCCAACAACTTTTCCAGAATTGTCCGCCACCGGAATCTCTTCGCGGGTTTCGTTAACCAATTGTCGCGCCAGATCCTGAATTGTGGCCTTCGAATCAACCGGTTCGCCTTCCAGTGCATGACCATTTATCGGTCGCGACAAGCCGCGGGCATGAACAACACGCGCTTTGTCGATATCCTCAGTGAATTTCCGGACATATTCGGTTGCGGGGTTCATAACGATCGCGTCTGGCGTATCACATTGTTCGATCGCGCCGTCTTTCATAATTGCGATCCGGTCCGCCAACCGAAGCGCTTCGTCGAAATCGTGGGTAATGAAAACGATCGTCTTACCCAGCATCTCCTGCAAACGCAGAAACTCGTCCTGCATTTCTCGGCGGATCAGAGGATCGAGTGCCGAGAAAGGTTCATCCAAAAACCAGATGTCCGGCTCAATTGCCAGAGATCTAGCAATACCAACACGCTGTTGCTGCCCACCCGACAGTTCGCGCGGGAAATAATCTTCGCGCCCTTCAAGGCCGACCAAGCGCACGACTTCCAAGGCACGTTCGCGCCGCGTGTGTTTGTCTTGCCCACGCATCTCCAATGGAAACGCAACATTTTCCAGAACCGTTCGATGCGGCAAAAGGCCAAAAGACTGAAACACCATTCCCATTTTGGACCGGCGCAATTCAATCAGGTCTTTTTCCGCCAATGACATAATGTCCTGACCCTCGACCTCGATGGTGCCGCCAGTTATATCGTGCAACCTGGAGAAACAACGAACCAGAGTCGACTTCCCAGACCCAGAAAGCCCCATGATAACAAGCATTTCACCTTGGCCGACATCTACAGATACATCTTTGACACCGGCAATATATCCGTCGGCACGAATATCGTCGAAACCATGACTCTTCGGCATAGATCGCAGGTACTTTTCTGGGTGAGCCCCGAATAGCTTCCAAACATTTCTGGCCGAAATTACCGGTGCCATGCCATTCCCCTGTCGTCCGGTCACCTGCCCCCCATGGTCTCGCGGGACAGGTGTGTTTGTCAAATTAGCTAAATATCAGCCCGAACATTCCTGAACCCACGGATCAACAACGTCACGGTTTGCTGCAAGCCATTCGACCGCGGCCTCATCCGGTTCCAGCTCATCAGTATCCACCAACTTCGCCATTTCAGCGATCTGAGGGTTGGTGAAAGATATCTTTGTCAGCACGCAATACGCCGTTGGCCACTTGTCTTTCATGCCATCCCAAGCCGCCTTTTTAAGATAGCCGGTGGCCGGATTACCGCAGTCATAGAGGGCGTCCGGGTTTGGGCCTACTGCAGGATCGGTGTCACAGCCGTCTTCCCAAGCAGGAAACTCAACGAATTCACCTGGCCAGACAGCCTCGGCAAAGTTGGGTGTCCAATTGAACACAACAACGGGTTTCTTTTCAGCCTCTGCAGCACCGATTTCCGCCCAGAGCGCCGCAGCAGAACCCGCGTTCACAACGACAAAGTCCATACCCAGCGCCTCGACCCGCTCCTGGCCGTGTTTCAACCAATCGACCGGGCCATCAAGGTAACGTCCTTTATCGCCTGTCTCAGCAGTCGCAAACACTGCAGCGCAGTCGTTCAAAGCTTCCCAATCCGGTAATCCGGGGCAAGCGTCCTTGGTCCACATTGGATACCACCAGTCTTCGCGCGTTACGGCGTCATGGTCACCGGCGTCATGCAGCCCTCCTTTGGAAAGCGCCTCGCGGAAAGAAGCGCCGAATGCACCTTCCCAGACTTCAAGCTCTAACGCGACGTCGCCCAGGCGGACCGACTCGTACACAGCCTGACTGTCGGTTGTGACGTACTCAACGTTCAGGTCCATTTCTTCGAACATCTGACCAACGACATTCGACATCACAATTTGGCTGGACCAATTGTGGATCGGGATTACGATCGGATCTTCGCTGTCGGCTGCATGCGCTGCAGCACCCGATATTGCAACCGCACTTGCAGAGGCCAATAAAGTCAGTCTTTTCATTTTCATTCTCCCAGTTGTTTCGGCGATGCCGCTACGCCCGTTCAGGGCGAGGGTTTACTCGCCCTGTTCAAGTCTTCAGGTAGTCCTCAAGACTGTCGTCCAGCGCATCCTTCCAGACCGTATGGTGTGGGGGCGCCTTTGTGCCGGTCATTGGGCTGGTGTAGCCATGATCCCGGAATTCCATAATTCCTTGCTTCTTGTGCTTTTTCCATTCGTAGAAAGCCTGGTTTGCTGCTTCGATGTCGAATGAAGGGTAGTCGGTCTCATTGATGAGCTCGCCAGTGTACGCGCCCTGATACGCGATGCAGGCATAGTCATCTTCAAGAGCGTCTTCGTCGGCCTGTCGTTTCTGCCAATCCGCCTCCATTGTTGCGGCATCCGGCAATGCTATGCGGCCCATTATCACGTCCCGCACCCACCAAGCCTGCGCGTCAAACATGTTGAATGTATACCACTGGTCTTGCATGCCCAAATAAAAGAGATCAGGATTTCCTGTGTACACGACACCTTTATAAAGGTCGTTTGCAGCCAGTCGGTTAGCCGTTTTCAATCGCAAATCATCTGGCAGGAATGGGAAATGATGCTTGTATCCAGTGCACAGAATAATCGCATCTACTTCACGAGAGGTTCCGTCAATGAAGTACGCGGTTTTTCCGTCCACTCTCTCCAGCGCTGGAACTTCCGCCCAATTATCCGGCCAATTGAAACCCATGGGCGCTGTCCGATGTGCCACCGTTACTGATTTGCATCCGTACTTCCAACACTGAGAGCCGATATCTTCAGCAGAATAGGATGTTCCTAGGATTAGGATGTCCTTGTCCTTGAACTCCACCGCGTCCCTAAAGTCATGTGCGTGCAGGATGCGACCTTTATAGGACTCAAAACCGGGATAATGCGGTACATTCGGGAAACTAAAGTGCCCCGATGCTACCACTACCTGATCAAAGATCCTTCGCTCTTCAGTATCACTCAGGGCATCACGAACTGTTACTTCAAACCCGTCTTCAACCGTTCGCACATCTCGCACAACGGTGTTGAATTTAATGTACTTTCGGACATCCGCCTTTTTTACCCGGCCTTCGATATAGTCGAACAGGACAGCACGCGGTGGGTAGGACGCAATGGGTTTTCCAAAGTGTTCTTCGAAGGTGTAATCCGCAAACTCCAACCCTTCCTTGGGTCCATTCGACCAAAGATAACGGTACATTGACCCATGGCAGGGGTTGCTATGCTCATCCAGTCCGGTGCGCCAAGTATATCGCCAGAGCCCACCCCAATCTGCCTGTTTTTCGTAACAGACAATCTCGGGGATTTCCGCGCCTTTTTCGGCGGCTGACTGAAATGCACGTAGTTGTGCAAGCCCAGACGGACCTGCTCCGATAATACAGATACGTTTGGTCATTCTACCCCCTCGACTATGGTTTGAACACTGCTGGAAGCGGACATTCGAAGTGCTTTGGCCTCAGCGTAGTCCGCGGAATGGTACCAGTCCTTCGCAGCCTGATAGCTTGGAAACCGAATTACGACGTGCCGATCGCCATGTGGGCTACCCTCATGACTTTCGTTGCGACCTCCACGCACAAGAAATTCACCGCCGAACTTCTCTACGATCGCCTGAACCATTGCGACATAGGTGGGATACGTCTCAGCGTCTGTCACGCGTATCTGTGCAATGACGTATCCCGGAACCATATCAGCGCACCTCTGGTTCTGATGAACTGGCGTTCCAGTCCGGCTCAAAGCCCAGAACCTCTGTGTCTTCTGACAAGGCCGGATTGAACAACCGGTTGTGCGCCATAGTCGCCTGATAAAGTGGGTTGTTTGATGCCAGTCGCCAGACTTTGCAAGACAGATCAAACACCTGCATGTACGCCTCGAAACGTAGGCGAACCATGTTTGCGTCACGTATGGAGGCCGCCCCTTGTGAACCCGGTGGAAAGGTGGCTGTCAGGATATCTGAGAACTCTGCCGCTTTTTGGTAGTAAGTCGAGGAAAAGAACCGGATCGCCTGATCACGACGCTGAGCCGGATCATTCGTCTTCTTCGCCATGTGCAACATTTCTGGCGTGACCGAATATCCCGGAGCCTTGTTCAGCAGGGTGATGATGTGCCCAAGCGGATCGTCTTGGTTTGGCAAAAACAGAGCCGGTGTAATCGCATCATCTGGACGACCTTGATTGTCGCGCATCGCTATCTGCCTTACTCGGCATTGCCACTTGAGAAACGCAAGGCGCAGCGGCGAAGCAGAATAGCTTTCTCCTAGGACGGTACCCAGTGAACTCATGCGACGTCCTTTTTGTTTGTGTCTTCTATTCGATATGGCCTGTCATGTAGTAAGCTTGGAACGCGCACTGCCGTGGCTTGAACTAGGTCGAGATCCAGTTGGGCGTGGATGACGCCAGGAATGTCGCCGCCGTCAGCCAGAACCTCTCCCCACGGACTGATTACAAGGGAATGCCCATAGCTCGCCCCGCCACCAGGAACAGGACCGACAGCACATGGGGAAACAACAAATGACGTGTTTTCTATGGCGCGCGCTCGATTAAGAACATGCCAATGCGCTTTTCCGGTAATTTTGGTGAAAGCCGCTGGGCAGCACAGTATTTCCGCGCCTCCCTGAGCAAGATCCCTGAAAAGCCCGGGAAACCGGAGATCATAACAAATCGTGTGACCCACTTTGCACAAAGAGGTCTCGTAAATGCAGGCACGATCCCCCGGCGCTACGGTGTCGCTTTCGCGATAGGTGGCGCCTTCAGCAAGATCTACATCAAACAGGTGTATCTTGTCATAGTACCCCAGAATTTCGCCCAAAGGATCGAGCATATAGCCACGATTGATGATCTTCCCGTCCGGTCCGTCTACAGCGATGGATCCAATGTTCACCCAAACTTTCCGCTCGGCCGCAAATTCTCGCAGTTTGCTCAGTACAAGGTGTTTCGATTCCGGCTGAGATGGTGGGCATAAACGTTTGCCATCTGATGCTAACCCGCCGCAATACTCGGGCAAGAATAGCATTTGAGCACCCGCTCGAACTGCTGCTTCGGCCATCGGCAAAGCCTCGGCCAAAGCACTCTCCATGGTCGGCATGGGCCGGGTTTGGAGGCAGGCGATATTTAGCTGGCGCGGCATGAATTAGAACTTTTTGTAAGCCTTTCTAAGCATGACCAACGGGTGACGGTCGGACATTTGAAACTTCAACAATAGCTCTCGCGCAATCATGTCACGGTCCTGCTGATTGTCGGGAAGTTCGATGCTGTCCGGTATCCGAACCCATCCGTTGATATTTCGGTCAAAGACCGCAGGTTTACCTTCCTCGTAACCCATGTGAATGTCTTCGAGCCAATTCAAGTCGTCCCAGCCCATGAACTCTATGTAGTCCTTGAGGAAAGGCGTGAGCCGGCTGTAATCCGGCACAAGATTCACATCGTATCGGTAGCCAATATGCTGCCCAATTTCTTTCTCACGCTCTGATTCAAGTCCATCCGCATCATTGATGAACTGGTTGACGTCCTTGATTTCAGACCCTCGATACTGTGTTCCGGCCATAGCTCAGGTCTCCTTAAAGGTGATGATAGTCTTCGACGCCGACGGTGTGGCTTGTGCCAGCCAATGGGACTCCGGCCATAGCTGAAGCTTCCATGGTCAGTGCCGCCAAATCTTCAGGCTCAAGCGAATGCAGATGCGTTTTTCCGCAAGCGCGGGCAAACAGCTGCGCCTCAATCGTCAGAGTATGCAGGAAGTTGTAGACACGCTCTGCCGCTTCATCAGGGTCAAGGCGTTGGCGCAGAAGGGGATCTTGTGTTGCTACACCAACAGGGCAACGGCCTGTGTGGCAGTGATAGCAATAACCTGGCTCCGCCCCGATTTCCTCGGGGTAGTTGGCCTCAGGGATGTCCTTGTTACAATTGAGCGCCATCATCGCCGAATGCCCGATCGCGATTGCGTCCGCGCCGAGAGCAATCGCCTTAGCGATATCCGCACCGTTGCGGATGCCGCCAGCGTAGATCAAAGTAATGTCGCCCCGCTTTCCAAGATCATCAATCGCTTTGCGCGCCTGGCGGATTGCGGCCATACCGGGAACCCCGGTATCTTCGGTCGCAAGGTGTGGACCCGCGCCGGTGCCACCTTCCATACCGTCAATGTATATCGAGTCCGGATCGCATTTTACGGCCATTCGCACATCGTCATAGACTCGGGCAGCGCCAAGTTTCAGTTGGATCGGAATTTGCCAGTCTGTCGCTTCGCGTATTTCCTGGATTTTCAGCGCGAGGTCGTCCGGCCCTAACCAATCTGGATGGCGAGCTGGCGAACGTTGGTCGATACCGGCGGGCAACGAGCGCATTTCGGCAACTTGGTCAGTCACCTTTTGCCCCATCAGGTGGCCACCTAGACCAACCTTACATCCCTGTCCAATGAAGAACTCGCAACCATCTGCAAGCACCAGATGGTGAGGATTAAACCCATAGCGCGACTGAATACACTGATAGAACCATTTCGACGAATACCGACGTTCGTCAGGGATCATACCACCCTCGCCCGAGCAGGTGGCGGTACCCGCCATCGTCGCCCCACGCGCCAAAGCAGTTTTCGCCTCATACGACAAGGCACCAAAACTCATGCCTGTTATGTAGACCGGAATATCCAGTTCCAACGGCCTTTTCGCACGCGGTCCGATGACCGTTTTTGTTTCGCATTTCTCGCGATAACCTTCGATAACAAAGCGCGTCAGTGTGCCGGGAAGAAAAGTCAGATCGTCCCAGTGCGGAATTTTTTTGAACAGCGAGAAACCTCGCATTCTGTAACGGCCAAGTTCGGACTTGATGTGAATGTCGTCCATGACCCGCGGCGGGAAAATGAAGCTGTCTCCGATACGGTTCACATCACGATCGAGAACTTTCTTGGTTGGCGGGTTTCCATCTGCCATGTTTTATACCTTTCAAAGGGTTATCGGGCATCCTTGGCGAGCAAGGCCGTCCCTTAGAGGATGAGCTTTTTCTCGTTCGGTTCGAGGTTGTCGTAGTTCCAGAGCTGTTTGCCCGCGACTACTTTGGTAAAGTGATCGAAACCGTTGTCTGGCATCATCCCGTACTGGGTGAGTTTTCTCGTCAACCAAGCCTTGTCGAGGTCGGTCAGTTCAGCCTCAACCGCATCGACGCCTAAGGACTGAATATCGCCCCCGATGTAGATCGTGCCGTCGTACATCGAGTCACCGAGGTTCTTTCCGGCATTGCCGCAAACAACCATCCGGCCGCGCTGCATCATGAAACCAGAAAGCGCACCAGTATCACCGCCTACGATGATCGTCCCGCCTTTCATGTCGATGCCAGTACGTGATCCAACAGAACCTCGGCACACAAGATCACCGCCACGAATAGCTGCTCCAAATGTGGACCCAGCGTTTTTTTCCACAATCACTGTGCCGGACATCATATTCTCGCCGCAGGACCAGCCTACGCGTCCATTGATCCGCACGTTGGGCCCATCGATCAGGCCGACCGCAAAGTACCCTGTCGAACCTTCGACGATCAGGTTGAGTTTATTCAGGATCCCAACACCAAGGCTGTGCATGCCGCGCGGGTTCTTGATAACAATGGAACCGTAACCTTCTTCCATCAGCGACCGGATATTTGCATTGACCTCCGTCGCGGTCATCTCGTCGCAATCAAGCTCAGTCCGTTTGTTGAAATCAACGTCAGGTGCCCAGGGATAGGCAAACCGTTCGGTCGCATCCGGGTCGAATTCGATATACATGGACCGCCCTGTTAGCTGATCCGTTGTCATGCCCAAAGCTTTGACCCGTTCCTCTTGGGTCATTCCCTTCAGGTCTGCATCGCTTACGCTTGCCATACGCGAACCTCCTCGTCGTAGGGATCGGTAGTGTCGATTTCATGAGGCAGGATCGCGCGGATCGCGACCTCTTCTGAGGCCATAGCGATTAGGTCGTCGCTCTCGTAAAGGACCAGCGGTTTGGCAGCCATTGTGTCCTTGGCCATGCCCAATTGATCCTTGGTGCAAACAAGATAGGTGAAAACACCATCGATCTCATCAATCGAACGCCTTAGGCTTTCCTCCAGCGTTACGCCGTTGGCAAGGTTGTGCGCTGTGTAGACTGCCAGCAACTCGCTGTCGCAGTTCGACATAAAACGGTGCCCTTTCCGTTCCATCTCGCGACGCATAATCCAGTAGTTTGTAATTTGTCCGTTATGAACGACCGAGACGTCGTTGTACGGGAAGGCCCAATAGGGATGCGCGGATTTGATATCGACGTCGGACTCTGTTGCCATCCGAGTGTGGCCGATACCATGCGTGCCCCGAAAATCACTCAGGCCATAGGCCTCGGCGACAACGGATGCATCGCCGAGATCCTTGATCAGCTCCAAACCGTTTCCAAGCGAGAGGATCTCAACATCATCGATCTCCTCGATGTGTTCCGCCATCTCCCCTGTATTTCCGTCGTGGGTCAAAACATAGCGCAGCGCATAAGGACGTACGCGTTCCTTGTGCTTTACGTTCGCGCCATGCTCTTCAAGGATCGCGTCGACCTGAGCCAGACGCTCTTCCAGAACGTCATGGATGCCGCGACCGCGATCCATGTCCTCTGCTTCCGCAATCTTGACCCGCATCACATAGTCTTCTGCATCTTCGCGATAGACTGCATAGCCGGTTGAATCCGGTCCACGATGCTTAAGCGACTGAAGCATTGCCGTCATCTCACCGCCGACATTCGACGCTCCTTTGAGATGAATTAGTCCAACAATTCCGCACATTTGACCTGCGCTCCTCCTGCAAATTCTTCAACTAGCTGGTTTGATGGTTGGGCTGGCGTCGTGCGAGACTCGCCCAAAAGCCTCCGGTTAAGGCAGGCACTCCATATACATTTCGTTATCCCATTCGGTGACGGTGGACATGAAGCGTGCAAACTCATCGCGTTTGTACTCTTCGTAAAGGCGGTACATTTCGCCCGGCATGCCACGCTTGACCACCTCGTTTGCATCCAGATGATCCAAAGCCTCGCCAAGGGACATCGGAAGCTTCTTCACTTCTTTACCTTCGGCCATCGCCTCATAGATATTGCGTTCTTCAGGCTCACCAGGATCGAGATTGTTATCCAGCCCGTCATCCATGGCCGCCAATAGAGTTGAACCCATAATGTATGGGTTCACCATCGAGTCGACTGAGCGATACTCAAAACGTCCCGGCGCCGAAACGCGAAGGCCAGTCGTTCGGTTCTGAAAACCCCAGTCTGCAAATACAGGAGCCCAAAAACCTGTATCCCACAAGCGCCGATAGGAGTTCACAGTGGAACACCCAATGGCCGTCAAAGCCTGGAGATGGGTGACAACCCCACCGATGGCCTTCAACCCTTCCTTTCCGGGCATCTGAGGATCATCGGTGTCGGGCATGAACGTGTTCTCACCACCCTTCACGTACATGTAGTTTTCTTTCATCCCTGGCAAATCGTCCGGATTGTTGCCGGTGCGAACGAACTCATCTTCGCCGCCTCTCCAAAGACTCATGTTGTGATGACAGCCACTGGCTGAAACACCCATGAAAGGTTTCGTCATAAAGCAGGCGAAGATTCCGTTCTCGCGCGCCACCTGCGCACAGATTTGGCGGTATGTCGTCAACCTGTCGGCGTTGCGCAACACGTCGTCGAACATCCAGTTCAGTTCAAGCTGGCCTGGCGCATCCTCATGGTCGCCTTGGATCATATCCAAGCCCATCTGGCGAGCATATCGGATCACCTGCATGGAAACAGGTCTTAGACTCTCGAACTGGTCGATGTGATAGCAGTATGGTTTTGAAAACCCGTCGCGTGGTTTGCCGTCTTCGTCAAACTTCAGCCACATCATTTCGGGCTCAGTGCCGATCCGCAGCTTTGTTCCATGTTTTTTGGTGAATTCTTCATGCAACCGACGCAGGTTTCCGCGGCAATCTGAAGTAAGATAACCACCCGGATTTTCTTTTTCCTCTCGGTTCCGGAACAATGTGCAATAGAAACGCCCGATCGTAGGAGCCCAGGGCAGTTGCATAAACGTTTCCGGTTCAGGAATGCCTACAAGTTCAGCTGCTTCCGGACCATATCCAAGATAGTTGCCAGCACGATCCGTGAAGAGGTTTACCGTCGCCCCGTAGACAAGCTGGAACCCTTTCTTGGCAACGGTTTCCCAGTGATCAGCTGGGATACCTTTCCCCATGATCTTTCCAGTGACCGACACGAATTGAAGGTAGAGATACTCAATGCCTTTGGCATTGATCATTTCCCGTACCTGCTTGATTTTCTCATCGCGTCCCGGCGCGTCTACAAATCTTTCAAGATCGGTGGCCACTTTCTATCTCCTTGCTGGCTTGACGGAGCACTCTTCCGGCGCTCTTCAATGCGAACTTGGTATTTCTGTTAACTCCACGGATAAGGGCTGTTGGACACAGGGTGCAGTTCACCCTTGGCGAACCGATCAAATCGGAACGGCTCCAGAAGTTCCTGTCGTTCCCCAAGCACTTCGTCCGCAATCAGGTGACCAACACCCAGCATTTTCCAACCGTGGTTACTGTCTGCAATCACTGTGACGTTTTCTCGGAAATGATCGAAAACCGGGAAACTGTCCGCCGTGAAACAGCCGATCCCTCCCGATGCTTCCTTGTGGTACTTTGGCATCATACCTTCATAGCGCGCCTGACAATGGGCGAGTGCACTCACCCACATATGAGCAAATTCATGGCTTGAAACAAATTCCGGAGAAGACGGTCCGTAAGGATCGATTTGCACTTCGTCTACGGGGGTTTCAACTTTGTAGGGGCTCGCCCCCCCCTGGATACCTCCAAAATGCCAATCGGGCTTGTAATAGATGCCCCACATCTCTTCTGTGATAATGGAACCATCGACGGTCGATTTCAGGGGCGCATCGGTATCCACATGTATGACTGGCGCAAGGCTACCGTCATCAGCCCGCCCGATGTTCGGATCAATATTCAGCACGCCTTCTTCAAGTTGCCAAAAGCGCCACATATCTACGCCTTCGTGCACCTCACCTTGCAGATCCTTAACAGTAATCTGGCCGGGCAAGTCGAGCATTGACCAGAAGTTGCGGACCCAGGGGCCAGCACCGATGATGACGCGTTCACATGAAATTTTGCCCTTGTCCGTTTCAACGGCCTGAATCGCACCAGACCCGTTCATGGCTTCGAAGCCGACGACCTCGACCCCGGTAATGATACGGACACCAAGCGCTTCGACCTTTTCCGCAAGTGCGTACATTGTCTTGGTTTGATTAGAAAAACCACCACGCTTTTCGTGCAATACGGATGTTATTTTTTGGGCTTGCCAGTCCCCAAAATAGCCACGCATGTACGACGTGCAGGCGTTTTCACCTTCAATGAAGACGCTTTCATAACCAATCGCCTGCTGCTGTGCATAAATCGACCCCACGTCTTCGCGCATGCTTTCGGAAGATATTTGCATGTAACCGACGGGGTGGTACGATAGCCCTTCTGGATCACTTTCCCAGACATCAACCGAATGGGCCATGAGCTTGCGCATTGCAGGCTGGAAATAGTTGTTGCGAACTACTCCGCAGGCAATCCCAGAAGCTCCTGCAGCGATACCGCTTTTATCCAGAACGACAATGCGGCCCTCAATTTCTTCGCCACGTTCTTTCAACCTTTCAGCCAGCTTCCAAGCCGTAGATATGCCATGGATACCTGCACCGATGATCACGTAGTCTGCATGTTGAGGGAATGCCATGAGTTTCCTCGTCATTGGGTCACGCTAGGAAGAAGAGCCGCACCGCAAACCAAAATCAACAACTTTTGAACCAATAATTGCCTTTTGGGCTAAAAAATGCAAAATTGGTTCATTATTGGACTATAAAATGGATCACAAATGGGAAGACGAAGTTTCTCCGACGTTGCAACAGAGCTGAGACGTGCGATCGAAGAAGGAGAATTTCAGCGATTCGAGCGGTTGCCGCCGTCGAGAGTATTGGCGGAAAAGCTAGGGGTCGCGCGAAACACGCTGCGCGACGCGCTCTACCAACTCGAGAAGGAAGGGTTGTTGGAAACCCGCGCCGGGAGCGGCACTTATGTTACGGCCGCAAAACAGGATGTTGTTCCACCGGCCGTTGAAGAAGCTACTCCATTGGAACTGATCGACGCCCGCTTTGCTTTGGAACCACATATCTGCCGCCTAAGCGTTCTGCACGGTAGGCGAGAAGACTTTGAGGCACTGGAAGCGCTTTGCACACAAATGGAGGCGGCACAGACCGATCCTGTTTTATTTGCCGAGGCAGACACGGCTTTTCACCGCAGGTTGGCCGCGTCGACGAGAAACAACCTTCTAATTTGGTTGATTAGTCAGATTAATACAGTGCGATCCTTGGACGAGTGGACCCGCATGCGTCATCTCACACTCGAAGAAGAGATTATCCAACAATACAATGCGCAGCACCGCGAAGTTCTCAACGCATTGCGCTCACGTGAACCCGAGCGCGCCGCTGTCAAAATGAAAGAGCATCTAGAAACTGCACGTTTGTCGCTTATGCGTGCAGCGGAAGCGTAGTGCGCTTGCCCAGTCCAAACCTAAGGTCTCTCGGCGCAATCTGCGCCGGAGTATTTGGCGTACTACCCGTTCTTGCGCTGGCAAGTGAATGCGAGACAGTCGACGCGTTGAACCGCTTTACCGCTTCGGGTACGGCACCCGAAGGCGCAGTTTGCGCAACCTATTTATCGTCTTTTTCGACAACCGGAGTTTCCTGTTACTGGAGCCACGCCTATAGGAGCCCTTCCGCAGAAGATCAGGCTTCGGCAATGTGGACCACGCTGACGAAATGCAGAAATGGCAGTCTTTTGAAGCCAGATGAGCAGGTGAACCACCCCGACAGCTACGACCTAAGGGAATGGGCGCATGAAAAAGGTGTGTATGCTATATCTATCAAAGACAAGGCTGGCCAAAACAGAACGCTCGTCTTCCTTCGTTTCGAGCCAGGTCGAGCACAACACTTTGACTGATTACTGAGCCTGCGCAGACGTTTGCATCCAATTGATGTAGAGTCGTTCTGCCATAGCATTGAACTCCGGCATATGCTTAGAAACATCGGCAGCAAGACGTCCGGTAGCGTTCTCGCCCATAGCGTCATCCAATGCTGACCGGTACTCGGGGATTTCGGCCCAATTGGAAACCGTGTCTTTTTCTACTTCGATGTGGAATTGCGCAGAATAGGCACGCGTCCCCCATTTCATCGCTTGAACGGCGCAGTCTGGTGAAGTTGCAAGGCAAGTTGCCCCCGGAGGCATTAGCGTAACTTCCGCCGAATGCCATTGAAGACATGGAAAGCGATCCGGCAAACCATCTAGTATGACGCCAGAAGCTCCTTCCTCGGTAAGCTGAACGTCCATAACACCGATCTCAGGTTTCTCAGATGGCCCCACGCTTCCCCCCAAGGCTTCGGCCAATAACTGATGCCCCAGACACAACCCTAGAAAAGGCAGACCTCTGACTTCTACGGCCTCGCGAATGAAAGCCTTTTCGTCTTTCAGCCATGGATGAGCGTCTTCCTGCCAAACGTCCATGGGACCGCCCATCACCCACAGACCTTCGTATCCGTCCAGTGAAGGCAATTGTTGTTTCTGATCCAGTTCGACCACATCATAACTGTGACCGTCCTCTCTAAGGAAATTGCGGAAAACGCCTGGATGTTCGACGGTCGCGTGCTGCAATACTAGAAGCTTCATAGCCCTTCCTTTTTCAGATCAACTTAATTGTAGAACGATTTTTTCCTGTTGCGAAAGGTCGTGGGTGTTATCCACCAACTCAACAAGTGTCTCCCGGCCACAAACAGACAGCGACAAACACAACCTGCGGCTCGACGTCAAAACGAGTTTACTTTCGTCAAAACCCAGAGGCTTCAAAAAGACCAAAAAAAAAACCGGTCCATGCAAACCACTAGCTATTGAACAAAAACCTGCGAAGATCGGGCATGCGTAGACTAACCATCCTTGTACTGTATTCATCGTTGCTGATGCCAGCGCTTGTACGAGCAGAACCGTGCCGACTGGCGCTTGTACTTGCGTTGGATGTATCTGGCTCCGTAGACGAAGTTGAATATGCGCAACAATTGAATGGTCTTTCCTACGCACTGAACAACGCCGAAGTACGGGCAACTATTTTGAAGGAACCTGAAACCCCGGTTCACCTTGCTGTCTTTGAATGGAGTTCCCAAAATCATCAGTTTTTGATTCAACCTTGGACAATACTAGACAGTCAGAACGCGATCGACGCCGCTATTGATCGAATTCGGTCGTATCGCAAGAAGCGTGCAGGCTTAAAGACGGCGCTTAGCACTGCACTATTGTTTGCAGGCGAACTTCTCGAAGAAAAAAAGGAATGCTGGCAAAAGACCGTGGACGTGTCGGGAGATGGCAAAAACAACATAGGCCCACCTCCTAAGCGCGTTTACGAACTCAATATTTTTACGAACGTAACAGTCAATGCTTTGGTAGTGGGGGATCCGAAGCCAGAAAAAAAAGGCAACGTGGGTGAATGGTTAACTCAAAATGAGCTTCAAAGATATTTTGAGCGTGAGGTTATCCATGGGAGTGCAGCATTTGCAATGATTGCGAATGGATACGAAGACTATGCTCAAGCGATGAAAAGAAAACTAATAAGGGAAACCACCCTACCCGTTTTTGGCCACAGCGGATACCCGCCTCGCTAGACCTTACGTTTGAATGGACTGGCTACTATGGATTTTTCATACGAGATGCTTGGAAAACGGGTGAAAAAGAATTCAACGAACGGCGCATACACAAGTGGACTATTCGTAAATTGCGTCGGGCAACGGCCAGAAACAGGAAATCCGGTGGCAATTGTGACCCGATATCAAAAAGCCTCTGCAGGAGTAGACATTGGTAGATGTTTTGGTCTCAATACACTATCCTAAATGAATAACATGGCCGCACAGTGGATCAAGCTGCCGATCGTTGTTGAGTAAAACCCGTTTTTTTGGCGGCGATAACTGCTTTCGCCAAAAATTGACTTGGCCTAATTGTCATTGCCCGGCGCTTTTTCCGCAGCTTCTGCATAGACGGCCACCAAACATCCGGTTTCCGTGTAAGACGAGTGCTCCGTCCCGGCTGCGAGCCAGACGACATCGCCTTGCCTGTAGGTGGTTCCGTCGTTGTCAATCAATTCGCCATCAACGATAAGAAATTCTTCCGCTCCCCCGTGTCGATGGGGTGTCGACCGAGCACCGGGTGCCATTCGGTAGATGTAAAAGCCAACATCTCGTTCTGAGTCGGGATTCAATTGAATGAAATGGGTGCCGGTTTCATTCAATCCTGAAGGATCGTAAGGTGAAAAGGCGGCGTCGTCGTAAACATTGGCGACTTTTCTTTGATTTGGCTTAATGACTTTCATTTGTGCCTCCTTCCATCAACAGTGATCAAACTACATGATGTCTAGGTGTTTTACACTGGGCAAACGGTCTAGGCGCTGTTTGGATAATGATGCCTTCCCAAGGCTCGGTGCGAACAATCACCAAAGTCATGCGAACGACCACAATGCGAACGACCACAATGCGAACAAAGACGGCTTTGGTTAAAAGCTATTGCTGTTTCGCTGAACGTGACGAAAGATAGATCACATGAACGACTACTCAGTTTCCGCTGAACTCGACGAGACAATGCGTCAATGGCGACAACACCTGCATCGAAACCCTGAATTTGGTTTCGAAGAAGAGGACACCGCACGCTTTGTTACCCAAAGACTACGTGAGATTGGCATCGAGGAGATTGAAACGGCTGTAGGCAACACGGGCGTTGTTGCCACGTTGCGCCTTGGAACCGGCGGCCGCACAATCGCGCTTCGCGCTGATATGGACTGCTTGAAGATCCAGGAAACCACTAATCTGTCCTACTCCTCGGCTAAACCAGGGCTCATGCACGCATGCGGCCATGATGGGCACACTACCATTCTGCTGGGTGCGGCGGCGGTCTTGGCCAGTGAAGGCGGTTTTGACGGTGCCGTAAAATTTGTGTTTCAACCCGCTGAAGAATGGGGTCAGGGAATGAACGCGATGATCCGTGACGGCCTCGGGTCGCGTTTCCCGTTCGACGAGATCTACGGCTTACATAACAAACCCGGATTGCCGGTGGGATCGTTTGAAGTGAGATCCGGGCCTTTCATGGGGGCGGAAGATGGGTTCCGGATCGTCGTGCGTGGTAGTGGTGGACATGCTTCTCGTCCACACGATTGTAAAGATGCAATCTTATGCGCTTGTTCGATTGTGAGCGAACTGCAAACTATCGTGGCTCGGGTGATTGACCCAGCTGAACTTGCTGTAGTCTCCGTTACGTCGATAGAGGGTGACAACGTGAAGAACGCGATCGCCAGCGAGGCCACAATAGAGGGCGATTGCCGTCATTTCAGTGACGACGTTAGTTTGCAGATCGAAGAAACCATGCGCCGTATCGCTGAAGGTACAGCCAAAGCTCATGGTTGCTCTGCCGAGATACGCTACGATCGGGTGTTTATCCCCCTAGTTAATGACGATCGTGCAACTCAGCACGCAATAGTAGCTGCAGAAGCAGTATTTGGACCTGGCAAAACCAACTCTAAAGCGCATCGCATGGGAGCTTCTGAGGATTTCGCACAGGCGCTAAGGTTAGCTCCGGGTGCATTTGTCAATATTGGAAACGGAAATAGCGCCCCATTGCATAGCCCCGAATACGACTTTAACGACGATGCAATCGTGCCGGGCGTCGAGTGGTTCGTGGAATTGGTCCGAAATCGCCTGCCGGTCACGACATCCCAAAACGAAAATGGCTAACTTCCAAGTAGGAAGAAAATGAACCGATCCAATTTGGGCTCAAAGTCGTCATCCGACGGCATTAGCGATTAGACCGGTTCGTGGCGCGGACTTTGCCGCCATCCACTCAGCGCACAACAGTGCCCGCACCCGGCAGCAGCAGACATTTAAGTCGAAAAACGAGGTGATATTGTGCGATGTCTGCTTTCACCGAGACCGGGCATTCAGCAAAATAGGCTTTATGTCCGAATTGCGGACTTAGCTGCCGTTAACTTTTAGCGGTCAAATGTCCGCTTCCCTCGGTGTTCTAGTGGTCTCTGTCGCACAAGCCGTGGTCGGCCAACGATGCTAATACGTAGCAGTCTTCGGAAACGCCTTTACCATTGCAGCCCTTCGATATCCGGTTGAGTTCCTTTTCAAGTGTTCGGAGGCGTTTGATCTTGGTGCGGACCTCTTCAAGTTGAGATGTTGCGATATCCGTCGCAGCCTCGCACGACCGGTCGGGGTGCTCCTGCAATTCGATCAGCGAAGAAATTGCTTCAATTGAAAACCCAAGATCACGCGCATGGGGGATGAAGCTCAGCCGCTCTAACCCAGCTTGGTCGTATCGTCTTTGGTTGCCTGACGTGCGCTCTGCCTCGGGCAGTAGTCCCATTTCCTCGTAATACCGGATGGTCGGAACTTTGACCTTTGTGCGCTTAGAAAGCTCGCCAATGGAAAACATGAAGAAACCTCTTGAACCTCTAGTCGCTAGAGACATTACATCATGAACAACCAAAGATGAAAGAGGATTCCCATGGCTGGTTGCTGCGGACATGACGCCAAGTTTGACGGTGTTTCAGATGACTACAAAAGACGGCTTTGGATCGTGATCGCGCTCAACGCGACGATGTTCTTTGTCGAGATGACAGCGGGTCATTTGGCCAAATCCCAAGCGCTCCAGGCAGACGCACTCGACTTCGCAGGCGATGCGCTCACCTACGGCATTTCGCTTGCTGTTATCGGGGCCTCTCTCCGCGCAAGAACGAATGCAGCACTGTTCAAAGGCATCAGCCTTCTGATGATGGGCCTTTGGGTGTTCGGATCGACTGTCTATCGCGTCTTCTTTGTGGGCGTTCCAACTGCAGAGATAATGGGGGGCGTCGGCTTTCTCGCGTTGCTTACCAATCTAGCAAGCGTCTTGCTTTTGGTCCGCTACAAAGATGGTGATGCCAATGTTCGGTCGGTTTGGCTGTGTTCGCGCAATGACGCGATTGGGAACGTGGCAGTGATGTTTGCAGCACTTGGTGTCTGGGGCACGTCAACAGGTTGGCCTGATCTTGTCGTGGCAACCGTCATGGCCGGGCTCTTTCTGTCGTCTGCCTTCCAAATTGTGCGCCAAGCCTTGGCTGAGCGCCGGGAAATGACCGACCATAAGCACGCGGAAGCATGATGCTGCCGACCAAGCGCAAAAACAGACCTTCGCCATAGCGCGGCTTCTTGGGGGGTATAGGCTCGAAGTAGTTATTCGTGAAATGACTGCTCAGCGGACAAAGCTGACATAGTCTTTTTCCTGTTGAATTGCTGCTACGGTAACTGAAGAAGAGTTCCAAATCAGCCGTCAACTGTTGTGTTGTGCACGCGTTCATCCTATGTGCACATAATCTGAAATGGAGATTTCATGTCCCGGTAAGGAAGGGAGGCAGCGCGCCTCCCGGAGCACATTCAACATCTGAAGAAACACCGTCACATTATGGCCGACGGTGAGTTTTGATGTGCAAACTTTTTTCTCACCAACAGCGCCCAGATCAGACTTGGGCCAGAGACATGAAAGTGACACCCTATGATAAGGGATTACTCAGACTTCCTTCCGCTTCGCGCACGCAACGCCGGAAGACACTCCGACTTCAACCCTCTTCAGGCATTGGGATGGCAACCGTTTTTCGCCCAGCAGATCAGCGTAGAAGATTTGTCGGTGACACCGCCCGTTCGAATTGTCGAAGTGCATCGCAATGGCCTGCACGCCCTCGGTGACGGCATCGATACGATACTTCCGCCCAGAGCCGATGTAACTGTAGGGGACTGGCTGATGCTGGATCCTTTGCGCCCGCGATCCAGTCGGGTTCTAGAGCGCACGAGCCTCATCAAACGGCGTGCGCCCGGAACCGACCGGCAGGAACAACTGATCGCGGCGAACATTGATACCGCCTTTATCGTCACGTCCTGCAATCAGGATTTCAAAGTGGCCCGGCTGGAACGCTATGCAGCTCTCACTTTTGAGGCAGGGATCACGCCTGTCATCGTCGTCACAAAGACCGACCTCCTGACGGACTCGCAAAGCTACATCGACACGGCCCGCACGGTGTCGGACATGATCGATGTGGTCGCACTTGACGCCCGCGGAGACGCGCCCCGGACAAAACTGACTTCTTGGTGCAGGCCCGGCAAGACGGTGGCGTTTCTCGGCTCATCTGGCGTTGGGAAATCGACGTTAGCCAATGCATTGCTCCAGAGCCAATCCATCGAGACCCAATCTATTCGCGAGGACGACGCCAAGGGGCGGCATACGACAACGCGGCGCGAGCTCCATGCAATGCCCAATGGATGTCTGATACTGGACACCCCGGGTATGCGGGAATTGCAGCTCACCGATGCAGCTGACGGCATTGATGATCTCTTTGCCGACATTCAGGAGTTGGCCGTGCGGTGTCGATTCAGGGACTGCCAGCACGAATCCGAGCCGGGATGCGCTGTTCTGAAGGCTATCGATGAGGGTGCTCTTGATGGCGGTCGTCTTAGCAGATGGCGCAAGCTCATGGCCGAAGACGCCTTCAATTCCGCGAGTCTTGCGGAACGAAGGTCGCGCGACAAGGCGTTCGGGAAGATGGTCCGCGGTGTCAAAAAGCTCAAAGATGTCAGGAAGTAAGACGATGACACAGTCGAAAGCAGGTCAATTCGTATGGCATGACCTTTTCACATCGGACAGGACATGTTCGATGGCATTCTACCAGCACGTCGCCAACTGGACGTATGAAGTCGAGCGGGCATCGGATTTTGCATGGGGTGGCGGCGAGCAGGATTTCGTCCTTGCCCTTTCCGGTGACGAAGCGGGTGCGGGATTGATTGAGACGCCCCTGGAGCAGGAAAATGGCTGGATCTCTTACATCGAAGTTCCCGATGTGGACATAGCGATCAACCGCGTCGGTACACTCGGAGGTAAGATCGTTCGGGAGCCATTCGAGGTGCCGGGTGTCGGTCGCAATGCGCTCGTCCGCGATCCGCTCGGTGCTCTAGTGGGGATTTCTTTGTCTCGGCACACTTTCCCCGTACCGCAAAGGCAGTTCGGCCCTGAAGTGTATGTCAGCAACGGGAATGACTTTCCGCAAGCGTTCTACATCGAACTCTTCGGATGGCAGGTTTCTCCCCAGCGGGGCAAGGATTGCGTCACCCTCCTCGAGCCTCAGGGCCAACTTGTTGCAATCCAGCATGCCGCGACTTGGTCAACTGCCTCAAACGCATCTTGGGTTCCTTGCATCAAGGTTGCTTCAGTCTCCGATGCCTCCCGTGCTGCCGAAACCAAAGGGGCGCGTCTGGCTTCTGTGAATGATAATGAAACCGTTCAAGCCGATAGCCCCATCCTGTGTGATCCAAACGGTGCGCCGTTTGCTCTCGGCGTTAAGCAGACAACGAATCTCTATTAGCTTGCCAAATTCTTCACAGGAATTGCAGAGCGGACATTTGCCCGCTCTGCAGCATCCGTGACTCAGGGCTCAAAGCCGTCATCCGACGGCATTAGCGATTAGACCGGTTTGTGGCTGCGAGCGGTCATTGGGGCCGCTCTCAGGATTGGTCCGACATCGGCCCTCCCAGTACTATTCAACGAGTTTTCAAGCTCAACTCCGAGATCCTACCGTCGCCTGACCCTCTCTCGATTACGCTCCCGACGTTCGATGTTGATCCGGTGGTCGCGGCCCAATGCCCGGTAGAAGCCCGGTCCCTTGGACCAGTTCAGAAAGTGGGCAAAGCTGTCGACCTGATCGTCGTTGCGTCCGCGTGGAAAGGACTGAAGCTCCCGTTTGAATACCGGCAGCCAGGATGCATCTGCAGGCAGATAAACCTTGCCCTCTTCGACAGGACCGCAAGCGGACTGGAACCGGGTTTCCTTGTCCTTGTCGGGTTTAATGCGTTCGTAGCGCCGACGGTCATCACGAAACAATTCGTCCAAAAGAGGTTTGCCGGAGGCCGCATCTTCGATCAGGACACGATCGGGATCCCAACGGCCGACCAGTTGCAGTGCCTTGGCTTTCAGGTCTGGGTAGTCTACCTGCCCGCGCCAGACGTCGATAAGATACCACGCATTTTCGCGGAACCCCCAGGTTGTACAGACAGAGAAATCAGACCGGGGGTCTGCCGACATGCCCGTATCCCAGCTCTGAACCACCAGTTGGAACCAGCGGCGATCTTCGATGGTCTCGTAGGTGCCAAACCACTCCCAGCGCAAGGGCGACCCGTCGGGAGCAATGGGGTTCTGCTGATACTGGCAATTGAACACGGCCGCGCCCATTTCGCGACGCTTGGTATCCAGCGTTTGCTGATCCAAACGGGACGGGCACAGGAGATCACCCGGTTTGCGGTGAATGACCCTTCCACGCCCAAGAGGAACCACTTCATGGTCTTCGGCGATGGCAGGCAGATTCAGATGCCGATATGTCCCGCGTTCGAGCAGATAGCCCGGCGGATCCATCTCGTGCAACCGTTGCGCAACCATAACCACGCGCCCTTCGGCCGGATTGTCGAAGCGCGACAACAAGGTCCCCTCAATGAACTCCTGTGCCTTGATCAGCTCGGCTTCGGAGCCGGCATCTCCGGCTTTCAGCAGGTCATCGATGATGATGTAGTCGGCGCCATGACCGGTGACAGAACTTCCAATGGAGACAGCCTTACGGCTGCCTCCCTTTGTGGTGCGGATTTCTTCTGAGGTATTGCCCTTTCTAGCCAAGACCGTTTCAGGGAACATTTCCCGGTACCAGCGCGCAGACATGATCCGACGACAATCTTCGGAATGTTTGCGCGCCAGATCCAACCCATAGCTGGCAACGATGATCTTGGCGCTGGGGTTATGACCGAGAAGATAAGCGACATATGCAACAGCCACGGTGACCGATTTCAGGCACCGGGGCGGAATGTTGATGATCAACCGCTTGTTCTCGCCGATGCGTACGTTGTCCAACTCATGGCACATTGCACGCACATGCCAGGCCGGATCAAAGCCGCGGTCAACCCCCTGGTGCAGCGTGCCAAACACACGCCACACGAAGGGAAAGAAATTGTCCCGGCAAACCTCGCGAGCGGCTTGCACGACGATTTTTGGATCAGGAGTCGTCATCTTCCGCCTCCTCGTTTTCCAGATCACCGTCACCGTCCAGTTGGCTGGAAAAGAAATCCCGGAGGATGTCGTAGTCGACAGCGTCCGGCTCAACCGCACGGACGCTTTCTTGCGCGTCCAATTCACTTGCGTTGAACAGATCTGTGTCCAGCTTAAGCAGCGCCATCAACAATTTCGTGTCGCCCTTCAACGCGCCTGCTGTGAACCGCTTGGCAATTGCCTCAGCCTTGGAAATCCGGATTTCGTGGCTGCCTTCGCGAACCGTAATCTTGGTTTCCAATTCGCGTTTCAAGCTGGCATTCACCCCTTTGGCACCTTTCGGCCGCCCTTTCGGATTGCCAGAGCGGCCTTTCTTGAACCGGGTCGCTTTGGGCGGCTTGCCGAAACCCACCTCGTAGTCTTTCGTATCGTCAGACATGATCCGCCTCCAGCTCTGAAGTGGCATCGGTTGCCGCAGAATGCGCATCGAACGTCTGGCCGGTCACCGCGTGCACGGCGTTCTCACCAGTCATCTCCTGCCAACGGCGGATGGCGACATCGACATAGGCCGGGTCGAGCTCAATGAGCCGCGCCCGCCGCCCGGTTTTCTCTGCTGCCAGCAAGGTCGCCCCGGACCCGCCAAAGGCGTCTAAAACAACATCGCCGCGATGGCTCACATCCATGATGCCATCCGCCACCAAAGCTGTCGGTTTCACCGTGGGATGATCTGAGAGGTCAGCTTCGCGCCCCGCCCCAAAGCTGTTCACACCGGCGTAATCCCAGACGTTGGTCCGGTTGCGCCCGTGTTTGCCCAGCTCGACGTTGTTGATGTGCGGCGCACCAGGCTTCTTGAAAATGCAAATCAACTCATGCTTGGAGCGATAAAGGCTGCCCATTCCCCCGTTGGTCTTGTTCCAGACGCAGAGATTGATGAGATCAAAACCACCTGCCTTGCCCGCCGCAATCAGTTCTTCGATATGACGCCAGTCCATGCAGATCATTGCAATACGCCCGTCTGGCAGACAGCCAAACAACTGGGTGATCACGCCTGAAAGAAAGCCGCGGAACTCGCTATCCGACATTTCCCCCGACGCCATGGCAAACTCGCGGTGTTCGGCGCTATTGCCGGACCGCACATGCCCATTGACCGGCACGTTATAAGGAGGATCGGTGAAGACCATCTGCGGGCGCTCGCCTTCCAGCAAGGTGTCGTAGCTCTGGGCTTGAAGGGCATCCCCGCAGAAGATGCGATGATCTCCGAGAACCCAGAGGTCGCCCGGCTCCGTGATTACGGGTGCCGCAGGGTCCGGGGCCTCTACACTTTCCGCTTCCGTCTCCGTGGCCTCGCCCGCACTATCGATGATGATGTCGATCTCCGGTGCCTCGAACCCCATGATTTCCAGATCAAAATCCAGCTCGCCATCAAGGCTGAGATCCATCAGCTCGGCAAACTCAATCTGCAGAGCAGCTTCGTTCCAGTCGGACAATTCCGCCAGCTTGTTGTCCGCAATGCGCAGAGCGCGCACTTCCGCTTCTGACAAGTGATCCGCGACAACAGTCGGTACGGAATTCAACCCCAGGGCCTTGGCGGCTTCATAGCGGCCATGACCCGCGATGATTGTGCCCGAACCATCCAACAGGATCGGAGTGACAAAGCCAAACTGGGCCACCGATGCCTTCAGTTTGTCGACATTCTTGGCCGCGTGCACGCGGTTGTTGTTGGCGTAGGGCTTGATCTGGCTGATCTGGGATTGGATAACTTTTTCGGCCATCCAGATAGGCGTATTGGACGCCTGGACGTCGCTGTGTGTGTTTTTAGCAGGCATAACCGCCTCCTTTTGCGTGACGCCGCGCGGACGTCGAGATGGAGGGATCGCGTTGGAAAATCGGAGAGAGCACAAATCGCAACTCCCCGGACCAATCGATCCGAGACGTTGCTCCTTTGAATGCTCTCTGCGGAAACCTGTGTTTCCAATGAGTGCTGCCTGCGGGAGCAGTTTCCCGCCCCGATAGTCCGGGCGATTAGGTCGAATGTAGGTGCCATCAATACGAGACGCAACCCCCCAAACTAAAAGTAACCAATTAAGATTGTTAACGAATAATCGGTGGTACGGCAGCGTCGCACTTCAAAACACACGCCTCCAGTAATCGTTTCAGAAAGAGCTGGACTGTTGCCGTAAACCACGCATCACTGAACCTACGCCCGAGCCATTCGGGCGCTCCTCGGTACCGGGGTTCGGCATCTCGCTGACCCAAGATCAGAGGAGACAGTTCATGTCCAAACGGAAGCAAACCAAAATTGACAAGGTTCAAGCTTTGTTGCGTCGCCCGAGCGGCGCCAGCCTTGAGGCGCTCTGCAAAGCAACGGGGTGGCAGCTTCATTCGGTCCGAGCGGCTCTAAGCGGCCTGCGGAAAAAAGGCGTCACAATTGAAAGGCGGACATCCGACAAACCAGATGGTTCTTCCACCTATCACCTGACTGTGGGAACAGGAGAAGAGTCATGACCAAGACTAGCGATGTTGCCGATCTGGCCGTCATGGGACGATCGGATCTGGTCACGCTTTGGCAGCAACTGTTTGATCAACCCGCCCCCGCCATGCTCAGCCAACCCTTTCTGCGCCGCTTTATCGCCTTTGAGATGCAGTCCCGCCGTCACGGCGGGCTACCCCGGCAGGTCAAAGCCACGCTGGAAAAGGGCTCTGGGAAGAAACCCCGGCCTACATGCCCTGCCCTAAAACCCGGCGGGCGCCTGCTACGCGAGTGGAATAGTGTGACCCATGTAGTCGACGTTACAGAAGACGGCTTCACTTGGAACGGTCGGTCCTATCGCTCACTCTCGGCCATCGCCCGAGAGATTACCGGCGCGCATTGGTCAGGGCCGCGTTTCTTTGGGCTCACCGGCAAGGCGGCCAAATGAGCCCGCGCCGTAAAATCCGATGCGCCATCTACACGCGCAAGTCCTCAGAAGATGGTCTGGATCAGGACTTCAATTCGCTGGATGCGCAATATGAGGCCTGCGCGGCCTATGTCGCAAGCCAGCGACATGAAGGCTGGACCCTGTTGTCCGGGCGCTACGATGACGGTGGCCTGTCGGGCGGCACCCTAGAGCGACCCGCCCTTCAGCGCCTTCTTGAAGAGATCGATGCCGGGCGTATTGACATGGTGGTGGTCTACAAGATTGACCGGCTGACCCGGTCGCTTGCCGACTTCTCTAAGCTGGTCGACCGGCTGGAACAGGCAAACTGTTCTTTTGTGTCCGTCACGCAGGCCTTCAATACCTCATCTTCCATGGGCCGGTTAACGCTGAATGTGCTGTTGTCCTTTGCTCAGTTTGAACGGGAAGTCACCGCCGAACGTATTCGCGACAAGATTGCAGCGTCGAAGAAGAAGGGGCTTTGGATGGGTGGCAACCTGCCTCTGGGCTATGATCGCCACCCCGATCCGAAGGCAAGAACGCTGGTGGTGAATGAAGAGGAGGCCAGAACGGTCCGGCATCTCTTTGGGCTTTATGACGAGCTTGGTTGCCTGCGCAAAGTAGAAGAACGGGCAAAGGCAGAAGACCTGCGGTCAAAACGGGTTGTTCGGACAGATGGCAGTGTGAAGGGGGATTGTCCGCTGTCACGGGGTCAAATCTATTACCTGCTGCGCAATCCGGTCTATCTCGGAAAAATCCGCCACAAGGATAAGATCTGGGACGGACAACATCCGGCGATCATCGATCAGGACATCTGGGACCGGGTGCAGGAAAAAATGCGACAGGCCTCCAACCGCTCGCGGGCACGCGGCGACTCCGATGCGCGCCAACACTCCACTGACCCCGGGGCCTGGCTCACCGGTCTGCTGTATGACGAAACTGGTGATCGGTTGACGCCGACCCACACCACGCGCAAAGGCCGACGGTTGCGCTACTATATCTCCAATCGACTGATCTCAGGCGGCAAGGATATCTCTGGCTGGCGACTGCCCGGCCCTGCGCTGGAAAACGCGGTCATTGATGTCATCGTCAGACATTTGCAAGACGCCGCCGCGGCGCACCAAGTACTGGCGCAGCCGGAGGCCGGGTCAGCCGAGGCAGTTCAGACTTCAGTTGCGGATTTAGTAACCCGGCTTCTAGGCCATGGCTGTCAGATCGGCGCTGCTCTTCTGGCCAAAGGCAAACTTGCACGAGGACAGATCGACCTCGAATTTAACCCCAAAACTCTGGCAAGCGCACTTGGCATCGCCGCCGATCATCTGCACCCGGATCTCACCCACGTCACCGCATCTTTCGATCTGCGCCGCCGCGGCGTCGAGGCTAAGGTCATTGCCGGGGACGTGGCACCCCAACCTGATCCCCACCTCCGGTCCATGCTGATCCGCGCACATGGCTGGGCCCGTGATCTGAAGGCCGGAGTTCAACTGATGGAGATTGCCCGCCGCGAAAGCGTCCCTGACGCCTTCATCCGCACCCGTGCTCAGCTCGCCTTTCTCTCACCAAAAATTCAAACGGCGATTCTCGACGGGACCCAGCCGCCCGAACTCACACTCAAGCGTCTGGTCAGCGTGACCCACCCACTTGAATGGTCCGAACAGGAACGCCTGTTCGGCTTCTGACATCTCCAGCTCCTGCGTCCCTGATACAGACTTCGCCCTCCCTGATCCGGCGGAACAATTCCCTGTTCGCACGAGGAAATTCCCTGTTCCACATTTTAGGGAATTTGCAACATAAACCTCTGAGAAACATACAGTTCTGATAGAAGAAATGACGGAAGTCAGTCCCGGTTTGCGAAAATTCCCTGTAAATTGCAGGTTATCAGGGAAATCCAGCCCAAAGCGACCCCGCTAAAATGCGACACTGAGACTGGCGCCTGAATTGTCCTCTGAATGTACGGTTTGCTTCGTCTCTGATTAAAAGCGCATGCGCCAACGCGCGGGAATTGCGTAACAATTCCGGATCAGAAAATACAACTGAAGTGAGACAGGTATGAGTGGCGGGGAGACAGGGATTCGAACCCTGGGAACGCTCTCACGTTCAACGGTTTTCAAGACCGCCGCATTCGACCACTCTGCCACCTCCCCGTCGAAGGCAGGGTCTAAGGCCAACTGAAATCAGAGGCAAGTCGAAATCGGGAAATCTTGCCGAAGCCTGCGCAGCAGTCTTTCCATGACACCTCGCCCGCGTTATGCTCTGGCGGTAAGACCGTAGCAGGCTGGCGCGCAGAACCGGCCCTGCGGCGGGGCTCGGAAAAACGAGGCCCTTTCAGGCAAGGGATGAAAAGATGAAGCGAGCAACACAGACACGCGCAAGATCGCGAGGACTGGCTGTTTTGGCTGCGACTTTGACCGTTTTGTCCGGGTGTGAGGAAGTTTTACAATCACAGAACGCGTCTGAAGATGGCGCAAAATCCGGGGACGACTCGAAGATCGAGTTGCTGCCTCAGGTCACCAGCGCCTCGCAACGTGATGTCGAGGCGCCGGATGTGTTTTCCGTCACCGAGGCAGGTTTGTGGGACGGGCGTCCATCGCTGGGCGGTATCTGGGTCGCACATCCTGACGTCAAGCAGCCCGAACGCGTGCTGATCAAGAACACCGCCAACAACAAAACCATCACCGGCGCGCTGTTCCGGCGGGAACGCAATTTGCCGGGTCCGGCGCTGCAGGTATCCTCGGCGGCAGCAGAGGAATTGGGAATGCTGGCCGGTGCCCCAACCCGCGTCAGTGTCGTTGCCCTGCGCCGCGAAGAGGTCGAACAGAAGCCACCTGCCGAGGAACCCGCCCCCGAAGCGGAAACAACCAGTGACGAGGCCGAGGTCGCGGCAGCCGAAACCGCGCCGGATACCGCGGCCGAGGAAAAGCCCGCCAAGCGGAAATGGTGGCAACGTAAGGAACCCGCAGCCGCGGCAGGCGCAGCCGGTGCCGCCGCCGCAGCAGCAGGGTCCGCAGCTGAGGACGTGGCAGAGACGGCGGTCGATGCCGCTGCACCGGAAGCCAGTGCAGCCGCCGCGCCGGGCCTGTCCGATGCTCCGGTCGCGCCGCCGCCCGAAAAGCCAGCCAAGCGCAAGTGGTGGCAAAAGAAGCAGCCAGACGAAATCACCCAGACGCCGCTGGACCCGATCGAAGGCGCAGCCGCCGCGATTGAAGCAGCCGAACCTACACCGGCAGCCGCTGCGGCGGCCACGGCGGCGGCCCCCTCGAACCTGTCGAAACCCTTCGTTCAGGTCGGCACGTTCAGCGTCGAGGCCAATGCCAAGTCCGCAGCGGACAAGGTTCGCAAGAACGGCATGACCGCCGACGTGCGCGAACTGAAAACCGAAGACAAAACGGTCTGGCGGGTTCTGGTCGGCCCCGCCGCGACCCGCGCGGAACGCAAGGCTATCCAGAGCGACGTGAAGGCCTTGGGCTTTACCGACGCGTTCACCGTGTCCAACTGATAACAGGAGGCGCCCCCGTGCTATCCGCATTGCGAACATCCGTATTCACCCTTGGGCTGGCCGTTCTGGCCCTGCCCGCGCACGCGTTCGATACCTCGGCGCGCGCGGCTTATGTGATGGACCAGACGACCGGGACGGTTCTGCTGTCGAAAGACGCCGATCAACCCTTGCCTCCGGCGTCGATGTCAAAATTGATGACGCTGTATGTCGCGTTCGAAGCGCTGCGCGACGGGCGGTTGACCCTGCAGGAAACCCTGCCGGTGTCCCAACATGCAATGAGCTATGGCGGCTCGACCATGTTCCTGAACACGCAGGATCGCGTAACGGTCGAGGACCTGCTGCGCGGGATCATCGTGCTTTCGGGCAATGACGCCTGTGTGGTGATCGCCGAAGCGCTCAGCCCCGATGGCACCGAGGCGGGGTTTGCCCGCTACATGACCCAGCGCGCCAAGCAAATCGGTATGGACAATTCGAACTTTGCCAACTCGAACGGCTGGCCCGCTGCCGGGCATATGATGTCGGTGCATGATCTGGCGGTTCTGGCCGACAGGCTGATCACGGATTTCCCGGAATACTACCCCCTGTTCGCCGAAGAAGAGTTTGAATTTGACGGGCGCGCACCGTCCAACAAACGCAACCGGAACCCCCTGCTGCGGCTGGACATCGGGGCCGACGGGCTGAAAACCGGCCACACGCAAGAGGCGGGCTATGGCCTTGTCGGCTCGGCCAAACAGGGCGACCGCCGGGTGATTTTCGTGCTATCGGGTCTCGACAGTACCGCGCAGCGGGCAGAGGAGGCTGAGGCCGTGGTTAACTGGTCGTTTCGAAATTTTGTCGAGAGGACAGTTGCCACCGAAGAAGCGCCGATAGCCGAAGCCAAGCTGTGGATGGGCGAAAAAAAGACCGTGGGTCTGGTGCCCGAGGGTGATCTGAACGTGTTGTTCCCCGTTCTGGGTGCGCAAGATGTCGAGGCCGAGGTGGTCTATGAGGGCCCGATCAATGCGCCCGTCACCAAGGGCCAGCAACTGGCCGAACTGGTGATCAAACCCGAAGGTCTGCCCGAAATCCGCCGCCCTCTGGTCGCGGCCGAAGATGTACCGCTGGGCGGGTTCGTGGTGCGCATGATGACAGTGGGCGGCATTGTCCTGAAAGACGTGATCAATAACCCGCTGGAGTCGATGTGACGCAACGCGGGTTATTCCTGACCTTTGAAGGCATAGACGGATCAGGCAAATCAACTCAGGCCCGGATGCTGGCCGAGTATCTGCGCGACGATGGCCATCAGGTGGTGTTGACGCGTGAACCCGGCGGCTCGCCGGGGGCCGAGGAAATCCGTCGGCTGGTGCTGGAAGGCGACCCCGATCGCTGGTCGGCGGAAACCGAGTTGTTGCTGTTCACCGCCGCCCGCCGCGACCATCTGGAGCGGACCATCGAACCGGCTCTGGCCGATGGCATGGTGGTGATCTGCGACCGTTTTGCCGACAGCACACGCATGTATCAGGGCCTGTCGCGCGGCAATCTGCGCGGGCTGGTGGATCAGTTGCATGATCTGATGATCGGGCGCGAACCGGACATGACCCTGTTAATCGACATGGACCCGGATACCGGCCTGTCCCGCGCCAAAGGCCGTCAAGGCACCGAGGAACGGTTCGAGGATTTCGGCCCAGCCCTGCAAAAACAGATGCGCGCCGGGTTTCTGGCCTTGGCGGATGAATTCTCTGACCGGTTCCGCGTCGTCGATGGCAATCGCGACATGGACAGCGTCGCACAGGATGTGAGAGATATCGTCGAGGCAGCCCTGCGATAGACGATGAGCGACGACACCCCAACCCCAGATCAGGCGCCCGGCGCGCCGCATCCGCGTGAAACCGCCCGCCTGTTCGGGCAGGACGCGGCGGAACAGGCGTTTCTGACCGCCTACACCTCGGACCGGCTGCACCATGGCTGGCTTCTGACCGGCCCGCGCGGGGTTGGGAAGGCAACGTTGGCCTGGCGGATCGCGCGGTTCCTGCTGGCAACGCCCCCTGCTGATGACGGTGGGCTTTTTGGCGCGCCTCCGCCCCCTGAAACACTGGATATTGATCCGGATCATCCGGTCTCGCACCGTATCATGGCGGGGGCGGAGCCCGGTTTGGCGGCCATTACACGTTCGCTAAACGATCAGGGGCGGTTGCGCGGCGAGATTGTCGTGGATGACATCCGAAAGCTGGGCAAGTTCTTCGGCCTGTCTTCGGCGGATGGCGGACGGCGTGTGGTCATCGTCGATTCAGCGGATGAGTTGAACGTCAGCGCCGCAAATGCGCTGTTGAAAATGCTTGAGGAACCGCCCGCGCGGACCACGCTGTTGCTGATCTCGCACCAACCTTCGCGCCTGTTGCCGACGATACGGTCGCGGTGTCGGACCCTGCGCTTGTCGCCGCTGGGGCCCGAGGACATGCAGGCCGCACTGGCGCAGACCGGGGCGGAACCGCCTGCGCAGCCGGATCATCTGGCCGCGCTGGCTGCCGGGTCGGTCGGCGATGCCGTGCGTCTGATCAATCTTGGCGGGCTGGAGATTTATGCCGAACTGATCGCCATTCTGGGCACCCTGCCCCGCATGGACCGCCAACGCGCGCTGGCACTTGCCGAAGCCGCCGCCCAGCGCGGCGCAGCAGATCGGTTCGAATTGCTGCTGACATTGATTGACGTCGCCCTGTCCCGCCTTGCCTTGACCGGCGCCACCGGCACCCCACCCGCGCCCGAGGCCGCCCCGAACGAGGCCGCGACGCTCGCGCGCCTGTCGGCCTCACCCGATCAGGCGCGGCGCTGGGCCGAGGTCGCCGCGACAATCACGGCCCGCGCACGCCATGGTCAGGCGGTGAACCTTGACCCTGCCGCTTTGGTTCTAGATACGGTGTTCAAGATACAGGAAACCGCCGGTCAGAGCAGATGAGCGACACCCCCCAAATCACCGACAGCCATTGCCATCTGGACTTCCCCGATTTCGAGGGGCAACTGGACCATATCATCGCCAACGCCGCCGAGGCAGGCGTGACCCGCATGGTCACGATCTGCACCCGTTTGCGCAACGAGCCTTCCGTCCGCGCCATCGCCGAGGCCTACGCTCCGGTCTTCTACGCCGCGGGCACCCACCCGATGAGTGCCGCAGACGAGCCAATGGCAACGGTCGATGAACTGGTCGCTTTGGCGCAACACCCAAAATTCGTGGGCATCGGCGAATCCGGACTGGATTACCACTACACCGCCGACAGCGCCGAGGTGCAGAAACAATCGCTGCGCATCCATATCGAAACCGCCCAGCGCACCGGCCTGCCATTGATCATCCACGCCCGCGCCGCCGATGACGACATGGCCCGCATTCTGGCCGAGGAATACCGCAACGCGCCCTATTCCTGCGTCATGCATTGCTTCTCGTCCTCCGCCGAGCTGGCCAAGGCTGCTCTGGATTTGGGGTTCTACCTGTCCATGTCCGGCATCGCTGCTTTCCCCAAAAGTCAGGAGTTGCGCGACATCTTCGCCGCCGCGCCCGTGGACCGCATTCTGGTCGAAACCGACGCGCCCTACCTGGCCCCGCCGCCCTATCGCGGCAAACGCAATGAGCCTGCCTATACCGCGCACACAGCCCGCAAGGGGGCCGAGGTGTTCGGCATGGATTACGCCGCATTTGCCGCGCAAACGCAGGCCAATTTCGACCGCCTGTTCTCGAAGGCCGCTTTGTACAAGGCCGCTGCATGAATCAGCTGCGGTGCACCATTCTGGGCTGCGGGTCCTCGGGCGGCGTGCCGCGCCTTGGCGGGCAATGGGGCGATTGCGACCCAACGAACCCGCGCAATATCCGCCGCCGCTGCTCGATGCTGGTGGAGCGGGACGGACCAGATGGCATCACATCGGTCCTGATCGACACAACGCCGGACATGCGCAGCCAGTTGCTGGATACCGGCACCGGTCGGTTGGACGGGGTGGTCTATACCCACTCTCACGCTGACCACGTGCATGGCATCGACGATCTGAGGATGATTGTCTTCAACATGAAATCCCGCGTGCCGGTCTGGGCTGATGGCGATACGCAAAACGCCCTGCTTGGACGGTTTGGATATGCGTTTATCCAACCCGAAGGCTCACCCTATCCGCCGATCCTCGATCTGAAATCCATTGACGGCGCTTTCGAAGTAGACGGTCCCGGTGGCCCGATCCCCTTTCAACCGTTCAAGGTCAATCACGGCTCAATCGACGCGCTGGGATTTCGCATGGGCAACCTTGCCTACCTTCCCGACGTGGCCGAGGTCTACGACGACGCGTGGCCTGCGATGGAGGGGCTGGATTGCCTTGTCATCGACGCCCTGCGCCGCACGCCGCACCCGACCCATGCGCATCTGGAAAAGACGCTGGGCTGGATTGAAAAGCTGCAACCGAAACAGGCGGTACTGACCAATATGCATATCGATCTGGACTATGCGACCGTCGAGGCCGAGACCGCCGACCACATCACCCCCGCCTATGACGGGATGGTGATCCATCAGGCGCTGTAAGGACCTGCCCCGCGCAATCCGGATACCGCCAAGCCGGGGGGCGAAATGCTTCAAAGCCTGATTGATGTCATCCTGCCGGTCTTTCTGGTCATCGGTGCGGGCTATGCCGCCACACGATCGGGCTATTTCAAAGAAGTGCATGTCGATGGTCTGATGAAATTCACGCAGGGCTTCGCCATCCCCTGCCTGCTGTTTTTGGCCATCGCGCATCTGGACCTCAGCGCCAGTTTCGATCCGCGCCTGTTGGCCAGCTTCTACTCTGCCGCTGCGCTTTGCTTCACCGCCGGGCTGTTCGGCGCGCGGCTGATCTTTGGGCGCGAGTGGGAAGACTGCGTCGCCATCGGCTTTTGCTGCCTGTTTTCGAACTCTGTCCTGCTGGGCCTGCCGATAACCGAGCGTGCCTATGGGCCTGAAAACCTGACCGGAAACTACGCGATCATCGCGTTCCATTCGCCCTTCTGTTATGGCGTCGGCATCACGGTGATGGAGATCGTCCGAAATCGCGGCCATGGCGGCGCGCGGATGGCACGCTCGGTCCTGTCTGCGATGTTCAAGAACGCTTTGATCCTGGGCATTGCGCTTGGGTTTGTCGTCAACCTCTCGGGCCTTGTCATTCCCCGCGTGGTCGATGAAGCGCTTGGCCTTGTGACCCGCGCGGCCTTGCCCGGGGCGTTGTTTGCACTGGGCGGCGTGCTGGTCAAATACAAGCCCGAAGGCGATTTGCGCACGATTGCCTATGTGTGCTGCATCTCACTGATGCTGCACCCAAGCCTTGTCTGGATCTTCGGCAAATCCACCGGACTGCCGCAGGACCTGTTCCGCTCGGGCGTTTTGAACGCGGCCATGGCACCGGGTTTCAATGCCTATATCTTTGCCAATATGTATGGCCGCGCCAAACGGGTCGCCGCTTCATCCGTTCTGATCGGAACGGGCGTTTCGATCCTGACCGTCTGGCTTTGGCTGGCCGTTTTGGGTTAACACCTGTCTTGACTTGCAGGCCCGGCGACACAGCTATCGCCCAAGAACAGGAGCCGATATGCCGCACGCCATTATTGTTGCCCATGGTCAACCCTCGGATCCCGATCCGGCCGAGGCCTCTTTGGCGCGGTTTGCCGCGCAGGTAGACGCCGTGGCGACCGGTGTATCGGTGCACTCTGCCACCCTCGCGGCCCCCGGATCGCTTGAGGCCATGATGGATAGCCTGCCCGGTAACGCAGTGATTTACCCTTTGTTCATGGCCAAGGGCTGGTTCGTCACCAGCGCCCTGCCGAAACGTGTCGGAAATCGTGGCCTGCAGATTCTGGACCCGTTGGGCGTTGACCCGGAATTGGCCAATCTGGCGGCCTCGGCCCTGCAGGATGCGTTGGTCGCGAACCAATGGCTGGCGTCAAAAACAGATCTGGTGATCGCCGCCCACGGATCGGGGCGCAGCCGCAATCCTGCGATCGTGACGCAGGATTTTGCAAAGACACTGGGTGAGATTCTTGCCTTCAAATCAATTCACGTGGGCTTTGTTGAGGAACCCCCTTCAATTGCCGATGCAGCGAGCAGCGTGGGTCAGAAATCCATATGCCTGCCCTTCTTTGCCTGCACAGGCGGGCACGTGTTGGAAGACGTCCCGCAAGAACTGGACCGCGCCGGGTTCCAAGGGCAGCTGTTGCCCGTGGTCGGAGAGCTTCCGCCCATACAACTCCAGATCGCCCGGAAACTGAGCGCCGCCTTCGAGGCCGCCTGACAAGGGTCAACTCACGACTGCGCTTGCAACAGCGTTGAGTACAGTCGATGGCAGGATCGCCCTTCCCGCTTGGCCTGATACAGCGCCAGATCGGCGGCATGAAGAATCTCTGCCGCTTTGGGCGCATCGAACTGGGTGGAGATCGCCGTTCCGATGCTTGCGGAAATACGGCAGGGCTGTTGTTGAAACATCATCGGCTCATTCAATCGCGCGATCAGGCGCGCGGCGATGGAGGCCAACACATCCTCTCGGGTCAGGCCCTTGAAAATAATCACAAACTCATCGCCGCCGACACGCGCAACGGTGTCGTCGCCCCGCGTTTCCTCGACCATGATCTGGGCGGCTTGCTGCAATACATAGTCCCCGGCGGCGTGACCCAATCGGTCATTCACGGCTTTGAAATAGTCCAGATCCAGATGCATCAGCGCAAACGACGCGTTGGCCGATACCAGATGCCCCAGCATATGATCCATCGCGCGGCGGTTTTTCAGGCCGGTCAAGGTGTCGGTATAGGCTTGCTCCTCGGCGGCCAGCATCGCGCCCTGCAACCGCAGGTTCAGGGACCGCGATGCCTCCATCGCGGCGGATTTCGCCTCGACCAGATACAGAAGTTCGATGGCCAGATCGGTGCCCGAAAAATCGGCACTGGTCAGGGCGTAATCCCGCACCGCGTCCAGGATCGAGATGCCAAATGACAGGTTGATCACCGCCCCGCGCCCATTCGGTAACGGCGCAACAAGCCCTTTCAGGGCGGTTCGGGGTTCATCAAGAAACTTCAGATGCAGCTTCGCCCCGGCCATGGACATCAGCGCCGGAATGGTGGTGACGGTGCGCGGGCGGATCAGTTGGAACACGTCCAAAAAACTTTTTCCGATCAGAGGCATGTCCGGGCGCAGCTTTTGCAGGGTAGGCCCGGCCCGTTCGATTCTCCCGCCTTCATCCAGCAGCAGAAACATCGGGCACAGGGTTTCCAGCAGATGTGCCAGATCCTCGGGTTCTGTCATCCGTTTCGCGCCCCCAAATCGAAATGCCGCCCTTCCGCGAAGGCGCTTTCCACCAACATGATTGAGATAACCTCGGCCGTGTCCTGTTGCCCCTCATGCGACAGCATCACCAGCGCACCATAATCGTCGGCCATGGCCCGCAGGACCCCGACCATTACGCTGGAATAACCCGGCAACCCCGAATAACACAGCAACTGATATTCGGTCGCAGAACGTTCCCGCAACTCCAAGGCTGGCAAGGTCAGGTCCGACACGGCCAGGCGGACGCGATCCGCAAGATCGTCCAGCGAATGCAGGAACTCGACATAGCTGACGCCGCCAAACCTCAGCAGCCGTCGCAAACCCTCCATATTGGGATGCGAGACCAGATAGGTGCCGACGTCTTCGAGTATTTCGGGCTGCGGACGCCCCAGATCGTGGCTCAACGCGTCAAGAACCTGCGCCAGCACGTCTTCGCCATAGATCAACATGGGCTCGAACTCGTGAAACCCCAGCCCCGTCGCCTCGGTCACGCGCAGCCAGCACGATTGACCATAAGTCGCACAGACAAAGGATTGGATCGCCCGATTGATCAGACCATGCATAGGGTGCCCCAGATTGGTTTCACCCTACTGTGGTCTGACAATCCTTAACAAATAGCCAAAATCTGCCCGATTTGCCGAGAATCCGGTCAAGCAAGACGGTCTAAGGTCAAAAATCCGTGGGTGCCCCGCCTTCCGCTTTGCGACGTTCAACAAATTCGGCCAGCTCCTCGCGAATTCCGTCATCCATCGCCGGAGGCTCAAAACTGGTGATGATCTCTTTGAACATGTGATGCGCCCGTTCGGCTGTCCAGATGCCGCCTGCGACCTCCCAACCTTCATAGTTTTTCCAGTCGCTCAGGAAGGGTTGATAAAACGCCGTGGTGTACCGATCCTGCGTGTGCTGGATGCCAAAGAAGTGGCCGTCATTCCCGACCGAACGGATGGCGTCCACGGCGATCTCATCCGGGCCGGTCGCGACAATTTCGGGGTCCATATAGCGTTGAATTTGCTGAAGAACCTCGCAATCCATGATGAATTTCTCGGGGCTTGCGATCAGGCCGCCTTCCAGCCAGCCAGCCGCATGATACACCATGTTCGTGCCCGACTGTACCGCCGCCCAAAGCGAATTTGACGTCTCCCAAACCGATTGCCCGTCCGGTACATTCGCCGCGCAAACGCCCGAGGATCGCATCGGCAGATTATAAAACCGCGCCATCTGCCCGGTCATCTGGGTCGAGCGCATGTATTCCGGCGTTCCAAAGGCCGGAGCGCCGGTTTTCATGTCGACATTCGAGGTAAACGTCCCAATCGCACAGGGCGTGCCGGGGCGGACATACTGGAACAGCGCGATTGCACAAAGCGCCTCGGCCAGCGACTGCGTCACCGCCCCCGCCATCGTCACCGGTGCCATCGCGCCTGCAAGCGTGAATGGCGTCACCACAATCGCCTGCCCCCGCCGCGCCAGACGCAGGCAACCATCGATCATCGGATAGTCGTGTTTCAGGGGCGAGGTCGAGTTGATGTTGGTATACATCCGGGGGCTGGCATCGAATTCGTCGTGGCTCAGGCCGCTTGCGATCCGCACCATCTCCATCACGTCTTCGACCCGCTCTTTGCCCAGCGAATAGGCGTGCATGGCCTTGTCCGTCAGTGTCAACTTGTCATACAGCACATCCAGATGCCGGACGCTGGCATGCAAATCCACGGGTTCGACCGGATAGCCCCCGGCAAAGTGAATGCAGTTGAAATATTGCGTCAGTTTCAGAAGGTTGCGACACATCTGGCGGTTGCCGGGAACCTTCTTGCCGATCTCCATGTCCCAGTAATTCGGCGGCGACGAGACGTTCCCGAACACCATATTCTTGCCGCCGATTTCAATCGTGCGTTCAGGATTTCGGGGGGTGATCGTGAAACTGCTGGGGGCCTTGGCCACCATCTCCATCACGAAATCGCGGCCCATCCGAACGTTGTCGCCTTCTATCGTGCACCCGGCCTTGCGCAGGATCTCAACGGCTTCGTCATTGTAGAACTCGATACCGATCTCTTCCAGAATACGCATCGCGCCATCATGGATCGCCTCGATCCCTTCGGGGCCCAGCGGTTCGGTCGGTCGGTCGGTGTTGACCGGCGGGTTCCATGGCATCTGATCGATAACGGCGCTTCCGCGTCGGGCGGCGGCCCCGGCGCGGCCGCCGCCGCGCCGTTTGCGAGTACTTGTGTCGGCCATCGTCCCCTCCTGCTTTGCTTATCCCAAGCAAGCCTTGAAGACCGTCCGGCAGCCGCTCTGTCTGCGACAGAAAATGTCGGTTTCTTATCCCGATATGCCGAATTTCGGGTCGGAAAGGTTAGTTCTGCGCCAGCCAGACCGGGATATGCCCGATATCCGGCAGAACCACATCAGCCATCGGGGCCAGTACCTCGGCCTTGGCCAGGCCTGTCAGAACACCAATGGTCACCATTCCGGCGGCGCGCCCGGCCTGCAGGTCGTGTAGGCTGTCACCCACCATGGCAATACGCGACGGATCAACGCCGACATGCGCGGCAAAGGCCAGCAACTGCCCCGGCCCGGGCTTATATCCATGGCCGCTGTCATACCCCGCGATAAAGTCGAAATGATCGCGAATACCCACCGACTCCAGGTGCCGAAGCGCGGGGTGTTCGCTGTCATTTGTCGCAACGCCAAGTTTGAGGCCGGATTTCCGCAGACCATCCAGAAACGGCTCCAACGGCACGGCGGGGGCCTGAGTGGCCGCCGCGGCCTCGGTATTCATAAGATCTACCAGTTCGGCAAGCGTATAGCCTTCGACATGAGGCAGCAGAAACTCGGCAATCTCTTCGACCGTGGCTGCGATGACGATACTGTCTTCGGTATATTTTCCCTGTTCAAGGTCATAACCGATCAATCCCCCCAACTCTGCGGCGCGGGAATGGTCACCGTCGCTCAGGCGCATCAGCAGCGACCGCCCGAACGCCCCCCACGTATTGGCAAAATCGAACAGAGTGCCGTCCTTGTCGAAGACGATTGCATCAATGGGCATCGCAGGCTCCTGCTGAGATAGGGTTAGGTCCAGTGCATTTCACCGCCCGCCAGCACCGCGCGGGCCTGGGCGGGTTGGGCATATGGGACCGAATGCGCGTCGCAAAACGCGATGATCCACGAATCATCCATCAGAAGGAAATCCAGAACGGATGCCAAAAACGCAGGGTCGCCCGCATTGGTCCGCAAATCCTGAGACGCAGCGCCGGTTGAGCCAAGAAATACAGGCAAAAGCTCTTCATTTCCGACCAGCCAGCCAAGGGCGGTCAGCGCAAGCGTTTCGGCAGAATCGGCAGAAAGTGACATAAACCGGCCCTGGATTCGGTCTTGGAAAGGGTTTGTTAACCAGACTCATAAACACTTTGTTGACGCATGCAATCAACGGTGAGCGACTATGTCCGTGCAGGGAACCATCCTTGTCCTCGACGGGGTATCAACCAACCGCATTATGCTGAAGGTTCAGCTGACGGCGGCGTGGTATCACGTGGTTCAGGGGGAAAAGCTAAAGGGGCTGCGGGCTTTGCTGCGGCGGGTACGGCCCGATCTGGTTCTGACCGCGCAAACCCTGCCGGACGGGACGGCCGCGGACGTCAAAAAGCTGATCCTGAACGAGCCCGAGCTGGGCGATGTGCCGGTGGTGGCGCTAGCGCCGCAGAATGATAAGGCCGCCCGCCTGCGCGCGCTGAAAGACGGGTTGGACGATGTGATGACCCATCCGTTCAAGGATACGCTGCTTCTGGCCCGCATTCGCAGCCTGTTGCGGGCGCGGGCCGACACGCAGGACCTTCACGTCAACGACACCCCTCAGACCATTGGATTCGCGGAACAAGCCACGGCATTTCTCACGCCACACAAGCCAGCGCGCGTCGATATTCTGTCGCTGACACCCCGAACCGGCGCGATATGGAACAAGGCCCTGTCCCATCAGACACGGCACATTGTCAGCTGGCACACGCAATCCAATCTACAGGCGCTTTTGTCCGGCCCGACCCCGGACGCCGTCGTGATCGAATTGGATGCCAGCCCGAGCGGTTTGAATATTCTCGCCGACCTCAGATCTCGCAGCGCGACGCGCCACACAGTTCTGATCGGTGTACTGGACGACACCAATGCCGCCATGGCGTCCGAGGCTTTGGATCGTGGCGCGGATGCCGTTTGCCTTGGCGGCTTCTGCCCGCAGGAAATTCAGCTGCGACTGGCAAACCAGCTTGCCCGGAAAACACGTATCGATCAGATGCGCGCCTCGCTGAAACGCGGGATCGCCGACTCGTGGATCGACCCGCTGACCGGGCTGCACAACCGACGCTACGGGATGCACGCGATCGAGCAGATCGCCCGCCAATCGCTGAGGTCCGGGCGCGGCTTTGCGATCATGCTGGCCGATCTGGACCATTTCAAAGCGATCAACGACCGCTATGGGCATGCAAGCGGCGACATGGTGCTGACACAGGCTGCGACCCGGATGCAGCGGGTTCTGGGGGACACCGGCTTTGTCGCCCGCATCGGCGGTGAAGAGTTCATGATCGGGGCCTCAAACATGACCCGCGCACGGGCCGTAAAACTGGCAGAAGCGCTGTGTGACAGTATTTGCCAACAACCCTTTCACCTGTCCGACAAACAGGACCCGATCCCGGTTACGATCAGCATCGGCCTCAAACACGCCTCGCCCGGATATGCGTCGCAGGATACACGGCCCGAGCCTGTGGACAGGCTGATGAAATCAGCGGATGAGGCGCTGTATGCCGCGAAAAGAGCAGGCCGCAATCAGGTTCGGATCCGCCAAAGCGCGGCATGAATCAATCGTGCTTCTTGTGCTTGCGGTGGCCACGCTGAACAACCTCTTCCAGCCGCTCGGCATAACCCTGACGTTCTGCATCCGACATCGCCGAGACACGCGCCAACCATTGAGTTTGTAACGCAGCTTGCAATTGGGCCGTTTCCTGTGCCTGTTGCTGCAACAGAACCTCAACAGCCGCCGGATCGAACGGCACCGCGCGCAATGCCTGGCTGATCGCTGCAAAATCCCGCGCCCGGTTACCTGAACGTTCCCGGTGCAACCCCGACAATTCCCCGCGCAGGGATTTGCGGTCGTCTTTGGGCAAAGCGCGATACAAGGCGGGGCCAAAACCCGGTGGGCCCTTGGCGTGGTCACCGCCTTTCAACCGAAGAACCGTCCCCGCAGCAATCCCGACAATCAACAGGTTCAGGGCCAGTGAGAGGGCCAGAACAATCGGCATCCAACGCCGTTTTGGTTTGGTTTCCGCGCTCATTCCGTGGCCTCCAGAAAACTAGTGTCAAAGCCCAAATCCGCTATCAAATAGGACGTGTCCTGTGACGTCACCAAACTGGCCGGGTCGGGCAGAAAGGCAGGAGCGGAAAACCCGATCCAGACACCCGCGGCACTGGCCGCGATCAGGCCGCCAAACCCCTGCCAGCCGCCGATCTGTTCTAGAAAACGGACCCATGGTCGGGGGTCGACCGGCTTCCGGGCTTTCAGACGTTGCAGGCGAACCGCCTCGGCATCGGTCTGAATGCGCACGGCCAGACCATCCGGCAGGTCGTCGCGCTGCGCCCTTGCCTGGGCAAACAGATCATCCAGTTCCATGTCGTCATCAGCCATTTTCATACCCCAGTTCATCCCGTCGTCTGGCCAGATTGGCAGCCAGGCTGCGTTTTCCCCGCGCGGTCAGACTTTCGACCGCTTCTACCGATATCCCCATGATCCCGGCAATCTCGGGGTTGGGCAATTCCTCGATATGGCGCAGGATAACCGCCTGTCTTTGCCGATCCGGCAATTGTGACAAGGCCGCCTGCAATGCATCCTTGCGCGCCTCTTGCTGCATGCGTTCAACCACGCTGACACCATCGTCCTCGGGTTCGGGTACATCCGACAAGGCCTCGGGCCGTTTCTTGCGCCGCAGATCCACACACAGGTTCAGCGTCACCCGGTATAGCCAAGTTGAGACCTTGGCCTGCCCCGGCACCCAATCCGGTGCCATCTGCCACAGCCGCATCATCGCCTCTTGCGTGATGTCTTCCGCCTCGGCCCGGTTTCCCAACATACGCAAAGCCACCGAATAGCTGCGCGACCCCAGACGGTCGGTCAAAAGCCGCGCGGCCCCGGCATCGCCGTCGGCAAACTGCCTCAGCAACACATCGTCGCCAAGGTCGGTTGCAGCGGCATCACCGCCGCAACCTGTATCTGGATGGGAGGTCAGATCCTCCATCCCGCATCAGTTATTGTCGGCGCCCGCCTTGTGACGCTTTTTGTGATGCCGGCCCATTTTGTCTTTTGCATCGGCAAATTCCTGTTCCGAGATGCTGCCGCTGTCATCCGCATCGATCCGGTCAAACATCTTGTCAGCCCGGCGTGGTTTCGGCAACTCATCCTGGCTCAGAAAGCCATCGGCGTTGGCGTCATGCTCTTCGAACATCTTGGTGATACGCTCGTCCGACCGTTTCTGGGCCGCCGCCTGCATTTCTTCGACGCTCAATTGGCCGTCGCCATCGGTATCTGCCGTCGTGAACCGCGCATTGCGATGGGCGGTCATCTCGTCCTTGGTGATCTGCCCATCTCCGTTTGCGTCCAGTTCCTGAAACGAAACGGGCTCACGATCTTTGGGCCCCGCCGCCAGAACGGATGTGCCTGTGATGGCGACTGCTGCAAGTACGATACCCGCAATGAAAGTTGAGTTTTTCATGGTTGGTTTCCCTTGTTTGACGCGGCCTCATCACCGCTGCTCATATCCATTCAAACGGGGCGCGCCGGGGTTTCCGTCGCAAAGGTCAAACTTTTTTTGATATTTGGCTTGGGCGCGTCGTTGCCCGCATCGGCACAAAGCGACGCACCCCCCTTTAAACTCGCGGGCACAAGGCGCAATATCCGGCAAAGATGAGCGCATGAGTTATATTATGGACCAGACGATCGAGACCCCGACCGAAGATGAGCGCCCGACATGGCCTGCTTTGGTCAAAGGCTTTCGTGGCCGGTGCCCCAAATGTGGTGAGGGCAAGCTGCTGCATAGCTATCTGAAGGTGAACGACCACTGCCCGAACTGCGGGCAGGAGCTGTTTCATCACCGCGCCGATGATGGCCCGGCATACCTGACGATTCTGGTGGTCGGGCACCTGCTGGCCCCCGCGCTGCACGTCTCGTACGTGCATTGGCGGCCGGATCCGTGGACCATGGCCATCGGCTTTTCCATTGCCTGTGTGGCGCTATCGCTGTACCTGCTGCCCCGCCTGAAGGGGGCCATGGTGGCCTATCAATGGGCGCGCCGGATGAACGGGTTCGAGAAAGCCTCATGAGGTCATCCATCGGAACCGGCCACGCATGAGCATCGACAAAACAGCAATACGGGACGCGGCGACAGTCATTGTCTTGCGCAATCGCCTGACGGATCCATCGATCCTGATGGGGCAACGCGGCACCAATGCCGTGTTCATGCCCAACAAGTTTGTTTTCCCCGGCGGCGCGGTTGACCCGTCGGACGGGAATATTCCTTTGGCCACGCCGCTGCCCGGTTTGTGTCATGACCGGCTTGCCGAACAATCCGCGCCCGATCTGCAAACCGCGCTGGCCGCCGCTGCGATACGCGAATTGTGGGAAGAAACCGGACTGGTTCTGGGTCAGCCCGGCGCTTGGCCCGCAACCGTGCCCGAGGATTGGGCGCAATTTGCCGACATGGGATTTCTGCCATCCGCCAAAGGCTTACAGTTCGTTTTTCGCGCGGTCACGCCGCCCGGTCGCCCACGTCGATTTGATGCGCGGTTCTTTCTGGTCGATGCGGATGAGATTAAGGGCGATCTGGACGATTTCAGCCGTGCCTCGGACGAGCTGTCGCATCTGCAATGGGTCCAGCTGGACCGCGCCCGTGATCTGGACCTGCCCTTCATCACCGAAGTTGTTCTGGCCGAAATCGCAGCGCGCGTGACCGATCCGACGCCACCGGCATCGGTTCCCTTCTACCAGAACCAGGATGAGGCCAGCCTGTTTCTGCGCCTGCGCGGATACCCGATGCCGGATGCCGACTGACGCCGGACTTACTTCATCCGGCTGATCACAACGGTAACTTCGGGCTTCTTGCCGATCTCGGTCTTGGCGGTCTGACGCACGATCCGGCGCATCGCCTCTTCCAGCTTGTCATCGTCGCGCAGGGTCTTGGCTTCGGCCCGCATCAGGAACTGGTTCAGGTCTTCCTCCAGCACCTCGACCAAAACGGCCCGCGAGGTTCCGGTTTCCGGTAGGCCCATCATATCGCACCAGGGTTCACCCAGCGGCTCGTCCTCTTCATCCAGAATGACCGTGACGGTGACATGCCCGTTCAGCGCCATGCGAATACGGTCGCGGACAATGCCGTCCAGCGCGCCGATCTTGACGGTGCCGTCCAGATAGGTGCGTCCGGTCTCGACATAATCCACAACCTTGGGCGCATTGCCGGTCAGGTCCAGCATGGTGCCGTTGACGGCAAGGATACCGGTCCGCCCGCCAGCCTCGGCCAGTTTCGCATGTTCGCGCAGGTGGCGGTGTTCGCCGTGCATCGGGATGACCATCTGAGCGTCAGTCAGCGCGTGCACCTTCTCAAGATCAGGCCGGTTGGCGTGGCCCGAGACGTGATACAGCCCCGAGCTGTCATCGACCACATCCACGCCCTTTTCGCTGAGCTGGTTCATGATGAAGATCACGCCGCGCTCGTTTCCGGGAATGGTCTTGGAAGAGAACAGGAACAGATCGCCCTCTTTCAGTTCGATCCCGCGATACTTGCCGCGTGCCAGTTGCGCGCTGGCGGCGCGGCGTTCACCCTGACTGCCGGTCACGATCAGCATCAGGTTCTGGCGCGGCAGGTCCACCGCCTCTTCGGCGCTGATCACCTTGGGGAAGTCCGACAGGATGCCGGTTTCCGTCGCCGCCTCGATCATCCGGCGCATGGCGCGGCCCAGCAGAACAACCGACCGCCCGGCGCGCTGCCCGGCCTCTGCCAATGTCTTCACCCGCGCCACGTTCGACGCAAAGGTGGTCGCCACAACCATACCTTGGGCGCTTTCAACCAGTTTTGTGATCTCGGGCCCAACTTCGGATTCCGAGCGTCCGGGATGGGCTGAAAACACATTGGTGCTGTCACAGACCAGCGCCTTGACGCCCGATTTGGCAACCTCGGTCCACAGGTCCGGGTCAAACGGTTCCCCCACAACCGGGTTCGCGTCCAGTTTGAAATCGCCCGAATGCACGATCCGGCCCGCAGGCGTGTCGATCACCAGCGCCGCGCTTTCGGGGATCGAATGCGAGACCGGCAGGAAACCCACGGTGAACGGACCAGCCGAGACCTGCTCGGGCCAGGCCGAGGCGGTGCGCACCGAGTCTTCGGGGTGGCCATGTTCGTCCATCTTGCGGCGGGCGATATTGGCGGTGAAAGCACGTGCATAGACCGGCGCGCCAAGTGCTTCGTAACAATGGGCCACGGCGCCCACGTGATCTTCGTGCGCGTGGGTGATAAAGATCGCCTCAAGCCGGTCGGCGCGGTCCTGCAGCCATGAAATATCGGCGTGGATCAGATCAACCCCCGGCGTGGTATCCATATCCGGAAACGTCACCCCAAGATCGACGAGGATCAAGCGTTCTTTGCCCGGCTCACCATAGCCATACACATAGGCATTCATGCCGATTTCACCGGCCCCGCCCAGCGGCAGGTAGATCAGTCTTTCGCTGCTCATGTCGAGCCATTTTCCTTGTTATAGCGATGGATCACGGTCAGGCCGTGCATCGTCAGATCATCTTCGATTGCGTCGAACCCCACGTCGGCCTGATCGAACAAGGGTGCGAGCCCTCCGGTTCCAACGACTTTCATCGGCATTCCGTATTCGGCCTTGATGCGGGCGATCAGCCCCTCGATCAGACCGGAATAGCCCCAATACACGCCGGATTGGATACAGCCAACCGTATTCGTGCCAATCACTTTGTCCGGCCGCGTAATGTCGATATGCGGCAACGCCGCAGCGCCCTGATGCAAAGCCTCCAGGCTGAGGTTCACCCCCGGCGCAATGATACCGCCGACATAAGCGCCGTCGGCGGCCACGACGTCGAAATTGGTCGCGGTGCCGAAATCCACCACCACCACATTGCCGCCATGCCGGTCAAACGCCCCGACCGCGTTGGCCAGACGATCCGGGCCAGGCACGGTGCCTTCATCCACGCGGGGCGTCACAGGCAACAGGCAATCGGGTTTACCCACCACCCATGGCCGGCAGCCAAAGAACCGATCCGCAAATATACGAAGGTTGAACACCACGCGCGGCACGGTCGAGGCGATAATCACATCCGTGATCTCGGCCTCGATGCCGTAATGTTTCACCAGCGTCGAATACCAGGTGAAATAGGCGTCCGCCGTGCGCGAATGATGGGTCGACGTGCGTAGGGTGCACAGGAAGGTTTCGCCATCCCAGATCGAGAATACGGTGTTCGTGTTGCCGCAATCGATGGCCAGAAGCATCTGCGCCCCTTTCAGAAATACACATCCGCCGCGGGAATGCTCACGCGGCCTTTCGCGGTGTTTAGGACAAGGTTGCCCCCCGCGTCCACCGTTTCGAAGGTGCCCACCGTCTCTGACGTTCCGGTACGGGCGGTGATGACCTCACCCAGACGCGCCGCGCGGGCCAGCCAGGCGGTGCGGATCGGCTCGAACCCATAGGTGACAAACTGGGTCTCGTAACGGGCATAGGCGGCGGCGAGTTCGGTCAGGAAATCCTCGGGCGTGACATGGGCCCCGGTTTCCGACAGCAATGAAACAGGGCGCATTGCACCGGGTTCCACCGCCTCGGGGTCGGGGGCCGAGGCCAGATTTACGCCAATGCCGATGGCCAGATGGGCCACGCCGCGCCCCTGCCCGGTGCTTTCCAACAGGATTCCCGCCAGCTTGCCGCCATTCAGCAGCACATCATTGGGCCATTTCAGCGACAGACCGTCCGCCCGCCCGGTGACAGCCACACAGGCGTCAAACAGGGCCAGCGCGGCCACGAAGCTGCGCAAAGCCGATTGTTCCGGTGCACCTTGCGGACACATCAGCAAGGTCGCGGCCAGATTGCCCATGGGGTTCGCCCAGGCCCGCCCGCGCCGACCGCGCGCTGCGGTTTGGTGATGCGCCATGATCCACACCGGACCGCTGGCGTTTGGGGCGATGCGCGCCGCTTCGTTCAGTGTGCTATCAACTTCCTGCACTTCGTGCAGGCCGTAGCCTTGGGGCCATTTGGTCATATCAAAAAGGCCCGGTCGCGCGACCGAGCCCCTCCTTCACAGTGTTTAAGACGATCAGTTGACAAGCGTGGCCGCCGCAGCCGCCGCTGCGCCCTCGACACCGAACTGATAGAATACGCCGATCAGCATCAGGGCTGCCGATCCCATCAGGGCGACCCACAATACGGGCGATGACCGCGTTTCGATCGGTTCCTCGTTCTCGGCCCCGAAATACATGTAGAACACGATCCGCAGGTAATAGAACGCACCGATGACCGAGGCGATGGCCGAGACGATGACCAGACCCGTCAGACCCGCGCTGACGCCCGCCTGCCAGACCCCGAACTTGGCGAAGAACCCAAGCATCGGCGGCACGCCGGCAAGGCTGAACATCAGGATCAGAACCGCCAGCGCCTTGCCCGGATCATGCCTGGAATACTGGCGCAAGGCGTCGATGTCGGTGACGGGTTTGCCATCACGTTCCATCATCAGGATGAAGGCGAAGGTGCCGATATTCATGGTCACGTAAATGGCCAGATACATCAGCATCGCCTTGATGCCCAACTCGGTCCCTGCGGCCAGACCGATCAGCGCATAGCCCATATGCGCAATCGACGAGAACGCCATCAGGCGCTTGATGTCCCGCTGCCCAATGGCGGCGACCGCACCCAGCAGCATCGACAGCACAGACAGCAGCACGATCACTTGTTGCCAGTCTTTCACGATGCCGCCAAATGCGTCATGCAGCAGCCGCGCGAACAGGGCCATCGCCGCCACTTTCGGCGCGGTTGCAAAGAACGCGGTAATCGGGGTCGGAGAGCCCTCGTACACGTCCGGCGTCCACATATGGAACGGCACCGCCGAGACCTTGAAGGCCAAACCCGAGATCAGGAAGATCAGACCAAACAGCAGGCCAACCGAGACATCTCCGGCCTGTACAGTCGCGATGATGCCCGAAAACAGGGTGGTTCCGGTGAAGCCATAAACCAGCGACGCGCCATATAGCAGAAGGCCCGAGCTGAGCGCGCCCAGCACGAAATACTTCAAACCGGCCTCGGTCGATTTCGCACTGTCGCGGCGCAGCGCGGCCACGACGTAAAGGGCCAGGGATTGCAGCTCCAGCCCCATATACAGCGACATCAGATCGCCTGCGCTGACCATCATCATCATGCCCACAGCGGCCAGGGCCACCAGCAACGGATACTCAAAGCGCAGCACACCCCGGCGGGCCATGTATTCCTGGCTCATGACCAGAACGGCGGCGGCGGATAGCAAGATCGCGACTTTGGCAAAGCGGGCAAAGCCGTCATCGACGAACATGCCGTTGAAGGCCACGTTGGTGCCGTCGCCGTTGGTGGCAATCCAGATCGCCAGCAGCGCCATCAGGCCAGCGGTGGTCCAGACCAGAACCGGGGCCAGCCCGTCTTTCGTCGTATAGACGGCCCCGATCAGAGCCACCATCGCATATACGGCCAGAACGATTTCCGGCAGGATTATTGTCAGATCAGCCTGGATCATGTCTCCAAAGCCTCCTTAATGCGAGGCGGCCGTCTGGGTCGCAGCCTCAGCCGCGGCCAGAGCCGTGTCATAGTTCGAAATCAGCGCGGCGGTCGAGTTGCCGATCACATCCGTGACCAGCGATGGGTAGACGCCCAGCAGGATGGTCATCACGATCAGTGGCGCAAAGATCAGCCGCTCGCGCGAGCTCATGTCCGTCATCGCCTTGAGGCTTTCCTTGATCAGATCGCCAAACACCACCCGGCGGTACAGCCACAGCGCATAGCCAGCCGAGAAGATCACACCGGTCGCAGCCACCGCGGTGACCCATGTGTTGACCTGGAAGGCTCCCATCAGGGTCAGGAATTCGCCGATGAACCCGGACGTCCCCGGCAGGCCGACATTCGCCATAGTGAACAGCATGAAAACCAGCGCATACGCAGGCATCCGGATCACCAGACCGCCATAGGCCTCGATATCGCGGGTGTGCATCCGGTCATAGATCACGCCGACGCAAAGGAACAGCGCGGCCGAAATGAACCCGTGGCTCAGCATTTGGAAGATCGCGCCGTCAATCCCTTGCTGGTTCGCCGCAAAGATACCCATGGTCACAAAACCCATATGCGCGACCGAAGAGTAAGCGATCAGCTTTTTCATATCCTCCTGCACCAGCGCGACCAGCGAGGTGTAGACGACAGCAATCGCCGACATCCACAGCACCAGATCGGTCATCACCGCTGACCCCACCGGGAACATCGGCAGGCTGAACCGCAGGAAGCCATAGCCGCCCATTTTCAACAGGATCGCCGCCAGCACGACCGAACCCGCCGTTGGTGCCTGCACGTGCGCATCCGGCAACCAGGTGTGGACCGGCCACATCGGCATCTTCACTGCGAACGAGGCAAAGAAAGCCAGGAACATCAGCGTCTGCATACCGCCGACGATATAGACGCCCAACACGCTGAACCCTTCGGAGGAGAACTGATGGGTCATCAGCGCCTCGATATCCGTGGTGCCCGCATCGGCATACATCGCAACCATCGCCACCAGCATCAGTACCGAGCCGAGGAAGGTGTAGAGGAAGAATTTGAAGCTGGCATAAATGCGGTCCTTGCCGCCCCAGATGCCGATGATCAGGAACATCGGGATCAGGCCTGCCTCGAAGAACAGGTAGAACAGCACCAGATCCAGCGCCATGAACACGCCCAGCATCAGCGTTTCCAGCAGCAGGAAGGCCACCATGTATTCCTTGACGCGGTCCGTCACCTGCCAGCTGGCCAGAATGGTCAGCGGCATGATGAATGTGGTCAGCAGCACGAACAGAACGCTGATCCCGTCCACGCCCATCTTGTATTTCAGGCCCAACAGCCATTCACCCTCTTCCACCATCTGAAAGCCGGTGTCGTTGGGGTCAAAGCCGGTGTAGATGCCGATCGAGACAAGGAAGGTCACCGTGGTCGCCAGCAAGGCGACCCATTTGGCATTGCGTTGCGCCGCCGCGTCGTTGCCGTGCAGGAAAAGAGCCAGAATGCCCGCTGCGATGGCCGGGATGAAGGTGACGATGGAAAGGATATTGTCCATTATTGCGCCCCTCCGCCGATCGACATCCAGGTCACAAGGGCCGCGATGCCCAGCACCATCCAGAAGGCATAGGTGAAGATGTACCCGGTCTGCGCCTTGCCTGCGAGGCGGGTGAAGAAGGGAACAACGCCCATGGCTACTCCGTTCAGGAAACCGTCGATTGTATTGCCGTCGCCGCGTTTCCACAGGAACCGGCCAAGGGCCACGGTGGGTTTGACAAAGACCGCGTCATAGATCTCGTCAAAGTACCATTTGTTCAGCAGGAACAGGTACAACGGACGCTGGTTTGCGGCCAAGCGCGCGGGCAACGTGGTGTTCACGATGTAGAACCAATAGGCCACGACAAAGCCCAGCAGCATTGCCACGAAGGGCGAGACCTTGACCCATTTCGGAACTGCATGGGCATCGTCCAGCACGGTATTGTCGGGTGCGATATACAGCGCGCCTTCGCCCGGCTCACCCGCAAACACGTAGTGATGGTCGCCGCCATGGGCGTCTTTCTCTCCATGGCTGTCATCCGCATGACCCGCATCTGCATGTGCGTCATCCGCATGGTCTTCGTCCCCATGATGCGCATCAGCGGTTCCATCGGCGACGTGCTCGGCATGGGTCGCGTCATCATGCCCTTCGGCGTGTTCGGATGCTTCGGCTACGGGGATGCCATAGAACTTGCCAACCTTGTCGGTATGGCCAAAGAAGTTGCTATACCAGATCATCCCGGCAAAGACGGCCCCGATAGACAGCGCGCCAAGCGGGATCAGCATGGTCAACGGGCTTTCATGGGCGTGGTCATGCGTGTGCTTGTCGCCGCGCGGCTCGCCATAGAAAGTCAGGAAGATCAGCCGCCAGCTGTAGAACGAGGTGAAGACAGCGGCGATCACCAGCATCCAGAAGGCATAGCCCGTTCCACCGGCAAAGGCGCTTTCGATGATGGCGTCCTTGGACAGGAAGCCGGCAAAGCCGAACGTGGTCAGCGGGATCCCCACACCGGTGATCGCCAGCGTGCCGATCATCATCGCCCAGAAGGTATAGGGGATCTTCTTCCGCAGCCCGCCATATTCAGTCATCTCCTGCTCGTGATGCATGGCGTGGATCACCGAACCCGCGCCAAGGAACAACAGCGCCTTGAAGAAGGCGTGTGTCAGCAGGTGGAACATCGCCGCCGAGTACATGCCGACGCCCGCCGCCACGAACATATAGCCCAGTTGCGAACAGGTCGAATAGGCGATGACGCGTTTGATGTCGGTCTGCACCAGCCCCACGGTCGCCGCAAAAAACGCGGTCGAGGCACCAAGGAAGGTGATGAACGCGGTGGCGCCCGGCGCGAACTCCATCAGCGGTGACATGCGGCAGACCAGGAACACGCCCGCCGTCACCATGGTCGCGGCGTGGATCAGGGCCGACACAGGCGTCGGGCCCTCCATCGCGTCCGGCAACCAGGTGTGCAGGATCAACTGTGCCGATTTCCCCATCGCGCCGATGAACAGCAGGACGCAGATCACCTCAATCGCCGTCCACTCCCCCCACAGGAAGGTCAGTTGCGTTTCGGCCAGCGTCGGGGCCGAGGCGAAAACGTCCGAGAAATTGATGCTGTCGGTCAGGAAGAAGATCGCGAAGATCCCCAGTGCAAAGCCGAAATCCCCGACACGGTTGACGATAAACGCCTTCATCGCCGCCGCATTGGCGCTGGATTTGCGGTAATAAAATCCGATCAGCAGGTAGGACGCGACGCCCACGCCCTCCCAACCAAAGAACATCTGCACCAGATTGTCCGCTGTCACCAGCATCAGCATCGCGAAGGTGAAGAAGGACAGATAGGCAAAGAAACGCGGCTTGTAGCTTTCACCCTCACGCCATTGCGGGTCGTGGTCCATGTAGCCAAAGGAGTAAAGGTGGACGAGCGCCGAGACCGTCGTCACCACAATCAGCATGATCGCGGTCAGCCGGTCCAGACGGATCGCCCAGCTTGTCGACAGCGAGCCGCTCTCGATCCAGCGCAGGATTTCGATCTGCTGGGTCTGGCCATCGTAGGTCAGGAAGACGATCCACGACAGCAGACAGGCGAGGAACAGGAGGCCCGTGGCGGTCCACATGGCGGCCTTTTCGCCAATAAAGCGCCAGCCAAACCCGCAGAGCAGCGCGCCCACCAACGGGGCAAAGAGGATGGTGGTTTCCATAGTTCTCTTAGCCCTTCATCATATTGACGTCTTCAACCGCGATAGTGCCACGGTTGCGGAAGAAACAGACCAGAATGGCCAGACCAATCGCCGCCTCGGCCGCCGCAACAGTCAGCACGAACAGCGTGAACACTTGCCCGACCAGATCGCCGAGGAAGCTGGAAAACGCCACAAGGTTGATATTCACCGCCAGCAGCATCAACTCGATGCTCATCAGCAGGATGATGACGTTCTTGCGGTTCAGGAAGAGACCGAAGATGCCGATGACGAACAGCGTCGCCGCGACCGTAAGATAGTGTTCAAGTCCGATCATAGACCTGCTCCTCGGGACTCTGGGTAGTAGATTTTGCAGCCGTTGAATGGGTCATAACGGTTGCGGCGCTTCATGTTTGCGATTTGTTGCTCAACACTAAGAGAAACTTTGTAGTCGTTCTCGTAAGCTATCGATACCAGTTCAGCCGCAGATGTAATTTCTCGCACGTCTATAGCTCCAATGGGGACTTGTATCAGATCCACGAGTTCATCACGCCATCCGTTGGGCTGATCAAGGTTTTCAGCTCCCAAGATCGACACAACTTCTGCTCGATGGCAGTCCGCAAACAAAAGCCTTTCGAAAATACCACCGCATGAGGTCGTAAGGGTGACTCGTTGAGCAACTCGCTTGCCGCCTAAATCAACGATCTTTCCACCGTATAACTTATGGTGCTTATAGTCTTCAGCGTGCTGAAAGCTCCCATCAGGTGCCACCGAAACTGGTTGATCTCTCCAAGTAGGGTCTTCTTCAAGGCTGCAAGCAAAGGCGCTTCCAGCAGACACAACAAAAGCAAATGCTATGAATACTTCACGCATCACAACCCCTGCCCCGGTTTCACGTCCTTCAACTCCATCGCCTTGGCCGGGTCGCGCATCATCTGGCCGATGATGTCTTGACGCTTGATGTCCTGACGGTGGCGCAGTGTCAGAACGATGGCACCGATCATGGCCACCAGCAGGATCAGGCCCGCAAGCTGGAACAGAAGGAAGTATTGATCATAAAGGATGACACCCAGCGCCTCGGTGTTGTGGCGGTCCGCCGGAACCGGCTGCGCCAGATTGGCCGCCGCGCCCTGCGCGCTGTCCCATGCGCCGAAGGCCATGACGAACTGCATAAGGATCACCAGACCGATCAGCAGGGCCAGCGGCATATAGCGGGCCATCTCGGCCTTAAGCTCGGCAAAATCCACGTCCAGCATCATCACTACAAACAGGAACAGCACCGCGACCGCGCCCACGTAGACGATGATCAGCAGCATCGCCACGAACTCAGCCCCCAGCAGCACGAACAGCCCCGCCGCCGACAGGAAGGACAGGATCAGCCACAACACCGAATGCACCGGCTGGCGGCTGATCACAGTGAACAGCCCGCCGGTGATGGCGCTGATGGCAAACAGATAGAAGGCAAAGACGGTCATTGATCCTCATCCTCATTGTCGCCCATGACTTCTTGCGCCAGATCCAGCGCGCGGGTCATGGCCGGGATGCCGGCAAAGACCGACATCTGACCGATCGTTTCCACGATCTCTTGTTTCTTAGCACCCGCCTCCAGCGCGTGACGCACGGTCTGACGCACCGCTGAATCCGCCTGTGCGCCCTGACAGGTCAGCCCGGCCAGCGTCAGCAGCAGGCGGGTCTTGGCATCCAGCCCGTCTTTGTTGACGGTATTGCCGAACATCATCTCCATGACCTCTTTGGGCATGGTCGGCCACAGCGCCTCGAACCCCTTGGGCGAGAATTTCTCCATCGCCGGGTTCATCGCCTTGGCCATGTCCTGAGCCTGCTTCATCATCAGCTCGAACGGATTTTGGGGAGTGTCGCTCATCTGTAAGGTGCGTCCATTTCCAGATTGCGGGCGATCTCGGCCTCCCAGCGTTCGCCGTTCGAGAGGAGTTTTTCCTTGTCGTAGAACAGTTCTTCGCGGGTTTCCGTGGCGAATTCGAAGTTCGGGCCTTCGACAATGGCGTCAACTGGGCAGGCCTCTTGGCAGAAACCGCAATAGATACACTTAGTCATGTCGATGTCGTACCGCGTTGTGCGGCGGGTACCATCTTCGCGTGGTTCGGCGTCGATGGTGATGGCCTGCGCCGGGCAGATCGCTTCGCACAGTTTGCAGGCAATGCAGCGTTCTTCGCCGTTCGGATAACGGCGCAAAGCGTGCTCTCCTCTGAAACGTGGCGACAGAGGGCCCTTTTCGTGCGGGTAGTTCACGGTAGCCTTGGGGGCGAAGAAATACTTCAGACCCAGCTTCATGCCGACCCAGAAGTCCTGCAGCAGGAAATACTTGGCAGCGCGGGTATAGTCGATGTTTGCCATATCAGCCTCCTACGCTCCAACGCGCAAACGCGCCCCAGAACCAGTCGAATTTTGCCGCAAAGGCCACAAAGACCACCCAGACCAGTGAGAACGGCAGGAAGACTTTCCAGCCCAACCGCATCAGTTGGTCATAGCGGTAGCGGGGCGTGATCGCCTTGACCATTGCGAAGATGAAGAAGAAGAACGCCATCTTGGCGACCATCCACAGCACGCCATCGGGCAGACCCGGGATCGGGGACAGCCAGCCGCCGAAGAACAGCAGCGAGGTCAGGGCGCACATCAGGAAGATGGCGATGTATTCACCGGCCATGAACAGCAGGAAGGGCGTGGCCGAGTATTCGACCTGATAACCCGCGACCAGTTCCGATTCCGCCTCGGGCAGATCGAAGGGCGGGCGGTTGGTTTCGGCCAGTGCCGAGATGAAGAACAGGAACACCATCGGGAAATGCGGCAGCCAGTACCAGCTGAAGAAACCGAATGAGCCATCCTGAGCGCGCACGATATCGCCGAAATTCATCGAACCGGTCGAGATGATGATGCCGATGATGATCAGACCGATCGAGACCTCGTAGGAAATCATCTGCGCGGCAGAGCGCAGCGAGCCCAGGAACGGATACTTTGAGTTCGACGCCCAACCGCCCATAATCACGCCATAAACCTCAAGTGAGGAGACGGCGAAGACGTACAGAATGGCGACGTTGATATCCGACAGGACCCAACCGTCGTTGAACGGAATCACCGCCCAGGCGATCATCGCCAGCACGAAGGATGTCAGCGGCGCGAGGATGAACACCGTTCGGTCGGCCCCCGCCGGGATGACGACCTCTTTCACCACATATTTCAGCGCGTCCGCCACCGATTGCAGCAGGCCGTATGCACCGACAACGTTCGGGCCTCGACGCATCTGGACAGCAGCCCAGATCTTGCGGTCACCATAAACAAGGAACAACAGCGAAATCATCACAAAGGCCACAACCGCAAGCACTTGCGCCAGTATGATGATGGCTATTCCGCCTGGGGTGTTAAAGAATTCAGCCATTGGTCCTCACACCGTGGGTATTCCGTTTTCCGCCTGCGTCGCGATAGTCGTGAGGCAGCGGCTGGGTCGGCGCGTAGGTGTAAACAGCATCCGCCGCCCTCGCGCTACCCTTTTTCTTTGGTTCCACATTCACGTCCCGCGCGGTGACCTGCCGAAAGGCAGCCGCGCTGGTTGGCGATATGAAACAGCTCTGGTTCATTCCGCAGCGATCTTTTCGGCCTTGCGCGCCTGCGCTTGCGCCGACAGCTCGGCCATCAGTTGCGAGGCGCGGGCGATTGGGTTGGTCAGGTAGAAATCCTGGATCGCGTGGCGGAAGCTGGCTTGGCCCAGGGGGCCTGCCTCGAGCGGTTGAAAATCGTTCTCGATCACCTCGTCGATGCGGGCCAGATGCGGAACCGCCTCGATCAGTGCAGTGCGCAGTTGCGCCAGCGAGTCATAGGGCAGTGTCGCCCCCAATTCGGCCGACAAGGCGCGCAGGATGGCCCAGTTCTCTTTGGCGTCCCCCGGCGCGAACCCGGCGCGCATCGCCAGTTGCGGGCGGCCTTCGGTGTTCACGAACAGCCCGTTTTCCTCGGTATAGGCCGCGCCCGGCAGGATAATGTCGGCACGATGCGCGCCCCGGTCGCCGTGGCTACCTTGGTAGATCACAAAGGCCCCATCATCGATCTCGACCTCATCCGCGCCCAGGTTATAGATTACCTCGGCCCCGTCGAATGCAGCCTCAAGCCCGCCTTCCGTCACAGCGCCAACATCCATTGCACCAACACGGGCGGCAGCGCTGTGCAGGATCATCAGCTTACCATTGGTCCGCGCGGCTGCCTGCATGGCGTGCCCAAGCACGGCGGCGCCGTCCGCTTCACGCAGCGCACCCATGCCGACGATGATCACCGAGGGCTTTTCCAGAATGTCGTCGAACTCGTGCTTTTGCAGATCGGCCAGTGCATCCCGCCCCTCGCCCATCTGGAAAACGTCATAGGTCAGATCAGCCTGCGGTCCGATATTGGCGATCTTGGCCCCGTTCAGCCACGCCTTTCGGATGCGTGCATTCAACACCGGTGCTTCGTCACGCGGATTGGCCCCGATCAGCAGGATATATTTCGCATCATCAACATCTTCGATCGACGCCGTGCCGACATAACCCGACCGGTTGCCAGCAGGCAGGCGCGCATTGTCCACACGGCATTCAATATTGCCGTCCAGACCTTCGACCAGTTGCTTCAACGCGAAAGCCGCCTCGACCGGAACAAGATCACCGACCAGCGCCGCAACCTTCTTGCCCTTCATCGCCCCGGCCGCTTTGGTCAGCGCCTCAGGCCATGAAGCCGGGCGCAGCTTGCCGTTTTCACGCACATAGGGCTTGTCCAGCCGCTGACGCCGCAGACCGTCCCAGACGAAACGGGTCTTGTCGCTGATCCATTCCTCATTCACGCCATCATGGTTGCGTGGCAGGAAGCGCATCACTTCGCGCCCTTTGGTGTCCACCCGGATGTTCGAACCCAGAGCATCCATCACATCGATGCTTTCGGTCTTCGTCAGTTCCCAAGGGCGGGCGGTAAAGGCGTAGGGTTTCGAGGTCAGTGCGCCCACCGGGCACAGGTCGATGATATTGCCCTGCATGTTCGAGTCGAGCGTCTGGTTCAGATACGAGGTGATCTCGGCATCCTCGCCCCGCCCGGTCTGGCCCATCTGGGTGATCCCGGCGACCTCGGTCGTGAAGCGCACGCAGCGGGTACAACTGATACAGCGGGTCATCGCGGTACCGACCAGCGGACCCAAATCCAGATCGTCCACTGCCCGCTTGGCCTCTTTAAAGCGCGAACCGGATACGCCGTAGGCCATGGCCTGATCCTGCAGGTCACATTCGCCGCCCTGATCGCAAATCGGGCAATCCAGCGGGTGGTTGATCAGCAGGAACTCCATCACCCCTTCGCGGGCCTTCTTGACCATGGGAGAGTTCGTCTTGACTTGCGGTGCCTGCCCTTCCGGCCCCGGACGCAGGTCACGCACCTGCATGGCACAGGATGCGGCAGGCTTCGGCGGGCCGCCCACGACCTCAACCAGACACATGCGGCAATTCCCGGCGATCGAGAGGCGTTCGTGATAGCAAAACCGTGGAATCTCGATCCCGGCCTCTTCACAGGCCTGGATCAGGGTCATCGAACCATCGACTTCAATCTCCTGTCCGTCGATATTCACTTTCCGAAGGTCAGACATGGTCTAGTTCGCCCTCAAATACACGCCAATGGCGCTGTTTCTTTCGATTTCCGCCCGCCCCAGCGTGCAGAATGAATTTGGTTTGTCGTACGAGACAGCGTTCTGCGCCAGATACGCCTCGCCCTTGGCGCGCATCCGGTCCTTTTCGGCATCCGATTCGACGTAAGCCCGGATTTCCGTGTCCGAATATCCCAGTTCATTGGCTTTGGACCGCAGCCCCCACATCACGCCAATCGCTTTCAGACGCCGCCCGCTGATCGAGGGGCAGTATTCTGAGATCTCGTTTGCGATGGCGATATAATAAAGCTCGTTGTCGATCTCAGCGACATCGCTTAGCGGAGGTTTGGCCTGAACCGCGCCCGGCACGGTCATCAGAACGGCCACTGCCAGAGTTTTTGCAACAGACATGATTGATCCTTTTGTTTTGGGTGCACCAAAACAAAAACCCGCCGATCTGCTATGCGATAGCAGACGCGGCGACATGCCGTGATATGCAAGAACGCGCATCATGGTCTTTGGCAGGTTCCTGCAAAGGCCAGCTTGTCGTTGTCGATCCGCAGCTGCTGCGGATCCGTATCCGGCCCCACCTTCCACGCGATGCGGGATGAGCCGAAATTCTGCACGCAGTATTTGATCCCTTCATACCGCCCGGCCTCACGCGCGCCGTTCAGGGAAGCTGATACACCGTTGACGACGATCGTGAACTCGGTCGGTGCCCTTTTCTTATCGACGGCTTTGGCCTTGGTTCTGAAGTAATTGCCTTCGAACAAAACCCGGTCACTTCGGGATGTCGTGATCGTGCTGCAAGCCGTCAGCAACGTCAAAGTCGCGATGGTCAGGCATGTCGTGGCCCGGCTTGCCTTCGCAAACCTTTGATTTCTATAACTCATTCCCATCACAGTGCAGCCACCAAAGCCATAACCCCAATAACAAACATGCAAGCCCAGGCCAGCACATACAGAACCGAGCGCACACCCGAATGCGGTTTACCAACGCCCCGAATGTGAACCCCCAGCATCACAAGCCGGGCGACCAGCGCAATCGACGCCAACAGGTTGACCCAAAACGGGCTGACCCCCAGCAAAATCGCGGTCACGACAACGATGACAAAAGCGGGCAGTGTTTCCGTGCCGTTCAAATAGGCCCGGTTCAGACGATAGGCCCGGTCCGCATAGTCTTGTTCGGGCGTGGCGCCCGGTGCCAGACCCTTGTTCTGCTTGGCCATGGCGCTGAACGGTGCAAGCAACAACACAACCAGCGTGAAGATCACCAGCGAGGCCAGGGCATGAGCGTATTCGGCAAAACCTTCCATTCGACTTACTCCGCAGCTATCGCACTGGCGCGACCCGATTTCTGGGCCTTGATGCGGTCTTCGATCTCATCCCGGAAGTTGCGGATCAGGCCCTGGATCGGCCAGGCCGCCGCGTCGCCAAGGGCGCAGATCGTGTGCCCTTCGACCTGTTTGGTCACGTCAAACAGCATGTCGATCTCTTCCAATTCGGCCTCGCCCCGCACCAGACGGTCCATCACCCGCATCATCCAGCCGGTGCCTTCACGGCAGGGCGTACACTGACCACAGCTTTCGTGCTTGTAGAATTTCGACAGCCGCCAGATCGCCTTTACGATGTCGGTGGACTTGTCCATCACGATCACCGCAGCAGTACCCAGACCCGAACCCAACTCACCCCGCAAATAGTCGAAATCCATGATCGCATCGCGCATGTTCTCACCGCGCACGCATGGCACGGACGAGCCGCCGGGGATCACCGCCAGCAGATTGTCCCAACCGCCGCGGATACCACCGCAATGGGTCTCGATCAGTTCTTCGAAGGAAATCGACATCGCCTCTTCGACGACGCAGGGGTTGTTCACATGCCCCGAGATCGCAAACAGCTTGGTGCCCGCATTGTTCTGGCGGCCAAAACCCGCGAACCAGTCGGCACCCCGGCGCAGAATGGTCGGCACAACGGCAATCGATTCCACGTTGTTCACCGTCGTCGGGCAGCCATAAAGCCCCGCCCCCGCCGGGAACGGAGGTTTCATACGAGGCATGCCCTTCTTGCCCTCAAGGCTTTCGATTAGGGCGGTCTCTTCACCGCAGATATAGGCCCCTGCCCCGTGATGCAGGAACAAATCGAAATCCCAACCCGAGCCTGCCGCGTTCTTGCCCAGCAGACCGGCGTCATAGGCTTCGTCAATCGCGGCCTGCAACGCCTCACGCTCGCGAATGTATTCGCCGCGCAAATAGATATAGCAGGTATGCGCGTTCATCGCGAATGAGGCGATCAGGCAGCCTTCGATCAGCGTGTGCGGATCGTGACGCATGATCTCGCGGTCCTTGCAGGTGCCCGGCTCGGATTCATCTGCGTTCACCACCAGATAAGACGGGCGGCCATCGCTTTCCTTGGGCATGAAAGACCATTTCAGCCCGGTCGGGAAGCCCGCGCCACCGCGACCGCGCAGACCAGAGTCCTTCATCGTTTGGATGATCCAGTCGCGGCCCTTCTCGATCAGGCCAGCGGTGCCGTCCCAATGCCCACGCGCCTGCGCGCCGCGCAGCGTACGCTCGTGCATCCCGTAGATGTTGGTAAAGATCCGGTCCTGATCCTTCAGCATCGCGTGTTACCCTTGGCTATCCTGACGCATGCGCCAGAGTTGAAAAATGTTGACGCCCGCATAGATAAATCCGGCCAGCGCGGCGAGGTCGAACAGCAGCGCATGGCGCGCGGTCAGTTCCATGGCAGGGCCGATGAACAGGTTCATGGCAAGCCAGAACGCCATCGTCACCGCGATGACGATGCCGATGTGACGGCCCTTACGGGCTATGGCCAGTTCCTTGTCCTTGTCCATCTCACCTCGATGCCCCGAATGGGCACCCGTCATTTAGTCTTCGTCTGTCTGCTCATCATACGTGCCTTCTTCTTTGGCACGTTTGGCGAATTCGGTTTCATCACCCACCGCAAGCTTGGCCGCCTGTTCAATCCAGCCATCCCGCTCGATCCGGCCCTTGAACTTCAGGCGCGCATCGACCCAGGCCACATGCTCGGGCGTCCACGAGGCGATCTGATCATAGTGGAAAAAGCCCAGATCGTTCAGTTTCTCTTCCAGTTTCGGCCCTACGCCCTTCAGCAGTTTGAGGTCGTCGGGCAAGCCCCCGCGCGCCTCGGGCAGTGTTCTGGGCTGATCTTCCTTTGCCTCTTCGGGCGCAGGCTTGGCCTTGGCTTCTTCCGCCTGTTTCACCGCAGGTTTCGCCGGTTCAGGTGCCTTGGGCGGTTTCGCAGCAGCCGAGGCTCCGGCCTGCTTGCCATCCTTGTCCAGCCACGGCGTCAGGATCGGAACCTCGGTCCCGTCGATGCGCTTGACGGTATCGCCCAGACCCGTTGCCAAAGCGACCGAGGCATTCTGCGCAGGTTTTCCGGCGTCATGTTCGGTCAGGCTGGTCAGCCCGCTCTGCGGTTCCGCCGCATAGCGTCCGTTCTGCGGGCCCGGCGTCGGCACTTTGCCAGCGGCCAGACCGTCGATGATCTTGCCAAAGCTTTCAGTCGTCAGGTCTTCGTAATAGTCCTTGCCGATCTGCGCCATCGGTGCGTTCGCGCAGGACCCGAGGCATTCGACCTCTTCCCAGCTCAGCTTGCCATCGGCGGATAGTTCATGCGGCTTGGCGGCAATCTTTTCCTTGCAGACCGCGATCAGATCCTCGGCCCCGCAGATCATGCAGGAGGTCGTGCCACACACCTGAATATGCGCGACCGACCCAACCGGTTGCAGTTGGAACATGAAGTAGAACGAGGCGACCTCGAGCACGCGGATATAGGCCATGCCCAGCATGTCAGCGACGGATTCAATCGCCGGGCGGCTTAGCCACCCTTCCTGCTCTTGCGCGCGCCACAGCAGAGGGATCACAGCGCTGGCCTGACGCCCCTCGGGGTATTTGGTGATCTGCGCTTCGGCCCATTGCTGGTTGGCAGCGGTGAAGGCGAAGTGATCGGGTTGTTCGGGGTGAAGACGGCGGAGCATTTAGTCTATTCCTACTTTCCGAATGAAACATCCGCTGTCCGTATTCTGAGCAGATGTCATCACGACAAAGAAATCATCACCCGCGCTTAAACTTGTACCTGTCACGGGGAAACCATTTCGTTTCGCTTCGCAATCGTTCGATTGAAAAAGCCCATCCATTCCAACTGCGAGCGCATTCAACGACGCAATAAACCGGACTTTATTGCGGCTGCTTTCGGCGATCTCTACAAGCTGCAAGTACGAGCTATCCGGCAATACGCATCCATCCAGAGCATCCAGCATGTCGGACATAACAACCGAGACAGGTTTGTCGGCACCGTTTTCGATGGATTTTGACCAATCGAAAAACCGGGACTGCCCATCCGTCAGCGCGGACACCGACGAACTGCTGATCCCCATAGCCGCAGCAAAAATGATGGCGCGTTTGAAACTCACCGATCAATCTCCCCAAAAACAACGTCCATCGTCCCGATAATCGCGGCAACGTCGGCCAGTTGGTGCCCTCCGGCGACGTGGTCCATGGCTTGCAGGTGCAGGAAGCCGGGCGCGCGCAGTTTGGCCCTGTAAGGCTTGTTGGTGCCATCGGCGACCAGATAGACGCCAAACTCGCCCTTGGGGGCTTCGACCGCGGCGTAAACCTCGCCTGCAGGGACGTGGAAGCCTTCGGTATACAGCTTGAAGTGATGGATCAGGCTCTCCATCGAGGTCTTCATGTCCGAGCGTTTCGGCGGCGTGATCTTACCACGGGCCAGAACGTCACCGGGGCACTCACGGATTTTGGCGATGGCCTGACGGATGATCAGCAGCGACTGGCGCATCTCTTCCATGCGGACGAGGTAACGGTCATAACAGTCGCCGTTCTTCCCGACAGGGATCTGGAATTCGAACTCGTCATAGCATTCATAAGGCTGCGCGCGGCGCAGGTCCCATGCCAGACCCGACCCGCGTACCATCACGCCCGAGAAGCCGTATTTCTGGATGTCATCCTCGGTCACGACACCAATGTCGGCGTTGCGTTGCTTGAAGATGCGGTTCTCGGTCAGCAGACCGTCAATATCGTCCAGAACGGCGGGAAATTCGTGGCTCCATGCCTCGATATCGTCCAGCAACTCGGGCGGCAGGTCCTGATGCACACCACCGGGGCGGAAATAGGCGGCGTGCAGGCGGGCACCGCAGGCACGCTCATAAAACACCATCAGCTTTTCGCGTTCTTCAAAGCCCCAGAGCGGCGGGGTCAGCGCACCCACGTCCATCGCCTGCGTGGTCACGTTCAGCAGGTGGTTCAGGATGCGCCCGATCTCGGAATACAGAACCCGGATCAGCGAGCCGCGGCGCGGCACCTCGACCCCGGTCAGCTTTTCAATAGCCAGACACCAGGCATGTTCCTGGTTCATCGGAGCGACATAATCCAGACGGTCGAAATACGGCAGGTTCTGCAGATAGGTCCGGCTTTCCATCAGCTTTTCGGTGCCACGGTGCAGCAGACCAATATGCGGATCGCAGCGTTCGACGATCTCTCCGTCCAGCTCAAGCACCAAACGCAGAACCCCGTGCGCCGCAGGGTGTTGCGGGCCGAAGTTAATGTTGAAGTTGCGGATCTTCTGTTCTCCGCTCAGCGCGTCCGTGCTGCCGTCATCGTATCTTGAGCCGTCCATCAACGCCCCCGTTTCTTCTTTTTCGCCTCAGCCCGGACCCGGACCTTTTCCGCCTCGGCGGCCTTGGCGGCGGCCCCGGCCAGAAGAACGCCCAGCGCCCCCAGTGCGATCAGTTCCCCCAGCATCATCTCAGCGGCGCTCCAATTCCTGTAGCTTGATCCCGACCCACCAGAGCAGGGCAATCGTGCCAAATGGGACGAGACAGAGCAGGCACCAGACTTTGTTGATCCCGAAGAACGGCAGTATCTTGACCATCGGGATGATGGTCAGCGCGGAAAGGATCAACCACCAGATACCACCCATCACTCGGCCTCCTGCTTCTCATCCCCCGGCAAGATGTAATTCGCACCTTCCCACGGGGACATGAAATCAAACTGACGGTATTCCTGCACCAGCGAGACGGGTTCGTAGACCACGCGCTTTTGCGCCTCGTCATAGCGCACCTCGGTGTAGCCGGTGGTCGGGAAATCCTTGCGCAGCGGATAGCCGCGAAACCCATAGTCGGTCAGGATACGCCGCAGGTCGGGGTGGCCTGAGAACAGGATCCCGAACATGTCGAACACCTCACGCTCGAACCAGTTGGCCGAGGGGTGCACGTCAACAATCGAGGGTACCATGTCCTCCTCGCGGATCGAAACCCGCAGGCGAATGCGCTGGTTCTGGTACATCGACAGGAAGTGATAGACCACATCAAATCGCTTGGCCCGTTCGGGGTAATCAACGCCGGTAATGTCCACAAGGGTCGAGAACTGACAGTTGCGGTCACTGCGCAGAAACTCGATGAACTCAACAAGGCTCGACGGAGCGACATCGACGTTCAACTCACCATGGGTGACGTCCCACGACAGCACGCAGTCGGACCGCTTCAGTTCAAGCTGCGCGCCAAGTTCCTTGAGTGCTTCGCTCATCTGCCCTCTCCCTCAGCGTACAATCGTGCCGGTGCGGCGGATTTTGCGTTGCAACTGCATCAGACCGTATAGCAGCGCCTCGGCAGTTGGCGGGCAGCCGGGGACGTAAATGTCTACCGGGACGATACGGTCACAGCCGCGTACCACCGAATAGGAATAGTGGTAATACCCGCCGCCATTCGCGCAGGACCCCATCGAGATCACATAGCGCGGCTCGGGCATCTGGTCGTAAACCTTGCGCAGCGCCGGGGCCATTTTGTTGGTCAGGGTGCCTGCGACGATCATCACGTCCGACTGACGCGGCGACGCGCGCGGGGCGATGCCAAACCGTTCGGCGTCATAGCGCGGCATCGAGGTGTGCATCATCTCGACCGCGCAGCAGGCCAGACCAAAGGTCATCCAGTGCAAGGAACCGGTGCGTGCCCAGTTGATAATGTCTTCGGTCGAGGTCAGCAGGAACCCTTTGTCCTGCAGCTCGGCATTCAGGGCCTGGGCGGCGACTTCTTTGTCGACGCCGGCGGTGTTTGCACCCGTCATCACTCCCATTCCAGGGCCCCTTTCTTCCATTCATAGGCAAAGCCGATGGTCAGCACCGCCAGGAACACCATCATGGACCAGAACCCCACATCACTGATGTCCTTGAAGCCAACGGCCCACGGAAACAGAAAGGCGATTTCCAGGTCGAAGATGATGAAGAGAATCGAGACCAGATAGAAGCGAACGTCAAATTTCATCCGGGCGTCGTCGAACGCGTTGAAACCACATTCATATGCGCTGACTTTTTCCGGATCGGGATTGCGGACAGCAAGGACGACGGCCGCCAGAATCAGCACGATTCCAAGGCCCACGGCCACGGCCAGAAACACCAGGATCGGGAGATATTCCCGCAACAACTCTTCCACGAGTGGCTCCTTTCTTGCGCGGCCCCGACAAGGCGCGCCGTCAATTGGCGTGTTGACTGGATATTCTGTATCCCTGCGGGATCAGAGGGTCAACCGACCACAAGCGCGCAGGGGGGCATTCAGGGGCTTGACAGGTCTAAGAAAACCCTCGCCACCCCCCTGTTGGTGCGTTTCGAGTTTCAGAGTCAAACTTCGTTGATCCACGCAGGCTTGCGTTTGTCGAAAAACGCGCCGATGCCTTCAAGCGCTTCATCGGTTTCCCAGCGAGCGACAAGCGCGTTGATGGTGTGGTCAATGACCTGCTCGTCGATTTTCGGCCCCAGATCCCTGACAAGCGCCTTGGCCGAGGCGACAGCCCCCGGTGCGCAGGCCAGATAGGGGCGTACTTCAGCCTCAACAGCGTCCGCCAGCTCGTCCGCAGGTACAACCTTGGCCAACAGGCCAAGCGTCACCGCCTCGGTCGCGTCAAACAGGCGCGCAGACATGAAGACTCGCCGAGCCCTTGCCTCGCCCATGCGGGCGATCACGTAAGGGCCGATGGTGGCCGGGATCAGGCCCAGCTTGGTTTCCGTCAGCCCCATTTTCAGCGTCTTAACGCCAAGCGCCACGTCACAGACGGCAGCCAAACCGACCCCGCCCCCGAACGCGTTACCCTGCAACGCACCGATCAGAGGTTTCGGCAACGTGTTGAGCGCCTGCAACATCTCAGCCAGCTTGCGCGCCTCGGCAAATCGCGTTTCAGGATCCGCAGCCATCTGATCCTGCATCCACCCCAAATCCCCTCCAGCGCAGAACGATTTGCCCTCACCGGTCAGAACCACCACCCGAACGGACGCGTCCTGCCCCAAATCAGAAGCCGCCTGAGTCAGTTCCGCAATCATCTGCGCCGACATGGCGTTGTGTTTTTCGGCACGATCCAATTTCAAAGTCGCAACGCCGCGCGCATCCGTTGTGACGGTTATGGTGTCGAACATTTCAGCCCCTCATTGCGCGCGCCATCTGCGCCGCTTTTTCCAAAATTCCGGCATCCAACCCGGTTTCGTAGCCCAATCGCTCCAGATGCGCTGCCACGGCCTCGGTCGCGACATTGCCTGCGGCGCCGGGCGCATAAGGGCACCCACCAAGGCCGCCAACGGCCGCGTCAAACACCCGCACCCCCAACGAAAGCGAGGCGTCGATATTGTCAATTGCCCGCCCGTTCGTGTCGTGAAAATGCCCGGCCAGACGGGTCACTGGCACGCGCTCGCGCACGGCCATCAGCATCCGCGCGATCTTGTCCGGGGTGCCTTGCCCGATTGTGTCCCCCAAAGACACCTCGTAACAACCATGCGAGAACAGAAGATCCGCAACCTCGGCCACTTTTTCCGGCGGGGTCGGTCCGTCATACGGGCAATCGGTCACGCATGAGACATAGCCACGCACCGGCAGGTCGATATGGCGTGCTGCATCCAGAATCGGCGCGAACCGCTCAATCGACTCGGCAATCGTGGCGTTGATATTGGCCTTCGAAAATCCCTCGGACGCCGAGGCAAAAACCGCGATCTCATCCGCACCGGCGGCCAGAGCATCCTCGTATCCCCGCATGTTCGGCGTCAGTGCGGCATAACGCAGGCCGTCGGCCCGGCGGATACCGGCCAGAACCTCGGCGCTGCCTGCCATTTGCGGCACCCATTTGGGCGACACAAAACTGGCCACCTCGATCCTGTTGAACCCGGCATCGGACAGGCAATCGACCAAGGCGATTTTCTCGGCGACCGGGATGTCGCGCTTTTCGTTCTGCAGCCCGTCCCGTGGCCCCACTTCAAAGATTTCGACGCGCTCACCCATTCCTTCGCCCTCTCTGGCTTCTTCTCGTTTCAAATACGGATGGCCCGACTGTGCCACGCCGCGTGCCCGACGAACAGCTTAAGCGTCCTCCAACCGGACCAGAGCCGCCCCGGCCTCGACCTGCGCACCGTCTTCGGCCAGCACCTCGGCCACCACTCCGTCACGCGCGGCCAGCAGGGAATGCTCCATCTTCATGGCTTCGAGAATGGCAAGGCGGTCGCCTTCCTTGACCGATTGGCCTGCCGTCGCGAACACCGCTTTGACCAGCCCCGGCATGGGCGCTTCGATGACATTGGTGTCGCCCGCCGCGCTGGTGTCGCGGTCCAGAGGGTCAACGATATCAAACACCTGGCCGTAGTCCTCGAACACGGTGATCCGGGACCCTGCGACCGAGACATTAGGCATCCTCGCCCCGTCAATCAGCCAGCGCCCATTGCGCCGGGTCGCCGTGACTGTGCGATCCCCGACCTGCCAGATCTGCGTGTCTCGGCCTTCGACCTGCACATCAAGGTCGACGATTTCGCCATTGCGCTTCAACTGCGTCGCGCGATGTAGCGGAGCCCACAAAGTGAACCCCGTAGAATCTGATGCCTCCAGCAACCCAAACGCATGCATCGCTGCTGCAACCAACGTTTCCGGCTTCGGCTCATCCTCCCGCACCAGCGTATCAATGTCGCGCCCGATCAGTCCTGTATCCACATCACCCGAGGCAAAGCCTGCATGGCGGGTCAATGCGCCCAGAAAGGACAGGTTTGTGACCGTGCCCCCAACCTCGGTCCCGCATAGGGCCCGATGCAGCGTTTCCAGCGCGACAGCGCGGGTCGGGCCGTGCACGATTACCTTCGCGATCATCGGATCATACCAAGGGCTTATCGTATCCCATGTACGCACGCCACTGTCGGCCCTGCAATCCTGCGGGAAGTGCAGATGGGTCAGCGTGCCGGTCGCGGGCAGAAAGCCCTTTGGCACATCCTCGGCATAAAGTCGGGCCTCGAACGCATGACCGGTGATCGACAGGTCCGACTGCCGTTTCGGCAGGCTCTCACCCGCCGCAACGCGCAGCTGCCATTCCACCAGATCAACATCAGTGATGGCTTCGGTAACGGGATGTTCCACCTGCAGGCGCGTGTTCATCTCCATGAACCAGAACCGATCCGGTCGCAGCCCGTCCGAGGCATCGACGATGAACTCAACCGTCCCCGCGCCTTTGTAACCTATCGCCTCGGCCGCGCGTACACCGGCCTGCCCCATCGCCTCGCGCATTTCAGCGGTCATGCCGGGGGCCGGAGCTTCTTCGATCACCTTCTGATGCCGCCGCTGCAACGAACAATCGCGTTCGAACAGATGCACCGCATGGGTACCATCGCCAAACACCTGCACCTCGATATGGCGCGGTTTGGCGACGAATTTTTCGACCAGCACGGCGTCATTGCCAAAGGCGGTCTTTGCCTCACCCCGCGCGCTGTCGAGCGCGGTTGCGAAATCCTGAGGCCGTTCAACAAGGCGCATCCCCTTGCCACCGCCGCCCGCAACGGCCTTGATCAGAACCGGATAGCCGATGGTGTCGGCAGCCCCCGCCAGATGCTCGGGGTCTTGGTTGTCACCGTGATAGCCCGGCACCACGGGTACGCCCGCCTGCTCCATCAGCACCTTGGCCGCGTCCTTGAGGCCCATCTTGCGGATCGCATCCGCCGACGGGCCGATGAATGTCAGCCCCGCGGCCTCAACAGCATCCACAAAATCGGGGTTCTCGGACAGAAACCCATAGCCCGGATGGATCGCTTGCGCGCCGGTCTCCAACGCCACCTGAATGATCACTTCGCCCTTGAGGTAACTCTCTGCCGGGGCCGCGCCGCCGATATGCACCGCCTCATCCGCCATCTGTACATGCTTGGCCGAGGCATCCGCGTCCGAATAAACAGCAACGCAGGACACGCCCATCTTTTGGGCCGTCTCCATCACCCGACAGGCAATCTCACCACGGTTGGCAATCAGGATTTTATTGAACATTGGCAAATCCTTGCATTCCTAAATTAATGCCCGCAGGGTGCGAGCCATGAAACAGGATATCTACGATCCCGGGTTTGTGTCCGGCGTCTTCGACCGATGCTCTGGCGCTTATCGGAACTGGAGCGCAGTCGCGTCCTTCGGATTGGTACGGGCGTGGCGTAAGGCGTGTGTTGCAGGGCTGGACCTGCCTGCAGGCACGACGGCGGCAGGTGTTGATTTGATGGCGGGCACCGGTGAAGCGTGGCCCCATCTGTTCGCCAGATTTCCAAGTGTGAGTAAGGTCACCGCTGTCGACATCAGCCCGGGAATGCACAAACAGGCAATGGAACGGCTCCACAAAGGTCGAGAAGGTCGTGTCTCGCATCTCTGCGCCAACATGCTGACCACAGACCTTCCGAGCGAAAGTGCCGAGTTCGCAATCTCTACCTTTGGCCTTAAAACATTCAACGCCGAACAGCACTTGATCTTTGCCCGGCAATTGAACCGCATACTCAGACCCGGTGCACCGTTTTCGTTGATCGAAGCGACAGACCCGGTAGGTTGGTCTTTGCGCCCTCTTTACCGGTTCTACCTTGACGGTGTTCTGCCTCAGGTGGAACGCCTGTTTCTTAATGGCGCGCAGGACTTCACCATGATCGGCGAATACACGCGAAACTTCGGAGCGGGAACAACAGTTCTGGATGCGCTTCAATCGGTGGGGTTGAGTGTCGATGTCCGGCACTATGTCGGCGGAAGCGCCGTTCAGTTTTCGGGTCACAAACCAGGTTAGATCAATCATGATCACATCCTGAACACGCCAAAACGTGTCTCCTCGATCGGGGCATTCAGCGCGGCGCTCAGCGACAAGGCCAGCACGTCGCGCGATTTGCGCGGGTCGATGATGCCGTCGTCCCACAGCCGGGCGGAGGCATAGAGCGGGTGCGATTGCTCCTCAAACATCTCCAGCGTCGGGCGTTTGAACGCGGCCTCTTCCTCAGCCGACCATGTGCCGCCCTGCCGCTCGATCCCGTCGCGTTTGACGGTGGCCAGCACGCCTGCTGCCTGCTCGCCGCCCATCACGGAAATCCGCGAGTTCGGCCAGGTCCACAGGAATCGCGGCTGATAAGCCCGCCCCGACATGCCGTAATTCCCGGCCCCGAACGAGCCGCCCACCAGCATGGTAATCTTGGGCACATTGGTCGTCGCCACGGCTGTCACCATCTTAGCCCCGTGCCGCGCGATGCCTTCGTTTTCGTATTTCCGACCGACCATGAACCCGGTGATGTTCTGCAAGAACACCAAAGGCGTTTTGCGCTGCGAACACAGTTCGACAAAATGCGCGCCCTTCTGCGCGGCCTCGGAAAACAGCACGCCGTTATTGGCGATGATCCCGACCGGGCAGCCTTTCACATGCGCAAACCCCGTCACCAGCGTCTCACCAAAACGCGGCTTGAACTCATCGAACCGGGATCCATCGACCAGCCGCGCAATCACCTCGCGAATGTCATAAGGCGTGCGCAGATCGGCAGGCACGACGCCCAGAATTTCCTCCGGGTCATAGGCCGGATCTTCGGGTGCCTCAAGCTGTAGGCCGGGCTTCAGCCCGGCACCGCCCAAAGACCCAACGGCCCGCCGCGCCAAGGCCAGCGCGTGGGCATCATCCTCGGCCAGATAATCCGCGACGCCGGACAGGCGCGTGTGCACATCGCCGCCGCCCAGATCCTCGGCGCTGACAACCTCTCCGGTCGCGGCCTTGACCAGAGGCGGCCCGGCCAGAAAGATCGTACCCTGATCGCGCACGATGATCGTCACATCCGACATCGCGGGCACATAGGCCCCACCCGCCGTGCAAGACCCCATCACCACAGCGATCTGAGGGATGCCCTTCGCACTCATCCGCGCCTGATTATAGAAGATGCGGCCGAAATGGTCGCGGTCGGGAAAGACCTCATCCTGATTGGGCAGGTTCGCACCGCCGCTATCGACCAGATAGATGCAGGGCAGATGGTTTTCCTCGGCAATCTCCTGCGCCCGCAGGTGTTTCTTGACCGATAGCGGGTAATAGGTGCCGCCCTTCACAGTGGCATCGTTGCAGACCACCATGACCTCGCGCCCCTGCACCCGGCCAATGCCTGCGATCACACCCGCCGCCGGGGCCGCATCGCCATACATCCCATGCGCCGCCGTCGCGCCGATTTCCAGAAACGGAGACCCCGGATCGAGCAGGTTCGCCACCCTGCGCCGAGGCAACATCTTGCCCCGAGATTCATGCCGCGCGCGGGATTTCTCGCCCCCGCCCATACGGGCCGCTTCGGCAGCTACAGAGATTTGCGCCAACGCGTCCAGATGGGCCGCGCGGTTTGCCTTGAAGCCCTCAGAGGCGGGCATGGCTTTGGATGTGAGTTTCATTTGGCTACCTCGTCAGCAAGTCTTTGCAGGTGCCGCCAAATTACCCAGCTCCCTGCATTCAAGTACATTTCGCACCATGTATCTGGGGGAATTTCTTCGCTAGGAGATGCATCACAAACATCGAAAACGCCTTCGACCAATTGGAGGTACTGTCGCTCGTAGCTACGTGCCGCTCTGCCCGACTTTCCAATACTTTGGGGCACAGTTGTTTTGATTTCTGTTGAAAGTGCATCGACATGCTCGGTAAGTCTGACAAGACATTGCACCCGTTCTTCGACGACACGGCCTATTGTGCAATAGTCGACGGCGATACCAATACAGTTGGTATCCATGGTCATTCCATTGTTATGCTGGGTTAATAGCGCGCAACCGTCGAACCACTCCAAAACTTCGATCGGATTACCCGAGCTTTCTGCCCGCACCGTGCAAACGCCTGCCAAAATTAGAGAAAAGGCGAGCATCAAGTGTTTCATTCACTGGACTCCCCCGCCGCCCGCGCCTTCAACTCCTTCCGAATAACCTTCCCGGTCACCGTCATCGGCAGTTCCTCCAGAAACGCCACCTCGCGCGGGTAGGAATAATGCGCCAGACGGTCCCTGACCCAATCCTGCAACTCACGCTCCGCCGCCTCGGCCCCCGGTTTCAGCACCACATAGGCCTTGACGATCTCGGTCCGCAGCTTGTCGGGCTTGCCGACCACACCGGCTGTCGCCACCGCCGGATGGGTCAGCAGGCAATCCTCAATCTCAGCCGGACCAATGCGATACCCGGCAGACGTAATCACATCGTCATCACGACCGACAAAGCGCAGATAGTCGCCCTCCCACACGCCGCGATCGCCGGTGATCAGCCAATCGCCCCGGAACTTCTCAGCCGTCGCGTCGGGTCGGTTCCAGTATTCCAGCAGCATCGAGGCTGAGCCACGCCGGATGGCGACGTCGCCTTCTTCGGTGGTCGGCTTGCCATCATCGTCAATCACCGCCACGTCATGCCCCGGCACAGGCTTGCCGATGCAGCCGGGCTGCACCGGGAAGTCCTCGGCGCAGGAGGACACGACCATGTTGCATTCGGTCTGGCCGTAGAATTCGTTGATCGTCAGGCCAAACGCCTGCTGCCCCCAGGCCAGCATCTCGGCCCCCAGAGGCTCGCCCCCCGAGGCGACCGAGCGCAGGCCGGGGATCGATTGATCCGCCGCCTTGAGCATCCGCAGGGCGGTTGGCGGGAAAAACACGTTCTTCACACCCCCGCGCGCGACGATATCGGCGCAGGCCTCGGGCGTGAATTTCTCAAGCCGCGCGGCGACAACCGGAATGCCCAAGGCAAGCCCCGGCATCAGCACATCGAACAAACCGCCGATCCAGGCCCAGTCGGCAGGGGTCCACAGGCAGTCGCCATCGCGCAGATGGTTATGGCTGATCGACACGCCCGGCAGGTGGCCAGTCAGAACCCGATGCCCGTGCAGCGCGCCCTTGGGGCTGCCGGTTGTGCCGGATGTATAGATCAGTACCGCCGGATCATTTGGCGCGGTTTCCGCAAACGGCACCGGCCCGCCCGGCTGACCGATCTCGGACGCGATCAAGGGCTCAGCAAGGTCGCCCAGCTGATCCGCGCCCTCGGCATCCGTCAGGACGAGCCGCGCGCCTGCATCCCCGACCCGAGACCGCAGCGCATCCTGTTTGAACAGTTTGAACAAGGGCACCGAGATCGCCCCGATCTTCCAGATCGCCAGATGCGCAGCGGCACACCAGGGCGACTGGCTCAGCAAGACGCCCACCCGATCCCCGGCCTGCACCTTGGGCAGCAGGGTCCGGGCCAGCCCGTCGGTCATCTGTCGCAATTGCCCGTAGGTGACGCGCTGTTCAGATGCGCCGGTCAGGTCGATCAGGGCCACCTTCTCAGCAGGATGGTCGAGGCATTGTTTCGCCATGTTCAACCGGTCCGGCAGGTCCCAGCTATCCCCAGGGCGCAAACCCGGTATGCGCGCAGGGTCAATCATAGCGATAACCCCTTGTTTCATTAGCGTTTTCGGCTTCCGCTCCGACCCACCGCCACACCGAAACTTGATGCAGATCAGAGTGTGACGCGGCCCAGCCTGCCACATCCGGGGCGTCAACAAAACCAAAGGCAAGATTATGACCAAAACGCTCGTCGCTTTGACCCTTTCTACCGCATTGGCCGGACTGGCCGTGCCCGCGTTTGCTCAATCGCAAGGCGACTGGACCCTTGGTGTCGGTGTCGGATACCTGGACCCGAAATCCGACAACGGAACGATCGCAAACTCCGACGCCGAGATCGATGCCGACACCCGCCCGATCTTTACCGCCGAGTATTTCATTCGCGACAACCTGGGGATCGAGCTGCTGGCCGCAACCCCGTTCAGCCATGACATTACCCTCGGCGGCAGTATCGACGCGGGCAGTGTGAAACATCTGCCCCCCACCCTGTCGCTGAACTATCACTTCCCGACCAACAGCGCCTGGAAGCCCTATGTCGGTGCCGGTCTGAACTATACCATCTTCTTTGACGAGCAGTCCGATCTGGGCGAGCTCAAGGTCGATAACTCGTTCGGTGTCTCGCTGCAGGCCGGGTTGGACTATATGGTCACTGAAAAAGGTGCCGTCCGGCTGAATGTGCGCTGGTTCGACATCGACTCGGACGTGACACTGGACGGTGCCGACATTGGTACCGCCGAAATCGATCCATGGCTGGTCGGTGTGTCCTACGTCCATCAGTTCTGATCCCGCAAACGCCTCGCCGGTCCGGAACCGGCGAGGCATTCTGTTCACTGCATCTCGCTCATCAACTCGCGGCCAATCAGCATCCGGCGAATCTCGCTGGTGCCGGCGCCGATCTCCATCAGCTTGGCGTCGCGGAAAATCCGGCTGACCGGCGCGTCCGACAGGAACCCCGCCCCGCCCATCGCCTGAACCGCCTGATGCGCCTGGGTCATCGCCGCTTCGGACGCATACAAGCAGCACGCAGCCGCATCCTGACGGGTCACATCCCCACGATCACAGGCCTTGGCCACCTCGTAGACATAGGCACGGGCCGAGTTCATCGCCGTATACATATCGGCGATCTTGCCCTGCATCAGTTGGAAGCTGCCAATCGGTTTGCCGAACTGCTTGCGCTCGGACAAATAGGGCATGATTTCATCCAGACAGGCCGCCATGATGCCGGTTCCGATCCCGGCCAACACGACACGTTCATAGTCGAGACCCGACATCAGAACCGCAACGCCGTTGCCTTCTTCGCCCAGAACGTTTTCGAACGGCACCTCGACATCTTCAAAGATCAGTTCCGCCGTGTTCGACCCGCGCATCCCCAGCTTGTCGAAATGGGGCGAGGTCGAGAAACCCTTCATCTCTTTTTCGATCAGAAACGCGGTGATGCCCTTGGATCCGGCATCCGGGTCGGTCTTGGCATAAACGACCAGAGTGTCCGCATCCGGCCCGTTGGTGATCCAGTATTTGTTGCCGTTCAGACGGTAATGGTCGTTGCGCTTTTCCGCCCGTAGCTTCATCGAGACCACATCCGACCCGGCCGAGGGTTCGGACATCGCCAACGCCCCCACATGCTGGCCCGAGATCAGGCGCGGCAGGTGTTTCCGCTTTTGTTCTTCATTGCCGTTCAGCTTGATCTGATTGACGCACAGGTTTGAATGCGCGCCATAGGACAGCGAAACCGAGGCTGATGCCCGCGCCACTTCTTCCACAGCAATCGTATGGGCCAGATAGGACATTCCGGCACCGCCATATTCCTCGGGCACAGTGACGCCCAGCAGGCCAAGCTCACCCATTTCAGCCCATAGCTCGTTGGGAAATTCGTTGGACGCGTCAATATCAGCGGCCATCGGCTTGACCCGTTCCTGCGCCCAGCGATGCACCATTTCACGCAGCGCGTTCACGTCTTCGCCAAGATCGAATTTCATAGTCGCCATGAACATTGGCGGGCTCCTCCCGAGAATTAATGAACAAGTGTTCAATAACTGGATAGCAGCGAATCTGCAACCGGTCAATCACCGTAAGGATATCGGCCCCAAAACGCACAAACGCCGCCCATGCGGGGCGGCGTTTTGCAAACATCAAGCGTGCGCCGCAGGCGCACTCCGCTGGATCACGATTGGTAGACCGCCCCGACCTCGGCCCGAATGATGCGCGCGATCAACTGACAATCCTCCAACGAAAAGGTCAGTGGAACCCGCATGTCCATCACACCCGCCAGCACGCGGTCCGATTTTGGCATCCGCTCGCTGTCCACATAGCGCCAACTGTCATAGCGCGAGGTAAAACCGGTTGGCTCGGCCCCGCCAAACCACTTCAACTCGACCCCGCGCGCGGCGCAGCGGCTGATCACCTCTGCGATACGTTCGGGCAACCAGTCCAACAGAAGAAACTGAATCGACGAGCCCACATAGGTCTCGGCCTTCGGGCGCTCGACCACGGTCAGCCCCGGCGTGCCACGCAGACCGGCCTCGACGGCGCGGTATCGTTCGTTCCAACGCTCAACCTGCCGGTCCAGATCCCGCAACTGCGGGCGCAGGATGGCCGCGCGCAGATTGTCCATGCGACCCGAGACATTGGGGGTGGTGTACTTGATCCGCTCGAACACCTCAGGCCCCGGTGCGGCCAGATGGCGTTCATACAGCATATAGGACCCCGACAGCATGGTGGCCTTGGCCGCCAGTTCTTCATCATCGGTGATCAGCAAACCGCCCTCACCTGAATTGACGTGCTTGTAGGTCTGGCACGAATAACACCCAACCGCGCCCTGACGACCCGACAATTGACCGCGCCAGGCTGCCCCCATCGTATGGGCGCAATCCTCGATCACGGTTACACCGGCCGCGTCGCACATCCGCATCAGCCGGTCCATGTCGCACAGATGACCGCGCATATGGCTCAGCATCAAAACGCGTGCCTGATCCAGCTTGGCCTCAAGATCGTCCAGATCGATGGTCAGGTCTTCCGTAACCCCAACGAAAACGGGTTTGGCCCCAACCGAGGCAATCGATCCCGGCACCGGAGCCAGCGTGAACGCGTTTGTCAGCACCGGATCGCCGGGCTGCACTCCTACGGCACGCAACGCGGTGGCCAGCGCATAGCCACCGGACGACACGGCGAGGCAGTATTTAGCCCCCATCTGAGCGGCAAATTCCTGTTCCAGCAACGCGGTCTCGCCCAATTCACCGGGCGCGACATTGTAACGATGCAAGCGCCCATGGCGCAGGACGGCCATCGCCGCGTCGATTGCCTCATCGGGGATTGGCTCTTGCTGGGTGAAACTACCGGTGAATGTCTCTGTCATGGCTCAGTTCTGGGGTCGCATCCGGTTCGGGTCAAGAGATCATGCAGCCGCACCGATCAGATCAGCCACCATTTCTGGCAGGTCATCGAAATGATGCAGCAGCGCTTCGGGCTGCAACGCTGCCATGTCGTCTCCTGAGGGGCCGAATGTTACCAGCACCGAGGGGACTCCGGCGGCCCGTGCGGTATTGCGGTCGGTATCCGAATCTCCGATCAGAACGCACAGATCGGGATGCCCGCCAGCGCGCCGCGCGGCTTCGCGTAAGGGTTCAGGGTCTGGTTTGCGCACCGACAAGGTATCCGCACCAACTAATGAGGCAAACTGATCCCGCACGCCCATCTGGCTCAGTAATTGATCCGCCAGCCGTTCCGGTTTGTTGGTGCAGATCCCAACGCCATAACCTGCGGTTTTCAACGCCTCGACCGCGTCCAACGCGCCGGGATAGAAATGTGTATGGGTGTCGATGTCTTTGGCATAGGCCTCAAGCAGCACGGGATAGTAGGCGTCTACTGTGCCCTCATCAAAGGCCCCGACCCGTTTCAGACCGTGGGTCAACATCATCCGACCGCCACGCACGGCGATACCCGCATCCTGCCCGTGAACCAGCACATCCCCATGCCCCATCTTGCGAAAACAGTGGTTCGCCGCGGCCAGCAAATCGCCCGACGTATCCGCCAAAGTCCCGTCCAGATCGAAGATGACCGTGCGCATTGCGCCTCCTTGCTCGGCAGGTTTCCGCCATGTCGTGTTGCAAACGGCAATCTAGTTTGATGGCCGAACGGCTTGCGCCTTTGCCCTCAGCGGATAAAACGGACGGCAACAAAACACAAAGAGAAAACGATTTCATGACCACTGCCCTTGTCATCCTTGCCGCCGGGAAAGGCACCAGGATGAATTCGGACATCCCCAAAGTCCTGCACCCAATCGCTCAGGTTCCGATGCTGATCCACGCCATGCGCGCCGGATCGGTCTTGTCGCCCGAGCGCACCGTGATCGTCACAGGCCACGGGGCCGAGGCCGTCGCCAAGGTGGCGCAGGCCGAGGACGAGACCGCCCAGATCGCGGTGCAGGAGGAACAACTGGGCACCGCCCATGCGGTTGCGCAAGCGCGTGAGGCGCTGCAGGGGTTCGAGGGTGACGTCGTGGTCCTGTATGGGGACACACCGTTTTTGCAGCCCGACACGCTGGAGCGGATGATCGAAGCGCGGGCCAAGAACGATTTGGTGATCCTCGGGTTCGAAGCGGCCGATCCGGCGCGTTATGGCCGTTTGGTCGTGAACGGCGACACGTTGGAGCGGATTGTCGAATTCAAGGACGCATCGGATGAAGAACGCGCAATAAACTTCTGCAACTCGGGCCTTTTGGCATGCGATGCGCTGACGCTTATGTCGTTGATCGATGCGGTAGGCAATGAAAATGCCTCGGGTGAGTACTATCTGACGGATGTGGTCGAAATCGCCCGCAGCCGCGACCTGAGCGTGACGGCGGTTGCCTGTGATGAGGCACAGACGCTGGGCGTGAACTCCCGCGCCGACCTTGCCGCTGCAGATGCCGTGTTTCAGGCACAGGCGCGCGCCGAACTGCTGGATTTGGGCGTGACCCTGATGGCTCCGGAAACGGTCTACCTTGCTGCCGATACGGTGATCGGGCGGGATACGGTGATCGAACCCAACGTGATTTTTGGCCCTGGCGTTACCGTGGAAAGCGGCGCGACGATCCGGGCGTTTTCGCATCTGGAAGGCTGCCATGTCAGCCGGGGTGCCATTGTCGGCCCCTATGCCCGCCTGCGCCCCGGCGCGGAACTGGCCGAAAACGCGCGGATCGGCAATTTTGTCGAGATCAAAAACGCCGAGATCGCCGAGGGCGCGAAGGTCAATCACCTCAGCTATATCGGTGATGCCTCGGTGGGGGCGGCAACAAATATCGGGGCGGGTACGATCACCTGCAACTATGACGGCGTGATGAAGCACAAGACCACGATTGGTGAAAACGTGTTCATCGGTTCGAACACGATGCTGGTGGCCCCTGTGACCCTTGGTGATGGCGCAATGACGGCAACAGGTACGGTCGTGACCAAGGATGTCGAGGCGGATGCGCTGGCCGTGGCCCGCGCCCGACAGGACAACAAACCCGGCTATGCGCGCAAATTGTTTGATATGTTAAAGGCGAAAAAGGCTCGCCGCGATAAAGAGGCCTGATTTTATGTGTGGAATTGTTGGTGTTCTGGGACAGCATGAAGCCGCCCCTATTCTGGTTGAGGCCCTGAAACGGCTGGAATATCGCGGCTATGACAGCGCCGGTATTGCAACCGTGAATGACGGAGCTTTGGGCCGCAGGCGGGCCGTCGGCAAGCTGGTCAACCTAAGCGATCTGCTGGTGCATGACCCTTTGCCCGGCAAATCCGGCATCGGGCACACCCGCTGGGCCACCCATGGCGCGCCTTCGGTCAACAATGCCCACCCGCACAAGGCCGGGCCGGTTGCCGTTGTCCACAACGGGATCGTCGAGAACTACCGCGAATTGCGCGCCGAACTGGCAGAGCACGGGATCGGGTTCGAAACCGAAACCGACACCGAAACCGTCGCGCTGATGGCTGAACATCTGCTGAATACCGGACTGTCGCCGGTTGAGGCCGCGTTCAAAACCATCGACCAGTTGCAGGGCGCGTTTGCGCTGGCCTTTCTGTTCGACGGTCAGGATGACCTGATCGTGGCTGCGCGCAAGGGCTCGCCGCTGGCGATTGGTCACGGAGATGGTGAGATGTATGTTGGCTCGGACGCGATTGCGCTGGCGCCGCTGACCAACAAGATCACCTATCTTGAAGAAGGCGACCGGGCGGTCCTGACCCGCACCTCGCTGGAAATCCGCAACGAGACCGGTGAACTGGCCAATCGTGAGATGCGCAAGATCAAGCTGGATCATGCACGCGCCGATAAGGGCGAGCACAAGCATTTCATGGCCAAGGAAATCGCCGAACAGCCCGTCGTCGTGGCCGAGGCGATCCGATCCTACCTGCCCACTGGCGGCGACCGGGTCGTGTTGCCAGACACCGATCTGGATTTCACCAAGCTGGACCGCCTGACCATGGTCGCGTGCGGCACGGCCTTTTATGCCTGCCTGACCGCGAAATACTGGTTCGAGCAACTGGCGAAACTGCCGGTCGAGGTCGATATCGCCAGCGAGTTCCGCTATCGCGAACCACCCATCACCGACCGGACCATGGCGCTGTTCGTCAGCCAGTCGGGCGAGACCGCCGATACACTGGCCGCGCTGCGCTATTGCGAGGGCAAGGCAGACAAGATTGTGTCGGTCATCAATGTCCCCGAAAGCTCGATTGCGCGGGAAAGCGATGTGGCGCTGCCCATCCATGCAGGGGTCGAGATCGGCGTTGCCTCGACCAAGGCGTTTACATGCCAACTGAGCGTGCTGCTGATGCTGGCACTGAAGGCCGCGGCCGACCGGGGCACGATGTCGGAGGAGGATCTGGCCGATCACGCCGCCGCCCTGCGTGGGTTGCCCTCGGTCCTGAACGCAGCGCTGGATCAGAACCGCGCCATTCGCAAATCCGCCCAGCGCCTGTCCGAGGCGCGCGACGTGCTGTTCCTGGGACGCGGTCTGATGTACCCGCTAGCGATGGAAGGTGCGCTGAAGCTGAAGGAAATCAGCTATATCCACGCCGAAGGCTATGCCTCGGGCGAATTGAAACACGGGCCCATCGCGCTGATCGACAAGCATATGCCGGTTGTGGTGATGGCCCCGAAGGATACGGTTTTCGACAAGACGGTCTCGAACATGCAAGAGGTGATGGCCCGCAAAGGCAAGGTCATCCTTGTGTCCGATGACGATGGCATTGCCGAGGCCGAGGACGGCGTCTGGAGCACGATCCGCATGCCGCATATCCACCCCAGCCTCGCCCCGATTCTGTATTCGGTCCCGGCGCAATTGCTGGCCTATCATACGGCCGTCGCCAAAGGCACGGATGTGGACCAACCGCGCAATCTGGCGAAATCGGTGACGGTGGAATGACCTGGCCCGCCCCTGTTTCGCTTGTTGGCACTCATGTCCGGCTGGAACCGCTTGACCCCGCGCATTCAGAGGCTCTGAAAGCGGCGGCAGCGGATCTGGGGCAGCTTTGGTATACCTCCATCCCCACGGTCGAGGGGATGGACGCCGAAATCGCCCGCCGCATTGGGTTGCACGATATGCAGCCCTTTACGGTCATGACACCAGACGGCAACCCAATTGGGATGACCACCTACATGAACACCGATGAGGTCAACCGACGGGTCGAAATCGGCTCGACCTGGATTGGGCGCGCGGTTCAGCGCACGCCCCTGAACACCGAAGCCAAATTCCTGTTGCTGCGCCACGCTTTCGAGGATCTGTCCTGCCATGCGGTCGAATTCCGCACCCATCGGCTGAACACTCAATCCCGGCAGGCTATCGAGCGGCTGGGGGCGCAGTTGGATGGCATCCTTCGGGCCAATATGGTGATGGCCAACGGAACCCTGCGCGACACGGCCGTCTATTCAATCGCCGCACCGGAATGGCCTACGGTGCGCGCACATCTTCTGCATAAGCTGGACCGATGACACTGGACGACGCCCTTGCCGCGATAAAGGCCCATGCCGACGCAGAAAAGGCCGCGCAGATGGCAGCGTACCACAAGGCGGACCGCCCCTATCTGGGCGTCGCCAACCCGGTTCTGAACGACCTTTCCAAAGCGTGGCGGCAAATGTTAGACGTGCCCGCGCGCATCCATTTGGCAGATACCCTGTGGCAGACCAATGTGCACGAAGCCCGTCTGGCGGCTGCCAAGCTGCTGACGCAGGCGCGCATCCGACCGGACGACGCAGTGTGGGCGTTGCTGGAAAGCTGGCTGCCGGATTTCGATGCCTGGGCCGTTGCCGACCACGCCTGTATGGCAATGCAAAAACGGCTATCCGCCGACCCCACGCGTCTGGATCAGGTCGAGGGCTGGACGACCTCGGACCATATGTGGACACGCCGCGCGGCGCTGGTTGCCACCCTGCCCTGGACCAAGCAGAACCACCCGAAACCGGATGATCTGGCCCGCCGGGACCGTATCCTTGGCTGGGCCGCCATCTATGTCCCGGACCGCGACTGGTTCATCCAGAAAGCCATTGCTTGGTGGCTGCGCGAGCTGTCCAAACACGACGCCCCGCGCGTTCTGGCCTTTCTGGACCAACATGGGGATGCCATGAAACCCTTTGCCCGGCGTGAAGCCGGGAAATACCTGAAAGATCAGTTGGCGTAGACTTCGACCTCAACCAACTCATCCAGCGGAACCAGCAATGCGCGCATCGCATCCAATGAAAGCTGGCTGCCGCCGCCTTCCGGCCCGCGCGACGGCACCAATGTGATGTAAGCCTGCGCACCGGTTCTAGGCACCACCACACGTGCGGTTACCTCAGTGTCCACAAGCGGCGTTTGCATCCAGCGGCCTGGCGTCGTCGGATCGCCCAATCCTGCAATGGTCGTTCTGGGGCCCACCCAATCGGCGCGGGCAGCAACCGGCTCGGGCTCGGGTGTGGCTTCCGTAATTTCGGCTTCCACCTCTGGCGCTGCTTCGTTCCGGCCAAAAACGCGATCCGTTGTTGACCGAACCGCATCGCAACCTGTGACCAGAACGCACAGGAAAACAAGAAAATACCTCATCCGTCTTACCTACAGCCCAACACCCATCTGTTCCAGCCCAAAGCGCAGTTCGCTCTTGTCGTGGACCGGTTCCACATCTACCTATAGCGCATGACTGCTCCGCTGATTGATCCCTTCGCCCGTGCCATCACCTATCTGCGCGTCTCGGTAACCGACCGATGCGATTTTCGCTGCGTGTACTGCATGTCCGAAAACATGACCTTCCTGCCCAAGAAAGACCTTCTGACGCTGGAAGAGCTGGACCGGATGTGTTCCACCTTTGTGAAGATGGGCGTCGAAAAGCTGCGTATCACCGGCGGCGAACCCCTTGTGCGGCGCAATATCATGACGTTTTTCAATGCCATGACCCGTCATCTGGACAGCGGCGCGCTGAAAGAGCTGACGCTGACCACCAATGGCTCACAGCTTCACCGCTTTGCCGACGATCTCTACGCGGCGGGTGTGCGGCGGGTGAATGTCTCGCTTGATACGCTGGACGATGACAAATTCGCCAAAGTCACCCGCTGGGGTCGACTGAAACAGGTGCTGAACGGCATCGACGCAGCGCAAAAGGCCGGGTTGCGGGTCAAGATCAACGCGGTGGCCCTGAAAGGCTTCAACGAGCCGGAACTGCCTCGCATCACCGAATGGTGCGCAGAGCGTGACATGGACTTGACCTGGATCGAGGTCATGCCAATGGGCGATATCGGCAACGAGGATCGCCTGGATCAGTACTGGTCGCTGAAAGACGTGCGCAAGGAATACGAAAACCACTATGCCGTCACCGATCTGGCCGAGCGCACCGGCGGCCCGGCGCGCTATGTCCGGCTGGAGGAAACAGGCCAGAAGATCGGCTTCATAACGCCCCTGTCCCACAATTTCTGCGAAAGCTGCAACCGCGTGCGCCTGACCTGCACGGGTGAGCTGTATATGTGCCTTGGACAAGAGGATATGGCCGATCTGCGCGCCCCGCTGCGCGACCACCCCGACAGCGAAGCACAGCTTGAAGACGCGATCCGCGCAGCCATCACCCTTAAACCCAAGGGGCATGATTTCGACTATTCCCGTCAGGCCGTCGATGGCCAGATGAGCCGCCACATGAGCCACACGGGCGGCTGACATGCCCGGCCACCCAACGCTGCTATACCGGCTGTATTGCGGCCTGACGACGATTGCCTCAACTCTGGTCTGGCGCACGGTGCGCCGCAAACTGCAGGCCGCTGACGTCCCCCCACAGCGTCAACAGGAACGGCTCGGCCACGCCAGCCTGACCCGCCCGCAAGGCCGCCTGATCTGGTTTCACGCGGCCAGTGTCGGTGAAAGCCTGTCGGTTCTGAGCCTGATCAAGAAGCTGGGCGAACGCCTGCCCGATGCCGAGTTCCTGATAACCTCGGGCACCCCGACATCTGCCGCTTTGATCGAAAAGCGCCTGCCAGCCCGTGCGCGCCACCAGTACCCGCCGCTGGACACCGCCGGCCCGGTTAAACGCTTCCTGGACCATTGGGCACCCGACGCCGGGATCTTTGTCGAAAGCGAAATATGGCCACGCCTGATCGTCGAAAGCGCTCGACGGGGCGTGCCGCTTGCCCTGCTCAACGCGCGCCTGTCCGAGAGGTCCGTCAAAGGCTGGAAGAAGCGCCCCAAAACGGCGCGCTTCCTTCTGGACAAATTCCGTCTGTTTCTGACACAGAACGAAAAGACCGCCAACAACCTGATTGCCATGGGTGCGCAAGCCGACCGGGTGAAACCCGGCACCAACATCAAGGCCATGTCCGACCCGCTGCCCGTGGACAGCGCAACCTTGGACGAGATACGCGCGCAAATTGCAGATCGCCCCGTCTGGATCGCCAGTTCCACTCATGACGGTGAAGAGGAAACGGTACTTGCGGCGCACAAGGCTTTGCTGGAACGCTGGCCGAACCTTCTGCTGTTGCTGATCCCCCGTCACCCCGAGCGCCGAGGCGACGTTGCCGCCCTTCTGCGTCAATCCAATCTACCCTCCGCCTTCCGCGCCGCTGGAGAGCCGATCACCGACCAAACCCAAGTCTATGTCGCCGACACGCTCGGCGAAACCGGCACTTGGTACGCTGTAAGCCCCATAGTCTTTCTTGGCGGATCACTCAAACAGATCGGCGGCCACAACCCCTTCGAACCCGCCCAGACCGGGGCCGCGGTCATCACCGGACCGGGCTATTTCAACTTCGCGGAAACTTTCGCCCCACTGGTCAAATCCAAAGGCGCAATCGAGGTCCAGACCGCCAAAGACCTGTCCGATGCCGTCGAAACCTGGCTATCAGATGACACCGCCTTGACCCGCGCGCGCGCGGCAGCCCAAACCTGCGTCTCTACCCAAAAGGACGCGCTGGATGCAGTCGTTGAAACGCTCTGCACCCATCTGAGACTCACCCAAAAGGCGCAGGATCCCTCTTCATCTGGCTAAAAATATCTCGGGGGTGTGGGGGCAGAGCCCCCACCCTCTCCATCAGGCCGCCGGCATCCGCTGCTCGACAATCTCAGCCCACCAGCTGCACCCGGCGGGAATGGCCTCGTCGTTAAAGTTATATTCCGGGTGGTGCACCATGGCCGTGTCGCCATTGCCAACCAGAATATACGCCCCCGGGCGTTCTTCGAGCATGAACGCGAAATCCTCGCCGCCCATCACCAAAGGCGCATCCTCGCAGTCGCCGGAAACAGACCGGGCCACGTCTGCGGCAAACGCGGTCTGCTCGTCACTATTCACCATGACCGGGTAGCCGCGGATATACGTCACGTCCGCAGTGCCGCCGAACGTCGCCGCCACGCCGTTGCAAATCTCGTTGATCCGCTTTTCGGCCAGATCGCGCATCTCCTTGCTCATCGTGCGCACAGTGCCTTTGATCTGCACCGTCTGCGGGATCACGTTGAACGCCTTGGATGACGTCTCGAACGAGGTCACCGACACCACCACCTGATCAATCGGGTCCGCATTGCGCGATGCAATGGTCTGCAATGCCAGCACCGCCTGCGCCGTCATGACAGTCGTATCCACCGTCTCCTGCGGTTTCGCCGCATGACCACCGCGCCCTTCAAAGGTGATATCGAACTGATCGGTCGCCGCAAAGAACGAGCCCGGACGAATCGAGAAACTGCCAACCGGCTTACCGGGCCAGTTGTGCATCCCGTAGACCTCCTGAATGTTCCAGCGATCCATCATGCCGTCTTCGCACATTTCGCGCCCACCGCCGCCGCCTTCTTCGGCAGGCTGGAAGATTACGACAACGGTGCCGTCGAAATTGCGCGTTTCCGACAAGTACTTCGCAGCCCCCAGCAACATCGCCGTGTGGCCATCATGCCCACAGGCATGCATCGCGCCGGGCGTTTTTGAGGCATAGTCCAATCCCGTCGCCTCATGGATCGGCAGCGCGTCCATGTCGGCGCGTAGACCGATGACCTTGCCGTTGCTGTCGGACTTGCCCTTGATCACGCCGACAACGCCAGTGCGGCCGATACCGGTGACGACCTCGTCGCAACCGAACTCCTTGAGTTTCTCGGCCACTACTGCGCTGGTGCGATGCGTTTCGAACAAAATCTCGGGGTTCTCATGCAGATCGCGTCGCCATTCGGTGATTTCGTTCTGCAATTCGGCAAAGCGGTTCTTAACTGGCATTCTTTCTCTCTCCTACTTCAAGCCGCCGGCATCCGGCGCTCGACCATTTCGGCAAACCACGAGCATCCGATTGGGATGATCTCGTCGTTGAAATTATATTCGGGGTGGTGCAGCCCGGCGCTGTCGCCATTGCCCAGAATGATGAAAGCGCCGGGGCGTTCTTCCAGCATGAATGAGAAATCCTCGCCCCCCATCACCATTGGGGCCTCGCCGCAACTTCCACCAACAGCAATCGCGGCTTCTTCTGCATAGCCGGTTTGCTCTTCGGCGTTGATCGTGACCGGAACGCCTTTGTTGTAGGTCACGCTTGCGGTGCCGCCCATCGTGGCGGCGATGCCGGTGGCAACTTCGCTCAGCCGCTTTTCGATCATCTCGCGCATTTCGTTGGAATGCGTGCGCACCGTCCCCCGCACCCGGGCCGATTGCGGGATCACGTTGAACGCTTTCGAAGATGTCTCGACCGAGGTCACAGACAACACACCCTGCTGGATCGGATCGGCATTGCGCGACACAACCGTTTGCAGGGCCACGATTAGCTGAGACAGCATCACCGTGGTGTCCACCGTTTCCTGCGGTTTGGCCGCATGCCCGCCATGACCTTCCAGATGGATGTCGAACTCGTCCGCCGCCGCCAGCAATGGCCCCGAGCGGATGGCGAATTGGCCCGTGGGCAGGCCCGGCACGTTATGCATCGCATAGACTTCCTGAATGCCAAACCGGTCCATCAAACCGTCCTGACACATGGCCTCGGCCCCGTTGCCGCCCTCTTCCGCAGGCTGAAAGATCACAACTGCCGTGCCGTCGAAATTGCGCGTCTCGGCCAGGTACTTTGCAGCGCCCAGAACCATCGCCGTATGACCATCATGACCGCAGGCATGCATCGCGTCGGCGGTTTTCGAGGCATAATCCAGCCCGGTCTGTTCTTGCATGGGCAGCGCATCCATATCCGCCCGCAACCCAATCGCACGGCCCTGTGTATCTGTCTTGCCCCGGATGATCCCGACCACGCCGGTACGGCCGATGCCTGTGACAACCTCATCACAGCCGAACTCTTTCAGCTTTTTGGCCACCAGGGCGCTGGTGCGGTGGGTGTCGTACAGGATCTCGGGGTGTTCGTGAATGTCGCGCCGCCAGCCGGTAATCTCATCGTGCAGTTCTGCAAGGCGGTTTCTGATCGGCATGTCATTCTCCCTTATCAGGCGATGGGCAATCGTCGTTCCACAATCTCGGCAAACCAGCTGCAGCCGGCGGGAATCGCGTCGTCATCGAAATTGTATTCCGGGTGGTGGCACATGGCCGTGTCCCCGTTTCCAACAAAGATGTAGGCTCCGGGCCGTTCTTCAAGCATGTAGGCGAAATCTTCCGATGGCATGATGGGATCGGTGCTGTCATTCACCTTACCCGCAACGGCTGCGGCGGCTTCGGCGGCATAGGTTGTTTCCGCCTCGGAATTCACAGTCACCGGATAGCCGGGGTTCCACTTCACCTGCGCCGATGCGTCAAAGGCCGAGGCCGTATCCTCGGCAATCCGGCGCACGCGGTCTTCGGCAATGGTACGATATTCCGGATCCAGCGTTCTGACGGTGCCTTTCAGCCGGACGGTATGCGCAATCACGTTCGACGCGGAACTGTCTGTTTCAAAAGTGCCGACAGTCAGAACAACCGATTTGATCGGGTCCACCGTGCGCGAGACAACCGATTGCAAAGACACAACAATATGCGACGCAACAAGCGTCGTATCCACCGCGTCATGAGGGGCCGCTGCATGGCCGCCCTTGCCCGTAACGGTGATTTCGAACTCATCCGATGATGCCAGCAAAGCACCGGGCCGGATGGCAAATTCGCCCACCGGAAGGCCGGGCATGTTGTGCATCCCGTAGACCTCTTGAATGTTCCAGCGGTCCATCAGCCCGTCCTGACACATGGCCAAGCCCCCGGCCCCGCCTTCTTCGGCAGGCTGAAAGATCAGTACCACGGTGCCATCGAAATTCCGCGTCTCGGCCAGATAGTGCGCAGCCCCCAACAGCATCGAGGTGTGGCCGTCATGCCCGCAGGCGTGCATCTTGCCGGAAACGGTCGAGGCATAGTCCAGCCCCGTCGCTTCTTCGATCGGCAGGGCGTCCATATCGGCGCGCAGCCCGATCACGCGACCCTTGGTATCTGTACGGCCCTTGATCACTGCCACGACGCCGGTTTTGCCTATACCGGGCGTGATTTCATCGACGCCGAATTCCTTCAACCGTTCAACAACAAAAGCCGCGGTTTCGTGGACGTCATACATGAGTTCGGGATGCGCATGCAGGTGACGACGCCATTTGGTGATTTCACCATGCATCTCGGCAAGTCTGTTTTTTACCGGCATGTCGTGCCTCCTTTGGCGGGTTAGCCCGTCAGCTTTTCCAGCAACCGTTTCATGAATGCGTGGCCCGCTTCGAACTGCGCGACCGAGATAAACTCGTTCGGCTGATGCGCCTGCGCGATGTCGCCGGGGCCGCAGATGACGGCGGAATAGCCTGCCTCCTGAAACTGGCCCGCCTCGGTGCCATAGCTGACCACGTGGCTGGCATTATCGCCGGTCAGGGCGCGGACCAGGGCCTCGGCCTCCCCATCCTCTTCCGGCGCCAGACCGGGAATCGAGAAGTTCTCGGACAGGTCGATCCGTGCCTCGGGGTGGACCGCCTGCATCCGCGCCTCGACCTCGCGCACCTGCTGGAAATACGCGTCGCGCCAATCGGCCTTTCGTTCGTCCGGGACAATGCGGAAGTCCATCATGAACCGGCAATCCTTGGCGGTGATGTTATGCGCCGTACCGCCTTCGATCATGCCCACATGCAGGGTCGACCATGGCGGGTTGAACACCGCTGCGGTATCGCTGGGCTTTGCCGCCTGATTGCGTGCATTCTGATCATTCGCCCAATCGATCAAGGGCGCCGCCTGCATGATCGCGTTGACGCCGGTGTGCATGATCGAGCTGTGGACCTCGAACCCCACCATATGGGTGTCATAGCCAAAGCTGCCCTTGTGCCCTGTGACCGCCTGCATTGTCGAAGGCTCACCCACAATCACGGCAGAGCCTTTGGGCAGAACGCCCTGCATCGCCTCGATCATGGGCGGCGCGCCGGTGCAGCCAATCTCTTCGTCGAAACTCAGCGCCAGTTGCAGCGGGCGTTTAAGGTCTGCGTATTGGCCTTCGACCAAGGCCCAGATGGCCAGCGCATCAAACCCCTTCATATCGCAGGTGCCGCGCCCGAAATATTTGCCGTCTTCTTCGACAACGGTGAAAGGATCAGTGTCCCAGGGTTGCCCATCCACCGGCACCACATCCGTGTGGCCGGACAGGACCACAGCCCCCTCTTCCCACGGGCCGACATGGGCAAACACGGCCGCCTTGTGCGGCTGGTCCGGATCGGGCCAGCGATGAGGTTCAATCCCATGTTCCCGCAGATAGCTTTCGACCCAATCGACCAGCGGCAGGTTGGTGTCACGGCTTACAGTCGGGAACGAGATCAGCTTGGTCATGATCTCAAGCGGCGTCAGGCGCTGTGCCATGGATCCTAGTACCCGCTATCCGTCGTCAGGATGAAATGGCCCGGTTCGACCTCATGATAGACCGAGGGTTCAGGCGTGTAGTCGATTGGATGAATTGGCGACGGGATCGGTTTGAAATTCAGGTCTTTTTCCGATTTCCGCTGGTTTGGATCGGCAATCGGAACCGCCTTCATCAGCGCCTGCGTATAGGGGTGCTGAGGGTTCTCGAACACCCGCGCGCGCGGCCCAAGCTCGACGATCCGGCCCAGATACATGACGCCGACATGGTGACTGACCCGCTCGACCACGGCCATGTCGTGGCTGATGAACAGGTATGACAGGCTGAGTTCGGATTGCAGTTCCATCATCAGGTTCAGCACCTGCGCCTGCACCGACACGTCCAGCGCCGAGACCGCCTCATCCGCGATGATCAGCTTGGGGTTCAGGGCCAGTGCGCGGGCAATCGCGATCCGCTGGCGCTGACCCCCCGACATCTCGTGCGGGAAGCGGCGCATGAAGCTGCGCGGCAGTTGTACCTTGTCGAACAATTGCGCCACGCGGTCCTGCAGTTCCGACCCGGTAGCAACACCGTAGTTGCGCATCGGTTCGGCCACCTGATCGACCAGTTGCATCTGCGGGTTCAGCGAGGCGAACGGGTCCTGAAAGATCATCTGCATGTCCAGCCGCGCCTTGCGCAGGCCGCCGGGGTCCAGTTTCATGATATCGACGCCATCCAGATCGATCTCGCCCGCCATCGGCTCAACCAGACGCAGGATCGACCTCCCGGCCGAGGACTTGCCGCAGCCTGATTCGCCCACAAGACTTAGCGTTTGGCCGCGATTCAACGTAAAGGACACATCTTCGACCGCGTGAACGTTCGAAATCGTGCGGCGCAGCAACCCGCCTTTGACGGGGAAGCGTGTGGTCAGGTTCTTGACCGTCAGCAGCACCTCTTCGGTGCCGGGAATCGGGGCGATGGTCTGGCCTTCTACCCCCAGCAGCTTCATCGGCTCAGGCGCGGATTTCCCTTGCATTTCCCCAAGCTTGGGCACCGCAGCCAACAGCGCCTTGGTGTAATCATGCTGCGGGTTTTCGAAGATTTCCTTGACGGTGCCTTCCTCGACCTTGTTGCCACGGAACATAACCACCACGCGGTCGGCCATCTGTGCCACCACAGCCATGTCATGGGTGATAAACATCACCGCCGTGCCGGTTTCCCGCTTCAACCGGTCCATCAGGGCCAGAATCTCGGCCTGAATCGTCACATCCAGCGCCGTGGTCGGTTCGTCCGCGATCAAAAGCCGGGGCTCACACGCCATTGCCATCGCAATCACAACGCGCTGCCGCATTCCGCCGGACAGTTCATGCGGATATTGCTTCAAACGGCGTTCCGGCTCGGGAATCCGCACCTGACGCAGCAGTTCAAGGGCGCGTTCTTCGGCCTGAGTCTTGGACATATTCTTGTGGATGCGCAGACCTTCGGTCAGTTGTCGGCCCACGGTGAAAACCGGATTCAGGGCTGTCATCGGCTCCTGAAAGATCATTCCGATCTCGTTGCCGCGAATCTGTTTCATCAGATCCTGATCGGCTTTGGACAGGTCCATTTCGTCCCCGTCACGGCGATCAAACAGCAATTCTCCGCCCGCGATTTCGCCGCCGCCAAACTCGACCAGCCGCATCAAAGACAGTGAAGAAACAGACTTTCCGGACCCGGATTCGCCAACGATACAAACGGTTTCGCCGGGCTTCACCTCGAACGAGACATCCTCGACGCCCACCACGGGGCCATCCTTGGTTTGGAACTCGACCCGAAGTTTTTTTATCTGGGCAATAGGTTGGTCCAGCACGTGCGCACTCCCCTTGGCAGGCTGATTTGTTCGAATGCCCGACGCTAAGGCGCTGAGGCGGGAAAAGTCAAACCCGTCGCAATTTTTCCCAACGGCAACCCTTGCTTTTTTCCAAAGTTCTGTTTCGATACCTCGCGTAACCGTGTTGGGGAGAATACGGCATCACAAAAATGCGAACTGATTTTGCGATATGAAATCAGCGTCTTACCCCCATTGCGGCAACGCCTAATCCGCAGGCCTTGCGGAGAAAATCGAGACACGCAAGTGTCCAACATGGAGTGTATGATGAAAATCAAAGCCCTTTTGCTTGGTGCGATCGCAAGCACGGCGATGGCCCCAATGGCCTTTGCCGAGCGCGGCTCGGACGGCAATGTAAGCATCATCTATTGGCAAGCACCCTCGATCCTGAACCCGTTCCTGTCGGGCGGTACCAAGGATGTGGAATCAGCTTCGCTGGTGATCGAACCGCTGGCGCGCTACGACCAGGACGGCAACATGGTGCCCTTCCTGGCATCGGAAATTCCGACCGTCGAAAATGGTGGTGTCAGCGAGGATCTGACCTCGATCACATGGAAGATCGCACCGGGAATCACCTGGTCGGACGGCACTCCGTTCACTTCGGCAGACGTGAAATTCACTGCTGACTACTGCATGCACCCGGAAGGCGGTTGTGCTCAGGTCACCAAGTTCGAGGGCGTCACCTCGGTCGAAGCGGTGGATGATCTGACCGTCAAAGTCACTTTCGACAAACCGACCCCCTTCCCTTACGGCCCGTTCGTGGGCGGTGAAAGCCCGATCATTCAGGCCGCTCAGTTCGCAGACTGCCTGGGTGCGAAGGCCCCGGAATGCACCGACCAGAACTTTAACCCGATCGGAACCGGCCCGTTTGTCGTCACCGAGTTCAAGCCGAACGACGTGATCACATTCGCAGCCAATGACAATTATCGTGACCCGGCGAAACCGGCCTTCGCGACCGTGACCTTCAAGGGCGGCGGCGATGCAACGGCTGCCGGTCGTGCGGTCATGGAAACCGGCGAGTTCGATTACGCCTGGAACCTGCAGCTTGCGCCCGAAGTGATCGCGCAGATGCAAGAAGGCGGCAAGGGCACCCCGGTCGCAGGCTTTGGCCCGCTGGTCGAGCGTATCATGCTGAACCAGACCAACCCGTCGCCCGACCTGCCGGAAGGTGAGCGTTCGACGGCTGCGCATCCGCACCCGTTCCTGCAGGACCCGGCCGTCTACAAGGCGCTGTCCATGGCAATCGACCGGCCGCTGCTGGTTGAGATCGGCTACGGTCAGGCGGGTAAAGTGACCTGTAACTGGGTTCCGGCCCCCGCTGCGTTCAACTCGACCTCGATGAGCTGCGACACGCAGGACATCGAAGGCGCGAAGAAGCTGCTGGATGATGCCGGTATCGTGGACAGCGACGGCGATGGCGTTCGTGAAAAAGACGGCGTTCCGCTGAAAATCGTCTATCAGACCTCGACCAACGCCGTCCGTCAGGACTTCCAGGCGCTGATCAAGGAATGGTGGAGCCAGATCGGTGTTGAAACCGAACTGCGCAACATCAACGCATCGGTCTTCTTCGGTGGTGATCCGGGTTCGCCCGACACGTTCCAGAAGTTCTACGCCGACGTTGAAATGTACGCCAACACCTTCAACGGCACCGACCCGCAGTCCTATCTGGGCAACGGCCTGTGCGACAAAGCTCCGCGTCCGGACACGCAGTGGCAGGGTGAGAACATCAGCCGCTTCTGCAACGAAGAGTTCGACAAGCTGCATGGTCAGCTGGCCGAAACCGCCGGTCTGGAGGCTCGTGCCGAGATCGCGAAGCAGCTGAACGATATCATGGTTCAGAACGGCGGCATGATCCCGCTGGTGCACCGTGGTCGTCTGTCGGCACATGCAAACACGCTGGGTGGCGTGGTCCTGAACGTTTGGGACAGCGAACTTTGGAATATCGCTGACTGGTACCGCAAGACCGGTTCCTAAGCGTTAGCCTTGCAAAGCCGCGCCCCGATCTTCGGGGCGCGGCCCTTTGCACACCACTCCAACAAGAAGACGCATATAAAGGCGCCTCTTAATGCTCAATTTTACCATCAGACGACTGGTGCTGGCCGTACCCACGCTGCTGTTCATCAGCCTCGTCATCTTCCTGCTCCTCGAACTCGCACCCGGCGACCCGATGGCGCAGGTTCCGCTTACCGTCCCCCCCGAAGTCAAAGAGAAGATGCGCGAGGCGCTTGGCCTTGGCCAGCCGATGCATATCAGGTTCTGGAAATGGATCGTGCAGTTCTTCTGGATCGAACCGCAGGTGCTGGTCGACCATATGTTCGGCACCACCTTCTCGGAAGGTGATCTGCGAGTGATTTCGTGGCAGACCCGCTCGCCCGTCATGGACATCGTCGTTCAGCGTATCCCGCAGACCCTGTGGGTTGTCGGCACCGCCTATGTGGTCGCCATCCTGATCGCCCTGCCCATCGGCATTTATTCCGCTTATCGCCAGTATTCGTGGTTCGACCAGATGGGCACCTTCGTGTCGATGGTCGGCTTCTCGGTCCCGCCGTTTTTCTCGGGCGTTCTGGTGATCGTGATCTTCTCGGTGCAACTGGGCTGGTTCCCGTCGATCTATGACACAACTCTTGTGGTCAACAGTTGGGACAGCTTCATGCTGCAGCTGAAACAGATGATCATGCCCGTCATGGTTCTGGCACTACAGATCACGGCACAGCTTAGCCGCTTCATGCGTGCGTCAATGCTGGACAACCTCAATCAGGATTACGTCCGCACCGCCCGTGCCAAGGGCCTCAGTGAATATACGGTCGTAATGGTGCATGTCCTGCGCAACTCGATGATCCCCGTGGTCACCGTGATCGCGCTGGGTATTCCGGCCATCTTCGGCGGCGCCATCATCACCGAGCAGGTGTTCAAGGTGAACGGCATCGGCCAATTGCTGATCGGGGCCATTCAGGCCAACGACCTGCCGATGGTGCAGACCCTGACCTTCATCTTTGCCGTGCTGATCGTGCTGTTCAATCTGATCGCTGACGTGCTGTACGGCATTCTGGACCCGAGGATTCGCTATGACTGATCATGATCGTACCGATACGCTGGTCCCGGATGAAGGCATTGCACCCGCGTCCACCGCCCTGCCAACTGCAGGCGTGATGGACGACCTGACCACTCCGCCGCGCAGTCAGTGGCGCGACGTGTGGGATCAGTTCAAGACCCACAAGGGCGCGATGATCGGGGCGATGCTGTTCATCTTCATCGTCGCTGCCGTCTATCTTGGCCCCTATGTCTGGACCATCGATCCGACGCAGATCGACATCCGGGCGCGCAATCAGGGGCCAAGCTGGGCACACCCGTTTGGCACTGACCAACTGGGCCGTGATATTCTGGCGCGGATGATGTCCGGCGGGCAGACCTCGGTCTCGGTGGGTATCACCGCGATGCTGCTGGCGCTGTTCCTGGGCTCGTTCATCGGCGTGGTCGCCGGGTTCTTCAAGCGGCTCGACGGGCCACTGATGCGCCTGACCGATCTGTTCCTGGCCCTGCCCCTTCTGCCCCTGCTGCTGGTCATGATGCTGCTGTTCCGCGAGCCCTTGTCGGCGGCCTTCGGGCTGGAGCGCGGGATTTTCATCCTGATCGTCTGTGCAATCGGCATCACCTCGTGGATGCCCACCGCACGGATCGTGCGGGGCGACGTGTTGGCGATCAAGGAACGTGAATTCGTTCTGGCCGCGCGTTCTATAGGCACCAGCAACACGCAGATCATCACGCGGCATATCCTGCCCAATGTGCTGTCCCCGATCATGGTGTCGGCAACGCTGGGGATTGCCACGGCGATCATCACCGAAAGCGCGTTGTCCTTCCTTGGGCTGGGCTTCCCGCCCGACTTCCCGACCTGGGGCCGCCTGCTGTTTGATGGTGTCGATTACCTGCAGCAATACCCCGAACGTGTGTTCTGGCCCGGCCTTGCGATCTCGCTCACCGTGCTCAGCGTCAACTATCTGGGTGATGGTCTGCGCGACGCGCTGGACCCGCGTATTCGCGGACGTTAAGCGAACTCAGTCGGCGCGCCTTAGCGCGCCGGCACACACCACGATCAGAACGGCAAGCGGCAGCAATACGGCAAACGCCATCCGCAGCGTCAGCAACTCGGCCAGAAACCCGATCAATGGCGGCCCGATCAACAGCCCCCCATAACCAAGCGTAGCAACACTGGCGATGGCCTGCCCCGGCGGTATCTGCGGGTCATTGGCCGCCCGGCTGAACGCCAATGGCATGATCACCGCATAGCCCACGCCCATCAAAGTGAAGCCCACCAGCGCCAAAGGCGCGGCCCCTGCCCAGACCACGCAGAACACACCCACCGCCGCAAAGACGCCACCGCCGCGCGCCGCCGCAACCGGCCCGACCCGCGCAATAAGAAAGCCTCCGGCCAGCCTGCACACCACCATCGCGACCGAGAAGACCGCATAGCCCAACGCCGCAACGCTCTCAGCCGCTCCGGTGACATCGCGCAGGAACAAGGCGCTCCAATCGGCGACTGCGCCTTCCCCTAGCGCGCCGCACAGCGCCGTGAAGCCAACAAGGATCAACACGCCGGACGGGAAGGCAAAAACCGCGCCATGCGATTGTTCTGCCCGGCGAGACGTCCACTGCACCCAGGACAGCGCCAAGGCCAAAGCCACGACGACAGCACCTGCGGCAAGAAAGTGCTGCAACACGTTCATCTGCAACTGAACCGCGGCATATCCGCTGATGGCCCCCAGCCCTGCCCCAAGGCTCCACATCGCGTGGAATGAGGACATGAGCGGTTTGTCATAGGCCTGCTCGACCTCAGCCGCCCAGGCATTCATGGCCACGTCCATCGACCCGTGGAAGGCTCCAAACAGAAACAGAAAGGCGGCCAACATGGTGAAACTGTCCGCCATCGCCAACAGGATCAGGGACCCGGTATAAAGAACGGCTATGATCCGGGTGATCGCAACTGCCCCGAACCGGTCGGTCAGCCGCCCGGTGATGGGAAAGGAACACACTGCCCCCGCCGCCATGAACAGCAGACCATAGCCCAAGTCTTCGTGGCTGAGTTGCAGGTGGTCACGGACGGCAGGAATACGGGACGCCCAGATGCCAAACAGGGCACCGTTCAGAATGAACATCGCGGTCACAGCCCGCCATGCCGACACAACACTGATCATTTGAACGCTCCGATTGGCTTTCTGCCCGGCCACTACTACAAAGCCCAAGGGCTTGCGCAAGCGTCGTTCACTCCAACCGCTTGCGAATCCGGCGCACCGCGAACCACACTGCCAGAATGACAGGCAAGGTTATCAGCGCGGTCAATGTGCCCTTGCTCAACCCCGCGGACGTCAGCGGGAACAACAGGTAACTGACCAGCGAAACCGCATAATAGCTGATCGCAACAACCGACAGCCCCTCGACCGTGTGCTGCAAACGCAGGGCCAGATCAGCGCGGCGATCCATGCTTTCCAGCAATGCCTGATTCTGCGCGCTGCGCTCTACATCCACCCGCGTTCGCAGAAGATCACCCGCCCGAATTGCCCTGTCCGACAAGGTCTGCAGCCGCTTTTCGGTGGATTTTACGGTTCGAATGGCCGGATCGTATCGGCGCATCATGAAGTCCGCAAAGCTCTGCCCACCCTGAAACCGTTCTTCCCGCAACACCTCGATGCGCTGGTTTACGATGGCTTCATAGGCACCGGTGGCCCCAAAGCGAAAGGCACAGCGGGCCGACAAGGTCTCCAACTCGGTTGAAGTTGTCAGAAGATCGGGCAGCAGATCGTCGGGATGTTTGCCGCCGTCGGTCATCTCGACCAACAGCTCGGACAACCGTTTGTCCAACTCACCAATGCGCGGCATCAGGGTTTTAACCCGCGCAAAGCCAAGCATCGACATGGCCTTGTAGGTCTCGATTTCGCACAGGCGCTGGATGACCCGCCCGGTGCGCCTGTTGCCGGTTCCGTCCGAGACAAACAGGGCAAAGCGCATATGCCCGGCCGGATCGATGCGAAAATCACTGGCGCAAATTGCCGCGCCATCCAGAACACCGGCAACGGCCAGACTCTCGGGTTCGAACCAGTCCAGCAGTTGCGCCCTGATCTGCGCGTCATCCGGGCGCGGTACGACGCGCATCAGAACCGAGGTCACCCTTTGGCCGGGGCTGGACATCAGCCAATCAGGCGGAAAGACTTCAAAATCGGCGGGATTGAACGCCCGGTCGCTCACGTTCGGCGTAATGGCCGTGTAGGTGACAAACTCGGTGTGCTGTTCCCATTTCAACCAATGGCGACCGATCTGGCCCGCATAATGCGTTGCTGCGGGCTGCGGATGCGGTGCCCCGTGACGATCCAGAAGATCCGTCAAATGAGCGATATCGTCGCTCTTGTCCCGACCGGCTGCATCAACCGGCATTTTGATCGCAAGGAAGGCAACCGTGCAGGGCACCTGAGCAACCGGAAAGGGCCGCGCATGCAGCTCATTGGCCAACGCATAGCGCAATGGGTGGTCCTGAATGGGTGTCATAGATCGCTCCGTACCGTGTCACGGACTATATGCGATCCAGCGAATACATCAATTCTCTTTTTATTTCATATACTTACATGAATGCAACGGCATACAAATCCGCTATCTCATTGATTTGGTTGCCACAGTTCAATCGGATTGCCTTCAGGGTCGTGAATTCGGGCGAACTTGCCCACCTCGCTGTCCCAGTCCGGGTTGGTTTCCACAGCGATCCCCGCCGCCTGAAGTTGTTCAGTCAGGGCTGCAAGATCATCGACCCGAAAGTTGATCATCCATTGCTGCTCGGCCCGGCCGAAATACTCGGTGTCCTCAGCAAACGGAGCAAAGACCGTGTAGCCTTCGCGCTGCTTCCAGGGGGCGGGGTCATAGTGGTTGACGCCCAGATGTGTCTCGTACCAGGCGCTCAGCGCTTTTGGGTCGCGCGCGCGGAAGAACACGCCACCGATGCCATTTACCTTTTCCATATCCGACCTCCTGCACAGTTTGGTTCCGACCCAGATTACCACATTCCGCCCGCTTCATCTGGCCACAAATATCCTTGGGGTTTTGGGGGCAAAGCCCCCATTCAAACGCAAAAAGAAAAGGGCGCCCATTGGCGCCCTTTGCATTTTGATTACGACCCGTTTGATCAGTCGATCATAGGCAGCAGCTTGTCGAGCGACTGTTTGGC